>NZ_KI911471.1:0-214832 GCF_000514815.1 Salinispora fenicalii
ACCCGTTCGCCGCTCGAGTACCCCGAAGGGCCTTTCCGCTCGACTTGCATGTGTTAAGCACGCCGCCAGCGTTCGTCCTGAGCCAGGATCAAACTCTCCAACAAAAACTTGAAGAAACATCCCAGCAACAAAATATTTGCTGCCAAATCCAGCCCAAGCCAACCCACCAAACAGCAGGCCAACCCAGACCAAAACGGCACTGGCTTTCCAAACACCCTGTTGAGTTCTCAAAGAACAACCACACACCATCAGAACCCCAAACCAGGGCCCCTCCAGAGGCAACCGCTCCAGCCCGCCACTCTCGCGCCAGGCACTTTTACTACTTTACCCGGTGGTTTCCGCCGTGTCAAACCGCTTTGCTGCGATCTGTCGACTTCGTCCACTTTTGGGCACCACAACGTCACCGACTGGTCGTCGCCTTCGTCGTGGTTTCGGCAGACCGGCCGCTTGCGGTTTCCCGCTAGCGCGCCCGGCTCCTGCCGGCGGCTAACCTTACCCGGTCGGTTTCGCCTCGCCAAATCCGCCTAGCGGCGAACTTGGGGCACCGCCCAAGAGGACCACCCAAGCCGTGTGGCCGGGTCAGTCCGAGAGGTCACTTCCAGTGCTCCGGCCGCTCGGGGCATCCGCCCCGTTTTCGTCCGTTCCGCGCTGGCAGAGAGAAAGTTACGCGTCCGAGGGAGTTGCCGTCAAATCCGCCGGACGCGTCCCCGGTCACATCATCAGGATCTAGCTATTTTCGCAGCTCAACACCGGCGAAAGAACGCTTCCCCCGACGCAGGACCAGGTAGCGGCCGTGCAACAGGTCCGCCGGAGTGACGACCGCATCCGCCGAGGACACCCGGTTGTTGTTCAGGTAGGCGCCCCCCTCGGCGATCACTCGACGGGCCTCCTTGTTGCTCGGCACCAGACCAGACTCCTTGAGTAGCCCGACCACGTCGGGCAGCTCGTCGAGGTGGACCAGGCCCGCCTCGGTCAGGGCGGCGCGCAGGGTCGCGGGCGAGAGTTCCGCCAGCGACCCCCGCCCGAACAACGCCTGACTCGCGGCGACCACCTGGGCCATTTCCCGCTCGCCGTGCACCAGGGTGGTCAGCTCCTCAGCGAGCGCCCGCTGGGCGACGCGTGCGGCAGGCCGCTCCGCCGCCTCCTTCTCCAACGCCTCCAGCTCGGCCCGGGAACGGAAGCTGAAGTAGCGCAGGTAGTGGGCGACGTCGCGGTCGTCCGCGTTGAACCAGAACTGGTAGAACGCGTAGGGACTGGTCAGCTCCGAGTCGAGCCAGATCGCCCCACCCTCGGTCTTGCCGAACTTCGTACCGTCCGACTTGGTGGCCAACGGCGTGGTGAACGCCTCCACCGGCCCCGCGCCCCGGCGACGGACGAAGTCGACGCCGGCGGTGATGTTGCCCCACTGGTCGGAGCCGCCGAACTGAAGCTGACACCCGTAGCGTCGGTGCAGTTCGAAAAAGTCGTTGGCCTGGAGCAGCTGGTAGCTGAACTCGGTGAAGCTGACCCCGCTCTCCAATCGGGCCCGCACCACTTCACGCGCCAGCATCCGGTTGATCGGGAAGTGCTTGCCGACATCCCGCAGGAACTGCACCACCGACATCTCGCCGGTCCAGTCCAGGTTGTTGACCAGTTGTGCCGCGTTCGCACCCTGGTACGACACGAAGGGGGCCAGCTGCTCCCGAATCCGGGCCACCCATCCAGCCACCACCTCAGGTGGGTTGAGAACCCGCTCGCCGCTCTCCTTCGGGTCACCGATCTGCCCGGTCGCCCCACCTACCAGCAGCAGCGGCCGGTGGCCGGCGAGCTGGAGCCGCCGGGCGGTGACGACCTGCATGAGGTTGCCGATGTGCAGGCTCGGCGCGGTCGGGTCGAAGCCCACATAGAACGCCGCTCCCGGGCCGTCGAGCAGCGCGCGCAGCTCGTCGAGGCCGGTGGAGTCCTGGATCAGGCCACGCCACCGCAGATCGTCGAAGAGTGTTTCCCGCTCTGACGGCGGGGGGCTGGTGTCGGTCACAGTCCCCGATTCTCCCGCATGACCAGCCGGCACCACTACCGGGATTGCCAGCCCGCTATGCTGGCCGCCCTGCAATGACGAAGGGCTATGCCGTGGACGAGCCAGATCTGACCGGCGGCTTCGTGGCGCTGCTGGGACTGCGCTACGACGAGGTCAGCGCCGACCGGGTGGTCCTCCACTGGCAGGTCCGCCCCGAGCTTCACCAGCCGTACGGCATCCAGCACGGCGGTGTCTACTGCTCGGTGGTAGAGACGGCGGCGAGTATCGGCGCGGCCACCTGGCTGGGCGACCGGGGGCAGGTCGTCGGCGTGTCGAACCAGACCGACTTTCTACGGGCGGTCCGGTCGGGTGAACTGACCGCAGTGGGCACCCCGATCCACCGCGGCCGCAGTCAACAGCTGTGGCAGGTGGAGATCACCGACAACGCTGACCGGCTGGTGGCACGCGGCCAGGTCCGGCTGCAGAACCTGGCGACGACCGGATAGTCGCAGCCGGTGTCTCCCCGCTAGCAGCCGGTGGGCCCCGCTAGGTGGCGGGGAGGTCCAGCACGTACGCGTCGCCCTGCCGGCGGAAGCCGAGCCGGTGATAGTAGGGGGCGACCATTCCCGGCGGGCTGACGACCTGCCGGAACCCCTTGTCGGTGAAGAGCCGGCTACTCCGGTACACGAACTCGCCCGGGGTGAAGTCCCGAAACCGTTTGGTGACGTAGTCGAGGTCGACCTGGGCCACCCCGCCCGGCTCCGCGTGCGCCAGCACCACCCCGACCACCTCGTCGGCCTTGACGACCAGGAACGCGAACCGCTTCCCGCCGCGGTGCCAGGTGAAGCCGGGGTTGAACCGGGCAATGTCCGCCCCATGTACCCGCAGCATGTGTGCCAGGAACCTGTCGTCCATGCCCACCTCGACCACCCCGTAGGTCGCCGCGTCATGGCGGGTCGCCAGCATGCCGCGCAGGTACCACACATTGATGGCGGCCAGCACGACATTCAGACCGACCATCGGCCACACCGCGACCGCCGCGTTGTAGCCGATCAGCACGACACAGCCGACGAGGTTCAGGGCGCGCAGCCGGAGAATCGCGGTCTGCAGCAGCGACCAGACCAACACCGCGGAGCCGGTCCAGCCGATCAGTTCCAGCCAGTTCACCTCGGCGAGGGTAATACCTCAGCTCAGCGCGGGTGCTGGGGCCGGGCCGTCGAGCTCCAAGATCCATTCCTGGACCTCGACGCCGCGCCCGGGGGCGTACCCCTGGTCCTCGCCGGTGACGACGAAGCCGCACTTGCGTAGCACGGCGAGGGAGGCGCGGTTGTCCTTGGCCACCCGAGCGTGCACCGGCCGGCGGGTCAGCTCACCCAGCAAAACGGTGAGCGCACCGGTCGCGTATCCCCGGCCCCAGCGACCTGGATCGATCCAGTAGCTGACCTCGGTGCGTCCTTCGGCGGGGAAGGCGTTCACGTGGCCTACCACCTCAGCACCGACAACCACCGTCCGCGACACCACCGTCGGGTCGGCGCGGATCCGCTTCCAGTGCGCGTCGAACGCGGTGCGATCGGCGGGGTCGGCCGGGCCGAACGCCGCCATCCAGTTAGCCTCGACGTCCTGCTGGTGGCGGAAGAAGAACGGCAGATCACTATCGAGTACGGGGCGCAGGCGCAGATCGGTGGGCATCGCGCGATGGTAGCTCCGGCCGAGGCCGTCGAGCGAAGGACCATTGGCCCCGGGCTTGGGCCGACTGCCCCTGATTGGGTGGTCCCCGGCCCGGCAGGCTGAAGGTGAACGAGCCGAAGGAGGGCAGACATTATGACGAGCAACGCCGGAGCCCCGGTCGTGGTGGGTGTGGACGGTTCCGCCGCCGCGCTGGACGCGGTCCGGGTAGCGGTGCGCGAGGCGGAGTACCGGCAGCGCCCGCTCCGGGTCGTACACGCCTTCATCTGGCCGTTGACCGGCGCCCCGTTGACCCCGGTTCCCGGCGCCCCGGTCACCGCCGGGCTACGCAACCAGGCCGAAGAGTACGTGCGGGAAGCTGTCGAACAGGCCCGCAAGATCTCCCCCGACCTGCGGATCACTGGCGTCGTGGTGGACGGCGCGCCGACTCCGGTGTTGATCGAGGAGGCACAGGAGGCGGTGCTGACGGTGCTCGGCCACCGGGGTCTGGGCGGCTTCGCCGGGCTGCTACTCGGCTCGGTCACCGTGCAGGTCTCCGCCCGCGCGAAGAGCCCGGTGCTGGTCGTGCGAGGTGAACCGCGTGCGGACGGCCCGGTCGTGGTGGGTGTGGACGGTTCACAACTGTCCACCGAGGCAGTCGCCTTCGCATTCGAGGAAGCGGCTCGCCGGGACGCCCCGCTGGTAGCCCTGCACGCCTGGCTCTTCCCCACCCCCGTCGGCCCGGGGGACATCCTGCCCCTGGTCTACGACCTGGACGCCGTCGAGGGCGAGGAGGAGCGGACTCTCGCCGAGTCGCTCGCCGGCTTCGCCGAACGGTATCCGCAGGTGCAGGTACGGCACCGGGTCGTACGAGGCGCTCCGGCGCGGGTGCTGGTCGAGGCGTCGAAGAGCGCCCAGCTGGTGGTCGTCGGCGCACACGGGCGCGGCGCCCTCGGCGGGCTGCTGCTCGGCTCCGTCAGCCACGCCGTCCTGCATCACGGGCACAGCCCCCTGGCCATCGTCCGACACCCCGCTGGATAGCCGCGCCGGCACGGTGAGCAGCAGCGCACCGCTTTCGGCCGCGCCCTGGTAGCTGTGCCGGTTCCCGTTGCCGACGTTGTCCGTAACCCCCGGGTCAGCCACGCCGGCCCGGGGGACAATATGCCGACCGAGTCCGAAAGGGGTGCTGATGAACCGGCCCGTGGTGGTAGGGGTGGATGGCTCACCATCGAGCCTGGTGGCAGCGGAGCACGCCGCCCGCACCGCGGTGCAGCGGTCAACACCGCTGCACCTGGTGCACGGTTACCTGCACCCGTCGGGGTACGGGGTTCCGTTCAACCCGTACGAGTTGGGAATTCCGAAGCCGAACGACGAGGCGCAGTCGATGCTGGAGCGGGCCGCGGCCGACCTGGCCGACCGCTGGCCCGGGCTGACCGTCCAGGTGCGGCAGGTCGCCGGCGGGCCGGGCGCCACGCTCGTCGAGGAGTCCCGCCGGGCGGAGCTGGTCGTGGTGGGTAGCCGGGGTCACGGCGGCTTCGCCGGACTGCTGCTCGGCTCGGTCGGTTCGCAGGTCGCGGCGCACGCGCACTGCCCAGTGCTGGTGGTCCGACCCACCGAAGCACCGGTCGCGCCGGGCGGGCCGGCGCTGGTCGCGGTGGATGGGTCGGAGTCGGCGGAGGTGGCGGTCGGGCAGGCCGCCGACGAGGCCACCCGGCAGCAGACCGAGCTGGTGCTGGTGCACGTCCACACCCCCGGGGCGACCGACGCCGCGGAGGTGCTGGACACCGCGGTGGCGGCGGCCCGCGGCAGCCACCCGGGGTTGGCCGTGACCGCCCGACAGCTGCGGGCGGAGAAGCCGGACCAGGCATTGATCGAGGCAAGCCGAGACGCTGCCCTGATGGTTGTGGGGAGCCGAGGGCGAGGCGGATTCACCGGGATGCTGCTCGGCTCGGTCAGCCAGTCTCTGGTGCAGCACGCCCACTGCCCGGTGCTGGTAGCCCACCCGTACGGTCGAGCACGCTGACCCGTCTCACCGTTGGGCTGGCCCTCCGGCCCACGAGATGAAGCGGCGATAGAGGTCGGATGCTCTATTGACCTGCGAAAGATGGGCATCCGCCTCGGCCATCAGTGCGCTCAGATAGACGCGCAGCGCAACCAGGTTGTCGCGGTACTCGATCAGGAGGGCGCCCTGGGCCGACTGGCACGGCCACTCGGCCCGACAGGTGCCGCAACCCCACAGCGGGCGCATGGGTAGGTGCGGCCGGTCGGCGGCCGGGTCGCCCGGATTCGGGCGTGGGGGCCTTGGGCTGGTCGTCATCGCAGCACCCGGAGCACGACAGCGGCCACGACGATCACCAGGATGAGTGCCGCGATCACCCGGTGCCGGGTGGTGGCGGGCGGTGGAGGCGTGCTCGGCGTACGCGGCCGCACCCGGTCGCCGTCGGGCAACGGCGGCGTGCCGTACGGGTCGGGATGTGCGCGCCGGTCGACGGGCGGGTCGTCGTCGGCCATCACAGCCTCCTCAGTCCGCTGAGCACAGCCTCAAGCACATCGACGCCCGGGTACGAGGTGTGGTACACCCGCGCACGACCCACCACACGACCGCGATTTGCCGTACTCGACAGCTGCTCTGGATCCTTTTCCAGCGCAGCATTCATTGGCCCGTTGTGGACGATCGAATAGGTGTGCGCAGTCCCGGAATTCCAACTGGCACCTGTTCGGCTGTGGCTGGCAAAGCAGACTCCCGGACGTGAACGGATGTTGATAGGCCGCTCCCACACCCCTTGAATATGAGAGCGGCCTGGCAGTACCTCCGGCGGGCTCGGATACCTCCACCGGCTCGCGCCACCTGTTTCCACCATGGGCGTTGACCGCTTACTCTCGGAATACCTCACGCCCGATTGTGGAGAGCGGCAGTCGTTCGAAGCACGGCAGAGAATTGATCTTTCGGACTGTGGAAAGGCGTGGAATCCGTGGCTGTTTCACCCTCCGAGTACCTGTTGCGCGAGCTACGACGGCGGCGCACCGCAGCAGGGCTAACTCAGGCGCAGCTAGGTGAGAGGCTGTTTCTATCGGACTCTCAGGTGAGTGCGATAGAAACTGGCTCTAAAGCCCCAACGCGTGAATACCTAGCCGATATGGATAAAGCACTAGACTTGGGTGACCACTTTGTGACCATATGGGACGAGCTCGTGCGGGGTGACGCTACGCCTGTCTGGCTACGTGAGTGGCTGGTGGTTGAGCGCGAGGCGATATTGCTGCGGTGGTACGAGCCTGCCTACGTGCCGGGCATCTTCCAGACGGAGGCGTACGCGCGAGCAACGTTGAGTAGCGGCCTTCTGAAGCCGGACGAGGTTGAGGAGCGAGTCGCATCCCGACTAGAGCGACAATCGGCCTTGACCAGCAGTACGCCAACACACCTCGTGGCGGTCCTGGACGTGATGGTCTTACGCCGACAGATTGCCGGGCAGCCGGAGGTAATGAAAGATCAAATCGAACATATGATCAAACTAGCCACGCTACCGCACGTGCAGGTCCTCGTAGTTCCCGAGGAGGCCGGCATCTACCCTGGACTTCAGGGCGGATTCATCCTGGCGACAATTGAGGACGGCAGCGTCGCGGCACATCTAGACCACCAGGTTGAGGCGCGGGTGGTGAACCAGCCGGATCGACTTGCTACTCTCCACCGCGTCTGGGAGGTAGTTCGAAGTGAAAGCCTCTCACATAGACAGTCACTCGAAGTTATCAAGAAAGCGGCGCAGACATGGACATGACAGGTGCCAAGTGGCACAAGTCGACTTACTCGGGTGCTAACGGCGGATCTTGCGTGGAGGTGGCGAACAACCTTCCCGGCGTCGTGTTCGTACGCGACACCAAGGACCGAGATGGCGGTAGCCTCCGCTTCAACCCCCAGGCGTGGCAGGCATTCGTCGCGCAGCTCCCCGAACAGCACTGACCACCGTCAACGCCAAGGCCCGACTCGCGGGGAGTCGGGCCTTCGCGCTAGAAGCTTCAGCTATCGCGGGCGACCTCGGACGAGGGCCCAGTTCCAGCACCGGGGCGAGCGGAACGTCGCCGGGGTGTGTGGCGACGGTAGGTGCTGACGGTCGGGTCGCCGGCGATCCAGAACCGCCACGGCACGTCGTGCGCCCCGGTGACGCCGACCCGTGGCCCGGCCGATACGGCCGCTTCCGGCACTGGTTCGAGGGGTGGGCGCAGCCGGATCGGGCCGTCGCCGAGCAGGTACTGCCCGTACGCCGAGCGGTCAACGCCCAGTGCGGAGCAGAGCCGGGCCGGCCCTCGGGCGAGGTCGCGGTCGGATCGCGCCGTCTGACGGCGGGACCGGGCGTGAGCGTGGCCGGCGACCACTTCTCCCGCCCGCACCAGCACCGCTGCCGCCTCGCCGTCCGGCCCGGTCACCACGTTCAGCGCCCAGTGCATGCCGTACGTGAAGTAGACGTAGACGTGCCCGGCCGGGCCGAACATCGCCGCGTTGCGGGGAGTGCGCCCCCGGTGGGCGTGTGAGGCCGGGTCCTGGGCGGTGCCCGCGTACGCCTCGACCTCGGTGATGCGGAGGGTGACCTCGCCGGCGGAAAGACGGGCGCCGAGCAGGCCGCGCGCCGCCGGCACCACCGGCCCGCCGAGCAGGACGGCTAGTCGCGCGAGATCATCCACGGCTGCGACCCTATCCTGGGGTGATGCGGGTCGCCAGAGCTATGGATTAGGTCAGCCTTACCTTAGAGTCGATGCTCGTGACCTCCGCATCCGCCCTGTTCCCGGCCGTGCAGGTGCCGTTCGTCCGCGACCTGGCAACGCATGGCGAACGCACCGCGATCGTCACCCGGGACGGGGAGATCTCGTACACCGACCTCGCCGCCCGGGTCGCGCGAACCGCCGAGCAGCTCGGCGTGGGGCGACGGCTCGTGCTGGTCGTCGGCGCGAACACGGTCGACTCGCTGGTGGCGTACCTGGCCGCGATGCACGCGGGTCACCCGGTCCTGTTGGTGCCCGACGACCGGGCCTCGGCGCTCGCCGGCCTGATCGAGGCGTACGACCCGGACGTGCTGGTCAGCGGCGCCGACGAGGGCTGGCGGGTCGAGCACCGCCGCGCCACCTCCGCGCACGACCTGCACCCCGACCTGGCCCTGCTGCTCTCCACCTCCGGGTCGACCGGCTCCCCGAAGCTGGTCCGGCTCTCCCACACCAACCTGCAGGCCAATGCGGAGGCGATCGGCGAGTACCTGGGTATCCGCGACACCGACCGGGCGGCCACCAGCCTGCCACTGCACTACTGCTACGGCCTGTCAGTGGTCAACAGCCACCTGGCCCGAGGCGCCGCGCTGGTGTTGACCGACCTGTCGGTCGCCGACACCTGCTTCTGGGAGCTGTTCCGGGATGCCCGCGCCACCACCCTCGCCGGAGTGCCGTACACCTTCGACCTGTTGGACCGGGTCGGCTTCGCCGCCATGGACCTGCCGCACCTGCGTTACGTCACCCAGGCCGGTGGTCGACTCGCACCGGAGCGGGTACGTCAGTACGCCGAGCTGGGTCGGGGTGCGGGCTGGGACTTCTTCGTCATGTACGGGCAGACCGAGGCGACCGCGCGGATGGCGTACCTCCCGCCGGACCTCGCCTTGGACCACCCGTCGGCGATCGGGGTGCCGGTGCCCGGTGGCGACTTCCGGCTCGCCCCGGTCGCCGACCATCCGGACCCGGAGGTCGGCGAGCTGGTCTACGCCGGCCCGAACGTCATGCTCGGCTACGCCCACTCTCCCGCCGATCTGACACTGGGTCGCACCGTTGACGAGCTGCACACCGGCGACCTGGCTCGGCGTACCAGTGCCGGAGTGTGGGAGATCGTCGGCCGCCGGAGCCAATTCGCCAAGATCCTCGGGCTGCGGGTCGACCCGCAGCAGATCGAGGCGCTGCTGTCCGCGCACGATGTCACCGCCAGCTGCGTCGGCGGTGACGACGAACTGATCGTGGCGACCGTCGGCGCCGAAGACCCACGCCGGGTGCGCCTCCTGGTCGCTGGGGAGGTGGGGCTGCCACCTCGGGCCGTGCGGGTACTCCCCCTGGCCGAGTTGCCCCGGCTCGCCTCCGGCAAGCCCGACCTGGTGACGCTGCGTGGGCTCGCCGTCGAGAGCTCGCCACCGCCGGCGGCGCCGGCCGGCGACCTCTGCACGCTGTATGCGGAGGTGCTTGACCGCACCGACGTCACGCCGGATCGCAGCTTCGTCGACCTCGGCGGGGACTCCCTGTCGTACGTCGAGATGTCGGTGCGGTTGGAGCGGGAGCTGGGTGACCTGCCGGCGGACTGGCACACCCTGCCGATCGCAGACCTGCGCCGATCCACCGCAGCTCCCGGAAGCGCTCCCCGGCCACGCCGGCGGCGTTCGCTGGAGACCAGTGTGGCGCTGCGGGCGGCGGCGATCGTGTTGATCGTCGGCTCACACATCCCGCTGTTCACCATCACCGGTGGGGCGCACCTACTGCTCGCGGTGGCCGGGTTCAACTTCGCCCGGTTCCAGCTCACCACCGCCGGGCGGGGAGAGCGGCTGCGGCAGATCGGCATCAGCCTGCTGCGCATCGTGCTGCCCACGGTGGCGTGGATCGGTGCGGTGATGCTGGTCAACGACCAGTACCGACTGAGCACCCTACTGCTGGCCAACAGCATCCTGCGGCCCGACGACGCCCCACACGGCTGGCACTTCTGGTTTATCGAGACGGTGGTCTACCTCCTGGTGGCGCTGGCCGCGCTACTCGGCCTACGCCGGGCCGACCGCTGGGAGCGGCGGTACCCGTTCGCGTTTCCGCTGGGGCTGACCGCGGTCGCGCTGCTCGGCCGGTACGACGTCTTCGGCCTCGACGCGGGCCACGACCTGCCGGCGGCGCTCGTGGCCGGCTGGCTGTTCACACTCGGCTGGACGGCCGCCCGGGCCGACGGGGTATGGCAGCGGCTGTTGGTCACGCTCGCCGCGGTGGCCACCGTGCCGGGCTTCTTCGGGCAGCCGGCCCGCGAAGCCCTGATCGTGGCCGGCTTCGCGCTACTGACCTGGCTGCCGACCGTGCCCAGTCTGGGCGTGCTGAACAAGGTGGCCGGGGTGCTCGCCGGTAGCTCGCTCTACATCTACCTGACCCACTGGCAGGTCTACCCACACCTGCGGGAGCTGCCGCTGGTCGCCCTCGCCGCGTCGCTCGCGCTCGGCATCGCGTACGCCGCGCTGGTCAGCCGCGTCTGGCGGTGGGCCGCCACCCGCCGCCCGGCCCGGCTGCGCTGACCCTGCTGACGGGCGGGGGCGGTCCGCTGCGCGAACCGCCCCCGCCCGTCGATGAACTGGTCAGGTGAACTGGTCAGCGGGGAACGACCTGCTCGGCCGCCCACTCCCGCCAGCCGGTGAGCTGGTCGGCGGCGGCGGCGAGCTGCTCGGCGACCGGTCCCGGGCCGGTGGAGCCGGGAGTGGTGCGGGCGGCGAGTGCGCTCTGGACCGACAGCACGTCGCGCACCGACGGGTCGAGGTGCTCGCTGACCGCGGCGAGGTCGGCGTCGGAGACCTCGTCGAGCGCGCAGTCCCGGGCCACACAGAGCGCCACCAGCCGGCCGGTGATCTCGTGCGCCTCACGGAACGGTACCCCGCGGCGGACCAGCCAGTCGGCCACCTCGGTGGCGAGCGAGAAGCCCTCCGGTGCGGCGGCGACCAGCCGGTCGGCCCGTACCGTCATCGTGGAGATCATCCCCGCGAGGGCCGGCAGGAGCAGCTCCAGCGTGTCCACCGCGTCGAAGGCGGGCTCCTTGTCCTCCTGCATGTCCCGGTCGTAGGTCATCGGCAGACCCTTGAGCATGGTGAGTACGCCCACCAGCCCCCCGACGAGCCGGCCGGACTTGCCTCGGGCCAACTCGGCGATGTCCGCGTTCTTCTTCTGCGGCATGATCGACGAGCCGGTGGCGAAGGCGTCATCCAGCTCCACCCAACCGAACTCCGGCGACGTCCACAGCACCACTTCCTCGCCGAGGCGGGACAGGTGCACGCCGATCAACGCGGTGGTGAAGAGGAACTCGGCGACGAAGTCCCGGTCGGCGACGGCGTCCATCGAGTTGGCGAAGGACGTACGGAAGCCCAGTTCCCGGGCGACCGCCACCGGGTCCAGCGGCAGACCGGAGCCGGCGAGCGCACCGGCTCCGAGCGGGCTGATCGCGGTGCGGTGGTCCCAGTCGCGCAGCCGCTGTAGGTCGCGCAGCAGCGGCTGCACATGGGCGAGCAGCCAGTGCCCGAAGGTGACCGGCTGCGCGGGCTGCAGGTGGGTCATGCCCGGCGTCGCGGTGTCCACGTGCCGTCCGGCCTGCTCGACCAACGCCTCGGCCAGCTCGACCAGCGCAGCGGCCACGCCCCGGGCGTGGTCGCGCAGGTAGAGCCGCAGGTCCGTGGCGACCTGGTCGTTGCGGGAGCGGCCGGCGCGCAGCTTGCCGCCGAGCCGGCCGAGCCGTTCCAGCAGCCCCCGCTCCAGGGCGGTGTGCACGTCCTCGTCGTCAACGGTGGGCCGGAACGTGCCGGCGGCGCAGGCGGCCTCCAGGTCGTCCAGGGCCGCCAGGATCTGCCCCAGCTCCTCGGCGTCCAGCAGGCCGGCACCGGCCAGGACCCGGGCGTGCGCCCGGGACCCCGCGAGGTCGTAGGGGGCGAGCCGCCAGTCGAACTGCACGCTCACCGACAGCCGTGCGAGCGCCTCGGCCGGGCCGCCGGCGAAGCGGGCCCCCCACAGGCTGGTCCGGTTGGTGGCTGCGCTCTTCTCGGTCAGGCTCGTGTCGTCCACCCCGCCCATTGTGGCAGCGCTCACCGCGCCCCACCCAGCCGGGCGTCCCGCTCCGCCGACATCTTGCTGGGCAGGCCCCACAGCTGCACGAACCCCTTGGCCAGGGACTGGTCGAAGGTGTCACCGGTGTCGTAGGTGGCCATGCCGAAGTCGTACAGGCTGGCCTCGGACCGTCGACCGGTGGCGGTGACCCGGCCGCCGTGCAGGGTGAGCCGTACCTCGCCGGAGACGTGCTGCTGCGAGTCGTCGACGAAGGCGTCCAGCGCGTCCTTCAGCGGGGAGAACCACAGGCCGTCGTAGACCAGCTCGCCCCAGCGCTGGTCCACGCTCCGCTTGAACCGGGCGAGGTCGCGCTCGACGGTGACGGCCTCCAGCTCCTGGTGGGCGGTGATCAGCGCGATCGCGCCCGGCGCCTCGTACACCTCGCGGCTCTTGATCCCGACGAGCCGGTCCTCGACCATGTCCAGCCGGCCGATGCCCTGCGCGCCGGCACGCCGGTTCAGCTCCACGATCGCCTGGTACGGGGTGACCGTCTCCCCATCGATCGCGACCGGGTTACCGGCGTCGAAGGTGATGACGACCTCGTCCGCGTCCCGCGGCTGGGCCGGGTCGGCGGTGTACGAGTACAGGTCCTCGATCGGCGGGTTCCAGATGTCCTCCAGGAAGCCGGTCTCGACGGCCCGGCCCCACAGGTTCTGGTCGATCGAGTAGGGCGACTTCGCCGACACGTCGATCGGCAGCCCCTTCTCCTCGGCGAACGCGATCGCCTTGTCCCGGGTCCAGGCGTAGTCCCGGGCCGGCGCGACGATCCGCAGATCCGGGGCGAGCGCCCCCAGGCCGACCTCGAAGCGAACCTGGTCGTTGCCCTTGCCGGTGCACCCGTGCGACACGATGGTGCCGCCGTGCTTGCGGGCCGCGGCCACCAGATGCTTGACGATCAGCGGCCGGGAGAGGGCGGAGACCAGCGGGTACCGGTCCATGTAGAGGGAGTTGGCCCGGATCGCGGGCAGGCAGTACTCGGCGGCGAACTCGTCGCGCGCGTCAACCACCTCGGACTCCACGGCCCCGCAGTCGAGCGCCCGCTGCCGGATTACCTCCAGGTCCTCGCCGCCCTGCCCGACGTCGACCGCCACGGCGATCACTTCGGCGCCGGTCTGCTCGGCCAGGTACGGGATGGCGACGGAGGTGTCCAGTCCTCCGGAGTACGCCAGAACGACCCGCTCAGTCATGATGTGATGCTCCTTTCAACGTTGTCTTCGCGGCGGGCCCAGCCGGCGAGTTGGTCACCGAGCGCGGCTCCGCCGTCGGCCTCGCGGGCCACGACGAGGATGGTGTCGTCGCCGGCGATCGTGCCGACGACCTCGGGCAGGCCGGCGCGGTCCAACGCGCTGGCCAGGAACTGGGCCGCACCCGGTGGGGTACGGAGCACGGCGATGTTGCCGCTGGCGTCAACCCCGTTGAGCAGCTCGCGCAGCAGGCGCACGAGGCGCGCCGGCGCGGTCTCGGCCTCCCGCAACGGACGCTGGCCGTCCTCCGGGATCAGGTAGACCCCGCGTCCGTCGCCACCGCGCACGGTCACCGCGCCGAGTTCCTTGAGATCCCGGGAGAGGGTCGCCTGGGTGGTCTGGATGCCGTCCCCGGCCAGCAGGTCGCCCAGCTCGGTCTGCGAGTGGATCGCCTTGTCCCGGATCAGCTCGACGATCCGGGCGTGCCGGGCGGCGCGGGTCAGCGGGGCGCTCATGCGCTCTGCCCGGTGGTGCTGCCCGACGCCGGCGCGTCCGGGGAGGTTCCGAGGAGGAACGTCAGCAGCGCCTTCTGGGCGTGCAGCCGGTTCTCCGCCTGGTCGAAGACGGCGCTCTGCGCGCCGTCGAGCACCTCATCGGTGATCTCGTCGCCGCGGTGCGCGGGCAGGCAGTGCAGCACGATCGCGTGCGGCGCGGCGTGTGCGAGCAGCGCGGTGTTGACCTGGTACGGGCGGAAGGGGATGATCCGGTCCAGCCCGTCGGACTCCTGCCCCATCGAGGTCCAGGTGTCGGTGGCGACAACGTCGGCGTCGCGGACCGCCGCCACCGGGTCGGTGCCGGTCCGCACCGACCCGCCGGTGCCGGCGGCGATCTTCTCCGCCCGGGCCAGCACCGCCGGGTCCGGGCTGAACCCGGCGGGGCCGGCGATCCGGACGTGCATGCCGGCGGCGGCGCCGGACAGCAGGTACGAGTGGCACATGTTGTTCGCCGTGTCACCCAGGTACGCCAGCGTCCGTCCGGCGGTGCCGCCGAGGTGCTCGCGGATGGTGAGCAGGTCGGCCAGGAGCTGGCACGGGTGGTACATGTCGGTGAGCGCGTTGATCACGGGCACGGTCGCGTGCGCGGCGATCTCGGCGATCCGCTCGTCCCCGTGGGTGCGCAGCACGATCGCCGCCACGTAACGGGAGAGCACCCGCCCGACGTCGGCGAGGGTTTCGCCGCGGCCGAGGTGGGTCACCTGGCTGTCCACCACCAGCGGATGCCCGCCCAGCTCGGCGATGCCGACGTCGAAGGACATCCGGGTACGCAGGCTCGGCTTGTCGAAGAGCACCGCCACCGATCGCGGGCCGGCCAGGGGGCGGTATCCGAAGCGGTCCGCCTTCATGCCGGCGGCCAGGTCGAGCACGGTCGCCTGTTCGGCGGGGGTGAGGTCGTCGTCCCGCAGGAAGTGCCGGATCATGCCCTGGCCTCCGTCGTGGTTGGGGTGGTCGGGGTCGGAATTCTGGCCGGTTGGGCCGGCGGGCTGGGGTTGCCCGGACCCGTTGACCGGGGCCCGGCGGCCGGGGTCGAGTCGGCGGCGACACGGGTCGCGTCGAGGGCGGCCGGCAGGGCGGCCAGGAAGGCGTCGGCCTGGTCGGCGGTGAGAATCAGCGGTGGGGCGAGCCGGATGACGCCCGGCTGCACCGCGTTGGCCAGGAAGCCCGCCTCCCGCAGCGCCTCAACGGTGACCGCCGCCACCGGCGCGGTCAGCACGATCCCGAGCAGCAGGCCGGCGCCCCGTACCTCGGCGACCAGTGGATGTTTGAGCGCCTGGATACCCCGCCGTAGCCGGTCCCCGACCCGCGCGACGTGGTCGAGCAGCCCGGTGCCGGCGATCGTGGACAGCACCGCCAGCCCGGCGGCGCAGCTGATCGGGTTCCCCCCGAAGGTGGTGCCGTGTGAGCCGGGGCGCAGCAGGTCGGCGGCGGGGCCGAAGGCGATGCAGGCGCCGAGCGGCAGGCCACCGCCGAGGCCCTTGGCGAGCGTCACCACGTCCGGTTCGATGCCCTCGGCCTGGTGGGCGAACCAGTGCCCGGTGCGGCCGATACCGGTCTGCACCTCGTCGAGCACCAGCAGGGCGCCGTGCTCGGCGGTGATCCGGCGGGCCTCGGCGAGATAGCCGGCGGGCGGTACGACGATGCCGTTCTCCCCCTGGATCGGCTCCAGGATCACCATCGCGGTCGCGTCGGTGACGGCCGCGGCCAGCGCGGCGCTGTCGCCGTAGTCGACATGGGTGACGGTGGCGGGCAGCGGACGGAACGGGTCGGCCTTGGCCGGCTGGCCGGTGAGCGCCAGCGCCCCCATGGTGCGGCCGTGGAAGCCGCCCCGGGTCGCGACGACCTCGGTCCGTCCGGTGAGCCGGGAGACCTTGAACGCCGTCTCGTTCGCTTCGGCGCCCGAGTTGGCGAAGAAGACCCGTCCCGGGCGGCCGGCGAGGGCGAGCAGCAGCTCGGCCAGGGCCACCGGCGGCTCGGCGGCGTACAGGTTCGACACATGGCCCAGCGTGGCGACCTGCTTGGAAACCGCGGAGACCACCGCCGGGTGGGCGTGGCCCAGGGTGTTGACGGCGATGCCGCCGAGCAGGTCCACGTACTCCCGGCCGGCCTCGTCGACCACCACGGCGCCGGCCCCGCCGACCAGCGCGAGCGGCGGCGTGCCATAGCTGTCCATCATCGATTCTTGCCAGCGGTCACGGAGCGGGCTCATCCGGGAATCACCATGGTTCCGAAGCCTTCCGAGGTAAAAATCTCCAGCAGGGTCGAGTGCGCGACCCGCCCGTCCACGACGTGCGCGGCGGGCACGCCCCCGCGCACCGCCCGCAGGCACGCCTCCATCTTTGGGACCATCCCCGACTCCAGGGACGGCAGCAGCTTCGCCAGCTCGTTCGCGGTGACCTCACCGACGAGGCTGGACCGGTCCGGCCAGTTGGCGTACAGGCCCGGCACGTCGGTCAGGACAACCAGCTTGCGCGCCCCCAGCTCGATCGCCATCGCCGCCGCGGCGGTGTCCGCGTTGAGGTTGTGCGGCACGCCATCCGCATCCGGGGCCACGGTCGAGAGCACCGGGATCCGGCCGGCCTCGAGCAGATCGGTTACCACCGAGATGTCCGCCGACTCCACATCGCCGACCTGGCCGACGTCGACCGGCCGCCCATCGACGTACGCCGAGCGTCGGACCGCGGTGAACAGACCCGCGTCCTCGCCGGAGAGCCCCATCGCGAACGGACCGTGCGCGTTGATCAGCCCGACCAGTTCCCGGCCGACCTGACCCAGCAGCACCATCCGGACCACGTCCATCACCTCCGGCGTGGTGACCCGCAGCCCGCCCCGGAACTCGCTGTCGATGCCGAGCCGGTCCAGCATCACCGAGATCTGCGGGCCGCCGCCGTGCACCACGACCGGCTTCAGGCCGGCGTAGCGGAGAAAGACCATGTCCGCGGCGAACGCCCGCCGCAGCTCCGGGTCGGTCATGGCGTTGCCGCCGTACTTGACCACGACGGTCGAGCCCGCGAACCGGGCCAGCCACGGCAGCGCCTCGATCAGGGTGGCGGCCTTGGCCTGAGCGCCGGTGAGATCCGCGGTGGAGCTCATGCCTGAACCTGCCTTCCATGCCGGGTTGCGGTGCCGCGCCACGCGGCGATCCTCGTGTTCACGACGAGTACGCCGAGTTCTCGTGCACGTACCCGTGTGTCAGGTCGTTGGTCCAGATCGTTGCCGCGGCCGTGCCCGCCCGCAGGTCGATACGGACCGTCACGTCCACGCCCCCGAGGTCGACCTTGGACCGGTCCTCGGCGGCGGCGCCGCCCCGGCACACCCACACCCCGTTCACGGCCACGTCGATCCGCTCCGGCTCGAACGCCGCAGCGGTGGTGCCGACGGCGGCGAGGATGCGCCCCCAGTTCGGGTCGTTGCCGAACAGCGCGGCCTTGACCAGGTTGTTCCGGGCCACGCTCCGGCCCACCTCGACCGCGTCGTCCTCGCTCGCCGCGCCGACCACGTCGATCGTGATCTGCTTGGTGGCGCCCTCAGCGTCGGCGACGAGCTGCTGCGCGAGGTCGTGGGCGACGGCGGTGACCACGGCGGTCAACTCGGCCTCGGTGGGCTCGACGCCGCTCGCACCGCTGGCCAGCAGCAGCACCGTGTCGTTGGTGGACATGCACCCGTCCGAGTCAACCCGGTCGAAGGTGACCCGGCAGGCGGCCCGCAGCGCCGCGTCCAGGGTCTCCGGTGCGGCGACCGCGTCGGTGGTGAGCACGCTGAGCATCGTGGCCATCGCCGGCGCGAGCATGCCCGCGCCCTTGGCCATCCCACCCACGGTGAAACCGGCACCGTGCCCGACCGCGTTCTTCGGCCGGGAGTCGGTGGTCATGATGGCCTCGGCGGCGGCCGGTCCGCCGTCCTGGCGTAACGCCTCGACCGCCGTGCCCACGCCGGGCAGGAGCCGGTCCATGGGCAGCCGCTCGCCGATCAGACCGGTGGAGCAGACGGCCACCTCACCCGCGCCGAGGCTCAACCCGGGGGCGACGGCGGTCAGTACCGCCGCGGTGTGCTCCGCGGTGGCGTGGGTGTCCTGGAAGCCACCGGGGCCGGTACAGGCGTTGGCGCCGCCCGAGTTGAGGATCGCGGCGCGAACCAGACCGCCCCGAACGACCTGCTGGGTCCAGAGCACCGGCGCGGCCTTCACCCGGTTGGCGGTGAAGACACCGGCCGCCGTGGCGTGCGGGCCGTCGTTGACGACCAGGGCGACGTCGGCCGCCCCGCTCTCCTTGAGCCCGGCGGACACCCCGGCCGCCCGGAATCCACGGGGAGCCGTGACGCTCACGGGGCGACTCCCCAGATGGAGAGGCCGGTGGCCGCCGGCAGGCCGAACATGATGTTGGCGTTCTGCACCGCCTGGCCGGCCGCGCCCCGACCGAGGTTGTCCAGGCCGCTGACCACGATCAACCGCCCGGCGTCAACGTCAACGGTCGCCTGCAGCTGGCAAGAGTTGGAGCCGAGGGTCGCGGCGGTGTGTGGCCACCGCCCCTCGGGCAGCACATGCACGAAGGGCGCGTCCGCGTACGCCTCGGCGAGCACCGCCTGCGGGTCGACCTCGCGTACGGGCACGGCGGTGACGGTCGCGAGGATCCCCCGCGGCATCGGCGCCAGCACCGGGGTGAGCGACAGGCTGGTCGCCCCGGTCGCCTGCTTGATCTCCGGAACGTGCTGGTGCGCGCCGACCCGGTACGGCGACAGGTCACCCATGACCTCGCTGGCGAGCAGGTGTGCCTTGGCGCCGCGACCGGCGCCCGAGGTCCCGGAGGCGGCCACCACCACCACGTCGGCGGGCTGGGCCGCACCGGCGGCGATCAGCGGGGCGAGCGCCAGGATGATGGCGCTGGCGTAGCAGCCGGGGTTGGCCACCCGGGTCGCGGCGGCGATCCGCTCACGCTGACCCGGCAGCTCGGGCAGACCGTAGGTCCACTGCCCGGCGTGGGTGCCCCCGTAGTAGTTGGCCCAGGCGTACGGGTCGGCCAGCCGGTGATCGGCGCCGAGGTCAACCACGCGCACCTCTGGCGGCAACTGCGCGGCCAGCGCTGCCGACTCACCGTGCGGCAGCGCCAGGAAGACCAGGTCGGCATCGGCCAGGGCCGCCGGGTCGGTCTTGGCCAGCACCAGATCCAGCCCGGTCAGCTGCGGGTGCACGGTGTCCAGCCGGTGCCCGGCCTGGCTGTGCGCGGTGGCAGCGACCAGGTCAAACTCCGGGTGCCCGGTGATCAGGCGCAGCAGTTCACCCCCGGCGTATCCGCTCGCCCCAGCGACCGCAACTCGGATCCCCATACCTACCTCCGTATAACAATGCAGGAAGGCTAGCAGCGTCTGCATGATCATACAAAGCATTGCATGGCGATGAGGTCGTGTTCTGGGTCACCGGCCGCCACCCACGGAAAGGGCCCGTGTCGCGAATCGCGACACGGGCCCTACCACAAGGCGGAAACGGAGAGGTCTGCCCTCACACGCCGCGCAGAGTGGCGCCGAAGCGCTCCGCGACACAGGCAACCGCCGCGTCCCGCGCCGCGACCGCCTCCTCCACCGTCAACGTCCGGTCCGGCGCCCGGAAAGTCAGCTTGTACGCCAACGACCGACGACCCGCGCCAAGCTGCTCACCGGCGTACACGTCGAAGAGCCGAACCGACTCCAACAACGCACCGGCCCCCGCCACCAGCGCCCCCTGCACCTCGGCCACCGGCACGTCGACATCGACCACCAGCGCCACGTCGATCAGGGCGGGCGGGAAGGACGAGAGCACCGGAGCCTGCCGCACCGGGGCCGCCGGGACCGCGTCCAGATCCAGCTCCATCGCGGCGGTACGGCGGGGCAGTTCCAGCTCGGCGATCACCGCCGGATGCAGCTCCCCCGCGTACCCGACAGCCACGTCATCCACCACCACCTGCGCACAGCGCCCGGGGTGCCAGGGGGCGTGCTCCACGGCCCGTACAGCCACCCGGTCCGCGGGAATACCGGCGGCGGCGAGCACCGTCCGAGCCGCCTCGACCGCATCCGCCCAGCCAGCCGGACGCCCCTCACCCCACCAGCCACCCGGCTCGACCTCACCGGCGAGCACCACGGCGACGTGTCGCGGCTGCTCCGGCAACACCGCATCGGCGGCGGCGAACTCCGCGTCCGACGGCCGGTGCTCCACCCCCATCGCCGGCGGAGTGCCGACCTCCGCCCGCGGGTGGAAGACCGTACCGATCTCGTACAGCGCGAGGTCCCGCTGGCCTCGGCCCAGGTTCCGGCGGAGCACCCCGAGCAGCGGGCCGAGCAGCGTCGTCCGCAGCGCCGGCTCCTCCTCCGAGAGCGGGTTGGCCAGCCGCACCGCCCGCCGCCGAACATCATCGGCCGGCAGGCCCAGCTGGTCGGCCAACTCGACTGCCACAAACGGCGCGGAGAGCACCTCCACGTACCCCCGGTCGGCGAGCATCCTGGCCACCGCCCGCTGACGCCGCTGCTGCCAGGTCAGGCCGCGGCCGGCGGGAGCCACCGGCAGCACCGCCGGCACCCGGTCGTAGCCGTCGAGGCGGACCACCTCCTCGACCAGGTCGGCCGGGTCGGTCAGGTCAGGTCGCCAGGTCGGCGGGGTAACCAGGAACGACACCGCGCCACCAGCGGCGACACCCACCTCACCCGGATCCGCGGCGAGGCGATCCGGCCCGGTCACGACCGTGCAGCCGACCTCGGTGAGCAGGGCAGCCACCCGGTCCGGCGAATAGGCCACCCCGACCCGTCGAGCTGGCAGGTCCGCCGGCAGGACCACCGGAGTCGGCGACGACACATGATCGATATCAAGGATCTCCGCACCGGCCGCGCCGCCGCCATGCTCCACCAGCAGCCGAACCGCCCGGTCGATGGCGACCAACGGCAGGGCCGGGTCAACGCCCCGCTCCCACCGCTTGGCCGCCGCGCTGAACAGCCGGTGCCGGCGGGCCGTGCGCCCCACCATCACCGGATCCCAGTGGGCAGCCTCGAACAACACATCGCTGGTCTCCGCGACCACCTCGCTGCTCTCCCCACCCATCACAGCGGCGAGCGAGATCGGGACACCGGCGTCCGCGCCGGCAGCCGGGTTCGGATTCGGCAGCCCGGCATCACAGATCACCATGTCCTCGGCGACCAGCGTGCGCGCCACCCCGTCCAGGGTGGTCAACTGCTCCCCCGCCACCGCCCGGCGGACCACCAGCGAGCCGGTGATCCGGTCGGCGTCGAAGGCGTGCATCGGCTGACCCAGCTCGAGCATCACATAGTTGGTGATGTCGACCGGCAGCGAAAGGCTGCGGATACCGGCGGTGGTGAGCCGTTGGACCATCCAGGCCGGCGACGGCGCGGCCGGGTTAACACCGCGGACCATCCGCGCCGCGAACCGGTCACAGCCGACCGGATCCCGCACCTCCACCGGGTACGCCGGAGCCTCGGTGCCGGCCGGGGCGGACGCGAGGCCCGGGTCCCGAAACGGCACCCCGAACGCGTGCGACAGCTCCCGGGCGATCCCCCGCACCGACATCTGGTAACCCCGGTCCGGGGTCAGCTCCACCTCGACCACCACATCATCGAGGCCAACCACAGGGCGGGCGTCATCGCCCGGCTTGGCGGGGCTGGAACCGGGCAGCACAATGATGCCGGCGTGGTCCTCGCCCAGGCCCAACTCCTTCGCCGAACAGATCATGCCCTTGGAGTTACGCCCGTACGTCCGGCGTGCCCCGATAGCGAAGTCACCGGGCAACACCCCGCCGGGAAGGATCACCACCACCCGGTCGCCGACCGCGAAGTTACGCGCGCCGCAAACGATCTCCTGCAACTCACCGGTGCCGTTGGCGTCACCCACGTCCACTCGACAAAAGCGAATCGGCTTCTTGAAGCCGGTCAGCTCCTCAATCTCCCGCACCTCGCCAACGACCAGCGGCCCGGTGACCGTACCGGCCAGGTCCACGACGGACTCCACCTCAAGACCGAGGCCGACCAAGGACTGCTCAAGGTCGGCCGGGGTCAGGTGCGCCGGCAGGTCAACGTACTCACGCAGCCAACTGACAGAAACTCGCATGACTCAGATCACCGTCTCCGTAACTCGTGCCCGCGCCTACGCGCCGTACCCGAACGCCCGAGCGAACCGGACGTCCCCCTCCACCAGGTCCCGCATGTCGCCGACGCCGTGCCGGAACATGACCGTACGGTCGATGCCCATGCCGAAGGCGAATCCGGAGTAGACCTCCGGGTCGATGCCGCAGGCCCGCAGCACCCGCGGGTTCACCATGCCGCAGCCACCCCACTCGACCCACTGCGCACCCTTGCGGTGCTCCGGGAACCAGACGTCGAACTCCGCCGACGGCTCGGTGAACGGGAAGTAGTGCGGCCGGAAGCGGGTTCGCGCCTCGGGCCCGAACATCGCCCGAGCAAAGTGATCCAGCGTGCCGCGCAGGTGCGCCATCGTGATGCCACGGTCCACCACCAGGCCCTCGACCTGGTGGAAGACCGGCGCGTGAGTGGCGTCCAACTCGTCGGTCCGGTAGACCCGGCCCGGGCAGATCACGTAAATCGGCGGCGTGCGGGTCAGCATCGTCCGCGCCTGCACCGGCGAGGTGTGGGTCCGCAGCACCATGCCGGAGTGCTCCGGCGCGACGTGGAAGGTGTCCATCAACCCCCGCGCCGGGTGGTCCGGCAGGATGTTGAGCGCGTCGAAGTTGGTCCACTCCAACTCGACCTCGGGCCCCTCGGCCACCTCATAGCCCATTCCGACGAAGAAGTCGGTGATCTGCTCCATCAACGTGCTGACCGGATGGCGGGCCCCGGCCGGACGCCGGTCGGATGGCAGGGTGACATCCACCCGCTCCTCGACCAGCATCCGCTCGGCCTGCTCCCGCTCCAGTACCTGCGCGCGCGCGGCGTAGGCGCTCTCGATCGACCGGCGGGCCCCGTTGACCCGCTTGCCGGCGTCGGCCTTGGCGGCCGGCGGCAACGCGCCGATCTCACGTCGGGCCAGCGACGCCGGGGCCCGATCCCCGAGGTGGGCCGGGCGCAGCGCGGTCAGCTCATCCGGATTGGCGGCGGCGGCGAACGCCGCCTCGGCGGTGGCGACAGCCTCGGCCAGTGCGGCCGGGTCGAGCAGGGCGACCTGCTTCGGGTCGTACGGGTCGTTGCGATAGGACATGGCGTACAGGCACTCCCTCACGGCGGCGCCGGCCTTGTCAGGCGGCGAAGCGAGTCTACGGACGCGCGGCTGTGCCGCAGCCCGCCGGTGGGAGTCGTACGGAGAGCGGGTCAGGCCCGCCGCCCGCCGGCACCGGCGGGCTGGCTAAACGAACGCCGTTGCGCGTTCACGGGCGGCCGCTCTCCTTTGCTGCTGTCTTGATCGCGGTTGTGGCCTCGAGCGGGCGCGGGGACGACGGCCGGCGCTGCGCTCTCGCTGAAGCGTACAGGCAGACCGCCGCCGCGGCAGCCAGGTTAAGGCTCTCCGCCCGCCCATGCAGCGGTACCCGGACCCGGGCCGCGGCGGCCTCGGTCAGCTCGGCGGGCAAGCCGTGCGCCTCGGAGCCGAAGACCCAAGCGGTGGGGGCGGCCAACCGGCCGGCATCAATCAGGTCGTCCAGATCATCCGCGCCGTATCCGGTGGTGGCCAACACGGCGAGCCCGGCGGCCCGCAGGTCGGCGAGCACCTGCAGCGGATCTGGCGCCCGCACCACGTCCACGTGGAACAGACTGCCCGCCGACGCCCGCACCACTTTGCCGTTGTAGGGGTCGACGGCCGTACCGGCGAAGACCACCGTCTGGGCTCCCGCCGCGTCGGCGGTACGCAGGACCGTGCCGGCGTTGCCCGGATCACGGATGTCGGCGAGGACGGTGACCAGCCGCGGCGCGCGCGAGAGTGCGGTGGCCAGCGGCAGGTCGAGGTGTTGACAGACGGCGATCAGGCCCTGGGGAGCGACGGTCTCGGCGAGCCCGGCGAGTGCCGCGTCGGTTACCTCGGAGACGGGTAGGTCAGCGACGGCCGCCTGGGCGGCCAGATCCCGGTACCGGTCCAGAGCGGCCGACGTACCGAAGAGTTCCAGGACCGTGCCCGGGCGAGCCAGGGCCTCGCGGACCGCCTGCGGGCCCTCGGCCAGGAACCTACCGGTGGTCTCGCGGTCGCGACGGCGGTGCAGTCGACGGGCCGCCACGATCCGTGGGGTACGGGGGGTGAGTGGGCCGGAGACGGCGTCGAGGCGCCCCCCGTGCGGTCGTGACTGCATGGGAGACGCCTCGCGCTGCCGTGGGTGGATCAGGCGGCCTGGGCCCCGGCGCCGCCGGTGCCCTGCTCCGCGACGGCCGCACGGGCCTTCTCGACGATCGCCGCGAAGGCGGCGGCGTCGTTGACGGCCAGGTCGGCCAGGATCTTCCGGTCGACCTCGATGCCGGCCAACTTGAGGCCCTGGATCAGGCGGTTGTAGGTGAGCCCGTTGGCGCGGGCACCCGCGTTGATCCGCTGGATCCACAGCTGCCGGAAGTCGCCCTTGCGGTCGCGACGGTCCCGGTAGGAGTACTGCATCGAGTGCAGCACCTGCTCCTTGGCCTTGCGGTACAGCCGGGAGCGCTGACCGCGGTAGCCACTCGCGGTCGCCAGCAGGGTACGGCGCTTCTTCTGGGCGTTCACAGCCCGCTTGACGCGTGCCATCTCAGCTCCTTCGTTGGTTCAGGGTGGCGCGCGTCAGCGGCCGAGCAGCTTCTTGATGCGCTTGACATCCGACTTGGCCACCTCGACCCGCCCGGTCAGCCGGCGGGTACGGGTGGAGGACTTCCCCTCCAAGAGGTGGCGCAGGCCGGCCTGCTGCTTCACGATCTTGCCTTTGCCGGTCACCCGGACGCGCTTGCCCATCCCGGTGTGGCTCTTCATCTTCGGCATGTGGAACGTCTTCTCCCCTGCTACTCGCCGGCATTTCCGGCGGGTCCGGCCGCCTCGGCCGGCGGTGCTGCCGCGGCGGCACCGGCCTCCCGCTCGCCCCGCGGCAGCGCGCCGCCGCGGGCCGCTGTAGCGGCAGCCTTGGTGGCGCGGTGCGGTGCGAGCACCATGATCATGTTTCGACCGTCCTGCTTCGGCGCGGCCTCGACGTACCCCAGCTCCGAGATCTCGGACTCAAGCCGACGCAGGAGCCGGTAGCCCAGCTCCGGGCGGCTCTGCTCGCGACCCCGGAACATGATCGTCACCTTGACCTTGTCGCCGGCCTTGAGGAACCGCACCACGTGACCCTTTTTGGTCTCGTAGTCATGCGGATCAATCTTCGGCCGAAGCTTCATTTCCTTGATGACGGTCTGCTGCTGATTACGCCGCGCTTCGCGCGCCTTCAGTGCGCTCTCATACTTGAACTTGCCGAAGTCCATGAGCTTGCACACCGGCGGGCGCGCCATAGGCGCAACCTCGACCAGGTCCAGGTCGACGTCCGCGGCCAGCTGAAGGGCGCGCTCCAGCGGGACGATGCCCACCTGCTCACCCTCGGGACCGACCAGTCGGACCTCACGTGCCCGGATCTGCTCGTTCACGCGTGGTTCGACGCTGATGGGGCCTCCTCGAGTCGAGTCTTCTGCATTTGCCGACCCGGCGGCTCCCGGGTGGGAACCGATCCGGAAAGCAGAAGGCCCCGGCAACTGCCAGGGCCCGCTCGACCGGTCGGCACGACCATATAGTCGCGCATCCGAGACCGAGGCGTGCTCGGAATCGGGGACCGGACCTGGCCGCCCCGCGGCGACTCAGGTGGGAGCAGGCGCTCCGCTTTCATGGCCACCTGCAAAGCCGCAGCTGGCCTGGTCGTCACGGACACCCTACACCCCGCGCCGGTCCATCCCAAATCGGGCGTCCGGCCCGCCGTGGTCTGCCGGTTCAGTGGCCGGCGGCACCCTCAGCCAGCCGGGACTGATGCAGCTGGCGCAGCCTGCGGACCGCGTCCACGGCCAGCTCCTTGTCGGCAGCCTGGAGGGCAAGCATCGGCACCAGGTCGTCATCGTGCAGCTCGAGACTGGCCCAGGGCGCCCCGCGGTCGAACCGGACGCCACGGACGAGCTCCCAGGGCAGCTCGTACGAGCCGATCACATTCTGCACCCGGATCCGCTGCGCGTCGGCCTCCACTCGCGGTCGGGTGAAGAGCAGGAAGGCAAGTGCACCGAGCACGCCGAGGCCGACCATGCCGAGCTGGTCGCCTCGCTGAAACGAGCCATAGCCGCTGCCGGTCGCCCCGTGCAGCGACGTCGCCAGCACCGTGAACAGCAGCACCAGGGCAATCGCCGAGGCCCAGCAGACAAGCCGGATGCGCCGGGGCCGGATACGGAACGCTTCGGTTTCGCTCACCGCACCAGTCTGCCACCCACGCCCGGGCGACCCACGCCCGGCACACACAGCCGGGCGTGGCGACGGTCCGGCCGGGAAGGAAGTCCCGACTCCGCACCCCGGCCCGGATCAGAGGCGACAGGCCTGAATGCTGGTAACCAGGATCGCGCGGGCACCGACCTGGTACAACTCATCCATAATCCGGTGCACATCGTCGCGGAGCACCATCGCCTGCACCGCTACCCAGCCCTCCCGGTGCAGCCGGGAGACGGTTGGCGACTCAATGCCCGGAGTCAACGAACTCGCGCGAGCCAACAGGTCGGCCGGGACGTCGTACGTCAGCATCACGTAACGCCGGGCGACGAGCACGCTGTGCAGCCGACGAAGCAGCAGATCACACTGCGGGTGGGGCGGAGCGGCGGAGCGACAGACCAGGATGGCGGACGAGCGCAGCAACGGCTCACCGAAGACCACCAGGCCGGCCTGACGCAGCGTGGCACCGGTCTCCACCACATCGGCGACCACGTCAGCGAGGCCCAGCCGGATGGCATTCTCCACCGCGCCGTCCAGGCGAATGACGTCGGCCTTGACGCCCAGCTCGGCGAGGTGCCGATCCACCAGGCCGGGGTAGGCGGTAGCGACCCGACGCCCATCCAAGTCCTGCACCGAACCGATGTCTTCGGGTCGAGCGGCGAACCGGAAGGTGGCCTGACCGAAGGCCAGGTCGACCACCTCGGTGGCGGGCGCACCGGAGTCGACTAGGAGGTCCCGGCCGGTTATTCCGACGTCCAGGTCTCCGGAGCCGACGTAGGTAGCGATGTCCTTCGGGCGCAGATAGAAAAACTCAATATCGTTCGGATCGTCCCGGCAGACCAAGTCCTTCGGGTCGGTTCGCTGGCGGTAGCCCGCCTCGCGCAACATCTGAGCGGCCTTCTCGGCCAAGGTTCCCTTGTTGGGTACCGCGACTCGCAGCATGACGGACTGCTCCTTGTCGGAAGAACGGAAGGGTCGGCGCGGAAGACTCACAGATGTCGGTAGACGTCCTCAAGGTCGAGACCAGTGGCGAGCATCAGCACCTGCACCTGGTAAAGCAGCTGGGAGATCTCCTCGGCGGTCCGCTCGGGCCCCTCATGCTCGGCCGCCATCCAGGACTCGGCCGCCTCCTCGACGACCTTCTTGCCGACGAAGTGCACCCCCTTGTTCAGGGCCTCGACGGTGCCCGAGCCGGGGGTGCCGGCAGCGGCCTTGGCCTGCAGCTCGGCAAACAACTCCTCGAACGTCTTCACAGGTCGATTCTCGCAACCGGCCGGCCACCGCGGCTCCACCGGGTGCGGAGTGTCCCACAATGCTGGGAAAACCTCAGGCGCCGAAGCCCACCCGCGAGGTGGCCCGCGCCAGGTCCCGAAGCGCGAGCGCCGCGTCGAGGACCGCGACGGTCGCCGCCCATCCCTTGTCCTCCGCCGAGCCGGGCAGCCCCGCCCGGTCCCGGGCCTGCTCGATCGTCTCCACGGTCAGCACGCCGTGCCCGACCGGTTTCCCCTCGTCCAGGGCGATCCGGGTAAGCCCATCGGTGACCGACCGGCAGACGTAGTCGAAGTGAGCGGTGGCTCCGCGGACCACCACCCCGAGCGCCACCACCGTGTCGCAGCGCCGGGCGAGCGCCTGCGCCACCACGGGTAGCTCCACCGAGCCGGCCACCCGGGCCACCGTGGCGACGGCCCCGCACGCCTCAGCGGCGGCGACTGCCCGGTCGAGCATGTGGTCGGTGAGCTCGCCATGCCAGCGGGCAGCGACCACCCCGACGGTCAGACCCGCAGCCTCAACCATATCGATGCCCGGTTCCCCGAAACCCGCCATCCCTATGCTCCAATCCCATCACCGACGACGGTACGGCCCGTCGGCGTCTCGACAACCTCGTCAAACTCCAGCAGATGCCCCATCCGGTCCCGCTTGGTTCGCAGGTAGTCCATGTTCTCCGGATGCGGTCGAACCGGCAGGTCCAGGCGGCCGATGACGGTCAGGCCGTACCCCTCCAGCCCGGCCCGCTTAGCGGGATTGTTGGTCAATAGCCGCATCGACCGCACCCCCAGGTCGTAGAGGATCTGCGCGCCGGTGCCGTAGTCCCGCGCGTCCGCCGGCAGGCCAAGCTCCAGGTTCGCGTCGACGGTGTCCCGGCCCAGGTCCTGCAATTGGTACGCCTGGAGCTTGTGCAGCAGCCCGATGCCGCGCCCCTCATGGCCGCGGAGGTAGAGCACGACTCCGCGTCCTTCCTGAGCGACCCGCTCCAGGGCGGCGTCCAGTTGCGGGCCACAGTCGCAACGCAACGAGCCGAAGACGTCACCGGTGAGGCATTCGGAGTGCACCCGTACCAGCACATCCCGACCATCGCCAAGATCACCCATCACCAACGCGACGTGCTCGGCCGAGTCATAGTCGCCGCAGTACCCCAGTGCCCGGAAGACCCCATGCTGGGTGGGGAGCCGCGCCTCGGCGACCAGCTCGACCTGCTTCTCCGTCCGCCGTCGATACGCGATCAGGTCTGCGATGGTGACCAGGAGCAGCGAATGCTCGGCGCAGAACCGCTCCAGGTCCGGGCCCCGCATCATGGTGCCGTCGTCGTTGACCAGCTCGCAGAGGACACCCACGGGGCGCAGCCCGGCCAGCCGGGTGAGGTCGATGGTGGCCTCGGTGTGACCGGGCCGGCGCAGCACCCCTCCCTCGCGGGCCCGCAGCGGGACCACGTGACCGGGCCGGGCCAGATCCTCCGGCCGGGTACTGGGGTCGGCGAGCAGCCGGATCGTATGCGCCCGGTCGGCGGCGGAGATGCCGGTGCTCACGCCCTCCCGGGCGTCCACCGTCACCGCGTAGGCGGTACCGCGCCGGTCCTGGTTGGTGTGGTGCATCGGCGGCAGGTCCAGCCGGTCACACTCGCCCTCGGTCAACGCCGTACAGATGTAGCCGGAGGTGTAGCGGACCATGAAGGCGACCAGCTCGGGCGTGGCCAGCTCGGCAGCGAAGATCAGGTCGCCCTCGTTCTCCCGGTTGGCGTCGTCGACCACGACGACGGGCCGGCCGGCGTTGATCTCCGCAATCGCTCGTTCGATCCTGGCAAAGGTGGTCACGCCGCAACCTCCGCATAACTCGATGGGATCGGTGCGAGGTCGGTACGAGCCGCACGCGACGTCCGCCACCAGGCGGCCAGCCCCCAGACACAGAAGGCGCCGTAGACGAGGTACATAGCCGCAGAAGGGTAGAAGCCGCCGCGCAGCAACAGTGGCAACCCGACCACGTCAACGGCGATCCAGATCAGCCAGAAGTCCACATACCCACGGGCCATGCCGTATGTGGCGAGCAGGCTGCCGGTCAGGATCCAGGCATCCGGCAGCGGCCCCCACGAACCCAGGGCGGCGAGGATCGGGTAGCTGACCGCGGTCCCGGCGACGGCGGCCGCCAGCAGTCCGAGCCGCTCCCGCCCGGTAGCCCAGCGGGGCTCCACCGCGGCAGCGCCGTCGCCGCCCCGGCGACGGTTGCGCGACCAGCGCCACCAGCCGTAGAGCCCGAGCCCGAAGAAGAAGACCTGCCGACCGGCCTGGCCGTAGAGGTCATGTGCCTGTGGGGTGGCGAACGCTCCGCCGAGGAAGACGGTGAACAGCAGCACGTTGCCGATCATGCCGACCGGCCAGGCCCAGACCACCCGGCGGAGGCCGAACATCGCGGCGGCCAGGCCGAAGCCGTTGCCGACGATCTCGCGGACCAGCACCGGTGAACCGGCGAGGCTCACCTGCGCGTCGAGCAGCCAGCCGAGCGGCCCCATCACGCCGGCCCACCCACCGGCGCGGCACCGGGCAGGCCAACAGCAGCGGGCAGGTCATCCGGCCCGGCCGAGCTGCCCCCGCCGAGCAGCCGCTCGACATATTTGGCCAGGACGTCAACCTCGAAGTTGACCACGTCACCGACGCTCCGGGAGCCCAGCGTCGTCAGCCGCAGGGTGGTGGGGATCAGGCCCACCTCGAACCAGTCGGGCCCGATGTTGGCCACGGTCAGGGACACCCCGTCGACGGTGATGGACCCCTTCGTCACCACATACCGATTCAGGTCGGTGGGCAGGCGGAAACGGACCGTCTCCCACCGCGCGGCCGGTTCCCGGGCCAGCAACTCGCCGACACCGTCGACGTGCCCCTGAACCAGGTGGCCGCCGAGGCGGCTGCCGAGGGTGGCGGCCCGCTCCAGGTTCACCGGATCACCGGGGCGCAGCACGCCAAGCGCGGAGCGGCGCAGTGTCTCGCCCATCACGTCGGCGGTGAAGGCCCCACCGGCGAGTTCCACCACGGTCAGGCAGACTCCGTTGACCGCGATGGAGTCACCGGGCCGGGCGTCGGCGACAACCAGCGGGCCGTTGATGGTGACCATCGCGGAATCCTCCGCGGTCTCGGCGATGTGGATGACCTCACCGAGTTCCTCGACGATGCCGGTGAACATGTCAGCCCTCCCTCTTCCGGGGCAGTGCGGTGATCCGCAGGTCGGGACCGACCTGGGTAACGTCCACGACCTCGCAGTCGATGGCATCGGTGATCGTGGTCACCCCCGCGTCCGCCAACGCGGTGGGGCCGGCGCCGAGCAGCCGGGGCGCGACGTAGCCGATGATCTTGTCGACCAACCCGGCGGCGAGGAACGAGCCGGCCAGCCGCGGCCCCCCCTCCAGCAGGGCGGCGCGCACCCCGCGCTGGTGCAGCGCGGCGAGCAGCGCCGGCAGATCAACCCGGCCCGCCGAATCGGTACCTACCTCCTCGGCGGTGGCGATCCAGGTGGGCGCGGCGTCGTCGCGGACCTGCGCTCCGGCCGGGGTCTGGCCTGCCGAGTCCACCACCACCCGCAGCGGCTGCCGGATGGCGAGACTGCCGTCGCGCAGGTTCCGAACGGTCAGGCGCGGGTCGTCGGCGAGCACGGTACCCACCCCGGCGAGGACGGCGTCCACCGTGCCGCGCAGCGCGTGCACGTCCATCCGAGCCGCCTCGGAAGTGATCCACATGCTGGTGCCGTCGGCCGCGGCGGAGCGCCCGTCCAGCGTCGCCGCGTACTTCCAGACGAGGTATGGCCAGCCCCGACGCGTTGAGGTCAGCCACGCGATGTTGCCCGCCTCCGCCTCAACGGCGCGTACACCCAGGTCGACCCGGACCCCGGCGGCGCGCAGCGTGGCGGCGCCACCGGACGCGGCCTGGTTCGGGTCGGGTACGGCGATCACCACCCGGGCGACGCCGGCCTGCACCAGCGCGGTGCTGCACGGGCCCGTACGGCCGGTGTGATCGCAGGGTTCCAGCGTGACCACCGCGGTGCCACCCCGCGCCCGCTCCCCCGCGTGGGCGAGCGCGACGATCTCGGCGTGTGGGCCGCCGGCGTACGCGTGGAAACCCTCACCGACGACCTGGCCGTCCGGGTCGAGCAGCACGCAGCCGACGACCGGGTTGGGGCTGGTGGTACCGAGGCCGCGCGCGGCAAGCTCAACTGCGCGACGCATCGCCTCATCTACGGAGACGCCGGCCATGCCCTTGTCCTCCCGCCCGCCGATCGGTGCGCGGGCGGCGATAGGAGCAGCGGCATCGGGCCGCGGGCGTGCGGTGGCGGAGATCCGGGAACGGCACAGCCGCCCCGGGAGGACCGCACGGCACGCCGACACCGGCGGCCGGGCAGGGCCCGTCCGTCCCGCGCGCTGTCTCCCATCCGGACTGTCTGGACGCGGGCATGCCCGCGTCCAACCGTCGGCCCCGGATTTACACCAGGTCCACCGGGCGGACGAACCGCTCCCGGGTCGCGGGCTTACCACGGCTAGGCCGTGGATCACCGCCGGTTCGGAATTACACCGAGTCCCGCCAGCGCGTGGTGGGTACTACCCGAAGTCTTACACGCTCTAGGGGGTCAACGGCTACCCACAGCGTGCTACTTCACAGAACGATGACTTGAATCCGACACTCCGCGACGCCGGTCCACCGCCACGTACGACCCCGGCTGACTCTTGGCCACCGACTTCATCTCGGAGGCGATCGTCATCGCCGCCAGCGGATTCGTGAGCCGCTTGTCGGCATCCGAGACCGAGACGCCGATCGAGAGGGTGACCAGCGCGGCGCGGCGTAGGTTGCCACGCCGGTCCTTGAGCTCCACGTAGCCGCGGGCGGCGTCGGGCGGGTCGTACAGCGCGTCGGCCGCCTGCTCGAAGTCCGCCGAGACCTGCGAGGTCAGCTGTCGGACCTGTTCCGGCGTGCTGACGAAGATGAAGTCGTCGCCGCCGACATGACCCAGGAAGGCCGGTGGGAGCCCCACCGAGACGACCGCCTGGTGCAGGCTGCGGGCCAACGCGTAGATGAAATCGTCGCCACGAACGAACCCGTAAACATCATTGACGCTCTTGAAACGGTCAATGTCGATATAGCCGACCGCATAGTCGGATCCGACCCGAATCCGATCGGCGATCTCGCGGCGGATCCGGCTGTTTCCGGGTAGCCCGGTCAACGGCGAGACCTCACGGAACTCCTTGTTCCGGCGCAGCGTTGAGCTGACCCGGGCCACCAACTCGGCAGTGTCAAAGGGCTTGACCAGGTAGTCGTCGGCACCGGCGCTGAGACCGTGCACCTTGTCCACGGTCATCCCCTTGGCCGTCAGCATGATCACCGGCAGGGCGGCCGTCATGGGGTCGGCACGGAGCCGTCGGGTCAGCTCCAACCCGTCCATCCGAGGCATCATCAGATCGACCACGGCCAGGTCGGGGCGGTGCTGCGCAATCACCTCCAGCGCCTCCTGCCCATCCCCGGCGTGGATCACCTCATAACCGTGCAACCGCAGGTTGAACTCGACGAACCGGGCGATGTCCTCGTCGTCGTCAACGACAAGAATGACGTCCTGGCGATCCCCGTCGGGCTCCACGTCAGGCCCGGGGCGCCGCGCATTGGGCCAGGGACCGCAGCCGACGTACGGCCTCGGCCGGGTCGTCGGCGCCGAAGACCGCGGTGCCCGCGACGAAGGCGTCCGCGCCCGCCTCGGCGGCCTCGGCGATGGTATCCACGGCGATCCCACCGTCGACCTCAATGCGCAGCTCCAAGTGGCCAGCGTCCACGTGTCGACGGGCCGTACGCACCTTGTCCAACAGGTTCGGGATGAACCGCTGCCCACCGAACCCCGCCTTGATCGTCATGATCAACAAAGTGTCGAAGCTGGGCAGCAGGTCCAGGTACGGCTCGATCGGAGTGTCCCGGTCAATCGCCAAGCCCGCCTTCGCACCGGCCGAACGGAGGTCTTTCGCCAACGCGACCGGGTCGTCGCAGGCCTCGGCATGAAAGGTCACGTTGTATGCCCCGGCGTCGGCATAGCCGGGCGCCCACCGCCGCGGATCCTCGATCATGAGGTGCACGTCAAAGGGGAGCCGGGTGGCGGCCCGCAGGCTCTGCACGACCGGCAGCCCGATCGTCAGATTCGGCACGAAGTGGTTGTCCATGACATCTACATGCACCCAGTCAGCGGTGTCTTCAATGGCACGGACCTCGTCGGCGAGGCGGGCGAAATCGGCGGCCAGAATACTCGGCGCGACGATTGGCAGCGGTACGGTCACGTACGCCAGTGTACGAACGCAGCCGCCCGTCGCTACGGCACGGCACCACCCCGGCACCCAGGCGCACTCCACGGCTATCGGGAAAACGATGGGCATTACCGACGAGGGACGCCGGGCACGCCGTCGCTCCACAGAGGTATTCGCTCCACAGAGGTCGTGGACGAGCTGGCCGGCGGCCGAGCGACGGCCCCGACGTCGATGGCCCACCGGAACCGGCTTGCCACGTGCCGTAAGCTGCCGCACCGTGGCATGTTCGACGCCATACCTACCAACCGCACCCGGGGGGTCGCCGGATGAAACGAGTCACGCTAGGCGTCACGCTGGTGGCGCTGACGCTCGCCGGATGCGCAACTACACCGCCGGGGACCGACGGCGACCTGGTTGACGACTGGGCCCCCATCGCCGCCGCGACGAGTTTTACCCCCGAATCGGGCACCTGCCATCCCACCGAAACCGAGGTCGGCTACCGCAGCTCGTACACGCCGGTTCCCTGCGACGAGCTGCACGTTCTGGAGACCCTGCACGTCGGCACGGTGACGGGGGACGACGCGACGGGCTCCCAGCCACCGGAGGCCGGCTCGGCCGGAATGCAAACCGCCTACGCCACCTGTGAGCAGGAGGTGAACCAGGCACTGGGCGCCGACTGGCGCAGCGGACGGATTCTCCTCTCCATCATCTGGCCGTCGCCGGCCGGATGGGAAGGGGGCTCCCGCTGGTTCCGCTGCGACGTACGCGAGCACAGGAGCCTGGACAATCCGAGCGCGGTGTCCCGCACCGCCAGCCTGGTTGGAGCACTCAAGGGCGACTCCCCGCTTCGGCACGCCTGCTTCGAGCCGATCTTGAGCGACGACAAGATCGAGGAGATGACAGCGGTGGCGTGCACCGAGAAACACCACGCCGAGTTCGTCGGCCTGTTGACCGCGCCGGACACCGACTACGCCAAGTTCCAACGCAACGAGGACGAGATCAGCGAGGGCTGTTACAAGCTGATAGCCGAGTACGCCGGGGTGCCCCGCAGCGACGTGGAGTACCGCACCGGCTACATCTACTACACCCCGCTGGAGGAGGAGTGGCTCACCGGCAACCGCGGGATACAGTGCTATCTCTGGGTCGACGACCGGAACCTGACCCGGTCGATGAAGGACGCGGGCAAGGCCGGCCTGCCGCTGTAGTACGGGCCGCTGTTTGCGGGGCCGCTGTCGTGCGGACCGCGTCCGGGACAGTTGACGACCCGGGCTGGCCGAGCCGGGGTGGCCATTCCGCGCGATGCGCGGCGTGACCACCCCGGCGGCTCAACGGAACGCACCCGACCGAACGGCAGGGAACCTGCTCAGCCCCGGCGCAGGCACCGCCAGGGTCAACCGCGACGCAGCACCGCCAGGAACATGGCGTCGGTGCCGTGCCGGTGCGGCCACAGCTGCACCGTCGGCCCGTCGCCGAGCCCCGGCATTCCCGTCGGCAACAGCGGACGGGCGTCAACGAAGTCGACCGGCACCCCCGCACGGCGAGCCGCCTCGGTAACCGTCACATGCGTCTCGACGACGTGCGGCGAACACGTCACGTATGCCACCAGGCCACCCGGGCGGACCGCCCGCAGCCCCGCGCTGAGCAGTTCCCGCTGCAACCGGGTCAACGCCGGCAGATCCGACGGCTGCCGACGCCAGCGCGACTCGGGTCGCCGACGCAGCGAACCCAGACCGGTGCAGGGCGCATCAACCAGTGCCCGATCGAAGTGCCCCTCCGCGAGCTTCGGCGTCGCCCCGACAGTGCGACCATCCGTGTTGAGCACGGTCACCGGCAGGTCGTGCGTGGCCTGCCGAACAAGACGAGCACGGTGCTCGGACACCTCCACAGCGGTCAGGCGCGCGCCACGCTGGGCAGCGATAGCACCCAGCAGGCCAGACTTGCCGCCCGGCCCGGCGCACAGGTCGAGCCAGCGACCGTCCGGGCCGTCCAGCGGCGCCACCGTAAGAGCGTCGGCCACGAGCTGAGAGCCCTCATCCTGGACGTGGGCCCGCCCCTCGGTGAGCGCCGGCAGATCGCCGGGAGCGCCCCCACCCGAGTAGACCGCGTACGGGGAGAAGGCACCCGGGGCACCGCCGACCTCGTCGGCCAAGGCCACCGGATCGGCCAACCCCGGACGAGCGCAGAGGTGCACCGGCGGACGCTCGTTGTCCTCGATCAGCAACCGGGTGGTCTCACCGAGGTCGCCGCCGAGCGCCTCGGCGAACGCCCGCACAATCCACTGCGGATGGCTGTACGCGACGGCCAGGTGCCCGATCGGGTCGGTCTCCAGCGGTGGGGCGAGCCGGGCCACCCAGGCGTCGACATCCCGGCTGGCGACCTCACGGAGTACCGCGTTGGCGAAGCCGGTCGCCCCCGGCCCGACCGATCGGACCAGGTCAACCGTTGCCGAGACGGCAGCGTGGACCGGCACCCGGGTGTGGAGCAGTTGGTACGCGCCGAGCCGCAACGCGTCCCGAACCGGCGGGTCGATCCGGGCCACGTCCCGCCCAGCGGCCTCGGTGAGGATCGCGTCGAGGGTGCCGAGCCGACGCAGCGTCCCATACGTCAGCTCGGTGGCGAAGGCGGCGTCCCGGCCGACCAGACCCGCGTCGCGCAGGATCGCCGGGAGCACAAGATTGGCGTACGCGTCGTCCCGGTTGACCGCGGCGACCGCTTGATACGCGGCGTACCGGGGTAGGTCAACGGCGCTCCGGCCGGTGGGGCGACCGCGCCCGCCACCCGTCGGCCACTGGCCGCCACGGCCCCGCCGCTCCGGGCGGCGCTCGGTGCCGGCGCCGGAGCGACCGCGGCCGGCAGCGGAAGGACCGGCTCGAAAGCCACCGGACCGGTCGACGTCCCGGCCGTCTACTGGGCCCGTCATGCGAGAACCTCCCCAGCGGTCACCCGGACGCCGCGCGCCCAGTCACTCGCCGGCATGGCCTTCTTGCCCGCCGCCCGGATTTCACCGAGCGCAACGGGGGTGGTGGCGGTGCCGGCAAGCACCCGGGTCTTCTCCACCAACAGCTCGCCGGGCTTCAGCTCGGGGCCGTCCACGACGAGGGTGACCGGGCCGAGCTTGACCCGCTCACCGCGGAAGGTCGTCCACGGGCCGGGGGCCGGGGAGCAGGCACGGACGCGCCGGTCCACCGCGAAGGCGGGGTCCTCCCAGCGCACCCGGGCGTCGGCCACGGTGAGCTTCGGCGCCAGACTCACCCCGTCATTCGGTTGCGGCCGCGCCCGTGCGCTCCCCTCCTCGATCGCGTCCAGCACGGCGATCAGCAGCTCGGCGCCGGAGTGCGCCAGCCGCTCCAGCAAATCCCCCGAGGTGTCGATGGGCCGGACCTCGTCGGTGACGGTGCCGTACACCGGGCCTGTATCCAGACCTTCCTCGAGCTGGAAGACACTGGCACCGGTCAGCTCGTCGCCGTGCAGCAGAGCGTGCTGCACGGGAGCCGCACCGCGCCAGGCGGGCAGCAGAGAGAAGTGCAGGTTGACCCAGCCATGCCGCGGAATCTCCAGGGCAGCCGGCGGAACCAGCGCGCCGTAGGCGACGACCGGCACGCAGTCCGGCGCCAGGGTGCGCAGCCGGTCGAGAAACTCCGGCTCCCGCGGCCGGGCCGGGGTGAGGACTTCGACGCCGTGCTCGTCGGCCCAGGCGCCCACCGGGGAGCGGGACAGGCCACGGCCCCGGCCCGCCGGAGCATCCGGGCGGGTGAGAACCGCTACCAGTTCATGCCGGGAGGCGGCCACCGCGGCGAGGGTGGGGACGGCGACGGCCGGCGTACCGGCAAAGATCACGCGCATCGACCGGTCACCGCCCGAGACCGAATGGGTTGTCAGCGGCGTGCGGGCTGAGCTTCACCGTCGGCGGAGCCGCCGGGTCGTACCACTCAGCCCGGCGGATCTCCTTCATCGCCTCCTTACGGCCGGCTGGGTCGAGCCGGTCGATGAACAGCACTCCGTCCAGGTGGTCGGTCTCGTGCTGCACGCAGCGGGCCATCAACCCGGTCCCGACGATCTGCACCGGATCGCCGTACCCGTTGAAGCCCTTGGCGACCACGTTCTGCCGGCGCTTCGTGTCGAAGTAGAGACCCGGCAGGGACAGACAGCCTTCCGGGCCGTCCTGCTCCTCGGCGTCGGGGAACTCCAACACCGGGTTGACCAAGTGACCGACCACGTCGTCCACGTCGAAGGTGAACACCCGCAGGCCCACACCGAGCTGCGGCGCAGCCAGACCGGCGCCGCTCTGCTCACGCATCGTGTCGATCAGGTCAGCGACGAGCTTGCGCAGTTCGACATCGAAGTCGACCACCGGGTCGGCCGGCGTGCGCAGCACCGGGTCGCCGAAGAGGCGGATGGGCTGGACGGTCACGCGGATTGGCTCCTTCGTGGGCTTGGCGGCGGGCGTGCCGTACCAGTCTACGGAGTGCCCAGCGCGGCTCCGGCCGGCATACCGTGGTGCTTAGCGGCTACGGCACCGACGGTCACCGGAAGCGTCTCGTAGCCGCGTAGCGTCAGCCGATTCCGACGGGTGGGCTCGCCGGCCAGCGCGAGCTCGGGCAGCCGTCGCAGCAACAGCGGAAAGGCGACCTGGGCCTCCAGCCGGGCCAGCCCGGCGCCGAGGCAGTAGTGCGCGCCGGCACCGAAAGACAGCGGAGGCGACTGGGCGCGCCCCGGGTCGAATCGGGCCGGATCAGTAAAGCGCGCCGGGTCGCGGTTCGCCGCGCCGAGCAGAACCAGCAGCCAACTCCCCGCGGGCAGCTCAACCCCGGCGAGGGGCACCGACTCGCGGACCGTACGGGTGGTCAGCTGCACCGGCGAGTCATACCGCAGCAGCTCGTCCACGTAGCCGGGAGCGAGCTCGGGCTGATCCCGCAGGGTGGTCGCCGAATCAGGGTGCGTCAGAAGCACGGCCAGACCGTTGCCGAGCAGGTTCGTGGTGGTCTCGAAGCCCGCGACCAACAGCAACACGAGGTTGGCCAGCAGCTCCTCGCCGGAGAGCCGATCACCGTCGGTGTCGTGCGCCTGCACCAGGGCGGTGGTCAGGTCGTCGGCCGGGGCCCGGCGGCGCTGGGCGATCAACTCGGTGAAGTAGGCGCGCAGCTCGCTGGCGCCGGCGTCGGCGATGGCCAGCTCCTGCGGGGTGATCTCCGGCTCCAGGACACCGGTCAGATCACTGGCCCAGCGCCGGAACTGAGCCCAGTCGGCCGCCGGCACCCCTAGCAGGGCGCAGATCACCGTGACCGGCAGCGGGTAGGCGAAGCTGCTCATGAAGTCCACCGGAGCGCCGCCCCTACCGGCCCGGATCATCTCGTCGACCAGTTCGTCGGCCTGGGCGGCTACCACCTCGCGTAGGGCGGCGACGCGTCGCGGGGTGAACGCCCCTGCCGCCAGGCGGCGCATTCGGCTGTGGTCCGGCGGATTGGCGCGAATCATCGACTGGGCGATCGACATCATCGCCGGGCTGTCCTGCCAATGCGGGAAGACGCCGTCGCGCACTTCGCCGTCCATCACCCCAAACCGGGGATTTCGCAACACCGTGTCGACCTCGGCGTACCCAGTGATCACGAAGAAGCCGGCCGCCGTCGGAACCACCGGGCCGTGCGCACGCAGCTGCTCGTACGTGGGATAGGGGTCCAGCCGGCCCGGCGGTGACATCAGCAGTGCGGCTGCCTCGGATGCGTCCATTGGCCACCTCCAATATCAGGGTCAGGTGGCCCATCATGCACGCTCAGTCGGCGAGCCGTAACCCCCAGCGCTGGGGTTGCCGGGGACGGCGGCATAGCCGTCAGGCGCTGGCGCCTGCTTCCCCAGCCAACACTGCACCGCCATCCAACAGAACCGGCTTGGGCAACGGAAGATCGATCCCATGGGCGGCCGACCAGTCGTGGACCATGCTGGGCCGGACCTGCGCGACGAAGTAGTCGATCGCGCTCATCCCACCGACGACGGGCTCGTCAACCTCGGCGACGAGCCGGGCGGGCACCAGCCGGCACCCGTCCTGCAGCGCGGCGCTGAGTCGCCGATGTCCGTCCACCACAAAGAAGTGCTCACCCGTGTAGCCGATCCGCAGCGGCTCCAGCGCCTCGTCGCCCGCCGCGGCGACACCGCCGACGGATCCGTCCCACCGGTCGCGGAGGGCGGCGATGTCCTCGGTCGGGTACACCCGGGCCGGGTCGAGCAGCAACAGCGGCGGAGCTTCCCGCAGCACCTCGGGGCAGAGCCGCCCTTCGTACGCGGCGATGATCTGCTCAATCACCTCCGCGGCGCCAGCCCGGGTGGTATCGCAGATCAGGTCGTAGTTGCGCAGCTGGGCCTTGTCCACGCCATAGCGGATGATGAACCGGTTCCGCTCACTCTCGCTGCGCTCCATGAGTCGAGCCTTCGCCTCCTCCAGGGAGGTGTACTGCTCAGCCGGGCCGGACGGACGCAGCAGCACTCGCCGGGCAGCCTCCCCGGGTTCGGTGATCATGTGCACCTTGAGCGCATCGGTGAAGAAGTGCCAGGCGAGCCGCGAGTCCATCACCAGGCGCTCGCCGGAGGCCGCGATATCCCGTTGGAGTTGGTCAACATAGCCGTCAACAGCCTGGTCCAGCTCGGCGTGCAGGTTGAGCTGGAGGGCAGTCATCTGCCGCTCCTGGGCCATCTGCCGGTAGAGATCACCCACGCTGACCCGACGCATGCCGAGACGCTCGGCAATCTCCACGGAGACGGTGCTCTTGCCACTGCCGAGGTCGCCGTTGAAGACAATCGACTGAGGAACGGTCACGACTAGTCCACCTATGATTGCGGGCTGTTAACACTCGTCGGCACCGCGCCACCCGGCGCGCTCCGTCGCCATCGCCGTCGAACCGACACCGGCTCCAGCTGGGCGCATCGAACGACACGCCGTGACCTGAGCCTTTGTCCGCCCCGACATGAGGGGCGATGCTATCACCCGAATCCGCCCCCACCCCCACACAGCGTGTACGTCATGCCAACCTCGGTAACTCAGGGTAGTCATCAACCTCTGCTGAGTTGTCGGGTCAGAAGAGGGTCAGCGGATCGACCTGGAGTCGGAGTGGATCGGCAGCCTTACGGGCGGCGCGTACCCCCGCCGCCGCGTGCAGGGCCGCGGCCAGGGCGGCCGCTCGGGCACGGGGAACCCGGACCAGCATCCGCTCCCGGTCGCCGTCGGCGGGCACCGGCCCCAGCAGCTCGGCCTCCGCAGGTAGCCGGGACTCGGCGAGTAGCTCGGCGACGGCGGCCGGCGGCCCGGTGACGCTCGCCATCCGCACCGCCGGCGGAAAGCCGAGCTCCCGACGTTCGGCGAGTTCGCGGGCCGCAAACCAGCCAGCGTCCCAGCGCAGAAGCGCCTGCACCGGGACGAGCGCACCGTCGGCAACCACCACCACCCGGCCGCCCGCCGACCCGGGACGGGCCAGGGCGGCGGCAGCGAGCCAACGCCGCAGCGCCTCCTCCCCCGCCCGCAGATCGGCCCGGGTCAGCAGAGCCCACGAGTCCAGCAGCAGCACCGCCCCATAACCGCCATCGGCTACCGGCTCGGCACCCGGGGTGGTGATGACCAACCCGGCGCCACCAGGGACGGTCGCGAGGACCTCCTCCCGCCCGGAGGTGCGCACCGGCACGCCGGGGAAGGCCCGACCCAGCTCCTCCGCCGTCCGTCGGGCGCCGGTGACCGAGGCGCGTAGCCGCCGTCCCCGGCACTCCGGGCAGGCGTACGCGGCGGCGACGCGCGCACACCAGCGACAGACCGGCGCACCCCGCGCCGAGGGCAGCGCAAGTGGCCCGGCACAGTGCGGGCAGCGCGCCGGAGCCCGACAGGTGGCGCACGCCACCGCGGGTAGGTAGCCGCGCCGGGGCACCTGGACGAGGACCGGCGCACCGGCGGCGAGGGCATCCCGCGCCACGGTCCAGGCGAGGCTGGGCAGCCGGGCGGTAGCCGCACCTGGGTCCCGGGCCAGCTGAGGGTCGTCGCCGGTGGGGGCGATCGCCGGCATCCGTGCCCGGACGGTGGCGCGGGCGGCGGTGACCTCCCGGGCCCACCCGGTCTCCACCAACAGCTGCGCCTCGGCGGTACGGGCATAACCGCCGATCAGGGCAGCGGCGCCCGCCAGCTGGGCGCGGGTCAGCAACACCTCGCGGGCGTGCGGGTAGGGGGCGCGGGGCTCGGCGTGCAGGTCGTCACCGTCGTCCCAGATGGCGACGAGGCCGAGTCGAGGCACCGGCGCGAACATGGCGGCCCGGGTGCCGATCACCACCGGCACCTGGCCCCGCCGGGCGGCGAGGAACGCCCGGTAGCGGCGGGCCGGACCGAGCGCGGCGGTCAGCTGGACGTGCCGGCCGGGGCCGAGCACGGCGGTCAGCGCCGAGTCGAGCCGGTCGAGGTCCCGGGCGTCGGCGACGACCACGACCGCGCTCCGGCCACCGGCGACGGTCGCCGCGACCGCCTCGGCGTAGCGGGCGGGCCACTCCTCCCCCGGCAGGGCAGACCAGACCGCGCGGGGGGCACGACCATCGGCGAGGGCCCGCAGGAGGGCTGGGCCGGTCGGGTAGCCCGACCAACCAACCGGGTCGATCGGCCCGGTTCCCGCATCCGGCGCGGCCGGACCGGCCGCGGGGGGCGGTTGCGGCTCCTTCTCGACCCGGGCGTGCCGGGGCGGAACAGCGAGGCGAAGCACGTCGGCGAGGCTGCCGGCGTACCGGTCGGCGACGGCGCGGGCCAGGCGGGCGACCTCCGGCGCGAGGGCCGGCTCCGGGGAGACGACCTTCTCCAGGTACGCCAACCGGGGGTGGGCGGATTCGCTCACCCGCTCCAACAGCCAGCCATTGACAAGCTGACCGGCGAACCGGACCTTCACCCGAGTGCCGGGGATGGCATCGGCGTCCAGGGCCTCGGGCACCAGGTAGTCGAAGGGCCGATCGAGATGGGCCAGGGGAACATCCACGCAGACACGAGCGACCGGCGACCCGTTGGCAGGCCGCCGGTCGCTACGCGGGGTATTACTCAGGCGCCCGCTACCGACTTGAGGTCAGCGGCGCGGTCGGTGCTCTCCCAGGTGAAGTCGGGAAGCTCTCGACCGAAGTGTCCATACGCCGCGGTCTGCGAGTAGATCGGCCGCATCAACTTCAGGTCCCGGATGATCGCCGCCGGCCGAAGGTCGAACACCTCCGTCACCGCCTTCTCGATCCGCTCCACCGGCACCGTCTCCGTGCCGAACGTCTCCAGGAACAGGCTCACCGGCTGCGCCTTGCCGATGGCGTACGCCACCTGCGCCTCGCACCGCTCCGCCAGCCCGGCCGCCACCACGTTCTTGGCCACCCACCGCATCGCGTACGCCGCCGAGCGGTCCACCTTGGATGGGTCCTTGCCGGAGAACGCCCCGCCGCCGTGCCGCGCGTACCCGCCGTAGGTGTCCACGATGATCTTCCGGCCGGTCAGACCCGCGTCTCCCATCGGGCCACCCACCTCGAACCGGCCCGTCGGATTCACCAGCAGCCGGTAGCCCTCGGTGTCCAGCCCCAGCCCGAGACTTTCCACCTCCGGTGCGATCACGTGCTCCCGGATGTCCGGCGTCAGCAGCGACTCCAGGGACACGTCGGCCGCGTGCTGCGACGACACCAGCACGGTGTTCAGCCGCACCGGCCGCAATCCCTCGTACTCCACCGTCACCTGCGTCTTACCATCCGGACGCAGGTACGGCACCACGCCTTCCCGCCGCACCTGTGCCAGGCGGCGCGACAGCCGATGCGCCAACGCGATCGGCATTGGCATCAACTCCGGGGTCTCCGAGCAGGCGAACCCGAACATCATCCCCTGGTCGCCAGCGCCCTGCGCATCCAGCACGTGCTCGGATGCGCCGGTGCGCAGTTCAAATGCGTTGTCGACCCCCTGGGCGATATCTGCCGACTGCGACCCAATCGACACACTTACCCCACAGGACGCCCCGTCGAAGCCCTTTCGCGACGAGTCGTAACCAATGTCCAAAATAGTCTTACGCACGATCGACGGGATGTCGGCGTAGGCCTGGGTGGTTACCTCGCCCGCAACATGTACCTGACCGGTTGTGATCAGCGTCTCCACTGCAACCCGGCTACGCGGGTCCTCTGCCAGCAACGCATCGAGGATCCCATCACTGATCTGGTCAGCAATCTTGTCAGGATGGCCTTCGGTGACTGATTCGGAAGTGAAGAGGCGGCGTGTCACGGCACTCCTAAGTCAGGGAAACTCGTTCGGCGGAAGTTTAGTCACTCGCGTCCGGTACCGGATCCCCCTATCGCGCACTGATCCAGCTATCCGGGACGGCTGGCCAGCCGAGAGACGATGAGGTCCCAGACACCGTCGGCGAGGTCCTCCTTGGACTGCTCGGGCATCCGGCTGGCCGACCCGTCCGCACCGATGACGGTCGCCGCGTTGGTGTCGGCGCCAAAAACCCGGTTCGAGCCGACCTCGTTGATGACAATGAGGTCCGCCCGCTTACGGCTGAGCTTGGCTCGGCCGTTGGCCTCGGCGTCACTGGTCTCCGCGGCGAACACCACCAGCACCTGCTCCGGGCGACGACGCTTCCCGAGCTCAGCGGCGATGTCCGGGTTCGCGACAAGCTCGATGGTGGGCGCGCTACCGTCGTCCGACTTCTTGATTTTGCCAGTCGCGTACGTCGCGGGGCGGAAATCGGCAGGAGCCGCCGCCATCACCACCACCTCCGCGCTCTCGGCAGCCGTCAGCGTCGCTTCGCGAAGCTCGGCCGTGGTGCTGACCCGTACCAGGTCCACGCCGGCCGGATCGGGGAGCGCGACGTTGGCGGAGACCACGGTGACCCGGGCTCCCCGCGCCACGGCGGCGCGGGCGAACGCGTATCCCTGCTTGCCGGAGGAGCGATTACCGAGGAACCGGACCGGGTCGAGCGGCTCCCGGGTGCCCCCGGCGGTGACCAGCACGTGCTTCCCGGTGAGGTCCGCCGGGGCGGCGGCGCCGCGAGTGAGAAGGCGCCGGGCCACGGCGAAGAGCTCCGCCGGCTCCGGTAGCCGCCCCTTGCCGGTGTCCGTCCCGGTGAGCCGGCCAACCGCCGGCTCCACGACCCGCACCCCACGGGAGCGCAGCGTCGCCACGTTGGCCACCGTCGCCGGATGTTCCCACATCTCGGTATGCATCGCCGGCGCCAGGAGAACCGGGCAACGGGCCGTCAGCAGAGTGTTGGTGAGCAGGTCGTCAGCGAGCCCATGCGCGGCCCGCGCGAGCAGGTCGGTGGTGGCCGGCGCCACCACCACCAGGTCCGCCTGCTGTCCCAGCCGCACGTGCGGCACCTCGTGCACGTCGGACCATACGTCGTCGGCGACCGGTTGACCGGAGAGCGCCGACCAGGTTGCGGCCCCGACGAAGTGGAGCGCCGATGCGGTCGGCACCACCCGGACCTGGTGGCCGGACTCGGTGAACAGCCGCAACAGCTCGCAGGCCTTGTAGGCGGCGATCCCGCCACCGACCCCGAGGATTATCCGGGGGGACATCGTTGGGTACGCGCTACGGCTGGTCAGTGGGCTCAGCGGTGAGCAGGCCCGCGTTGATCTCCCGCATGGCGATCGAGAGCGGCTTCTCCTGCGGGGTCGTTTCGACCAGCGGGCCGACGTACTCCAGCAGGCCCTCGCCGAGCTGGCTGTAGTAGGCGTTCACCTGGCGGGCCCGCTTGGCGGCGAAGATGACCAGCGCGTACTTCGAGGTGGTCTTCTCGAGGAGCTCGTCGATCGGCGGGTTGGTGATGCCTTCGGGGTTGGTGGCGATGGATCCCACGTGTTGACCTCTGCGTCTGTGACACCGCTCGCGGTGCTGGCGGTCAACCGCGCACGCGCGGTCGCGCCGGAGCTTTGAATGACGAACCGAACAATCCTACCAGCTCGTCCACGACCTGCATGGCCCGGCTATGCACGATGGTGTGTGCAAAAAGTGACTCGGTGACCGGATCGGCCACGTAGCCGGGTGGGTGCAGCAGAACCAGCCGGGCCATCGGCAACACGGCCCGCAGCCGCAGCGCCCCGGCCAGGTCCATGGACAGCAGAGCCGGCGCCCCGGCGGCCAGTCGGGACCGCAGCGGCTGTCCCGGCGTGCCGCGCCGGTAGCGGCCGATCTGGCTCCATTCCAGCAAACCACCGGCGGCCAGCAGCCGGTCGAACTCGACCGAATCGAGGAAGACCCGGTCGACCCCGGCCACCTCGCCATCCCGCCGAGGCCGGGTGGTCACCGGCACCGGCGTCCACACGGTAGGCAAGCGCGCCCGGACCAACCCGACGACACCATCCCGACCGGAACCCGAAGGTCCGGTCAGGATGACGAGCCGGGTCACCGGGCGCGCCTCACCATCCGTGCTCACTGCTCGTTTCTACACGGCTGCCAACCTCAGCTGGCGGCGAACTCCCCAAGCAGGGCCTTGCGCTGCTGCTCGCCGAGGCCACGCAGGCGCCGGCTATCGGCGATCTTGAGCTTCTCCATGATCTGAGTCGCCCGGATCTTGCCGATTCCCGGCATCGCCTGCAGGACAGCGGATACCTTCAGCTTGCCGACGACATCGTCGGACTCGGCCCGCTCGAGAACGGCTCCGAGCGTTGTCTTGCCCTGCTTGAGCTGCTCCTTCAGCTCAGCACGGGCCTTGCGGATCTCCGCGGCCTTCTCCAGCGCTGCTGCGCGCTGCTCAGGGGTCAGTGACGGGAGCGGCACCAGTTCTCCTCAGGTCCCTATCGCGACGGGCGAATGCACCGCCGCACTGTGAAACGTGGTGTCGCTGCGAACCAGGGAGTCCCATGGTTCCCAGCGCCGGGAAAACTAGCGGTCAACGGCGCATTCGGCAACGTGGGCACGCGAAGATCGGCGGAAAGTGACCGAGCCGTCAGTCAGTCACGAACCGGTCAAAGCCGCCTGGCAGTCAGCCAACACCCGGTCCGCAGCGCCCCGCAAGGCAGTCAGATCGGGCCCCGCAGCCAGCACCTCACGGGAGTACGTGGGGAGCACGGCGGGCAGGCTGGAACCGAAGACCACCCGTAGATCAGCGGCGCTGGCCCCCTGCGCCCCCAGGCCCGGAGCGAGCAGCGGACCGTTGACCGCGGCAAGATCGTGACCCGTCTCACCGATGGTCGCCCCCACCACCAACCCCATGCTGCCCAGTGGTTGCGCACCGGTGTTGAGCTGGGAAATCTCGTCGATCACCTGCTGCGCGACGGTCCGCCCGTCGGCGGTGCGAGCCCGCTGCACCGCAGCGCCCTCGGGATTGGAAGTGAGCGCCAGCACGAAGACTCCGCCACCCTCCGCGGCCGCCAGCTCGAACATCGGGGCGAGCGCGCCAACCCCGAGATAGGGGCTCACTGTCACCGCGTCGACATGCAGTGGACTCGATGGGTCAAGGTACGCGGAAGCGTACGCGGCGACCGTCGAGCCAATGTCGCCACGCTTGGCGTCAAGGAGGACGAGCGAGCCAGCCGCCCGCAACTGTCGGATAGTTGACTCTAGGACCGCCACGCCCCGAGACCCGAACCGCTCGAAGAAGGCCGACTGTGGTTTGACCACCGCGACCCGGTCACCCAGCGCCTCCACGACCGTGCCCGCGAACCGCTCCACACCGCGAACATCGTCATCGAGACCCCACCGCGCGAGCAGACCCGGGTGCGGGTCAATGCCCACGCAGAGCGGACCCCGCTCGCCAACCGCCCGGTGCAACCGGACACCGAAGCTCTCCATCGCAGACCTCCCTCTTGCGCGCCACGCACGCATCGTCTCGGCGGGCGGCTGATGCCGCCCGCACCCGGCGGGCTCCACACCGCCACTGCCCCACCGACTCCGCCCTCCAGCGGGCGAATCAGCCCGCCTGAGCCGCGGCGGCGACCCCGGCGACGATCCGGGCCAGATCGGCGTCGCCGGTGACGTACGGAGGCATGGTGTACACCAGGTCCCGGAACGGTCGCAGCCAGACGCCGGCGGCGACCGCGGCGGCGGTCGCCGCCGGCAGGTCCACCTCATGGTCGAGCTGCACCACGCCGATCGCACCGAGCACCCGGACGTCCGCGACGCCCGGCACCGCCCGTAGCGGCTCCAGACCGGCCCGCAATCCACTCTCGATCCGCGCCACCTGCGCCGGCCAGTCTCCGGCCCGCAGCAGGCCGAGAGAGGCATTCGCCACCGCACAGGCGAGCGGATTGCCCATGAAGGTCGGGCCATGCGCGAGCACACCGGCTGCGGAGATCCCACGGGCAATCTCCGCGGTGCAGAGCGCGGCAGCCAGGGTGAGGTACCCCCCGGTGAGTGCCTTGCCCACACAGAGCACATCCGGCGTCACGTCGGCGTGCTCGGCGGCGAACATCGTCCCGGTACGACCGAAACCGGTCGCGATCTCGTCGAAGATCAGCAAAACCCCATGGGCCCGGGTGACCTCCCGCAGCACCTGTAGGTAGCGCGGGTGGTGAAACCGCATCCCGCCGGCCCCCTGGACCACCGGCTCGACGATGACCGCGGCCAGTTCGTGGGCGTGCCGGGCGACCGCGTCCGCCAGGGCCGCCTCGTACGCCGGATCCGGCGGTGCGGTGAATCCCGCCGGCGGCACCGGCGCGAAAATTTGCCGGGGCAGCAGATCCCCCCAGAGGTGGTGCATGCCCCCCTCCGGGTCACAGACACTCATCGGGTGAAACGTGTCGCCGTGGTAGCCGCCCCGCCAGGTACCCAGCCGACGGCGTTCCGGTCGACCGCTGGCCCGCTGGAACTGCAGGCACATCTTGACGGCCACCTCGACACTCACCGAGCCGGAGTCGGCCAGGAAGACATGCTCCAGCCCCTCCGGTGCCAGCTCGACGAGGGTACGCGCCAGGGTGACAGCCGGCTCGTGGGTGAGCCCACCGAACATCACATGGCTCATCCGGCCGAGCTGATCGGTCACCGCCGCGTCCAGCACCGGGTGCCGGTAGCCATGGATCGCCGCCCACCACGACGACATGCCGTCAACCAGCTCCCGCCCATCGGCAAGGTGCAGCCGCACCCCGGCCGCGCTCCGCACGACGTACGGCGGGTTCACCGGGGGCAGCGCCGCGTACGGATGCCACACGTGGGCCGCGTCTGCGGCGCTGATCTCCTCCGGGGTCAACGACGTCGCCTCCTCACTAGCCGGTCACCGCGTGAACCGGTCACCGCGTCAACCGGCCCTCGGGTCCCGGTGACCCGGCCGAAACACGGCGAGCGGGTCCGCAGCCACCGGACGGGTACCACCCGCCCGGTGGCACGGTGTCACGACGTCCGGGCCGCCACCGCGGCAGCCCGGACCAAGGCCGGCCCCCGGTAGATGAAGCCGGTGTAGAGCTGCACCAACGACGCGCCCGCATCGAACATGCGCTCGGCGTCGTCCGGGGTGAGAATGCCGCCGACGCCGATGATCGGCAGCCGGCCGCCGGTCTCGGAGTGCACGAAGGAGACCACCTCCCGGGCCCGGTGCGCCAACGGACGGCCGGAGAGCCCACCCGTCTCGGCGCCACCGGCCTGATCGGCCGGGGCGAGGCCGGCTCGGGAGAGCGTGGTGTTCGTGGCGATCACCCCCGCCGCGCCCCGCGCCAGGCAGACCTCCAGCAGCTCCGCGATGGCCGAATCCGGAAGGTCTGGGGCGATCTTCACCAGTACCGGCTTCTCGCCCACCAGAGCGGCCAACAGCGCGTCCAGGTGCGCCCGGTCCTGCAACGCACGTAGCCCCGGCGTGTTCGGCGAGGAGACGTTGACCGCGAAGTAGTCGCCGTACTCGCGCAGGGCCTGGTACGACGCCTGGTAGTCCTCGACCGCCTCCTCGAGCGGAGTGACCTTGGACTTGCCGAGGGAGATGCCCAGCGGCACCCCGAGTGGGCGGGGCAGCGCCGCCAACCGCGCCGCGAGCGCGTCGGCACCGGCGTTGTTGAAGCCCATCCGGTTCACCACCGCGCGGCTGTCCGGCAGCCGAAACAGCCGCGGCCGTGGGTTACCCGGCTGCGGGTACGCGGTGACCGTACCCACCTCGACGAAGCCGAAGCCCAACGCCGGCCAGGCCGGCAACGCCACCCCGTTCTTGTCCATCCCGGCGGCCAGTCCGACCGGGTTCGGGAACCGGAGGCCGAACACCGTTCGGGGAGCCGAAACGCCGTACCGGGCCCGGAGCACGGCCAGCGCCGCGGGCACCCGAGCCAGGCCGGCCAGCCGCCGCACCGTGAACTCGTGCGCCGTCTCCGCGTCCCCGCCCCCGAGCCGGAACAGCCGCGGCCGTACCACCCGTTCGAAGATCACCCCATCCTCCCCGGCCGGGTGAGCGACATCGGCCCGGTCAAGCTCACCGGGCGCTCCGCAGCGAGGCGTGTAGCGCCTGCAGCGGACGGACCCGCATGTCGCCACGGATCCGGGCCTCGACCGCCATCACCACGGCGGCGGCGCCGGGAACAGTCGTGATGCAGGGGATGTCCGCCGTCACTGCGGCGCTGCGGATCTCGTAGCCATCCGAGCGGGCGCTCGCCCCGGAGCCCTGCGGGGTGTTCACCACGAGCGCTACCTCGCCAGAACGAATCAGCGAGACCGCGTCCTCGCTCTCCCCCGACTCGTAGTGCTTGCGAATCTGCGTGCAGGCGACGCCGTGCCGGCGCAGCACCTCAGCGGTGCCCGTGGTGGCGATCAGCTCGAAGCCCAGGTCGGCCAGGCGCTTGATCGGGAAGATCATGCCACGCTTGTCCCGATTGGCGACCGACACGAAGATCTTCCCGCCGGTCGGCAACGAGCCATACGTGGCCGACTGCGACTTGGCGAAGGCGTACCCGAAGGACGTGTCGATGCCCATCACCTCGCCGGTGGACTTCATCTCCGGTCCGAGCAGCGAATCAATACCCTTCCCCGTCGGGGTACGGAACCGCTTGAACGGGAGCACCGCCTCCTTGACCGCGATCGGCGCATCCGCGGGGAGGGTGCCGCCGTCGCCGTCTGCGGGGAGCAGGCCCTCGACGCGCAGCTCGGCGATGGTGGCACCGAGCGCGATCCGAGCCGCCGCCTTGGCCAACGGCACCGCGGTGGCCTTGGAGACGAACGGCACGGTCCGGGACGCACGCGGGTTGGCCTCGAGCACCCAGAGCTGATCGTCCTTGAGGGCGTACTGCACGTTGAGCAGGCCCTGCACGCCGACGCCCCGGGCGATCTCCTCGGTGTACCGGCGGACCTCGGCGATGTGGGAACTGGCCAGGGTGATCGGCGGCAACGCGCAGGAGGAGTCACCGGAGTGGATACCGGCCTCCTCGATGTGCTCCATCACGCCCCCGAGGTAGACCTCACCGGCGGCGTCGCAGAGCGCGTCCACGTCGATCTCGATGGCGTCATCGAGGAACCGGTCCACCAGCACCGGATGATCCGGGGAGATGTCGGTGGCCCGCCCGATGTAGTCACGCAGCGTGGCGTCGTCGTAGACGATCTCCATACCCCGACCACCGAGCACGTACGAGGGCCGGACCAGCACCGGGTAGCCGATCTCGGCGGCGATCGTCTTCGCCTCGTCGTACGAGATGGCGGTGCCGTGTGCCGGCGCCCGCAACCCGGCGCGGGCCAGCAGCGCGCCGAACGCGCCCCGCTCCTCGGCGAGGTGGATCGACTCCGGTGAGGTCCCGACGACCGGCACCCCGGCGTCCTTGAGCCGCTGCGCCAGCCCCAACGGTGTCTGGCCACCAAGCTGTACGACCACCCCGACCACGCCGGGGCCACCGGCTGCCCGACCGGAGGAGTCCTCGGCGTGCCACACCTCGAGGACGTCCTCGAAGGTCAACGGCTCGAAGTAGAGCCGGTTCGCGGTGTCGTAGTCGGTGGAGACGGTCTCCGGGTTGCAGTTGACCATGACCGTCTCGTATCCGACGTCCCGCAGCGCCATGACGGCGTGCACGCAGGAGTAGTCGAACTCGATTCCCTGCCCGATCCGGTTCGGCCCCGAGCCGAGGATCAGCACCTTCGGCCGGTCCGACCCGACCACCTCGGTCTCCGCGTCGTAGGTGGAGTAGTGGTAGGGCGTTGTCGCCTCGAACTCCGCCGCGCAGGTGTCCACGGTCTTGTAGACCGGCCGGACGCCCAACCGGTGCCGCAGCGTCCGAACACCATCCTCGGCGGCCAGCTCCGGACGCAACGAGGCGAGCTGCCGGTCGGAGAGTCCCGCCCGCTTGGCGCGGCGCAGCAGGTCGCCATCGAGCACCGGGGCGTCAACGATCTCGGCCCGCAGTTCAACGAGACCGGCGATCTGGTCGAGGAACCACGGGTCCATCCCGCCGGAGGCCGCCGCCACCTCGGCGATCGAGGCGCCGAGCCGCAGCGCCCGTTCCACCGTGTAGAGCCGCCCGTCGTGCGGCACCCGCAGCGCCGCGAGGGTGTCCTCCCGGGTGCAACCGGCCGGGTCGGGCGCGGTCCAGAAGCCGGCCGCCTTCGTCTCCATCGAGCGCATCGCCTTGTTCAGCGCCTCGGTGAAGTTGCGGCCCAGGCTCATCGCCTCACCGACCGACTTCATGGTGGTGGTCAGCTCCGGGTCGGCGCCGGGAAACTTCTCGAACGCGAAGCGCGGAATCTTGACCACCACGTAGTCCAACGTCGGCTCGAACGCGGCCGGCGTCTTCAGAGTGATGTCGTTGGGGATCTCGTCTAGGGTGTAGCCGATGGCCAGCCTCGCGGCGATCTTCGCGATCGGGAAGCCGGTCGCCTTGGAGGCGAGCGCCGACGAGCGGGAGACCCGGGGGTTCATCTCGATCACCACGATCCGGCCGTCGACCGGATTCACCGCGAACTGGATGTTGCAGCCCCCGGTATCCACCCCCACCTCGCGCAGCACCGCGATGCCGAGGTCCCGCAGGCGCTGATACTCCCGGTCGGTGAGGGTCATCGCCGGGGCCACGGTGACGCTGTCGCCGGTGTGCACGCCCATCGGGTCGACGTTCTCAATCGAGCAGACCACCACGACGTTGTCGTGCCGGTCGCGCATCAGCTCGAGCTCGTACTCCTTCCAGCCGAGCACGCTCTCCTCGATGAGTACCTCGTGCACCGGGCTGGCGGCCAGGCCGGCACCGGCGATACGTTCCAGATCCTCATCGGTGTGAGCCATGCCGGAGCCGAGGCCACCCATCGTGAACGACGGCCGGATCACCGCCGGCAGGCCCAGCTCGGCGACGGTCTCGCGAACCTCGTCCATCGAGTGGCAGACCCGGGAACGCGGCACCAGCGTCGCGGGGTCCTCGATCCCGATCCGGACACCCGCCTTGGCGACGACGTCCTTGAACAGCTGCCGGTCCTCGCCGCGACGAATCGCGTCGATGTTCGCACCGATCAACTCGACGCCGTACTTCTCCAGTACCCCGGTCTGGTGCAGCGCGACCGCCGTGTTCAGCGCAGTCTGGCCACCCAGGGTGGGCAGGACCGCGTCCGGCCGCTCCTTGGCGATGACCAGCTCGACGAACTCCGGGGTAATCGGCTCGACGTACGTGGCGTCGGCGAACTCCGGATCCGTCATGATCGTCGCTGGGTTCGAGTTGACCAGGCTGACCCGGATCCCCTCGCTGCGTAGTACCCGACAGGCCTGGGTGCCGGAGTAGTCGAACTCGCAGGCCTGCCCGATTACGATCGGCCCGGAGCCGATCACCAGGACGTGTTTGAGGTCGGTCCGCTTAGGCATTCGTTCGCCCCCCGCTGTGGTTGCGCCCCTCGATGAGCTCGGCGAAGCGGTCGAACAGGTAGTCCGCGTCGTGCGGACCGGCCGCCGCCTCCGGGTGGTACTGCACGGTGAAGGCGGGCACGTCACGCGCCCGCAGCCCCTCGACCACGTTGTCGTTGAGGCACACGTGCGAGACCTCGATCCCACCGAACTCGGTCTCGATGACCCGGTCCGGCACGACGGCCCCCGGCTCGGCGCCGGGGAACGCGACGGCGAAGCCGTGGTTGTGGCTGGTCACCTCGACCTTGCCGGTGGCCCGGTCGAGCACCGGCTGGTTGATCCCGCGGTGGCCGTAACCGAGCTTGTACGTGCCAAAACCCAGCGCCCGACCAAGGATCTGGCTGCCGAAGCAGATACCGAAGAGCGGCACCCCGCTGGCGAGCACCGCGCGCGCCAGGGCCACCGGCCCGTCGGCCGTCGCCGGGTCACCGGGACCGGGCGAGAGGAAGATCGCATCCGCGCCGGTGGCCCGCAGTTCGTCGATGCCCGAGTGAGCCGGCAGGACATGGGTGGTGACACCCCGCGCCGCGAGCCGCCGGGGCACGTTCCGCTTGATGCCGAGGTCCAGGGCGGCGACGGTGAACCGGTGCTCCCCCTCGGCCTCGACGACGTACGGCTGCGGAGTGGTCACCTCGGTGGAGAGGTCCGCGCCGACCATCTGCGGCGCCTGCCGGACCCGGGTCAGCAGCGCCTGCGGATCGGTCTCGACGCTGGACACCCCGACCCGCATCGCGCCCCGCTCCCGCAGGTGCCGGGTGAGCGCCCGGGTGTCCACCCCGCTGATGCCGACTACCCCCTCGGCCGTCAGCCGGTCCTCCAGGCCACCGGTGGACCGCCAGTTCGAGCCGATCCGGGCGGGGTCGCGGACCACGTACCCGGCGACCCAGATCCGGCCGGACTCGTCATCCTCGCCGTTGACCCCGGTGTTGCCGATGTGCGGCGCGGTCTGCACCACCACCTGCCGGTGGTAGGACGGGTCGGTGAGCGTCTCCTGGTAGCCGGTCATTCCGGTGTTGAAGACCGCTTCGCCGAAGGTCTCCCCGACGCTGCCGTACGCCTCGCCGTGGAACGTGCGCCCGTCCTCCAGGACGAGAATCGCCGGTCGCCGCCTCACGCCGCGCACCCCGCACTCCGGGCCACGCGGCACTGCCCCACCGCACTCCGTACTCGCATCACTTCACTGCCTTTCCGTCCAGAACCGTCGCCTCGCCGCGCAGGAAGGTCGCCACGATGCGACCCGGCAGCGTCATGCGGGCGTACGGGGTGTTGCTGCTGCGGCTGGCCAACTCGGTCGGCTCGATGACGCGACGCGCCGCCGGATCCACCAGGGTCAGGTTCGCCGGTGCGCCCGGCGCCGGGTCGTGGCCGTGTTCGGTGAGGCCAGCGATCCGGGCGGGGGTGCGGGACATCCGCTCGGCGATGAGGTCCCACCGCGGACCGAGCACGTCCAACGTGATGGAGAGCGCCGTCTCCAGGCCGAGCATGCCCGGCCGGGCGTAGGCCCACTCGCACTCCTTGTCCTCCACGGCGTGCGGGGCGTGGTCGGTGGCGACGATGTCCACCACCCCCTCGGCCAGCGCGGCGCGCAGCGCGGCGACATCGGCGGCGGTCCGCAGCGGCGGGTTGACCTTGTAGACCGGGTCGTAGGTGACCGCCTTCTCGTCGGTCAACAACAGGTGGTGCGGGGTGACCTCGGCGGTGACCTGAACGCCACGGGCCTTGGCCTGCCGCAGCACCGCGACGCTACCGGCCGTGGAGACGTGACAGATGTGCAGGCGGCTCCCCACGTGCTCGGCGAGCAGCACATCCCGGGCGATGATCGCCTCCTCGGCGACCGCCGGCCAACCCGTCAGGCCGAGGCGGGTGGAGATCTCCCCCTCGTGCATCTGGGCGCCCTCGGTGAGCCGCGGCTCCTCGGCGTGCTGGGCGACGATACCGTCGAACGCCTTCACGTACTCCAGGGCCCGGCGCATCAACCGCGGGTCGGCGACGCAGTGTCCGTCGTCGGAGAAGATCCGGACTCGGGCGGCGGAGTCGGCCATCGCACCCAACTCGGCCAGGCGCTCACCGGCCAGCCCGACCGTGACCGCCCCGATCGGCTGCACGTCCACCAGCCCGGCCTCCCGGCCCAGCCGCCAGACCTGCTCGACCACACCGGCGGTGTCGGCAACTGGGGAGGTGTTCGCCATCGCGCAGACCGCCGTGTAGCCGCCGAGCGCCGCGGCCCGCGAGCCGGTCTCGACGGTCTCGGCGTCTTCCCGGCCGGGCTCGCGTAGATGGGTGTGCAGGTCCACCAGGCCGGGCAGGGCGACCAGGCCGGTGCCGTCAACCGTGACCGCGCCGGAGGCCGTCAGCCCCACGCCGGTCTCCGCCACGACGCCGTCGCGGATCAGCAGGTCGGTCGGCGCGGCGCCGAGGACGCTCACGTTGGTGATCAGATACGCGGTCACCGGTTGTTCCCTCCGAGCAGCAGGTAGAGGACGGCCATCCGGACGGAGACGCCGTTGGCGACCTGTTCGACAATGGTGGAGCGGGGCGAGTCGGCCACCTCGGAAGTGATCTCCATGCCCCGGTTCATCGGGCCGGGGTGCATCACGATCGCGTGCTCCGGCAGCCGCCGCATCCGCGAGCCGTCCAGGCCGTAACGGCGGGCGTACTCACGGGCGGATGGAAAGTAGGAGTCGTTCATGCGCTCCCGCTGCACCCGAAGCATCATGACCACGTCCGACTGCGGCAGCACCGAGTCCAGGTCGTAGCAGACGGTGGCGCCGGGCGCGAGGGCCGCGGCGATGTCCACCGGGATCAGCGGAGGCGGGCCGACCAAGGTGACCTTGGCGCCGAGGGTGGAGAGCAGCAGGACGTTGGAGCGCGCCACCCGGCTGTGCAGCACGTCACCGACCACCGCCACCGACAGGCCGGCGAGCCGGCCCAGCCGGGAACGCATCGTGTACGCGTCGAGCAGCGCCTGGGTGGGGTGCTCGTGCGTACCGTCGCCGGCGTTGACGACCGAGCCGTCGACCCAGTCGGCCAACTGGTACGGGGCACCGGAGGCGGGGTGTCGGACGACGACGGCGTCGGCGCCCATCGCCTGAAGGGTGAGCGCGGTGTCCTTGAGGCTTTCGCCCTTGGCGACGCTGGACCCCTTGACCGAAAAGTTGATCACGTCGGCGCTGAGCCGCTTGGCGGCGGCCTCGAAGGAGATTCGGGTCCGGGTGGAGTCCTCGTAGAAGAGGTTCACCACGGTCCGACCGCGCAGCGCCGGCAGCTTCTTGACCTCCCGCCCCGCCACGGTGGCCATCTCGGCGGCGGTGTCCAGGATCTGGAGGGCAGTGCCCGCGTCCAGGTCGGCGCTGGAGAGCAGATGACGGATCATGCGCCGAGCCCCCGTCCGGCCGCGACCCGCAGGCGGCGCGTCGCCGCGCCCCGCGGGCTCACTGGTCGCCCCCGTAGAGCCGGACCTCGTCCACGCCGTCGGGCTCCGCCAGGGTGACCCGGACACTCTCCGCGAGGGCGGTCGGGATGTTCTTGCCCACGTAGTCGGCGCGGATGGGCAGCTGCCGGTGCCCGCGATCGACCAGGACGGCGAGCTGGACCGACGCTGGACGGCCGACGTCGTTCAGCGCGTCGAGCGCCGCCCGCACGGTTCGGCCGGAGAAGAGGACATCGTCGACGAGGACGACTCGCCGGCCGTCGATGCCGCCGGCGGGAACGTCGGTGGGGCCGACCGCACGGGTGCCGTGCTGACGCAGGTCGTCCCGGTAGAGGGTGATGTCGAGCACACCGACCGGGACATCCACCCCCTCAAAGGCGCTGATCCGGGCGGCGAGCCGCCGGGCGAGCGGCACTCCCCGGGTAGGGATACCGAGCAGCACGGTCTGCTGGGCGCCCTGGGTCTTCTCGAGGATCTGGTGGGCGATGCGGTCCACCACGCGCTGCACGTCGGCGCTGGTGAGTATCACCTTCACCGAGGGTTGTCGGGTGGTCGGCGAATGGGCAGCCGGTGGGTACGCCACGGCAGACCTCCTTCCCCGCCTCACGGGACGGGTCGTTAAAGGATGTCGGAGTGACCGGCGCGAACCGCGAACGGACCGGGCCGGGGCTTCGGGCAACGTTACCAGTGGTCACCGTCTCGACCGTGGCCGGCCGAGAATCCGACGACAGAACGGCGAAATTAGGACAACTCCCCCAGGATGAACCAGGAAAGTTCACGACCACTTGACCGGCTGTCGCAATCCCCGTACCGTCACGCTCCGTAGCGATCGACGGGAGAACCCCGAGCAGCACTGGGAGTGTCCGAATGCCCTCTGAGTACGCCAAGTCGCTGGGCGCCCGCCTGCGCTCCATTCGCCAGCAGCAGGGCCTGTCCCTGCAGGGTGTAGAGGAAAAGTCCAACGGACGGTGGAAGGCCGTCGTGGTTGGCTCGTACGAGCGCGGTGACCGAGCCGTCACCGTGTCCCGCCTCGCCGAGCTGGCCGACTTCTACCGTGTTCCCGTCTCCGAGCTACTGCCCGACGGCAGTGGCGTCCGCCACGAGCCCACCAGCAAGATCGTGCTGGACCTCGAGCGGCTCTACGACGAGGCCTCTGAGGACCTCGCCTACGTCGCCCGGTACGCCCGCGCGATCCAGCAGCAGCGCGGCGACTACAACGGCCGGGTGCTGTCGATCCGCGCCGACGACCTGCGCGCCCTGGCGATCGTCTACGACGCCTCGCCGTCCGGCCTGATCGAGCGGTTGAACGAGCACGGCGTCCTCGTCGCCGACCCCCGGGCGTTCTTCGCCTCCTGAGTAGCACCACCATCGAAAGGGCCCGTGCCGGTCGGCACGGGCCCTTTCGACTATCCGGTCTCGCTGCCGGCCATCTCGTTCTCGAGCCAGCGCCCCGGGTGGCGGCTACCGGGTGGTGTACTCCGCGATCCGGCCGAGGATGCCGTTGAGGAACCGCGGTGAATCATCGGTCGACATCTGCCGGGCCAGCTCCACCGCCTCGCTGATCGCCACCGCGTCATCGATCTCGTCCACGTAGAGCAGCTCGTAGACCGCGATCCGGGCGAGGTTCCGATCGACGGTCGGCATCCGGTCCAGCGTCCACCCCTCGGCGTAGCTGGCGATCAGCTCGTCAACCCGGTCCAGGTGGGCAGCAACCCCCTCAACCAGGCCAACCGCGTATCCCAGATGCTCCGGTCGGGGCTTCTCGATCCGCTCCACGTAGCCGGCGAGCACCTCGACCGGTGGACGGCCCCGCAGGTCCGCCTCGAAGAGCACGTCCAGCGCCCGTTTACGCGCCTTGCGACGCGCCGGCATCTGCTGCTTGGGCCCCTCGGCCATCAGGCGCGGCCGAGGTAACGGCCGTCGCGGGTGTCGACCTTGATCTTCTCGCCGGTGGTGATGAAGAGCGGCACCTGCACGGTCGCGCCGGTCTCGACCGTGGCCGGCTTGCTACCACCGGTCGAACGGTCTCCCTGGAGGCCCGGCTCGGTATATGTGATCTCGAGCACCACGCTGGTCGGCAGCTCCACGTAGAGCGGCACCCCCTCGTGGGTGGCGACAGTCGCCTCGGCCTCGGGCAGCAGGTAGTTCGCGGCCTCGCCGACCGTGTCGCCGAGCACATTGATCTGGTCGAACGTCTCCAGGTCCATGAAGACGAAGTCCTCGCCGTCGGCGTACAGGTACTGCATCGTACGCTTGTCGACGGTCGCGGTCTCGACCTTGGTGCCCGCATTGAAGGTCTTGTCGACCACCTTGCCGGAGAGCACGTTCTTCAGCGTGGTGCGCACGAACGCACCACCCTTTCCGGGCTTGACGTGCTGGAACTCGACGACGGCCCAGAGCTCACCGTCGAGGTTGAGTACCATGCCGTTTTTCAGGTCGTTGGTGGTGGCCATTTCCTGCCTTGATCATAAGGTGGCGGACAGACCCAGCAAGTCTACTAGGCCGCGTTTGGACAGGCTCGCCCGAGCAAGCCACAGCTCCGCCGACGATCAGCGGGCCCGGGCCGCCAGGTGGTGCAGCGCCAGGCGGTAGCCGTCCACACCCAGCCCACAGATCACCCCGGTCGCCACCGCCGAGACCACCGAGTGGTGCCGGAACGCCTCCCGAGCGTGGATGTTGGAGAGGTGCACCTCGACCAATGGGGCGCGCAGCAGGGCGCAGGCGTCCCGTACCGCGATCGAGTAGTGCGACCAGGCGGCGGGGTTGAGCACCACGCAAGCGCCCAGGTCAGCAGCTTCGTGCAGCCAGCCAAGCAACTCATGCTCAGCGTCGGTCTGCCGGATGACCACCTCCAGCCCCAACTCTCGCCCGGTCTGCTGGCACAGCTCAACCAGGTCGGCGTAGGTGGTGGTGCCGTAGACCTCCGGTTGCCGGGTGCCCAGGCGGCCCAGATTGGGCCCGTTGAGCACGTACACCCTCATTCGGCAATCTCCTCGTAGGCGGCGTACAGCAGCTCGTCGGAGGGTGCCTCGAGAATCGTCGGGCGGGCGAGTCCGGCCAACACCACGAAGCGCAGGATGCTACCGCGCGCCTTCTTGTCCACCCGCATCGTGGCGAGCAGGTCCGGCCAGGCATCCGCCCGATATCCGGTGGGCAGGCCGAGCGCGTCCACCACCGCCCGGTGCCGCTGCGCGGTCCGCGCGTCCAGCCGACCTTCGAGCTGGGCCAGGGTCGCCGCGTAGACCAGCCCCACCGCGACCGCGTGGCCGTGCCGCCAGCGGTAGCCCTCCACCTTCTCGATGGCATGCGCCAAAGTGTGCCCGTAGTTCAGTATCTCCCGGGCCCCCGACTCGCGAAGGTCACCCGCGACGACCTGTGCCTTGACCTGGATCGCCCGCTCGATCAACTCCCGGAGCACCGGCCCCGCCGGGTCAACGGCGACGGCGGGCTCCCGCTCGATCAGCTCCAGGATCACCGGGTCGGCGATGAAGCCACACTTGACCACCTCCGCCATCCCCGCGGCCAGGTCGACCGGGGAGAGGCTGTCCAGCGCGGTCAGGTCACAGATCACCCCGGCCGGCGGGTGGAAGGCACCGACCAGGTTCTTACCGGCGGAGGTGTTGATCCCGGTCTTGCCGCCCACCGCCGCGTCAACCATGCCCAGCAGCGACGTCGCCACCGGCACCCAGCGGACCCCACGCAGCCAACAGGCCGCGACGAAGCCAGCCAAGTCGGTAACCGCGCCGCCGCCCACCCCAACGACGGCGTCGGCGCGGGTGAAGCCCGCCGCACCGAGCCGTTCCCAACAGCTGGCGGCGACCTCGATGTGCTTGCCCGCCTCCGCGTCCGGCACCTCGACCAGCAGCGGCGTCACCCCGGCGGCCCGAGTCCGCTCCGCCAGCTGCTCGGCCCGGCCCTGCATCGGCGGCGCGAACAGCACGGCCAGCTGCTGCGCGCCCGGCAGCAACTGTGGCGGGTCAAACAGGTCCCGCCCCACCAGTACGTCGTACGGTCGGTCACCACCAACCACGATCCGGGTTATCTCGTCCATCGCGCGCAGCCTAGCTGAGCCGGCCGGGCCGACGGCGACGACGGGCAGCGCGTCCCGCAGCGCGGAACCGTTGCCCGCCTGGGCTGACCCACGGCGCCCGTCAGGAGGGAAGCAGCGCGGCGACCTCGGCTGCGAGCTGCTCCGGCGTCCGACCGTCCGTCACCACCGTCGCCGTCGCCACCGCCGCGTAGTGCGGCCGGCGCTGCTCCAGCAGATGTTTGAGGGTGGCCCGGGGGTTGACCGCGAGCAGCGGCCGCCCCGCACCGAGCCCGACCCGGCGTACCGCGTCGGGCAGCTCCACCGACAGGTACACGACGGTCTGGCCAACCAGCGCGGACCGGGTCTGTTCGGCGAGCACGGCGCCACCGCCGAGGGCAAGCACGCCGGGTGCGGCGGCGAGCGCCGTCGCCACCGCCGCCCGTTCGAGGGTACGGAAGTGCGCCTCTCCCTCGTCGATGAAGATCTCCGAGATCGGCTTGCCCGCCATCGCCTCAATGTCGAGATCGGTGTCCCGGAACTCCACTCCAAGCAAGTCAGCGAGCGCCCGCCCGACGGTGGTCTTACCGGAACCGGGTGCGCCGACCAGGACGCAGACCGGCGCCATCAGCGGACAACCAACGCGTCGAGGTAGCCGGCGAGGTTTCGGCGCTGCTCGGCCACTGAGTCACCGCCGAGCTTCTCCACCGCCGCCTCGGCCAGCACCAGCGCCACCATCGCCTCGGCGACGACCCCCGCGGCCGGCACCGCGCACACGTCCGAACGCTGGTTGATCGCGGTGGCCGGCTCGCCGGAGGTGATATCCACCGTCGACAGCGCGCGGTTCAGGGAGGAGATCGGCTTCATCGCGGCCCGCACCCGCAACGGCTCACCGGTGGTGATGCCCCCTTCCAGGCCGCCGGCCCGGTCGGTGACGCGCCGGACCCCGGTCGCGGTGGGGATGATCTCGTCGTGCGCGACGGAACCCCGGGAACGCGCCTGCTGCCAGCCGTCGCCGATCTCCACCCCCTTGATCGCCTGAATCGACATCAGCGCGGTGGCCAGCCGGGCGTCCAGTTTCCGATCCCACTGGACGTGGCTGCCGAGCCCCGGGGGCACCCCGTAGGCCAGCACCTCGACCACGCCGCCAAGCGTGTCGGCGTCCTTCTTCGCCGCGTCGACCTCGGCGACCATCCGGCCGCTCGCCTCCGGGTCCAGACAACGCAGCGGATCCGCGTCGATCCGCTCGGCGTCGGCCGGGCTGGGTCGCAGTCCCGGCTTCGTGGCGACTGTCCCCAGCTCCACGACGTGCGAGACGATCTCGATGCCCAGTGCCTGCCGGAGCAGGGCCTTGGCAACAGTGCCGACGGCGACCCGGGCCGCCGTCTCTCGGGCGCTGGCCCGCTCGAGGATCGGGCGGGCATCGGTGTGCCCGTACTTCTGCATGCCGGCGAGGTCGGCATGCCCCGGTCGGGGACGGGTCAGCGGCGCGTTGCGGGCCTGCCCGGCCAGCTCCGCCGAGTCGACCGGGTCGGGGGCCATCACCGTGCGCCACTTGGGCCACTCGGAGTTGCCGATCCGGATCGCCACCGGACTGCCCAAGGTCACCCCGTGCCGCAGCCCACCAATGATCTCGACCTCGTCCTGCTCGAACGCCATCCGGGCACCACGCCCGTAGCCGAGTCGACGCCGGGCCAGCTCACCAGCGATCTCCTCGGTGGTCACCTCGACCCCGGCCGGTACCCCCTCGAGCAACGCGACGAGAGCGGGACCGTGCGATTCCCCTGCAGTCAACCAGCGCAACACAACGGCCAGTCTGGCACGTCTGGTCGGCGCTACGTGCCACACCCGCCCCGTTCCGCCCAGCGGACACGACTGTCCGCGAGCCGGTCACGATCACGCCGTTGGCGGCGAATCCGTACGATCATGGCGGCCTCCCGGAAGTCTGGTCGACAACGACGTGGTTTCGACCCACCCCGGAGGCTCCGGTGCTGCTCCTCGCGTTCGCAGCCGTGCTGCTGCTGGCCGTCCTCCTCTCCAGCCTCGCGCACCGCAGCATCCTCTCCACCGCCGTGCTCTTCCTCCTGGCCGGCTTCCTCCTCGGTCCAGACACCACCGGTGTCCTGGAGATCACCGCCGACAGCGAGATCGTCGCCGGCCTCGCCGAGCTGGCGCTCTTCACCGTGCTCTTCACCGACGGCATGCGAGTCGGCTTCGCCGACCTGCGCTCGGCGTGGCGGCTACCCGGGCGGGCGCTCGGCTGGGGGCTGCCGCTGACCCTGGGGATCACCGCCGTGTTGGCGCACTACGTGGCCGGGCTCGACTGGCCGGAGGCACTACTGATCGGGGCGGTCCTCGCCCCCACCGACCCGGTCTTCGCCGCCGCGCTGGTCGGCAACGTGGGCGTTCCGCGCCGACTGCGGCACCTGCTCAACGTCGAATCCGGCATCAACGACGGCCTTGCGTTGCCGTTCGTCATCCTCTTCCTCGCAGTTGTCGAGGGCTCCGACGACCTGCACCTCGACGAGTTGGGCATCGAGCTACTCCTGGGCCTGGTGATCGGGGTGGCGGTGCCATGGCTGGCCCTGCGGCTGGAGAAGGGGCGGTACTTCTCCGCCTCCACCCAGTACGAGCCCCTCAACGGCGTGGCGATCGGCCTGTTGGTACTCGCGCTGGGGCTGATCACCCACGCCAACCTGTTCCTCGCCGCGTTCGCCGCCGGCATCACCGTGGCCACCTTCGGCGAACGACAGCGGGAGAGCTTCGAACACTTCGGCGAGCTGATCGCCGAAGTGTTCAAGCTCGCCGCACTGCTGGTGTTCGGCGCCCTGATCTCGGTGCAGTTCCTCAGTGAAATCAACTGGACCGGCTGGCTCTTCGCGGTGTTGGCCATCGTGGTAGCCCGCCCGCTCGCGCTCGCGGTGTCGTTCCTCGGCTCGAAGCTGAGCCGCACCGAGCAGTTCGCCGCCATGTGGTTCGGCCCAAAGGGTTTCGCCTCGGTGGTCTACGGTCTGCTCGTGCTCCAGGCCGGCATCGCCGCAGGAGACCAGGTATTCCACCTGGTGGCGCTGACCGTCGTGTTGTCGATCCTGGCGCACTCGTCAACTGACGTCCTCGTGGCCCGGATCTTCGACCCGGCGATGACCCCCCAGTGGTACGAGCGGCTGCGGGCGGCCTCCGCCGATCGGCGGGAACGCCGCGGCGACGGGGATCAGCCGCCCTGAGTCCGCTTCGCGGGATTCCGGGACGGCTACCGGAATGATCGGAGCTTTCGTCCACCAGAGCCCAGAGCACAGCCCGCTGTCAATCGGCACATGACAGGGACCTCATCGCGCCAAGATATCTCCGCGTTATTAGGTCCTGCACGAGCCGACCCACAGGACCAGCCATTCGCGCAGGGAGTGAATCTGGCCGCGAAAATGCACGCACCTCGAAATACACCTGGCCCCCGGCACCCCGACGAACCAGAAATGCCTCCTCGCCGCACTCCGGGTGCCCCGACAACGTACCGTAGGCGAACCCCGCACCCAAGCCCCCAGCAGGACATCTATACCCGACTCCGGTCTCATCGTCCCATACCTTCGCAGAGCCAGAACTCTGCGGCCGTTCTCCGAGTACCCCGGCCACAGAAACGATGCCTGCACCGCGACTAGCGAAACAGGCACCGCTACTGCAATCAGCTATCCGCAAAGCTACGAAGCACCCGGCGTAAAAGTTCTTCTTTGTCGAGACTTAGATTCGTCAGAAGCCGCGCGGCAGCACCGCCTTCTTGTAGCGCTGCCGCGAGGAGATGAGATGTCCCAGCGTCGTGGTGTCCGCATTCCCGAGCGATGCTGGTTGCCTGGTCCATATTGCGAACCGCCGCAGTACTCCACAGCGGGTCTCCGGGTCTACCGGTATCCCAGAATCGAGTAGCGGACTCGCTGACAGGTAGCGTCTCTCGCTCTACCTCGGCAAGCAATTCGGCCACCGACTGCGCCCTTGTAAAGTCGAAGCCGGCTTCGATCAACAGTCGGCCACCCTGATTGTGTGGCAGGAATGGTGTCCGCAACCGCTCACCGACGGCCCCCAGTTGTACGTCGAGATTTACGATCGCCAGCAACACGGAGCTACTCTGGACAACGTCGTGCCCGACAAGAACTGTCTGGCGCATCACCTCACGTTCCAAGCATGCCAGGATAGGACCGCCCCACCTGGCTTCCCGGCTCGTAAAGCGGGCCACCAGCGCCGGAATCCAGCGCACCAGCCAAGGCCCACGACTCTGGGCAGCCCCGGCCACCCGCATCGCATCGATCAGCGGAACGAAGGGCGCGGGCTCAACGCCGAGATCGGCAGCTCCGATCTGCCGCCGAACGGCTGCCACAGTTACACCGACACGTTCGGTGAGCGCGGTGACCGACGGTTCGGCCGGGTCGAGTAGCCCGAGCAGTAGGTGTGGTACGTCGAGTCGGCTCACCCCGGCTGCCCGGGCCAAGTCGGTAGACCGGACCAATGCCGCGCCAACCGACCCCGACCACACCGGCACGATGTCGCACGCGGGAGCCGGGTTGGCACGGCGCACCCACCAGCTGGCTTCTCTTAACACCCCGGCATATCCAGCTCCGCTGGACCCGGCTGCAACTGTGGCTTCCTGATCCTCGCGCATCGGTATCGCCGTGCGAGCCTCGGCGATTTTCGGGCCCAGAAGTCGGGCGGCCCGGTCGTCGTTACGTGCAGCTGCCACGAGCAGTTGGCTGGGCACCACCACTCTACGGCCATCGGTCAACGCGTAGTAGTAGGCGGCTCTAAGCACGTCGGCGACCTCCGCGCCCACGCCGACAGGCGGATAGGCATCCTCGGGCATCATGAGTACTTGCCCCTCGGGAAGCAACGCCACCTCGTTACTGCACCGAACACAAATCCTGCTGTAAATGCAATCGCCTTACTCCTATAACCACCATAGCGTACGTTACTCATCGCGGTATATAAGGCTCTTCCGCAATCCAAACCACGCTTAACCCGCTCGTTGGAGGAATAAACCTTTGCCTTGCCAACCGCCCACCAGTAGGCCCGCCACAGGTACCTTCCCGGTCTAGTAGCCAGGTACTTGAGTGCAGGCTTCCCGTCGCGCCCTTCGTTTGGCGCCAAACGAAGAAGGTGAGTCCACTAGACGAAATCTCAATGAATGAAGTGCCATCGAACGAACTCCTTATCTACTACGTCAACAGGGGTTGCTGCTCTCACGGCTGGTATGGGATGAGTGGGTGGGTCTGTGACCTAGATTCCCCGGCCGCGCTTGTGCAGCGTGCGCAGCACCGCGTCCGCCCGGACCACCCGCCCGGCCACCGCGAGCGCCAGGTAGGCCCGTGGCTCGCGCGGATTGAACCGGAGGGTGCGGTGGGCCCAGCTCAGCGCGCCCTGGCGGTCACCGGACGCGGCGCGCGCGAAGGCGATCTGCCCCGCCACCCGGGCCGCACCGGCCGGCTGGGTGCCGAACTCCGGGTAGCGCTCCAGCAGCCACTGCAACGCCTCCGAGATGGTGTCCCAGCGCTGCGCGAAGTACGACCGTTTGTGCCAACGCACCAGCACCAGCGGGGTGCGCAGATTGACCAACGGTGCGCTGCGGGCGGCCCGCAGCAGAAACTCGTAGTCCTCCGCGTAGCTGCCCGGAATCTCCTCGTCGACCAGCCCGAAGCCGTCGTGGAGAGCTGCGGCGCGGATGAGGAACGTCGACGGGTGCAGCTCGGTCATCCGATCCCGCAGCAGGTCGGCGAAGGTGATCCGGTCACGGGACAACGACCGATCAACGGTGTGTCCGTCGTAGCTCACGCGGATGCCACACGAGACGAACTCGGCGCCCGGAGTGGTGGTGAGCGCCGCAACCTGTGCCGACAGCTTGTCGGGCAGCCACTCGTCGTCGTCGTCGCAGAAGGCGATCAACTCGCCGGTGGCGGCCAGGGTGCCGGTGTTGCGGGCACCCGCGAGGCCGGGAGTCCGGCCGTTCTCGGTGATCCGGACCAGTCGACCCGGTCGGGACAGCTCGGTCAGGGTCGGATCCGGCTCCGAACGGTCGTACACGACGACCACCTCGAGCTCACCCGGATAGTCCTGGTCGAGGATGGTGCGGACCGCGGCCCGCAGCAACTCCGGGCGGTCCCGGGTGGGCACCACGGCACTCACCTTCGGCAGTGCGGTCACCTGCGGCAGTGCGGTCATCCTCGCGCTCCACTCCGGGGCGACCGTGACCACGGCCGCCACCATCCTCGTCGGCCGTTCGCCGCGACCACCAGGTCTTCCACGATCTCCCCGACCCGGGCCACGGCGGCCGCCCGCGCCCGGGCCGAATCGGGGTCGGCCCGGACGACGAACCGGGACGGCTCGGCCAGGCCAGCGGTGAGCGCCGCCACCAGCGCCGCCCGGGTCTCGCACACCACCACCAGGCCCGCCGCCCCGAGTCGCCGCGCGAACCGCAGCTGGTGGTCGTCAACGTGCTCGCCGTGGGACGGATCCCGGGGGACCACGATCGGCACCCGGCCATGCCGCCGCGCCTCCAGGATGGTGGCCGGGCCGCCGTGACAGATCACGAGGTCGGCCGCGGAGATCGCCGTTTGAAGCTCAGCGTGCCCCAGGAAGGGAACCGCCCCGGGAACGTCGTCCGCTCCGGTGTGACCATGTTGGACGGACAGCACTACTCGATCGGAGACTGTGGGTTGCCAACTCCGAAGCCAATCGACCAGCCGGTCAAACGGGTGCTTGTCGGTACCGACCATGACCAACACCTGCGCCCGACCGACACCAGACCGATTCCGTTGCCGGGGAACACGACCGAACTCGGACCCCACCGGCGCTACGACTCGCTCCGTACTCACCGAATCCCCCCTCCACCCGGGTTGACGAAACCTGGCATCGCGCGTCGTCGCGCCGCCCGCACTCTCCACGCTCACAGCAGCGGCCCCACCACAGTCGCCTCCGGGTAGTGCCGACGTTGCTCCTCCCACTGCACAAGCATCGCGGACAGGAACGGGCGACACAGGCGCGCGGTCAGGGTCGGGGTGTCGATCCGGTCGTACACCTCGACATAGACGGTGGGAATTCGCCGCAGCCAGGCGAACACCACGAACGGCACCGCAACCCCGGCTCCAGTCGTCACCACCGCCGCCACCCGACGCCGCCGCAGCACCCGCACCGCCAGGAGCGCGTTGCGCACCAGGTTGGGCACATTGCGGGTGGTCGGGTGGTGCGCCGAGACAACCTCTTCCCCCGCGAGCTGGGAGAGCGCGTCCGGGGTGTCGAAGGTTACCCAGCAGCGGTGCCAGCGCTCGTACCAGGAGCGCAGCGCCAGCAGCTGGGCCAAGTGCCCACCGCTCGATCCGACGAGCAGCAGGACCGGGGAGTCACCGCGACCCTCGGGGTACGTCTCCATGCAAGCTTCACCGTTCACTTTCTTTTGCATACGGCTCCATGCAAGCCTCATCGACTCTTTTCGCCTCAGATGCGATCGATGATGTGCGAAAGCAGATCACGTATCGCGCCGTGGGGGCATCGGGCAACCGGGCTGTCACCGGTGGTCCCGCTGCCCGAAAAGCTCCAGCAGAGCGGGGTGCAGCGCGGGGTTCCAACCCGCCCCGGCGTTGGCCAGGCGCCAGGTCCGCAACCACAGCTCCAGCAGGTACGTGTCAGCCACCAGACGCTGCCCGGCCCGGTCCAGGCCGAGCGCGTCGCCGTACCGTCGAAGTTGGAGGTCAACAGCGTCGGCCGCGACGGCGGCGGAGGAACCCCGCAGCACCAGGGCCCGCTGGAACGCGTCGTGCGCCAGGTCGAAGCCGAGCGGGACGTCCGGGGCGCTGTGCTCCCAGTCCCAGGCGACCAGCCGGCCGGCATCCCGACCAAGGTTCCACGGAACCCAGTCGCCATGCCAGTGCCCGAACTCGACCCGGGTCTCCCCGTGCCGCGAAGCGAGCCCGGCCACCGCCGCGACCACCCGGGTATCGGCCGGCATCGTGGCGGCGGCCCGGTGCGCGGTCCGGGTGAGGCGGGCCAGAAAGCTCGATCCGGCCAGTGGCCGACGCCGGGCGGGCGGGTGGCCCCGGCGAGCCACCGCGAGCACCGCGGCGACCTCGGGCTCGGCGGTGCTGGACAGCCCGCGGACCGCGGGCGGCAGCGGCTCCACCAACGCGACGGAGCGACCGGCCCACCGAAGCTCGGCCAGCAGTCGCGGCGCCACCGGGTGCTCCGGCACCCGAGCCAGCGCGGGAAGTTCCCGCAGGGCCGCCGCCTCAGTGGTCACCAGGGCCCGGGTGGCATCGTTCCAGCCGATCTTCGCGAAGCCCAGCGGACGACCTTCCGGGGCGAACAGTTGCAGCGTCGGCTTGTGGTTCGGATCCGGCGGTCGCACCCCACACGCCGCGTACGCGGGTCCCCAGCCCTGCAGGGCGGCGAGTCGGTGCACGAGCAGCGCCTCGTCCGCGGCGACCGCGTCGGCCGCTTCGGGCAGCGACACTGTCAGGACCGAGAACCGGGCCAACTCCAGCCCACCGAGCCGGGCGAACCCACCGAGAGCCGCCCGCGCCGCCCGCACCCGGGGCGGTCGCAGCGCGTTGTACGCCAACAGCGACGCAGCCGTTGCCCGCTTGGAGCCCAGCGGCAACAGAAACCGGGCCCGCTCCACAGAGGGCACAATCGCGTACCGCGCTACTGCCCGGTGCCCGGTCGGCGGCCGGCCGTCCACGGTGAGCCCGACCCGCTCAACACCGAAGACCGCCCGGGTGACCCAGCCCAACCCGTCAGTACGGGTACGCGGGTCGGCGGAGGCAGTGACCGATTCAGTCATGCGGCGCCGTCCGGCCAGTCGAAGTCCATTCCGAGCCGCTGCCGCAGCGCGTCGTTGTAGGGGCGGTAGTAGGCCGTCAGCTCCGCCTGAAGCTCCGGCTCCAGCGGCGCGGAGCGACGGTCGTTGTAGACCCGGAAACTCGCCAGGTCGTACGCCGGCAGCCCGAGGAAGGAGAGGGTACGGCCGTACGTTGACCGGGCGTCTCGATAGAGATCTTCGCTGCGTAGGAAGAGGAACTGCGTACGGTCGAACCGGTCCAGCCACGGCTCAAGGTGCTCGAGGTAGCGGCCCCGGGCCCGGTAGGTGTACCAGTCGTACGCCTCGCTGACGTACTCCGGCTCGGCAACCAGCCGCTCCCGCTCCCCCGCGGTGCGCTCCTGCTCGGCGCCGAGGGCGGCGGCGAAGTCCAGCGGCTCGATGCCGTGGGTGCGCCGCTCCTTCCAGTGCGAGTAGGCACGCTGCACCGGATCCCGCAGCAGCACGACCAGCTTGACCGATGGCATGAGCGCGGCGACCCGCTCGGCGGCGAGCGGGTGGAACATGTACAGCGGGGCGGCTTCACCGGCCCGGACTGGGCCCCCGTGCCGCCGCTGGAGCGCCGCCCGGTGACGGGTCGTCGGGAAGTGCGATCGGTACCACGCCTCGCCGCGCCGCCAGTGCTCCTCGAAGTAGTGCGTGGCCTTCGTGTTCCAGGCCGGGAAGAGCCGCGGCACCAACGGATGCTGGATCAGATAGTTCCACAGTGACGTGGTCCCACCCCGTTTGGTACCGATGACGAGGAAATCTGGCAGCGGCCGTCGGTCACTGGTCTGCACGCCGTAGCCGACGAGGGAGTCCCGTACTCGCTCGGTCACCTGAGTCGGCACGAGCTGCTTCACTCGATCACGCATCGCCGGCACGACGCACCTCACCTTTCCTTCTGCTCTGGTATGCCGGAGTCGGCCGGGACGGCCGGCTCCCGCTCACGGAGTTGCCTCAGGCTCGCCCGGAGTTCGGGCCATACTCGGGACAACGTCCCGGCACCACCAACGGCCAGCACCGCCACCGCCACCAGCAGGCCGGGAATGCCCCGCCCCCCGACCAGCACGCCCACCCCGGCGGCCACGCCCACCCCGGCGGCGGTGATCGCCGCCACGCGCAGCATCGCCGCGTCCAGCAGCGGATGCCGCACCACGAGCCAGGCGCACGTCGCGGCGGTGAGGTTCTCGGTGAGGATGCCCGCGGCCCAGGCCATCGCCGCGCCGGTGGCGCCGTGCCCGGGGATCAACACCAGGCCGAGCGAGACCGTCACCAGCAGCCCACCCAGAGTGGCGGCCAGGTGTAGGCCACTGCGGCCCCCCATCAGCAGCAGGCTCTGCACGTTGCCCGCTCCGGTACGCAGCAGCATCGCCAACGCGAGCACGGTCATCGCGGTGGCTCCGGCGGTGAAGCCGGGCCCGAACAGCTCCAGGAAGGCCACCCCGAAGACGGCGAGCAGCAGGTACACCGGCCAGGAGAGCACCAGCCCCCAGGTGGTCAGCTGCCGGTGCACGGCCGCCGCGAGGGCCGTCTGGCCCGCACCGAGCAGCCGGGACAACCGGGGGGCCACCGTCACCCGCAGCCCCTGCATGGCGAGCTGGCCAGCCAGGACGTACCGGCCGACAGCGCCGAACACCCCGGCCTCCGCCGCCCCGGCGAGCGCCGACGTCAACAGCACCCCGATCCACAGGTTGCCGGCGTCGATGGCGGCCGAGACGGCCCGGGGCAGCGCGAACCGCCAGAAGGTCAACCAGTCCCGCTGTCCGGGGCGAAGCCGGGCGCCCCGCCCGATGCGCAGCGGCCCCGCGACCAGGGCCAGGCAGACCAGCAGGGCGAGTGCGGCCGGAACCAGCCAGGCGGACACTCCGGCCACCAGGCCACCGCCGACCAGGACAGCGGCGCCGACCAGGACCGGCCGGGCCACCGGCAGAAGAAAGAACTGCACCGACACGTACGCCCGAATCGGCCGGAGACACCGCAGGGCGGCGAGTAGCAGCGTCAGAAGGACAACCACCGGAACGGCGGCGAAGCTCACCGCCAGCAGTTCGGGCCCGGCGGCCGGGCCGAATACCCGGGGTGCCAGTGAGTCGGCGGCGAAGAAACCGGCCAGCGCGACCACGGCGGCGACCACGAACGGTGGGAGTAGAGCCACCGGCAGCAACCGGGCGGCGTCCCCCCGCCCCCCGGCCGCGCGGCGGCGCGGCAGCGCCCACAGCAGACCGGTCTCGGCGCCCAGCGTGCACACGGCGGTGGCCACTGTGATCACTCCGATCGCGGCGAAGAAGACGCCGGAGCCGGTGGGGCCGTAGCCGCGGGTGATCACCACTGCGAGAAGAAAGCCGAAGAGACCGCTGGTGGCGGCGCCGAGCAGCCCAGCGATCCCGCTGCGCGCACTATCCCGGCGCTCCGCGTCGTCCGGCCGGTCAGACGACGCCGCCGCAGCGGTGGCGGCGGTCATTCGGCTACCCCCGGTAGGGCCGTCGGCAGCCGCAGGGGCTGCCCTTGTGCCGATCCAGCAGGGCCGGGATTCAGCACGGGTGTGGTCCGTCGGGCCAGTTCGCCTTCGGTACGTGCCATGGCGAAGGCGATCGCGTAGAAGGCGATGGCGAGGTTCTGATTGGCCATGCCGTAAAAGGGGATCTGCACCAGACACACCACCGGAACGATCGCCAGCCACTGCCCCGCCGGCGAGGCCGCCCGGGCACAGCAGCGGGCAGTCACGACGAACCAGGCCAGAAAGCACAGCAAAGCAGGGATCCCATGGCTGAACAGCACCATCCACAACTGCCCCTGGGAGCCGATCGGCGCCTGGGCCGAGACCGTATCGACGTTCACCGGAGCGCCATGGCCGAGCCACGGCGAGTCCCCGACCCGCCCGAGCACCGCACGGTAGAGGGCGAACCGGTCGGTGTTGGTGTCGCTGCTCCCCACCCGGTCCCCGATCAGCTCAGTGACCGGGATGAACACGGTGGCCAGGAGACCCACTAGCAACACGCCGACAATCGAGGTGGCGATCCGGGTGTTGCCGTGCCGAGCGGCCCGGACGCCAAGCACCAGCAGGCCAACACCGAGGCTGAGGAACATCGCTCGGTTCAACGTGAGAAACGCCGGTGCCAGGGAGAGCGGCAACGACCCGAGCAGCAGCCAGCGCAGTACCCCGCGCCGCCGCATCATGATCACCGCGACCACGCAGGGCAGCAATATCGCGTACGCGCTGCCGTAGTTATTGGTGTACGCGTACGGCGCCGCGGGACGGTAGATCGGGTTCAGTGACCGGGCGCTGTACTCGGCGGTGGAGAGGTGAACCATGTCGTAGACGAACGGTTCGGTGGCGATACCGCCGGGCAGCAGGGCCTCCACCGGGGTGGTCATGCCGAGCCGGGGTGCGAGCACGCTCAGCCAGCCCAACGCCACCAACCCGAGCCAGAACGCGCAGAGGGGCAGGAGCACCCCACTGCCTCCGGCCCGCTCCCGGGCCACCACGTAGACATAGACGCCGACCACCAGGGCTGTGGCGTAGAAGCCCAGCCGCAGCCCGAAGGTCAACACCGAGCTAGGCGACCCCAGCTGGGTAGCGCTGACCAGGACGACGGCGAGGAAGAGCAGCCAGATCCCAGCGCCCGGCGGCAGCGGAACCCGACCCCGGACCAGCAGCAGGGCCAGCAGCACGGCGCCCAGCAGCGGCCAGCCCAGGTAGAACGCGCCGGCCAGCCACCAGATCGGCACCAGGCCGAACATCACCGCCAGCGGCCAGATCGGTAGCCGCGGTGGTAGTGGCGACGGTGCGGGCGACGGAAGAACCTCAGTGGCCCCGTCCCTGGCCAGCTCGCTCGTCGCCGGGGTCCCGCCCACGGACACGGTCAACCCCGACCGCGGTGGGTGAGGACGAAGCCGAGGGGGGTCACGCCGGCCGCTCGCAGCCGCTCCGCCAACCGACGTAGGTCGCCCTGCCGGGTCCGGTCCTGCTCGACCACCACCACCGCGGCGCCCTGGCGGGCCGCCGCGACGCCCCGCTCATCGGCCTCGGCCGGTGGAGCGTTGAACAGCACCACCCCGCTGGCAGCCCGCTGCCGCCAGGTGCCGAACCGGATAGTGCCGGCGCCCGCCACGACCGTGTCGGTAGGCTCTCCGACCGCGCTCTTTCCGCTGCTCGGCGTGGTGGATGCGATTCGGGGCAGCGAGATCGTGCCATCCGGATCGTTGGGTGCCGGGCGGTTAGCGGCAGTGGGGTTGCCGGCCGCGGTCGCCTGGCGGGGAAGACTGGTCGGGCGAGGGGATGGCCGCCGGACAACGATCTGCTCGGTGACCTCATCAACAGAGGCCGGCCGCGGGCCCTGGCGCTGCTGCGGCACCACCGGCCGGGCGGAGGGCGCCGTTGCCGGCAGGCACGCCACGCCAGCCAGCACTTCGCTGCGCAACCGTCCCAGGCGACCGGTGTCATCGGCGAGGTACACCTCCCGGCCGGTCGCCGCGAGCGCCACCGCCAGCCCGGCGCTCATCGCGGTCTGATCCCCCCGGGTGGTCAACAACACGATCCGAGCCGGTTCGCGAGTCCGCCCGGCGATGGCCATCGCCACGTACCGCATATCGGCGTCCATGGCGTGCCGTGAGCCGCGCGGCTTCGGGCCGCGGGCGGTGCCGAGCAGGGGCAGGCCGGTAGCGTCCCGGCCGTCGTCAACCGATCGGATGCGCCGATCCACCGACTCCCATCCGTAGGCCAACACGACGCCGAGTAGCACACCGCCCAGCAATCCCGCGAACAGATGGAGCAGTCGGTTACCACCCGAGGGGACCAGGTTCGTCTCCGCCTCGCGGGTAACCCAACCGGGATTGACATCGACCGCCGCGATCTCGGTCCGGGCCGACCTGAGCTGCACCAGTTGATTGTTCACACCGGACAGTTCAGCCACCGCCGCATCCGCCTCGCCCTCCTGCGCACTGGCGATCCGACTTTGCAGCGCCGCCTGCTGGTCCTGCACCTCGCTGATGCTCTCGTCGTACGAGCGCAGGATGTCCGCCCGCTGCTGCTCGTACATGGTGCGGCGGACGTCGAGGTAGGCCGCGGCGGCGAGGTTGACCCCCGCCACCGCGTCCTGGGGTGAGTTCGCGGTGAATCGGAAGCGCAGGATCTGGCCCCCGGTCGGCACCTCGAGCTCGAGGGCGTCCTGCACGTCACGCTGGTCCCGGCCGGTGGCGTCCACCAGCCGCCGTACCACCTCGGTCCCGGTGGCGATGCCGCGCTCCACGTTCATGTTCACCGCACGGTCGGCCGACGCGCCGCTCGGCGTGAAGGCGTCGGTGACGACCGGTCGGACCGCCACCACGGCGTCGGCGGTCACCGCGCCCGGCACCAGCAGCACGTAGCCGATTGCGGCGAGCAGCCCGAACACGGCGGTGCCGGCCAACACCCGGATCCGATGCAGCGGCACGCGAAGCAGGTCGGTCAGGGTGACCGTTCGACCCGGTGTCCCCCCACCAGAAGCAGCGTTGGCGTCCAAGCCGCCACCAGCAACACTAGTCATTAAATTTCTTCACTATCTGTTGCGGATTTCCGATAACCACCACCCGGGGCGGGACATCCGTCCGGACCACCGTGGCGGCGCCCACGACACTGTCCTGGCCGATCCGCACCCCCTTCAGCACGAGTGCGTGTGCGCCAACCCAGACGTTGTCCGCTATGACGATCGGGGCTTTGGCACGGGGAGAGGGCGGGTCGTGTCGCACCTCGGGCCGCAGATTGTGGAAGTCGTTGTCCCGCACCTCACAGTCCGACAAGAGGCAACGGTCACCGACCGTAACCGAGGTCCAGACGCCGATCCAGGTCGCATTCAACAGACAATCGGCACCGATGTGGACCTCGCCCGGACCAGCGAACCGCACCAGCTTGTTGATCCGAGTCCGGTCACCGATGTGCACCCGCACGCCACGGCGTAGCCGGACCCGCCCACGGATCTCCACATCCCGGCCAAGACTCAGCCCCGGATAACGCAACCGGTACCAGCCGCGCTTCAACGCAAACACGGCTTTTACCCCAATTCCACGGCGGATATCTCTCAACGACCCCTCCCCACGTCAGGGGACGACAGCATAAGTCACCGCCAGCCAACGCGAATCATCCACCATAATCGACGGTACTCGATTGCCTTACTGTACGGCGAAGAACAGCCGCGGAGTGGACCACGTCAGCTCCGGGCTCGCGGTCGCAAGTAGGACACTTTCCGCGCCGTCCACCACCGGTTCTACCGCCGGCCGGAAGGGGACGCTGCGCAGGTTCCCGTCGGTGTTTCCGTGCACGATCTTGCCGTCCACCCAGGCCATACCCCGCACCGTCGACCAGTTGACCCCGGTAGTGGGCAGCGTGAACTCGGTGGCACCGAGGTAGTTCCCGTCCGTCTCGAAGTATCGGTAGTAGAGATCGTCGGCGCCGAGCCGGGTGTAGTAGAGGCGGCCGTCGAGAAAGAAGGCTCCACTCAGGTCCCCCGCGTCGAACCAGTCGTTGTACCCAGACGACTCCCAGGGGACGCCGACCACGCCCCCGGGGAACATGGAGATGTCAATCCGGCTGCCGGTCGGGGCGTCGGCGACGGTGCGTGCCCAGTAGATCCGGTCACTCATTCCCCAGGTCGCCCCGGCGCCGGTGTAGTTCGGCTGGCTGACCGTGGTCGGTGAACCGATGCCCGTACCGTCGAACGGGACCCGGGCCAGTTCGCCCTCCCCGGTACCCAGGTAGAGATTGCCGCTGGCCGCGGTCGGCGGGTTCTTCGGGGTGATCGTCCGACCACCGGAGCGGGGAAACATCCCGAGCCGGCCGTGGTACTCACTCCCCATGCCATCGGAGTTGTGCCCGAAGTGCAACCCGTCCTCGCCTCGCCAGAGCACCGGGACGGTGGTGCCCCACGAGCTGGCGCCAGGGGGCAGCGACGAGCCACCGCTGCGACGGGGATTCCAGTTCACCGGCATCCCGGTGGCCGGGGTGACGGCAGCGATACCGAGTCGATCAACGGCACCGTCGCCGGCCTTGTCGCTCCCGTTCGGGTTGTTCAGCCAGCGAAAGTGCCCCCCGAGATAGATGACGTTATCGGCCACCTCGACCGAGGTAATGGTGTCGTTACCGGTGTATTGCACCCACGTGCCAAGCTGACCACTGCCGCGGGCCGCGGTCTCGAACCGCACCAGCGCGTCGCAGTACGCGGCCGGCCAGCCCGACCCGCCGTTGGTGCCGACGACGAACCAACTGCCAGAACCACCGAACCTCACATCCTGTACATAGTGGACGAAGACGTCGGGTCGGCGGCAGGGCGCCACGAACTTCTCCGAGCTCCAGTCGAGAACACTCGGCGTACCCGAGAGGTCGACCAACACCATCTGGTTCCGCGACAGGCCATTGACTTCCATGAAATTACCGCCGGCCACGAGAGTGCCCCCGTCCGGCGAGACATCAATGGTCCAGACGTACGAGTTGGTGTCGTGTCGCCCCACGGTGGCGTTGATGGCGAAAGTCGAGTCGATCGCTCCCGTGCTGGCATGCAGTCGGGCCAGCCCGGCGTGCGCAGTGCCGTTCACCCAGTTGAAGGCGCCCGCCAGATAGAGCCAGTCGCCGTGCAGCACCATATCCCGCACGTTGCCACCATCGGAGCGGCCCACCCAGCTGTCGACGGTGGCGCCGGTGCTCGGGTCGAGCGCCACCAGATTCCGTCGGGCCACCCCGTTGGCGTTCCGGAAGGCCCCACCGACGATCAACATGTCGTTCGGGCCGGCGATCAACGAGTTGACCGCACCGTCGAGCACCGGCAGGAAGGTCGTCGAGATCGCCCCGGTGACCTTGTCATAGCCAAACAGGTAGCGCTGACTGACCCATGCCGCAGTCGGGTCCTGCCGGATCTGGGTGAAGGTGCCCCCGACGTACACCGTCGAGCCGATCTCCGCGAACGCGCGGGCCTCGCCGTCGCGGGCGTGCGGTGTCTCATCGACCGGATCGCTCGACACCAGGATCTGCGGCTCGGGCACCGGCGGGACGGTGGCAGCCGCCGCAGACGGTACGAGCATTGCTGCGACGACGGTTACCGAACAGATCACGGCCGTTCGAACAGGGCGAGTCAAAGTCCGCCAACGAAGCGAGAACCCAGGCACGCGACACCTCCCCAAGGTGAGAACTCGCGTAGCCTGCCTTGCCCACCTCAGAAGGAATATCCACCGATTGGTTGATATTTGACCAACTGTCGGCCGTGCCTAGCGGTCTGACCATGCTCGGCAGCCCCTGCTCGGCGCGCACGTCACCGCCGGTCCACCCCAGTGACACGCGACGAGTCGCCGCTACGGAATCAGCCAGCCCGAGCCGCGGTCAGCGCGGCGGCCATCGCCGCACGCGGCGCCGGCACCCCGGTGAACTGCTCGAACTGGCCAACTGCCTGGGCCAGCAGCAGATCGAGACCCGAGCAGACCCGGCAGCCGGCAGCCTGCGCGGCGGCCGCGAGCGGGGTCGGCCAAGGGTCGTAAAGGGCATCGAAGAGCACAGTGGAGGGCCGCCACGCCACCGCCGCGGCGAGCGGGTCGGCGACCCCGGCCGGCACGGTCGAAATCACCACGTCGGCGGCGCAGGCCGCGACAGCGTCAGCCCACGGAACACCGGTCAGCGAACCCCCCACCGCCGCAGCCACCGGACGCAGATCGGCGATGGCGGCCTTCCGCCGGGCCACCACGGTCACCGTCCGAGCCCGCAGCGCCGCCGCCGCGGCCACCGCCGCCCGGGCGGTACCACCGGCGCCGAGCACCGTCAGCGTCGACTCCGGGGCAACCCCGGCCGCGGTCAGCACCTCCACCATGCCGGCGACATCGGTGTTGTCCGCGTGCCAGGAGCCGTCCGGCTGGCGTACCAGGGTGTTGGCCGCGCCCACCGCGGCCGCGACCGGCGACGCCGTCGCGGCCACCGCAAGCGCCGTCTCCTTGCCCGGCATGGTGACCGAGAGCCCCGCCCACTCCGGCCCCAGGCCGGCGACCAGGGAGGGCAGCTGCGCCTGGGCACACCGAAAGCGGGTATACGCCCAGTCGTCCAGGCCGACCGCGGCGTAGCCAGCGTTGTGGATCACCGGAGAGAGGGAGTGCGCGATCGGGTCGCCGACCACCGCCGCCCGCACGCGCTCAGATGACACCCGCCTCCCTCGCCTTGGCCTCGTTGCGCAGCTGCTCCTCGTAGGTTTCCGCGAAGGCGGACTCCCCCTCCTTGTTGATCGCGACGAAGAAGAGCCACTTTCCCGGCGGCGGATCCATGGCGCCTTCCATCGCCAACTGGCCCGGGTTGTTGATCGGCGTGGGGATCAGACCCTTGAGCTGACGGCTGTACGGGCTCTCCGTATCGAGCAGCTCATCCCGCGTCATCTCGGCCGAGGTTTTGGTCTCCTTGCCGGTCAACTCCAGGTGGTAGTTGACCGTGACGTCCATCTGCAGGCAGTTACACGGGAAGTCGCCGTAAACCCGGTTGTAGGCGACGCGGGCGACCTTGCCGAGGTCCTCCGGAGTACCCGCTTCGGCTTGGGCGAGCGACGCGACGATCAGCGCCTCGTACGGCGCGATCTGACGTTCGTTCTGCACCCGGTCGACGAACTCCAACTCCTCGGCGACAGCGAGGAACCGCTCCACCATCAACGCGAGAATCGACTCAGCCGTGGGGTCCGGGGGAAACTCGTAGGTGTCGGGGAAGAGAAAGCCCTCGATTGACGGCTTGACCGTCCGGTCATCCGTCCGCTTGAACCACCACTCCGGGACCCCGAGCGCGAGCGGATCCTTCGCCGCCGCCTCGAATTCCTCAGCCGGGATCTCGGTCTCTTCGGCGAGCAGCTTGTAGATGTTCTTCGCCGTCCGCCCCTCGGGGACAGTGACCCCGTTAACAATCCGATTCTTCGGGTCCAGCATCGCGGCCACGGCGTACTCGCCACTCATCTGCTTACGCAATTCGTACTGGCCGGGCTGAATGCTCTTGCTCTGGCTGTTATCCTCCGCCGCATTGATGAACGCCTTGGTGCTCTTGATGACCCCGGCCTCGTAAAGTGTGACCGCGATAGCGGCGATCGGGGCCCCCTCTGGGATCTCGACCGTCACCGCCTCAGTCCCGGCGCCATCGTAGTCGGGCGTGCCGAGAAAATTCTGAATCCGGTCAAAGCCGTAGAACGCGCCACCGCCGAGGCCACCGAGCAGAGTCAGGGTCAGCAGCAGGGCCAACACGGTCTTGCCGCGCCCGCCGCCTGAGCCGCGCCTGCCGCCTGAGCCGCGCTCTCGCTGGCGCTGACGCTTACGCACGTAGCCGCGCCGATGCCGGCCCTTCTCTCCCCGATCGGTGTCGAACTCAGGGTCCAGATCCTCGATCATTGCATCCGCCTCCGCTGCGCATCGAGCCAGCTCTGCAGGATTTCCACCGCGGCCGCCTGGTCCACCACCGCCCGCTGCCGCCGCCCCCGAACGCCACGCTCAGCAAGCCTACGACTTGCCACCACCGTCGACATCCGCTCGTCGGCGAGCGTCACCGGCACAGGCGAAATCACCTCGACCAAACGGCCGACATAGGCCTGCACGTGTACGGCGGCGGGGCCCTGCCGACCGGCGAGATTCACCGGCAGGCCAACCACCACCTCGACCGCCTCATGTTCGGTCACCAGCGCGGCCAGCTCGGCCATGTCGCTGGGGGTCGCCTCCGGCGCGGCGGTGCGATCCCGGGCGAGGGTGACCAGCGGGGTAGCCAGGACGCCGTGTGGGTCGGACCGAGCCACACCAACCCGAACCTGTCCGACATCCACCCCGAGGCGTACGCCCCGGGACCACTGCGTCACGAATGGTCACCTCCTTGGGAGAACGAACGGGCTGCACCTGCGGCACCGGGTATCCCCCGGCACCCTACGCCCCAGCGATGGCATTCTCGACAGTCCGGAGCAACCCCGGCGCCTCCGCCGCCGGCAGGCCGCCCCCCTGGGCCAACTCGGGGCTGCCCCCACCCCGCCCGGCGAAGGCTACCTTGACCAGATCCGCCGCCGACAGCCCCTGACTCCGGGCGGCTGGGTTGACCGCCACCACCAGCGAAGCCTTGCCGTTCGCCCGGGCCGCCACCGCGACCACCGCGGGACGCGCCGGGTCAATCCGGCTTCGGATCTCCAGCGCGAGGGTCCGCACATCATTGCCGGCCGCGCCCTCGGGCGCCTCGGTCCCGACGTACGCCACCCCACGTACCTCGCTCGCCTGGGCGGCGAGGGCTGCCGCGCCACCGAGTACCAGCTGCGCGCGCAGCTTCTCCAACTCCTTCTCGGCGTCACGCAGCTGGGTAACGGTCTGCTCCACCCGCTCCGCGACCTGGTCGGATGGCACCCGGTACAGCTCGGCGAGGCGGGCCACGAGCAGGTGCTCGCGGGCAAGGAAGTTGAACGCGTCAATCCCGACCAACGCCTCGACCCGGCGAACTCCGGATCCGATCGATGACTCAGAGAGAATCTTCACCAGGCCGAGCTGGCCAGAGCGACCCACGTGGGTACCACCGCACAGCTCTCGCGCGTAGTCACCGACCTCGACGACTCGTACCTGCTCGCCGTACTTCTCGCCGAAGAGCGCCATCGCACCGATCCGCCGCGCCTCGGCCAGCGAAGTGACGAACGCACGCACCTCCAGGTCGGCCAGGAGCGCCTCGTTGACCTGCTGTTCCACATCCCGCAAGACGCTCGGCGCCACCCCGGTCGGGGTGTTGAAGTCGAAGCGGAGCCGCCCCGGTGCATTCAGCGAGCCGGCCTGGGTGGCGGACTCACCGAGGAAGTTGCGCATGGTCTGGTGCACGAGGTGAGTCGCGGTGTGCGACCGGGAAATCGCCCGCCGGCGATCGGTGTCGATCTCGGCGAAGCCGGTCTCGCCCACACGCACCTCGCCCCGCAGCACCCGGGCCCGGTGGACGATCAACCCCGGCACCGGCTGCTGTACGTCGAGGACCTCCACCTGCCCTCCACCGACGGTGATCACACCGAGATCCGGCTGCTGACCACCACCCTCGGCGTAGAACGGGGTGGTGTCGAGGACCAGCTCGACCGTCTCGCCCTCCACCGCCGCGGCGTGCGGGCTGGCCGCGCCGAGCACCGCCCGCACCGTCGACTCGCGGGAAACCTCCTGGTAGCCGGTGAAGGTGACCGGGCCACCCTCATCCAGCACCGTCCGGTACGCGGACAGGTCCACGTGCCCCGTCTTGCGGGCCTGCGCGTCGGCCTTAGCCCGCGCCCGCTGGTCGGCCATCAGCCGACGGAAGCCCTCGGCATCGACCTGCAGACCCTGCTCGCTGGCGATCTCCAGAGTCAGGTCGATCGGGAAGCCGTACGTGTCGTGCAGCTGAAACGCCTTCGCGCCGGAGATCGCCCGCCGGCCCGCGGTGCGGGTCTCAGCGATGGCGGTGTCCAGGATCGTGGTGCCGGCGCGCAGCGTGGACAGGAACGCGTCCTCCTCCGCGTACGCGTAGTCGGCGATCCGGCCGAAGTCCGTCGCCAGTTCCGGGTACGACGGGGCCATGCAGTCGCGAGCCACCGGCAGCAGCTCGGGCATCGCCCGTTCCTGCCAGCCCAACAGCCGAATCGAGCGGATCGCCCGGCGCATGATGCGGCGCAGCACGTAGCCCCGCCCCTCATTACTCGGGGTTACCCCGTCCCCGATCAGCATCAGTGCGGTGCGGACATGGTCGGCAACGACCCGCAACCGGACATCGTCCGGGTGTGACTCGCTAGCGACCTGACTGGAGTGCGCGCCATACCGCTTGCCGGTCAGCTCGGCAGCTTTGGCCAGGATCGGCCGTACCTCGTCGATCTCGTAGAGGTTGTCCACGCCCTGGAGGATGGAGGCCATCCGCTCCAGGCCCATCCCGGTGTCGATATTCTTCGCCGGCAGGTCGCCGAGGATCGGGTAGTCCTCCTTGCCGATGCCCGGCCCCCGCTCGAACTGCATGAAGACGAGGTTCCAGAACTCCACGTAGCGGTCCTCGTCCACCGCCGGGCCACCCTCCGGGCCGTACGCGGGACCGCGGTCGTAGAACAGCTCGGAGCACGGCCCGCACGGGCCGGGGATGCCCATCGACCAGAAGTTGTCGGCCTTGCCGCGACGTACGATCCGATCCGCCGGCACCCCGACGGACCGCCAGATCCCGAACGCCTCATCGTCGTCGTGGTAGACCGTCGGCCAGATCCGCTCCGGGTCGAGTCCGAGCCCCCCGGCGCCAACCGGCTTGGTGGACAGATCCCAGGCCAGCCGGATCGCCTCGTCCTTGAAGTAGTCCCCGAACGAGAAGTTGCCGTTCATCTGGAAGAACGTGCCGTGCCGGCTGGTCTTGCCCACCTCGTCGATATCCGGCGTACGGAGGCACTTCTGCACGCTGACGGCCCGCTTGTAGGGCGCGGTCTGCTGCCCCAGAAAGTAGGGGACGAACTGCATCATGCCGGCGGCGACGAACAGTAGGTTCGGGTCGCTGATCGCGGGCAGCGGAGCGGACGGCACCACGGTGTGACCATTCGCCTCGAAGTGCGCGAGGTACCGCCGCCTGATCTCCGCCGTCTTCATCGCTGGTGCTCCTCCGGGAAAGTCTCTCGGTCGCCGGTGAGCGGATATCCCCGCAGGTCGGCGACAGTGTCGTCGAACGCCTCGCCGCGGGCGAAGGCCTCGTGAATCTCCTGCTCGCGCTCGGCCATTCCGATCCGGACGTCCGACACGAAGCTACGTACCGACTCGGCCAGGCCGCCAGCGGATTCGGATAGCCCGCCGGCGATCCCGGCCGGCGTGTAGGCCTGGGCCGTCCGGGTGGCCTTGCGGACCACCAGCACGCCTACGGCCAGCCCGATGCCCAGCCAGAACAACCGCCTCATGCTCTCCCCCTCCTGCGCACCCGGCGCTGCTCAGCGGCGACCGCGCCGGCGGCCTCGCTGTTGCTGCTTGATGGTGTCCCGCACCTCACGTTCGGTCTCCGCATGCCGGCGGGCGGCCGTGGCCCGGCGCACGCCGTAGCCGAAGGCAGCCACTTTGACCAGCGGGCTCGCAGCGGCAGCGGAGACGATCGTGGCAAGGTTGGCGACGTTGGCGGTGATGTTCTGCGCGTGGTTGGTCATGGTATCGACCTTGGCGAGCTGGAGGTTCACCCCGTCCAACGAAGTCTGCACCTGATCCAACGCGGTGTTGACGTTCTTCACCGTGGTATTGACCTCACTGAGCAGCGGCGCTGTCCGGTCATTGACGTCATTGATCATCCGGGTGGCCGCGTCAACCGTGTGCCGCAGCCGCAGGATCGGCAACACCAGGATCAACACCAGCATCGCGAACGCGATCGCCGCGATCAGCGCCGCGACTTCACCAAGGTCCACGCCTGTCCTCCTCAAGCCGAATCAACGGGCACCGGACGTTTCCGAGCAAGCCACCATCGTCCCTACGCCCGTGCCGCCTGCCCCCGGCCGCTGGTCGACCGGGGGCAGGCGGGCCTGCCAGCCCAGACCCTACCGTCCGTGATGGAGACCGCCTCAGGATGGTGAGGGGGTCAGTTCACCAAGCGGGTCCTGGGACAAGGTCGGGAAGGGGTCCTCCCCGGTGAGCGACGGGTCGGTGCTCGGCTGCGGTCGCGTACGGTCATCGTCGATGGCGTTTCGCACCTTTACTGACACCAACGAGCCGGTGCACTCCTGCGCCTGGGTCGACGGATCCGGGGACGGCACGAGCGCCGGCTCACCGTCGACCGGTGGCGGCACACAGGCTGGCTCGCGTACCCACAGATCGAGGGTCAGCTCATCCCGCTGCCAGCAGGTGTAGCTGCCCTTCGCCGGTTGCTCGGGGCAGCGGTCGACCTGCCACGGCCGCCAGCCATCCCCGCGCAGCGACGCCTCGTAGGCCTGGGCAGTCTCCTCCGGAGAACGTTCCGACGCCACGGTGCGCTCGCGCAGTCGACAGTCCAGCAGACACCAAGGACTGCCACTGACATCGTCAACCGTCTCGGTCGCGGCCCAGCTAGGAACCGCCAACTGGTCGAGGGTGTCGAAGACCGGGTCACGGTTCAGCGTCTGCAGCCCGAAGACGGCCGGGACAACACCGAGCAGCACGATGATGGCCAGCGCCAGGGCTCCGGTCCGGAGCCGTTGCTGCGGTTGCCGGCGCAGGTACGAGCGGGCTCCGCCGGCCCTGTCCGGTGCCGTGGTGTCGGCTCCCGGTGGTTCTGCCCAGCCATGCGACGACCCGTCCGGCGCGGTGTCCAACGACGCAGGCGGGACGCCCGGAGGCGTGGCCCGGGCCGGCTCTCGAGGTGGCGGCAGCGCGCGACCCGACGGTCGCTCGTCCACGCTGGGACGGGGGCCGATAGGCCGGGCCGTCCCCGCCGCGGGTCGCGGACCGGCTGGCGCTTCGCCGGGCCGGCCGATGCCGGGCGGCGCCGCCATCCCGGGTGGAACGCCCGGGTCAACGCCGGGCCGGGCTACGCCGGGGGCCGGAGCTCCGCCCACAGATGGACTTGGTGTGCCGGCCCGGCGCGGGGCGACTGTGCCCGACGGCGGCCTGGCGGCGGCCCGTGGCGGCGGTTGATCTGGATGGCCCGGACGGACAACGCCCGCGCCGGACGGGGGCGGCTCACCGACAGCGCCGCTCGCGGCGGCGGACGGGCGGGGCCGCTCGGCAGCCGGTCCAGCGGGCGGGTGTGGCCGCGCGGGGCCAGCCTCCCCCGGGTGTGGACTGGCGGAGTGGGCGCCGCGCGGGCTGCCGGCGGGTCCGGGCCGCGCTCGCCCGGCGGCGGGACCGTCCCGGGGTGGTTCGGGTGCCGAACGCGGACCGTCCGTGGGTACTCGGCCGTCGGCGGACGGCACGCTACGCGGGGCTACCGGCGAACCTGGGGGGACCGCCGGTTGATTCAGGGAACGCAGCGTGGGATCGGTCTGATGGGGCGTACGGCCGGCCTGTCGTAGCCAGTCGGCGGGCCGCTTCGGTCGAGCTCGCCGCCCCTCGCTGGTGGCCGGGTCGGCGCTGTCGGTTCGCGGGCCCGGGATGTCGGTGTTCACCACGGGCGTGGCCCGCCCCGGGCCGCCCTCGGGGGCGGACGGGCGGCCCCGCGGTACCACGGTGTCCTCCTCCGGCGTCTCCCGTCGGCCATGCCGGCCGGCGCCACCGGGTGGCGGGGCGGCACGGTGGCCGGGCGGCCTGCCGCCCTCAGCTGCCGCACGGTGTCCACCTGCGACGGGCGGGATTCCACCGGTCGGCTCGTCGGCCCGACCGGGGACCGCCGGCGGGGTGCCCGGAACGCCCATCGACTCACCGGCGCTACGTCGTCCGCCCTGGCCGGCCGATGGAGCGCGGCCCGGGTGGGGTGCAGCGGTGGCCGGAGGGCGGGCCGGCGCTGCCGGGCGACCCTGGCCGACCTCGGAGGTAGGCGGGCCTCCCTGCCCATGGGCCCGCAGGGCCGCTGGGCCAGGAGGAGCGGGAGGCACAGAAGGGGCCGCGGACCCAGGAAGGGTGGGAGGCCCAGAAGGAGCGGGCCGCCGGTCAGCATCGGAACGCGGACGGGGTGCCTCGGGCACATCTCGCCGCACGGGCGGTACCGCCCCAGCGCCGCTCGGCCCTAGGTCGGCGCCGGACCGCTGCGGCGGCGTGGCCGGGCCGGGCCCGCCCTCCGGACCCAGCTCCGCCCGCTGTGCCTTGGCCGTACGCAGGTCGTCGATCCAGCCGAACTCCTCGCCACTGACCGGCTCCCCGGCCGCGGCCTCGGCCTTCCCCCGCCCCCAGCGGCGCCCCTTGCGCCGCTGGTCGGCGCTCTCCTCGGGCTGGTCCGCCCCTCGCGACCTCACTGCTGCCCCTCCTCAGTGGCGTCCACGCCACCCTCGTACGCCGCGTCGTCACCCGGTCTTTCGGGTTGGCGGCCGTTGCCCGCCTCAATGCCGCAAGGCGCCGCCGTCGGCCGACGGTCAGCCACCGGCGCCGGCCGGCGAATGATCCGGCGCAGCAGCGGCAGCCGGTCGGCGACGGCTCGCTCGGCCCCGTGCTGGCTGGGCTGGTAGTAGTCGGTGCCGACGAGGTCGTCGGGCACGTACTGCTGGTTGACCACACCCCGCCGGTCGTCGTGGGGATAGCGGTAGCCGGTGCCATGGCCGAGCCCCTTGGCGCCGGAATAGTGCGCGTCCCGTAGTCCACGCGGCACCGCCCCGCCCCGGCCGGCCCGGACATCGGCGAGGGCCGCCCCGATAGCGGTGGTCGCCGAGTTCGACTTCGGGGCCGTGGTCAGGTGGATCACCGCCTGGGCGAGGTTGAGCTGGGCCTCCGGCAGGCCGACGTACTCCACCGCGTGGGCGGCGGCGGTGGCCACGCCGAGCGCACCCGGATCAGCCATGCCGACGTCCTCGCTCGCGAAGATGACCATCCGTCGGGCGATGAACCGCGGGTCCTCGCCGGCGACCAGCATCCGGGCCAGCCAGTGCAGCGCCGCGTCCACGTCGGAGCCACGCATGCTCTTGATGAAGGCGCTGGTCACGTCGTAGTGGCTGTCGCCGTCGCGGTCGTAGCGGACGGCGGCACTGTCCACCGCCTGCTCGGCGGTGGACAGGTCGATGCGGCTGGCGCCGACCGCGGTGGCGGAGGCGGCCGCGGCCTCCAGGGCGGTGAGCGCCTTGCGGACATCACCGGCGGCGAGCCGAACCAGATGCTCCTCGGCGTCGGGGGCGAGAGCGGGCGTGCCACCCAGGCCGCGACCGTCGGCGACCGCACGACGGAGCAGACTGCGCACCGCGTCGTCGTCCAGCGGCTGCAGGGTGAGGAGCACACACCGAGACAACAGCGGCGAGATGACGGAGAAGTATGGGTTCTCGGTCGTCGCCGCCAGCAGCGTGACGGTACGGTCCTCGACCGCGGCGAGGAGCGAATCCTGTTGGGTCTTACTGAACCGATGCACCTCATCGATAAAGAGCACGGTCTGCGGTCCACCGGTGCGACGCTGCCGACGGGCGGCCTCGATGACGGCACGGACGTCCTTCACCCCGGCGTTCAGCGCCGACATCGCCACGAAGCGACGATCGGTGGCCCCAGCAACCAGGTGCGCAATGGTGGTCTTCCCGCTGCCGGGTGGTCCCCAGAGGATCACCGACATCGGTGCGGCCCCGGAGACGAGTTGGTGTAGCGGTGCACCGGGGGCACGCAGGTGGTCCTGGCCGATCAGCTCGTCGAGCCCGGTCGGGCGCATCCGGACGGCCAGCGGCGCATCCTCCCCGACCGGCGTGAACCCAGCCATGCCGGCAGTACCCGCGGGCGCGACCGCCGCGGCGGCGGGCTCGCCGAAGGAGAAGAGGGCGTCGGGATCCATCACGGGAACAGTACCGGGCGCGGCTGGGGTCAACAGAATCAGCGCCGCCGGGCGGAGCTGACCTGTCCCTTGCGGTCCGGCCTGTGCCACCGGCCGCGCGGTGCGGCCGGTGGCACAGTCATCAACGCCGAGCCGCGCCCGCACCGGCGCCGGTGGTCGGGTCACCATCGCGAGCCGGGGGCACGCCGGGCTGCCCGCTGACCGGTGCCGAGGGCTCGGGCGAGGCGGCGGCCGTCGGCGCACCGACCGGGGCGGGAGAACCATCGCGGCTCGCCCGCCAGGCGGGCAGGTACAGCGGCGCGGCGATCGCGAGCACGACCGCGCCGATCAGCATCGCGACGCTGACGCCGGCCCGGTCCGCGACCAGGCCGAGCAGGATCCCTCCAGCGGCACCGGCGGGCATGGCCACCATCGAGTTCAAGGAGACCACACTGGTTCGGTACGGCCCGTCGACCTGCCGGTGCACCAGCCCCATGTGCAACGGGTTCGAGGCACCGTGCACGACGTAGCACACGACGAAGGCGACCAGCACGCCGACCGGACCGGCGAGCAGCGCCATCCCGACCACGGTGATGCCCTGCGCGATCCGCAGCAGCGCCGCGGCGGGCGCGGCGCCCAGCCTCCGGGTGAGCAGCGGGGTCGCCGCCGCGCCGCCGGCATTCGCGAGCCAGGCCACCATGGTTGCCGGGCCGAGCAGTGCCCCGGCTCGTTCGGAGTCGCCGAGCACCTCGGCGAGCCGGACCGGCAGGAGAGCCTCAAAAGTAACCATGCCGAAGCCCCAGAAGAGCTCGACCGAGAGCAGGGCGAGCAGCACGCGGGAGCGGCGCAGCAGCCCCATCGCCTGGCCGATCATCCGGGGGGCCTCCGCGATCGACTCGCGCAACGCCGACGACCCGGAGGTGGTACGACGCTCGCGCATCAGCGCGAGCAGGGCCACCAGCCCGACGATCTGCAGCACCACGATGGCCACGATCGGCATGGTCAACGCGCTGAACGGGCCGACCGGGCCGAACGCGACCAGCCCGCCACTGAGCAGAGCACCGGCCGCCATGGCGATGCCGATGGCCGTCCCGCCCTGGCTCAGGCCCCGCTCGTACTCGGCATCGGGGTCGGCGGCGAGGGTGCTGTCCACGAACCAGGATTCGAGCGGGCCGCTGTCCAGCGCCCGATAGACCCCCTGCAACGCCCACACCACTACCAGGAGGGCGAACGAGTCGGCCACGACGAAGAGCGCCACGGAGGCGAGGTTGACCACCGCGGCGAGCACCAGCACCGGCCGGCGCCCCACGGCGTCGGCGAGCCCGGCGGTCGGCAACTCGAGCGCGAGGACGAGGACACCCTGGGCCGCGAAGGCCATGCCGATCTCGGCGAGGGTGAGGCCCCGCTCCTGCATCAGCAGGACGAAGACCGGGACCAGCAGGCCGACCGGCAGCCAGCGCAGGCTGACCAGGATGAGAAAGCGGTTGCGGACCTGTTGGATCGAGAGGGTGGCCATCACGCCTCCTTCGGTAGCGGGTAGGCGGCGAGGTAGACCTGGACCTGCTCGGCGCCGGGCTCCGGCGGGTCGGCCGCTTCTCGGTAGCGCTCCAGGACCTGCCAGAGTTCGTCGTTGAGCGCCTTCAGCCGGTCCACCGGGAGGGTCAGGAAGGCGTCACCCATCCCGAAGGCGTCCCGCCACTCCGACGACCACTGGCTCTGTGCCTCGTACCACCGCTGCGCATGCTCGGTCAGCAGGCGCACCTGGTGGCCCTGGATCCACTCCATGGCGGCGCGGGCATCCGGGTCGTCGTCGAAGTCGGTGGGCTCGAAGTCGCTGACCTCGTGCGCGGCCCGCCACCAACGCTGCCGACCGGCGCCCCGGTCGGGGTCCTCGGCGACCAGCCCCACGTCGGCGAGCTGACGCAGGTGGTAGCTGGTGGCACCGGTGTTGGTGTCAAGCAGTTCGGCCAGCATGGTGGCGGTCGCCGAGCCCTGCGCCCGCAGCGCCCCGAGGAGCCGAATCCGCAGGGGGTGCGCCAGCACCCGCACCTGCCGGTGGTCGATATGCACCGCGCGGGGCGTCGGCCCGGCCCGTTCCCGGTCATCAGTCATGCTTGCACACTATCTTTGCATAGTTTCTATGCACAACCTCTGCACAAGAATTATGCATAAAATTTGTGCAACGACTTCAGGTTCGACTGCCCCACGCCACCCAGCTCGACCCGGCACCGAACACGACAGCGGCGGCCCGGCAAAGCCGAGCCGCCACTGGAATGGCCAACGAGGGGCGGTCAGGTGGGGTCGGCCACCGGAGCAGCCGGACCGGCGGTGCCGGCCTGCGCCCGCGCCTCGGGCTTCGGCCGGGCGTCCACGCCCGCCTCCAGGCGCTGCGCCGCGGTGATCGGGGTCGGCGCCGCGGTCAACGGGTCGAACCCGCCACGGGTCTTCGGGAAGGCGATGACCTCACGGATCGAGTCGGCGCCGGCGAGCAGCATGCAGACCCGGTCCCAACCAAAGGCGATCCCGCCGTGCGGCGGAGCGCCGTACTTGAAGGCCTCCAGCAGGAAGCCGAACTTGTCCTGCGCCTGCTCGGGGGTGATACCGAGCAGGTCGAAGACCCGCTGCTGCACGCCCTCGCGGTGGATACGGATCGAGCCGCCGCCGATCTCGTTTCCGTTGCAGACAATGTCGTACGCGTACGCCAGCGCCCGGTCCGGCGCCTCCTCGAAGCGGTCCACCCACTCGGCGTTCGGCGCGGTGAACGGATGATGCACCGCGGTCCAGCCGCTCTCTCCGCCCTCCTCGCGGTCGGTGACCCGCTCGAACATCGGCGCGTCAACCACCCAGCAGAACGCCCAGGCGCTCTCGTCAATCAGGTTCGCCCGGCGGGCGATCTCCACCCGGGCCGCGCCAAGCAACTCCTGAGCCGCCCGGCTCTCCGCGCCGGCGGCGAAGAAGATCGCGTCGCCGGGCTTCGCGCCGACCGCGTCGGCCAGACCCGCCAGGTGCTCGGTGGAGAGGTTCTTGGCGACCGGACCCCGTGCCTCACCCGTCTCGGCGTCGAGCACCACGTACGCCAGGCCCTTCGCACCCCGCGCCTTGGCCCAGTCCTGCCAGCCGTCCAGCTCCTTGCGGGACTGCGCCGCACCGCCGGGCATCACGACCGCACCGACGTAGCCGCCCGCCTCGATCGCGCCGGCGAAGACCCGGAATCGGGTACCGCGCAGGTAGTCGGTCAGCTCGGTCAACTCCACGCCGTAGCGCAGGTCCGGCTTGTCCGAACCGTACCGGGCCATGGCCTCGTGCCAGGTGATCCGCGGGATCGGCCGAGTGATCTGGTGGCCGGCCAGTTCCCGCCACAGTCGGGACACGATCGCCTCGCCGAGGTCGATCACGTCGTCCTCGGTGACGAAGGACATCTCGATGTCCAGCTGGGTGAACTCCGGCTGCCGGTCGGCGCGGAAGTCCTCGTCCCGGTAGCAGCGGGCGATCTGGTAGTACCGCTCCATCCCGCCCACCATGAGCAGCTGCTTGAACAACTGCGGCGACTGGGGCAGCGCGTACCAGGTGCCGGGCTGCAGCCGGACCGGCACCAGGAAGTCCCGAGCCCCCTCCGGCGTCGAGCGGGTCAACGTCGGGGTCTCGATCTCCAGGAAGTCCCGCTCGTGCAGCACCGTACGGGCGATCTGGTTAGCCGCGGAGCGCAGCCGCAGGGCGCTGGCCGGCCCGCTGCGGCGCAGATCCAGATACCGGTAGCGCAGCCGGACATCGTCACCGGCCTCGACCTGGTCATCCACCGGCAGCGGCAGGGGCGCCGCCTCGGAGAGCACCTCCAGCTCCTCCGCCGTCACCTCGACCTCGCCGGTGGCCAGTTCCGGGTTCTCGTTGCCTTCGGGACGACGGGTCACCTCGCCGGTTACCCGAACGCAGTATTCGTTGCGGAGCACGTGGGCGTCCTCCTCGCGGAGGACGACCTGGGCCACCCCGGAACCATCCCGCAGGTCCACAAAGATGACACCGCCGTGGTCGCGCCGGCGGGCCACCCAGCCGGTGAGCGTCACCGTGGTGCCGGCGTCCGTCGCGCGCAGGCTTCCGGCGTCATGGGTACGGATCACGACGTGCGTCTCCCTCGTCTGCGGAATGAGTCTGCCCAGCAGCATCGCCGGGCCGCCCCGGGGCCGCATCCTCATTTCCAGCCAGTTCCGGGGCAGAATGTCTCTGCCCCGGCATTCTGTCAGGGCTACCGCACCGCCGTTTGCCGGGTACGCGGAAGGAGAGCCCGCCACGCGCCAAACCCGGGTGGGTGTCGGGCGCCGGACCCGGCGATGGCGTGCCCTGGGGCCGTCAGCCCCGGGCGGCCTGCCGGGCGCGACGGGCGTCGCGCTTCTCCTCGAATCGGGACGCGGCGAGCTCTAGGCCGTCGAGGTGGGCCGCGATCTGGTCCCGGGCCGCCTCGCCGTCCGTGTTCAGGCCCGACACCTCGAAGATGTCCCACTGCCGCAGCACCGGCAGCACCACCTCGTCCCGGTGCTGGCGCAGGTCGTAGATGCCGGCCAGGGCGATCGCGACGGACTTCCGGGCGAACCCCTCGATGCCGTTGCCCGGCATCTGGAACTCGGCCAGCACGTCGGCCACCGCCCGCATCGTCTGACTGGGAGCCAGCTCGAAGGAGGCAGCGAGCAGGTTTCGGTAGAAGAGCATGTGCAGGTTCTCGTCGGTGGCGATTCGGGCCAGCATCGCCTCGCAGCGCGGATCGCCGGTGGCTCGGCCGGTGTTGCGGTGCGCGACCCGGGTCGCCAACTCCTGGAACGACACGTACGCGAGCGAGTGCAGCATCTCCTCGTCGTGTGCGTTGTGGTAGCCGGCCGACATGTGCGTCATCCGGGCCCGCTCCAGGGCCACCGGGTCGACCGCCCGGGTCACCGTCAGATAGTCCCGGATCGCGATGCCGTGCCGCGCCTCCTCGGCCGTCCACCGGTGCACCCAGGTCCCCCACGCCCCGTCCCGACCAAAGAGCGTGGCGATCTGGTGGTGGTACGAGGGCAGGTTGTCCTCGGTGAGCAGGTTGACGATCAACGCGGTACGGGCGACCTCGGGCAGCTCTGAGTCGGCCGGCGTCCACGCCTGTCCGCCGAGCGGACCGTCGAAGGTCCGCCCCTCACTCCAGGGCACGTACTCGTGCGGGAACCACTCCTTCGCGATCGACAGGTGCCGGTCGAGGTTCTTCTCCACGACGACTTCCAGCTCGTGCAGGAGGGCGGTCTGACTGAGGACGCTCATGCGGTTCTCCCTACGGTGGCGTAACTTACGCCACCGTAGGTCCGATCGTCGGTACGCGCCAGTAGCGTCCCAGGGCGCGCCCCGGAACAGCGCCTTCCTGCCGAAACACCCACCCCGGGCCGAACGAGGGCCGGCGGTCGCGTGAGCTCAGCTCACCACCGGCCGCAGGTCCGCCGCGGGTGGCTGCCACACCTCGGCCCGCGCCGACACCTGCGCACCGGTACGGATGTCCTTGACCTCGTCCGCTCCCTCGTCCGTGCCGGGGAACCACACGTACGGGATACCCCGCCGCTCGGCGTAGCGAATCTGCTTGCCGAACTTCGCCGCACTCGGCGCGACCTCGGTGCAGATACCCCGGGCCCGCAGCGCCTCGGCGACCCGGTTGCTCACCGCCCGCTGCGCCTCGCTGGTCACCGCCACCACCACGCAGGTGGGGACCGGGCGGGAAATGGTCAACGCCCCGGCACCGAAGAGCAGGCCGAGCAGCCGGGTCACGCCGATCGAGATGCCCACTCCCGGGAACGCCACGGCACCGGCGCTGGCCAGGTTGTCGTACCGGCCGCCGGAGCAGATCGAGCCGAGCCGCTCGTACCCGATCAGCTGCGTCTCGTAGACGGTCCCGGTGTAGTAGTCCAGGCCGCGGGCGATGCGCAGGTCGGCGACGCAGAGGCCGGGCGCGTGCTCGGCGGCGGTCTGCATCACCTGGACCAGCTCCGCGAGACCCTCGTCGAGCAGCGGGTGACTGACCCCGAGCGCGTTCACCGCGTCGGCGAACGACGCATCCGGCGCCGAGATCTCCGCCAGCGCCAGCACGGCCTTCGCCTGCGCCTCGGTCGCCCCGGCCGTGGCGGTCAGGAGATCGGCCACCCGGGCCGGGCCGATCTTGTCCAGCTTGTCGACCGCACGCAGCGCCGCCTCCGGGTCGCTGATCCCCACCCCCCGGTAGAAGCCTTCGCAGATCTTGCGGTTGTTGACCTGGATCCGCACCGGCGGAATCGGCAGCGACCGCAGCGCGTCCCCGATCACCAGCGGCATCTCGGCCTCGTGGTGCGGCGCCAACGTGTCCCGGTCAACGATGTCGATGTCCGCCTGCAGGAACTCCCGGTAGCGGCCCTCCTGCGGTCGCTCGCCCCGCCACACCTTCTGGATCTGGTAGCGGCGGAACGGGAACTGGAGCTTGCCGGCGTTCTCCAGCACGTACCGGGCGAACGGCACGGTCAGGTCGAAGTGCAGGCCAAGAGCGTCGTCGCCGGCCGGTCCGTCGGGGTCGGCCTGCAGCCGCCGGAGCAGGTAGACCTCCTTGGAGGTCTCCCCCTTGCGCAACAACTGGTCGAGCGGCTCGACCGCGCGGGTCTCCAGTGGGGCGAACCCGTACCGCTCGAAGGTGTCCCGGATCCGCTCCAGGACGTGCTGCTCGATCATCCGCTGGGCGGGCGTCCACTCCGGGAAGCCGGAGATCGGCGTGGGCTTACTCATGGTGCTCCGTTCGCGAACCCCGCGCGGTCCACGCGGGGGAAAGAGGATGCGGCGGCTACAGGCCGCGGGCAGGGGCCGCCGGTCGCGCCGGCTCGCCCGCCACCTCGAGGAGGTACGGGTTGGCGGCGCGTTCCCGGCCAATCGTCGTGGTGGGACCGTGGCCGGGCAGCACGACCGTGTCGTCCGCCAGCGGGAGGATCTTGCTCCGCAAGCTGGCGAGCATCGTCGGATGGCTGCCGCCCGGCAGGTCGGTACGGCCGATCGAGCCGGCGAAGAGCACGTCACCGGAGAGGCAGAGCTCGTCCGCCTCCCAGCGGGAGCCCGCGCCGGGCAACCGGAAGAGCACCGACCCGCCGGTATGGCCCGGCGCGTGGTCAACGGTGATCTCCAGCCCGGCGAGGTCGAGGGTGCCGCCGTCGGCCAGTTCAGCGACGTCCTCCGGCTCGGTGTACGGCAGCCGGCCGCCGAAGAGCCCGGCCAGGTCGGCGGAGAGCCCCTTCGCCGGGTCGGCGAGGAGTTCCCGGTCGGCCGGGTGAACGTACGCGGTGACCCCACGCGCACCGCAGACCGGCGCGACGGAGAAGGTGTGGTCGAGGTGGCCGTGGGTCAACAGGACGGCGGCCGGATGCAGCCGGTGCTCGGCCAGCAGGGCGTCAAGTCGGTCGAGCACCCCGATGCCGGGATCGACCACCACACACTGCTCCCCCGGCGCCGTCGCGACCACATAGCAGTTGGTGCCGAAGGCGTCCGCGGGAAAACCGGCCACGAGCACGACGGCTCCCCTTCCCTCAAAGTGTCAGGTCGTCTGCTGAGCCTAGTCGCCGAAGCAACCGATCTCGCGCGGTGCAGCCCGGTCGCGGGTGCAGCGATGTCCGCGAGTCAGCACCGCGCCACCTCGTATACGACAATCCCCGCCACTGGCCGTACACTCTGGCGGGCGTGTGGCATGGCACACCTGACCAACGGTCGGGCCGCCCCGTCACGGAACCAGGGTAGAGGAAGGGGAGCGCGGGTGGCCTCCAGCAGGGATCGGCAGCGCAAACTGGCGCGGGCAAAACTCGACCGACAGCTGGCCCGGCGGGCCACTCGGGCCCGCCGCCGACGGCAGGTCCAAGCCGGGGTGGGCGTCGCAGTCGTCCTCGCCCTGATCGTGGCCGGCTCCGCCTGGGCACTGGGCGCCTTCGATCGGGAGCCGGTCGAGGACACCACGGCCCAGGAGATCTGCTTCTGGACCCCGGAGGACGCCAGCGCCAACACCAACCTGACCGACGTCGGCACCCCGGCCACCACCGGGCTACCGACCGAGGGGGTTCGGACGATGACTGTCGTCACGAACCAGGGCGCCCCGATCACCGCCGAGCTGGACACCGCCGCCACCCCCTGCGCCGTCGCGAGCATTTCTCACCTGGCGGCGAACTCCTTCTACGACAACACGAAGTGCCACGAAATCACCACCGAGGGCGCAGTGCGCTGCGGCGACCCGAGCGGCACCGGACTGGGCGGGCCCGCCTACTCCTTCTACGACGAGAACGTTCCCACCCCGGCGGACGCCCCGGCAAGCCCGGCGGAGGCATCGGCGAGCCCGGCAGACGCGTCGGCCAGCCCCACGCCCGACCAGCCTGCGACCTACCCGAAGGGCACGGTCGCGATGGTCGGCAACAGGCCCAGCGGCAACGGAAGCCAGTTCCTGATCTTCTTCAAGGACTTCACCACCGCCGACCCGGCGTACACGGTCATTGGCCGTGTCACCGGTGGCCTGGATACGGTCGAGAAGATCGGTGCGCTACCGACCGTGGAGAATGAAGGCGGGGCGAAGGTCAAGCCGAAGGACGACGACGTGGTCATCCAGAGCCTGACGGTCACCGAGCCGGCGGCGACGCCGACCGTCACCACGTCGGCCACCCCGGCGGTCGACTCGAGCGCCGGCTGACCGATCCCAGCCAAACCCCATCATGCAGGAGGACCCAGGCGTGACGTCCACCAGTGAGCGGCAACGCGCGGCGGCCCGCGCTCGGCTCGAGAAGGAGATGGCCGAACGGACCGCCCGGGCTCGTCGGCGTCGACAGACCCAGGCGATCGTCGGGGCGGGCGCGGCGCTCCTCCTGGTGGTCGCCGGCACTGTCTGGCTGGTGTCGAGCCTCGGCGACGACTCGGCGACCGACTCGACCATCACCGCCGGTGCCGGCGATTGCGCCTTCACCGAGGTCCCCGCCGACCAGCGGACCCCACAGATCAAGGACGTCGGCCTGCCGAGCAACCAGCAGCCGAACACCGGCACCCAGACCCTCACCATCGACACGAACCTCGGGCAGATCACGGCCAAGGTCGACCGGTCCCAGACGCCGTGCACCAGCGCCAGCTTCACCCACCTGGCCGAGCAGAACTTCTTCGACAACACCAAGTGCCACCGCCTCGTCACCGAAGGGATCAAGGTGCTCCAGTGCGGTGACCCGAGCGCGACCGGCGACGGCTGGCGGGAAACCGATGGCACCGGCGGTCCGAGCTACCGGCTGGCCGAGGAGAACCTGCCCACGGACAAGCGGCCCCCGTACCCGGAGGGCGTTATCGCGATGGCCAACTCCGGCGCCCCCGGAAGCACCGGCAGCCAGTTCTTCATCGTCTACGGCGACTCGCCGCTCGACCCGAACTACACCGTCCTCGGCACCGTCACCGGTGGGCTGGACATCGTCAAGGAGGTCGCGGCGGCCGGCGACGACGCTGCCTACGCGCAGATGGCCGGCGGCGGACACCCAAAGAAGGAGGTCACCATCACTGACCTCACAATGAGCGCGCCCCAGGGCTGACCGCCCCAGTGAAAGACCGCCACGCGCCCCCGGCTCCTGCCGGGGGCGCTCAGGTATCCCGACGGGTCAGTCAGGAGCCGGAGGTGACCCGGTAGGCGTCAAAAACGCCATCGACCTTCCGCACCGCGGCCAACAGGTGCCCCAGATGCTTGGGGTCGGCCATCTCGAAGCTGAACCGGCTCACCGCCACCCGGTCCCGCGTGGTCGTCACGGTCGCCGAGAGGATGTTGACCCGCTCGTCGGAGAGCACCAGGGTCACGTCGGTGAGCAACTTGTGCCGGTCGAGCGCCTCGACCTGGATGGCGACCAGGAAGGTCGACGCGCTGGTGAGCTTCCAGCCCACCTCCACGACCCGCTCCCCCTGCGCCTTGAGGTCCTCGGCGTTGGCGCAGTCGTCCCGGTGCACGCTCACCCCGCCGGAGCGGGTGACAAACCCGAACACCGAATCCGGCGGGACCGGAGTGCAGCAACGGGCCAACTTGATCCACACATCGCTGACACCCCGGACAACGACACCCGGGTCGTTGCTGCTGGCCCGGCTCCGCGGCGGGCGAGTGGCCACCGCGGTCTCGGCGATGTCCTCGACCGCGCCCTCCTCACCGCCGTAGGAGGCCATCAGCTTCTGCACCACCGACTGGGCGGAGACGTGACTGTCACCGACCGCCGCGTAGAGCGAGGCGACATCGGCCAGGTGCAGATCCCGGGCGATCGCCATCAAGTTGTCGGAGCTGAGCATCCGCTGCAGCGGCATGCCCTGCTTGCGCATCGCCTTGACGATCGCGTCCTTGCCGGCCTCGATCGCCTCCTCGCGCCGCTCCTTGTTGAAGTACTGCCGGATCTTCGTACGCGCCCGCGGGCTCTTGACGAACCCCAGCCAGTCCTGGGTCGGGCCGGCCGTCTCCGACTTCGAGGTGAAGATCTCGATCACGTCGCCGTTGGCGAGCGTCGACTCCAACGGCACCAACTTGCCGTTGACCCGCGCCCCGATGCACTTGTGCCCCACCTCGGTGTGCACCGCGTACGCGAAGTCCACTGGCGTCGACCCCGTCGGCAACGGAAAGACGTCACCCTTCGGAGTGAAGACGTACACCTCTTGGCTGGACAGGTCGAAGCGCAGGGCGTCCAGGAACTCGCTCGGGTCGGCGGCCTCCCGCTGCCAGTCCAACAGCTGCCGCAGCCAGGTCATCTCATCGATGTGCGCCGGCGGGCCCACGATCTGGGTGCCCTTGTGTTCCTTGTACTTCCAGTGCGCGGCGATACCGAACTCGGCGGTACGGTGCATCGCGTACGTGCGGATCTGCATCTCCACCGGCTTGCCGGTGGGGCCGATCACCGTCGTATGCAACGACTGGTACATGTTGAACTTCGGCATCGCGATGTAGTCCTTGAACCGGCCCGGCACCGGCTGCCAGTTGGCGTGAATCACACCCAACGCCGCGTAACAGTCCCGCACCGTGTCGACCAGGATCCGCACACCCACCAGGTCGTAGATGTCGTTGAAGTCCCGCCCCCGCACGATCATCTTCTGGTAGATCGAGTACAGGTGCTTCGGCCGACCGGTCACCTCCGCCCTGATCTTGGCCGATTTCAGGTCGGTGCCGACTTTCCTGGTCACCTGCCGCAGCAGCGCCTCCCGCTGCGGCTGGTGTTCCCCGATCAGTCGGTTGATCTCCTCGTACCGCTTCGGGAAGAGGGTACCGAAGGCCAGATCCTCCAGCTCCCACTTGATCGTGTTCATACCCAGGCGATGTGCCAGGGGAGCCAAGATCTCCAGCGTCTCCTTGGCCTTCTGCTCCTGCTTTGGCCGGGGCAGGAAGATCAGGGTACGCATGTTGTGGAGCCGGTCGGCCAGCTTGATCACCAGGACCCGTGGATCCTTCGCCATGGCCACGACCATCTTGCGGATCGTCTCCGCCTTCGCCGCGTCACCCAGCTTGACCTTGTCGAGCTTGGTCACCCCGTCAACCAGTAGTGCCACCTCGCCACCGAAGTCGGCCCGCATCTGGTCGAGCGTGTACTCGGTGTCCTCGATCGTGTCGTGCAGCAGTGCCGCGACCAGCGTGGTGGTGTCCATGCCCAGATTGGCCAGAATGGTGGCCACTGCGAGCGGATGGGTGATGTAGGGGTCGCCGGATTTACGGTACTGGCCAGAGTGCCAGCGGGCCGCCGTGTCGAAAGCACGTTGCAACAGCCGCGCGTCGGCCTTCGGGTGATTCTCCCGGTGACTTGAGATCAGCGGTTCCAGCACCTCGCTAACCTGCGAGGACTGCCAAGGCGCGTTGAACCGGGCCAGCCGGGCTCGCACCCGGCGCCCGGTCGGCGCGTTGGAGAGCGCGAATCCGCCGCCGGGAACGGTCTCGGGCGTCAGATCGCCCCGACTCGGAACGACCGCCTCCTCGCTCCCTGCGTCCGGGCTGACGCGGAGGGCGTCGGTCGCTCCGGCGCCACTGCCGGGACCTGCCCCGGATCGGGAGCTACCACTGCGGTCGGTCACCGAGCCGTCGCCTGTCGCGTGCACCGTGTCCTCCACCGGAGGGGCGACATCGTGAGACACCGGCCTCCTCACCGCTCGCCGGACGCGCCGGCCAAGCGGCCGACGCCGAATTCAACCGGCCGCACCGGGCCGGCGTTGTCGACTCAGCCGGCCACAGAGCCGGCGTTGTCGACTCAACCGGCCACAGAGCCGGCGTTGTCGACTCGACCGGCCACACTGGGCCGGCATGTCCCCGCCGGCCTCCGGGCCGCCAGGTCCCTCGCCACCGGACGATTTCACGCGCCCGGTCAGCAAAAGGCAATGCTACCCGCACTCAGGGTATGCCGCCGTCTCCCCGACCCGGGCCGCGCGGGGCCCTCCGCCCGAGCGGACGATCAAACGGTCAACAGGGCGTGAACCGGACGTGGCGCCAGCCGCTCGCGACCGCCCAGGAAGCCCAACTCCAGCAGCACGGTGAAGCCCGCCACCGTACCGCCGGCCCGCTCAACCAGGTCGAGGGTCGCCTCGGCGGTGCCGCCCGTGGCGAGTACGTCGTCCACCACCAGCACCCGGTGCCCGGCCGTGAACGCGTCCTGGTGCACCTCCAGGGTGGCCTCACCGTATTCCAGCGCGTACGACGCCGAGTAGGCCACCCGGGGCAGCTTGCCCGCCTTGCGCACCGGCACCACCCCGACGCCGGCGGCGTACGCGATCGCTGCCGCGACCACGAACCCGCGGGCCTCGATCCCGACGACGGTGTCGAACGAGTCCCGCCCGTGGTGGCGCACGATGCCGTCAATGATCTCGCGAAAGGTGTCCCCGTCGGCGAAGAGCGGCATCAGGTCCTTGAACATGACCCCGGGCTTCGGGAAGTCCGGTACGTCGAGCACCCGGCTGGCCACCAGTTCGGCCATCTCCCGGCCGCTGTCCCCCCGTACCCCGGTGGTGTGGGTCTTTGTCACGACAGCTCCGCTCCCTTGTTCCGACGACGGCGTCCTTCAGGCCGCTCGCGCAGCCGGAAGGACGCCGTCGTGTTCCGTTCCACTGGCGCGTCAGCGCCGCTTGCCACCCGGACGGTTGCCGCCACCGCCGGTGCGCCCACTGCGCGCACCGGCCGGCCGCTTGCCTGCCGGCCGTGCCCCTACCTTCGGGGCCGCCGCGACCGCGAGGGCCGGCGTCTCCGGTTCGATCTGCTCGTCGGCGCTCTCCGTCGGTCGCGGCGCGCTCTTCGCCGAACCCTCGCCGCGCTCCAGCGCGGCCCGCCGGGCCAGCACCCGCTTGTTGTGCGCCTGGATCCGCGGTTCCTGGTTCTTCAGCAGCACCAGCAGCGGGGTGGCCAGGGTGATCGAGGAGAAGAACGCCACCGCCATACCGACGAAGAGCACCAGGCCGAGGTCCTTCAGGGTGCCCGCGCCGAAGAGGCCGGCACCGATGAAGAGCAGGCCGCCGACCGGGAGCAGGGCCACGATCGAGGTGTTCAGCGACCGCATCAGGCTCTGGTTGATCGCCAGGTTGGCCGCCTCGCCGTACGTCTGGTTGTTGTTCGCGGTGATGCCGCGGGTGTTCTCCTGAACCTTGTCGAAGACCACCACCACGTCGTAGAGCGCGAAGCCCAGGATGGTGAGGAAGCCGATCACGGTCGACGGGGTCACCTCGAAGCCGACCAGCGAGTAGATACCGGCGCTGAGAACCAGGTTCATCAGCAGGGAGCTGACCGCACCGACCGCCATCCGCCACTCGAAGCGCAGCACCAGGTAGACCATCACCAGCACGAGGAAGATCACCAGGCCGAGCACCGCCCGCTCGGTGACCTGGCTACCCCACGCCTGGCTGACCTGTTCGCCGCCGACGTCGCTGACCGGGAGGCCGAAATCCTGGGCTACCGCCGCCTTGACCGCGTTGGCCTGCTCCGCGCTGAGCTGCGAGGTACGCATCTCGTAGAAGTCGTCACCGGTGCCGCCGACCTTCTGCGCGGTCACCACCTCCGCGCCGCCGCCCTCAGCGGCCAGCGCGGCGTCGACCGCCTCCTCGGCCTGCTCCAGGGTGCCGACGCTGGCGGGCACCTGGATCGAGTTACCGCCAGCGAACTCGATGCCGAGGTCGAACCGGAGGAACGCGAAGCTCAGCACCGAGATCAGGGCCAGCGCCCCGGCGACGCTGAACCACACCTTGCGACGGCCGACAATGTCGAGACCGGCCTCACCACGGTAGAGGCGACTCGCGAGACCAGCACCGGCCATCTCAGACCTCCTTCGCGCGCGGGTTGCGGGACTGGGCCGGCTTCTCCCGGGCCGGCAACGCCCGGCCGAGGCCGCTGACCCGCGGGGACAGGAACGCCCGAGTGCGGGCGAACATCGTCATGATCGGGTGTCGGAAGAGGAAGACCACCACCAGGTCGAGGACCGTGGCGAGGCCCAACGCGAAGGCGAAGCCCTTGACCACGCCGACCGAGACGGCGTAGAGCACCACCGCGGACATCAGGGTGATCGCGTTGGCGGAGATGATCGTCCGACGGGCGCGGATCCACGCCCGGGACACCGCGCTGCGGGGGCTGCGTCCTTCCCGGATCTCGTCCTTGAGCCGCTCGAAGTAGATGACGAAGGAGTCCGCCGCCACACCGAGCGAGACGATCATGCCGGCGATCCCGGCGAGGGTGAGGGTGAACCCGATCTGCCGGCCGAGGACCACCAACGCGCCGAAGACGAGCAGCGCGGAGAGGACCAGGCTCAGGAAGATCACGGAGCCGAGCAGCCGGTAGTAGAAGAACGAGTAGATGATCACCAGCAGCATGCCGATACCGGCCGCGAGCAGGCCAGCCCGCAGGTGGCTGGCGCCCAGGGTCGCGGTGACGTTCTGCTGCGCCTGCGGCTCGAAAGTCACCGGCAGCGCGCCGTAGCGCAGCGTGCTCGCCAAGTCACTGGCGTCCTGCTGGGTGAAGTTGCCGGTGATCTGCGAGTTACTGGTCAGCACGCCCAGGATCTCCGGCGAGGAGACGATCTGGTTGTCCAGCACGACGGCGACCCGGCAGTTGCCGCTGTCTCCGAGCGCGCTCGGGTCGCAGGCAGCCTCCTCGTTCCGGAACGCCTCGCCGGTCAGCGCGGTCCACTTCTCCTGCCCGTCGCTGGTGAAGTCCAGGCTGACCACCCACTGGCTGGTCTGGTCGAGCACGGCGTTGGCGTCGTTGATGTCGGTGCCGACGACCTTGGCCTGGTCGAGCAGGTACTTGATGCTGCCGAACTCGCAGGCGACGGCCTGTTGGTCGACGGCGGAGATCGACGCCGGCGGGCGGGCGTCAAGCTGGGCACAGGTGATTTGTGGGACGTTGAACTGCATCTGGGCCGGCAGCACCGCGATCTCACGGTCGGTCAGCGATGCGAACGGCTTAAGCTTCTCGACCAGCGACGGGTCGGCGGCCAGGTCGTTGGGCGACTGGAGCCCGTTCGCGGCCTCCCAGGCAGCCGCACCGACCTTCTGCTCGACCGCCCTGCGCTGCTCCTCGATGCTGGCCGGCACCGGGGTGGCGCTGTCGCTCGCCGCCGGTGCCGCGCTGGGCGAGGAGGACGCGCTGGGCGAGGCCGTGGGGGTCTCGCTCGGCGCCGCAGCACCACCGCCCTCACCTCCGGTCGGCGACGCAGTGACCTGGACGCTGCTCGACGGGGTGGGCGAAGCGCTGCCGGTCGCGGACGGCGTGGCAGAGCCAGACGGCGTGGCAGAGCCAGACGGCGCAGCGGAGCCAGACGGCGTGGCGGAGGGGGTGCCGGTCGGACTCGGCGCCGGGTTCGCCGCCGCACCACTACCGTCGGTTACCTGAAGCACCTTCCGGAAGCGCAACTCCGCGGCGCTGCCGACCTCGGTCAGGTCCCGGTTCTCGCCGGGAAGGGAGATCACGATGTTCCGGTCGCCCTCGGTAACGACCTCGGCCTCAGCGACCCCGAAGGCGTTGACCCGGCTCTCGATGATCTGCCGGGCCTCCTCCAGGTTCTCCGCGGTCGGTGCCTGGCCGTCGACGGTGTTGGTCGCCTCCAGCGTCAGCCGGGTGCCGCCGACCAGGTCGAGACCGAGCTTGGGCTCAAGCCGGTCCTGCCAGCTACCGCTCGCGCCGCCGCCGAAGAAGACCAGAAGATAGAGGACCACGAAGATGGCCCCAAGCACGGCAAGCTGCCGCCCGGGGCGCATCTGTTTTTGAGGTGGTGCCACGGCTGTCCTGTCTCCCTGTTGGGTCACGCCGCCACGCCAGCGGCGGCTGTCGGCCGGACAAGCCGGCCGAAGCTATGTGGGGGTCACCGCAACGGCGCACCGGCACCGGCGCGGAACGCCACCACACCCTGCACCTACCGCGGGTGGCGTATCGACCCGATTGTCAAATTTTCGTCCAACTCATGCACTGCCCGGCCCGCCGGAATGACGGACGGGGTGTCACTCCTTGATTGCGTCCGCGTCGTCGGCCGCCGCCTCCGCGGGCTGCTCCGCCTTGGTCACGACCCGCGCGATCGCGGGACGGGCGTAGCGGGTCTCCACACCGGGGGCGACCTCCAGCAGTACCGTCTCGTCGTCCACACCGGTGACGGTGCCATACAGCCCGCCGATGGTGACGACCTCGTCACCGTGCCCCAGCGAGGACTGCATGCTCGCCGCTTCCCGACGCCGCTTCTGCTGCGGACGGATCATCATGAAGTACATGACTCCGAAGAGCAGGACGATCATGAGGATGGGAGTGAAGTTGCTGGCGGAGTTTTCTTGTGCCAAAAGCACGGTGGTAAAACCTTCCCATTGGCCCCCATACCGGCACGAGGGCACCGGGGCGAAGGCGATTTCTTACATCTGTACAGACCGCGGCGAGTCTAGTCGCTTCACCTGGGAACACCGAATGCGGCACAGATCACGTTCGCATCACGGCTGATCAGGCTCCACCGAGAACAGGTCACGCGCGGGAGGAGTATCCAGGCCAAATGTACCATTCGGTGGTGTACGGCCCAGGTGGCGCCAGGCCGCCTCGGTAGCGACCCGACCGCGCGGCGTTCGGGCGAGAAGACCAGCCCGCACCAGGAACGGCTCACAAACCTCCTCCACGGTGTCCGGCTGCTCCCCCACCGCCACCGCCAACGTGGACAGGCCGACCGGACCACCCCGGAACAGATCCACGAGCGCGGTGAGCACCGCTCGGTCCAGCCGGTCCAGCCCCAACGCGTCCACGTCGTACACGGTGAGTGCCGCCTGCGCGGTCTCCCGGGTGACCACACCGTCGGCCCGGACCTCGGCGAAGTCACGCACCCGGCGCAACAGCCGGTTCGCGATCCGGGGGGTACCCCGCGCACGGCCGGAGATCTCGGCCGCACCGTCGGCGGTGATCGGCACGCCGAGGATCCGGGCCGAGCGGTTCAGCAGTGTCTCCAAGTCGGCCGGGGAGTAGAAGTCCAGGTGTGCGACGAAGCCGAACCGGTCCCGCATCGGGCCGGTGAGCAGCCCAGCGCGGGTGGTCGCCCCGACCAGGGTGAACGGCTCCACGTCCAGCGGGATGGCGGTCGCGCCGGGCCCCTTGCCCACCACCACGTCAACCCGGAAGTCCTCCATCGCGCTGTAGAGCAGTTCCTCCGCCGGCCGGGCGATCCGATGAACCTCGTCGATGAAGAGCACGTCCCCCTCGCCGAGACTGGTCAGAATGGCCGCCAGGTCACCGGAACGCTCGATCGCCGGGCCGCTGGTCACCCGGATGCTGGTGCCCAACTCGGCGGCGACGATATTGGCCAGGCTGGTCTTACCCAACCCCGGCGGACCCGACAGGAGGATGTGATCGGGAGGGCTGCCGCGACGTAGCGCGCCCTGGAGCAGCAAGTCGAGCTGGTCCCGGACCCGCTCCTGTGCGATGAACTCGGCCAGCCGACGCGGCCGGACGCTGGCTTCCGCGTCCCGCTCGGCGTCGCTCACATACGCCGAGACCAGATTGTCACCCGTCATCCCGACTCCTCACCCCGTGACCCGGATGGTGTCGACCGACGCACTCCGCCCACCCGTCATCGGGTCCGGCCCAACAGCCGAATCGCCTGCCGGAGCAGGACCGGCACCGGGGGCACCTCCCCGTCCACCGTCTCCGCCACCGCGGTGACCGCCTGATCCGCCTGCGCCGCCGTCCAGCCGAGCCCGACCAGGGCCTGACGCACTTGCTCCGGCCAATTGCCGGTCGTGACGCCGGCCGCGGCGTCGGCACCGACCGGGGCGGGACCGATCCGGTCCCGCAGCTCCAGCACAAGCCGCTCGGCGCCCTTCTTGCCGATCCCCGGCACCCGGGTCAACGCACCGATGTCGGCGTTGGCGATGGCCGCCCGGACCGCCTCCGGCGCGTGCACCGCGAGGACGGCCTGGGCCAGTCGGGGGCCGACCCCGCTGGCGGTCTGCAAGAGCTCGAACAGGGCCTTGGCGTCGTCATCGGCGAACCCGTAGAGGGTCAGCGAATCCTCCCGGACGACCAGGCTGGTGGCGAGGCGGGCCGGCTGGCCCACCCGCAGGTCAGCGATCGTGCCCGGCGCACACTGCACCGCCAGGCCCACCCCGCCGACCTCCACGACGGCGTGGTCGGGACCGATCGCGGTCACCACACCCCGGACACTGGCGATCATCGGCCTCCTCCTCGTCGTCGGGCCCGGTCGGCGGCGGTCGCCAACTTCGAGCGGGTGCCACCGCGCCACACGTGGCAGATGGCCAGAGCCAGGGCGTCGGCGGCGTCCGCCGGGCGGGGCGGGGCGGAGAGCCGCAGCAGCCGCGTCACCATCGCGGTCATCTGGGCCTTGTCGGCCTGACCGGAGCCGGTCACCGCCGCCTTCACCTCGCTCGGAGTGTAGGTCTGCACCGGCAGGCCCGCCCGCGCCCCGGCGAGAACGGCGACCCCGCTGGCCTGCGCCGTGCCCATCACCGTGCGGACATTGTGTTGGCTGAACACCCGCTCGACGGCCACGCTGTCCGGCTGGTGCTCGGCCACCAGGGCGGTGAGCGAGCGGTCCAGGGTCAGCAGGCGCAGCGGCAACTCGTCATCGGGATCGGTCTGGACGACGTGGTACGCCACCAACGTGCAGGGGCGCCCCGGCACGCCCTCGACCACGCCGACCCCACACCGGGTCAGCCCCGGGTCAACGCCGAGCACGCGCACGCCGCCTCCTCCCCAACCCACAGCAGTACGTGTGTTCGACACCCTATCGAGATCGTCGGAGCCGTAACCGGCGGGACACGCCGGAGCCCGACGGCAGTAACGGCACCGAGCGCGACGCCAGTGCCGGCACCGCCGGGATTCGCCCGATGTCGACTGCGACCACACAGCACCGGCGGTGAGTATGTGCCGCTACCCCATGTGCGCCTGGCCGTACAGGTCGTAGTTTCATGCGCCATGACGGCAGATCCGAGGACGACCCCCCACGTCGTACAGGTCGATCTCACCGGCCGAACCGCCCTGGTCACCGGGGGCGGTAGCGGCATCGGGCGGACATGCGCGCGACGACTCGGCGCCGCCGGCGCCACCGTGGTGGTGGTGGACCGGGACACCGCCGCCGCCCGGACGGTCGCCGCCGAAGTGGGTGGTCGGGCCGTCGGCGCCGACCTGGCGGACCCGGAGACGGTCAACCGCCTCGATACCAAGGTCGACATCGTCGTCAACAACGCCGGGCTCCAACACGTCGCCCCGATCCCGGAGTTCGCCGTGGAACGGTTCGAATACCTGCACCGGGTGATGGTGGAAGCCCCGTTCCTGGTCATCCGCCGGGCCCTGCCGCACATGTACGCCGAAGGCTGGGGGCGCATCGTCAACATCTCCTCCGTGCACGGGCTGCGCGCCTCGCCGTACAAGGCGGCGTACGTCTCGGCGAAACACGCGTTGGAGGGTCTGTCCAAGGTAGTCGCATTGGAGGGGGCCGCGCACGGCGTGACCGCCAACTGCGTCAACCCGGCGTACGTACGCACCGCGCTGGTGCAGCGCCAGATCGCCGACCAGGCCGCCAGCCACGGCATCCCGGAATCCGAGGTCGTCGAGAAGATCATGCTGGGCCGGGCGGCCATCAAGCGGCTGCTCGAACCGGAGGAGGTCGCCGAGTTGGTGGCGTACCTCTGCTCACCACCGGCGGCATTCATCACCGGCGCGTCCATCGCCCTCGATGGGGGGTGGACGGCGAACTAGGGCACCGGCGCACAATGACCGTCATGTCCTCGCCGGTGGAGTTCCTGGAACTGCTCGCCCGCGAAGCCGCGGCGGTGGAGTTTGAAGGCCCGCTGGTGGCCGCGCGCACCACCGGAGCACCTCCGGAGCGGCTGGCCGAGCTGGAACGGGCCAAGACGGTCGCGTTGCGGGTACGGGCGCTGCTGGAACGACGGCGACGCCGGGAAAGTGAACTCTCCGGGCTGTACGACACCGTCAGCGACCTGGCCGGGCTCCGCGACCTGGACGACGTGCTGCGGGCGATCGCGCGCCGGGCCCGGAACCTACTCGACGCCGATGTCGCGTACATGACGCTCAACGACGACACGCGCGGCGACACCTACATGCGGGTCACCGATGGCTCAGTGTCGGCTCGATTCCAACGGCTGCGGCTACCGATGGGCGCCGGCCTCGGTGGCCTGGTCGCCCAGTCCGGTGCCCCCTACGTCACCGCGAACTATCCGGCGGACGACCGGTTCCACCACACCCGCGAGATCGACGCCGGCGTCGGTGAGGAGGGCCTGGTGGCGATCCTCGGCGTGCCGCTGCGGCTGGGCTCGATCTCGATCGGCGTGCTCTACGCGGCCAACCGCTCGGCACGCCCGTTCGCCCGGGAGGAGGTGGCCCTGCTGGCGTCGCTGGCCGCGCACGCCGCCGTCGCGATCGACACCGCTCGGCTGCTCACCGAGACCCGCTCCGCGTTGGCGGAGCTGTCGACGGCCAACACCACCATCGGGGCACACAGCGCGTCAGTGGAGCGCGCGGCGGCGGCACACGACCGGATGACCGCGCTGGTGCTCCGGGGCGGCGGAGTGGAGGAGGTCGCCGCCGCCGTACCGGAGGTGCTGGGCGGAGCGCTCCTGGCCCTGGACGCCGAGGGGCGGCTCCTGGCCCGGGTCGGCGAGATCGACGAACCGAGGCGGGCGGAGATCGTGGCCGCGGTGGCCGCGTCCCGGGCCTCGGGGCGCAGCGTGCGTCGCGGCCCACTCTGGTACGCCGCCGTGGTCGCCGGCGCCGAGAACCTGGGGGCGTTGGTGCTTCGCCCGGACGACGAGTTGGTCGACGCCGACCAGCAAATCCTGGAGCGGGCCGCTCTGGTCACCGCGCTGCTGCTGTTGTTTCGACGGACGGTCGCCGAGGCGGAGGGGCGGGTCCGCGGTGAACTCCTCGACGACCTGATCGCCGACCCGCCGCGCGACACTGACGCGCTCCGCGACCGGGCCCGCCGACTCGACGTGGACGTGGACACCGCGCAGGTGCTGGTCTGTGTGCACGACGGCGCAATCGCCGCGACGGACTCGGCCCGGCAACGGACCCTCTCCTGGGCCACCACCTACGCCTGCACCCGCGGCGGGCTGGCTGCGGCCCGGGACGGGAAGGTGGTGCTGATGCTGCCCGGCTCGGACGCCGGCGGCGCTGCCCGCGCGGTGACGCGGGACCTGTCCCGACTGACCGGTCGACGGGTCACCGCCGGCGGCGCGGGTCCCGCCACCGGTCCGACCTCGCTGGCAGCGGCGTTCCGCGAGGCGGAGCGCTGTCTGACCGCACTCGGCGCGCTCGGCCGGGCCGGGCAGGGCGCCAGTGCGGACGAGTTGGGCTTCGTCGGCCTGCTGCTGGGCGCGGTCGATATCGGCGGCGACCGTGATGTCTCCCGGTTCCTGGCAGCCACCGTGGGGCCAGTGATCGACTACGATGCCCGCCGGGGCACCGCCCTGGTACGGACCCTGGAGGCGTACTTCGGGGTGGGGAGCAGCCTGACCCGCGCCGCGGAGCAGCTACATGTGCACGTCAACACGGTCACCCAACGGCTGGAGCGGGTCGGCCATCTCCTCGGCGTTGACTGGCAGCAGCCGGAGCGCGTGCTCGAGGTGCAGCTCGCACTCCGGCTACACCGACTCCGCCACCCGCCCGGTTGAGCCCGCCCCAGTTGAGGCTGTGTCCGCCCCGCGGCCGGGCCTCATTCCCGGCGCCCCCACCAGCGCCGGGCCAACGCGGACGCGGTGCCCCAGATGCCCCGCCGGAACAGCAGCACCACCACGACGAAGATGCCGCCGGTGACCAGCCCGATCGCTTCGAAGCCGGAGAACGACAGCCAGTCCTCCAGGCGGACCAGGATGCCGGCGCCGAGCACGCCACCCCAGAGGGTGCCGATGCCGCCGAGGACCACCACGATCACCGCCTTGCCGGAGGTGGTCCAGTGCAGAACCTCCAGCGAGACGAAGCGATGGCTGACGGCGAAGAGCCCACCGCCGAGGCCGGCGACGAAGCCGGAGAGCACAAACACGGTGAGCTTGTACCGGTGCACCGGGTAGCCGAGCGCACGGGCACGCGCCGGGTTATCCCGGATCCCGACCAGCACCCGACCGAACGGCGAGTGGACGATTCGCCAGGCGCCGGCCAGACCGAGCAACACGATCGGCAGGATCGCGTAGTAGAAGTAGTAGTCGTCGGTCAGGTCCAGCCCGAACAGCTCCCGCGGCACCCCCTGCAGGCCGTTCTCGCCCTGGGTCACCGACCGCCACTCGTTGGCGACGTAGTAGACCAGCTGCGCGAAGGCGAGGGTGACCATGGCGAAGTAGATTCCGGTTCGCCGTACCGCCAGGTAGCCGATCGGCGCCGCGAGCACCGCCGCGGCGAGCGCCCCGGCCAGCACCGCGGCCGGAAACGGCAGGCCCAGGTGGATCGCCACCAGACCGGTCACGTACGCCGAGACGCCCCAGAAGGCCGCGTGCCCGAAGGACAGCAAGCCGGTGAAGCCGAGCAGCAGGTCCACCGCGACGGCGAAGAGCGCCCAGCAGAGGATGTCCACCGCCACCGCCGGGTACAGGCCGTTCGGTAGCCAGAGCGCCACCGCCAGGCCGGTGACGAGCAGCGCGTACCGGGCCCAGCCGGGGGCCCGGGCCGCCGCGACCAGGCCACTGGGCGCCCCCCGCCCGGCCGGCTCGGACCTGCTCTCCACGGTGCTCGTCATGCTGGCGCCTCCGCCCGGCCGAAGAGTCCGGCCGGGCGCCAGAGCAGCACGGCGGCCATCACGATGAAGACGATCGTCTGGGCCACGATCGGGAAGGCGGAGAGGTAGGCCTCGGCCCACGCCTGCACCATCCCGATCCCGAAGCCGGCGGCGACCGAGCCGAAGATCGACCCCAGCCCACCGATCACCACCACCGCGAACACCACGATGATGAGGTCCGCTCCCATCAGCGGGTTGACCGCGCGCATCGGCGCGGCGAGCACCCCGGCCAGCCCGGCCAGCGCGATACCGAAGCCGAAGACCGGGGTGATCCAGCGCCCGACGTTGATGCCGAGCGCCCGGGTCAGCTCCGGCCGCTCCGTCGCGGCCCGAACGACCATGCCGACCCGGGTACGGGCCAGCGCCCACCACACCCCGACGCAGACCGCCACCGCGAAGCCGAGGATGAAGACCCGGTACGTCGGGAAGTCGAAGAGTCCGAAGTCGACCGAGCCGCGGAGCCCGGCCGGCGCCTCGTACGGGCTGGACTGCACCCCGTACCGGAGCTTCACCAGGTCCTGCAGAATCAGCGTGAGGCCGAAGGTGAGCAGGAAGTTGTAGAGCGGGTCGAGCCGGGTGAGCCGGTGGATGAACGCCCGCTCCAGCGCCATGCCGAGCAGCGCCAGGGCCAGCGGCACGACCACCAGGGCGGCCCAGAACGGCACTCCCGCCTCGGCCAGCAGCACGTACGCGCCGAAGGCACCGAGCATGTAGAAGGCGCCGTGGGCGAAGTTCACCACCCGCAGCATCCCGAAGATGACCGCGAGGCCGAGCGCGAGCAGGGCGTAGAACGCCCCGCTGACCAGCCCGTTGAAGGTGCTTTGGAGAAAAGCGGTCACAGCGTGCAGTCCGGGGACGGGGCTCGGAACGCCTCCTCGGCCGGGATGGTGTCGAGGATCCGTACGTAGTCCCACTCCTCGGTGACCTCGGACTGCGGCTTCACCTGGGCCAGGTAGGCGTCGTGGATCACCCGGTGGTCCTCCGCCCGAATCTTGCCGTTGCGCAGGAAGATGTCGTTGACCTCCTTGCCCTCCAACTCCGCGACGATCGTGTCGGCGTCGTCGGTGCCGGCCGCCTGGACCGCCTCCAGGTACTGGGTGGCGGCGGAGTAGTTCGCCGCGTGCGCGAACGACGGCCGGGTGCCCGTCTCCTGCTGGAAGCGGTCGGCGAACTCCCGGTTCTGCTGGTCGAAGTTCCAGTACCAGGCGTCGGTGTAGGTGGTGCCGGCCAGCGCCGCCGGGGTGAGCGAGTGAATGTCGGTGATGAACATCAGGCCGACGGCCAGACCCACGCCCTTGTCGCGCAGCTCGAACTCGTTGTACTGCTTCACCACGTTGACGAGTTCCGCCCCGGCCTGCATGGTGCCGAGGACGTCCGGCTTCGGGTCCAGCGTCGCCGCCTTGAGCAGGTAGCTGGAGTAGTCGCCGCTGGTGTTCGGGAACGGCGCCCCGTCCTTGCCGACCACCTGCCCGCCGGCGTCGGCGATGGCCGTGGAGAAGCTCTTCTCCATGTCCTGGCCGAAGGCGTAGTTCGGGTAGAGGATGTACCAGTTCCGGCCGACCTGCTCGGTAGTGGTCCGGCCCGTGCCGTTGGCCAGCATGTACGTGTCGTACGCGTAGTGGAAGGTGTATTTGTTGCAGCTTTTGCCGGTGAGGTCGGTAGTCGCCGCGCTGATGTTGAAGTAGAGCCTGCGCTTCTCCTTCGCCACGTCGGCGACCCGCAGCGCCGCCGACGAGGTGGGCACGTCCAGGATCAGGTCGACCCCCTGCCGGTCGTACATCTCCTGGGCCTTGCTGTTCGCCAGGTCCGGCTTGTTCTGGTGGTCGGCGCTGCGCACGCTGATGTCCGTGGTGACCGCCCGGTCGCCGTACTTCGCCTGGAAGTCGGCGATCGCCAGCTCCACGGCCGTGACCGAGTTTCGGCCCGACAGCTCGGAGTAGGCACCGGACTGGTCGTTGAGGACACCCAGCACGATCGCGCCTCCGGTCACCTTCTCGTCCCCATCGGATTGGGGACCCCCACCACCGCAGCCGGCGACCACGAGCGCCGTGGCCGTTGCCGCCGCGACCAAACCCACCGTCCTACGCATGACCATCCCTTCGTCCGCGCACCGCGCGGGATCGGTCCTGAGCTACTCAGATGCCGAGGTACGACAGCAGTTCGCGTTCCCGCGACCGCACCTCGGAGTTCTCCATCGCCGCCGTGACGCGCCCCTCGGCCAGCAGGTAGTGCCGGTCGGCGACGCTGGTGGCGAAGCGCAGGTTCTGCTCCACCAGCAGCACCGTCACCCCGTGCCGCTTGGCTTCCCGCAGCAGGTCCCCGACCTGCTGCACGAGCAGCGGCGCCAGCCCTTCGGTCGGTTCGTCGCAGAGCAGCATGCGGGCGCCCATCCGCAGGACCCGGGCCAGCGCCAGCATCTGTTGCTCGCCGCCGGAGAGCGTCGTGGCGGCCGAGTTGCGCCGCTGGTAGAGGGCGGGGAACGCCTCGTACACCCGCTCCAGCGACCACGGGTCGGGCCCCACGGTGGGCGGCAGGGTCAGATTCTCGGTCACGGTCAGGGTGGCGTAGCTACCCCGATCGTCGGGGACCCAGCCGAGTCCCAGCCGGGCACGCCGGTCCGCCGACAGGTTGCCGAGCTCTGTCCCGCTCAGCTCGACGGTGCCCCGCCAGCCGGTGTGCAGGCCCATGACGCAGCGCAGCAGGGTCGACTTGCCGGCGCCGTTGCGGCCCACCAGGGTGACCACTTCACCGGGGTCCACGTGGAGACCGGCGTCCCGCAGCACCTGCGCCTCGCCGTACCAGGCGGAGAGGTTCTCAATGCGCAGCATCGGCAGCTCCCAGGTAGGCGGTGATCACCCGTTCGTCGGCGCGAACCTGCTCGTACGGGCCTTCGACGAGGACCCGGCCGGCCTGCAGGACGGTGACGGTGTCGGCGAGCCGCCCGACGACGCTCATGTTGTGCTCGACCAGCACCACGGTTCGGCCCTGCCGAACCTGGGCGATCAGCTCGACGGTGCGGTCAACGTCCTCCAGCCCCATGCCCGCGGTCGGCTCGTCCAGCAGCAGCACCTTCGGGTCCAGGGCGAGGGCGATCGCCAGCTCCAGGGCACGCTTGCGACCGTAGGCCAGGGCCTCGGCGGGAACCGCCGCCAAGTCGGCCAGGCCGACCATCGCCAACAGTTCGTCGGCCCGATCGGTGTAGCGCCGCATCAGCTTCGCCGACCGCCAGAACCGCCAGCCCAGCCCGCTCGGACTCTGCAACGCCAATTCGACATGTTCCCGGGCGGACAGCTGCGGAAAGAGGCTGGTGATCTGGAAGGAGCGGGCGACGCCCCGGCGGGCGACCTGCTCCGCCGGCAGGCCGGTGATGTCGCATCCCGCCAACTCGATCCGGCCACCGGTGGGCGACAGGAACCCGGTGAGCAGGTTGAACAGAGTTGTCTTGCCCGCACCGTTCGGGCCGACGAGCGCATGCACGCTGCCGTCGGCGACCGCCAGGTCAATGCCGTCGACCGCGCGGAAGCCCCGGAAGTCGCGGGTCAACCCGTGGGCCGACAGGAGACCTTGCCCGGCCATCGCCACCCCTCTCCCCGGCCTGGCGACGGACGAAAGTGGTGACTGCGGTCACAGGTCCGTCGGGTGTGCAGGAAACCTACGGCCGTAGATCGAGGAGAGGCTATGTTGCCGGACACCACATTCCGACATCCGGATGCGTGGCCGAACGACGCCCCTTCCCCCAGGTTCATCTCGCGGAGATGCTCAATCAACACACCCCCGCACACCAGCGAGCGTCTTCGGCAAGGCCGCCAACTCCTAACCCGCGGGCCTTGTTGCTTCTTCCGGTGTTGTTGCTTCCTCGGGGATTTGAAAACCGGGATCAGGCGGTCGCCGCCGAAGTGGATCTCGGCGATGTTGGCTTCGATCAGTGCCTTGCGCTGGCGTCGCGGCGGCGTGTGAGCTGCTCTAAGCGGATCTTGAGCTCACGAACCCCGCTCGCCGCAGAGGTCGGCGGTGAGGCTGCCCTCCAGGAGTACCTGGGCGTCCGGCGGGTACTGCTGGCCAGCTCCGGCACGGTCGCCCTGTACTCGGCGTACGCTGCATGCGGCATCGGACCGGGCGACGAGGTGATTGTGCCCGCGTACACCTTCTTGGCGACCGCGACACCGCTGTTCCACCTCGGCGCGATCCCGGTCTTGGCCGACTGCGACAACACCGGGAACATCGACCCCGCCGACGCCGAGTCCCGCATCAGCCCACGCACCAAGGCGATCATGGTCACCCACCTGTGGGGTATCCCCTGCAACATGGCAGCCCTGAACAGGCTCGCCGAGAAACACGGAATCATGCTGCTGGAAGACGCCTCTCATGCCCACGGGGCAATATCCCGTGGACGCAAGGTCGGCACCTTCGGGGCGGTATCCGCGTTCAGTCTCAACGGCCCCAAGCCCTTGTCGGCGGGCGAAGGCGGGCTCCTCGCGACCGACGACGACGAGATCTACTACCGGGCGCTGCTGCACGGGCACTACAACAAGCGCTGCCGTACGGAGATCCCCGAAGGCCACCCGCTGCGCACATACGCGACAACGGGTTTGGGACTCAAGTTCCGTATTCACCCTCTCGCCGCTGCGATCGCTCTGGAACAACTGCGCCATCTGGATGAGTACCTCGACGGACGAGCGCAGATGGCCGACTACATAACCAAGCAGCTCGCCGGAGTGCCGGGGATCGAGGTCCCCGAGTTGTACGACGGTGACCGTGCCGCCTGGTACGGGCTGCCGCTCCTTTACAAGCCAGGTGATCTTGACGGCCTGACGGCCGAGACGTTTTACGCCGCACTCAAGGCCGAGGGCTGCGCGGAGGCCGATCAGCCGGGCTCGACTTGTCCGCTCAACCTTCACCCGCTCTTCCAGGACCCGGGACCTCTCTTCCGCGCATACAGGGAGAAGCTGTCCTACCAGCCCGGCGACTTTCCGACCGCTGAACGCATCCACCAAAACACGATCAAGCTGCCGGTGTGGCACCGGTCCCAGGAGCGCCGCCTTGCTGACCAGTACATCGCGGCGATCATCAAGGTCAGTTCCCACTATCGCGACTTGCTAGGGTGATGAAATGGTCGATTTCACCGTCCTGGATGACCTCTGCACGACGGCGAAGGCCGACGGGGTACAACAACTCGTCGTCGGCGCGGTCGTCGCCGAAGACGATGCGGTCCTGCTTCTACAGCGACCCGCCGATGACTTCATGGGCGGCATATTCGAACTGCCCTCCGGCAAGGTCGAGCACGGCGAAGCGCTTGACGATGCCCTGCGCCGGGAGGTCGCGGAAGAAACCGGCCTGACCGTCGCCGACATCAACGAGTACCTGGGCAGCTTCGACTACACCTCGGGCAGCGGCAAGAAGACTCGCCAGTTCACCTTCGCCGTCGCAGTCGGCACGACCGAGCCAGTCCGCCTCACCGAGCACGACAGCTACCAATGGGCACCACTAAACGGTGACGTGCCGGTAACCGACGCGGTGTCGACCCTGCTGGATACCTACCGACAACTGCGCCCGCCCGCTCTCTGACCCACACCCACCCTGTAGGAGCAACGCTGACGCGTTCGAGGGACAAGACGGCGCAGGCAAAACCACGTTCCTCAATGCGGCATACGAACAGCTCACGGCCGACGGAGTGGACTGCCTCATCGTGGAGGAGTTCTCGACAAGTCGCCACGGACAACGACTTGTCGACGCCGTCGCACGCGACAAGTTCCTTCGGCCCGTTCCCGGTGATGAGAGCACCGCCATCACCCGCGCCCTGGAGATCGCCGCCGACCTCTACTACCTCAACCATCACGTGATCGGTCCGGCGCTCTCCAGGGACGGTGGTTCTCAAAGACCGCCATCGTGACACCCACATTTACACGGTCGCACCGATGCTGCTGGCCGCCGGAGCGATGCCCGACGAGGGCATCGCAGTGGCATGGCTGACGAGCCTGAATGTCACCGACGAAGACATCCGGATCTTCGGACACCGCGACAAGATCGCAAAAGCGCTCATCACAGCACACCCGGACCGCTATCTCGCCGTCGACAACATCGACATCGATGTAGCCGCAACTGCAGCGGCGATCATCTCCGCCGCACGCCAGCGGAGCAGGGGACTCCCCGCTCGGGCCCGCCCCAAGACCTGAACCTCGACGCAAGCCCTGCGACGACGACTGTTATCGCTATGCGACTTGCTGCCCATCGAGCGTGCTCGCGACACATGCACCGTGACGCGAACACCGACGGACTCACCGCAACCCGACGGCTCCCCGCCAAAGGCACGGGAGCCCACCGCCCACCACGACGGGATCACTGACATGGTGCTTGCCCTGCCTCTCACAACCAGGCTTGAGTCCGACGAGATCCGTACCGTGCTGGCGATCCATGTAGCCGAGCCGGACGGGCTCTGCCGTGGCTGTCTCGACGGGGCCCGGCTCGCGTACGCGCCGTGCCCTTGGGCGGTCTACGCGCTGCGTGTTCGCGCCGCGATCGAGTACGTCGACTGGCAGGAGCAATCATGGCGTGTTGTTCGAGGCGTGGCGTGAGCGGCAAGCGAGCCGTGGTCGCGGCGAACGCGCTGGCCGGGCCACAGGCGGCGCACAAGGTGATCGCCGAACACCTGCGATCGGATAGGGGCGGCCGGTGTCTGGCCTGCAGCGAGCTGGAGCCATGCAGCCAACGCGCGATGGCCCACGCGGTGCTGTTCGGCCACAGTCGTCAGCTTCCGCGACGCCGGCCGATGGAGCTGATCGGAGTACGGGGTGACTTCACCAACGGCGAATCGGAGACATTCCACGCGTTCGGCGAGTCGGGCTGACGCCGAGACTCGAATGTAAGCGCGGGTCGCCACGGAGGGACCCCCCGGCGGTTCCTTCGGCCCTCAAGACCTGCCCTGGCGTCTCCGTGGAAGGAGACGCCGGGGCGTGCATGGAACTCAAGCGGACCCGATTCCTGCATCATGCGGCATCACCACCCCGCCGAACCGGGGTCACGGGCAGCGGATCACCCGTGACCAGGAGTGTCGGCTCCGCCTGAAAACTGACCACGTGGTTCCGGCTGAATCGGGACCACCTCCTGAAGCATCGGGAGGTGCTGAGCGTGGAGGACTGGGCAGAGATCCGGCGGCTGCGGCGGTCGGAGGGTATGGCGATTCAGGCCATCGCACGGCGGTTGAGGATGTCTCGCAACACCGTGAAGAAGGCCCTGGCTAGTGATGAGCCGCCGCGGTATCGGCGGGCGGCGAAGGGCTCGATCGTGGATGCGGTCGAGCCGCAGATTCGGGCGTTGTTGGCGGAGTTCCCGGACATGCCCTCGACGGTGATCATGGAACGGGTCGGGTGGACCCGCGGTAAGACGGTGTTCTGTGATCGGGTGCAGCAGTTGCGGCCGTTGTTCCGCCGGCCCGACCCGAGCCAGCGGACGGAGTATCTGCCGGGTGAGTTGGCGCAGTGTGATCTGTGGTTCCCGCCGGCGGATGTGGCGTTGGGTTTCGGGCAGGTCGGCCGGCCGCCGGTGCTGGTGATGGTGTCGGGGTATTCGCGGTGGCTGTCGGCGGTGATGATCCCGTCGCGGCAGTCGCCGGACCTGCTGGGCGGACACTGGACGCTGATCTCCGGCTGGGACCGGACGCCGAAGGGCCTGGTCTGGGATAACGAGTCCGCGGTCGGGCAGTGGCGGGCCGGCCGGCCGCAGCTGACGGAGGCGATGAACGCCTTCCGCGGCACCCTCGGCATTACGGTGATCCAGTGCCGGCCGGCGGACCCGGAGGCCAAGGGCCTGGTCGAGCGGGCCAACGGCTATCTGGAGACCTCGTTTCTGCCCGGCCGCCGGTTCGCCTCACCGCAGGACTTCAACGCCCAACTCACCGAGTGGCTGGTGCGGACGAACAACCGCCAGCACCGGGCGTTGGGCTGCCGACCCGTGGACCGGTGGGACGCCGACCGGCAAGCGATGCTGTCGCTGCCGCCGGTCGCACCGGTGGTTGGCTGGCGGCAGAGCACCCGGCTGCCCCGGGATCATTACGTCCGGTTGGACAGCAACGACTACTCGGTGCACCCGGCGGCGGTGGGCCGACGGGTGGACATCGTCGCCGACGCCGACCGGGTGCAGGTGTTCTGCGAGAACCGCCTTTTCGCCCGGCATGACCGGTGCTGGGCCAAGCATCAGAGCATCACCAATCCCGCTCACCGCCAGGCCGCCGCCGATCTGCGAACAGCAGCCCGGCAGACACCAGCGGCGGCGGGCAGCATGCAGGTGGAGCACCGCCAGTTGGCCGATTACGACCGCATGTTCGGCCTCGATGTTGAGGTGGCCGCCTGATGGCCACCAAAACCAGCCGCAACGTCGCATCGGAGATCGCGTTCCTCACCCGCGCACTCAAGGCGCCGTCCCTGGCTGCCTCCGTCGAGAGGCTGGCGGAACGGGCCCGAGCGGAATCGTGGACGCACGAGGAGTTCCTCGCCGCCTGCCTACAACGCGAAGTCGCCGCCCGGGAGGCTCATGGCGGTGAGGGCCGTATCCGGGCCGCCCGCTTCCCGGCCCGCAAGAGCCTGGAGGAGTTCGACTTCGAGCACCAACGCTCCCTGAAGCGAGAAACGATCGCCCACCTCGGCACTCTCGACTTCATCACCGGCCGGGAGAACGTGGTGTTCCTGGGCCCGCCCGGCACCGGCAAGACGCACCTGTCCATCGGCCTGGGGATCCGGGCCTGCCAGGCCGGACACCGCGTCGCGTTCGCCACCGCCGCCGGATGGGTGTCCCGCCTCGCCGACGCCCACCACGCCGGCCGCCTGCAAGACGAACTCGTCAAACTCGCCCGGATCCCGCTACTGATCGTCGACGAGGTCGGCTACATCCCCTTCGAAGCCGAAGCCGCGAACCTGTTCTTCCAACTCGTGTCCAACCGCTACGAACGAGCCTCACTGATCGTCACCAGCAACAAACCCTTCGGCCGCTGGGGCGAAGTCTTCGGCGACGACGTCGTCGCCGCAGCCATGATCGACCGCCTCGTCCACCACGCCGAAGTCATCTCCCTCAAAGGCGACAGCTACCGCCTCAAAGACCGCAACCTCGGCCGCGTCCCCGCAGCCACCAAGACCAACAACTAAAGATCAAACAAACCCAAGGTGGTCCAGTTTCAGCCGGACCACGGTGGACAAGTTTGGGGCGGTGTTGACACAGGAGAAACTGGTTCAGGTTCCGCTGACCACCGCGCATCAAGAGCAAGGCCCTGACCTGGTATTTCGGTGCCGGTCGGGGCCTTTTCGCGTACGGCGGCGGTGGCTGGTCGCTCGGTGGGTGCTCAGGAGCCGTTGGACTTCGCGATCGTCCTGGCCGTCGCCAACCTCCTGGTTCTGAGGAGGCCGGCGGCGTGGTGCTGGAGTCGGCGGTGTCGTGCTGCGCTGCTCCCCCTACGCTGGCGGCATGAGGGGATCCCGGCGCGGACCGGACTGGTAGGTGCTGATGAACCGGCGTGCGGCAGCTGCTGCCGAGGCGATTCCCGACGCTGTCCGGGCGGACGTGGTGACGCTGTGGCGCTACCACGACCTGCGTCATGAGTTGCGTTCGTGCGATGTGGGGATCGGGCTGGGCAGTCATGATCTTGGGGTGGCGGTCGTCGCGACGCGTCTGTTCCACGAGGGCCTGTTTCCAAGGATCGTGTTTACTGGCGCGAATGCTCCGACGACGGTTGGGCGGTTTCCGCGTGGGGAGGCGGTGCACTACCGCGAGTACGCCGTTGAGCGGGGCGTATCGGCGGGAGCGATTCTGGTGGAGCCGCGTGCCACGAATACCGCCGAGAATCTGGAGTTCTCCCGTGCGTTGCTGGCCGAACGCCGGATCTCGGTGGCGTCGGTGTTGATCATGTCGCGGCCCTACCAGCAGCGTCGGGCTTATGCGACGTGCCGGCTGGTGTGGCCGGAGGTCGAGGTGGTGTGCGCGTCGAACCCACTCGACCTGGATGACTACGTGCGTAGCATCGGCGACGCGCGGCGGGTGGTGGACATGCTGGTGGGCGACACGCAGCGGATCGAGGTGTACGCGCAGCGCGGGTTCGCGATTCCGCAGGAGATGCCGGACGAGGTACGGGCGGCGTTCGAGCGTCTGGTGGCGGCCGGCTACACGAGCCGGCTGATCTGAGCCGGGCTACCAGCGCGGCCCTTCCGGCCGGACTCCCATCCGGTCGCTGAGTTCGACGGCGAGTCGAGGTGACCGGGGCGGGTGAGGATGTCCCGGACCAGGTCGCGGGAGAGCCGGTGGTAGCGCACCTGGTCAGGGCCGATGACCTCGGCGTCCAGCAGCGTGGCGAGCGCGTCGTCGATGCGGTTCCACCGGGCGAGGGCTCGGGCCCGCGCCTACCGCGTCAGTACCACCACAGCCGCCAGCATCGAAGAGGCCATCTCGTGAACGGCATCGCCTTCGGGGCGGTCAGCCGGTCAACGCGGTGAGGGCGCGATCGACGTCGTCCTCGCTGGAGTAGAGGTGGAACGAGACCCGGACCCGGCCGGCGCGTACCGCCGCCCGTAGGCCGGCGCGCTCCAGCCGTGACTGCGCCTCCGGCACCTCGGCGGTGGTGATCGCGCTGTCGCCGGGCGGCAGCCCGAGGCCGGCGCGGAATCGGTTGGCCAGCGCCACATTGTGTGCCTGGATCGCCGGCACCCCCACCTGCAGCAGCAGCTCCAGGGCGGGAGCCGCACCGATGTAGCTGAACCAGGCCGGGGAGATGTCGAAACGGCGGGCGCTGTCGGCGAGGCGCAGCGGCGGACCGTAGTAGGAGTCGTGCGGGTCGGCTCCGGCGTACCAGCAGGCGGCGTCGGGGCGCATCCGGTCCCGCAGCTCGGGCGCGTAGTACGCCAGGGCAGTCCCCCGCGGGGCCAGCAACCACTTGTACGCGGCGACGACAACCACGTCCGCGAGCGCGGCGTCGAACGGCAGCCAACCGCAGCCCTGGGTGGCGTCAACCGACACCAGGGCGTCGTGCGCCCGGGCCGCGGCGACGATGTCCGCGTATCGGGCCACCGCGCCGTCGGCGGACTGCACCAGGCTGAACGCGACCAGGTCGGTGTCGGCGTCGATCGCGTCCACGAGCCCCGCCAGCGGCACGGTCCGCACCCGGACGCCCCGCTGTTCCTGGGCCAGCCAGGGAAAGAGGTTGGAGGTGAACTCCACCTCGGGGACCACCACGGTCGCGCCCGGTGGCAGCGCCGCGGCCACCGGCGCGAACAGCTGCGACGCCGAGCTGCCGATCGCGACATCCCCTTCGGGGACACCGACCAGGCGTGCGAACGCCGCCCGGGTACGCGTCGTCGCCTCGTCCCAGCCCGCCCACGTCGCCCCCATGTTCCCCGTACGCCAGCCGGCGAGCGCATCCTGCAACGCCGCCCACGCCGGGTCGGGCGGCAGCCCGTAGCTGGCGGTGTTCAGCCAGCCCTCATGGGGCTGCCACAGCTGCTGTGCCTGCTTGATCTCCATGGCATCGACGCTAGCGACCGGGCTCGCTGCCGCAGAGGACCAATTCGGCGCGGGCGGCCCCGGCACCGGGCCGGTCAGGCCACGTTGGCCGGGCCCAGGACGCTCTTCAGGTCGGCCATCAGGGCGGTCGTCGGTGCCACCCGGAACGGGCCGAGGCGCAGCCGGGTCACCTTGCTGCCGTTGAGGAGCTTCACGTGCACCTCCGCGTCGCCCGGGTGCAGCACCAGGGTCTCCTTGAGCCGCTCCACCAACGGCGGCGTGCAGCGGGTCACCGGGATGGTGAGGGTGACCGGCTTGTTCGCCGAGTTGCTACTGACATCCGGAATCGACATGTCCATGGCCATGATCCGTGGGGTGTCGTCCCGGCGGTCAACCCGCCCCTTGACCACCACGATCGCGTCCTCGGCGATGTACTCCCCGATCACCTCGTAGGTGTTGGGGAAGAACAGCGTCTCCACCCCGCCGGCCAGGTCCTCCAGCGTCGCCGACGCCCACGCCCGGCCCTGCTTGGTGACCCGGCGCTGCACCCCGGAGAGGATGCCCGCGAGGGTTACCACCGTCCCGTCCGGGACGGTCCCCTCCTCGGAGAGGGCCGCGATGGTGGTGTCGGCGGCCGCACCGAGCACATGCTCCAGCCCGAACAGTGGATGGTCGGAGACGTAGAGGCCAAGCATCTCGCGCTCGAAGGCAAGCTTCTCCCGCTTGTCCCACTCCCCCTCGCCGATGACCGGCATCACCGTGGTGCTCTGTCCGGCGTCGGTGTCGGCGAACCCGGCGCCGAAGAGGTCGTACTGGCCGACGGCCTCCTTGCGCTTGACGTCGGCGTACGCGTCGATGGCGTCGGCGTGCACCGTGAGCAGGCCCCGGCGGGAGTGGTTGAGTGAGTCGAACGCACCCGCCTTGATCAGGGATTCAATGGTCTTCTTGTTGCAGACGACCGCCTCCACCTTGGACAGAAAGTCGTAGAAGTCGGTGTAGGCGCCCTTCTCCCCCCGACAGCGCATGATCGCGCTGACCACGTTCGCGCCGACGTTGCGGATCGCGGCCAGGCCGAACCGGATGTCCCGGCCGACCGGGGTGAACGGCCCGGCCGAGGTGTTCACATCCGGCGGGAGCACCTGGATGCCCATCCGGCGGCACTCCGACAGGTAGAGCGCCATCTTGTCCTTGTCGTCGCCCACCGAGGTGAGCAACGCCGCCATGTATTCGGCCGGATAGTTCGCCTTGAGATAGCCGGTCCAGTACGACACCAGGCCGTACCCCGCGGTGTGGGCCTTGTTGAACGCGTAGTCGGCGAAGGGGACGAGGATGTCCCACAGGGTCTGGATGGCCTCGTCGGAGTAGCCGTTGCCGCGCATGCCGTCGCGGAACGGCACGAACTCCTTGTCGAGGACCTCCTTCTTCTTCTTACCCATCGCCCGGCGCAGCAGGTCGGCCTTGCCGAGGCTGTAGCCGGCGAGGACCTGGGCCGCACGCTGCACCTGCTCCTGGTAGACGATCAGGCCGTAGGTGGGGCCGAGGATCTCCTCCAGCGGTTCGGCCAGCTCCGGGTGGATCGGGGTGATCTCCTGCAGGCCGTTCTTGCGCAGCGCGTAGTTGGTGTGGGAGTTGGCGCCCATCGGGCCCGGCCGGTACAGCGCCAGAACGGCGGAGATGTCCTCGAAGTTGTCCGGCTTCATCGTCCGCAGCAGCGACCGCATCGGCCCGCCGTCGAGCTGGAACACGCCCAGGGTGTCGCCCCGGGACAGCAGCTCGTAGGTCGGCTTGTCGTCCAGCGGCAACTGGAGCAGGTCGACGGTACGCCCGTGGTTGCTCTCGATGTTTTTCAGCGCGTCGTCGATGATGGTCAGGTTGCGCAGGCCGAGGAAGTCCATCTTCAGCAGCCCGAGCGATTCGCAGGTCGGGTAGTCGAACTGCGTGATGATCGCCCCGTCGGCGTCCCGGCGCATCAACGGGATGTGGTCGACGATCGGCTCGGCGGACATGATGACCCCGGCCGCGTGCACCCCCGTCTGCCGGATCAGCCCCTCGATCCCGCGCGCCGTGTCGATGACCTTTTTGACGTCCGGGTCGGACTCGTAGAGTCCACGGATCTCGCCGGCCTCCGCGTACCGGGAGTGCTTCGGGTCGAAGATGCCGGTCAGCGGGATGTCCTTGCCCATCACCGCCGGTGGCATCGCCTTGGTGATCCGGTCGCCGACCGCGTACGGGTAGCCGAGGACCCGCGCCGAGTCCTTGATCGCGGCCTTCGCCTTGATCGTGCCGAAGGTCGCGATCTGGGCGACCTTGTCCTCGCCCCACTTCTCGGTGACGTACTTGATTACTTCACCGCGCCGACGCTCGTCGAAGTCGATGTCGACATCTGGCATCGAAACCCGCTCGGGGTTGAGGAACCGCTCGAAGATCAGGCCGTGCGGCAACGGATCCAGGTCGGTGATGCCGAGGGCGTACGCGACGAGCGAGCCGGCGGCCGACCCGCGGCCCGGCCCCACCGCGATTCCCTCGTTCTTGGCCCACTGGATGAAGTCGGCCACCACGAGGAAGTACGACGGGAACCCCATCTGGATGATGACGCCCAGCTCATATTCGGCCTGCTTGACGTGGGTCTCCGGGACACCGTTCGGGAAGCGGCGGGCGAGCCCCTTGAACGTCTCCTTGCGGAACCAGGACTCGTCGCTCTCCCCCTCCGGCACCGGGAAGACCGGCATCAGGTTCCGGAAGTCGAACATCCCGGCCGGGTCGACCATCTCCGCGACCAGCAGGGTGTTCCGGCAGCCGGCGAGCCACAGGTCGGAGGAGTCGACGGCGCGCATCTCGTCGGCGGACTTGATGTAGTAGCCGCTGCCGTCGAACCGGAACCGGTTCGGATCGGCGACGTTCGCCGCGGTCTGCACGCAGAGCAGTACGTCGTGCGCCTCAGACTGCGCCTGGTAGGTGTAGTGCGAGTCGTTGGTCACCACCGGCGGGATATCCAGCTTGTGGGAGATCTCCGTCAGCTCCTGGCGAACCCGGCGTTCGATGTCGATGCCGTGGTCCATGACCTCCAGGAAGAAGTTTTCCTTGCCGAAGATGTCCTGGTATCTCGCGGCGGCCTTCAGCGCCTCGTCGTACTGGTCCAGCCGGAGTCGGGTCTGCACCTCGCCGGAGGGGCAGCCGGTGGTGGCGATCAACCCCTCGGCGTGCTCGGCAAGGAGCTCCGCGTCCATCCGCGGCCACTTGACGAAGAACCCTTCGGTGAAGGAGCGGCTGGTCAGCTTGAACAGGTTGTGCAGACCGACCTTGTTCTTCGCCCAGATGGTCATGTGGGTGTAGCCACCGCTGCCGGAGACGTCGTCGCTCTTCTGCTCCGGCCGCCCCCAGCGCACCCGCTTCTTGTGGAACCGCGACTCCGGCGCGACGTACGCCTCGATCCCCAGGATCGGTGTGACGCCGGCCGCCATCGCCTGCTTGTAGAAGTCGTTCGCGCCGTGCATGTTGCCGTGGTCGGTCATCGCCACGGCGGGCATCCCCTGCCGGTTGACCTCGGCGAACAAGTCCTTCAGCCGGGCCGCACCGTCGAGCATCGAATACTCAGTGTGCACGTGCAGATGCGCGAACGAATCGCCCATGCGTGGCCCCCCGGGTCGCTTCATGGGTGGTGAGAAGAACGGTCGGCCCACCCTATCCCTGGCCGCCGACACAGCTCCAGCGAGCCGCGCGGGGCGCCCAGTTGGGCGGCGGGGTGCCGGAGAAGCACCCCGGCGGTGCCGCCGGCGAGGCCAGGCCGACACCGCCGGATCCGCCGCTGGCGGATCAGTCCGCGAAGACCTCGGCCGGCAGCTCCACCGGGACCACCGTCGCGTCGATGTCAGCCCGCAGGGCGGCGATCCGCCGGACCAGCTCGGCCACCACCGCGGCGAGGGGCACCTGCGTCGTGACCCCGGTCACCCGGTCCCGGACCTCGGCTGCGCCGTCGGCGACGCTGCGCCGGCCGATGGTGACCCGCAGCGGCAGACCGATCACGTCCGCGTCGGCGAACTTGACGCCGGCCCGCTCGGCCCGGTCGTCGAAGAGCACCTCCACTCCGGCCGCCCAGAGCTCGTCGTAGACCCGCCGGGCCAGTTCACCGGCGGCGGACGCCAGGTCGTCGAGGAGGGTGAGGTGCACCTGGTACGGCGCGATGGTGACCGGAAGCCGCAGTCCCCGCTCGTCTCGGTGCTCCTCCGCGAGGCAGGCGAGTAGTCGCCCCACGCCGATGCCGTAGCAGCCCATGGCCACCGGCCTACGCTGGCCGTCGGCGTCGAGGTACTCCGCGCCGAGGGCGGTCGAGTAGCGGGTACCGAGCTGGAAGATCTGGCCTACCTCGACCCCGCGGGCGGTACGCAGTGCGCTGCCGCACTCGACGCAGGCGTCACCGGCACGGGCGGCGGTGATGTCGCCGACGTGATCGGCGACGTAGTCCCGCCCCACGTTGACGTTGCGCAGGTGCACGCCCTCCCGGTTGGCGCCCGCGACCAGGTTCGTGGAGGCGGCGACCAGCTCGTCAACGATGACGGTCACGCCCGTCGCTCCGACCGGCGAGCCGTAGCCGGCCACTGCGCCGATCTCGGCGATCTCCTCCTCGGTCATCGGACGCAGCTCCGCCGCCTGCACGAGGTTACCGATCTTGGTCTCGTTCGCCTCCATGTCGCCCCGGACGACCGCCAGGATGAACTCGGTGCGCACCGGCTGGTCGCGCTTCTCCCGCGACACGGCCAGGAAGATCGCCTTGGCGGTCTCGGCCGCCGGCACGCCCAGCGCCGCCGTCAGCGCGGCGATGGTGGTGGCCCCCGGGGTGGCGATCTCCGCCAACTCCGCCCACGGCGCGGTGGACGGCGCCGGCTTGCCGAAGGTGGCGGCCTCCCGGTTGGCGGCGAAACCGCAGGAGTCGCAGATCAGCAGGGTGTCCTCGCCGATCGGGGTGAGGTAGACGAACTCGTGGGCCAGGCTGCCGCCCATCATGCCCACGTCGGAGCCGACCGCCGCGACCGGCAGCCCGCACCGTCGGAAGATGTTGAAGTACGCCTGGTACTGCGTCCGGTACCGCGCCGCCAGCCCCGCCGCGTCCACATCGAAGCTGTACGCGTCCTTCATGACGAACTCCCGTACCCGGATCAGGCCGGCCCGCGGCCGCGGGTCGTCCCGGAACTTTGTCTGGAGCTGAAACACCAGCCGCGGCAGCTGGCGGTAGGACTCGATCTCCGACCGGCCGAGGAACGTCACCAACTCCTCGTGGGTCATCGCCAGGACCAGTTCCCGGCCACGACGATCCTGGAAACGGGTCAACTCCGGGCCGATCGTGAAGTATCGGCCGGACTGCTTCCACAGCTCCGCCGGATTCACCACCGGCATCGAGACTTCCTGTCCCCCGACCCGCTCCAACTCCGCACGCAGCACGGCCTCGATCTTGCGGATGGTGCGCCAACCGAGCGGAAGATAGGCGAAGATGCCCTGCCCGACCTGCCGCAGCATGGCGGCCCGCTGGAGCAGTTGGTGTCCCTCAGACTCAGAACGTCCCGGCGCGGTATGCAGGGTGGCGCCGAACATGGTCGACATTTTCATGGGTAGGCCCTCACAAAATCCGGATGGTGCTGCTCAGGGTTACGAAGTGGCCCGGGGCTTACGCGATGAATGACCCCAGAGCGCGAGCGCGAAACGGCGCGGAAAGGCGGCGGGGACGAAGCGGCCTGGTCGCCGGAAGGGGCAAGCCGCCGGAAGGTTTGCCGGCGCGAACACCAGCCGAGGACGGAGCGTCGCTCAGCGGGGCGCCGGCGGAGTAGGTCGAGGCGCTGGCGGGCCGGAGGGCGCAACGAGCACCGGGCTCGGCCCGCCCTGCTCGATGCCGCTCATCAACGCCCACCCTCCACATCAACCACTGCGACTGTAGCGGAAAACTCCCCCGACCGCCGGCACGCCGACACGCCCTCCGGCAAGCCACGCGGGGAGACGAGCCACGCGGGCAGACGGGTCACGCGGGCAGACGGGTCCCGGCACCGGTCCCGTGCCGGGAACAAGACGGATCCAGCGAGATGGCATCCTCGACCGATGGACACCGCGGCGGGGACGTACTGGCGGCGGCCCAGGCCGACCCCGGAGCAGCAGCGGCGGGACCTCATCCTGGGGCTGGCCGTGACCCTGCTGGCCCTCGCCAGTCTCACCCTCACCCGCGGCACGGGTCTGTTCCTGCTCGGCCCGCCACCGTCGTTCACGGAACAGCTGTTCTGGGCCGTCGCGGTGGGCCTACCGCTGATCTGGCGGCGACGATTCCCCGTAACGACGACGCTGGTCATCTCGGTCGCGTTCGTTGCCGCGCAAGCCCGCTCCGCACCGGAGACGCGGGTCACCGCGGGGGTGCTGTTCACGGCCATCTACACCCTCGGCGCCTGGGGACAGGACCGCCGCCTGGCCCATCGGATTCGGATCGGCGTGATCGCCGCCATCTTCGGTTGGGTGGGCATCTGGTACTCGGTCAATCTGGGTAGCATGTTGGCGGACCCACCCCCCGAGGCGTTCGCCAACGCCGTGGGACCGATCCCCCCGCTGATCGCCGCGGTGCTCACCGACGCACTTTTCAACATCCTGTTCTTCGGGTTCGCCTACTTCTTCGGTGAGATCGCCTGGCTGGCCGCCCGACGCGAGCACGAACTCCAGACTCAGACCGATGAGCTACGCCGGTCACAGGCCGAGGTCAGAGCGCACGCCGTGGTCGGTGAGCGGGTGCGGATCGCCCGGGAACTGCACGACGTCGTCGCCCACCACGTCTCGGTGATGGGGGTGCAGGCCGCCGCCTGCCGCCGGGTCCTCGACCGGGACCCGGCCAAGGCCCGCACCGCACTGGCCGCGGTCGAAGAGTCGGCCCGCACGGCGGTGGACGAACTCCGCCGGATGCTCGGCGTCCTGCGGGCCCGCGACCACGAGCCGGACACCGTCGAACCGCCCGCCGGGATCAGCCGGGTCGCCACAGTGGTCGAGCGGGCGCGCGAGACCGGGCTAAGGGCCACGCTGGGGGTGTACGGCGAACCGACGCCGATCCCGGAATCGATCTCCCAGACGACGTACCGGATCGTGCAGGAAGCAGTGACGAACACGCTCAAACACGCCGTTGCGGCGACCACACTGGACGTGCGGATCCGCTACCTGGCACACGAGGTGGAGGTGGACGTGACCGACGATGGCCGAGGCGGAAGCACGACGAATGTCGACGGGGTGGGCCTGGTCGGCATGCGAGAGCGGGTCGCCGCTCACGATGGCTCGCTGGAGATCGGCCCCCGCGCCGCCGGCGGCTGGCGAGTCCGGGCCCGCTTCCCGCTGCCGCTGACCGAGCGGCAGGCGGCGTGACCACCGAGCCGGCGACCAACCGGGCCATCCGGATCCTGCTCGCCGACGACCACCACCTCGTGCGTACCGGGTTCCGGGTCATCCTCGAGGTGGAAGACGACATCCATGTCGTCGGGGAGGCCGCCGACGGCGAGCGGGCGGTGAGCATGGCCGGTGCGCTCCGCCCAGACGTGGTCCTGATGGACGTGCAGATGCCCCGGTTCGACGGGCTGGAGGCCACCCGACGGATCGTCGCGGAGATGGACCGACCGAACGCTCCGGCGGTGTTGATCCTCACCACCTTCGATCGGGACGACTATCTGTTCGCCGCACTGCGCGCCGGAGCCAGCGGATTTCTGCTGAAGAACGGCACGCCGGAGGCGCTCGTGGCGGCGATCCGGGTGGTCGCCCGCGGCGATGGACTCATCGCCCCCGAACTGACCCGGCGAGTGATCGCCGCCTTCGCCCGGCCGAGCGGCGAACCAACGACGACGGCCGTGGCGCTGCCGGACCTCACGCCACGCGAGCACGAGGTACTGGTTCTGGTCGCCTCCGGAGCGAGCAACGCCGAAATCGCCGCCACCCTACGCCTCGGCGAGGCCACCGTGAAGACCCATGTCAGCCGGGTGCTGGCCAAACTCGGCCTGCGGGACCGGGTGCAGGCAGTGGTCTTCGCGTACGAACACGGGGTGGTGCGGCCGGGGAGGTGACCGCCTCCGTCGCTGGGTGGAGCCGATCGTCCATCTGTAGACGGACGGAACGGGACACGAGGTGATCTAGCCTTGCCCGTGTGACGAACATGCTCCGACTCGAGGGCGTCGACCGCAGCTTCGGTGGTCGACGCGTGCTCCAGAATGTGTCCTTCGACGCGGAAGCCGGTCGGATGACCGGCTTCGTCGGCGGCAACGGTGCCGGCAAGACCACCACGATGCGCATCATCCTCGGCGTGCTCGCCGCCGACGCCGGCCAGGTGACCTGGCAGGGGGCGCCACTGACCCGGCAGGTCCGTCGGCGCTTCGGGTACATGCCGGAGGAGCGCGGCCTGTACCCGAAGATGGCGGTCCGGGAACAGCTCATCTACCTGGCCCGCTTGCACGGAATGACCGCAGCGGCAGCGGGGCGCAACACCGATACGTTGTTGGAGCGGGTCGGTCTCGCCGACCGCAGCAACGACCTGCTGGAGAAGCTGTCGCTGGGCAACCAGCAACGCGCCCAGATCGTCGCCGCGCTGGTCTCCGACCCCGAGGTGCTGGTGCTCGACGAGCCCTTCTCCGGCCTCGACCCACTGGCCGTGGACACGGTCGTGGACGTGCTGAAGGAACGGGCCACCGCAGGGGTACCGGTGCTCTTCTCCAGCCACCAGTTGGATGTGGTGGAGCGGCTCTGCGACGACCTGGTGATCATCAGCGCGGGGACGATCCGCGCCGCCGGCAGCCGAACGCAGCTACGGGCCACGTACACCGCGCCCCGCTACGAACTGGTGGTGGAGAACGACGCCGGCTGGCTACGCGACCACCCGGGCGTGACCCTGGTCGAGCTCGAGGGCGCCCGCGCCGTGTTCGAACTGCCCCAGGGGGCGGATGAGCAACCGGTACTTCACGCCGCGCTCGCCCGTGGGCCCGTCCGCGGGTTCCGACCCGTCGTCCCGTCGCTGGCCGAGATCTTCCGAGAGGTCGCCCTGTGAACACCCTCGCCGCCACCCAGTTGGTCGCGGCCCGTGAAGTCCGGGCCAAGCTGCGCGACCGCACCTTTCTCCTCAGCACGCTGATCTTCCTGCTCATCGCCGCCGCCGCGACAACGCTGCCGTCACTGCTCTCCGGCGGCCCAGCCACGGTGGCCGCCACCTCGGAGATCTCGGCCGAACTGCGCGCCGCCGGACTCGAGGTCCGCGAGGTGCCCGACGACGCCGCCGCCGAACAGGCGGTTCGGGACGGCGACACCGACGCGGCGGTGGTCGCCGGGCCAACGGTCCTCGCGCGGGAGGAGGCTCCCGCCGACGTCGTGGCGGCGCTCAGCGTTGAACCGCCGGTACGGTTGCTGAACCCCGCCCCGGCGGAGCCACCGGGGGCCTTCCTGGTGCCGTTCGTCTTCGCGTTCGTCTTCCTCCTCACGTCCCAGACCTTCGGCGTACAGATCGCGCAGAGCATCATCGAGGAGAAACAGACCCGGATCGTCGAGATCCTGGTGGCCGCGGTGTCGGTACGAGCCCTGCTCCTCGGCAAGATGATCGCCGGCACCGTGCTGGCCCTGGGTCAGATCGCGCTGGTGGCGCTCGTCGCGGTCGTGGGCTTGCGGCTCTTCGGTGACAGCGAGCTGCTGAACCTACTCGGGCCAGCGATCGGCTGGTTCCTGCCGTACTTCCTGCTCGGCTTCGTCCTGATCGCCGCGCTGTGGGCGGCGGCGGGAGCCCTGGTCAGCCGCCTGGAGGACATCGGCACGGTGGCCATGCCGGTCCAGTTGGTGGTGATGATCCCGTTCTTCGCGGTGATCTTCCTCAGTGACAACGCGTTCGCCATGCAGGTGCTGTCCTACGTGCCGTTCTCGGCGCCGACCGCGATGCCGCTCCGACTGTTCACTGGGGACGCCGCTGGCTGGGAGCCTCCGCTGTCCCTGGCCCTGCTACTGGTCACCGCGCTCGCCGTCGTGGCCGCCGGTGCCCGGGTGTACGAGGGGTCGCTGCTGCGGACCAACGGCAACACCTCGCTCCGGACGGCCTGGCGGGAACGAGAGACGGTGAACTGAGGAGTCTCGCCCCGGTAGCAGCCCACCCCGTGGATCCGGCTCGGGCCGGATCCACGGGGCCCGCGACCAACGACGGGTCAGCCGAGCTTCGCGAGCAGCTCGTCGGAGGCGTCGAAGTTCGCGAAGACGTTCTGCACGTCGTCGCAGTCCTCCAGCACATCAATCAGCTTGAGGACCTTCCGAGCGCCCTCCTCGTCCACCGGGACGCTCATGCTCGGGATCAGCGAGGACTCCGCCGACTCGTACTCGATGCCGGCGTCCTGCAACGCGGTCCGCACCGCGACCAGGTCACCCGGCTCGGAAAGCACCTCGAACGCCTCGCCCAGGTCGTTGACCTCCTCGGCGCCCGCGTCCAGGACGGCCAGCATCACGTCGTCCTCGGTGGTGCCGGCCTTCGCCACGATCACCACGCCCTTGCGGTTGAACAGGTACGACACCGAGCCGGCATCGGCGAACGATCCGCCGTTGCGGGTCAGGGCCGTCCGCACCTCGGTGGCGGCGCGATTCCGGTTGTCGGTCAGACACTCGATCAGCAGCGCGACGCCGTTGGGCCCGTAGCCCTCGTACATGACCGTCTGGTAGTCGGCCCCACCGGACTCGAGACCGGAGCCACGCTTGACCGCACGATCGATGTTGTCGTTGGGGACCGAGCTCTTCTTGGCCTTCTGAATCGCGTCGTAGAGCGTTGGGTTACCAGCCGGATCACCGCCGCCGGTCCGCGCCGCGACCTCGACATTCTTGATCAGCTTGGCGAACATCTTGCCGCGCTTGGCGTCAATTACCGCCTTCTTGTGCTTGGTCGTCGCCCACTTTGAGTGGCCGGACATCCGCTACCTCCGTTGCTACCCGCCGTCTGCATCGACCGCACCGCACTCGCCCGCTCCCGCCGGCGTACGCGGAGAGTGCCGGTCGGCTCTGGTGGAAGCCGCGGCGGAGAGCTGGCCCTGCCGAATCCCGGCAATCCTACCGGTGACCGGCGGACGTGCGTCAGCGCCGCACGGCACTGCCGGGTCGCGCCGCGGATGGCACGACCCGGCGGGGCTCGCCCGACCCGGCCCGGTGGCCGATCAGATCGCGGCCCGGACCAGGTCCGCGAAGTACGCGTGCAGGCGCCGGTCGCCGGTCAGCTCGGGATGGAACGCGGTCGCCAGCAGGTTTCCCTGGCGGACCGCGACGATCCGACCCGCCGCCGGGCCCTCGGTCACCGTGCCGAGCACTTCGACGCCCTGGCCGACGCGCTCGACCCAGGGCGCCCGGATGAACAGCACGTGGAGTGGGCCGCCGTCGATGCCGGCCATGCGCACCGGCGCCTCGAACGAGGCGACCTGCCGCCCGAACGCGTTACGCCGGACAGTCATCTCAATGCCGGCGAAGCCGCGCTGGTCAGCTCGACCGTCGAGTACCTCACTCGCCAACATGATCATGCCAGCGCAGGAGCCGTAGACGGGCATGCCGTCGGCGATCCGCTTATCGATCGGCTCCCGCAGCTCGTAGAGGCCGACCAGCTTGCTGATCGTGGTGGACTCACCCCCCGGGATGACCAGCCCGTCGACCGTCTCCAGCTCGGTGGGGCGACGGACCGGGCGGGCCTGCGCACCCGCCGCCGCCAGGGCGGCCAGGTGCTCCCGGACGTCGCCCTGCAGAGCGAGCACCCCGATCACGGGTGCCGTCATGTTCACTCCTTCCGGAGGGTAGCGAGCAGCCCCGGCAGCCAGACCGTCGGCGTTGACCAGGGCTGCGCTCCCCTCACCAGCCGCGCTCGGCCAGGCGGTCCGACTGCGAAAGGGTGCCGGCGTTGATACCGACCATGGCCTCGCCGAGCCCACGGGAGACCTTGGCCAGCGTCTCCGGGTCGTCATGGAAGGTGGTGGCCTTGACGATCGCGGCGGCCCGCTGGGCCGGGTTGTCGGACTTGAAGATGCCGGAGCCGACGAAGACCCCCTCGGCGCCGAGCTGCATCATCATCGCGGCGTCGGCCGGGGTGGCGATACCACCAGCGGTGAAGAGCACCACCGGCAGCTTGCCCGTCTCGGCGATCTCCTTGACCAGTTCGTACGGGGCCTGGAGCTCCTTGGCGGCCACGTAGAGCTCGTCGGTGGGCAGGGACTGGAGCCGGCGGATCTCGGTGCGAATTCCCCGCATGTGGGTGGTGGCGTTGGAGACGTCGCCGGTACCGGCCTCGCCCTTCGACCGGATCATGGCCGCGCCCTCGGTGATCCGCCGCAGCGCCTCGCCCAGATTGGTCGCGCCACAGACGAACGGCACCGTGAAGGCCCACTTGTCGATGTGGTTCGCGTAGTCCGCCGGGGTCAGGACCTCCGACTCGTCCACGTAGTCGACCCCGAGCGACTGGAGGATCTGCGCCTCCACGAAGTGACCAATCCGGGCCTTGGCCATGACCGGGATCGAGACCACGTCCATGATGCTGTCGATCATGTCCGGATCGCTCATCCGGGAGACCCCGCCCTGGGCCCGGATGTCGGAGGGGACCCGTTCCAGCGCCATCACCGCGACCGCACCGGCGTCTTCGGCGATCTTGGCCTGTTCCGCGGTGACCACGTCCATGATCACACCGCCCTTGAGCATCTCGGCCATCCCCCGCTTCACGTGGGTGGTGCCGGTGACCGGGGCGTCGGTGGAAGAATTCGAAGTCTGGGGATCGGGCACGGTAATCGCTCCTAGGGACGTGCACGAGAGTGGCTGGTGCGAATGCTACGAGGAGCCACCCCGGCAGCCCGACAGCCAATCAGACCCTTGGTGGCCTGCCCTGTGTCCGGCGTCACTTACCCGGTCAGTCCTCGCCTATGCCCTCGGGAGCGGCCAGCGTTGGTTCGTCGATGTCGAAGTACCGCGGACACGGACGCCGGCGCCCCATCCGCAACAGCCGCACCAGCGGCCGGCTCCGGGCCGCACGGGCGTCCCGGACCAGGTCCGTGTGCACCTGGCGGGCCAGGGCCAGCCGCCGGCTGGCGGCAATGACGGCCTCGGTGTCCGGATCGCCGGGATCAAGCGGTAACGCCCGGAGCTGCCGGGTGAGATCGTTCTCAGCGGCCTCCCGCTCGTCCGGACGAACGTCCAGGGCGACGCGGGCCGCCGCGTACAACTCGACGCCGTAGCGACGCTCGGCGAGCACCGCGGCGGTCGCCGCCCGGCGCAGTAGGTGGGCGTCGAGCGCCCGGGCCGCGAGCTCCGCCCGGTCCTGCAACCGCTCGACCCGACCAGCCGTCCAGACAAGGTACGTCGCCAGCAGCGCGCCGACCAGCGTCGCACCCACCAACCACCACATGCCCGGCATCGTAGTGCTGCTCCGATCCGCTCCGCCGGCCTCCCGCTACCGCCGTCCCCCCGGTCAGCCCAGCCCCACCCACTCCTGGTCAATCACCCCGCCGTCAGCGGCCTCGATCGCGGCCGCGTACACCTCGAGAATCCGGCGGGCAACCGTGGGCCAATCGAAGGTCGCCACCACCTGATCCGCGTAGGCGGTCAGCTCGGTCCGCGCGTCGGCGTCGTCCAAGAGGTCGGCCAGCACCGCCCGCAGCTCCACCGAATCGCCGGTACGGAACAGGCGGCCGGCACGACCCCGGTCCAACACTCGGCGAAACGCGTCGAGATCGCTCGCCACGACCGCGGTCCCCGCCGCGAGCGCCTCGGTGAGGATCATGCCGAACGATTCCCCGCCCGTGTTCGGTGCCACGTAGAGATGGACACTGCGCAGCATCCGCGCCTTGTCCGCCTCGGAGACCAGCCCGAGAAAGGTGATTCGATCCCGCAGCTCGGCCGGGAACTGGTCGTACAGGTCGGCCGGATCACCAGGACCGGCGACCAGCAGGCGCAGCCCCGGACGCTCCGCGGCCAGCGATACGAACGCGTCCCGTAGCACCGGGAAGCCCTTGCGAGCCTCGGTGAAGCGGCCGAGGAAGCCGATCGTGCCGCCGTGGCCAGGAGTGCACGACCCCGGCCAGCCCGCCAGCGGCTGGGCATCGGCGAACTTCGCGACGGCCACCCCGTTCGGGATCTCCACCGCTCCGCCGTCCATGTGCTCCACCTGCACCTTGCGGGCCAGGGCACTCACCGCGATCCGGGCGGTGATGCGCTCCAGCACGATCTGGAGTACCCCCTGGGCGGCAGCGAGCACCCGGGAACGCGTCATCGCCGTGTGGAAGGTCGCTACCACCGGCCCCCGCGCGCAGAGCACGGCGAGCATCGACAGGCTCAGCGTCAGCGGCTCGTGTACGTGCAGCACATCGAAGTCGCCCCGGTTGATCCAGCGGCGGACCCGCGCGGTGGAGACCGGGCCGAAGGCGATCCGTGCCACCGAGCCGTTGTACGGCAGCGGAACCGCCCGACCGGCCGGCACCACGTACGGCGGTAGCTCCGAGTCCTCGTCGGCGGGGGCCAGGACACTCACCTCGTGCCCAAGCTCGATCAGCGCCTCGGCGAGGTCCATCACGTGGTTCTGCACGCCGCCGGGCACATCCAGGGAGTACGGGCACACGATGCCGATCCGCACGTTGGCGCCCCTCCCCTCAGACCTGTCCGACAGGCGGCGAGGGCTGCGCCGCGCCGTTCGGTGTGACGCGTTGGTCCAGCCACATCCGTTGCAACATGTGCCAGTCTTGCGGATGTCGGGCTACGCCCGCCGCCAGACCGTCGGCGACCCGCTGGGCCAGTATCCGCACCCGTACATCGAGTGGACCCTGCTCGGGACTGGGCAGCTCCAGTGGCCCCTCGATCCTGGCACACGCGACCTCCGGCTCGTACCACAAGGAGGCGACGTAGAGCGGCGCACCGGTGCGGAGCGCCAGCAGGGCCGGGCCGGGCGGCATCCGGGTGGGGGAACCGAAGAAGTCGACCGTCACGCCGCGGGCCGAGAGGTCCCGGTCGGCGAGCAACGGCACCACATAGCCGGCGTTCACCCGGTCGACCAGCACGTCGAAGGCGGGCCGTTCGCCACCGTGGGTGGGCAGGATCTCCATCCCCAGACCCCGCCGGAACGCGAGGAAGCGCTGGTAGATCCCCTCAGGCTTGAGCCGCTCGGCGACGGTGGCGATCGGCCAGCCCATCGCCGCGACCCAGGCACCCGCCATGTCCCAGTTGCCGGAGTGCGGCAACGCCACGATCGCGCCCCGGCCGGCGGCCACGTCCGCGGCGAGCAGTTCCTCGCGGTCGAGCCGGAATCCGGCGAGCAGCTGCGCCCGGCTCAGCGTGGGCAGTCGGAACGTCTCCATCCAGTACCGGGCGTAGGAGCGCAGCCCGGCGCGAACCAACCCGTCCAGCTCGGCCTCGGAAACCTCCGGACCCACCACCCGGCGCAGGTTGGCGCGGAGCCGGGCCGCGCCCGCACCACCGCGGCGGTGGGTGTGGTCGGCGCCCGCCCGGAAGACGGTGGCCGCCACCGACCGGGGCAGTGCCCGTACCGCACGCCACCCCGCGAGGTAGGCCAGCTCGGTGAGGTTCACCGGCGCCACCCCTCGACCGCCCTCACCCCTGCCCGCCCGAGGCGGTGGGGAGCTGCTGGGCCTGCCGGTACACGTGGGCCATCCGCTGCCCCACCGTGAAGATCGAGACGGCGGCGAGCAACCAGAGCGCGACCGGCAGAGCGACCTTCAGGCCCAGCCCGGCCAGCAGGCCACCGACACCGACGATCAGCAGCCGCTCCGTACGTTCGGCGATGCCCACGTTGCAGGTCAGGCCAAGCCCTTCGGCCCGCGCCTTCACGTACGAGACGAGTCCACCGGCGGCCAGACAGAGCAGCGCGGCGGCGGCCCCCGCCTGGTCGCCCTCGGTGGCGAGGTAGTAGGCCACCGCACCGAAGACCGCGCTGTCGGCGACCCGGTCCATGCTCGAGTCGAGGAACGCCCCGAACCGGGTGGAGCCACCGCTCATCCGGGCCATCGTCCCGTCCAGCAGATCGGTGAGGGCGAAGACGGTGACGATCAACGCGCCGGCGACGAGATGGCCGCGGGCTCCGAAGCCGAGTGCTCCGACGAGCACCCCGAGGGTGCCCGTCACGGTAACGGTATTGGGGGTCACGCCCGCACGAAGCAGGCGGCGCGCGACCGGTTCGACGACGCGGGTCATGCCCGCACGGGCCGTCACTTGGAAGATCTTCGCCATGGCGGTCCCACGATAACGGTCCGGTGCCCCCGGCGGTACGGACGGTCGGGCGACCCGCCCGAGGGAACTTGTGCCATCCGGGCATTGGGGTGTCTGATCGACCCAGAAAGGTGAGGCAGCTCACCGCTGTGCCCATCCCGTTTCCGCTTGGCAGCAGTACCCCGGAGGATATCGCCGCGCACCCGCCCCAAGCCGCTTTCTCTCGCGCGCGGCGGTCGCCACCACACACCCGGCTGAGGGAGGTGCGCCCATGGCGCAGAAGAGTCAGGACAAGGGGGTCCCCGGTGCGGTACCGGCGGTGACCCGTCCCGAAGACATCCGCAACGTAGTGCTCGTCGGGCACTCCGGTGCCGGCAAGACGACCCTGGTCGAGGCGTTGCTCGCGGCGACCGGCACGATCAGCCGCGCCGGGACCGTCGCCGATGGCACCACCACCTGCGACCACGATCCGGCTGCTATCCGCCAACAACGGTCGGTGACCCTGGCCTGCGCGCCCCTCGTGCACGACGGAATCAAGGTCAACCTGCTGGACACCCCCGGCTACGCCGACTTCGTCGGCGAGCTGCGCGCCGGGCTGCGGGCCGCCGATGCCGCGCTCTTCGTCGTCTCCGCCGTGGACGGGATGGACGCCACCACCGCCGCGCTGTGGGAGGAGTGCGCGGCGGTGAACATGCCCCGGGCGGTGGCCGTCTCTCGGCTGGACCACCCGCGCGCGGACTTCGACGAGGCGGTCGCCCTCTGCCAACGGGTCTTCGGTGACAACGTGCTCCCGCTCTACCTGCCGATGCTCGGCGACGACGGCGTCTCCACCGCCGGCTTGCTCGGGCTGATCACCCGCCGGGTCCTCGACTACACCGCCGGGCTCCCCGCCGAGGTGCGGGAGCCGGACCCGGAACACCTGCCGGCGATCACCGAGTCCCGCAACGAACTGATCGAGGGAATCATCGCCGAGAGCGAGGACGAGACCCTCATGGACCGGTACCTCGAAGGCACCGAGATCGGCACCGACATCCTCGTCGAGGATCTGGAGAAGGCGGTCGCGCGCGGTCACTTCTATCCCGTGGTGCCGGTCTGCGCAGAAACCGGGGTCGGGCTCGACGCCCTCCTGGAAGTGCTCACCGCGGCCTTCCCCGCGCCACTGGAGCACGACCTCCCGGCGGTGACCGGGGTGGACGGTACGCCCCGCCCCCCGCTGGCCTGCGACCCGGCCGGCCCGCTGGTCGCGGAGGTGGTCAAGACCACCATCGACCGGCATGTGGGGCGCGTCTCCCTGGTCCGGGTCTTCTCCGGCACACTCCGCCCCGAACAGGTCGTGCACGTCTCCGGGCACGGTCTGGCCGACCGCGGCCACCCCGACCACGACGCCGACGAGCGGGTCGGCCACCTCTACTCGCCGCTCGGCGCGACCCTGCGCGAAGTGCGCGCCGGGATCGCCGGTGACCTCTGTGCGCTCACCAAGTCAGGCAGCGCGGAAACCGGCGACACCATCTCGGCCAAGGACGACCCGCTGCTGATCGCGCCCTGGGAGATGCCAGAGCCGCTGCTGCCGGTGGCGATCGTGGCGCGGACCCGGGCCGACGAGGACGCGCTCGCCCGCAACCTCGCCCGGCTGGTAGCCGGCGACCCCACCCTGCGGCTGCACCGGGACAGCGAAACCCGCCAGCTGGTGCTCTGGTGCATGGGAGAGGCGCACGCCGACGTGGTGCTGGAACGGCTGCGCAGCGGCGGGGTGGAGCTGGAAACGACACCGGTGCGCGTCGCCCTGCGGGAGACCTTCACCGTGCCGGCCAAGGGGCACGGTCGGCACGTCAAGCAGTCCGGCGGGCACGGCCAGTACGCGGTCTGCGACATCGAGGTGGAACCGCTACCCCGGGGTTCCGGCTTCGAGTTCGTCAGCCGGGTGGTGGGCGGGGCCGTACCGCACAACTACATCCCATCGGTGGAGAAGGGGATCCGAGCGCAGCTGGAGCGCGGGCTGACGGCCGGCGCTCCCCTGGTCGACCTGCGGGTGACGCTCGTGGACGGGAAGGCGCACAGCGTCGACTCCTCCGACGCGGCGTTCCAGACCGCCGGTGCGCTGGCGCTCAAGGACGCGGCTGACAAGGGCCAGCCGACACTGCTGGCACCGGTTGACGAGGTGGTCATCCGGGTCCCCGACACGTCGGTCGGCGCGGTGTTGGGCGACCTCTCCGGCCGACACGGCCGGGTGCTCGGCACCGAGCCCGACACCACCGCCGAGGGGCGAACGCTGGTCCGCGCCGAGGTGGCCGCGACCGAACTCCTCCGCTACGCCGTGGAGCTGCGCTCGATGACCGCCGGTACGGGTACCTTCCGCCGCGAATTCGCCCGCTACGAACCCATGCCCAACGACCAGGCCGAACGGGTCCGCGCGGAGCGCGCCTGAACGCCTACCCCGACGGTGGTCGCCGCCCTCGATCCGGGGGCGGCCGGCACCGCGGGATCGCGAAGTAGTCAGGAGGGCCAGGCGCTGGCCAGCAGCGTCCGGGTGTCGCCGAGCAGCTGCGGCAGGATCTTGGTTCGGCCGATCACCGGCATGAAGTTGGCGTCACCGCCCCATCGGGGTACCACGTGCTGGTGTAGGTGCGCCGCGATACCGGCACCGGCGACCCCACCCTGGTTCATCCCGAGGTTGAAGCCATGGGCACTGCTGACCTTACGGATGACGCGCATCGCGGTCTGGGTGACGGCGGCCAGCTCCGCCGTCTCCCGGTCGTCGAGGTCGGTGTAGTCGGCAACGTGCCGGTAGGGGCAGACCAGCAGGTGCCCCGGGTTGTACGGGTACAGGTTGAGCACCACGAACACGTGCTCACCGCGCGCCACGACCAGGTTCTCCGGCTCCGGCCGCTGGGGGGCGAGACAGAAGGGGCAGCCCGCGGGCCGCTCGTATCCGCCCTCGGGCCGGTCCCCGCCGGAGATGTAGGCCATCCGGTGGGGCGTCCAGAGCCGGTCCAGGCCATCGGCCATAGCGTCGCCGTCGATGTGTTCCTCCGCCCCAGTCACAGCAGCGATCCTACGGCCCAACACCAGGTGGGCCGAAGCTCGGCGTACCCGACCGGCCTGATGGGCGGGCCGGGTACCCCACGTCGAAGGTCTCCCCGGCGGTCGTGCCGCCGGCCCGGGCGCCCGTCACCCCTCGGCAGCGGAGGGCCCCTGGTTGGCGCGGGAGTTGACCACATCGAGGACGTGGTTGACCGCCTCGGCCGCCGGCACCCCGTTGCGCTGGGAGCCGTCCCGGTAGCGGAACGACACGGTGCCCGCCGCCACATCGTCGTCGCCAGCGATCACCATGAACGGAATCTTCTGCTGCTGGGCGGTCCGGATCTTCTTCTGCATCCGGTCGTCACCGGCGTCGACCTGGGCCCGCACCCCCGCGGCGCGCAGCGCGGCGACGAAGCCGTCCAGGTACTCGGTGTGCTCCGCCCGGATCGGGATGCCGACCACCTGCACCGGCGCCAGCCAGGCCGGGAACGCTCCGGCGTAGTGCTCGGTGAGTACGCCGATGAAGCGCTCGATCGAGCCGAACTTCGCGCAGTGAATCATGATCGGCTGCTGCCGGCTGCCGTCGGCTGCCTGGTACTCCAGCCCGAAGCCCGCCGGCTGGTTGAAGTCGTACTGAATCGTCGACATCTGCCAGGTGCGACCGATGGCGTCCTTGGCCTGGACCGAGATCTTCGGGCCGTAGAAGGCCGCGCCCCCCGGGTCCGGCACCAGTTCGAGCCCGGTGTCCCGGGCGCACTGCTCCAGCACCGCCGTCGCCGTCGCCCAGTCCTCGGCGGAGCCGACGAACTTGTCCGGCTTGGTGTCGTCCCGGGTGGACAGCTCGAGGAAGAAGTCGGTGATGCCGAAGTCCTGCAGGAGGCCGAGCACGAAGGCCAGCAGGTGCTTGATCTCCGCTGGCGCCTGCTCCTTGGTGCAGTAGGAGTGCGAATCGTCCTGGGTGAACCCACGCACCCGGGTCAACCCGTGGATGACGCCGGACTTCTCGTACCGGTAGACCGAGCCGAATTCGAACAGCCGCATCGGCAGTTCCCGGTAGGAGCGCCCGCGCGACCGGTAGATCAGGTTGTGCATCGGGCAGTTCATCGCCTTGAGGTAGTAGTCCGCCCCTTCGAACTGCATGGGGGGGAACATTCCGTCGGCGTAGTACGGCAGGTGGCCCGAGGTGTGGAAGAGGCCTTCCTTCGAAATGTGCGGGGTGCCGACGTAGTCGAAACCCTCCTCGACGTGCCGGGACCGGACGTAGTCCTCCATCGTCCGCTTGAGCACGCCGCCCTTGGGGTGGAACACCGGCAGGCCGGAACCGATCTCGTCGGGGAAGCTGAACAGGTCGAGGTCGGCACCGAGCTTGCGGTGGTCCCGCCGGGCGGCCTCCTCCAGCAACCGCAGGTACGCCTTCAGTTCGTCCCGGGTCGGCCACGCGGTGCCGTACACCCGCTGTAGCTGTGGGTTCTTCTCTGAGCCACGCCAGTACGCGGCGGCCGACCGCATCAGCTTGAACGCCCCGATCAGGCGGGTGTTCGGCAGGTGTGGCCCGCGGCACAGGTCCGACCAGCAGACCTTGTCCGCGTCGGCGGCGAGATTGTCGTAGCTGGTCAGTTCCCCGCCGCCAACCTCCATCACCTGGGAGGAGTCCAGCCCGTCACCCTTGAGCTCAATGAGCTCCAGCTTGAACGGCTCAGCCGCGAGTTCGCCGCGGGCCTCGTCCCGGTCCCGGAAGCGGCGGCGGCGGAACCGCTGACCGGACTTGATGATCTCCTGCATCCGCTTTTCCAGCTTCGTCAGGTCCGCGGGCTGGAACGGCTGGTCAACCGCGAAGTCGTAGTAGAAGCCGTTCTCGATCGGCGGACCGATGCCCAGCTTCGCCTCGGGAAAGAGATCCTGCACGGCCTGGGCAAGCACGTGGGCCGTGGAGTGCCGCAGCACGGCCAGGCCGTCCGGGGTGTCGATGCCGACCGGCTCGACCGCGGTCTCCTGCTCCGGGACCCAGTCCAGGTCGCGAAGCTGGCCCTGCGGGTCCCGCACCACCACGACTGCGCTGCGACCGGTCATCGGTAGTCCGGCCGCCGCGACCGCATCGGCCGCCGTCGTCCCGGCGGCCACGACGACGGGGTCGGCCACAACGGGGTTACGGGGTGCGGACACGGTGACTCCTCATGGCAGACGGTACGACTCGCTGCCGATGCTATCGGTCGACCCGCCTGGCACCCGCCGGGCACCCGCCGCGGCCGGGCCGCCGGCGCTCAGGGCAGCCACTCCGGCAGCGGTTCGCGGGCATCCAACCACTCGGTCGGCACTCCGGCTGGGGTGCCGACCCCGGTGTACGCGGCGACGATCGCGCCGACGATCGCGGTGGTGGTGTCCACGTCCCCGCCCGCTTCGACGCAGACCCGCACCGCCGCCGGGTAGTCGTCCAGGTGACCGGCGGCGACCCAGCAGGTGAAGGCGACGGTGTCCTGCGCGGTTTCCCGCGACCCGTTGCCGAGTTCGGCGACGGCCACCTCCAGTTGGCGGCCGAGTAGACCGGCGGCCCGCTGAATCCCTCGGTACACGTCGCTCGTCGGGTCGAGCGCGGCGGCCACTCCGGCGAGCAGTCGCGCCGGCTCCGAGCGGTGGCCGGCCAGCCGACCCCGGGCGGCGAGCGACGCCGCCACGGCCACCGCGATGGCACCGGCGATGCCCTCCGGGTGGGCGTGGGTCACCTCGGCCGAGGCGCGGGCCTGGACCGCCGCGCGGCTGGTCGAGTCAGCGAAGTACGCCCCGAGCGGCCCGACCCGCATCGCGGCGCCGTTGCCGCAGGAGCCCTGCCCGCCGAAGGCGGAGGCCGCGGCCACCGGCCACGGGGTGCCGGTGCGGATCAGCCGCAGAATGCCGACCGCCCCTGAGCCGTAGACCCGGTATGGATCGCACCGCTCGGCGAAGGCCAGGGCAAGCGCGTCCCGGTCGATCCGCCCGGTCTCGGCGAGCGCGGCGACGACCGAGCAGGCCATCTCGGTGTCGTCGGTCCAGGCCCACGGGGACGGCGGGAGCTGGCCGGCGGCCAGGTCGGTCGGCTGGCGACCGGGGACGAAAAACTGGGAGCCGAGCGCGTCACCGACCGACAGCCCGGCCAACGCGTCCCGGGCGAGCGCGAGTCTCGTGTCGGCGAAGAGGGTGAAGGACATCGTTGTACCAGCTTGCCGGTTTCACGGCGGTGCCGCAACGCGACCACCTTGCCGAGCCGAGTACCGTCTTGGGGTGGCCACCGTGCTCCTGGTCGAAGACGATCACGTCGTCCGCGGCGCAATGCTGCGTTCCCTCACCGGCCGGGGGCACGCCGTACATGCCGTTGGCACCGCACTCGAGGCCCTGCGCCGGGTGGCGGCGGAGACACCCGACCTCGTCGTGCTCGACCTGGGCCTGCCCGACCTGGACGGTTCCGACGCCCTGCGGATGCTGCGGGGTATCACCGACATTCCGATCATCATCGCGACCGCGCGCGACGACGAACAGTCAGTCGTCCGGCTGCTGCGCGCCGGCGCCGACGACTACATGGTCAAGCCGTTCACCGGCGCGCACCTGGACGCCCGGATCACGACCGTGTTACGGCGGGTCGGCCGGGCCAGCCGGACGGTCCAGCCCGCCGTGCACGAGGTTGGCGGGCTCCGCATCGACGTCGGCGAACGCAGCGCCGAGCTGGACGGGGAGCCGTTGGCGCTGACCCGTAAAGAGTTTGACCTGCTGGCGTACCTGGCCGCACGACCGGGCCGGGTAGTGTCGCGCCGGGAACTCTTGGAGGAGGTATGGCAACAACCGTCGGTCGGCGAGGACCAGACCATCGACGTTCACCTCTACTGGCTGCGTCGCAAGATGGGCGAGACCGCGGCGAAGCCGCGCTACCTGCGCACCGTGCGGGGGGTGGGCCTCCGACTGGTAGTGCCCGGCTGAGGTGGTCACTGGCCCTGGTCGTGGCCGGAATGGGCACGCTCACGGCCCTCACATTCCTGGTGCTGCCCGCCACCGGTCTCGGCGACGGGAGCCCGTGGTGGCTTCCGGTCGGCGTGGGGGCGGCGCTGATCGCCACCGCGGTGTTGGTGGTTGATCGCGTGGCGGCCCGTACGGTGCACGCGGCCCGGGACCTGACGCAAGGGGCGCTGGAGCTCGGCGCGGGCGACCTCAACGTCCGGGTGGAACCGAACGGTCCACGAGAGCTGGTTGCGGCCGGGTACGCATTCAACCGGATGGCCGAACACCTCGTCGCCACTCGCGCAGACGAGCGGGAACTGGTGGCCGACCTGTCCCACCGACTACGAACGCCGCTGACCGCGCTTCGGCTAGACGCCGAGGCGCTGGACCCGGACGACACCAGCATCGGAACCTTCAGCGAGGCAGAGCTGGATCGTCGCCGTGGAATCCGGCGGATCCGGCAGGCGATCGCCACACTGGAGGACGAGGTCGACCAGCTGATCAAGACCACCCGAAAGGCGGCCACGCAGGAGACCGCGCCGGGTAGCTGCGATGTCAGCGAGGTGGTCCGGGAACGAATGCGGTTCTGGTCTGCGCTGGCCGGCGACCAGAACCGGCCGTACCGGGTCACTGGGGCACAGCTGCGCATCCCGGCGCCGGTGCCGCGCGCGGAGCTGGCCGCCGCACTGGACGCGGTGATCGGCAACGTGTTCCGGTACACCTCCCAGGGAACGGCCTTCGAGGTCGCGGTCTCTCGGCGAGACGGATACGTCGCCATCCGAATCGACGATGCCGGACCGGGCGTCGCAGACCCGGACCGGGCGCTGCGCCGGGGTACCAGCGACCGTGGCTCGACCGGGCTCGGCTTGGACATCGTGAAGCGGGTCGCGGTGCAGGCCAACGGGTCGGTCAGCATCGACCGGGCCCGAATGGGCGGGGCGAGTGTGGTCATGCTGCTGGCCGACCCGGAGGCGACACCGCGGCAGGTCAGCCGGTTCGGCCTGATCGGCCGGAGGACCCGGGAGGCCCGCGACCACGCCGGCAGCGGCCGACGCTGGAACCGGTACCGCCCGGCGGATCGCTGAGCTACCCAAGCTGAGGCCGCGTCTAAGTTCTCCTTAGATCCTGCTTAACACCGGCGCTGCGCCGACGCCGGCCTGCCATGATCGGAGGGCGAACCCACCACTTCACTGGCCAGCCGCCCAGCGCAGCCTCGGCCGGTGAAACTGTGCGCGCGGCGGGCACCCGTTCCCCCCTCCTCCTCCCGCCGCGCGCACCCCCCTTCAGGATGCATTCGCCAGGTAGGCGTCGATCTCCCCAGCGATTCGTTGCTTGCTCGCGGGGTCGAGGAAGGACGCGGTCACCGCGTTGCGGGCCAGCGCGGCGATGCCCTGCGGACCGAGGTCGAGCAGCCGGGCGGCCACCGCGTACTCGTCGTTGAGGGTGGTGCCGAACATCGGCGGATCATCGGAGTTGATCGTGACCAACAGCCCGGCCTCGACCAGCCGGGGCAACGGGTGCTCCTCGATGCGGGCCACCGCGCGGGTACGGACGTTGGAGGTCGGACACACCTCGAGGGCGAGCTGCCGCTCGGCCAGGAACTCGAGCAGTTCTGGGTCCTCGACCGCCGAGATACCGTGCCCGAGTCGTTCGGCGCCCAGGTCGCGCAGCGCGTCCCAGACGGTCTGCGCCCCGGTGGTCTCCCCTGCGTGCGGCACCGACCGAAGGCCGGCCGCGCGGGCCTGATCGAAGTACGGCTTGAACTGGGGTCGGGGCACGCCGATCTCCGGACCACCCAACCCGAAACTGATCAGGCCATCGGGGCGCTCCTCCAGGCTGATCCGTAGGGTCTCCTTGGCCGCCGGCAGGCCGGCTTCACCCGGAATGTCGAAGCACCAGCGCAGCTCGATACCGAAGTCAGCTGCCGCCCGTTTGCGGGCGTCCTCGATCGCCTCGCAGAACGCCGGCGCGGGAATGCCACGGTGCACGTGCGAGTACGGGGTGACCGTCAGCTCCGCGTAGCGAACCTGCTGGCGGGCCAGTTCTCGGGCCACCTCGTGGGTGAGGAGCCAGACATCCTCCTGATCCCGGATCAGGTCCACCACGCTCAGGTAGACCTCGACGAAGTGCGCGAAGTCGCGGAAGGCGAAGTAGTCGGCGAGGGCCGCCGGGTCGGCCGGGACCGGGCTGCGCCCCTCATGCCGAGCGGCCAACTCGGCGACGATCCGGGGCGAGGCGGAGCCAACGTGGTGCACGTGCAACTCAACCTTGGGCAGGCCGGCGATGAAGGTGGACAGGTCGATCACAGGTTCTCCTCTACGCGGGCGGCGGTACGGGCAACGAAGAAGACGCGGCGGAACGGAAAGCACACCTGGCCCTGCTGCACCGGGTACGCCTCAGCGAGGCGTACGCTCAATTCCTGCCGAAAGTCGGCCCAGTTCGCGGGGTCGAGTGCGGCGCGCACCGGACGTAGCGCGGTCCCCTCCATCCAGCTCAGCACCGGATGGTCGGCGTCGGCGGGAGCCGGAAGCAGGTGCACGTAGCTAGTCTCCCAGGCGTCCACCGCGCACCCCTCGGCGACCAGCAGCCGGGCGTAGCCGACCGCGTCGTCCACGGGCGCGGTGCGGAGCAGTGGGCCGAGCACCGTACGCCAGGCCGGGCGGTTGGCCACCGTCCGCAGTGCTCGGTGCGACGGCGCGTCGAAGTTGCCCGGCACCTGCACCGCGATGACGGCGCCAGCGGGCAGTTCCCGAGCCCAGCGGGTGAGCAGGTCCCGGTGCTCGGGTACCCACTGGAGCAGTGCGTTGCTGATAATCACGTCCTGGTCCCGGCCGGGGCGCCAGTGTCGGACGTCGGCGACGGCGAACTCCACCGGGCTGTCCAGCTTGGCGGCGCGGTCGATCATCTCCGGCGCGGCGTCGATGCCGGTGACCCGGCTGTCGGGCCAGCGTTCGGCGAGGATGGTGGTCAGCGTGCCCGGTCCGCAGCCGAGGTCGACCACGGCCCGGGGGCGGGCGGTCGGCACCCGGGCAAGCAGGTCGTGGAACGGCCGGGCCCGTTCGTCGCCGTAGCGCAGGTATGTCGTCGGATCCCACATGACTCCTCCAAACCGTACGTACGTCTTGTTTAGACTACGGCCCACCGTGAGTCCGGACCAGCCCGAATCACTAGGCTCACCCCATGGAGCAGCGCACCTTTCCCCGGCTGAACCGCGCCGTCGGCGTGGTCGGCCTCGGCACCTGGCAGCTCGGAGCCGACTGGGGCACCGTCAGCGAGGAGGCCGCCCTGCGCATCCTCGCCGCCGCCGTCGACTCCGGGGTCTCCTTCCTCGACACCGCCGATGTCTACGGCGACGGGCGCAGTGAGACGCTGATTGGCCACTTCCTGCGCACCCGGCCCGACGCCAACCTCACCGTCGCGACGAAGATCGGCCGGCGGGTCGAGCAGCGGCCCGAGGCGTACACCCTCACCCATTTCCGAGAGTGGACGGACCGGTCCCGGAGCAATCTCGGGGTCGACACCCTCGACCTGGTGCAACTGCACTGCCCACCGACCCCGGTCTTCGCCGACGACGCGGTCTTCGACGCCCTCGACACGCTGGTCGCCGAGGAACGGATCGCCGGGTACGGCGTGAGTGTCGAGACCTGCGCGGAGGCGCTCACCGCAATCGCTCGGCCCGGAGTGGCCAGCGTCCAGATCATTCTCAACGCGCTACGCCACAAACCCCTGGAGCGGGTCCTACCGGCTGCCGCCGAGGCCGGCGTCGGCATCATCGCCCGGGTACCGCTGGCCAGCGGGCTGCTCTCCGGCCGGTACGACGAACACACCACCTTCGCCCCGGACGACCACCGCACCTACAACCGGCAGGGCCAGGCGTTCGACGTCGGGGAAACCTTCGCCGGCGTCGACCTCACCCTCGGCCTGGCCGCTGTCCGCCGGCTCGCGCCGCTGGTCGGCACGGAGCGGACGATGGCGCAATTCGCACTGCGCTGGGTCATCGACCAACCCGGGGTGACGGTGGTGATCCCCGGCGCCCGCGACGTGACCCAGGCCCAGCGAAACGCCGAGAGCGCCAGCCAGCCCGCCCTCTCCGACCAGGAACGCGCGGTCGTCACCGACGTGTACGACGACCTGGTCCGGCCGCAGGTGCACGACCGATGGTGAACGAGACGAGCGCCCCCGACGGGCGCGAACGCGAATTCGTCCTGCGGGGCTGGCTGGCGCTGGCCCTCGGGCTGCTGGCCGTGGTGCTTGGCGCCCTCTGGACGGTGCAGGGGCTGGGATACATCGAGGGCAGCGTGATGACCGACGTGCGGCTCTGGGCCGTCGCCGGTCCGGCGCTCGCGCTCGCCGGGTTGGCCTCGCTCTGGCTCGGCCTCCGCACCCGCCGCCGCTGAGCCACCGAGCCCCAAAACAACGAGGCCCCGCATCCCGGAATGGGGTGCGGGGCTCGTGTCGATCCGGGCGAGCCGGATCAGCCATTGACCGGCGGTGCGCCGGTCGGCGTAGCTCAGAGGGGGCGGACCTGCTCGGCCTGCGGACCCTTCTGACCCTGGGCGATCTCGAACTCCACCCGCTGGTTCTCCTCCAGCGTGCGGTAGCCGCTGGACTGGATGGCCGAGAAGTGGACGAACACGTCAGCACCCCCGCCGTCGACGGTGATGAAGCCGAAGCCCTTGTCAGCGTTGAACCACTTCACGGTTCCCTGCGCCATGTGTATCTCCTTCTAAAACTGGCGGCCGAGCACGCCGTGCGGCCGGTTGGCCGTTTTCGAGCAGCGGCGCCTGAGGCGGCCCCCGATGAAGGAGACTTCTCTCAACCCACGCCATCTCTCAACAGCGTGGAACAGCAAACCACGTACGCAAAAACTCTGCACAGCCTACCGGACGAAATTCTCTGACATGTGACCTGTCGGATGCCTAAGATCGGCCCGGCCGGCCCCGCAAACCGACGGAAAGGCCCCACGTCGTCAAAATTCGGTGAGTACGCCAGCTCAACTGAGCCGAGATCACTTCGGCCAGTTGCCCGTCACCCGGCGCATCCCCACCGCTCCGCCCCGGTCCACCGCCGCCCGGACGACCGCGAAAATCGCCCCCTGCAACGCCGCCGCGGCCAGAATCTCGCCCCAACCCCGGTCCTCATCGGTGGCGTTCGGCGCCTCGCCAGCACCCGCCACCTTCCACACCTGCTCGAAGATGGCGCCCGCAGCGGCACCGGCGGCGAAACCCAACAAAATGCCGACCGGCTTGTACGCGGTCTTACCCAACCCTCTGCTCACCGACGTCTCCCTCGGACGATCATCAGTACAACGACGGCGGCCACCGCGCCCGCGGCCAACGCGGTGAACGGCACCGGGCTGCCGTGGACCCGCTCACCGCGCGGGCGGGCCCGCCCGCGCACCCGGGCCACCGCCACGGTCGCCTGCTCCCGCATCCGCTCCTTCGCCTGCTCAGTCGAGGAGCGCAGCCGCTTCTTCACATCGGCCTTGGCGGCCAGCGCCTCCATGGTCTCGCTGAGTTCGACCCGGGTCCGCCGGATCTCCTCGCGGAGGGCCTCGGTGTCCCCGCTGGCCCGTCCGTTACCCGTCATGCCTGCCTCCCGTCCTGCGCCGCGGCCTTCCCATCCTTCATCGCTGCGGTGACGGTGTCGACGTCGGCCCGGACGCTGCGCACCGTGCTCGCCGGCATCGGCGGGACCGCCTGGGTGACCTGCTTCTTACCGACCAGGGCGAGGACCCCGGCGGCGACGAAGAGCACCACCGCGACGATCAGGGCGGCCACCCAAGCGGGCAGGACCAGAGCGAGCAGCAGGATCACGGTCGCTGCGAGCGCACCGATCCCGTACAGCACCAGCACCCCAGCGCCACTGAAAAGGCCGATGCCGACCCCGGCGTGCTTGCCCTTCTGGGCCAGCTCGGCCCGGGCCAGCGCCAACTCGTCACGGACCAGCCGAGAGACCTGCTCGGTGGCCCGCTGCACCAGTTCGGCGGTGGACGGCTCGCTCCCGGCCTGGGTTGGGCGGGCGTTCCCCACGTCAGCCATGCTGTCCTCCTCTCCTCGTCACCGCGCTTCATGCCCCCAAGGAGCCGTCCGTCGAACCGTCGCCCGATCTACCAACGCGCGGCGCAGGTCACGGGGTCGCGCAGCAGGTCCCCCCAAAACGCCGTTCCAAACGTTGTTCACTCGACCCAACGTCCCCCGCCCGACCATGTCACGCTAACCCCTCCGACCAAGCCGGCGCAGCCAACGATCGCAGTGGATGCTCGTCGCTGACCCGTCGGTCAGAACCGACCAGCCAGCGGGGTGGAGGCAGTCACGGCGGGAGCGGAGGCAATCAGCGACGGTCAGCCGGAGGCGGGCAGCGGCGGGCGGCGGAGGCGGGTAGGAGGCAGTCAGCGGCGGGAATCGGCCGGCTCGTCCGGGCCGACGAATGCCTCGCTACGCGCGGCGCCATCCTCGCTGCCGCCGAAGATCCGCGCATCGTCGGACCCCGCACCGTCGGCGAGCCGGCCGGCCTGGGGTGGGCGACCGGGCGAGGCCCACTGCCACGGCTGGCCGCCCCCGGCGTCACCGACCTCGGCCCGCATTCGGGGCATCGCGGTCGGCCGCTGCTTCCACACCCAGGCAACCAGGTGCTCACGGACCAGGCAGCGCAGGTCCCAGAGGTTGCCGGCGTTCGCTGCGCTGACCAGCGCGCGTACTTTGATCATGCCGCCGGTCGCGTCGATCACCTGCAACACACAGACCCTGCCGTCCCACAGTTCGCTGCTCTCCGCCAGACGACGCAGCTCCTCGCGCATCGCCTGCACCGAGATCGACCAGTCGACGTCGAACTCGGCAGTGCCGAGCACCGCGGCCTCGGTCCGAGTCCAGTTCTGAAACGGCTTGCTGGTGAAGTACGACGTGGGCAGGATCAACCGCCGGTCGTCCCAGATTCGCAACACCACATAGCTAAGGGTCAGCTCCTCGATCCGGCCCCACTCCCCGTCAACAACCACCACGTCGCCGAGGCGTACGGCGTCACTGAAGGCGAGTTGGAGGCCGGCGAAGACGTTGCCCAGCAGACTCTGCGCAGCCAACGCCGCCACCACACCGACCACACCAGCGCTGGTCAGCACCCCAGCGCCGATCCCGCGTACGGCAGGGAAGGTCATCAGCATCACGCCGAGCGCCAGGAAGACGACCACCGCGATGGTCAACCGGCGCAGGAGCACCACCTGGGTGCGAATCCGGCGGTGCCGGTTGTCCGCCACCTCGACCTGGAACCGGGCGAGCGCGGTGTCCTCGACCACCACCAACAACGCGGCGACCAGCCAGGCCGTGGCGGCAATCACCCCGAGTACCAGGATGTGCAGCAGGGCCTGGCGCCAGCTGGTGCCGGTCGCGTAGCCGGTGGTAAACCGCACGGCGAACTGCACGGCGAGAACGGTCGTCGCCACCTGGAACGCACGGTGCGCGTGCTGGGCCAGCCCGGTCAACAGCAGGGAACGCTGGCCGAGCCGCCGGGTTATCCGGTGCGTGACGCCGACCACTAACAGGGCGCTCGCCGCTGCGGCAAGCGCGGCGACGATCGTCCCGAGATAGCTCTGCACGGTCTCTCCTCCTCACCAACCGGGCGTCGGGACGCCCGGCGAAGGCCCAATGGTGCCGGCGATCGGTTGGGCCGACCAGTTCAGCCCTTCTGGTCACAACAGCGGAGGAGGCAGAAGGCACCGAAGGGGGGATGCCGGAGCGACGACGCTGATAGCACCTGCCCGGAGCTACCGTACGTCACGCCCGCGGCGGTAGCCCCGGAGCGAATAGGAAAATCCGCCCCGGGGCGAACGGGGATTCCGGGCGCTCAGCCCCCCGAACCCTGCGTCAACCGGATAGCGACCTGGTCGGCGCTGACGCTGTCCAGCGTGACTGAGAGCCCGCCGACCTCGGTGGCCGGCTGCCCGGCGGTGAGGGTGAGCTGCTCGCCGGCGACCTCGACGGTCACCTGGTCGTCCTGGGAGCCGATCAACTTGGCCTGGACGCCGAGGATGCTGGCCTCGGCGTTGGTCTCGCGGTCGAAGGTGACCATGCAGCCGTCCAGCCCACAGTCGGTGGAGACCCCCTCGGAGGAGCCGCAGCCGGCCAGCACGGCGGCACCGAGCGCCAGGCCGACGAGGAGGCCGGCGGCCCGACGGGGGGTTTTCGGGGGGAGGGGAACACGTCGGTTCGTCACGGCCCAAGGGTACGAGACGGCCGCCGTACCGACGCTCCGCCGACTTCAGTAGCGCGGGTTAGGGTCGCTCATGCCGTTCGACATCGCCCGCATCCGGGCCGCCTATCCCGCCCTGGCCGAGGGGCACGTCCACTTCGACGGGGCCGGAGGCACCCAGACCGCCGCGCCGGTGATCGCCGCGGTGGCCGAGACGATGGGTACGGCGCTGGGCAACCGCAGCGGCGGCAACCGTCCCGGCCGCCGCTCGCTGGAGCTGGTGGCCGCCGCCCGTACGGCTCTGGCCGACCTGCTCGGCGCAGATCCGGAGGGGGTGGTGCTGGGCCCGAGCGCGACCGCGCTCACCTACACCCTGGCCCGCGCCCTCGGGTCGACCTGGCGACCGGGGGACGAGGTGGTGGTGTCCCGACTCGACCACGACGCCAACGTCCGGCCATGGATCCAGGCAGCCGAGGCGGCGGGCGCCACCGTACGGTGGGCCGAGTTCGATGCGCACACCGGCGAGCTACCAGCCAGCCAGTACCCCGAGCTGGTCAACGAACGGACCCGGTTGGTGGCGGTCACCGCCGCCAGCAATGCGATCGGCACGATGCCCGACGTCGCGGCAATCGCCAAGTCGGCCCACGCCGTCGGAGCGCTGGTCTGCGTGGACGGTGTGCACTCGGTGCCGCACGGTCCGACCGACCGCGCCGCGTTGGGCGCTGACTTCCTGGTCACCAGCGCCTACAAGTGGTCTGGCCCGCACCTGGCCGCGGTGGCGGCGGATCCGGCGTGCTGGGAGCACCTGCACCCGGCGAAGCTGCACCCCTCGGCCGACTCCGTACCCGATCGATTCGAGTACGGCACGCCCAGTTTTCCGCTGCTGGCCGGCGTGGACGTCGCCGTGGACCACCTCGCCGGGCTGGACTCGACGGCCACCGGGAACCGGCGGGAACGGCTGCGGAGCAGCCTGAGTGCGGCCCGCGCGTACGAGGAGGGGTTGTTGGACCGGTTGCTCGACGGTCTCGCCAACCTGCCCGGGGTCACCGTGCTCGGCTCGCCGGCCCGGCGCTGCCCCACGGTCTCGTTCCGGTTGTCCGGCCAGTCTCCGGCCGAGACCCAGGCGGCGCTCGGCGCGGCGGGGTTCTGCCTCTCCGCCGGTGACTACTACGCCTACGAGTACTTCCAGACGTTGGGGCTACGGGACAGCGGCGGGGCGGTACGCGTCAGCTTGTACCACTACAACACCCTTACCGAAGTGGATCGCCTGCTCGACGAGGTGGCGAGGCTCTCCCCCAAGGGCTAACGCGCTTCGGCCGGCGATCAGCCGATCCCGTTCCGAAAGGCTCCGTCGCGGCCGGCGATCAGCCGACCCCGGTCAGGAGCTCCGCCGCGGCCCGACTGCTGGCCCGGGTCGCGCCGTGCGTGGCGATGTGCACCGCCCCGGTGACCAGTTCGGGTACGCCCAGCTCGACGACGACGGCATCCGGGCGGCTGGCCAGAGCACGCGTCACGGCCGCCCGCATCCACGGGTGCCGGTGCAGGTCACGGACGACGAGGACGAGGTGGCGACCACTGGCTTCGGTGGTGAGGTCCGGGGGCACCTCGGCCTCGGCGTACCGGACGGCGGTGGTGCCTGGCTGCAGATCTGTCAGGGGGGCGGCGACGCCCCACGGTGTCTCCGTGCCGATCGCGAGGTTGCGGGGCGGTTCGAACTCGACCACGTGGGCGGGGCCGGCCAGCGGCAGCGCGCCCAGCCCGGCACGGGCCGTCGTGACCCGGACGGCCCGGCGGGCGGCGGCGAAGCCCACCGCCGAGCCGCTGCCGGCCGCTGGGCGGGCGGGCCGGCCGGCCTGACGGGCGGCGGTAGCGGCGGCGAGTTGGTCAACCCGCTTCGCTGCCTCGACGAGGCGTTCCTCGGGCAGTTCTCCCGCCGCGACGGCGGCCACGATCGCGTCCCGCAGCCGCCGGGCCGCGTCCTCATCGGCGTGCTCGCCACCGACGCAGATGGCATCGGCCCCCGCGGCCAGGGCACGTACCGCGGCGCCGGTGAAGCCGTATCGGTCGGCGACCGCGCGCATCTCCACCGCGTCGGTCACCACGACCCCGGCGAAGCCCAGCTCGTCCCGGAGTAGGCCGGTGAGGATCCGCCGGCTCAGGGTGGCCGGTAGGTCTGGGTCCAGCGCGGGCACGAACAGGTGGCCGGTCATGACCGCCTGCACGCCCGCGGAGAGCGCGGCGCGGAACGGGGTCAGCTCCACCGCGTCCAACCGGCTCCGGTCGCCGGCGATCCGGGGCAGGCCGTGATGGGAGTCGACCTGGGTGTCACCGTGCCCGGGGAAGTGTTTGGCGCAGGCGGCGACACCGCCAGCTTGGAGGCCCCGCACCCAGGCGGCGGTGTGCCGGGCGGTCAGATCCGGATCCGCACCGAAGGAACGGACTCCGATCACCGGGTTGTCCGGATTGGAATTGACATCGGCGTCCGGCGCGTAGTTCAGGGTGATCCCGAGCGCCGCCAGCTCCGCGCCGAGGTCGTTGGCCACCTCCTCGGTCAGCAGCGGATCGTCGACCACGCCGAGGGCCAGGTTGCCGGGGCGGGAACTGCCAAGACCCGACTCGATCCGGGTCACATCACCGGCTTCCTCGTCGATGGCGACGATGACGTCCGGCCGCTCCGCGCGCAGCGTCGCGGTCAGCGCGGCGACCTGCTCCGAATCGACCACGTTGCGGGCGAAGAGCACCACCGCACCGAGTCCTTCCCCCAACCAACGGCGCACCCAGGACGGGGCGGTGGTGCCGACGAAGCCCGGTTGCAGAACGGTGGCGGCCAGGGATGCGAGATGTGCCGCACGTGCATTCACGCCGCCACCTCGGGCCACTCGGCAATCCAGTCGGTCATGTCCCTCCTTCATCCCTGCACCCGGCGGCGGCGCTTTGCCATGGTCACATCACGCGAATAAATAGTCAATAAACCTAACAGTTGCTGAGTCGCGACCGGCCCGGGAGAGTTCAGGGATGGACTCCGAACTCCTGGCCGAGGCGACGAGCCCGGCCGACATCCCCGGCGTACGCCTCCTCGGTGTGGTGGTGGGCGGCCTACTGCTGCTCGCCGCGATCCGAGAAATGTTCCGCCGCTGAGCCCGCTCCGAATCACCACTGGCCACCCCGGACACCCGACTCAGCACGGACGGCTGCAGCCCACCCGGACCTCCGACTCAGCACGGACGGCTGCAGCCGACTCGGGCACGACCGACACCGGTCAGGTCTCGGCCAACAGTTCGAGGACCCCGCGCTCGGCATCCTCGCGGGGCATCCACCGACCGACCGGCGCCAGCACTCCATCGTGGTAAAGATCCACCACCCGGGGATCGACATAGGACGTACGGGCCACCGTGGGGGTATTCCCGAGCAGCCCTGCCACCTCACGCATCACCGCGGCCACCGCGCGGCGGCGAGCGGTGGCCGACCGCTGGCCGCCAGCAGCGGCCAACCCAGTGGCCGCCAAAACGGTGGCGTGCCAGGTCCGGAAATCCTTCGCGGTCATCTCCCCACCGCTGGCCACCCGCAGATACCCGTTCACATCATCTCGGCGCACGTCCCGCCAGTGCCGGCCGTCCCAGTAGCCGAAGAGCCGAGCCGCAGCGCGCCGGCGACGTCGCAGGTTGGCCAGGACCCGACACAGCACCGGATCCTCAATCCAACGAAGTTGTTCGACGCCACCCTTCGCCGGAAACTCAAGGACCATGCAGCCGCGGCGGGAGTAGGCGTGCTCCGGACGCAAAGTAGACACCCCGAACGTCGGATCGTCGCCGGCCGCGTACTGCTCGCTGCCCACCCGGAAGGCACCCAGGTCCAGCAGTCGAGCCACAGTGGCCAATACCCGATCCCGGTTCAGCCCCCGACCGTCGAGGTCCTCCGCGATGCGCTCGCGCAACCGGGGCAACCGCCGGGCCACCTCGAGCACGTGGTCAAACTTCGCCTCGTCTCGCTTGCGCCGCCACTCCGGGTGATACAAGTACTGTCGACGACCAGCAGCGTCAATGCCGATGGCCTGGATATGCCCATTCGGATGCGGCGAGATCCACACGTCCTGCCAGGCCGGTGGGATGACGAGGTCACGCAGGCGTGCCAGCCGATCCGGATCACGGACCGGCTCGCCGGCCGGATCATAGAAGCCCCAGCCCCGGCCGCGCCGGTGGCGCCGGTAGCCGGGCCGGCCCGGATCACTACGCCGCAGTCGCACCGGTCGTCCGCACCATCCGCTCCACCTCGGCCACGGCGACCAGCACCTGGTCAACGTTGACCGCCGCCAGCGCCGGATGGGGGACCGTCCCGTCCGGCGCCGAATGGTCCCCGCCGCCGTCCGTCCCGAGGCACCGGTGCCACGTCCGTTCGGGTGGCGGCCCCCAATGGGCCGGCGAGTGGGGACCGAAGAGGACCACCGAGGGAGTGCCGTAGGCGGTGGCGAGGTGGGCGATGCCGGTGTCGCCGCTGATCAGCAGGCGGGCGTGGGCGACCAGGCCGGCGAGGTGGCGCAGGTCGGTACGGCCGGCCCGTACGGTGTGCCCGGGCAGCCCGGCGAGCTGCGCGACCCGGCGGGCTAGGGGTTGCTCGGTCGCGTCGCCGGTGATGACGATCTCATGGCCGGCGCGGGCGAGCTGGCGACCGAGGGCCGCGAACCGCTCCACCGGCCAGCGTTTGCCCGGGACTTTCGAGCCTGGATGCAGCACAGTCACCCCGGTCGGGGTCCGGCCCGGTGCTGGTCGGCGCAGGCCCAGGTCAGTCGGGTCGGTCGGAACTCCGTGCCAGGCCAGGAGGCGGCACCACCGACGGACTTCATGCTCGTCGGCCCGCCAAGAGGGGCCGTCGTGGTGCCCAGCGGCCCGGTTGGCGAAGGCGAACAGTTGACGGGGGCGGGTACTGACCAGCAGGCGGTGTGACTCGGGCCCGCGGCCGTGCAGATTGACCGCCAGGTCGGGGGCGGGGCCGCGCCACCTCAGGTGAGTCAGGCCGGCGGTATCGACCAACTCGTCAATCCCGCCGATCAGCTCGACCAACGGGGCCAACCAGCGCGGGGCAAGCAAAACCCGGCGCTCGTCGGGGTAGTAGCTCTGCAGGGCACGCAGGGCCGGCACGGCGGTGGCGAGGTCGCCGAGGCCCAGCGCACGAAGGATTAAGATCACGGGTAGGAGGACTCCTGTTCAGCGCAGACGACCAACTCCCGGACGGCGCAGCCCGCGGGTTGGGTCAGGGCGAACAGGACCGCGGCGGCGGTGTCCGCGGGGTCGTTGAGGATCGCGTCGGGCCCGGGTCGGTACTGCGGGTCGCGCTCGTCGAAGAAGGCGGTACGCATGCCACCGGGGATCAACAGCGTCACACCGACCCGACCGGCGAGCTCGGCGGCGAGGGAGCGAGTGAACCCGACCACCCCGAACTTCGCCGCGCAGTACGCCGTCGCGTCGCTGACCGCCTTGACCCCCAGCGTCGAGGCGACGGTGACAATTCGGCCCCGAGACGCCTCAAGGAACGGCAGTGCCGCCCGGATGACGGCGGCGGTGGCGAGCAGGTCTACCGTGACGATCCGGTCCCAGACCTCCCCCGACAGATCGGCCAGCCGACCCGGTACATCCATTCCGGCCGCTGTCACCACGGCGTCCAGGCCGCCGTGGTTCGCGGCGAGTTCCCGGGTGGCGGCCTCGGCCGCTCGGGTATCGGCCAAATCGCACGCCGCCCACGGCACCCCCGCCGCCGGGGGCTGCCGGTCCAACACCAGCGGTCGCCCACCCGCCTCGGCCACCGCCGAGACCACCGCCGCACCCAGCCCGCTCGACCCACCGGTCACCAGGACCGTGTGCCCGGCGTTCATCGGATCCCCGCCGAACGATGGGTCGTCACCCCGGATGGCGGGTCTCCCCGCAGCACCGCGGTTGCCGCCGATCTGGTGGCGCTGGCCTCTCCCCGCCGATGTGCTGCCGCGATCAGGTCAGTGGTCGAGCGCCCATCCAGGTACGGCACCACCACGGTGTGCCCACCCCACCGCCGAACCAGGTCCGCCTCCGGCAACACTGGCTCGCCACCACCGGTGGCATAGTCGCCACCCTTGACCCAGATATCCGGCCGTAGCCAGGTCAGCGCCGCCTGTGGAGTCGGATCGTCAAAGACCATGACCGCATCGACGCAGCCCAACGCGGCGAGGAGGCGGCTGCGGTCACCCTGCGACATCACCGGCCGGTCCGGACCCTTCAACGCCGCGACGCTGGCATCGGAGTTGAGGCAGACCACCAGGCAATCGCCGAGTTGACGGGCGGCCTGCAAGGTCGCCACGTGCCCCGCGTGCAGCAGGTCGAAGCAGCCTCCGGTCGCGACGACGGTGCCGCCGGCGGCGCGCACCTCGGAGACAACCGTGGCGGCAGCCGCCACGCCGACGCGCTCGGCTGGGACACCCGGCACCACTGATGGCAACGGCCCAACCGGTGGCGGCAGCATGCTCGCCACTCCCCCACCCACCACGTACGCACACGCCTCGGCGACCGCCTCCTGCACCGCCTCGGAGACCAACGCACCTCGCCCCAGGGCGATGGCGGCGGAGGCCGCGAACCGATCCCCCGCACCGCAGGTATCCCCGTCCGCTGTGGAGACCGCGGGCACGATCAGCGGCGTCGGCCCGGCGTGGCAGAGGAGCGCTCCCTCCCCACCCATCGTCACCGCGACCGCCCGCGCCCGCCACCGCTGACGCAACTCCAGCGCCCCCCGCGACGCGGTCACCAGCCGAGTCTCGTCCGGCGGCACCTTCGCCAGCTCGCGCACCTCGGACTCGTTGGGCGTGGCCAGATGCACCCCGGGCACCGCGGCCGGCCCCCGGGGATGCGGATCCCAGACCACCGGCGCCCGGGTACCGGCCAACGCCGCCCGCAGTGCGGGCTGCCCGGCCACTCCACGGCCGTAGTCGCTGACCAGCACAGCGGCGGCCCCGGCGATGACCCGCAGCACCGCTTCCGCCGGCGGGCTGGGCTCACCGACGACACCGCCGCGGTCATGGCGCAGCAAGACCCGGCCCTGCGACCGCAGCCGGACCTTCTCCGGAGTCCCACCGGCCAGCCCAAGGGCATACACTCCGACGCCGGCCGCGGCGAGAAGCGAGCTGAGCCGGGCGGCACCGGCATCGTCGGCCAGAGCGGTCACCAGGACGACCTCGGTGTCCGCCGCCGCCGCGAACATCGCGGCCAGGCCGGCACCGCCCGGCCGGTCGGTGGACGACGTCTCGTCGAGCACCGGCGCCGGCGAGTCCGGACAGAGCCGGTTCACCGCCCCCTCCACATCCCGGTCGAGCAGGGTGTCACCGACCACCACCAGAGGTCCCCTCACACTTACCTCCTCATCCCCTCGACCTGCTGCCCGTCCTCCGGCACCACCTCAACCCCGGTCCGTACCGGCCCGGCGGCCGACAGGTCGGCCGGCACCTCGGCTTCCACTCCGGTCAACGGCACCTCCGCCACCGGCGGCCCCTCCGGCGTACCCGCGGAGGCGGCCAGGACCACCGGCAGCGCCTGCTCGACGTACTCGCAGAGCAGGTGACTGGTGACCAGGTGCAGCTCCTGGACGATCTGCCCGTCCGGCGCGGCGACGGCGAGGGTCTCGTGGCAGAGAGCGGCCAACGGATTGGGGGCGGGGCCGGTCAGCGCCCAGCAGCGCAGGCCGACCTGGTGGGCAGCCTGCGCGGCCTGGAGGAGGTTCCGGCTCCGGCCACTGCTGGACAGCAGCAGCAGGACGTCCCCGGGACGGCCGTGGGCGTACACCTGACGGGCGAAGACCTGGTCGTAGCCGTAGTCGTTGCCGATGGCGGTAAGGGCGCTGGTCTCGGCGTGCAGGGCGATGGCGGAGAAAGGCTGGCGGTCAGCACGAAGCTTGCCGACAAGTTCGGCGGTGAGGTGTTGCGCCTCGGCGGCACTACCGCCGTTGCCGGCCACCAGCAGCCGACCACCACCAGCGAGAGTACGGGCGAGCTCGGCTCCCCAGGCGGGGAGTCGCCGGGCGGCCCGGCGATACGACGGCAACGCAGCGGTGAGCCCCGCCAGGTGCTCCTCCAGCAGCGACCGAGCCGGCGTCATCCGGCCACCACCCGGGTCGCCCGGCCGACGGCCACCACGTCGCCGTAGACCTCCACCAGCCGCTCGGCCGTGGCCGACCACGCGTAGCGCTCCCGAGCCCGGTCCAGCGCCGCCGCCGCGTACCCGAACCGACGAATCCGGTCGTCGAGCAGTCGCTGGATCGCGGTACCGAGCACCCGGGGGTCCCGGGCGGGTACCAGGTCACCGGTCACCCCATCCACCACCGTGTCCCGGATCCCCCCGACCGCGGTCCCCACCACCGGCACCCCGCACGCCATCGCCTCGAGCGGGGTCAGCCCGAACGGCTCGTACCACGGCGCGGCCACCAGCAGGTCCGCTGACCGGTACCAATGGCCCATCTCCTCCCGGGGCACCGCGCCGGCCAGCTTGACCCGGTCAGCCACCCCGCAGGTGTGCGCCAAGGCGCGGAGCCGGCCCGCGTACGGGTCGGTTTCGAGGAGCCCGGCCGGCGGGCCGCCGACCACCACGCACTCCGCCTCCGGCACGTGGGCCATCGCCCGGACCACGGTCTGGAAGCCCTTCCGCTCCACCAGCCGCCCCACGGTGAGAATGCGGGGGCGGCCGTCGTCGCGTTCGGCGGTCGGACCCAGCGGGGCGAAAGTACGGAGGTTGACTCCGGAGGGGACGACCGTCATCCGCGACCGGGGCACCCCCATCCGAACCAACTCGCCGACCTCGTCCTGGCACTGGGCGATCACCCGGTCCACCGAGCGGCCGAGTTGCCGCTCGTATCCGATCCGACGGGCCGGGCTGGTGTCCTGTACCCCCTGGTACCGCCGCTTCACCACGCCGAGCGCGTGGTACGTCTGCACCACCGGCACACCTGTCTTGCGACCGGCGGCGAGCGCGGCAAGGCCGCTCATCCAGAAGTGCGCGTGCACCACCTCCGGGGTCCACTGGTCGCCGCGCCACTGTTCCGTCAGCCAGTGGCTGAACTCCCGCATGTGTGGCAGCAAAGCGTCCTTGGCCAATGGCTCGGCCGGGCCGGCCGGGACGTGGACGACCTCGTACCCGTCCGGGCAGCGAACCGCCCCCGGCAGGTCAACGGCGTCCCAGCGGGTGTAGACCCGAACCTCATGGCCGGCCGCGGCGAGCGCTGCGGAGAGTTCGGCGACGTGCGTGTTCTGACCGCCGGCGTCCTCCCCACCGAGGACCGCGAGCGGGCTGGCGTGTTCCGAGATCATCGCGATCCGCATACTTCCTCCTCCAGCAGCCGGTCCCAGTCGGTGAGGAAACGGTCAAGGCCGTACCGGTCGCGGGCGGCACGGCGGGCGACGGCCCCCGCTCGGTGGGCGCTCGCCGGGTCCGCCAGCAGCTGACCGGTAGCGCTGAGCAGGTCGTCAACCCGGGTGGCGAGGGCGCCAGCCCCGGGCGGCACCGCCATCACGGCCTCCGTGGCGGCAAGGGCGACGACCGGCATACCGATCGTCATCGCCTCGATCAGGCTCAGCCCGAGCGAGGTCCAGCGGCACAGGTGCAGGTATGCCCGCCGCCGGGCCAACTCGGCGTGCATCCGCGCCTGGGGCAGGTCGTCGTGACTGGTCACGCGGTCGGCGGGCAGTCCAAGCCGGTCGGCGAGCCCGGTAACTTTCAGGCCGAACACGTCCAGCGGGGCGATCTCAGCGAACCGGGGCAGCAGGTCGGTACCGGTGACCCGCCACCGGCGGATCGGCTCGTTGATCACCACTGCGAGCCGCTCCAACTCGCCGCTGTAGCCGACCGTCGGCGGCACGACACCGTGGTCCACCACGGTGGTTCGGGTACCACCGGTGTCCCAGAAGAGCTGGTTGAAGGCGGTCACATGGGCGATCAACAGGTCGTCGCGGTCGGCCATCGGGTGTCGGCTGTTCGGCACCGCACCGTCCTTCGGGGTGTTGTGCTCGACGTAGATCGCCGGGAGGTCGCGGCCCGGCCGACGGCCCAGCCACTCGGTGGCCAGGGCCTCTTCCTCGGGGCGCTGCAGGAGGACCAAGTCCACCTCGGCAGTGGCCAGCTCCGACGGGGTGATCTCGACCGCGCTCTCCGGCCACGGATAGGTACGGGCCCGACCCCGGCCGTCCGGGCCGCGGTCGGGGGTGACCGGCACCAGGTAGCGATGCTTGCCGTGGACGAACGACGTCGTCCAGGAGCCGTGCACATGCCAGAGCAGGATGTTCATCGGCCGCTCCGGGCCAGGGCGGTGGCCCCCGCCGACCTCGGCGGTCGGGACGGCGCTACGCCGAGCAGGGTCAGCGCGGTCAACACCTCCTCGGGCCGGATCCGGCTCAGGCACGGGTGGCCGGGCACGGGGCAGGTGGCGGCGCGGGTGCCGCGGCAGGGGGCGTCCGGATCGCCAAGCCGCACAGTCGGCACCCGCCACGGCCCCCACTGACCGAACGGGACGGTTGGGGCGAAGAGGCTGACTACCGGTATGCCGTACGCGGCGGCGAGATGGGCCGGGCCGGTGTTGCCGACGATCACCGCGGCGGCACCGGCGACGGTCGCGGCCAGCTCGGCCAGTTCAGTCCCGCCACCGAGGTCAACAGCGTCTCCGCCGGCCACGTGGGCGGTCAGCGCCACCTCGTCCGGACCGCCGGTGACCACGACCCGGTGGCCCACGTGGACCAGGGTCCGGACGAGCTCCACTGCCAGGTCCGGCGGCAGCCCCCGGGACTGCGCCGCCGAACCGGGGTGTAGCACCACATAGCCCGGTGCGCCCGCCCGCCCGGGCGGCGGCGGCACGGGCCGCAGCCGCAGGGTCGGTTCGTCGTCGGGGGGTAGGGGGTAACCAGCAGCGGCGGCGAGCGAGAGCGCGCGTTCGGGCTCGGGGACGCCGACCGGAACGCGGTGGCGGAGGTCGAGCAGGCTTCCGGGGTAGTCGTCGCTGATCGCGCTGATCCGCCCCACACCGACAGTACGCAGCAACAGCGCCAGGGGCAGAGGAGACTGGTGGTAGCTGGTGAAGATGATTGCTTCGTCGGCGTTAACGGCGGCGAGGGTGGCGGTGAGCGCGGCGATGTCCGGGGCGGTGGTCGGTGCGGGCGCGGGATCGATCCAGGGCAGTTGGTGTACGACGACGGTGTCCACGCCGGGTAGCAGGTCAGCGGCGGCGCGACCCCGCGGCCCGCACAACAGGACGACTCGACGCGCGTGGGCAGCGACAGCCCGGATACCCGGGCCGGTGACGACGACGTCACCAGCCGAGTCGGAGCGGACGACAAGAACGGTTCCGGTGCCTGCGCTGGAGCGCGACGGCCGGGCTGGCCCGGCCTTGACCAGGGGCGGAGCAGCGGACTCCACAGCGGTCAGCGGCGGCGGGGCCGCCGACTCAGCGGTGGACCGGTGGCTGGCCGGGGCAATAGCCGTCTGCCGGCGAAGAATCTCGGCTACCGCGGTCGACAGATCCGCGGCGACCCATGGGGCGGCGCTGGTCTCAGCGGGTCGGGTCAGTGGCGTGGGCACCAACACCGCCTGGGCGCCGGCAGCCAGAGCCGCGGTGACATCGCGGCCGATGTCACCGATCAGAACGCACCGTTGCGGTGTGGTGCCGAGCCGGCGGGCGGCGGCGTGGATCAGTTTCGGCGCGGGTTTGCGGCAGTCACACCGGTCCACTTCGTCGTGCGGGCAGACCAACCAGGCATCGAACGGGCCGAGCAGCTGCTCGACGCGGGCGTGCACGGCCCGTAGCTGTGCCGTGGTGAACAGCCCCTTGGCCAGTCCGGACTGGTTCGTGACCACCGCCAGCCGCAAGCCCGCCGCGCGGAGCGCATCCAGCGCTACCCGTGCCCCCGGCATCGGCCGGACCCGATCCGGGTCCCCGTTGTACGGCACGTCCTCGATGAGGGTGCCATCCCGATCCAGCAGCACCGCGTCAAACAGGCGGGGAATCCCAGCAACCCGGCCCGAGCGGGCTACTACCCGGGCCGACCTGCGCTGATCCGGCTCCACCTGTGGCACGGCCGGCGGGTTCCCGGCGCCCCGGGGAGTAAACCTCGGCGCCGACGCCACCGACGCCGTCCCGCGGGCACGATGACCTGACTCGGTAACGGCCCCGCACCCTGGACTTACCCGCCGCCCCCGAGAAGCTAACCCGGCCATCGGTCGCCCCCGCGCGCCGGCTCGGCGCGCCCCCAGCGTTGAGGCAGAATGTGCCCGAACGCCCCACCGAGGGGCTTTTCAGTGACCGAGCGTACCCTCGGGGCAGCGCTGGGCGTTGACAGACGACGTGGGCCGGACCAGAGCCCGGGAGCAGTCACACGACGTACCGGAGCACTGGCTACCCTCGCAGGGAGCCAAGTCCGCGAAACAAGGATTTCCGACATGAGTGAACCCGTGCAGTTGCCGTCGCCCTGGCGGGACGTGCGCCTGACCGTGGTGGTGCCGACCTACAACGAGGTGGGCAACCTTCCGGCGCTGGTGGAACAGTTGCTCGCGCTGCCCTTGCCCGGGTTGAAGATCCTGGTGGCCGACGACAACTCGCCGGACGGCACCGGTGAGGTCGCGGACAAGCTGGCCCTCGAGCACCCGGGCCGAATCGAGGTCGTCCACCGGAGCGGGAAGGAAGGCCTGGGCCGGGCCTACGTTGACGGCATCGGCCGAGCCCTCGACGGCGGTGCCGAGTTCGTGGCGCAGATGGACGCCGACCTCTCCCACCCACCAGACGCGCTGCCGGGCATGCTGGGCGCGCTGCTGTCCACCCAGGCTGGTGTGGTGATCGGGTCCCGCTACGTGCCGGGCGGCGAGCTGGACGAGAACTGGCCACTCTACCGGCGGGCGCTGAGCGGCTGGGCGAACCTATACGTACACACCCTGCTGCGGGTACGGATCCGGGACCTCACCGCCGGTTTCAAGATTTGGCGGGCCGACGCACTGCGCGACATCGGCCTGGAGCGGGTGCAGTCCAATGGGTACAGCTTCCAGGTGGAGATGCACTACCTGGCCACGAAGCTGGGGCACACGATCCTTGAGGTGCCGATTCGGTTCGAGGAGCGGCGAGACGGCGCCTCGAAGATGACCACCGCCACCAAGATTGAAAGTGCTCTGATGCCGTTCCGCCTACGCAGCAAGCACCGCAACGTCGAACGCTGAGCTGGCCGCCGGCTCAGCGGTTCGGCCCGCGCTCCCATCGAGCGTCGAGACGGGCGCCGCGCCGGGCAGGGTTCGCACCGCACACCGCATCCGGTCAGCGGTAGACCGCGCGCTGGGCAGCGCCGACCGTCGCCGCGTACACACCACCGGTGAGCGCGGCGTCGCGGGCCAACGCCGCCCGCGCCGCGTTCGCACCGGGCGCGCCGTGGACCCCCGCACCGGGATGCGCCGACGAACTGGCCAGAAAGAGCCGGTCAACGGGGGTGTCTGCGCGGCCGAGCCCAGGGACCGGGCGGAAGAAGAGCTGCTGGTGGGCGGCGGCCGTGCCACCACCGAGCGCCCCGCCGATCAGGCTCGGATCGCCCGCCTCCAGGTCCGCCGGTCCCGCCACGTGCCGGCCCACCACCAGGGCACGGAAGCCCGGGGCGGCCTCCTCCAGCACGTTTTCCATCCGCTGCACCTGCGCGGCGATCTCCTCGACCCGCCACCGCCGTCGGAACGGCAGGTGGGTATACGACCACAACGACTCCGTACCGGGGGGCGAATGGCTGGGGTCGGCCAGGGTCATCTGCCCGACCAGCAGAAACGGGTTCCGGGGGAGCTCCCCGCGGGCCAGCGCCGCCGCATAGCTGGTCAGCCCGTCGAGGTCGGCCCCGAGGTGCACGGTGCCAGCAGTGGCTACCGCCCGGTTCCGCCACGGCACCGGGGCGGAGAGCGCCCAGTCGACCTTCAGCGTCGAGCCGTCCCAGCGGAAGTGGGCCAGGTCTGCCACCAGCCGCGGCGGCAGGGCGTCGGCCCCGACAAGATCCAGATAGAGCGCGGGTGCCGGCACGTCGGCCAGCACCGCACGGCGGGCCCGCCAGAGCGCGCCATCCGCGGTCCGAACGCCCATCGCCCGTCCCCGGGCGGTCAGCACTCGATCCACCCGCGCGCCGCAGCGAATCTGGCTACCCCGGTCGGCGAGCCGGGCCACCAGAGCATCGGTGATCTGTTGGGCGCCGCCCTCCGGTACCGGCCAGCCGACCTGCTGACCAAGCATGGCCAGCAGCCACCCGTACGCCCCGGAGCCAGCCTCCTCCGGGGCCAGGTCGGTGTGCAGCGCGCAGCCGGCGAGCAGTGCCGTCCCACCCGCTCCGGTGAAGAGTTCATCGCCGAGCCGGCGTACCGGTGTCACCAACCGGCGGGCCAGCCGCAGCGCGCCAGCGACCCGCAGCCGACGTAGCAGTGTGAGGCTGCTCCGCAGCGGCGGAAAGGGGGTGGTGATGGCGTCCAGCACCGGGCCGCCCACCTGGCACCAGTCGCCGTAGGCCGTCAGCCATCGTTCCCCGTCACCGGCGGCGAAGCTCTCCAGGGAGGCGGCGGTGGTCTCCGGGTCGCGGTTGAGCACCGCCGCCCGCCCGTCCGGCAGCAGGTGCGCCAACACGTCCGGGGCATGTCGCCACCGCAGCCCGTACCGATCCAGGCCCAGCCCACGCAGCACCGGCGACGCGTAGCCAAGGGGGTAGAAGGAGCTGTAGAGGTCGCTCAGGTAGCCGGGAGCGGTCACCTGGGCTGACCGGACCGCGCCGCCGGGAGCCCCGGTCGCCTCCAGCACGAGCACATCCCAACCGGCGTCCGCAAGCAGATTGGCGGCCACCAGGCCGTTGTGGCCCGCTCCGACGACGATGGCGTCCGGCGACGCCACATCGATTCGACTCACTCGATCATGCTAGCCGGCGACAATCAGGACGAATAGCGTTTGCCCGGGGCTGCCCGGGGCATTCACCGCCGCATGTACACGGTTGCTCAGCTCATCGGTGGGGTGTGGGGGGCGGGCGGCGAAGGGGGCGACCTGGTCGTCCACGACCCGGCCGACGGCACTGCGGTCAGCTCGGTGCCGGTGGCGACGGCGGAAGAGGTACGCAAGGCGGTGGCGGCGGCGCGGGACGCCGCCACCGAGTGGGCCAGAACACCTCTGGCGGAGCGGGCCGCCGCCCTCCACCAGGCCGCGGACGCGGTGGCGGCAGCCGCCGCCGAGCTGGCGCAGGCCACCACCGCGGAGATGGGCAAACCGCTCGCGGACGCGCGGGGCGGGGTGGACGCGGGCGTGGGTACCTTGCGCCAATACGCCGAGCTGGCACCGATCCGCGGTGGACGGACCCTACACGGCGCCGCTGAGGCGATCGACTTCATGCTGCCGCAGCCCCGCGGTGTGGTCGCCGCGATCACCCCCTGGAACGACCCGGTCGCGGTCTCCTGTGGCCTGCTCGGCGCGGCGCTGGTCACCGGCAACGTGGTGCTCTACAAGCCCAGCGAACGGACTCCGGCGACCGGGTGGCTGCTGGCGAAGGCGGTGGACGCGGCGTTGCCGCCCGGGGTGCTCTCGCTGCTGACCGGGGGCCCCGAGGTGGGCGCGGCGCTGGCCGCCCAGCCGGTGGACGTGCTCGCCCACGTCGGATCGACCGCCACCGGCCGGGCGATCGCCGCCGCGGCGGCCCGGACCGGGGCGAAGGTGCTACTGGAAAACGGTGGCTGCGACCCACTCATCGTTGACGCGGACGTGGACCCGCTGTGGGCAGCCGAGCAGGCGGGCATCGGCGCGTTCGCCAACGCCGGCCAGATCTGCGTCGCCGTGGAGCGGATCTACGTACATCGGGATGTGGCCGAGGACTTCGTGGATGCCCTGATCGAACGGGCGCAGGCCCTGCGTACCGGCCCGGGTGCCGATCCGGCGACCGAGCTGGGCCCGTTGGTTGACCGGCGACACCGAGACTACGTGCACGGGCAGATCACGGCCGCGGTGGCGCAGGGAGCCCAGCTTCGGATCGGCGGCACGCTACCGGATGGGCCGGGCGCCTTCTACCCGGCGACGGTGATCACGGACTGCCGGCAGGACATGCCCCTGATCCGCGAGGAGACCTTCGCCCCGGTCGCCCCGGTCATGGTGGTCGACTCGTTTTCGGAGGCCCTTCGGTGCGCGGCCGACTCGTCGTACGGGCTCGCTGCGACTGTGCTGACGGCATCGATGAGTCATGCGCAGCGCGCCTGCCGGGACCTCCCGGTCGGCACCGTGAAGATCAATGCAGTCTTCGGCGGGGCACCGGGTGGGGCCGCACATCCGCGTCGGGGCAGCGGGCAGGGCTTCGGGTACGGGCCGGAGTTGCTTGACGAGTTCACCGCCACCAAGGTGGTTCACCTCCAGGCGCCGGGCGGCGGACACTGGTGAGGTGGGCCGCCCGGCGCCGGGCCGTGGGCTTACGGCCCGGTCCCGCTGCCAGACCTGGGCCTAGCGGCTCCGGCCCCGCTGCCGGGCCTGGGCGGTCCGCCGGTTGTTCGCCTTCTCGATCGCCTGCACCAGTTCCGGCTTGGTCATGGTGGATCGGCCGGAGATGTCGAGTTTGCGGGCGACCCGCAACAGGTGGTCCTTGCTGGCGTTCGCGTCAACGCCCCCCGCGGTCGCCGCGCGGCGCTGGGGACCACCACCGGCGGCCTGCCGGTCGCTTGGACCCTTATGGCCCTTCGGCTCCCAGTGGTCGCCGACCTTCTCGAACTCGTTCTTGACCGCCGCGAACGCGGTCCGGCTGGCCCGCTCCCCCTCGCCGTACGTCTGCAGGGCCGAGTCGTGGGTCTTCTCCCAGGTCCGCTGCGCCTTGTCTGGGGAGCGTCGCAGCGTGCTGGGCATATCCTCCCGCCCGGGCATCTCGATCCTCCTCCGCATCGATGGGTCTCCAGTGATCTTTCCCCACGGCCGATGCGACAAACCGGAGCTGGCCCGGGTTTACCCCCGGAGCCCGTCGGGTAGCGCAGAAGACATGGAACGCGGCAGCAGCAAGCACGGACCGAGGCTCGACGACGAGATGGAGAGCGAGGTCAGCGGCCTCGTACAGGGTCCGGGGGCGGGCGGATCGCGGGTTAACGAGTCCCGTCAGCCGGAGCCGGCGGGCGAGGACCAACCGGAGCCCACGACAGCGCCGGGCGGCGCGCTGCGCAGCGGCAACCCGCAGGGCATGAGCTCCGATGATGTCGAGGCTCGTAGCCGGCTCGGACGGTTCATCACGATGACCGCTCTGCCGGGCGACCGCGAGACCTTGGTCGCCAACGCACGGGACAACGACGCTCCGGCTGACCTGGTCGCCGAGCTGGAACGCCTGCCCACGGGAACCCGCTACCAGACGGTCTCGGAGATCTGGGCCGCGCTCGGCCACCGCAACGAAACGACCCGCTGGTAACCGGGCCGTCACCCGGCCCGCGCCGCCACGGCGGGGAGGAGGAGCTGATGAGTGGTGTCATGGAATACGTGGACGTCTCCGTCCCGGTCCGCACCGCCTACGACCAGTGGACTCAGTTCGAGGAGTTCCCACACTTCATGGAGGGGGTACAGGAGGTGCGGCACCTCTCCCCGACGATGACCCACTGGACCGTGGAGATCTCCGGGGTGCGGCGCGAGTTCGACGCCGAGATCACGGAGCAACTCCCGGACGAGCGGGTCGCGTGGCGCTCGATCGGCGGCACCCAGCACGCGGGGGTGGTCACCTTCCACCGGTTGGACGAACACACCAGCCGGGTCACGCTACAGCTCGAGTTCGAGCCGAGTGGTGCGGTGGAGCACGCCGGCGACACGCTCGGCGTCGTTGACCACCGGGCCAAGGGCGACCTGGAACGGTTCAAGCATTTCATCGAAGAGCGCAACCAGGCGACCGGCGCCTGGCGGGGCAAGGTCGACCGCCCGCAGCCCTAACCCAGAACGCTCCCCGCCGACGGCCCCCGCCACCGACGGGGGCCGTCGGCGGGTTTCGCGCGGGGTGAAGTCGGGTACCGCCGGAGGTATGACCGACGACAAGGCGTGGCGTGACGAGGAGCGGACTCCCCTGGCGGAGTTGGACCGGGCCATCGCTCGTTCGGCGATGGACGGCCAAGCCGACGACGTAACCGCAAACGACGCCGGAGAGGAGGCCGCGTTCGGGCACGGACCCCAGGCAGTGGACCGCGGCGGCCAGGCGGCCGGGACCGGCCGGGAACCGACCGACCCGGACCGGGCCTACCGCCCGTCCACAACCGGACGAACCGGACCGGACACCATGTGATCTCGAACACCGACCTTCGTCCACCGGGGTCGGTTCTCGCGACCGGCCCGGTGCCGGTGCGTCCCCGCCAACGGGACGCACCGGCGGTGGTGCGAGCGCTGACACACCCCTCGGTAGGCCCCATCTCACCTCGGCAGGACCGGGATACCGACCCGGGTCGGCCAACCGGTCGAGGAACACCGTCGCTGACCGGGCGAGGTCAACCGCCCGTTCCGCGGGTTAATCTCGTTCCCCATGCGCGCACCGTTGGAACGGGTCAACCCCCGCATGCTTGTTGACGCCGCCCGCTCGACGCTGGCGTCGCTGTCCAGCACCGTGGGCACCGACGGCCTGGCTGCGGCGGCTGCGCGGCCCGGGCTCCTCGCCCTCGTCGACCAGCACGCCGCGGCGGTCCGGGACAGCCTCGACGGAGATCGCCGGCCGCTCACCGTCGCTGCCCTGGCCGGCTACACGGAGGGGATCCGCGCCGCTGCCCGGGAGCACGACTGGCATCCGCCGGCTGGGCCGGTCGACTGGGCGGCGCCGGACTGGCTCCTCACCCGCCTACTCGCGGTCGCCGCCCTGGCCCGATCCCTGGACGCTCCCCGGCCGGCCCCGCTCCCGCCGCTCTGAACCGAATCGGGGGTGGCCACCCGCGGCGACCACCCCCGTCCTCCGGTCGCCGCTCAACGGTCGAACTGTTGGGTCTCGTCGCCCGTACCGCCCGACTTGCGACCACCGCTACCCGCGGTCGCCGCCTCGTGGGTCTTCTCCTGCGTCCGTTCCCGTTCGCGCCCGGTCCGATCGGCCATCTGCCGTTCGACGTCGCTACGGCCGGCTCCCTGGGCCTGCCGGTGCTGCTGGACGGCCCGACCTTCCTCGGCCATCCGGTTCAGCCAGCCCTCCCAGCGGCTCTGCATCGGCTTGACCAGACCACCACCGACACCCACGATCAGGATGCCGGCCACCGTGGCGAGCACGGCGATCAGCACCGGCGTGGTCACCGTGGTGGCGATGCCGACCTGGTTCAGCGCCGCGATCACACCGAGGGCCAGGATGAAGACGGCCGCCGCGTCGGCCAGGACCCGGCCGTACGTCAGACCGCCGAGCGCACCGCTGACGAGGTCGCGGACCGCGCTCGCAATGGCCGCGGCCACCACGACGATGACGATCGCCACGAACGCCCGCGGAATCCAAGCCACCACACCACTGATCAGGTCACTGATCGCGTTGGGTCCCCACACCCCGAACGCGAACTGCAGCGTGAACAGCAGTACGGCGTAGTACGCAAGCCGCGCGAGGATGTCGCTGGCGTCGTACTTGGTGCGCGCCAGGGCGCGTTTGATGCCGCCACGCTCCACGGCGCGGTCGAAGTTCACCCGCTCCAGCGCCGCGTCCACCGCTTTGAGGACGGCTCGGGCGATGAGCCATCCGATCACGAGGATCACGATGAACGCGACGGCTCTCGGTATGAACAACAGCACCGCCCGCCACATATCGGTCACGGCGGCCCCGATGTCGACCTGCCGTACCGCGAGGGTTTCCGGCATGATGCCCTCCTTCGCATGGACTACCTCGCGCGCATACCCCGTCACCGCAGCGGCACTCCGCAGCGGTCCTCGGCGTTTTCCGACCGTCGCCGGGTCGCCTTGACCTGACCCGAAGACCGTTCCGGTTAGCCGTTGCCCGCCGAACCCGTCCTGGGGATGCGGGGAGACCGGACGCGCACCGGGAACACGCCACCACGGGAAGACGATCTTGTTACGCTGACGAAGTCCGACGCCACGGCGGGCAGCGGCGCTGCCTTACTGGTCGGCCTGGCGCGCGAGAAGGGCACGGGCCAGGTCGTGGCCGGAGCGCCAGGCGGTCTGGGCGCGGGGCGGGCCAAAGGCGTCACCGGCCAGCCCGATCCCGTCGGCGTCCAGGTGATACGTCGCCGTCACTGCCACGGTCGGCCGCGCGTACCTCCACCGGTGCACGTACCGCTCCTCGGCCGACATCGGCAATGCGAGCAGGTCCCGAACGGCCAGCTCGATGGCGGAGGCAGCAGCGGCGGGCCGAGCCAGGTGCGCGGCGGCGAATTCCGGGGTGGTGTGCGCGACGAGAACCGGTGCTCCGTCACCCCGACGGTCACCGTCATCACAGACCAGTGCAAGCACCGGATGGTCGTTGACGAAGGCACCGCGTAGTCCGCCCCAACAGCGTTCCGGGAAGCGCAGCATCGCGGCGAGCGACGGCGACCAGCCCTGGGCTCGCGTGGCCCGGGTCGCGGCGGTCAGGGCCGGATCCAGCAGTGGCGCCGCCTGCGGTCCGGGCATGGCCAGCACCACCGCCGCGCAGGGCTGCCCATCCACGGTCGGGCCGGGTCCGACGCTGCGCACCGGACGGCCGAGGCTCACCGGCAAATCCTGGGCGAGCTGCTCCACCAGCGAGCGCAGCCCGCGGGGCGCGGCCCAGCGCATGGGCCCCACCACCTCCCGCCGGCCTCCGCCACGGTACGCGAGGAAGGTGTCGGTCCACTCGCGGGCCAGGCTCGCGGCCTGCCACTGCCGCATCACCGCGGCGAAGCCCGGGTCGCTGACCGTTAGGTACGCGGCGCCCAGGTCTACCGGGCGCCCCGCGAAGCGTCGGCTGGCCATCCGTCCGCCGGCCACCCGCCCACGTTCGCGAAGCTGCACCGGTACGCCCGAGCGGGCCAGTTCACGGGCGCAAGCCGTCCCGGCCAGACCCGCACCGATCACCACCACGCCTGCAGCTTTCCCGGGCACCGGTCGAGCCTACTGGTCACCGGTGCGCCGCCACCGCTGGTTCGGGCTCACCGGGGGCACGAGCACGGGTTACCCCCTCAGCCAACGGGGAACATGGATGGTTGACGAAGGAGGAGGCTCATGAACACACCTTCGCGTCCGACCTCAGCCTGGCGTCCCGGATTACCGGGCGGCGACACCATCCCCTCCGGTCCGGCGGGTCATCCGTCGCCTCCCAGTGGCGACGGCGACGGGCCGGGGATGGGGCCGCCGACGGTGACTATCGGCTCATACCCGGACTACCGCACCGCCCAGCGGGTCGTTGACTACCTGGCGGACAACCGGTTCCCGGTGGAACACACCGCCATCGTCGGCACCGACCTCACCCTGGTCGAGACGGTCCTCGGCCGGCTGAGCACCGGGCGGGCGGGGCTGCTCGGTGCCGGTACCGGCGCATGGTTCGGTCTCTTCATCGGGCTGCTGTTCGGCATCTTCACCGCCGGAAACTGGCTCGCGGTGGTCCTCGCCGGTCTGGTGATCGGTGCGATCTGGGGCGCGGTGTTCGGGGCGGTGGCGCATGCGATGACCGGCGGTCGCCGCGACTTCACCTCGGCCAGTTCGCTCCGCGCCAACCAGTACGCGGTGATCGTGGATCAGCAGTATGCCGAGCAGGCCCGGCAACTGCTGGGCCGGCTACACCTGCAGGCGCCGCAGCAGCAGCAGCAGCAGCAGTGAGACTAACGCTCGCCGCCCGGGCCTCGGCTCCCGACACGGAACGTTGATCACGCGGGCCCCGACCCGTACGACGACCGAGTGCACCCCGGCCGCCACCGGCGGCCGGGGTGCACCGTGTCCACATCAGGACAGCACGAATATGCCCGCGACGCCCAAGAGCACCATCACCAAAACAGCCACCAGCGCTCCCCGCTCCCCCTCGGCCGCCAACGGGCGGTCTTCGGTTTCGCGGTTCCTCGTCTCACCGGGCATAAACTGGCCTCCTCGATGCTCGGGTCCGATCCCGTCCGGCTGCCGGCCGACCGGGATCTCAGGTCCGAATTCAGGCGGAGACGCCCGTTGCCGCGAGGGCTGTTGCGCTCCCCGCCGGACGCACCGAGGAATGAGTTACCCACCTGGGCAGGAGGTAACCGTGCCGAACCGCCCGCGCGGCGCGGAATCTCGTCCATGACGGGTGCCGGTGTCCTGGTGGGCAGCTGGACACCGGTCGCGGCCTCCCATCAGGCGGAAGGACCGGGCACGGGCTGAGCGGGCGGCGAGGGTGGTGGCCGGGCTGCAGCGCCCGGCCACCACCCGATCACATCAGCGGGGTTCCCGCCACATCGGCCAGAACGGCGTACCGTCGGGCAACCGGAACGGTTCGCGTACCTGGTAGCCGTGCTTGGCGTACAGTTCGACGGCCAGTTCGCTGGACGCCTCCAGGTAGCCAGGCATCCGGTTGGCGTCCAACCATGCGTGGTGGTGCCGCAGCAGGGCGGTGCCCACTCCCTGGCCCTGCCGATCCGGCTGCACGGCGAGGAAGGCGAGGTGGTGATGATCGGGTTGCGGATGATTCGCGGCGAAGAGCTCATCGAGGTGGACGAAGCGATCCGTCCACTCGCCGCAGACCGCGGCGAGCCGGGCGTCATAGTCCGGTGGTGGCGGCGCCGGATCCGCCCCAATCGAGGGGAACCAAACGGCCACCCCGCTCAGATCGGTGGTGCCGAAGACCAAGCCATGCCGCATCGCTTGGTCAACCAGGATCTCGAACTGCCCGGCGAGCACCGCCTCCCGCTTGCCTTCCTCCGGCACCAGCCAGCGCGGCGCGTCGAGCACCAGGAACGCCGCGGCGATCCGCTCCGCGACCAGCTGCGTCCGCTCCGGCCCGAGACGCTCGATACCGATACCGGTCACCGCCGGGCCTCCGCCCGCTCCGGCGCCGCCGGCAGGTTGGGCGTCTCCGCCCGGATCGTGGCGGCGGCACTCTCGGCGCCGAGCCCAATCCGGGCGTAGATGCCCGGACGGTTCGACCGCAGTACCAGCCCCCAGACCACGCCCAGCAGCGCGGCCACCAGGTACGCGATCGGGACTCCCCAGCGCAGGGTGTGGTCCGCCGGGACGCCGAGCAGATCGGCGAAGTTGAGCACCGCCAGGGTGAAGACGCCCAACAACGCCACCGCGGCGAGCCCGGGTGCCACGGCCCGCCGCCACAGCGACTCCTCCCTGCCGTCACGGGCGAAGTAGGCGATCACCGCGACCGATGTGGTGGCGATCAGCAGCAGCACCCCGAACGAGCCACTGGTGCCACACCAGAAGAAGAGCTGCACGATCGGGTCCCACCCGTTGATCGCGTACAGCAGGATCACGACCAGGCCAAGAGCGCTCTGGGCGAGGGAGGCCGTGCGGGGGGCACCGCTACTCGGCGAGGTCCGCCCGAAGGCCGCCGGCAGCACCCGTTCCCGGCCGAGGGCGAACGCGTACCGGGCGGTGGTGTTGTGGAAGGAGATCATCGCGGCCACCACTGACGTCAGGAACAGCACCTGGCCGATGGTCACTACGGTGTCGCCGAGGTGCTCGGCGGCCAGGTTGAAGATCAGCGCGACACTCTGCTCGCCAGCCTGCTCGGAGATCTGGTCCGGCCCGACCGCGACGGTCATACTCCACGACGAGAGCGCGTAGAGGCCCGCGATGATCGCGATAGACAGGTAGGTAGCCACCTTCACCGTCCGGCGGGGATCCTTGCTCTCCTCACTGAACACCACCGCCGACTCGAACCCGACGAACCCGAGGATCGCCAGCACCAGCACCGCGCCGAGGCCGGGAACGAAGAGGTTGTCCGGTGCGAACGCGGCGAAGCTGACCTGACCACCGGCGGGGTTGCCCAGCTGGGCGAGGTCGAACACCAGGACCACTGCGATCTCGGCGAGCAGCAGCACAGCAAGAACCTTGCCGTTGATGTCGACCCGAAGCAGCCCCAGCACAGCGACGATTGCCCAGGCGCCGAGGGCCACCAGCCACCACTGCACGCTGACGCCGAAGAGCCGGTCCAGGACCGGTTCGGCGGCAGCACCGATGGTGCCGTACAACCCGACCTGCAGGGCGTTGTACGCGAGCAGCGCCACCCAGGCGGCGCCGACACCGGCCGGCCGACCCAACCCGCGGGAGATGTACGAGTAGAAGGCGCCGGCGTTGGCCAGCCGGCGGGCCATCGTTACGTAGCCGACTGAGAAGAGGGCCAGCAACGCGGCGACCATGAGGAAGGCCAGTGGGATGCCGAGCACGCCGATGACGCCGTAGCCGGTGGTCACCACACCCGCAACCACGGTCAGTGGTGCGGCCGCGGACAGGACGAAGAAAACCACCGATGGCACACCGAGTCGGCCGCGGGCCAGTGCCTCAGAGACGTTGCTCGGTTTTTCTATGGTTGCTGTCGAGGGCATTAACCACTCCGGTTGAGGGATGCGAAGGATCTTGTTTCGCGATCACAAGGAACCGCGTAGCACCGCCGCCCCGACAGCGGCCTCAGTCTGCGTCGCCAGTTCCTTCAATGGCGGGGGCAGTGAGGCGACCAGTTCGGTGAACCGGTGCTCGGCTCGGGGCCCGACGCTCCACAGCACCTCCCGGCTCAGACCCGCCGCGGCGATCAGCCCGAGTAGCACCGCGTCAGCGAGGGTCGGTGGGGGGTCCGACCGTTCCAGCAGCACCCGCAGGCGGGTCGCCGGCCAGGCTGCCGCGTTCGGATCCACCGGGGCATAGCTGACCTTGCTGCGCAGCAGCCGTCGGCTCTCCTGACGACGCAGCACGCCCGCCCGGGACAGCCGCTCCCCCACGGAGGTGGCGGCGCTTTGAGCGAGGAAGCTGAGCCAGATGCGCACCGACCGATGTTGGGCCTCGCCAACCAGCTGGTCGAGCACAGTGTGGGCGAGCGCATCGGCGGGCGGCCGAGTATTGACCACCGAAACGTCGCCACCAACCACAGTGATATGTCCGCCTAGGACAAGTTCACTGAGGAGGCAGCCGGCGAGCCCGAGACCCGTGGCAGCCGAATTCAGCTTCGCCTTGCCCCGGGCGTCGCCGTGGGCGACCAGGAAGAATTCGTCGGCGACCAGCAAGCCCGGCCCTCCCACCTACTCGTCCACAGTGATCGCAACTGGGCAAGGATGCACTGCACTGCGCTGAACTGCAACTCCCAACTAGGAGGGTTGCAGTCCGTATCCGTACGACCTGGGGATCTTGTCGTGACAGACTCGGAGGGTGACCGCAAGCCCGACCGTACGCCGCCGCCGTATCGCCCGTGAACTCCGCCAGCTCCGCGAGCACGCCAACATGACCCTCGATGTCGCGGCACGCCAGCTGGACATGTCCAAAAGCAACCTGTCCCGAATCGAGAACGCCCAGATTGGAATCAAGCCGCGCGACGTCCGCGCCGCCCTCGCCCTCTACCAGGTCACCGGCGCCGACGCCGAGGCACTGATCGAGATCGCCCGCGGCGCCCAGCAGCGCGGCTGGTGGCAGAGCTACAGCGACGTCCTGCCGGAGTGGTTCGAGTTCTACGTCGGCTTGGAGGCCGAAGCCGCCGCACTGCACACGTACGAAGGCGAGGCCGTGCCCGGCCTCCTCCAGACCGAGGCGTACGCACGAGAGGTTTTCCGGCACACCGCCGGCGAGGAGGGACTGGAGCGAAAGGTCGCCGCGCGCCTGCGCCGCCAGGAGGTTTTGCACCGAGACAACCCGGTGGAGCTGTCGGTCGTCCTCAACGAGGCGGTGCTCTGCCGGCCGGTCGGCGGGAACTCGGTGATGGCCGACCAGCTAGCGCACATCGCTACGGTCGCACAGTTACCGAACGTTACTGTGCAGGTACTTCCCTTCTCGGCCGGCGGGCACCCCGCCATGAGCGCGCCGTACGTCATCCTCGCCTTCGCCGACACGGCCGACGCCGCCGTGGTCTACCTGGAAAATCTCACGACAGGCCTGGCACTGGAGGGGGCGGAGCACGTTGCTGGGTATAGCCTTGTACACGAGGAGCTGCGCCGTCTGGCACTCGATCCAGCGGCATCCCAGGCACATCTTTTGGCAGCTTCTAGTAACTTTCCGTAACGTCGGCGAGGCACGCCGACATTGACGAGAGGTACGCGATGACGGCGCTCGACCGGACTGAGTGGCGCACCAGCAGCCGCAGTGTGGGCAACGGGAACTGCATTGAGGTGTCCACATCGACTGAACAGGTCGCGGTCCGGGACAGCAAGGACCGTCGCGGCCCGGTACTCGCCTTTCCCACGCCGGCCTGGCGTGCCTTCGTCTCCGGCATCGATGGGGTCCGCGGCGACTGACCCACCGGCGGTGGGACACTCCTGCCGTGTTCTCCGACGCCCCCTTTGACCTGCCGGTCCGGCCGGTGGTGCCCGCGGTGCTGGCGGCGCTGCACGCCACCGGCACCGCGGTGCTCGTGGCGCCGCCGGGCAGCGGCAAGACCACACTGCTCCCACTCGCCGTGGCCGCGGAGGTGACCGGCCGGGTGCTGGTAGCGCAGCCCCGCCGGATGGCCGCCCGCGCCGCCGCCCGCCGGATGGCCGCGCTGCTCGGCGAGCGGGTGGGGGAGCGGGTCGGGTACGCGGTGCGGGGCGATCGCCGGGTCGGACCACGTACCCAGGTCGAGGTGGTAACGACCGGACTCCTGGTCCGCCGGCTGCACCGGGACCCGGAGCTGGCCGACAGCAGCGCCGTCCTACTCGACGAGATCCACGAGCGGCAGCTCGACGCCGACCTGGCGCTCGCGTTCACGGTGGAGGCGCGGGCCGCGCTCCGCCCAGAGCTGTGGTTGCTCGGCATGTCGGCCACCCCCGACTCGGATCGCCTCGCCACGTTGCTCGGCGGTGACGTGCCCGCGCCGGTGGTGCGAGCGTCAGCGGCGGCGTACCCGGTGACCCGGATCTGGGCACCGCCGCCCCGCCCGGTCCTCCCCGCCGGCGGCGGCCGGGTAGACCCGGCACTACTCGACCATGTCGCAGCCACCATCCGGCGAGCCCTACGCGAGCACGACGGCGACGTGTTGGTCTTCCTCCCCGGCGTTGGAGAGATCGCCGCCATCAGCGCCCGACTGGCCGGCCTGCCCGCCGAGATCGCGGTCCTGCCGTTGCACGGCCGGCAGCGCTCAGCGGAGCAGGACGCGGTGTTGCGGGCTCAACCGTTTCAGCTCGACGCGTCCGACACCCCATCCCGCGCCGGCCCCGACCGTCGGCGGGTGGTGCTGGCGACATCGGTCGCGGAGAGCAGTCTGACGGTGCCGGGGGTGCGGGTGGTTGTCGACTCGGGGCTGGCCCGCGTCGCGCGCACCGACCTCGCCCGCGGACTGGGTGCGTTGGTCACCGTCCCGGTGTCCCGGGCTGCCGCCACCCAGCGGGCCGGCCGGGCCGGCCGGGAGGGCCCGGGGCAGGTGTACCGCTGTTGGTCGGCAGCACACCACGAGCGACTTGCCGCGCAGCCGGAGCCAGAGATCGCCACCGCCGACCTCACCCGGTTCGCGCTGGACATCGCGGCCTGGGGCACGCCGGACGGACACGGTCTCGCGCTACCAGACCCGCCGCCGGCGGCGGCGCTCACCGTGGCCCAGGAGTCCCTCATCGCTCTCGGCGCGCTCGACGCCGATCGGCGGGTCACCAGCCGCGGCCGGGCGATCGCCGCGGTCGGCACGCACCCCCGGCTGGGCCGCGCCCTGATCGACGGCGCCGCCCAGCTCGGCCCGGACCGCGCGGCCGAGGTCGTCGCCCTCCTCGCCGAGGAGGGGGTCACCGGCCCCCGGGACGACCTCACCGCGGTGCTGCGACGGCTTCGCGCCGGAACGGACGCCAACGCCACCAGCCGCTGGCGTGCCGAGGTACGCCGGCTGCGTACCGCCCTGCCGCCGGGACCCGGACCGACGACGCCGGAGTCCAGCCTCCCCGACGACCTGGCCGCGGGGCTGGTCGTCGGCCTGGCGTATCCGGAACGGCTGGCCCGAATCCGACGGCCGGGCGACTCGACGTACCTGATGAGCGGCGGGACCGCCGCGACGTTGGCGCCCGGGTCGGCGCTGACCGACTCGGCGTGGCTGGCGGTCGCGGTCGCCGACCGGACGCCGGGCGCCCCGGCAGCCCGAATCCGACTGGCGGCTCCGATAGACGAGGCGACCGCCCGGACGGCCGGCGGTTCGCTGCTGACCACGGTGCGCGAGGTGGCCTGGTCCGGGACGGATGTGGTGGCTCGGGAGGTGGTCCGGCTGGGCTCCCTCGACCTCGTTGAACGCCCGCTCGTCGAGCCGGACCGGGATGAGCTGTGCAACGCGCTCGTGGACGGCCTGCGTCGGACCGGACTGGGACTGTTGACCTGGACCCCGGCGGCCCGGGCGTTGCGCGAGCGGCTGGCGTTCTGCCACACGGCCCTCGGCGACGAGTGGCCCGAGGTGGATGATGCGGCGCTGCTGGCCGCGGCGCCGAACTGGCTCGCGCCGGAGCTGGCCGGCGCCCGCCGGCGGGCCGACCTGGCCCAGATCGATGTGCTCTCCGCGCTGCGCCGCCTGCTGCCCTGGTCACTCGCGGCCCGCCTGGACGAACTCGCACCAGAGCGGCTCACGGTGCCCAGCGGCTCCCGGATCCGTGTCGACTACACGGATCCGACCACGCCGGTGTTGGCGGTCCGGCTCCAGGAGACCTTCGGCTGGCCGGAGGCACCCCGGATCGCTGCTGGTCGGGTGCCCGTCCTACTGCGGCTCCTCTCCCCCGCCGGGCGTCCGGTTGCGGTCACCGGGGACCTGGCGTCCTTCTGGCGGTCCGGCTACCCGCAGGTGCGGGCGGAGCTGCGCGGGCGCTATCCGCGGCACTCCTGGCCGGTGGATCCGACGACCGCCGAGCCGACCCGGCGGGCCAACCCGCGGCGCCGCTGAGGCTTACTCCGCCACCAGGTCGGCGACGACGGCGGTGATGTTGTCCGGGCCGCCGGCGTGCAGCGCCAGGTCGATCAACTTTCGGGCGCACTCGGCCCGGTCGGGGTACCCGGCGAGCACCTCGGTAAGCGTCTCCGGGCGGACCACGTTCGACAGCCCATCGCTGCACAGCAACCAACGATCACCAGCCCAGGGGATCATCGTCGCGTAGGCCGGGGAGACCTCCTCGCCCTGCAACGCCTGGGTCACGACGGCTCGGCGGGGGTGGCTACTCGCCTCGTCCGGGGTGATGACCCCCTGGTCAACGAGGAGCTGCACGAACGTGTCGTCCCGGGTGATCTGTTTGAGCACACCCTCGCGGAACAAGTACGCCCGGGAGTCACCGACGTGAGCCAACGCGAGGCAGCTGCCCGTTCGGGCAAGGAGCAGGGCGGTCAGCGTGGTGCCCATGCCCTGGCGCTCCGGCTCCTCGCTGACGGCCTGCCGGATTCGTGCGGTCCCCGCCCCAATGGCCCGCTGCAACGCGGCGACCAGCTCACCTTCCGGGGTCGCCACGTCGAGTGGAGCAATCGAACTGATCGCCATGGCGCTAGCAAGATCACCGGCGGCCATCCCACCCATGCCGTCGGCGACGGCGACGAGCCAGCTACCTGAGTACAGGGCGTCCTGGTTCCCACTCCGGATCAGCCCACGGTCGCTCATGCCGAACGAACGCAGCTTCAAGGTCATGGGAGGCAGCCTGCCAGGCGGAGGGGCGGTTGTCTCCAGGAGGCACCCCGACCCGGCGTGGCGCGGCGAATCTCACCGTTACCGAGCCCAACGATCACCTGGCCCGCGACGCCGCTCATCCGCCTCACTCGACGTATGCTGCCACCGACTCGGTGCGGCCGTCGCCACCAACCCACACGGTCTTGGTGTTGCAGAACTCGCGCATCCCCACCGCGGCCAGCTCGCGGCCATACCCAGAGTTCTTCACCCCGCCGAACGGCAGCTCCGGAAAGGACGTGGTCATACCGTTGACAAAGACGTTCCCCGCCTCCAGGTCAATGACGAACCGCTCCTGCTCCGCCGGATCCTCAGTCCAGGCGTTGGCACCGAGCCCAAACGCGGTGCCGTTGGCCACCTCGATCGCCTCGTCGTACGACGACACTCGGTACAGCCCGGCGACTGGCCCGAAAACTTCCTCGGCCCACATCCGCATCCGCGGGGTGAGATCGGCGACGACCGTGGGCGGGTAGTACCAGCCCTCCCCCGCCGGCAGCTCACCCCCGCAACGGAGGGTCGCACCCTGGTCAACGGCGTCGCGTACCTGGGCGGCGATCTCGGCGCGGCTCCCTTCGCTGACGAGTGGGCCCACGTCGGTGGCCTCCTCCATCGGGTCACCCACCCGCAGTGCGGACATCCGCGCGGCAAACCTCTCCGCGAAGGCGTCGAACACGTCGGTGTGCACGATGAAGCGCTTCGCAGCGATGCAGGACTGGCCGTTGTTTCGGCATCGGGAAGCGGTCGCCACCTCGGCGGCCCGGTCCAGGTCGGCCGAGGGCATCACCACGAACGGGTCGCTACCGCCGAGTTCCAACACAGTCTTCTTCAACTCACGACCGGCGATCTGGGCGATCGTGCGTCCCGTACGCTCGCTGCCGGTCACCGTCGCGGCACGAACCCGCGGATCGCGGAGAATGGCCTCCACCGCGTCGGAACCGACCAACAGCGTGCTGAACGCCCCCGGCGGAAAGCCGGCCCGGCGGAAGAGGTCCGCCAGGTAGAGAGCAGTCTGGGGGACGTTCGAGGCGTGCTTGAGCAGGCCGGTATTGCCGGCCATCAGCGCCGGCGCGGCGAAACGGAACACCTGCCAGAGCGGAAAATTCCAGGGCATCACCGCCAGGATCGGCCCGAGCGGCTGATACCGGACGAAGGCCCGAGCGGCACCGACGCTGGCCGCATCGGCGGGCTCGTCAGCGAGGAATGCCGGTGCCTTTGTCACGTAGAAACGGCAGGCATTGACGCAGCCGGCCACCTCGGCCTGAGCAGCGGCGTACGTCTTTCCCATCTCCGTTGTTATCAGTCGGGCCACGTCGTCGCGTTCGGCCTCCAATAGGGCGGCGGCCATGTTGAGCCAGTCACCGCGTTCCTCGACCGTCATGTCCCGCAGTTGCCGACACGCGTGGGAACTCCGGCTGATCGCCGCCTCCACCTGCTCGGACGAGATCGGCGCAAACGTCCTCAGCGTCTGGCCGGTGGCCGGGTTGGTGGTGGCGATGGGCATCGCGAACTCCTGTCACTCGAACAGCGAATGCCGGGTGCCCGGCTCCTCCCGGCGACGAGCGCTCCGTCGCCGCTGGATGATCACCAGGTCGACGACGGCTACCACGGCGAAGAGGACGCAGAACACCCCCAGCCAGACCACCCCCGCCCGAAACGCCAGCGCGCCGAGAACCACCATCGTGACCAGGCCGAAGCTAGCGAGCACGAGGCGAAGATTGAGCGCGCTGTAGGCATGACCGACGGTGCCACGGGCACGCCGGGGCTGCGATCTCGTCATCACCTGGACCTACCCGCCCAGGGATTCGTCTAACCAGGAGCACGCCCAGGCCAGGGCACGCCTCACCACCGACTGGAAACACGCCCAGGCCAGGGCACGCCTCACCGCCGACTAGGAACACGTCCTGGACAGGCGCCTCCCCACCGGCCAGGAGCATCTGCCGGCCGGTGTTATTCCGAGGCGTGCCGGCTGGCCGTGGTGAGTCGGCTCACCACCCAGGTTATTCGCGTTACACCGACGCACCGTACGCCAGTTGATCGGGGCTTCGGCGAGGAACATGGAGGCATGACCATGACGCCCTCGATCCCAGTGACCGTCTCAGTCGCCCGACGCACCGACCCTGCTCGAACCCAGGAGATGGTGGCGTGGATGCGCGCTGGTACGGCGTTGGCGGAGGCGTTTCCTGGCTTTCTCGGCGCCGGTTGGATCCGCAGCGCCCCCGGATCCGGCGAGTGGCACATGCTCTACCGGTTCGCCGACGACGAGACACTGCGCCGCTGGGAGGAGTCACCGCAGCGGCATTGGTGGCTGGCCTCGGCACAGGGCGTCGTCGAGCACACCCAGGTGGAACGCCGGACCGGGGTCGAGGGCTGGTTCTCCCGGCGGGGGCAGGTTGTCGAGCCGGTCAGCGGGGAGCCGACCGCTCCACCACCGTCGCCGCCGCGTTGGAAGCAGGCGATGACGATCTGGTTGGCGTTCTTCCCCCTCAGTCTGACCGCGACCCTGCTGACCGGCCGATTCATCCCGGACGTCCCGGTGCCGGCTCGCGTACTGATCATGACGCTGACGCTGACACCGCTGATGACGTACGTCGTATTGCCCCGGATCACTCAGGCGCTCGGCTGGTGGCTGCACGGCCGGCCTCCTGCCCGCGGCCCACGATGAGGACCAACCGCGGAAAGCGGTGACGACCGCGGACCGCGGTTCCCGCGGGCTGGCAGGAGCGGCGTAGCAATTCGGTGCTGCATATCCGACATTGCTCGACCAGCACCCCCACCAGACCCATAGGGTGCCGAGGCAATCACTTGCCGCTAGGCCGCTTGGGGAAGTCATGCCTCGACGCTGGGTCACCGCCGTCGTCTGTCTGCTCGCACTCGTCGCACTCGCCTGCGAGAACGGCGGAGCGACATCGCCCAGCAGCAGTCCAGGATCACCCGGCACCGAGGCCGGCGGAATCGCCGCCCTCGGCGATTCGATCAGCACTGGCTTCGGTTCCTGCCTGGTAGTGACGCCATGCGACCGCAACTCCTGGTCAACCGGGAACAGCCTCCGGGTGGAGAGCCACTACCGACGGCTACTCGACCAGGATCCAGTGATCCGCGGGCAGGCGTTCAACCACGCTCAAGCGGGAGCCCGGGCGTCCGCGCTCGCCGGCCAGGCGGAGCAGGCGACGCGGGACCAACCGGACCGGATCACCGTGCTCATCGGCGCGAACGACGTCTGTCACGGCGAGGTCGCGGAGATGACCCCGGTGGAGACGTTCCGGAATCAGGTGGACCGGGGGCTGCGGGTGCTGAGTGCGGAGCTGCCGCAGGCGCGGCTACTGGTCGTCAGCATTCCGGACCTGTACCGACTCTGGGAGGTGGGGCACACCAACGAACGGGCGGTACGGGCCTGGAGTCTGGGAATCTGCCCGGCTCTGCTCGGGAATCCGACCTCCACCGACCCGGCGGATCGTTCCCGGCGAGACGCCGTACGCGAACGAGTCGTTGCCTATAACGACCAGCTCGCCGCAGCCTGCCAGGCGTACGGCTCCCGCTGCCGCTACGACGAGGGCGCCGCCCACCGGCTCCGGTTCACGCTGGACCTGGTCAACACCTTTGACTGGTTCCATCCCAACCTCGCCGGCCAGGAGCGGCTCGCCGAGGTCACCTGGGAAGCCTGGGGACGCGACGCTTGAGTCGGTGCTTCTCCGCTCCACCACATCGGCAGCCCACCGCACTGTGCTGGCGATACAACGCCTGGGACCGCGTGGCGAGCTCCTTGGTTGCCGAGGAGTTTGCCCAGGTGCCCAGGATGATGGCGACTCCCGGGAGCACCTTCGCGACCACCCGCTTGGTGGCCCGGGCACCGGCCATCTGGGCCAGCCGGGCACCGAGGCGGAGCGTCACCTGGCCGAGCGGGGCTTGGCCGGCGCTGGAGCCAAAGAGCGCATCAGCGCGCTCCCGACCGTCAGCCACCCCGAGCGCGAGCCGTGCGCCCTGGGCGGTCTTGTGTACCTTCTGCAACACCAACAGGTCAACGGCGCGGTCGTGGTGCGTGGCGTCCAGCCCGTAGGCGGCTGCGACGTGCAACACCATCCGGGCCTGGGTCCAGGCGAGGAGACCCAGGTCGATCACCAGGCCGGGTAGGCCCGTCGCCCCGGAGGCCGCCTCGGGGAACCGGGCGTGGTTGACGAACCGGCGAACCGCCTGTTCGGCCAAGGCCTCGACCGGCACCGTCCCGGGCTGCTCGGCGCGGACCCGCCGCGCCCACTGAACCGCCTCCGGACCGAGCTGGCGCACCGCCGCAAGGGCGAGGTGCTCCGGCGCGTACTGCGGGTCCTCGCGCATCCGGTCCCACAGCCCGGCTGGCGGCCCCGCAACGGCCGGGGACGGCTCGGGTTTCTGCGGCGGGCGAACGTCGGACTGACCATCGGCGGGCGCGGCATCGGTCACGGTGGGCTCCCCGGGGTCTGCGGCTGGGCGGCCTGCTTGCCAGCTTCACGGCTGACTCGGAAACGGTCAACGATGGCGTTCGGGTCGCACGACACCCCGTCTGCTGCTGCATGACAGGCGCCGCCTCCGCCACCCCCGCTCGATGAGATGTCGTCCGCTGAGGGAACGGCGGAACACCCCGATCTGGTGGATGCGGCACCAAAGCACCCGTCCACTGTGCCGGACTGGTCGGCTAGCGTACGGCGGGTTGATGCCGGTCACCGGGCTCGACCCCCGTCGGCAGGGGCGCCCCCAGCACCGCAAACTGCCATCTGGCAGTCCCAGCCGGGACTGCGGACTCGGGACCTGGCCCGGGGGCCCGGCGGAATGCCACAGGGCTGCAGGTAGTTTCCCCAACCGGGTGCCGTCCGCGCACGACGGCCCGTAGCCACATCCAGGGAGGTCCGCACCGGTGCTCGACCCACACGAGCTTTACGAACTCACCGACGATCTGCCCGACCTCGGGCAGCCCGTCCTGATCCAGGCGCTCTCCGGCTTCGTTGACGCCGGTAACGCCACCCGGTTGGCTCGCGAGCAACTGCTCACCTCGCTCGACGCGCGGCCAGTGGCCCGGTTCGACCTGGACCAGCTCTTCGACTACCGCTCGCGCCGGCCAGTGATGACCTTCGTCGAGGATCACTGGGAGTCCTACGACGCCCCGGCCCTGGAGCTGCACCTGCTCCGGGATGACGCCGATACCCCGTTCCTGCTGCTCACCGGCCCCGAACCAGACCTGCAATGGGAACGTTTCGTCGCCGCCGTGGCCGGACTCTCCGCCCGACTGGACGTCCGGCTGACGGTCGGCCTCAACGCGATACCGATGGCGGTGCCACACACCCGCCGCACCGGCGTCACCGCCCACGCCACCCGGCGTGAACTCACCGCGGGCTACGAGCCGTGGCTGCAACGCGTACAGGTGCCCGGCAGCATTGGATACCTGCTCGAGTACCGCCTCGGCGAGCAGGGCCGCGACGCACTGGGCTTCGCCGCGCACGTGCCGCACTACGTCGCGCAGACCGAGTACCCTGCCGCGGCCGAGGTGCTGCTCACTTCCGTGTCACGCAGCACCGGGCTCCTCCTTCCCAGCGACAGCCTGCGCGCCGCGACCGAGGCGGTCCGGACGGAAATCGACCGGCAGGTCGCCCAGACCGAGGACGCCGCGGCACTGGTCCAGGCGCTGGAGGAGCAGTACGACGCCTTCACCCGTGGGCGCGGCCAGCCGAACCTGCTCAACACCGGGACCGAGGCCCTGCCGACGGCCGACGAGCTCGGTGCCGAGTTGGAACGCTTCCTGGCCGAGCAGACCCGCCCCAACGACAACCCGGGCGGCTGAGCTGGTCGTCGAGGTGGACGGGCCGCTCCGCCGACCGCAGGGATCCGCGCCGGAGCACTGAGCCGGGTCCCCGCGGTCCGGCGGGCCGCGGCGCGGGCGAGGTCGGAGAGCGGGCAAGGTCGGAGAGCGCGCGAGATCGGGGAGCGGCGCCGAGCGTCCTCCCCGACTATCCGTCGGTGACACGCCCCGGGCGGGCAGCGGGCCGGCGACAGATCGGGCAGGCTGGGAGACATGCGCTTGGCGACGTGGAACGTCAACTCCGTGAAGGCCCGCCTGCCCCGGCTGCTCGACTGGCTGGCGGACACGAAGCCGGATGTCGTCTGCCTCCAGGAGACCAAGTGCCCGGACGGCGCGTTCCCGGTCGCCGAAGTTGGTGCGCTTGGCTACGCGGTCGCCAGCCACAGTGACGGCCGATGGAACGGGGTCGCCATTCTGTCCCGGGTCGGCCTCACCGATGTCACCCTCGGCTTCCCCGGCGAGCCGGGCTTTCCCGATCCGGAAGCCCGTGCCCTCTCCGCTACCTGCGCCGGGCTACGGGTCTGGTCGGTCTACGTGCCCAACGGCCGCACCCTCGACGACCCGCACTACGGGTACAAGCTAACCTGGCTCGGCGCGCTCCGGGACACGCTGGAGGTCGAGCTGACCGGCAGCGCACCGCTGGTGGTGTGCGGCGACTTCAACGTGGCCCCTACGGACGCCGACGTGTGGGATCCGGCCCTGTTCACCGGCTCCACCCACGTCACGCCCGCCGAACGGGCGGCACTCGCGGCGCTACGCGATCTGGGCCTCGCCGACGTGGTCCCAACCCCGATGAAGGGCCCCCACCCTTTCACCTACTGGGACTACCGGGCCGGAATGTTCCATCAGAACAAGGGCATGCGGATCGACCTGGTGTACGCCTCTGCTCCGTTCGCCCGCGTGGTCCGGGCCGCGTACGTGGACCGGGAGGCCCGCAAGGGCAAGGGCCCCTCGGACCATGCTCCGATCGTCGTGGACGCCGACCTTGTCCCGGCAGTGGAGACGTTTTGAGTACCCTCCGGCGACAATTCACACCACACGCCGCGTTACCAACCAATCGCCGAGGGTAGGATTGACTTTAATTGGACCGTCGGGGATATTCCTAGTGACACGTTGGCACATCGGGACGGGAACGGTTAGACCTGGGGATTCCACCGACACCGCCCCCCACAATACGCCCAGAGATTCCCTACCTTAAAGGCGCAGACGAGGCCCCGACAATGATCAATCGAACCATAGAATTCGCCAAGCACCACAGCCCCAACCTAATGCGCCGCATGGCACGTAGAGCACAGCTCGAAGCCCACAACACAAGAAAGCGGCTCATCGTCCCGGTGGCCGACCGGTGCGAGTTCGACAACATCTACCACTGCACCGTACACAAGACGGGCAGCCAGTGGATCAAGGCCCTATTCAGCGACTCCACCGTCTACCGTCACTCCGGGCTCCTCCCTTACGACCCGCGCTTCTATAAGCGACGCAAGCTACCCGTCATTCCAGCCGGCCGCGCCGGTCTAGCATTGTTTCACTCTTATCCCCAATTCGATAAAATTGCAAAGCCCGGCACCTATCGCGCGTTCTTTGTAATTCGCGACCCACGCGACATCGTTATTTCAAGCTACTTTTCGCTGCGCAACTCGCACGCACCAATGGGCGATATCCTCCAGGTGCGGAAAACTTTACGGGAAATCCCGATGAAGGAAGGGATACTCCACGTCATCAAACGCCACTCCAAGCAAAACCTCTTCGCCCGGCTTCGGTCCTGGGCGCTCGCCCCGAGCTCCGAGACCTTCCGCCTGTTCCGCTACGAAGACCTGACCGGTGAGCGGCAGCTGGAGGAGGTGGACCAGCTGATGCGGCACTGCGGGATCGCCCTGCCCTCCGCCGAGTTGGAGCCCCTGTTGTCCCGCTACAGCTTCACCAAGATGCGGAAGGACCGGGAGAGCGCTGGGAAGATCTCCCACTACCGAAAGGGCAAAGCCGGCGACTGGCGCAACCACTTCGATGACGAGGTCTACGAGGCTTTCACGGCGGCGACCGGAAACCTCGTTGAGGTTCTCGGCTACCCGGCCCGCGACGCGGTCTCCTGACCGAGGTCACCGGACCGGGCTCAGGTCATCGCGACGCGTCTCCTGACCGAGGTCCGGGCTCAGGTCATCGTGGCGAAGGCGATGACGTTGTCGGCGTAGCCGGTGCGGCCCCCCACCCAGGCTCCACCGCAGGTGATCAGGCGAAGCCCGGCCGGCCCGGAATCGCCGTACACGCGTTCGGCAGGGAGCTGATCCTTGGGGAATCGTTCCACCGAGTCGACCCGGAATCCCACGACCGAGCCGTCGGCCCGGGTCACCTCGATCGGGTCGCCGGGGCGCAGCCGGTGCAGGTCAACGAAGACCGACGGACCAGCCCTGGTGTCGACGTGACCGACGATGACCGCCGGCCCCGGATCGCCGGGGACCGGCCCCCGGTCGTACCAGCCGGTCTCGTGAGCCCGCTCCAGCGGCGGGACCGCGATCGAGCCATCCCGAGCCTGCCCCACGGGCGCGATCGGCGCGGCGACACCGATCGCGGGTACGGCGAGGCGAACCGGAGGGCTGGTGGCCGGTTCCGGTCCGGCGCCCCCGGCGGGGCGGGCAACGTCTGCCGCGCTCGCCCACTCCAGCGGGCCGGTGGTCCGGCCCAGTCCGGCGCCGGTGGCGAAGACCCCCACCAGCACCAGAAGCACGGCGAGCGGTACGACCCACGGGCTACGACGGCCCGCCGGTCGGCGGGACGCGCGGGCGGCACGGGCCCTGGTCATCGGCGGGCAGCCCCACGGAGCCGGCGGAGGGACACCAGCCACACCACCAGACCGGCCACGGTCAGCGCGCCCCCAACCGGCAGCAACAGCCCATCGAAGAAGTGGCCGGCAGACCCGCCGAACCCGGTGGCCGGACCGCGACTGGGCGTGACCGATTTGACAACCTGGAGCATCGTTGACGCGGTCTCACCGCCGCGGCACTCCAGCTTGACCCGGTAGCTGCCGGGCAGGGTTCGTTCCCGCACCATCGCCGTCGCGGTCAACAGCCCGTTGTCCGGCTTCACCTGCACGCGGCCGAAGGCGTCGGACCAGACGACCGCCGGGATGGAGTTGTCCCGGCAACTCGCCCGGATCCCGACCAGGTAGCCGGCTTTCACCGTGCTCGGATTCACCTCAACGAAGACGGTCGACGGCTTCGGTTCCTCGGGCTGCATGGGCGCGGCAACAGGGTGGACCGCACCCTCGGCGGTCGACTCCGCAATGCGGGTGGACCAGGCCGAGGCGGCTCCAGCAGCAGCCGGTCCGGCCGACACCATCTGGGCTGACGCTGGCCCAGCCGTCGCGGTTGCGGCCCCGACGGCGAGCAGCGGACCGACGACCGCGACCGCGATCGTCGCCACCAGGCCCCCGCGGGTCACCTTCACCACTGCCCCCTCCCGACCCGGCTGGGCGGCACGCACGCCCGGCCTGTCGCACGGGGAATCCCGACATCCCCGTCGCACATCACATCCGATCCGGCGCGGTCCTCGCGTACGCTCGGATCGCTGTGACCATCACCGACTCCCACCCCACCGCGCCCGCGCGGAGCATCCGGACATTTCACCCGCGACGCGGCCGGATGTCACCGCGCCAGACCAGCGCGCTGCAACAGCTGTGGCCGCGGTACGGCCTGACCGTCCCGGAGGTACCCGGCACGCCGGTGGAGCCGGCTGTCCTGTTCCCGCGCCGCGCGCCCCTGGTGTTGGAGATCGGTTCTGGGATGGGCGACGCCACCGTGGCGATGGCCTCCGCCGATCCGGACCGAGACTATCTGGCGGTCGAGGTGCATACGCCGGGAATCGCCAACCTCCTCGACCTGGTGGAGCGGCGCTCTCTGAGCAATGTTCGGATCGCCGAGGGCGACGCACTGGACCTGGTCAGCGCCCTGCCCGCCGGCTCACTCGACGCGGTGCACGTCTTCTTCCCGGACCCGTGGCCGAAGGTCCGGCACCACAAACGGCGTATCATCCAGCCCGATCACGTCGCCCTGCTGCGCTCCCGGTTGACAGCCGGTGGCACGCTGCACTGCGCGACCGACTGGGCCGAGTACGCCACAGCGATGCGGCGGACCCTGGACGCCGATCCGGGGCTGGTGAACCCGCACGACGGGTTCGCCCCCCGCCCCGAGCACCGCCCGGTGACGAAGTTCGAACGCCGCGCCCTGACCGCCGGTCGCCCGGTCGCTGACCTGATCTATCACCGCTGCTGAGGCCCCCGCGGGGCACCGAGGACCGGCCCGGTTGGCGCGGGCGGTGATGGTCGGGGCACCATGGACCCCGCCATGACACTTACCGCCGCGCTGCCGGCCAGCGCCGACCCCGACACCCTGTACGACGCGTTCGCCGGTTGGGCATCCGAGCGCGGCCTCGATCTCTATCCGCATCAGGAGGAGGCGGTCATCGAGATCGTCTCCGGTGCGAACGTGATCATGAATACGCCGACCGGATCCGGCAAGAGCCTGGTCGCGATGGCAGCGCACTTCGCCGCACTCGCCGATGATCGGACGACCTTCTACACGGCCCCGATCAAGGCCCTGGTGTCGGAGAAGTTCTTCGCGCTCTGCGAGGTGTTCGGGGCCGACAACGTCGGGATGCTCACCGGCGACGCCAGCGTCAACCCGGACGCGCCGGTCATCTGCTGCACCGCGGAGATCCTGGCCAACCTCGCGCTACGCGAAGGAACCCGCGCGGACGTCGGCCAAGTGATCATGGACGAGTTCCACTTCTACAGCGAGCCGGACCGGGGCTGGGCGTGGCAGGTGCCGCTGATCGAGCTGCCGCAGGCGCAGTTCATCCTGATGTCCGCCACGCTTGGCGACACCACCCGGTTCGTGGCCGACCTCACCCGGCGCACCGGACGCCCGACCGCCGTCGTCCAGACCGCTGAACGACCGGTCCCCCTCCTCTTCTCGTACGCGACGACGCCGATGCACGAGACCCTTGAGGAGCTACTGGAGACCCGCGAAGCCCCGGTGTACGTCGTACACTTCACCCAGGCGGCGGCCCTGGAGCGCGCCCAGGCACTGATGAGCGTCAACGTCTGCACCCGGGCCGAGAAGGACACCATCGCCACCGCGATCGGCAACTTCCGCTTCACCTCCGGCTTCGGCAAGACCCTATCCCGGCTGGTCCGGCACGGCATCGGCGTGCACCACGCCGGGATGCTGCCCAAGTACCGCCGCCTGGTGGAGACGCTGGCCCAGGCCGGGCTCCTCAAGGTCATCTGCGGCACGGACACCCTCGGGGTCGGCATCAACGTACCGATCCGCACCGTGCTCTTCACCGGGCTGTCGAAGTACGACGGAACCCGGACCCGGCTCCTCAAGGCCCGTGAGTTCCACCAGATCGCCGGCCGCGCCGGACGGGCCGGCTTCGACACCCTCGGCCGGGTCGTGGTGCAGGCACCGGAGCACGTCATCGAGAACGAGAAGGCCCTGGCGAAGGCCGGCGACGATCCGAAGAAGCGCCGAAAGGTCGTCCGGAAGAAGCCGCCGGAGGGGTCGATCGGCTGGGGCAAACCCACCTTCGAACGCCTGGTCGAGGCCGACCCGGAGCCCCTGGCCTCCAGCTTCCAGGTCAGCCACTCCATGCTGCTCAACGTCATCGGCCGCCCCGGCGACGCGTTCGCGGCGATGCGACACCTGCTCACCGACAACCACGAGGACCGCGCCGCCCAGCGCCGGCACATCCGCCGCGCCATCGCCATCTACCGGGCGCTGCGGGCCGGTGGCGTCGTCGAGGAGCTACCCGAGCCGGACGAGTCCGGCCGACGGGCCCGACTCACCGTCGACCTCCAGCTCGACTTCGCCCTCAACCAGCCGCTGTCGCCCCTCGCCCTCGCCACCATCGAACTCCTCGACCGCGAGTCCCCGGCCTACGCCCTGGACGTGCTCAGCGTGATCGAGTCGATCCTCGACGACCCGCGCCAGGTGCTCTCCGCGCAGCAGTTCAAGGCCCGCGGTGAGGCCGTCGCCGCGATGAAGGCCGAAGGCATCGAGTACGAGGCCCGCCTCGAACTACTCGACGAGGTCACCTGGCCCAAGCCCCTCGCCGAACTGCTGGACAACGCCTACGAGATGTACCGCCAGGGGCACCCCTGGGTGGCCGACCACCAGCTCTCCCCCAAGTCCGTCGTCCGGGACATGTACGAGCGGGCGATGACCTTCGGCGAATTCGTCCAGTTCTACGGGTTGACCCGGTCCGAGGGCCTCGTCCTGCGGTACCTCGCCGACGCGTACAAGACGCTCCGGCACACCGTGCCCGAGGACGCCAAGACCGAGGAACTGGTCGACCTCATCGAGTGGCTGGGCGAACTCGTCCGCCAGGTCGACTCCAGCCTGATCGACGAGTGGGAGCGGCTGCGCAACCCCTCTGACGTCGACGAGGTCGCCGTCGCCCTGGACGACCAGCCAACGGCGATTACCCGCAACACCCGGGCCTTCCGGGTGCTGGTCCGCAACGCCCTGTTCCGTCGGGTGGAGCTGGCCGCCCTGCACCGCTGGGACGAACTGGGTGAGCTGGACAGCGCCGCCGGCTGGGACGCCGCCGCCTGGGAAGACGCCCTGGAACCGTACTTCGAGGAGTACCCGGAGATCGGCATCGGGCCGAACGCCCGCGGGCCGGCGCTGCTGCTGATCGAGCAGGGCAGCGCGACCTGGACCGTACGCCAAATCCTGGACGACCCCGAAGGTGACCACGACTGGGGAATCAGCGCCGAGGTGGACCTCGCGGCCTCCGACGAGGCGGGCGCGGCGGTCATCCGGATCACCGCGGTCGGGCAGCTCGGCGCCTAGCGCCCGGCCGAGCTCAGCAGTCGCCATCCGGGTGGAAGCCGGTGCGTTCGCCGCCCGCGGGCTCGTCATCGCGGCGTCGCCAGGACTGACGGGCGGCGAAGCCCTCCCGTCGGAGCCAGTGCTCGGTGTAGACGATCCGGTCCGCCTCGATCACCACCAGGGTGTCCCGTGGCGGTTCGGCGAGCGACCGGCCCCGTTCGGCGTGCTCGTTCTCCCACCGGAACGCCGCCCAGTAGGGCTCGCGGTCGGGGTGCTCGGGTGGCAGCACCCGAGCCTCGCCGAAGAGCTGCGCGCCACGGCTGCTGGCCAGCCCGACCAGCGGGGCGAAGACACCCACCGAGACCCGCGGGTCCGCGGCGATGTTGCGCAGCTTCGGCGACCGCGGCGCGGCGGTGAACATCACCGCAAAATCGAGCGGGTAGTAGCGCACCGGGGTGGCCAGCGGCCCGTCGGGCCCGACCGTGGCCAGCACGCACATGTTCTGCGACGAGAGCAGGTTGCGGATCCGCTCCGCAAGCCGGTCCCGCGGCAGCCGCCGCGTCGGCGCGGGCTCCGCAAGCCACGGGTTCGTCAAGGGCATCGCTGCATTCCCCCATCATGCGGTGATCACTCGCGGCCACAGTATCGATGCCGAGGTCGGCGCAGCGCTCGAGAGTGGACTCAATGGGCGCGCTTCGCATGGGCGACTGTCCGACGAGCGTCCCGCCAGGCGATCCAGGCCGTCCTGAGCCGCGGCAGGGAGACGGCTTCGCCGCACCGCCTGGCGCTGAGGTAGCCGACCAGCCAGGTAGGAGCGTTCGCCTGCTTGATGGCCTGCGTCTTGGTGAGAAGGTCGCCGTGGTCGAGGGCATGCCGGCCCCGGGCCATGGCGGAAAGACCGAGTTCAGCGATCGTGGGGTCCAGCCACCACCAGGGACGCCGGTCAGCCAAGCCCCAGTAGCCGATCAACTCCGCCCGAGCCGCTGCTCGGATGTCGGCGTCCGATACCTCAGGGAAGACCTCGCCGGGCGGCCGCCCAAATACCTCGTATCCATGTCGCACCAACTCCGCCCGGGTGACCCGGGAAAGAGTGCGGTGAACGAGGCGGCCATGGGTCCAGGTGAGATGCGGTAGCTCGAGCTCCGCAACGGTCGCGCCGTCGACGTACCCGCACCCGAGCTTGACCCCCGCGCCGCTTCCACTATCGAGGCGACGGTGGATGGCAGCGAGCGCTGCCTTCCGACCGGTGTCAACGCGCCCATCCACGAGCGCGACCAGGTCCAGGTCGCTGATGCGCGGGATGTAATCGCCGGTGGCCAACGACCCGGCAACCAGCAGATCACTGACCCAACCGAGCCCTTGCAGTTCGTTGCCCAGGTCCTGGACGGCAGCGGGTGCTATCGCCATGCTGGCGAGGGTAGGAAGCACCCGCAACCGCCAACCAGGGCCGGCGCCGGGCCAGCATCATTGAGCCACCGCCGGACCGATGCGGCTGCTACCTCTCGGCAACAACCGACGTCGCGTAGTGGGCCAGGGAGCAGTCGTACCTCGGCAGATGCTTGGCCAGGGCACCGAGTGCGAGGCTCACCGCCTCTCGTTCCCGGCCAACGTCAACCAACGCCAGCGCAAGAAACGCCGTCACCGCGTCGTCCAACTCGTCGGGACCCCGGTCGACCTCCGCCGTCAACAGGTCAATGCTCTCCTCCGGGTCACCGAGGTTGCGCAGCGTGCTCGCGAGTTGAATCACCGGGCATCTTGCCACAAGGTACTAACCCCATCAGGTCTCACACCAGCTGAGGCTTCACCGCCTCACTCTCGAAGAGTTCGTTCGGCATGTCGTAGTACTTCGTTGTTCGGCCCAGGTACGCCATGCCGAGCCGACGACAGACGGCCTGGGAGGCCCGATTGTCCGGATGCGTGACCGCGATGACCCTCGTCAGACCCCTGCTAAACGCATCGGTCAGGGCCGCCGACGCCGCTTCGGTGGCGTAGCCGTGCCCCCAGGAGTCCGGATGCAGGTGCCAGCCGACCTCGACCTCGGTCGGCGTGCCGGCCGGCTCCCCTGCCGACAGCGGGATCGGCTTGAGCAGGAAATTGCCGATCAGCCGACCGTCCGCCGCCGTGGTGATAGCCCAGATCCCGTGGACCGGATCATCGATGGCGCGGCGGCGTGCGATCGAGGCGAGGGCGCTCTCGCGATCGTGCATGATCGTGGGCTGCGAACCCAAAAACCGCACGACCTCCCAGCGCGACTCGAGATCCAACAGAAAGGCGGCATCCTCGTCCTGCCAAGGGCGCAGCCGGAGGCGGTCGCTCACGATGGTGCGCATGCGCCCCATCTAGCCAACACCCGGCACCACGACTCAACCCGATTTTCCGCACTTGCGCCCGGTGCTCACAATCCGCGCCGCACCACACTCTCATGGCGATGCTGGTGCGTCGATCCAGGTGGCGCGCGCGAGCCCGCACAACTTGTCGCGCGATGGGTAATTCATCGACACGAGCCGATCACCACACCGACGAGAATGATCACGAGCACCAACGCGGTGATCAACTTCTGTCTGGTTGTCGGTGGCACCGCGGGTGGCGACTCCGCACGCACCCGGTCCCCGTCAGGCAGCGGGGGCCGCCCGTCCGGAACGGGATAGGCACGCTGCTCCCGCCTACCGTCGTCAGCCATCGCAGTCGCCGCGCAGCCCAGCAAGCACAGCCTGAAGTGCATCAAAGCCTGGGTACGAGGTGTAGTACACCCGCGCCCGGCCCACGGCACGACCATCAGCCCTCACCTTCCGCAGACGCTTGAGATCATTTTCCGAGACGACAGCCCTATCGCGGTTGATGTTGATGGGCTCGGCAAGTACGGTTCGGCGCTTAAACAGCGGGAGCTGCTGGATGGAGACTTTCGGCATGATCAACCTCCTAGCCATGAACTAATCTCACACTGAGACTGCATCCATTAGCTCATAGCCAACGGCAACCTAAATGATCCACTACAAGGCTTCCATTCTTTGTCGAATTCCACCTTCCAGAATGAACGTCAAGCACCTAGCCTGGAAGCCATCCGGCCATGTTGGAGAGACGTAGAAGATTCAGGCTTGACCGGTGAGAAGCCATGGACAGTCGGAAGCTTCAATTGGGGAGGGGTTGGGGAAATGAGCATGACAGCCGGTGAAATCTTGCTGGACGAGCTTCGCCGCGCACGCACCGCACGTGGGCTCAGTCAGGATGAATTTGGAAAGATGATCAACTACTCGGGCACCCATGTCAGCTCAGTTGAGACGGGGGCGCGCCACCCAACAAGTGGTTACGTTGCCGCCATCGACAGTGCCTTGAAGACCGGCGGCATCTACCTGCGGCTACTGGAACGCCTGTCAGACCTCAACGGCGAACCTATCTGGCTACACGAATGGATCACCGTTGAGCAACAAGCACGAACGCTGCGTTGGTGCGAAGTGGCCTGGGTGCCTGGCCTACTCCAGGTCGAGGCGTACGCTCGCGCCATCTTCGGCAGTGACGGCAGTATTGATAGTGCGGAAGTCGAGAATCGCGTCTTGGCGCGGCTGGCTCGACAGCAGTGCCTCGCCAGCGACAATCCGCCTCAGGTCGTAGCGGTTGTTGACGAGAGCGTCCTCCGTCGCCCTATCGGCGGTGCCGCTGTGATGCGCGAACAACTGTTTCATCTGGCCCAGCTCAACCAGGAGAACCGACGGATACGAGTCCATGTCGTACCCTCCTCCGTGGGTGCATACGCTGGTCTTGACGGACCCTTTGTCATCGCGACCTCGTCGGACCTGGGCGACGTGGGCTACCTTGACAACCGGCTTCGGGGTCAGGTGGTTGAGCGACCCGCCGAGGTCGCAGCGCTCCGGGAACAGTGGGAAGCCACGCTTGCCGAAGCGCTCACCCTGAACCAGTCAACCGAGTTGATGATGGAGGTAGCGAAAGCATGGACTTGACCGGCGCACGCTGGCACAAGAGCACTCGCAGCGGCAGTAACCAGGGGGCATGTGTCGAGGTTGCCTCCAACCTCGCCGACATCGTGGGTGTCCGGGACTCCAAGGACCCGACCGGGCCGGCGCTGGTGTTCGGGCCGACAGCGTGGCGGGCCTTCGTCGCTCAGCTCTCCAAGTAGCCGTAGACCCGTCCGGGCCGAGCCAACCCGACTGAGACATTAAGAGCCCCCAACCTCGAAATTGAGGTTGGGGGCTTCACTGTCCGTTCTAAGGCGTGTTCATAAGCCCGGTCAGCGCCACTCGCAGTTGATGGTGCTGGTCAGGGGACGGCCTGGATCGGGCGGTCAACTTGCCGTAGCGGGTGTGACTGGGCTCCCGATGGTGGTCCACCGGCTATGAGAGCGGTGCTAACGGGCTGCTGGATCGAACTGTACGTGGTCTGAACTCGCGATTGGGACGTCAACCGCGGGTCCACCTCGTTCGATGTCGTCTCTTGCAGGGGCTGAGTACCGGGCGGTGCGCGGTGGCCGGAGTGTGGCCAGGTGACCGTGCACCGGGTCACTCAGGCCGGCCGACGCCGGATCCACCAGAGCGAGATGAGCGACAGGGCGGCGGTCAGTGTGAGCAACACCCCGAGTTCCCGCCACTGCACCAGCCAGAACCGCCTTGCCGGCACGTAACGCTCCTCCTGTAGCAGTCCCTGTGTGCCCAGCCACTCCCGACATTCGGGTGTGCACTTTTCCTGGTTGGTCGGCCCGCGATATTCCGGTCCGCCGGGCGTGATCACGATGGTGTTCGACAGCTCCCACGAATCAGTTTCGCTCGGGAAGGCGCCGAGGCGGACCACTACGTCGTGGTACGTCTCGACCTCTAAGATCGACTCGGTGGTCACGGTGGTGATGCGATGTACGGGTTGGGCGATCAGTGGGCGTAGTTCGACGGCGCCGACCTGTGTCGCCACGACGAGTACCAGGGTCACCGCCATGGCGGCCAGGGTCTTGCGCAGCATCAGTCCGACGGTCACCCCGATGGCGAAGGCGAGGGTGGCGTAGCCGATCGGCACCACGCCACGGCTGGGGAAGACCAACGGGGTGATCAGGTGGGCGTGGGCCAGGGTGGCGTGGGCGTCGTCGATGGGTTGCGCCCAGCTGGTCAGGGCGAGGCTGAGCGCACCCGCGACGAGTGCGGCTGCCAGGCCACCGATCGACAGCTTGACGAGCATCCAGCGGCGTCGGGAGACGGTTTGGCTCCAGGCGATCCGGTACGTTCCGGATTCGAGTTCGTGTGCCACGGTCGGGGCGCCCCAGAACACGCCGACCAGGGCGGGCAGCCCAAAGGATGCGGCGATGCCGGCGAGCTGGACCCGATTGGCCACGCTCTGCTCTATCTCGTGCAGGAAGGAGGATGCCGCGCTCCCACAGTCCTCGCCGGTGCAGCCGGTGTATCCGGTGCTCACTGCCAGATCGCGGACCTGCCACCAGGTGAGCAAGAGAGCACCGAGTAGCGCGGCCAGGCAGACTGCGCCGGCGATGGCCGGAATCCGGAACTGCCGCCAGGCCAACCAGGTCATCGCTGTGTCTCCAGCACTCGTTCTGGCGTGGCGGCCGGGGCCGATTCACTCAGATAGGCGAGCAGGATGTCCTCCAGATCGAGCTGGTCGGCCTGCCAGGACGGGTCGTCGATCGGGGCGGTGCTGCGTACCACCAGGGTCGACTGCGCGGCGGTGTGCCGGTCCTCGATCAGGGTCCAGCCGAACGTTGCGACGTCAATGGACTCACGCCGGGGGCCGGTCAGGCGATGGTGGCTGGCGAGCAGGTCGTCGACGTCGCCGGCCAGCCGCACCTGGGAGCCGACCAGCACGATCAGGTGGTCACAGATTCGTTGTAGGTCGGAGACCAGATGCGAGGACATGATGACGGTCATCTCCTGCTCCGCAACCAGTTCCATCAGTGCCTGCAGGAACAGGCGGCGGGCGAGCGGATCGAGCGCCGCCACCGGCTCGTCGAGCAGCAGCAGCTCGGGCCGCTTGGCGGCGGCGACGATCAGCGCCAGATTGGCCCGCTGGCCGCCGGAGAGCTTGCCTGCCTTCTGACTCGGATCGAGGCCGGCCTGGGCGATGCGCTGCTCGGCTATCGTGCTGTCCCAGGACGGGTTCAGGCGGGCGCCTAGCCGTAGGTGCTCGGCGACAGTCAGTCCGGCGTAGACCGGGGCGTCCTGGGCGACGAAGCCGACCCGAGCCGAGCCACTGACCGGGCGCTCGCCGAGCACCTCGATCACTCCGGCGGTCGGTTCGAGCAGTCCGCAGGCCAGTTGCAGCAGCGTCGACTTACCCGCGCCGTTCGGGCCGACCAGGCCGACGACATGGCCCACCGGAACGTCAAGCGTGCAACCGGAGAGCGCGGTGCGGCGACCGTACCGTTTGGTCAGGTTCTCCGCGCGAAGCACGCTGGTCATGCCCTCGCCTCCGAGAACGCGCGAAACGTACTCAGGAACAGCGCCTCAACGCCTTCGTCGTCGAGACCCGCCTCGCGGGCCTCGACGAGCCACTGTTCCAGCTTCTGCCGCAGCGACTCCTGTGCCGCGACCGCCGGGCCGTCGAGCGTCTTCGCGATGAAGGTGCCCAGCCCCTGCCGGGCCGTGACCAGACCTTCGTACTCCAGTTCGCGATAGGCCTTCGACACCGTGTTCGGGTTGATCGCGAGCCGGGCCACCACCTCCCTCACCGTGGGCAGTCTGTCGCCCTCGTGGAGCACGCCGAGCCGAAGCGCATGCCGTACCTGCTGGATGAGCTGCATGTACGGCGCGACCCCCGACTTCGCGTTCAAGTAGAAATCGATCATCCGTCCACCCCCGTTTAACTAGCTCCCTAGTAGACTAGCTGATTCCATCAGCGCGTCAAAATCGCCAGCCCGAGCGCTGCGTGAGGCACGGATGAGGTTTCGGGCTTTGAACCGGCGTGAGATCAACGGCGGGGCGTCGTCGTTCGGATACGTCTCATCACCGACGCGATGCGGCCCAGCCCTCAGAACGCCCGGGTGGCGGGGCAAATGGGCTCGATCGGTTCCGGCAGGTGTCGGGCGGGAGGGTGGTGGTGTGGGCTGGTGGCACCGTGTTTCTACGTGGTCCGGTGTGGTGGGCGTCGGCGTGCGGCGTAGCTGAGGATGGCGCCGGCCAGGATGGAGAGGGCGGCGGTGCCGGTGGTGGTGGTGAGGTTGGGGCCGGTGATGGGTAGGTCGGGTTCGTCGGGTGGTGCGGCGATGGTGANGGTGGATGGCGGGTCGAGGCGCGGCTGCCGCTACCGTCGGCACCGCCTGACGCGGGGCAGGCTCTGCCGTGAGCGCGCGGAGTGTCGGGTCTGCGAGCCCCGCAACCACGAACAGAGGTGTGACATGGCCGTCCGGGTGGTGATCGTCGACGACCAGGCGCTGGTGCGGGCCGGCTTCCGTATGGTGCTCGACTCGCAGCCCGATCTTCATGTGGTCGGCGAGGCGATCGACGGCGCGGACGCGCTGCGCGTGCTGGACCGGGTCGAGGCCGACGTGGTGGTGATGGACCTGCGGATGCCTACCATGGACGGAGTGGAGGCGACCCGGCGGATCGTCGCCCGGCCCGCCGACCGCCGGCCCCGGGTGCTGGTGCTCACCACGTTTGACACTGAGGCGGACGCGTTCGCCGCGCTACGGGCGGGGGCCAGCGGTTTTCTGTTGAAGAACGTGCCGCCGGAGGAGCTGCTGGCCGCGATCCGGGTGGTCGCCGAGGGCGACTCGGTGGTGGCCCCGTCGATCACCCGGCGGCTACTCGACCAGTTCGCCGGCCAGCTCGGTCCCGGCCCGGCGCAGGACCCACGGCTCGCCCAGCTCACCGAGCGGGAACGCGAGGTGCTGCTACTGGTCGCCCAAGGCTTGTCCAACGCCGAGATCGCCACCCGGGTGCACATCGCGGAAGCGACCGTGAAGACCCACGTCGGGCGGATCCTAGCCAAGTTGCAACTCCGTGACCGGGTCCAAGCCGTGGTACTGGCGTACGAAAGCGGACTGATCACGCCCGGCGGATAAGCCGGCGTACGACCTGAGTCGTAGGAGTCCATCGGTCGGGCGCGACCTGGGGCGTACCAGGCTCGAGCGCGCAGGTGGAGATCGACAGGGCAGTGTCGCGCATAGCGTCGGAGGCGACCGATACACCTCTCCATACCGGGAACATCCATGTCGTCCGTCACACCCGCGACCGTCGGTGTCGCCGTCACCGCCCAAGCGCTGCGTAAGGAGTACGGCTCCGGTCAGTCCCGGGTCGTCGCCCTCGACAGCGTCGACCTCGACCTCACCGCAGGCCGGTTCACTGCCATCATGGGCCCCTCCGGCTCCGGCAAGTCCACACTGCTGCACTGCCTCGCCGGGCTTGACCGGCCCACCGCCGGCACCGTGCGGATCGGCAGCGCCGACCTCGCCCGGCTCGACGACCGCCGGCTGACCCTGCTCCGGCGGGACCGGATCGGCTTCATCTTCCAGAAGTTCAACCTGCTGCCCACCCTCACCGCCGAGATGAATATCCTGCTGCCGCAGGCCATCGCAGGCCGGCGGCCCGACCCAGACTGGCTACAGCAGGTGGTGGCTGCGGTCGGCCTGACCGACCGCCTCGGGCACCGCCCCACCGAGCTGTCCGGAGGCGAACAGCAGCGGGTCGCTGTGGCGCGGGCGCTGATCACCCACCCCTGGGTGATCTTCGCCGACGAACCCACCGGCAGCCTCGACTCCCGCTCCGGCGCGCAGGTGCTGCGGCTGCTCCGCGACGCGGTCGACACCCTCGGCCAGACCGTGGTCATGGTGACCCACGACCCAGTGGCCGCCGCACACGCCGACCGGGTGGTCTTCCTCGCCGACGGCCGGCTGGCCGACGAAATGCACACGCCGACCGCTGCGCAGGTCCTCGACACGCTCACCCGCCTCAACCCAGCCGGCGCCGGCGCGCCGTCCTCGAAGCGGTGAACGGCATGCTGCGTCTGACCCTGCGCCAGGTCCGCGCCGACGGGCGGCGGCTGCTGCTCTCCTCGCTGGCGGTCGTCCTCGGGGTCGCCTTCGTCGCCGGCACCCTGATCTCCATCGACGGCATGCACGCCGGGGCGTACGCCCGTGCCGGCGCCTTCGACCGGCACACCGACCTGGCCGCCTATGCCAGGGCGAAGCCGCTGGCGCCGAGCCTGGTCGAGCGGGTGCGCGAGGTCGACGGGGTGGCCGCCGCCGATGGGGAACTTACCGGGATCGCCGAGGTGGTCGGCTCCGACGGGCGGCCGGTGCTCGGCCACGCCATGCTGGCCGCCATCCCCACCGACCCGGCCCTGCAGTCCTACGACATGGTGGCCGGGCGGCTGCCCCGCCAGCCGGGTGAGGTGGTGCTCGACGACGCCACCGTCGTCGACCAGGGCTTCACCCTCGGCGCCCCGGTGCGGATCGGTGGGTCCACCGGCCCATCCCGCTCGTTCACCCTGGTCGGCACCGTCGACGTGGCCGGCACGACCCGGGACATCGGTCGTCCCTACGTCGGGCTGGCCGACGTGGACGCCCTCGCCGTCACCGGGAAGCGCGGGTACGGCCGGATCATGGTGGCCGCTCGGCCCGGTGCGGACCTCCAGGCGCTGACCGACCGGATCCGCACGACCATCGGACCGGGCGTGACGGTCAAGGACCGGCAGGCGATCCTCGACGACGAAGTCGCGGGCACCGTCGGCAGCCTGCGGCAGTTCACGTTGTTCCTGATGACCTTCGCCGTGGTGGCGGTGGTGGTGGCCGGTTTCGTGATCGCCAACACCTTCGCCATCGTGCTCGCCCAGCGGACCCGGCGGACCGCCCTGCTGCGGCTGGTCGGGGCCACCCGAGGCCAGGTCTTCCGGGCCGCCCTGGCGGAGGCGGCATTGACCGGACTGCTGGCCTCGGCGGCGGGTCTGCTGGCCGGCATCGGGGTGGCTGCGGGGCTCGGCGTGTTGCTGCCGGCGGTGACGGAGGGCGCACCGGTCGCCGACGGAATAACCGTCACCGCCCGTACGGTGCTGCTCTGCCTCGGCCTCGGCACCCTGCTGACGATGGTGGCCGCCGCGCTGCCCGCCTGGCAGGGCACCCGGGTCGCCCCGGTGGCCGCGCTCACGAACGCGGCCGTGCAGCCCGCCCGGCGGGCCGGCCGAATCCGGCTGACCGCAGGGGCGCTGGCAGGCGCCGCCGGAGTGGCCGCGCTGGTCGGCACCGGTAAGACCGGTCAGATTCCGCAGGTGGCCGTAGGCGGGGTGCTGGCCTTCCTGGGCATCGTGCTGCTCGGCCCGGTGCTGGTGCCGGCCCTGGTCCAGCTGCTCAGCTGGCCGGCCCGCCGGCTGTTCGGGGCCACCGCCGAGCTGGCGGTGGCGAACGCCGTGCGCAACCCCCGCCGGATCGCCGCCACCACCACCGCCACGGTGATCGGGATCAGCCTGGTGTCAGCGTTCGTCGTGGGCGCCGCCAGCGCCAAGGTCGGCATCGAACGCGCGGTGGACGCGCAGTACGGCGTCGACTTTTTGGTCCAGGCAGGCGGCGACGAACTACCCGCACCACTGGCCGGCGAACTGGCCGCCCGTCCGGAACTGGACGTGGTACACGAGCAACGCAGCCATGTCGTTGACGGCGTCGAGCTGCGAGCCGCCCACCCGGCGCTGGTCCGCCGGACGCTGACCGCCGTGGACGCCGGGGATCCCGCCGGCCTGGGCCCGGGAACTGTGCTGGTGCATCGCGAGCTGGCCGCAGCCAGGGGCTGGACGGTCGGCTCGACGGTCACCCTGGCCGGACAACCGTTCCGGGTCGCGGCGGTGGTCGACGGCTTAGACTCTATGGCCGTCAGTTCGGTCTTGGCCGGACACGTGGTCGACGTCGCCGACGCCGACTTCGCCCGCCTCTTCCCGACCGAGCGGGGCTACCTGGCCGAGGTGGCTCCCGCCGACGGCGTCTCCCCGGCCACCGCCCGGGCGGCCATCGAGTCGGTGCTGGCGAACTACCCGACGGTCAACCTGGCGGATCAGGGCGCCTACAAGAAAATGCTCACCGGAACCGTGGACCTGGCACTGACCTTCGTCACCGCGCTGCTTGGCCTGGCCGTGATGATCGCACTAGTGGGCGTGGCCAACACGCTCAGCCTGTCTGTGGTCGAGCGCACCCGGGAGAACGCCTTGCTGCGGGCAGTGGGCCTGACCCGGGGCGGGATGCGGGCGGTGCTCGCGGTCGAGGCAGCGCTCACCGCGCAGGTCGGCACCCTGCTCGGTATCGCGCTTGGCACTGGGGTGGCCGCCAGCGCGATGGCCACGGTGACCCAGCTCGGTGTTGACTTCACCCTGGTCCTGCCGTGGGGGCGGCTCGGCTTGGTCGTCGCGGTGGTACTGCTCGCCGCGCTGGCCGCCTCCCTACAACCTGCCCGCCGCGCACTGGCCCCACCAGTGGTGGAGGCGCTCGGCGCGGAGTGACCGGCTATTCCGGCCCACCATCGGTTGGGGCCGGAATAGCCGCGTCTGAACCGGATCCGCCAATCCGCTGCCCGGATTGGCGGATCCGCCTTCCAGAGCTCGGCCAGGGTATTGCCCTCCTGCTCCCGCACATGCGGGGTGATCAGGGAGAGGTGAACTCGACTGCACCAACCCGGCGCCGCCTCGGCGGTTCGTGCGCAGGAGTTCGGACTCTGACAACTGCGATCTTGGAGGCGGTGTCAAGGAATCGCGTTCGAGATTCACCACCCAGGGAGCCACTCAGGGAAGGACCCGAGGAAGGGGCACGCCTCTGGACCGAGCCAGGTCGTCGACCTGCTCGATCGAGGATGCTTAGGGAGAAAACCCCTGGCCAGGACGTTCGCCAGGGGTTGCGCTACCGCAGGGAACTCGCGGGTTGTTTGTTAGACGGCGCTTGCTGGTCGGCCGCGTTGCCGGTGTGAAACGCGCGGCGGTACGCCGACGGAGAGGTCTGCATGGTGTGGGTGAAGTGGTGGCGATAGGTGACGGCGGTGTCGAACCCGACCGCCTCGGCGATCTTCTCGATCGGGGTACCGGTGGTTTCGAGCAGGGCGAGGCTCGCCTGGATTCGTTGGTGGATTAGCCAGCGGATGGGGGTGGTGCCGGTGGCGCGGGTGAAGTGCCGCAGGTAGCTGCGCGCGGACATGTGCGCCTGGCGGGCGAGGGCGTCGATGGTGATGGCTTCGGCGAGGTGCGCGAGGGCCCAGGCCATGCTCGCGGCCACGCGCTCGTCGGCCGGGTCGGCGGTCACCGGGGCCTCGATGAACTGGGCCTGCCCGCCGTCGCGGTGCGGCTGGACGACCAGGCGCCGGGCTATCGCGTTGGCGATCGCGGCACCATAGTCGCGGCGGACGATGTGTAGGCACAGGTCGAGCCCGGCGGCACTGCCGGCGCTGGTCAGCACGTTGCCGTCATCGATGTAGAGCACGTCGGGGTTCAGGTCGACGCCCGGGTACCGCTGCCGGAATCGCTCGGCATAGCGCCAGTGGGTGGTGGCTCTCCGCCCGTCGAGCAGTCCGGCTCCGGCGAGAGCAAACGCACCGGAGCAGATCGAAACAATCCGAGCACCGCGGCGGTGTGCCCGGCGCAGCGCGGCGACCAACTCCGGTAGTGAGTCGGCGCCCACGTCGGGAACTCCGGGCACGATGACCGTGTCGGCCGCCGTGAAGGCGTCTAGGCCGTGCGGTGTGTGCAGGCTGGCCCCACCGATCACGCGAACCGACCCGGGCCGTTCGGCGCAGACGGTCAGCTCGTACCAGGGCACGTCGAACTCCGGCCGGGGTAGGCCGAACACCTCGGTAACGATGCCGACCTCGAAGACCGACATCCCTTCATAGGCGAGCACAGACACGGTGGGCCCACGCTGGGCGACCTGAACCATGGCAAAATCTTAGCGGATAGTGGCATCAGCGCCACTGGTCGCCGGCCGACCATCGCCCGAGGATCATTCTCATGTCAAACGTACTTGCCACCCCTCCCGCGCCAGCCGAACATGCCGCTGCACACTTCGCCGCCCGCCTACGCTTTGAGACCGACGTCAGCGACGTCCACGCCGACCTGGAGGCTGCCGTGGACGGCTTGGTGGTGATCGACACCCGGGGCACCTCGGCCTGGGAACGTGGGCATCTGCCCGGCGCGATCCACCTGCCGACCGCTGAAATCCCGGTACGCGCCGCACAGGTGATTCCCGCCGCGGCGGCGGTCGTCACCTACTGCTGGGGGCCTGGCTGCAACGGCGCCGTCCGCGCCGCTCTCGCCTTCGCCACACTCGGATACCAGGTCAAGGAGATGATCGGCGGCTACGAGTACTGGGTCCGCGAAGGATTCCCGGTGCAGACCGCCAGCGGTCCACGACAGCGCCCGGTAGACGACCTCACCGCGGTCGGAATTTCTTGTGACTGCTGAGGCAACCACCTGCTCCGCCACGGGCGGCCAGCCCCCACGGTGGGGCAGCCGCCAACGGTGGGCCGGCCGCCACCCACTCCCGCGGCCGGCCCACCGTCATAAACGCCGACCTCACTAGAGACCCGCTAACGATGCCGCCAACAAGAGCGGCGTCACCGCCCAGTTAGGCGGACAACTGCTCACGACCGCGGCCGCCGCTGGACTTGCCCGGCACCAGATCCGAGACCCCGCCAGATCCGGCCCGCCACCGCCGCAGCAGTTCGTACACCTGACGGCGGGAAATACCCAGCTCGGCGGCTGTGTCCGCCGCCGCATGCCCGACGGCATCGCCGTCGGGCATGCGGCCGATCACCTCGGCCCGGCATACCGCCAGCTGCCCCACCTCCGCAGGCGCGGTCAGTACTCCGCGTTCCACCACCACGCTCGGGTCGTCCATCGGCGATCCTCACCGTCGTGCACAGGAGTTCGGACTCTGACACGCCAGGCAAGATCATCATCGTCTGTTGAAGGTTCGCGTCCAGAGCCACCCCCGTATCGACCTCGATCAGGTGCCGTTCCCACGTCCGCGCCGCCGGCACCACCTTCTCCGGCAGCGCTTCTCTAGCAACCCCAGCGGGTCCACCTTCGGCGCCGGCGCCCGGCGTATTCCGGTCGGCCCCCAGACAGCCCTTTCAGCCGCAGGCTACTCGACGCGCTCAGACAGGCGCTGGTCAGCCGGACACATCGCTGATCTTCCCGCTGCCACCCGCCAGTTCGACATCCTCATCTGTCGCCGGACGTGGGTGCCGTGGCAAATCCGAGTGCGGGTGTCGGTCGGACTCGGATTGACTGTGCCGGTGGATCATCAACGGCTCAGCAGCATCGCACACTCACACCACCCGATCGCGGCCCCGATCTTGGGTGTCAATCTCGACCGACTCCTGCGCCGAGCGGACCGCCAATCGACAGCACGGGTTCTCGACCTCGGCTGCGGAGAGGGAGCTTGGGCGCTGCAAGCCCTCGCCCACTATCCCGACGGCCATGCCGACGGCGTCGACGTCAGCTCGTACGCGCTCGAACGGGCCGCCAGCGCCGCCGCCGATCGCGGCCTCGCCAATCGGCTCACCCTGCACGAGCGCGATGCGCGGACGTACGTGCCGGACGGCGATTACGACCTGGTGCTGTGTATCGGCTCGACGCACGCGTTCGGCGGATTCGCCGAGACGCTGGAGCTGGCCGGTCGGCGCGTGAACGCCGACGGCATCCTGATGATTGGTGAGGGATTCTGGCAGGTCCCGCCGACACCAGCGGCACTCGCGGCGCTCGACGGGAAGGCCGACGAGTTCACCGACCTCCCCGGCCTGGTCGACGTCGCCGAGCGGGCGGGCTGGACGCCGGTGTACGCCCATGTAAGCGACGCCGCCGAGTGGGACGACTACGAGTGGTCGTGGGTGGGGTCGCTCACCCGGTGGGCGCTGGACAATCCTGGCCATCCTGACGCGACCGAGGCGCTCGCCGCCGCCCGAAAGCACCGTGACCAATGGCTGCGCGGATACCGCAATGTTCTGGGCTTTGTGACCCTGGTGCTACGCCGTAGCTGATCGTGGTGCTTTCGCTCATGCCACGATTCGGGCCGGCACGTCCACTGGTTACTCATCGTGAGCAACGGACGTGCGTCGCCGGGACGACCGGCGCCGCAAGGTTCCCAGCGTCGTCAAGGACCTCAGCGGCGACCTGGCGGAAGTCGCCAGCGCCCCGCCCGGCAGGGCGTCCAACTCGCGGCAAGATATGTGGCCATTGCGCAGGCTCAGCGCCAATTTCCCGTCTATAGGTCGTTCCAGCCGCGTTGTGCGGCGCGTACGCCGGCTTGGAAGCGGCTACGGGCGTCGAGTCGTTCCATTAGGTTGGCGGTCATTCTTCGTATGGTGCGTAGAGAGAGGTTGAGTTTGCGGGCGGCAGCCTCGTCGGTGTGGCCGTCGGCGAGGATGCGCAGTAGTTCGCGTTCGGATGGTTCGATGCTGTGAATGTCGATGAGCTGTGCGAGGCCGATCGGCTGGGCGGTGCGCCAGATTTGCTCGAAGAGGGCGTAGATGGCAGCAACTATGCTGGGGTCATCGACCTCAATGGCGCCCTTGCGGGTGTCGGTTGCATCGAGTGGCAGCAACGCCACTCGTCGATCGATGACGACTGTCAACATTGGCAGGGTGGGGCTGGTGCGGATCTGCCCACCGAGATCGGTGAGCCAGCGTGCGTAGCCGACGACTCCACGGTCGTTGCGGTAGCTGTCCTGGTACACGCATCGAATGATGACGCCTCGTTCGAGGGCGAGTTGGTTTAACGGTTTGCTCGACTGCCTGCCATCTGGGGCCTGGGCGCCACCGGGGTTAAGCGAGACGCACTCGACCTCAGCGTTGGCCGCCAGCTCCTCTAGTCGGAAGCGGACGGCGTCCACACTTTCGTGTCGATGTACGCCCTCCTGGTCTCGGGAGGCAAGATGACTTGTTGCCATGGATTTGATAGCTGCGCGAGTGGCTTCGACCTGACGCTGACGATGTAGTACCTCCGCCTCGGCCTCAACTAGGAGCGCTGCCAGACCCACTTGTGGAGATACTGGTCGAAGGTCGCCTGACTTGTCCGAGGACGGCCGGACAAGAGCTAAATCGGCAAGTTCATCGAGCGCCGTGCGGACGGCCGTCTCGTCGAGTCCCATATGGGCGGCGAGGCCAAGGACGCCCACGTTGGGTAGCGCCAGCATGGCTCGGTAGACCTGTTCGGCCTGGCTCGACACTCCCAGTGATTCCAGCACGGACAGCTCACCCTCCCCCACGGTGGGTTAATTATGCGGGCATGATCGACGGCCTGCAAGCTGGAATCTTCTGTCGTAGACCGTGGGCAGCAAAGTGCCAGACACCTTGCTGCCAGTTTGGAAGCAGTGACATCGCAAGCCGCAGACGGAATGCTTCCAGTCAACGGAACATCGATCCGTAGGGAAGAAGTTCAGCGAACCGTCGGAAGTTAGTTGCTTCCAATTCTTGCCACAGGAGGAGTGTGTCATGAGCGTATCGATTCAGGGCTATGATTCCCCCGTTCCCGCAGTTCTTTTCCTTGAGTTGACGGTCGCGAGTTCTGCGTCGGCTGGCGGCGGTTTTGAGTGGTCTTAACCATGCGGATGGTGACCTTCGAACTCGACCGCCCGGCGCCCCTGCGGCATATCAGCGACGAGGTGCTACGGGACCTGGTTTGGGCGCATGTTCGACGTGAGGAGCAAGTTGAACACATTCGGGTACGAGCCGGGCCCGACCACGTCTCGGTTGCGTTGCTCGTACTGGCTGCTGACCACGCTTCCGCCGAGAAGGTGTCCCGGGATATCAGCAGCCGTGTACGCGCTCTGCCCGTATTCACGAATTGAAGGCAACGACCCCCGGTGATTTCAGTAGCAGAGCGAGGGAGTGGAATGGAGCTTCTAACAGGTTGTGGATTGACTAAATTGACGACGCGAACGGGTTCGAGGCACGGTAATCGCCGGGACGAACTAGAGAGCGCGCCCGCCAGTCCATAGCGCTTGAACTCATCGCAGCGCCGAACCTGAGCGCCCAGTAGCCGACCTGCGCCCGTCAGCCGCGTTCCTCGACACCGCGGCCGGCGCAACATATCCCGAATCAAGATTGACGAAAAGAGCATGACTGCCATGTTGTTTCGACGGCTAACCAGCCTGACCCTCGGCGCCGCTCTGGCCGCCGGCATCGGCCTGACCGCCGGCGTTGCCACCACCGTCACCAGCGCCCCGCAGGCAGCCCACGCTGCCTCCAGCGTGGGTGGTCAGATCACCCGTGACGAGATCCTGAGCCGCGCCAAGTACTGGTACGACAACCGGGCAAGCATCGGGTACAGCCAGACCGGGTGGTATCCGGACCAGAATGGTAAAAAATATCGGACGGACTGCTCGGGGTTCATCTCCATGGCCTGGCACCTCTCCGTTTCGGCATGGACCGGCAACCTCGACACCGTCGCAACCCAGATCAACAAGAACGACCTGCAACCGGGCGACGCCCTCAACTACAAGACCAAGCACGCCATCCTCTTCAAGCGCTGGATCAATCAATCGACCGGCACCTTCGAGTACTACTCCTTCGGGAGCTATCCGGTGAAGATCGGGACGGAAACGCTCACGGGCGGCTCCGACGGCCGGATCGACTCGCACCCGGCGAGCAATTACGTAGCGCTTCGCTATCGAAACGTCGTCGGCAACACCGAGCCGCCCGTACACAGCCCTTTCCCAGCCGATGTGACGGGTGACGGTTTCCACGACCTGATCGGGAGGAAGTCCGACGGAACGCTGCTGATGTACGCCAACAACTTCGTCCGGGACGACGGCGTCCCCTACAGCGCCTCCCAGCAGATCGGCAGCGGCTGGAACAGTGCCGACCGGATCGTCCACGCCGATGCCACCGGCGATGGTTACGCTGACCTGCTTCTGGTGAAGGCCGACGGGAAGATGATCCTGTACCCGAACAACATCGAACGCGACAACGGAGTCCCGTACAGCACCCCGGACTCCTACGAGATCGGCCACGGCTGGGACGGCTTCAACATGATCGTCGGTGCAGACGTGACCGGCGACGGCTACACCGACCTCGTTGGCCGCAAGACGGACGGA
>NZ_KI911471.1:215092-216229 GCF_000514815.1 Salinispora fenicalii
GACGTGACCGGCGACGGCTACACCGACCTCGTTGGCCGCAAGACGGACGGAACCCTGTGGCTCTACCCGAACAACATCGAACGTGACAACGGAGTCCCGTACAGCACCCCGGACTCCCGCGAGATCGGCCATGGCTGGAACGGCTTCAACAGCATCATCTAGCAGCGCCACCTGACGGCGCGCCCGGCCTCGGTCGGGCGCGCCGCCGTTCGCGCCCGACTTGGGCGCGCATCCGGTGGACGCCGTCGGGGCGTACCACCCTGACAGCCGTGACGGGCGCCTCGCGTACCCGACCACCATCGTGTCCCCGGCGCCCGCCGCCCCGACCCTGCGGGCCGGCCCTGACGGTTCGGCCCGGCCGTCGTCGACGAAGCCAACAGATGGCTGACCCTGCTGAACGTGCGACTGCGACTGACCGGCAGCCCGGCTCTCGCCTCACGCGTCGAGCGCCTGGAACACTCGAAAGCGATCCTGATCACACTCACGGTCAACGAGATCCGCCGCCTGATCAACGCCTGCATCATCCGCCCGACCAATGACCTCACCCACCGTTTGCACTGGTCAGGCTGGCGACGACGGCATCAGGCCCGAGCCCGACGAGCCCACTACACACGCCGCCTCAACCTCGAACCCCAGCCATGATTCCGAACGGCGGCTGCCGTGCTAGCCGTAGTAATCCGCCGAAGCCCAACGGCATCGCTGGTCAGAGCCCGCTACCGCAGGGCAACGGGTGTCGCTCGTGCCGCCGCTTGACCAGCGTTGCGGTTGGTTCCGGGCTGGAAGCTACGACTAGGTCGGCAGGGGTCGCCTCGATCATTTGATTGAGGTTCACTTATTCATCGGGTGCTAACAAAGCATTTTTAGGCTTCGGGGGATGAATCCAATCCCTGTAGCACCTGGAGGTTCCATGCCCCGCATCCGTCAGGCGATGTCCCGACTCATCGCCGCTGCGATCCTCCTGGTCGCCGGCCTGGCCGTCGCACCTGCGGCGGCCGCCTACGGCGCCGATCAATCCACCGAGCCCGCCACGCAGGCGAGTGGTTTCTGGTCCTGCTCGGTGCCGTCTGGATACACCTACACAGCGGTACGGCGAGAGCTCAACGTCTGTAACCCCGGCGGCTTCGCCAACTCCTACTA
>NZ_KI911471.1:216321-240204 GCF_000514815.1 Salinispora fenicalii
AGGCGGCGGACGACACCCTGGAGTACCTGGTCCAAGCCGCCGAACGAGGCCGGCGAGCCGGCCGCTACCGCGCCGACACCACCCCCCTCGAACTGGCCACCCAGAGCTGGGCCGTCGCCCACGGCCTGGTCTCCCTGGTCGCCACCGGCCCCCTGCCCCGGCCGACCCTCGCCCACGGCCCCCTCCTGCTGACCGCACTCTTCACCGCCACCGGAGACGACCCCAACCGGTGCCGACAGTCAGTCAAGCAAGGCTGGCAACCAGACCTGACCAGCGACTGAGCGCCTCGGCGCCCTTGGTGTGGAACACGGTGGTCAGAGGACGTCGCCGAACGCTGACAGCAGCCGCTCCGACTCGGCCCGGGTCGCCTCCCGCAGCTCCTCCAAGCGTTCCCGAGCCCGTTTGTGGATCGCGCCCATCCGCTTGCAGAGCATCGTCGCGATCTCGTCGCGGGCCCGCACCCGCGCCTGGTCTAACAGCGCCACCACCAGCGCCCGCCGCTTGCCGTCGCCGTACCGGCGCAAGTCCGACGCGTCGGTGACGCGGGCCTCGCCAGCGAAGTACGACACCCTCGCCGGCGGCACACCCCGAAACCACACCTCGGTCGGCCCCGCCAGGCAGGGTGCGCCGCGTGGTTCTTCAAGGGAAATCCACAGCTCAACCCAACCCTGAAACGCCTATTGCGGTCTCCGGCGTACTCCGGTCGGCCCCCGGTACGGACCGCTGGGTCTTTCCTCCTGACTGCACCTCCAGGATTGCATAACATTGCTGTGCTATGTTTAGATGGTCTAACCGAGATCGCTCCGTCAGGACGTTTCCGGAGCACGCCTCGTACGAAGCACCCACACGACACGCCACCTCGAACGGCTGGCGGTCGGGCGCGCCGATATGTCTGTCGTCCCTGGTCAGGAAGTAGGAACCCCATCATGGCTGCGACCAAGAAGAAGTCCGGTACCCGGCTGCACGATTCCGGCCGCAGGCTGGCCGGAATCGTTGGCGGTGGACCGGTGGGGGCCGACGAGTTCGCGGTCAGGCACTACGGCAAGCTTCACAAGTCCTTCAGCCTCGACGCGGAGGGCAGGATCTCCACGGCGGAGCTCGGCACCCGCCTCCGGGAGTCCGGCATCTCGGACTCAGATCCTCGCGCCTCCGAGGTGTGGGCCGAGCTGCGGCAGGCCGCGGAGGGCGGGGGAGACTCCCGGATCGACCTCGACAATTTCATCGCCCTGTGCAAGAAGGGTGGTGGTGTCGTCGAGCGAGCGATCCTGGGGGACTTCGTCATCCCGGACTTCGCCGCGCTCCAGGCCGAGATCACGACGGTCTTCGAGGGTCTCAAGAGCGTCGACGGCGGGCATGTCGCCGACTACATCCCGCAGCTGGGCCGTGTCGATCCGGAGAAGTTCGCGATCGCTCTCTGCACCGTGGACGGGCAGCGTTTCGCGGTCGGGGACGCGGACGACCTGTTCTGCGTCCAGTCGATGTGCAAGCCGATCAACTACTGCCTCACGCTGGAGGAGCACGGCGCCGACCTCGTGCACCAGCACGTCGGTCGGGAGCCGAGCGGCCGCGGGTTCAACGAGTTGACGCTCAACAGCGACGGGTTGCCGCACAACCCGATGATCAACTCCGGGGCGATCATGTGCTGTTCCCTGGTGCGTCCCGCTTGGGAAACGGCCGACCGCTTCGACCACGTTGCCGAGACCTGGCGCCGGCTGGCCGGGGGTGGGGCGATCGGCTTCAACAACGCCGTCTACCTCTCGGAGCGCCGGACGGCTGACCGCAACTTCGCTCTCGGCCACTTCATGCGCGAACACCGGTCGTTCCCTGCCAACACCGACCTGATGGAGACGCTGGAGTTCTACTTCCAGTGCTGCTCGATCGAGATCGACGCCCGGTCGCTCTCGGTCGTGGCCGCCTCGCTGGCCAATGGGGGAGTGAACCCGCTGACCGGCGAGAGGATCTTCTCGGCCGACACGGTACGCAAGTGCCTGTCGCTGATGTCCTCCTGCGGGATGTACGACTACTCCGGCGAGTTCGCCTTCGTCATCGGCCTGCCCGCGAAGAGCGGCGTCGCCGGCGGCCTCATGATCGTGGTTCCCGGCGTGATGGGCATCTGCGTCTGGTCCCCGCGCCTCGACGCGTTGGGCAACTCCGTACGTGGTGTCGCCTTCTGCAAGGAGTTGGTGAGCCGCTTCAACTTCCACGTGTACGACTCCTTCGCCCCAGGCGAGGTCTCCGGCAAGCGTGATCCTCGGCGCGGGAAGAACGAGGAAGAGGTCGCCTCGACCATGCGGTTGCTGTGGGCGGCCAACCAGGGGGACTTGGACCTCGTCCGGATCTCGTTGGCCACGGGCAAGGACCCGAACTCCATGGACTACGACAAGCGGACGGCGCTTCACCTGGCTGCCTCCGAGGGGCACGTCGAGGTGGTCCGGTACCTCCTGGACCGGGGGGCCTCCCCGGAGGTGCAAGACCGCTGGGGAGGTACTCCGCTCTCCGACGCCGAGCGGGGAGCGCACGACAGCGTCGTGGCGCTGCTCACCTCGGCGCCGGCACCCGTGCGCTAGGCGACGCCAGCCACCTCGTTCCGGCGGATCCGCGGCCTGCGGGTTCCGTCCACATTTCACGGGCCAACCAGCGCCCAATCACAGGAAGAGAGAGACATGGTCTACAAGGCTGAGTACATCTGGATCGACGGCACCGAGCCGGTCGCGAAGCTGCGGTCGAAGACGAAGATCATCGCCAATGGCGTCGAGCCGGGCCTCTGGGGCTTCGACGGTTCCAGCACCAGCCAGGCTGAGGGACACAGCTCCGACCGCGTGCTCCAGCCGGTCGCTAGCTATCCCGACCCGATCCGCGGCGGCGACAACCTGCTGGTGCTGTGTGAGGTCCTCAACATCGACGGTACGCCGCACAGGTCCAACACCCGCGCCCTGCTGCGCCCGATCGCCGAGCGGTACGCGGCCCAGGAGCCGCTGTTCGGCATCGAGCAGGAGTACACGTTCTTCCAAGGCCACCGCCCCCTGGGCTTCCCCGACAGCGGATACCCGGCCCCGCAGGGCAGCTACTACTGCGGCGTCGGCGCCGGTGACATCCATGGCCGTGCCGTGGTCGAGGAGCACCTGGACAACTGCCTGGCTGCTGGTCTGTCGATCTCCGGTATCAACGCGGAGGTCATGCCCGGCCAGTGGGAGTTCCAGGTCGGCCCGCTGTCCCCGCTGGAGGTCGCCGACCAGCTCTGGGTCGCGCGCTGGCTGCTGCACCGCACTGCCGAGGACGCGGGCATCACCGTCACGCTGGATGCAAAGCCGGCCAAGGGCGACTGGAACGGCGCTGGCGCGCACACCAACTTCTCGACCCGGGCGATGCGCGAGGGTTACGACGCGATCATCGAGGCCTGCGAGTCCCTCGGTCGTGACGACAAGCCGCTGGAGCACATCCGCAGCTACGGCGCCGGTGTCGAGTCCCGCCTGACCGGCGCGCACGAGACCGCCCCGTGGAACGAGTACAGCTACGGCGTCTCCAACCGCGGTGCCTCCGTGCGTATCCCCTGGCAGGTCGAGGTCGACAAGAAGGGCTACATCGAGGACCGGCGACCCAACGCCAACGTCGACCCGTATGTCGTCACCGCTCTCATGGTCGACACCTGCTGCGCCGCGCTCGAGAAGGCCAACCTCGGCTGAGCGGAACATCCGGGTCGCGGACGTGGGCTGCGGACCGGGCCGGGTCACGATCCTGCTGCACCGGCTCGGGTTGGACGCGTTCGGCATCGACCTGTTACCGCAGATGGTCGCGCTGGCGCGCCAGACGTATCCGGAGTTTGGCTTCGAAGTCGGATCGATGCTGGCGCTGCAGGTGTCGGATGCCAGCCTTGGCGGTCTACTGGCCTACTACTCGATCATTCATGTGCCGTGGGAGCGGCGGCCGGAGGTCTTCGCCGAGTTCCGTCGCGTACTCGCGCCGAGTGGACGACTGATGCTGGCTCTCCAAATCGGTGACGAGCGGGTGCACTATGACGAGGCGCTAGGCAAGTCCGTCGACCTGGACTTCTATCGGCAGGATCCCGACGACGTGGTGACATTGTTGCGCGAGGCTGGCGTTCACCTGTGGTCCACGGTCGTCAAGCAGCCCGAGGCCGGGGACAAGACCCTGCAAGGGATCATCTGGGCGACCAAGCCTGCGGCATCGGTTGCGCAGTCACAGTCCGACGCCCACTGATAGTGGGTGTGGTGTTGGGGTATTCCCCAACACCACACCCATGGGTCGACACCGGAGTACGTCAGACTAGGGTCCAGTGTGGCGTTTTCTCACGCTCATCCGGTCGGCCCATAGAGTCCAACCTGACAGAACCGGGTCGGAGAGGGCGCAACGATGCGCGTCGGGTACGTCAGAGTGAGTACCGTCGACCAGAACACGGCTCGGCAGCTCGATGGGATCGAGGTGGAGCGGGTCTTTACCGACAGGGCGTTCGGCAAGGACACCGCCCGGCCGAAGCTCTGGAACGCCAACGCGAGGGCATCGCCGTGGCCAAGCAGCGCGGCGTGTACACCGGCCGCAAACCCGCCCTCACCGCCGAGCAGGCGCAGCAGTTGCGCGAGCGCGTCGCCGCCGGTGAGCGCAAGTCCGCGCTGGCCAAGGAGTTCGGGATCAGTCGCGAGACGGTCTACAGCTACCTGCGCCCGGCGGCCGTCGCTGGCTGACCGGCGGGGAACCGCAGGTCCAACTCGGTCTCATCCGGCAGGAAGCCGGCCGGGACGCCGACATCTTTCAGGAAGGTGATCTGCCGTTCCCATGTCTCCCGGCGGTGGCTGCCCATCGTGAGTATCCCCAGGAGTTGCCGGGCACCGTTGGATTCGGCGCGGGCCTGATCGAGCGCGGCTTCCGCCGCGACGGTGAGGTCCGGACAAGCGGCACCGAATGGTGAGGACCGGTCACCGTCGTACACCCGAAACGGCGTGGTCGGCTGGATAGGCCTAGCCGTAGTAATCCGCCGAAGCCCAACGGCATCGCTGGTCAGAGTCCGTTACCGCAGGGCAACGGGTGTCGCTTGCGCCGCCGCTTGACCAGCGTTGCCGTTGGTTCCGGGCTGGAAGCTACGACTAGGCCAGCCGATAGAACGCGGTCGAAGGCAACCCCTGGGACGGCCTGGACGGCCGCCCCAGGGCGCGGCAGCCGGGCAACCCGCCAGGCCCGAACACCAACTGCAACCGCGCCCGTACCACCAAGGGCCACTAACTAGCGCACAAGGTGGCCGCCGCTTGACCAGCGTTGCCGTTGGTTCCGGGCTGGAAGCTACGACTAGGCCAGCCGATAGAACGCGGTCGAAGGCAACCCCTGGGACGGCCTGGACGGCCGCCCCAGGGCGCGGCAGCCGGGCAACCCGCCAGGCCCGAACACCAGCTGCAACCGCGCCCGTACCACCAAGGGCCACTAACTAGTGCACAAGGTGTGTCCCTTTCAGCCGGCTCAGGCTGGCGGCCCCCGGAAGCCGCGGGGCCGTGTCGGACGCTGAAGGCGGCCGGCCGTCGTTGTGTGTCCAGCGTCCGTCACCCCGACCCTTCGGACCAGGGGCACTGGGGTTGACCCGGCTTGACGGACAGGGTCGGTAAGTTGATGAGACTCCGCCACCTGTGCCGACAGGTCGCCTGAGACTCCGCCAGTTCAGCCGAGAACTGAGAACGGGGACAGCTACTCCAGCACGGGCCTACCTGGCTGCGAGGCGGCCTTAATTATCGAATTGCTATTACCGGTAATCCGATAATCCCTGGGAAGGAACAAAACGGACAAAATTCCGATGCATCATAATGACTGTTATGGTGTAACCACGCCCGCAGTCACTGCCGCGTGGTCGAGTGTTGGTGTCCTGCCCCAAAGTGGATCTGAGACTTCCCGCTGAAATTAGGTTCGTTGACCCGACCATCTGCCACGCGGCCCAGTGAAGCTGCAGCGGCGCGGCTGCTTCACTGGGCCGGACCCGGGCGTGACGGCTTGGTGGGACCGAGCTCGGCGGGGCGGACCGGTCATCGGCCACGTGCTGTTGACGCCCGCCCATCTACTTGCCCAGATGCGTTAAACGAATCGAGCTCACGCTCTGGCATACAGGTTCCGCTGCTGGGCACGATCGCTGCCGGCGCACCGAATTTGGCCCGTCCGTAGTTTCCGGCCCAAAAACAACGCTAAGCAGTTGATCTAGCCCTGCACCTGGAGCCGGCTGTCCTGCGATGCGAGTCGCAGGGACCATCTCGCCGCTTTCCTGCGATCCCGGTAGGTGAGATGCGAGATCAGTGGCAGGTGAGGGGCCGGGGTTGGGCGGCGAGATCAACGTCTACGGGCGTGCCCGTTTAGGCCGCCTGGGCATGCGTGGCGCTGATGCGGAACGGGTGGGTGTACTCAGCACCGCAGCCGGCGCACCAGGCCCGGAACAGCAGGCTGGTGGCGGTGTCGGCGAGACTTGGGTCCACCTTGTAGCGGGTGCCTTCGATCATGGCGTAGAGGTGCCGCGCATCGGGCAGAGGCAGGCCGTCGTGCTCATGCCACCGTCTGCCCGTCGTCGGGGTCGGGGGCTCGCCACTCTCGGGGCTTTGCACCGGTGGCGTCGGCTACCTGGGCGACGTCGCGGTGGCTGTAGGCGGTACGCACGCCGGAGATGGACATGCCAACGGCGGCGGCCACGTCGCCCAGTGTGTAGGGACGGGGCTGGACGAACTCGCGGCTGTATGCAATCAGCTGGCGGATCCGCTGTTCGGCTTGCTCCTTGGCGCGGCGGGCGCCGGCCAATGCGTCGATCAACGGGTCATGATCATCATCCTCCCACGCTATCCGTAGGTTCCAGACGATGTTCTCCTGCTCTTCAGCCGCTTGGTCGCGCGCGGCGAGGAATCCGTCGTCATGTTCCTCGCCGCGTTCAGGTTGCGGGATGGGGCACAGGATTGCGGCCACGTCGGTGAAGATGTCTCGTTGAGTCATGTCTTACATTTTGCGCATCTAGTTGCGATGATCGCAACTAGTTCTGCGCATCGTACTTTCGTTCAGCCTCTGTAAATTTGTGATCTTGTTCGAGAATCGACCGTTTCCCGAACAAGATCGGGAACGACAAGCCGGCCCGGTCAACCCCGTACATGTGACCTTCGCCGGTTAGTGGCGGTGGAACTCTACGGTTGAGTGGCGCGTAGTTGTGCTGCGCAGCAGGCTCGCACCGTGTTCTTGAGTTCCTCGATCGGTGGCCCCCCAGCCGCCTTGCCACGCGTCCTCGGTGCCGTAGAGCTGGCCTAGGGGAAGGTCGATCACCTCGTTGTCGTAGTCCGCGCGTTCGATGATGTCTTCGACTTGCTGGGTGACCCAGAGCTCGCCTGCGCGTTCAGACAGGCACATCTCTCGGCCAGTTGTCGGAATGCTTCGGCGGCTGCTGCCATGGTGGTGGATGGCAGTGCGATTCCCAGCTCGGCCAGGGTGGCCGGGAGCAGGTCGTTGACGGTGTGCGAGTCTCGGCCGTTGAGCCCGGCAAGTTCCCGTAATGCTGGGCTGTCGTGGCCGTCGGCCAGCCATTGTGCGGCCCACCAGGGGATGCTTTCGGTGGGTGCGACGCCGAGCACGAACCAGGCCGCCACCGTGACCGGTGTGGGGGTTCGCGGGTCACGGTGGTGTTCAGTCATCGGCCGCGACCAACAGAGACAGGGTGTGGTTTACCCGGTCAATGAGCACCAGTTCGTGGAATTCGGTGTGGACGCCGCCCCAGTCGTGGAAGGCCACCGGGCCGAGGTCGCGTAGCTTGTACACCCGGTCGGCGGCGCGTAGCCGCTGGTACGCCTCCCGCTCCAGGCCGGGCCGCAGGTGCTCCGGAAGCGGTGCGTGTTGCTCGGCCCAGGCGCGTAGATGCCGCTGGGCCGCGTCGGCGTCGATCGGGTCGTAGCAGGCGGGCCTGATCCGTTCACGCCAGTACGGGCCGTGCCGTTCGGGGTCTCCACCGGGGTCGCCACCGGCGTAGTTGTCGCCGAAACGCTCGTGTGCGATCAGTGCAGCCAGGAGGGCGCCGTCGTCGTCCGCTGTTTCGGGTAGGCGGAAGTGCTGAAGGTCAACCCACTGGAAGGTGCCATTGGCAAAGTTGATGAAGGCGTGTGCGAGGTGCACAAGCCGGGCCGCAGCGGTTGGTACATCGTTCGCGCTGATAGAGGCGTCGGGCCCTTGCAGCGCGACGAGCAGGCGTAGCTGAACTTCGTGAGTGAGGCTGACATGCCATGTCACTTCGCCGGTGACTGTAGTACCGAGGGGCGGGACGACGTCGTGGGCTATCGCGGTGCTCTCGGCGTATCCCAGGGCGTCGGGCATGCCGTCGATGCGGATGAACACGCCGAACGGCTTTCGGGCGATGACTGTGCCGGTGACCCGTGCTCCGCAGGGTAGCGCCTGCACGGTTGTCGGCCAGGCCCTCCGGAGCCGGTCCGGGTCGTCGTCGCGCGGGTTGGGCCAGGGGTACCCGGTCATGGCCGGTCCTGCTGACGGGTGGAGTCGAGCCACTCCGCGTCGTTCCATGCCACCGGCGTCGCGCCCACTGGTTCGAACCGGATGGCCGGGTCGTTGGTCTGCACCAGACAGCACACGCGGTGCCCGAACAGTGCCGCTGCGCGGGCCTGGCCGGCGATGATGTCCAAGACGACCTGCGCTGTCCAGGGACAGCGGCGGGAGAAGGTGTCGTAGCCGGTAAAGACCAGCACCAGACCGGTCGCGTCCGGGGTGGTGCCGTAGTCGTAGGTGACCACGTCGCTCAGGCAGTCGTTGAGCGCGTTGAGGTTGTGGCCGTAGTAGTCGGGAAAGTGCAGCGCCGCGGCTATGTCACGATGCAGATCCGCCTCCGATGGCCAAGTGGAGGCGTCCAGCCGCACCACCTGGTAGCCCTGTTCCCGCAGCGTCGCGACGACGGTATCCAGCACCGACGTGCGCCAGAACAGCCGCACGAATGAGGGCGCCACGAGCCTAAATGCGGCGTCACCGGACAGCTCAGCGTCGAGATCGAACGCGCTCACACGAGTTCCGCCGAGGCTGGGTCCGCGAGGTAGCGGTGCAGGGAGGTCTTGGGGATGCCGGTCTTGGCGGCGATCTTTCCCAGGCTGGTGCCCTGGGCCTTCAGTAGCCGGGCGTATTCGATCTTGTCGGCGGAGTGCGCGATGGGGCGGCCAACGTGCCGGCCCTTGGCCTCGGCTGCGGCGCGGGCATGCGCGGCGCGTTCAGCGGTGAAGGTCCGTTCCATCTCGGCGAACAGTGCTAGGAGCAGGAAGGCGATGCGGCCCATGCCCTCATCGATGGTATTGATCGGCAGCGGATCTGCGAGGGACCGTACGCCGATACGCTTCTCGGCGAGGTCGTGCACGAGATTGAGGACCTCGCGGAGGTTGCGGCCGAGGGTGTGCACGACGATCGTGTCGCCTGCTCGCGCGTAGCGCAGTAGTGCCGCCAGGCCCTCGCGGTTGATTGTGGTGCCGGATTTTTGTCGGTGAAGATCTGCTCGTCTGGGATGCCGTCCGCGGTAAGAGCATTGAGTTGCCGTTCGAGGCTCTGTTTGGTGGTGGAGACACGGGCGTAGCCGAGGTCGAGCCCGGCTGGAGGGTGCGGTGCGGCGGCAGCCATCCGGAGATCGTACCGGAAGTCGGCGCTGAACCGCATTTTCGGAACACCCATTGTGGGACGAATTGTGGAACGGGTGGGTGCCGTTTGTCGGCGTCGCGAATGGATTCCTGGTTGCTGTTCCACTTTCAAGAATGTGGAACAGTCCGCGTGCCCCACTCGAATATTGACAATTTGCACCTAATCTACGGTGGTGCGCGGCTCGCCCCTTCCGCCGTCGTGGCCCGGTCTAGCCGAGTTGCCGGAGGCCGTGCGGGCACAGGCGCTGCATCGGTGGCGGGTGCTGCGGCTGCATCTGGAAGCTGGGGTGCCGGCCGCGGCTGACCGCCCTACAGCCCGATGTTCGCACGCCACAAAAAACTCCCTCTTGACGGGAATAGACCAACCGTGCTATAGGCTGGCCTATCTCGTGCAGCCGCATCTGCGTGCGGGCAGTCGATTGCGAGGAGCTGATGTGACCAGCGTGGACTTTCACGCCAAGTGCGAGTCGTACGTCCGGACCTCGATCAAAGACCTCAACGGCAAGTACGGCTACTTGCTAGACACCGACCACCCCAACCAGCACGTCTACCCGGGCGTGAAGGTCGCCGCGTGTGACCTCGCCGCCGACCACCCAGGNGCCGCCGCTTGACCAGCGTTGCCGTTGGTTCCGGGCTGGAAGCTACGACTAGGCCAGCCGATAGAACGCGGTCGAAGGCAACCCCTGGGACGGCCTGGACGGCCGCCCCAGGGCGCGGCAGCCGGGCAACCCGCCAGGCCCGAACACCAACTGCAACCGCGCCCGTACCACCAAGGGCCACTAACTAGCGCACAAGGTGTGTCCCTTTCAGCCGGCTCAGGCTGGCGGCCCCCGGAAGCCGCGGGGCCGTGTCGGACGCTGAAGGCGGCCGGCCGTCGTCGTGTGTCCAGCGTCCGTCACCCCGACCCTTCGGACCAGGGGCACCGCGTATGAGGGCCCGGGTGTCGGTACTGGTGAGAGCGCCTATTCAACTGTCGCCGATTCCAGGCCAGTCATCACCATCCGTGATGCTGGTTGAGTCGTCTGACGCCTCGCTGGAAAGGGGCGCTGCACCGTCTAAGTGAGGTGGTCATGGGTGGAGGGCAGCGAAGAGAAGGCGGTCGTGCATCTCACCTCGGATGTGCAGGTAGTCATGGAGGTGGCCCTCGTACTTCATACCGATCTTCTCCAGGACGCGGCGGGAGGCGACGTTAGCCGGGTCGCACGTGGCAGCGACCCGGTGCAGTCCTGCCTGTTCGAAGGCGTAGGTGAGCACAGCTGCGGCTGCCTCGGTGGCGTAGCCCTGACCCCAGGCGGATCTAGCCAGGACGTAGCCGAACTCGCCGCGGCGGTGGGCTGCGGCGGTGACCCGGAGCTCGACGGCGCCGATCAGGGCGTCCGAGCGTTCGACGGCGAACGGATGGACGTCGTCCGGCGGGTTCACGGCCAACGAGACGAAGGCCTCCGTGTCAGCGAGACTGTTCGGGCCCCAGTCCATGTAGCGGACCACCTCGGAATCGCCGGCATAAGCGTGGACAGCCGAGACGTCCTCGAAACGGAAGGGCCGCAGGCAGAGGCGGGCTGTCCGCAGTTCGTTCACCGCGCCCACCCTAGACGGTCGTTCCCTGTACGTTCGTACTGCTCAGCGGTGCTGTAGGCGGGGCTCATTCGCCGGGCAGGATCAGGGCCGGGCGCGGCCGGAACCTTTCGCCGTGGGCGGGGCCGGCAGGTCGCCGGTGGCGGTCTTGCGGACGCCGGCGTTCTTCGCGCTGGTGATCAGTCGGCCGAGGATGTCGGAGAACGCGGCCAGCACCTGCAACGACAGCCGCTCGGGGGGTGCCGGAGACCAGCCGGTGGACCTGCGAGGCGGACAGGTCGATGCCGCGGTCGCGCAGCAGGGGCATTGCGTCGGTGGCGGTGAAGATCTTGTGCTGGGCCATCGCCTCGTGTAGCCGCCACTCGTAGCTGACCTTGCGTTTCATGCCTTCCTCCCGGTCTGGGTGGCGAACGCAGCCACGGTCGTGGCGTCCAAGTGCCGGCGCAGGGCATTGGTGCGTTAGTCCGACGAGACGCAGGTGTAGATCGAGGTGGTGGAGGCGTGCTCGTGGCCGACCTGCTCCTGGACGAACCGGGCGTCGTGGCCGGCCTCGATGAGGTGGGTGACGTAGGTCCTCCTTGTGTCCGCACTGACCGTGTGCGAACGCCATCGTGTGGTGATTCGACTGCGGTGACTCCGGACGGTCAAGACAGCATCCAGATGGCTGTTCGTGTGGCGATTCGGCGCCGTTGCGGTGAGCGAGGTCACAGGCTTATTCATGTGCGGACGGGGTTGCCGTGGAGGTTGCCGTCGCCGCAGGGCCAGGAGCCGTGGTCGAGTTGCGATAGGCCGGTGCTGCGGAAGAGGAGCAGTTCGTCGTGCAGGCTGAAGGCGACGCGGCCGCGTTCGAGTAGCAGGATTCTGCTCATCACGGCTCGGTCGTCGTCCTGGGTGAACAGCGTCCGGGCTTGGAGATCGGGGTCGACGGCCAGGAGCTTGCCGTCGCGCCAGAGCACGGCCGTGCCATCGGCGTCCAGCGCCGGATAGGTGGTGTAGTAGCCGCTCAGCAGCGGGCCGTCGCTCACGGAGCTGTCGGGGTTGAGGACACGGAACCGGGACCGCGACGGAGTGACGTTCTCGGATTCGGCGCCGCTGATGGCGCCGTGGTGGTCGACGAGCATCATGCCGTGGCTGGGCCAGGTCTGTTGCGCGTGCCCGTCCGGGTCGTAGTGCGTTGTCGTGAACGCGCCGTAGCCTTGCTGCCCGATGAGGAAGGACCCGGGTCCGGTGATGGCCTTGTGCATGTAAGGGCCGGGCGGGGTGGTGGTGACGATCGCGCCGGTGGTGGCGTCGAGGATGGTGCAGACGCCGATGCCGCTGCTGGCATCGGTGATGTCGGCCAGTACTCGGTTGGCGGAGACCAGCAGCGGCTCCCGGTAGCCGACCGAGATCGTTCGTGGTCGCCACGGCTTCTTCGGACGCAGTTCCCAGTCGGTGTCCACGCCCGCTTCAACAACGCCGGGGGAGGACAGTTCAGCGGGCGGCAGCGGTGTGGACCAGGTGACGGCGCCGGTCTGGGTGTGCCGGGCGACGCGGGGAGCCTGACCGGGTGGAACCTGGCGGTAAGGGCTGGCTGGTAGCCAGATCACGCAGAAACCGTCGGGGAGCAGGACGAACGCGCCGAGGTGTTCGTGGGCTTGATGTTCCGGGACGACCGAGCGGAGGACCTGGCCGTCGGGACCCATCTCGGTGAAGGTGTGACCGGTGGGGCCACGCTGCGACAGCCAGACCGTGCCGGCCGGGGTGACTCGCGGCGGGCGGGGACGCCCTTCGAAGGTCCGTTGCCAGATGACCCTGCCCGCGGGGTCGACGGCGGTGAGCACCGTGGTGTCGAGGTTGCGTCCGGCGAAGCTGGTCACGAAGATCGGGCCAGTCGAGTCATGGGTTGAGAGACCCCAGACCTGCCCTGGCATGACCGTTCGGTCTGGGCTCATTCGCGGTCGATCCTTTCGATGCGTTGCCGTCAGCACGATAGCGCTCGGTGCGCGCTCAGCCCCAGCCGAGCGGCCGGGGAATCTCCACCGGCAGGTGCTCATGGAGCACGGCAGCCACCCGAACGCACCTGACGACCCCGACCTCCCCATCACCGGCCCCAACCTGCTCACCACCATCAGCACCGCCACCCTGCTCATCCTCACCGGCGCCGCACTCGTCCGCCTTACCCGCCGACACCGACAACACAACACCCGCGCTGAGCGAGGTGCCGTCGGGACCCCCAGGCGCTGGCTAGGAATCATGAGGCTGTGACGGTGACGAAAGGGGCTGTGGATCGCTGCCGCGGCGGCTGTACTGTGGATCGCCGCTGGTGGGGCAGGATACGTCCCTAGCGGAGGGCAGGACCTGGGTATAGCGGCGTTTGAGGCGTCTGCTGAGCCTGCCGCCTCAGGGCAGCCCGCCGACAGCTCCGACGACGGCAGGGGTCGGTGGGCCGGCAGTGCGGCCCCGCAGAACGCCAGTAGCTGCGGGGCCGCACTGTGCCAGGTTACGCGTGTTTGCGTGGTCGTCCGGGGACGTGGTGGCATCCTATGCCGAAGTGGCGATGTCGTCCGCCCGGTACATCCTCCTCCGGCGAGTTCGACTGCAGGTGCCCGGGAAGTCAGGGCGTTGCTCGAGCTGGCGAACTCGCGCCGTGGACACACCGAATAGCTCGGCGCTCTCGGCGGAGCCAAGCAGGTCCTAGCCGCGGGCTCGCGCCGCGGACGTCTCGATGCTCCGGCGGTCCGCGCCAGCGAGCACCCCGACGCGGACCAGCACGGCCGCGCTGGTCAGTCGTGCTGGCCACTGCATTGCCTCGTTCATGGCCGCCTCGTACGGCCCGCACCTGCACTTCGAGGTATATGTGCGGGGTGAGCCAGCGAGGCCGGTCGCAATCGACCCGGTGCCTTTCATGGCCGTGTAGGGCGCCCTGCGCGGCTGGGCGAACGCCGTGACCGATCGGTGTCTGCTGGCGCTTCCGCAATGCCGTTGAGATGCTGGTGCAGTACGGCTGCTGCCGTTGGGCTCAGGTCGACCTCGGGTAGTTCCCTGACCGGCACGAACCGCGCTGGGCGGCCCTCGCCGAGCACGATCGTCGTTTCCTCGGTGGTGCCGGTGAAGGCGTGTAGTTCGACGGCTGAGGCCGCGCCGGTCAGGTCTGACCGTAGGTCCTGCCACAGTGGGCGAAGACTTGCGGTCAGGCCGGTCTCCTCAGTCAATTCCCGGACGGCGGCCTGCGCCGGAGTTTCGCCGGCCTCGACGTGCCCGCCAGGAAGCGCCCACTGGCCGGGCTCAGCCTCCGCGTGCGGATCACGGAGCTGAAGCAGCACCGCACCGGCCGGATCAGTCAGCGCGACCACGGCGATGCGGATGGGCGGTCCTTCCGGCCGAGTGGGCGAATCATTGGCAGGTGCGTGGCTGCGTCCCTGACCTGCGAGATCGGGACGGTCGACACTCAGTCTCGGGTGTTTGTCGGCCAGCGTGCTGAGCACCCGGTGCCGGAGCAGCTCGTACTGGCCACGGCAGCGCCCGAGCGGCGATCCGGGTGAGCGGTGGCGGACCGCGCCGCCGGTGACGATCTCACCGGGGTGGAACTGCCCGATGGTCAGGTCGACGTCTGTGCCGTCGGGGAGCCGGTTCCACCAGTGGTAGCCAGTCTTCACGCCATCGACGTGGACTTCACCGAGGATCAGCTCGCCACCCAGCAACTCCTGGACCACCAGTGCGGTTGTTCCGCACTGGCCCCGGGTCGGATTTCCGGGCTGCCAATCAGCCAGGTCAACCGGGTCGCATGTGTCAGGTCCCCAAGCCGTCTGGAACACGGGCCGCAGCAGCTCTACGTTCACCATGCCCGCACCCTGACGCAGGGGTACGACAGCTGGTGTCCTCGCCGATCCGCCACAGATACGGACCGTGCGGGCGCGCGGCCGGGTACGCACCCGAAAGCGCGAAGGATCTGCCTGTCAATGCCGACTGAACTTTTTCAGGCGGAGTCGACAGGAGCCGACACTGCCGTCGCTAATCCCTGTACGGACGGTCAACCTCTGCGCTCCACAGTTTCTCACCCGCACACGACCCGGCCACGATCGCGAGGGCTTCACGGCGAGATAGCTCAACATTTTTCGTGAATTCCGATAGTGTCCGGTATGACTTCTCTCCGGGCGCACAGCCCTGGTCTTGCCGGCGGTCAGTGGCATTCTCTTGGCGATCATCTTCGTGGCACGGCGGAGCTGGCGCGGCAATTCAGCATTCCGTTCGGCGGTGGTGAGGTGGCGTACTGGCTGGGGGCGTTGCATGACGTGGGCAAAGCGTCCTGCGCCTGGCAGGACAGACTAACCGTCGTCGCCTCCACCGGCGGACGGGTGGGCATCGATCACAAGTCGCTCGGCACCCGGGTTGCGTACGAGCGCGGACTCGCTGGGTTCGCTGGTGCGATCTTCGGTCATCACGGGGGGCTGATCGACACGCCCAACCTGCGCGAGAGGTATCGGAGTCGACTCGCCGAGGCACCCGGCAACGCGGTGTCTGCTGAGCGGGAGTTGCCGGGACTGCTGCCAGACCTGCCGGAGCGGTTCGATCATCTGGTGCCGCCTCAGTGGCGGGATCTGCTGGTAGGGGAGATGGCGCTGCGAATGTGCTACAGCGCGTTGGTTGACGCGGACAGCCTGGACACCAGTGCGCACTTTCACGGGCTGTCCGGTCCGCGGGTGCGTCCGGATGCCGACTTCGGGCACCTCTACAAGGTGTTCGAGCAACGGAGGGGCGACGAACTCGCGGGCCGTGGTGGTACTCCGGTCGGGAGTCTGCGGGAGCGCGTCTACGCCGACTGTCTGGCGGCGGCGGAGCGAGAGCGTGGTGTATTCCGCCTCGGTGCGCCGACCGGGGCCGGGAAGACGCTCGCGAGCGGCGGGTTCGCACTGCGGCACGCGGAGAAGCACGGGCTTCGTCGGGTGATCGTCGCGGTTCCGTTCCTCACCATCACCGAGCAGAACGCGGCCGTCTACCGTCGGCTGCTCGACCAGGACGGGGCCGATCAGGTCGTTCTCGAACACCACAGCCAGGTCGACATCGACGACCCGGGAACCGGTCGATGGGCGCGGCTGGCGACCGAGAACTGGGACGCGCCGTTTGTGGTCACGACCTTCGTCCGGCTTTTCGAGTCGCTGTTTGCCCGCAAGCCGTCAGCGATGCGTCGAGTGCACCGGTTGGCCAAGTCAGTGATCGTGCTGGACGAGGTGCAGGCACTACCGCACGCGATGCTCGCCCCGATCCTCGACGGAATCCGGCTGCTCGTGCGCCACTTCGGCGTGACTGTGCTGCTGTCCTCGGCGACCCAGCCGAGCTTCTGGGCGCTGGACGAGTTCAAGGACGTGCCCTGCACGGACCTAATCCACGACACGCCGAAGCTGGTCAGTGATCTGCGGAGAGTGCGGTACGAGTGGCAACTCGACCCGAAGCCCGCGCTGGCCGATATCGCCGACCAGGCTGCATCTGAGCAGGCCGCGCTGGTCGTGGTCAACACGACCGCGGACGCGAAGACGGTGTACGACCGGTGGCGTGAGACCGGTGCGGGCAGTGTGGCGTGGCATCTGTCCACCCGGATGTGCCCGGACCATCGGCGGCGGGTACTGGAAGCCGTACGAGTGCGCCTGGGTCAGGGCGAGCACGTGCTGCTTGTGGCCACCCAGCTGATCGAGGCGGGGGTAGACATCGACTTCCCGGTGGTGTTCCGTGCGTTGGCGCCGGCGGACTCGTTGCTTCAGGCAGCCGGGCGGGCCAACCGTGAGGGGCGGATGACCGATGGCGGACGGGTGGTCGTGTTCGCTCCGGCGGACGGCGGGCAGCCGCCCACATATAAGACACTAGTCGGCTGCACCGGACGCCAGTTCGGACCAGACAAGGCTGACCCGGACGACCTGATGGCGCTGGGACGCTACTACCGCAACGTGTACGGCGAGCTCAATCTTCAGGATGTCCAGCACGTCGGGCAGCGCATTCAGCAGGCCCGGCAGCGGTGGGAGTTCGAGACCGTGTCCGACGGGCCGATCGACGCGAGCGACAAGCGGCGGGATCGGACGATGGCATTCCGGATGATCAGCGACGTCGGGATCAGTGTGGTGACGCCACAAGGGGCCGAAACACCTGAACTGCGGAGTAAGCTGCAGCAAGTGGTCGAGGAACTGCGCCAGGCGCCGGTCCCGGACCTGACGAAGCTTCGCCGGTTGCAGGCGTACACGACGAACCTGCACCCAAGCACCCTGCGCCAGCCCGGTGTGACGGCACTACTGCGGCCGATCCTGGGTGGAAGCGAAGTGCGGAAGGGCGTTCTGGTCGAATGGGTCGGCGAGTACGACCATGCCACCGGCATCACCCTCGATCCACATCTAGAGCATTTTGTTCTCTGAAGCGTGGCCGAGAGACCAGGTGGACGAAGGTGTAGTGCGCCCACCTGGTGGACCCGATCTCAGCTCATGATCTTGTGTAGCCCGCCGGCCGCTATTAGACTGGCCAGCACGCCCGCAGGAAGGCTCTCGGCCGTGCCGACCAAGATGCCGACGGCCGCGCTGAGCCCCATGATGACTGCCCAGCGGAGAGGCAGAAGAGTAGGCCTTTCGGGATCCGGGTCTCGGGCAGGTGGCCTGCGGTTACGGCTTTGCTATACCGTCATGTGGTTCCCTTCGGCCTGGTCGTACGGTGGGGATCTGGGCGGTCTGCTGTGCGCGCAGCGGACCGTTCGTCTTCGGGACAGTGCTCATCCAATTCGGAGTCAGGCTTGCGCCCTGGCCCGCTTGTTCCTACCTCAGGTACGGGGGCCTGTCAATATTTAGGTGCTGTTCCGGACTGCGTCCGGCCCAGCACCTAAGGAAGTGAGGTAGGCTTTGCCAGCGCCGAGTTGACTCGGGCGCCTGCAGTGCCTGTGGTGCTGGGGATCGCAACCTTAGATGCTGGCCGGAGAGCGTTCGCCGCTACCGGCATGGACCGTACGCCATACGGTCCATGCCGGATGGTCACTGGCCGATGACGGAATTTTCCGGGTGATCAACGGCGGACTTTGTCATACCGATCATGGATCGTCGCACCTGTCATGCGAGGATCCGCTGATCCGCTGCTTCGGTGAGTCCTAGATCGCGTGTTCGACTAGATCTGATCTTGGGAGGGATTGTGCTGTGACGAGGGATGTGGTCAATGGGCTGACGCTGCGGCGGAGCGCGGAGGGCGATCTTCCAGTGGTGGTGCAGGTCAGTGGTGACGCGGCGTTGTTTTCACGGCCGGAGTTAAAGGTGGAGCGGGTCAGCTATCCGGTGATGACCCCGTCGGCCGCGGTGGGGGTACTCGAATCGATCTTCTGGAAGCCGGAGATGCGGTACCGGATTGTGGCGATCGAGGTGCTCAAGCCGGTGAAGCAGTTTTCGGTCCGGCGGAACGAGACGTCCGATGTCGCGCCGCTGTCCGAGGCGATCAAGGGCACCCGCAGGGTGGACACCGCGGCTCATCGCGATCAGCGCAACGCCGTCTGCCTGCGTGATGTGGCGTATCGGATTCATGCTCAGGTCGAGGTGGCCGGGCATGCGGACAAGCCGGTCGCGGCGTATCGGGATCAGCTTCGTCGCCGGGTCCGTAAGGGAGCTTGCTTCCAGCAGCCGTACCTGGGCACCCGGGAGTTCAGCGCCGAGTTCGGTTGGCCGGATGACACCCCGCGGGCGGACGTCAACGAGGAGATCGGCATCATGCTGCACTCCATTCACCGTGACGGCAAGCCGGGTCAGCCTCGGATGGAGTGGTTCGCCGCCCGGGTCGTCGCCGGTGTGCTCTACGTGCCCGAGCATGGCATCGAGCTGGCGTTGCCGGTGGAAGGCCAGGTGACGTAGTGCTCCTGCAACGGCTGGTGGAGTACGCCGACACCAGCAAAGACGCCATCCCGGCGTTCTACGCCCGCAAGCCCGTCCGATGGACCCTGGCGATCGACGGCACCGGCGTGCCCCTTGGAGACCTTGTCAGCACGGCAGACAAGGACGACCCGCACCGGCGCTTCGGTGTGTCCCGGTTGGTGCCAGCGGTGACCCGAACTGTCGGGATCTCGCCCGCGCTCGCGGTCGACAACGGCGAGTACGTCTTCGGCTGGCTGTCGGAGGGAGCCAAGCCGGAGCGGGTAGTGAAGCAGCACGATGCCTTCCGCGCGCTGATCACCGAGTGGGCCGCCGCTGAACCGGACGGTCTGGGGCCGGCCATCGTCGCCTTCTACCGGAACGGGCATGCCGGCAGGCTTCGGCCGCCCGCGGATTGGAGCAAGGGTGACCTGATCAGCTTCGAGGTCGACGGAGCCTATGCGGCGGACACCAACCCGGCGAAGCGGTTCTGGGCCGGGGTGGCCGGTGACCGGAAGGGGTCGGGGCGATCCGGCCTGTGTCTGGTCTGCGGGCAGGTGCAGCCGTTGCTCAAGACGGTGCCGCAGCAGATCCCTCGGCGGTGGTTGCCCGGCGCCACCCAGAGTGCGTCGCTGGTCAGCATGAACGAGGCCGTGCACGGCTACGAGTTGCAGAAGTTTCTCACCAACACCCCGATCTGCGCCGACTGCGGCCTCAAGTTCATGACCGCGCTGACCGATCTGCTCTCCGACCCGCTGCACAGCACCGCCGTGTCCGGGCAGAACGCCCGGCTCGCCTGGTGGGTGCTGGGCGGGTCAACCTTCGACCCGTGGGCGACGGTTGAACAGCTGGACCCGACCCAGATTCGAAACCTGATCGCGGCTCCCGCCGACGGCAGGGAAGTGACGGTAGAGGACGTGTCCCGGTACTGCTCGGTGACGGTAGGTGGCAACGTCGCCCGGGTCGTCGTCCGGGACTGGGTGGAGCAGCCGGTCCGCCAGGTGAAGAACAACGTCCGGGTCTGGTTCGACGACCACCGGATCATCGACGCCTGGACCGGTGAGGTGGTGGAGGTCAAGGTCTCTCAGTTGGCGCGAGTGGCCGGGCGGTTCGAGGCCGGGCGCAACGGCGGCCCCGGGACCTGGACGAAGTTCGGTGCGTCCGGCGAGCATCGACCGCCTGACGTGTTTCACCGGCTGCTCGGCGCCGCGCTGCTCAAGCGGCCGTTGCCGCCGAAGCTGCTCAACCATGTCATCCACCGGATCCGGATCGATGGCCGGCTCGACGCGGCCCGAGCAGCACTGATCCGGCTCGCCCTGCGCCGCCATCCGAGTTTGCCCCAGCATGACCGAGAGAGGCTGACCCCAACCTTGAATGTGGAGCACAAGCAGCCGGCGTACGTGTCCGGTCGCATCTTCGCTGTCATGGACGACCTGCAACGGACCGTGTTCCGGGTCGCCGACCAGAAGCTGAACACCACCTTCGCCGAGCGCTATTTCGGCCGGGCCATCGACAACCCGCAGGTCGTCATCGTCTCCGGCCGCCGTAACGTGCAGGCGTGGCTCAAACGGCTCCGTGGGCCCCTGCGCCGGCCGAATTGGTCCGAGGCGTACGAACGTCGACTCGACGACCTGTTTGTCCAGCTCGACGCGATCCCCAACGGTGCGGTGCTAACCGACAAGGCCCAGTTCATCCTCGGCTACCACCAGCAGCGCGCCGAGCTGCGGGCCGAACGAATGGCGGCCGCCGCGAACAAGAAGAAGACTGACCTTCCCTCGGGCAGCAACGACGCGACGCCGACCGCCGACGACGAAGGAGACGACGCATGACCGCCGCACACCTCGACCCGACCCGCCGCCACGACGCCGTCCTGCTGTTCGATGTCAGCGACGGTAACCCCAACGGTGACCCGGACGCCGGTAACCAGCCGCGTACCGACGACGAGAGCGGGCAGGGCCTGGTCACCGACGTCGCGATCAAACGCAAGATCCGTGACACGGTGTCGCTGGTGCGAGGCGACAACCCGCGCTACGGCATCTTCGTCGAGGCCGGCTTCGCCCTGAACACCCGGATCGATGCGGCGTTGAAGGCCAACCCGGGCAAGGCCAACGAGGCGCAACGGTGGATGTGCGACCACTATTTCGACATCCGGATGTTCGGCGGTGTGCTCAGCACCGGTAAGGGCGGTGGTGCCGGCCAGGTCCGCGGCCCGCTCCAGCTCACCTTCGCCCGCAGCATCGACCCGATCCTGCCCACCGACCACACCATCACTCGGGTTACCCAGACTCGCCAGGAGGACATCGACAAGGGGGAGAGCACCGAGATCGGCTCCAAGTGGACTGTCCCGTACGGCCTATATCGGGCGCACGCGTTCTACTCCGCGCCCCGCGCCGCGAAGACCGGCGTGACCAGTGACGACCTGGCCGCGTTGTGGCAGGCCATCATGGTCATGTTTGATCATGACCGGGCCGCCACCCGGGGTGAGATGAAGCTGTGCGGGCTCTACGTGTTCAGCCACCCGGACGGGCTGGGGGCCGCGCCCGCGGCGGCACTCACCCAGCGCATCACGCTTGAGCGGCACAACGTTGACAAGGCGCCGCGCGCCCACACCGACTACACCCGTGCCGTTGACGAGTCGGGCCTACCGGATGGTGTTGAGTTGACCAAGCTGGTTGACCTCTGGCCGTGACCGGCGGCCACCCGGCGGACAGCGACACCGACCTGCGGGAGGTGCCGCTGTCCGCGCTGGAGCACTACGCCTACTGCCACCGGCAGACGGCGCTGATTCACATCGAGGGCGTCTGGTCGGAAAACGTCGAGACGGTACGCGGCGATCTCAGCCACACCACCGTCGACTTGCCCGGCCTCCGGCGTCGCCGGGGCCTCACCGTAATCCGGTCGCTCCCTGTATGGAGCCACACCTACGGCCTGCGCGGCATCTGCGACATCGTCGAGTTCGAAGAGGGCACCGCCACCCCCGTCGAATACAAGGTCGGACGCTACAAGGCCGACGGGCCCGCCGAACTGCAGCTCGCCGGGCAGGCACTCTGCCTCCTCGAAGCCGGCTTCGAGGTGCCCACCGGCTACATCTATTCGGTTGCTGAACGGCGCCGACACGCCGTACCCATCGACGCCGACCTGCTCGACCGGGTCATGGCGGCGGCCGACGCGGTGCGCCGGCTGCTGGACACCCCGGCGTTGCCGACAGCCCGCAACGACGCCCGCTGCCGACGATGCTCGCTCCGGGAGGACTGCCTACCCGAGTTGACCGACGGCCGGCAGCAGACCACACACGACTTGTTGGCCCCACGACCATTGGGACAGTGGCGTGACTGAGTTGCTCAATACCCTCTACGTGCAGACCCCCGGCACCAGCCTGCACCTCGACGGCGACACCGTCCGGGTGTACCACCCCGACCAGCCCGGACGCCGGCTGCTACCACTCGTCCGTCTCGACCACCTGGTCCTGTTCACCGGCGTCACGCCCAGCGACGACCTGCTGCTGCGATGCGCCGACGACGGCCGCCCCGTCAGCTGGCTCACCGGAAGCGGACGGTTTCGGGCCAGCCTCGTCGGCCCCACCCACGGCAACCCGCTACTCCGCCAAGCCCAACACCGGGCTGCCGACGCACTGGAACAACAACTGCCAATCGCGATCGCCACTGTCGCCGGCAAAATACACAATTCGCGACAAGTGTTGCTCCGCGCCGCCCGGGACACCAGCGGCCACCGCCAGACCGCGTTGCGGGCAAGCGCCGAACTGCTGGCCGCGCGACTCGCCCTGCTCGCCACCGCAGCCAGCAACAACGAGGTGCTCGGCGTCGAAGGCATCGCCGCCCGCGACTACTTCGCCGCCATGCCCTACCTACTGACCGAAAGCAAGGACTGGAAAGCCTCCGGGCGAAACAAACGACCACCCACCGACCCGCTGAACTGCCTTCTCTCCTTCCTGTACGGCATGCTTCGCGTTGCCGTACAGGGCGCCCTCGACCAAGTCGGACTCGACCCCTACATCGGCTTCCTACACGCCGTCCGGCCAGGCAAACCAGCTCTTGCCCTCGATCTGATGGAAGAGTTCCGGCCCCTCCTGGCCGACCGGCTCGCACTCACCATGCTCAACCGGCGAGAGCTGACCGCAACTGACTTCGAAGAACTACCAAACAAGGCCTACCGGCTCACCGACAGCGGACGAAAGACCGTGCTGACCGCCTGGCAGCAAAGCAGACAGCGCAACTGGCCCCACGCGCAACTTCACCGGGAGGTGCCCGCCGCGCTGCTGCCACTCGTGCAGGCCCGGCTGCTCGCACGCCACCTCCGTGGAGACCTGCCCTCATATCAGCCATGGACGGTGAACTGACTCATGGACCTCCTCATCACCTACGACGTCGAAACAGCCACCCCCGAAGGGCAACGCCGACTACGCAAGGTCGCCAAAGTCTGCGAAGCGTACGGCCACCGCGTACAGAAGTCCGTATTCGAGGTCGTCTGCCGCGAACCCGACAAAGTACGCCTTGTTAGCGCCCTCCAAGAAGCGATCAACCCAACCCAGGACAGCATCCGCATCTACCGGTTACCAGCCCATGCCCTCGACGATGTCGAACACCTCGGCAAGCCGCGCCAGACCGACCCACGGGGGGCATTGGTGATCTAGGAACCCCAAGCTAACGCGAGAAGCCCAGGAGGTTCCGAACCCAAAAATAAGGATTAATTGAACAAATCGGGCCGTAGTTGATCCAACTATGCATCAACGAAATCCTATTCCTGCTGCTCACGAACCGCTGCGCCCGGCCTCCGCGCCGGGCGAGGATCGCAACCAACGTTGCGGCAGC
>NZ_KI911471.1:241225-248429 GCF_000514815.1 Salinispora fenicalii
GCGGCCGGAGGGTGGCGCTGCGCCCGGCCTCCGCGCCGGGCGAGGATCGCAACCAGAACCCTGAGATCGCATTAAAAGCGGCCCGGAAGGGCGCTGCGCCCGGCCTCCGCGCCGGGCGAGGATCGCAACGTGTACGACCCGTTCGGCAGCGAACCGGGCGTGACGTGCTGCGCCCGGCCTCCGCGCCGGGCGAGGATCGCAACCACAAAATCCATAAGACCTAACCTCATCCTTGAAATGGGCTGCGCCCGGCCTCCGCGCCGGGCGAGGATCGCAACCGGGGCTGAGTGCTGCACTAAGCCGACGCCCGCAGCAGGCTGCGCCCGGCCTCCGCGCCGGGCGAGGATCGCAACCTCGGCCAGATCGGCGGCATGCCGGTCTACGTCACCGAGCTGCGCCCGGCCTCCGCGCGGGGCGAGGATCGCAACCCTGGTTTGCTTACTCCGCAGATCGACGCCGATGGCGCTGCGCCCGGCCTCCGCGCCGGGCGAGGATCGCAACTCCTCAATCCCCACCCCACCAACCGCCACAAGCTGAGTGCTGCGCCCGGCCTCCGCGCCGGGCGAGGATCGCAACAGGCTCCCATCGCTATCCGAAAGCGAGGAATCGATGAAGGCTGCGCCCGGCCTCGGCGCCGGGCGAGGATCGCAACGTCGCGTTGCCGTCGATCGTCTCGTACATTCGGTCGCGCTGCGCCCGGCCTCCGCGCCTGGCGAGGATCGCAACGCCTCCGTCGGCTGTGTGCGGGGGCGCCGTACACCCGGCTGCGCCCGGCCTCCGCGCCGGGCGAGGATCGCAACCCTCGTTCCACGTGGGGGCGAAACACAACTCATCGACGCTGCGCCCGGCCTCCGCGCCGGGCGAGGATCGCAACGTCGGCGGTGCGCGCGGCCCGCCACTCCGCCGTGGAGGCTGCGCCCGGCCTCCGCGCCGGGCGAGGATCGCAACCTCGACTACTCCACGGCACAGTTCGGCGCCGCGCGCACCGCTGCGCCCGGCCTCCGCGCCGGGCGAGGATCGCAACCGTACAGCTGTGTCGTAGGTCTTCGCGCACACCAGCTGCGCCCGGCCTCCGCGCCGGGCGAGGATCGCAACCTCGACTACTCCACGGCACAGTTCGGCGCCGCGCGCACCGCTGCGCCCGGCCTCCGCGCCGGGCGAGGATCGCAACCGTACAGCTGTGTCGTAGGTCTTCGCGCACACCAGCTGCGCCCGGCCTCCGCGCCGGGCGAGGATCGCAACGCTCGGTGTGCGGATCAGGCTGGCTTTCGGCGCGACCGCTGCGCCCGGCCTCCGCGCCGGGCGAGGATCGCAACCTCCGCCTTGACGAGTTGCCAGACGGTCCGTGGCCCGCTGCGCCCGGCCTCCGCGCTGGGCGAGGATGGCAACGGGCCGGGGTTGGACGTTGTACTCGGGGCGGTCGATCCGCTGCGCCCGGCCTCCGCGCCGGGCGAGGATCGCAACTTGCGCATGAGCAGCGGGCCGGTCTGGACGAGATGCTGCACCCGGCCTCCGCGCCGGGCGAGGATCGCAACTTACTCAACGTGCAGTTGGACGAGGAAAGTCTGGAGCTGCGCCTGGCCTCCGCGCCGGGCGAGGATCGCAACCCCGTGGCTGAGTCGACGGCCGAGGCGGGGATCAGCAGGCTGCGCCCGGCCTTCGCGCCGGGCGAGGATCACAACATGGTGCCTCCTCGGCGGTGTAGCGGGCAGCGAGGAGCTGCGCCCTCGGCGCCGGCGACTGACTACCTCCGACCAGTCCGCCGGAACTTCGGCGCCGTCTTGAGGTGGCCCGATAACGCGGAGGTGCTGATGTTTCCCGAGATACCGGGGAACCTCAGATACCCGATCGTGCCGCAGGGTGGGGCGGGTTGCGGGATATTGCGTACAGGTCCGGCGCTGTTGGGCCGTCGTGCATCATTCTGGGCGGTCGTCGTCGATCAGCCGGACCTGATCGTGTCATGGCATCAGATGGACGCGGATTCGTCTGGCCACCACCGCCGCATCTGCCAGGACGGCCAGGCGGGGCTCGGCGGATTCAAACAGGTGTGGATGACGCAGCAGTGCCAGTGGCGACAGACGCCGGTCTTTGAGTATCGCCTCGATCATCGATCGGTCGCCGCCACAGACCAGGGACCTGACTGCATCGTGCGGGTCGGCGACAACACCGGGTGCATAGGGCAGCATGGTCCGCGCGGCGATGTCCGCAGCCCGCTGAGTAGCAGCCTGGGCCTGGTTGGCGCGGCGACGTGCGTAGCGCTGCTGCGAGGAACCGCCGGCCGCGGTGCGACCCTGCACGTAGAAGCGCTCGACCTTGGAGACGGTGATGGTCGTTCCGTCCACGACGCCGGCGGCAACTGCGCCCTTACGGGCCAGCAGTACGGCGATCCGGGGCGGTCGGATGAGGCCGGCCAGCAGCGTGTCGACATCCTTCGTCTCGGCGAGCCCCGGCGGCGGATACAGCGTGGCGGTGTCACCGTTGTTCAGGCCGGTCAGCACGAGGCCTTGCTCGGTGGCGCCGTCGTGGCGGCTGTAGAAGCCGTCGAGCCAACCACGAATCCGCTCCGGTGAGATCTCTACCCACCGACCGCCGCCTGCGGCTGGCCGCGCCTTGACCACGTGAACACCACCTATCGGGAACAGTCGGCCTGCACCCACCATTGTGAAGGCGAAGGGCTTCGGTTGAGGGGGTGTGCCGCTCGTCAGGACTGGGCCAGGCCACCGTGCTGAGGGTCGTCGCCGACCTGAACGACGGCGGTGCGTCCCGGTGGATCGCCAAGATCCCAGCAACCAGTCGTTGCTGGAGCAGAACGATCCCTCGCTCGTCGAGCGGGAGGCCCGGTTCTTCTCCAGCCCGATGCCGAAGGTCATTCCCGCGTAGCTGAGCACCCCGCCCGACGCGGGATCGGTGCGGTACGACTGCCGGGACTGGATCTTCATGCGGGACGCGGCAGAAGCCATCGACCACCGGTGGACCCCCGCGGAAGCGCACCACGTGGCGGCGGCCCACCGCAACCTCAGCCTGCTCGGTGGGGACGCGCAGCTCGCTGGACTGTTCTCGCCCGGCCAGGTCCGGCGGCTGCACGCCTGCCTAGACGCGCTCGACCGGCTCATCGCCGAGGCTGGTCGGCTCGCACCCACCCTGCTCCACGGCGACCTCCACGTGCGCAGCCTCGGCCTGGCCGACGACGGGCACCTGGCACTCATCGACCGATATCGGAGCGGAGGACGGTTGATGGCCACCCGTTCCTACCGATGATCCCGTCGATACGGCCCTGCGAGAACACCAGGGCGAGCCGCCCGTTCGGGACCCCGTCCACCTTGCCCCGCTGCCTGTGGCGGCAGCCGAGCGGTTCCGGTGCCAGTTCGACGAGGCGGTGGTGACGGGGCGCTCTACCGATGCCGTCACGTCTTCATCACGGCCGGCACCGTGCGGTGAGCCCGGGCCGAGCGGCGTAGCGCCTCGATGACCACGCGGCCGCCAGTGGCCATTTCGGGACAGTATCGACAGAGGATTGAAGATCGCTGGGTGGTTTGAAAGCCTGCGTAGGCTGTCCTGGTGCCGCTGGCTCGGCGCCACTGCTACGTCTCGCACGATATCTGGGGGGCCGATGACGACGGCGTGGATGGTCCGCGCAGGACGCGAGGGTGAGCGCGAGGCGGATGCCCTCGAGCAGTCTCTCGTCATTGCCGGATGGCCGGAAGTGGGCGACCTCAGCCAGGTGGCGACGCGCAGAGAGCTGCATGCGGTTGTTCGAGCGGCATACCCGAACCGCTCGCGAACAGTGGTGGCGAACTGGACCGGGCAGCTGTGGCGTCTCATCCAGGTCATGGCGGTCGACGACTACGTAGTGCTGCCCCTGAAGACCGTGCCGGACCACGTCGCTATCGGCCGGATCGCTGGTGGATACCGATACCGCCGGGATGCCGCAGCGGATCGGCGCCACGTACGCCCGGTCGTCTGGATTCAACGAGCGCTGCCGCGATCGGCCATCGGGCAGGATCTGCTCTATAGCATGGGTTCACTACTGACCATCTGTCAGCTTCGACGTAACGGAGCCGCGAGACGGATCGCTGCACTCGCCGAGACCGGTGCCGACCCCGGTCCCACCGCTGAGGAAAAGTCCAGCAACGAGTGGGTGACCCCGCACGGCTTCATCGCCCGTGCTGTCGCAGCTGAGGACGGCCTGGAGCTGACCATCCGGGAGCTTCTGCGCTACTGGGATGCCGCGCGACGGACAAGCTCCGCTGTGGACGTCATTCAACGTGACCTCAGCGAGAACGGTCTCACCACGGTTCCGCCCTTTACTGAGGGCTGGATCGACAGCAGTATCCGTGTCCTCAAGTTTGGCGCCGAGGCTGACGACTCCACAGACGAGACCGCAGCCGAAGAGCTGGTCGACGATGAGGGTGGTGCTCAAGCCGAGTCTGATGAGCCTGCCGATGACGAGCTCGTGCCGGACAAGCCGTTCGCGCTGCGGTTCGGCAACCTGCTGCGGACGGACACCGCAGTGGTATCGGTGCGACCCACGGATTCGACTGTGTTGGCTAGAACGCTGATGCTGCGCTACAACTACTCGCAGCTCGCGGTGATCGACGATGACGGCACTTTCAAAGGGGCCATCAGCTGGGAGTCGATCGCAAAGGCGCAGATGGCGCATCAGGCAGTGCCGACAGTCGATCAAGCGAAGCAGACCGTGCCAGACGCCGCCTACGACGAGCTAGTGTTGCCGCGCATCGATGAGATCTCTGGTCGCGGCTTCATCTTCATCCGGTCGAGAGACGGGAAGACGATCGCTGGGATCATCACAGCTGCCGACCTGACTAACCGATTTGGTGAGATCGCCAGACCATTCACCATGATTGAGGAATGTGAGCGTCGGCTACACCGTAGGGTGAAGTCCAAGATCGCCGCGGACATCATCGAGGCCGCCACGAACAAGAGACACAAGGACGCCGACAGCTTGACCTTCGGAGCCTATGTTCACGTCCTCAAGGGCGAAGAGGAATTCCTGCTCCTCGACTGGCCGCTCGACCACGCCCAGTTCGTTCAGCAGATCAAGGACGTCGCCGACATCCGCAACAAGATGATGCACTTCTCGCCGGACCCCATCCCAAACGAGTGGGGGGCGATCGACGGTCTACTGGCCATGCTGCACGCCGTCGACCCCCTTCCCTGATCCGGCAGCGGTGGAGCCCACCAGTGCTGCCAGCTCTGGGCCGGGTGTGCATGAGCATCACCGCGAGCCAGCGGTCGAGACCGAGCTTGAGCCAGCGGTCGTACGCGGCCGTCGGGTCCACGCGCTCGCCGACGTCGGCCCCGCGGCGGCGAAGGCGGCGTACTGGTAGGGCAGGGCTTGGCGATGCTATCCGGTTGGCGGCGTGGCGCCGTCGGGTCGCCAGTCGGTGAAGAGGTCGGCAAGCCGGGCGGTGGTCTGGTCGCTAAGGATCTTGGTGGTGTCTTCTCCGAGTGGCTTCAGCGCGTGTTGCCGTACTGCGGGGTGTTGTGCTGGTGCGGGGCAGATGAACACGGCGAGTATTCGTAGCGCTCGTAAGGCTTCTTCGTGGGAGATGAGGTCGAGCAGTGGAGCGCCCGCGAACGCTGCGGCCTGGAAACCCTGCCACGCCTTGTCGACGATCAGGGTGACGACGGCCTCGGTGACGTGCGGGCGGTCTACTTGCAGCGGTGAACCCAGAATCAGTTCTTTGACCTTGTGGGGGATGCGGTCGAAGCCGCGCCGGGTCACCTCGATCGCCTGGGCCAAGGCGATGAACAGGTCGCACCAGCCGTGTTGGGTGAGGTCACGCTTGACCAGGGTGGTGTTCGGAGCGGCGCGGTCGAGTTCCATGGTGATGTCCCGCCAGGCTCCGCGGGTCATCTCTTCGGCAAGCGCTGTCACCTGTTCGGTGGGCGACGGGTAGGGCTCGCCGACTTCGGGTCCCGGAGACGGAGACAGAAACGGTGACGGGGGTGGGGTGGAAAGCCAGTCCGCAATGTCCGCGCGGGCAAGGTCGGTGGTGATCTCCTGGTTGGCGCGAGTTCTCTTCAGGCGTCGTGGGCGATGCTTCGTCCAGGCCAGTCTGCTCTCGTACCGCCCTCTTTTCCTGCGACGGCTCGCGTGATCGTGGCCGGCGTGGTCGAGCCAGCCCTGCACACCATGCTGTGAGCCGCCGCACTCGGTGCAGAGGCACCGGTGTCCTCGGGCTGTCGCGCAACCGGGGTTGTGTCTGCCGGTGTCCATGTCGAGGCCACCTCGCTCATCCGATCAACCTGGTAGCGGTGCGGTCGGGGAGCTAACTCAATGGAAGTAGATCGATACTTTACGTCGTCTACTGATGGAGTTCAATGCCGACCCCGACAGGCCTGGCAGCCACAAAGACCTGTCTCTATCGGATCAGTGCTGCTGGCCCACTTTCCGCTGTCCAGGTGGATCCCGACGGCAGGGCGTTGTTGGGCGGTCAGGGCTGGGAGTGGCGGCGTCATCGTTCGCCCGGAGCGAGAGGCTACTCGCCCCGGTCTCGCCGCCAGGCTCACTACCTGCGGCTTTAGCCGATACGAGGGGTGACCGCGTCGCGAGGTCCGTCATGGCTTCACGTGGCCCCGTCCCCAGATCGCTAGGGCGACGGGGACGGCTGCCAGGGCGAATGGCTTCGATCAGCTCCCCGCAGGTCGGGCAAGAGACAGTGTGGACTGGTGGCACTTTAGTGCTATTCGGGGTGGTGTGGTGGGCGTCGGCGTGCGGCGTAGCTGAGGATGGCGCCGGCCAGGATGGAGAGGGCGGCGGTGCCGGTGGTGGTGGTNAGGTTGGGGCCGGTGATGGGTAGGTCGGGTTCGTCGGGTGGTGCGGCGATGGTGATGGTGGTGGGTGGGGATTGGCTGTCGGGGCAGGTGTTGGTGCTGGTGTAGCCGGCGGTGAGGTGGTGGGTGCCGGGAGGGAGTGTGGTGGTGTGNGTGGCGGTGCCGCTGGTGGTGAGGGGGACGGTGGCGAGGGTGGTGGTGTTGGTGTNGAAGGTGATGGTTCCGGTGGGGGTGTCGATGTTGCAGGTGACGGTGGCGGTGAGGGTGATGTCCTGATCCGGTGTCGGGTTGGTGGGGGTGACGTGCAGGGTGGTGGTGGAGGTTGGTGGTGCGGTCAGGGCCAGGCTGTGGTTGTCGCCGGCGGCGATGGCCGTGATGATGGTTGCCGGTGGCAGGTTGACGTTGA
>NZ_KI911471.1:249061-647687 GCF_000514815.1 Salinispora fenicalii
CGCCGGCAGCGACGGCGGTCACCGTGGTGCTGGGCGGCAGAGCGACCGCGACCGGCGTACTGCGGTCAGCGAGAGTCCCATCACCCAACTGACCAAAGGAGTTTTCGCCCCATGCCAGCACAGTGCCGGCAGAAGTCAACGCCACACTATGCTGGCGGCCAGCGGCGACAGCGGAGACCGCTACCCCTGCAGGCAGGGTGACCGCAACCGGCGTCAAGCTGTCAGCGCCAGTCCCATCACCCAACTGACCGCGCGAGTTGTCGCCCCAAGCAAGGACGGTGCCGGCGGCGGTCAAGGCCACACTGTGGGCGTCACCGGCGGCGACGGCAGTGGCGTCTGCGGGCAGGCTGACGGCGACAGGTGTGCTGCTGTTGGTGGTGGTCCCGTTGCCCAGTTCGCCGAAGAAGTTACTGCCCCAGGCGAGGATGGTGTTCGAGGCGGCAACGGACGGTGCTGGCGTGTCCTGCGCGACGGCTGGCCACATGGTGACCGCCTGCGTGAGCATCACCGCTGAGACCAGAAGGAACCAGCCGCTGATCGTCCGGCCTGCTCGGCCGGCGCCATCGCCTGCCCATCGGCAGAGTCTCCCCACTGTTCCTACCTCCACGCCGGCGAAGACCGTCAATAGGGCAGGTGCAATTTTCCGTCAGCTATCGGCAGTATTGGTGGAGAAACACCCTCAATGAGGTATTCACCTTACGGCCGGTGTGCCGAGGAGGAAGCCCAGCCTCGGCGAGCAGCCCTCGGCAGCCACCCGGGTTAACCGTGGTGGTGACAGGGGTTGGGTCGCTGATTAGGCGTAGATCAGTCCAGGCCCATGATCTGCCGGGCCCGGGCGTGGAATTCGTCCTGGGCAGCCGACGGGGCGTCGAGGTCAACATGGTGCAGGTTGTAGTCGCTGCCCGGTGTCGGATGCTCGTCGGGGTGAAACGCCGCTGTGTCGGCGTGACGTGCCACCCATTCGCGGTGCCAATCCCCGAGTTCGGTCAGGCGGTGGACCCGGTCGGCGGAGGGCCGGACCGGGCGGCGGCGCGGTCGGGGCATGCGCGGGTCAGGGCCTGTCATAACCACTTCATCCTTCCCAGTCCGAACCAAGCATGGCGTACGTCTACCGAACCAGTCGCCGCCGGCGGCGGATGGGCCCATTGCCTCCCCTGTGGATGATCGACTTCATCGGCTATGGCCTGCTACCAGGGTAGACGCTGTGGTGCCAGTTGGCACCGGCCATACCGATCGATGGATTTACGGTCGGGGTACGGGACGTGGCGGTCCGTGACACAAGCCTCCAGGCCGCTGCACCCGGACCCGTTGGCGAACGCGAAGGAGTAGTCATGGAGCGCACACTCGATCCCGCGGCCGTTGGTACCCGCGCCGCAGAGATCCTGAGCCAGATGCAGGCTCATGATCTTTGGGAGCGGTTCACGACCAGCAGCATGAAGTACAGCCCGTGCTGGGCGACGTACACGGGCATGCCCTCGGTCAGCCGGTTCAACCTGGACTCGGACGGGCAGCCGCTGCTGGTCGAGGCCATGCGGGCGCTCGCACTCAAGGCTGCCGTGTTCGAGCTGTCGGGCGGCGACGAGCAGGCCGCCGAACTGTTGCTGCCGCTGCCTGTCGACGACATGCTCCACGCCGTCCTGGCCCAGCACACCGTCATGTCGTGGATCGAGCGCGATCTCGGGGTGTTGTTCCCGCACGACACCGACCTGGAGGACTTCACTTACACCCGTGGCTGCGTCACCGACGTGTACTACGCCGCGGCCGGCTGGGGCGAGCAGCCGCTGCGCTACTGGCTCGACTCCCGCGAGACCAACCGGCGCATCGCTCACCTCAACGAGCTGTACGGCGCCGTCGGCATCACGGCGGGCGGCCGGTCACACGACATCGACTTCGACACCATGTTCACCGATGACCCCAAGCCGGCGGCCGTCTAGACCCTGGCCATTTCGACCGACAGCACCCGGCGCAGGATCTTCACAACCTCGCCGGGTGCGAACCTTTCCCCAGCAGCCCGCTCCAGCCGAGCCACCGTCCTGAAGATCCGATCCGGATCGGTACTCCGCAGATGCGCCACCACCCACGCACTCAGATCATCCAGCGAATCGGGCAGCACCAGCGCTTCCTCCGGTGGCTCAAAGACGTGCAAATTCGCCAGGTCGGGCACCCGCTCACCAGCCGACGCGTACGCCCCAGGCGGCATCCCCACCCGGTACGGGTGCACGCACACCGGGGTCCCCGACGGGGTTGCCCGCCAGCCGAGCTGCCGATTGAACGCCAACTCGGTCGCCGGCCGGGCGACGACATGGAACCGACCGGGCGCGAGCGTCTGCGCGGGGCAGATCCCGCACGTCTCCTCGCACCAGCGCTCCAGCGGACCGTCCCACTCCACTCCCACATCGTGCGGGCTGAACAGGAGGTATTGGCGATGACGATTCTCGCGCCGCCCCGGGCGCCGATCAGAACGCCCTGGCCGTGGCCAAGCAATGGTGCGCGGGGTGCACGATCGACGACCGGCCTGCACTCACCCACGCCGCCAGAGTCGCCGTCACTGTCGGCGAACACCGACCTGACGTGGATGTCGATGTCGTGGCCGCCGCGCTGCTACATGACGCGCCCGAATTCGCGCCCATGTCCCTTAAGCTCGACCAATTCCTTGAGTACCGGTTCAGCCCGGAGGTCCGCCGACTGATTCGGGGCATGCAGTCCGAGCACGACGCCATGGACCGTGGAACGCCGTTCATCCCCGACCTCGCTGACAGCCACCTCATGCTGCTGTCAACAGCAGACATCGTGGCGCTGCGGTCGCTGCTGCGCCGAGCCGACCTATTCGGCGATGTCACGGCATTCTTCGCCCGCCGCCGCCCGCTGCTTGACCTGCTCGCCTTCTTCCACACCTACCAGCACACGAGCATCGGCGCCGTGCCCACAACCCTCAGCTTGGCCCTCGACGATGCCCTGGCCCACCTGGCCCAGGCAACGGCGACGGTCCCCAGGCCATGAGCCCACTCAATGCGCCCCAGCTCGACGCGGTCTGCGAGGACCTGTGTCAGCGTGCCGGCCTCGCCATCCCCACCATGCGTGCGGCTATCCGGGTATGGGAACTGTCCGGAGTGCAACGGCTCACCTTGGTCGACGGCCACACCGTGATCGTCAAATACGCCATGGCGCCGTACATGGGGGAGGCCCAGGTACTGACGGCCGCAGCCCACGCCGGTGTGCCCGTGCCCGCCGTACACGCCGCAACAATCCACAACAACCGGCTGATCATGATCGTGGAAGATCTCGGAGAGCCCGTCCGCGAGCCCAATGACATCGACGGTGCCGCAGCTGCCGTAGCCTTGCATCAATCGACGATCGAGCCCGGTGGCCTGCCCGTGTGGGGCGAAGCCCAACTCGCAGACATCCCGTCCAGTGCGGTCGCACTGCTGACCGGATTGCGCGCCGGTGGCCGGTTCGCCACCGCTGTGGACCTCCTGCGGCCCCTGGAACTTCTCGCTAGGGATGCCCCACGCCTGGCGGCCGGTGCCGAAACCCCGCCGTTCGGCGTCGTGCACGGCGAGTTCCACCCCACCGCGCTGCACATCGGGAGTGCCGGCCTACGCGTGATTGACTTCGCCATGGCCTTTGTCGGACCAGGCATCTTCGACCTCGCGGCCTGGCAAGGAACCCGACAGCCATCCGATCCCGCCCGAATCGACAGCCAGCTCCACGCCTACATCAACGCGGGTGGTGACCCACGTGTGCTCGACCCTCGCGGCGGACGACCCGCCGGTGTCTGGGCACTGGGCTGGCACCGCCTCTGGAGCACCGCATGGTTTCTACGCCAAGCCACTGGCGCCGCCAATGACAGCGATGACGTCCGCGTGGAACAGATCATCCGCCGACAGGTCACCAGCGCAGCCCGGCTGCTGAGTGACGACGAGCGCGCAGCCGGGAGGAGCGCTTGAGCAGGGGCCGAAAGGTGGGCTGGCCGCCCAGCCTGGGACTGAAGAACCAGTTCTCGGTGATGCCGCCGGCATCACCGAGAACTGGTTGCATTCGCGCCGCCGGCCGCCGGGACCGAGTCTCGCCTCGCTTCGGCCGCCGTTTGGGAGTCGCTGCAAGACGTGGCTACTGGGATAGGAGTGGCATAACGTGTGGGGTAGCTTTCGGCCATGGCTACGGCGCAGGCGAAGGCTGGTCGCCGCGAGTGGACCGGGCTCGCGGTACTCGTCATGGTGACACTGATCATCAGCATGGACCTGACCGTGCGTGGCCGGAGGCATCGACCCGGTTGACCTCGCCCCGCGCCCGCCCACGGGTACGCCGAGGCGTTCTGCTGGACGCCGACTCGGCGGTCGCGTCGGCACGGAAGTATCTCGCTCCAAACCTCCCGCTGCGGGGATATCCGCAGCGCCGATCCGCAAGGGACCAGTGATGACGGCAACGTTTGAGAGCGACCTCTGGGTACGGCGATTCCATCCGGCGCCGTCCAGCGCGATCCGGCTGGTGGCGCTGCCGCACGCCGGCGGTTCGGCCAGCTACCTGTTTCCGGTCTCCAAGGCCCTCTCACCCTCCGTTGACGTGCTGGCGATCCAGTACCCGGGCCGGCAGGACCGCCAGCATGAGCCGGTGCTGGATTCGGTCACCGACCTCGCCGACGGGGTGTTCAACGCGCTGCGGCCGTGGCTGGACCGGCCGGTGGCGCTCTTCGGCCACAGCATGGGCGCGGTGCTCGCCTACGAAGTGGGGCTGCGCCTGCAACTGCGGACGGGCCGGGCGCCGCGGCGACTGTTCGTCTCCGGCCGCCGGGCTCCGTCCCGGGTCCGTGCCGAGCGGTACGTGCACACCCAGGACGACGCCGGGGTGCTGCGGGAACTGGCCCGGCTCAGTGGCTCGGACCCGCGGCTGCTGGCCGACCCGGAGCTGCTACCGATGATCCTGCCCGCGGTGCGGGGGGACTACAAGGCGGTGGAGACCTACCGAGCTGACCCGGATCAGCGGCTGGACGCCCCGATCACCGTGCTCACCGGCGACGCCGACCCGTTGACCACCCTGGACGAGGCGCACGACTGGTGTCGGCACACCACCGCTGACTGCGACGTTCGGGTGTACCCCGGCGGGCACTTTTATCTCAACGACCATGTCGGCGACGTAATCCGGCTGATCGGGGCCGAGTTGGAGCGGCTGCCGCCCAGCGAGCCGACCAGACCCACCACGCCGGGTCACTAGCTCCATGGCGTGGCGGCCGCTCGATCCACACCGTGCACACGTACCCACCGCCGATCGGCGGCGTTTGCTGCGGGGAGCATGAGGTGAACAGGAATCAGGACCGGCGGACGTCGGTCGACGGCGTCGACGCGGTACGGCTGGACGACGTGCGCAGGACGTACGGGCGTGGCGGCAACCAGGTGCAGGCGCTGCGGGGCGTCACGATGAGCTGTACCCGGGGTAGGGTCACCTCGCCCAGGTGTACGAGTGTCCCAGTTCAGGGTGTATTTGGATGAGGTCGCATGGCTTTAGCCAACGGCCGCCAGGTAGTCCGAGTAGAATACTCCTAGGCCCATCGCCAGGCAGACACCGGCCACGGTCCAGAACCGGACCACAATGTTGACTTCGCTCCAGCCGCCCAGTTCGAAGTGGTGGTGCAGCGGCACCATCCGGAAGACCCGCTTCCCGGTGGTGCGGAACGAGACAATCTGGATCACCCAGGTGACGGTGATGATGACGAAGAGACCGCCGATCAGGATCGACAGCAGCGTGGTGCGGGTTGCCACCGCGAGTCCGCCGATCAGGGCGCCGAGCCCGAGCGCGCCGACGTCGCCCATGAAGATCCGCGCCGGGGACGTGTTCCACCACAGAAAGCCCACGCAGGCGGCGGCGGCCGCAGCCGCGATCATGGCTATTTCTAGCGGATCACGGACCTGGTAGCAGTAGTCGTTCGTCCGGACGTACGCCTCGTCGGCGCACCAGTGCCGGTACTGCCAGAACCCGATCAGCGCGTATGCGCCAAGCACCAGGGCGGACACGCCGGTGGCCAGGCCGTCGAGGCCGTCAGTGAGATTCACGCCGTTCGACATCGCCGTGATCACGAATACGAACACCATCACCGAGCCAACCTTGCCGACGTCGAGCCAGCTAATGTCTCGGACGAATGAGATGTGCTCGCTGGCCACGGTCTCGCCGTTCGAGCTCGCCACGTAGAGCGCGGCGACGCCAAATCCGGTGCCGATGATCGCCTGGCCGAGCAGTTTACCCCTGGCGGACAGGCCGTCGGAGTTGCGCTGGCGGACCTTGATGAAGTCGTCGACGAAGCCGAGCGCGCCGCAGAAGACGAAGAGGCCGAGCAGGACGAGGGCCGTCATGGTCGGCTTCACCTGCGCGATTTGCCCCTCGGGCAGCGTGACCAGTGCTAGATGCCCGGCGACGTAGGCGATGACCGTCGCCACGATGAACACGACGCCACCCATCGCCGGGGTGCCCTTCTTGCCCTCGTTCGAGGCGAGGCCGAGGGAGCGGATCGGCTGTCCGGCCTTGAGCGCGGTGAATACTCGGATCGCCACCGGCGTGCCGAACAGGGAAATGATGAACGCGACCGCAGCCGCGACGACGACCGCCCTCATGGGCGAGCCTCGACGAGATCAGCGTCTCGCACGGCATTCCCATTGTGCGACGGCCGAGGTCGTACTCGGACAGTCCATTGAGCTTGCACGGCGCCGGGCGAATCAACCGGAGCTTGCCGTGCCGGCAGTCCCTTCGCGAATTCATCGGTCACGGGACACGAGCTTGCCATCCGACAGCGAGCGAAGAACACTCGGGACCCCGGTCAGGTCACGTGCTCGTAGAGCACCCCGTGCTTGCTCCGCATGAGGGCTTCGATCGACGCGGCGAGGTTGGCGTCGTGCACCAGCAGCCCCAGTTCGATGTCGGTGTTCTCGGCGCTGTAGGAGAAGTTCACGCGGGTAAGCAGCGTGATCATGCGGTCGACGACGATGAACTTGGCGTGGCTGACCAGCGGATGGTGGCCTCCGGGCGAGGTCAGCGTCCGGAGTACGGTCGCCTTCGGTAGCTGGGCCGCGACGGCCGTCGGGGAGCCGGCGTGGGCGCCGAGGTACACCATGACGCTCAGGCCCGGTCGCACTGCTGCGCTCCTGAGGGCAGTCCACATGCTTGAGTGCGGCGTGAAGTTGAAGCTAGAGCAGACGATCGACATCCGTGCGTCGTCGATGATGCGCTGAGCTTCGCTGGTGAGACGGCCGGTCGTGGCTTCGGCGCCGGGCATGGTCCAGACAGGGGAGATGGCAGTCCGGACGGATCGTGCCACGGCGGGCCGCGTGTACTTCTTTCAGCGCCTGGCCCGTGGTGCCGCCCGCTCGTAGGACGGTGGCTGCGCTGGCTCGCTGGGTTCGACGTGTCGCTGGTGGGTGATCAGGTCTATTTCGTGGCGTTGGCCTGGACCGTTGCCCAGGTTGCCGGCGCCAGTGGGGCCGGATTGGTCTTGGCCACCGCGTCGGTGTCCCGGCTGGTGCTACTCCTGCTGGGCGGGGCGGTGGTGGACCGATGGGGTGCGCGGCGGCTGCTGCTCGGCAGCGACACGCTGCGCTGCGCGGTGCTGCCTGGCAACAGTGGCGGTGTCCCCGCTCGGCCGTCTTCCCCGCGCTGGCCTGCTCGTTGGCCCACTCGCCGTGCTGACCGGGGGCGCGCTCACCGCCGGGTTCGCCGCTCTGTCGAGCCCGGCGCTGCGCCGTGCCGTGCTCGTCGCGCATTGACCCTGCTAGCGGCGGTGCCTACTTCCGATCCAGGACGTACTCAGCCCAGCTGCTGGGCGTCTCCGAAACTCGGACAGCCGTCAGTCGACCCCCTACTGAATCCGTCAGGTGATCTTCCAGCCATCGCGCCAGATGACGCGCCAACTGCTCACTGGTTGGTGGTACATCTTCACCCAGCACTTCATTTAGGTATCGATGATCGAAATTGCTTTTGATGTACTGTTTGAATGGATCCAGGTTGCCGAAGTCGGTAACAAATCCGGGCCCAGTCAGTGAGTCATCCTCGAGTATGATCTCAACGGTGTAGGTGTGCCCGTGCAGGCGACCGCACTTGTGACCCTCGGGTAGCCCCGGTAGGCAGTGCGCAGCACTGAACGTGAACTGTTTCCCGATTCGCCACATATCGCTCACCGTCTCTCCGGTTCGGTCGGCTTGAGTCACGCTCCCGACCCTTGTTCGCGGCAGACTTCACAGCTCGTACGGCGAGTTCCCGCTCAACGCCGCCTCAATCGTGACCACCGTGAGTGTCGCCGCCGTTGCCCTACCCGGCGGTGGGGTGCTCGACGCGTCGGCACGTCCAGCGACACGATCGACTCCGTACGCGCACTGACGAATACCGGTACAGCATTCATTGAACTCAGGGGTTCAGTGTTCCATAAGGTGAACTGAATGGTTCACCAACATGTCCTGGACCAGGTGTTCGCCTCGCTGGCCGTCCCGACCCGCCGCGGCATTCTGATCCGGCTCGGTGATGGCCCTGGCGTCGTCGAAATTGAGGTCGATATTCGGGTTGGTGGACGGCGGTCGTCAGGTTCCACCACCAGCGCCCTGGCCGCCGCCGTTGCCGACCGACGCCGCGTCCTGGTCACCTACGGCGGCGAGAGCGGCGAGGAGCGGGACGCTGAGGTCGACCCGTGGGCAGTCGTCGTACGGCACGGACGTTGGTACCTGCTGGGTCACTCACATCGCGCGGGCGCGATTCGTACGTACCGTAACGATCGGATCTTGGCCGTGCGACAGTTGCCGCACAGCTACACGCCGCCCGACGACCTGGATCCAGTCGCCGTGCTTGAGGAGAGTCTCGGCACGGGCTGGGAGTACCCCACCCGTGTGGTGTTCCACGCGTCACGGGAGCAGGTGGCACCGTGGATCCGGCCGCCGATGGGCCGCCTCGAGCCGGACGGCGACCGCTGCATCCTGGTCGGCAGCACCCGAAACCCCACGATGTACGCCCAGGAGTGGCTGGCCGCTGTCCCCTTTGACTTTTCAGTCGAGGAAGGCCCTGAACTACGCGCCGCCGTGGCGACAGTCGCGGCCCGCTTCAGCACCGCACGTTCTCCCGTACGGCCCGAGACCCGGCCCGGTGACTAGCGCTAACAGGACGGAACAGGTCAGTGCAGAGGGTCATGAGGTTGCCGATTGTGGCGGGGTTGGCGGCTTTGATTTCTGAGGGTAGATCGTCTCGTGGCGGGCCAGCATGGCAACGAACTCGCCGATTTTGCGCTCGCGGGTCTGCGTCCGCTTGACGGCAGCTAGGCGTTGAATAAGAGCGAACCGGTTGGTCCTGGTGAGCACGTCGAACATGGCTTGGGCGGCTGGGTTGGCGGTGACGGCGGCGAGTAGGTCGTCCGGCACCTCGGCCTCCGACGACGGGGCATAGGCGGCCGCCCACCGCCCATCTGCCTTGGCAGCCTCCACCGCGACTCGGCCGGAGGGCATCATTCGCCCCTGCGCCTCCAGCCGGGCCACATGGCCGACGTTGCGTTGTGACCAGGAACTGCGGGGCCTGCGCGGGGTATACCGGATCCAGGATGTTTCCCGATCCCGCTTCCGGCCCTGCCCGTCAATCCAGCCGAAACACAGGGCTTCGTCAACCGCCTGCTGCCACGTCAGCGTGGTGGCGGTGCCGCCCTTCTTGGTCAGAGCGAGCCAGACACCCGGCGACGTGGCATGGTTGGTCGCCAACCACATGCGTAGTGCCTCGGCATCCTCGACAATCAACTCGTCCAGTTCAGCGCTCGCCATGACCGCAGGCTAGCCCGACTCGCCGGGCTGCCGGCGCGCCGGCCACTCGCCGGACGGTCAGGGCAGGGTGATCCACCCCAGACGCCGGACCGGGTGGATCATGGCGAAGCTGGACTGCGCCAACCGAGTGCAGGTGGCGATCCTGGTTCACCAGGCTCGGGAGTGAGCAGCGAAGAAGTGCTCGCCTGCGACGAGGCAGAGGTTGGAGGCTGTGTTTGGTGCGGACAGCAAGCAAGGGTTCCCGGCCAGCGAGGGGGGAACGCTGGCCGGGAACCGGTCAGTAGCGACGGAGCGTGCTCGTCGCCTACTTGAACTGGATGATCTGCAGGTAGTTGCCATCTGGGTCGCTGAACGTCCCGAACCGGCCGGAGGGACGGTCTGCCACAGGGGAAAGCCATTCCACACCGGCAGCTTGTAGCTGCGCCTCCACGGCATCGAAGTCATCCACATGGAAGTTGAGGATCATACGTCCGGGTTCATTGTTCTTTGTGTCGACGTCATCGCGGTTCTCGATAACCAGGAGGAAGCCGCCGAGGTTGATCGGCCCCTCCCCGTTGTAGTCCGGGGCAAGTGCCTTGCGGTACCACTCCTTGAGCTCATCTGGCCGGGTGGTGCCGAGCAAGATGCTACTTAGCTTCGATGTGATCACTGTAGATCTCCTTTGTCGTCTGGTGACGGTGCTGTCATCATCAGCCGCGCGGCCACGCACGGTAGCTGGCCGAGTCGACACGCCTTGCTGGCGGCGCTTCGCTCAGTGAGCTCAGTCCACAGACGCCGCCAGATGCTGACTAGGGTTCTGCTCCGTGGCGGGGTTCACCACAGTAGCTTCGCTGCCACCTCCCCGGGGGCGTAGTCCGAACCAGATGAGGACCACACTAACCAGGGTGACGGCGACGTTTACGCCCAACGCTAGGTGGATACCAGTCAATTCGACGCTCTGTGTCGCCGCGATCGAGACCATGATCGGAGCACCGATGGTAAGCGCTACCTGCTGGGTCATCGATGTCAGTCCGGTGGCTAGGCCCTGCTCCTCGTTCGGTAGACCGGACGTACCGACCACCGTGTACGACACGATACAGGTGACGTGGACGAAGAACCCGATGAACAGCGCGGGGATCAGGACCACGAGAGCGATTCGGTCGGTGCCGAGGAAAGCCAGCGGCAGGATCAAAAGGCCCTGCAGGGCCAGCCCGATACTAAGGACGTTGCGGCTACCGTAGCGCCCCAGGATGCGACCGGCGATCGGCCCGGCCGCCACCGCGGCAAGGCCCGGCACGCCGAAGGCGAGCCCCGTGGTCACCGGCGAGAAGTCCAGGACGTTCTGTAGGTAGAGCGTCATCAGAAAGATCATGCCGGTCTCCATGGCGAAGATCACCAGACCGGCGTAGTTGCCCCACTTGACGGTCGGCCGCTTGAGGAAGCGCACTGGTACCAGGGGAGCGGACGACCGGCTCTCGACGATCCAGAACGCGACCAGCAGCAGCAGACCGACGATGCCCCAGACAATGTTCTTCTCCATGACGGCGTAGACGACAGCCAGCAGACCACCGGTCATCGTTACCGCGCCTGGGATGTCAAGCTTCACCCGGTCAGGGATCCGGCTTTCCTTGATCAATATCGGAGTGACCACCAGAATCGCTGCCGCGATGGGGACGTTGACGAAGAACGCGGCTCGCCAGCTCAGCAGGCTGACGAGAGAGCCACCGAGCAGCGCCCCGGCGGTGAAGCCGCCAGACAGAATGGCGCCGTTGAGACCGAGCGCTCGCTCGCGCATGCCGCCTTCGGTAAAGGAAGTGGTGATCAGCGACAACGCCGCGGGCACGGCCATGGCGGTGGCAGTACCCTGCAGGGCCCGAGCGGCCAGCAGCATTTCGGGGTTCGTCGCGAAGCCGCCGAGCAGCGATGCGGCAGCGAGTAGCACGATGCCGGACAGGAACAGCCGACGACGGCCGAACAGGTCGGCCATTCGACCGAACAGAAGCATGAAGCCAGCTGCTGGCAGGGTGTAGGCGGAGACGATCCAGGGCAGCCCGGTAAGTCCCAGCCCGACGCCCGCACCAACCTCGGGCAGTGCGACGTTGAGGATTGAATAGTCGGCGGCGAATACGAAGGCGGCGGCCAGTAGGACCAGCATGATCAATCGTTGCCGGCTACTGAACCGTTGCGGTGCGGATGCCTCTGTAGTCAAGATGTGATCCATTCCTCGAGAAACGGAATTTTCGGCGATCAGCACGCTCTCCAGACTTGCCTGATGACTCAGCTGCGACCGCGGCTTACAGCACCACAGATCCGGAGAGCGTGGATCGGTCTCGCGTTGCGAGGCTGGCTACAGGCCGGCGAGGAACTTCAGCAGCTCCGCGTTAACCTCCCCGGGTGCCTCCTGCTGCGTCCAGTGACCAACGTTGGGCAGCACGGTGGTGCCCGTCAAACCGGGAACCAGATACTTCAGGTTTGGAATGAGCTGATCCATCCCTGGGAGCTGAGTGCTTCCGTCTCGGTCGCCATGGATGTATGTCGCCGGCGGCGTCATCGGTGCGCCCTGCCAGGGCGCGGTCAGCTCCCAGCTCAGGTCGATTGTCCGCCACCAGTTCAGGCCTCCGGTGAAGCCGGTCCGGCTGAACTCGGCCGTGTAGTGGTCGAGGTCGGTCTCGGTCAGCCAACCGGGCAGCGCCGCCCGCTCGGGCATGAGGTCGAACAGCTTCCCGTTGGCCGGTACAACCGGCATCACGGGTGTCGCCGCCTGTGGTGAGTTGCCGAATCCCCAGTGGAAGATGCGGAGGAGGGAGGATCGCACGTTCTGCTCCAGCTCGGCCTCGGCGATGCCGGGCTGCTGCAGATACTGCATGTAGAAGCCGTCCCCCAGTGCTCCGCGCATCGCGGTCAGCGCACTGACCGGTCCCCGCGGCAGGTAGGGAACACTCAGCGAGACAACACCGCGAATCCGATCGGGACGCATCAGGGCCGCGTTCCACGCCACCGAGGTGCCGAAGTCGTGGCCGACCAGCACCGCCTGCCGCTCCTCCAACACATCGAGCAGACCGATGACGTCGCCGACCAAGTGCAGCTGAGAGTACTGCTCTGCCGCGATCGGTCGGTCAGTCTGGCCGTACCCACGCAGGTCGGGAGCGACGGCGCGATATCCGGCGGCAGCCAGAGCGGGGAGCTGGTGGCGCCACGAATACCACGACTCGGGGAAGCCGTGCAACAGTACGACCAGCGGGCCCTCGCCCTGCTCGGCGATGTGCATCTGAATTCCGTTGGTCTGCACGGCACGGTGCTGGATTTGGTTCGCCACATTCTGACCGTTGGCGGACTGTTCGTTGCTCACGGTGCACCCTCCTTCTCGGCTCAACAGAGTGCCTTCAACGAAGAATCCTCCCTTCTGGGTCACCCTTGTTCCACTTCATTCTTGCCCACGCCGATGCCGCTTCGCCCAATCGCAACCGAGTCACCAGAAGCGAATCCCAGCCACGTGTTCGAGGCCGATTGTGCAGCGTGTTATGACACAGAGCCGAGGACCGTTGACACCCTGTTGCGACCTATTCCTTCGGTCAGTCAGGTGCGTAGGGACTGAGAACTACTGCCGGGTACGCGTGCTGTGTGCCCTCATACCCGGCAGCGGTAATGACTGATGCTCGTCCGCGTCGTTTTGTCCTGTCGACGGGGCACGATCACCGGGTCAGTTGTGTTTCTCTTCGGCTGATTCGGCTACTCGTTTGATGGTGGCCAGCCGTCGATCCCAGTTCGCGGCGATAGCGGTCATCCACTGTACGGTCACGTCCAATGCGGCTGGTCGTACGCCGTACCGTACCTCGCGGCCCACCCGGCGCCCGGAGACCAGTCCGGCAGCGTCCAGAACAGCGAGGTGCTTGACCACCGCCTGCCGCGATACGGGTAGCTGTTTGGCAAGGTTCGTCGCGGTGACCTCGCCCTGCGTAGCCAACAGGTCGAGTAGATGTCGCCGGGTCGCGTCAGCTAGCGCGACGAGAACGCCGTCGACGACATCAGGTTCGCCACGACGTTCTGTCGTCACACAGATGCCTCAGCGCGCTTCTTGAACGCGGCGAAGACCTGGGGCCAACCATTGTCGTTGTTCTTCAGGGCCTCGCTGCGCTGCTCCTCGGTGGCGGCCAGCGCGGCGAAGCCACTCTCCACCACGCGGAGCCGGGTCTTGTCGCCCTCGGCGGACAGGGTGAACTCGACCAGAGTGCTGTTGTCCTCGTGTAGATCCTCGCCGGGGAACGCACTCGCCCAGCGGTACGCCACGTAGGTCGGCGGCTGCACCTTCTCCACCCGGACCGGAAAGTCGCCGTACTCAGGGTTGCGAGCCGTCATGGACTCTCCCTCCTTGGCCACGGTTCCAGCAACCGTCGCCTCGTCGGCTACCCAGAATCCAGGCTGGGCCACCAGTGACCAGACCCGTTCCATGGGTGCAGCGATCAAGGTTTCCCGCTCAATCCGGTCCTCGCTCATCGGTGACTCCTGAACTCCGTCGGTGATTGCCACCACATAGTTGCACGTCACCCTAGGTCGCGCAACCAGTTGGTTGCGCGACACGCGGCATCCCACCAACTGGCGCGCATGCCATGTCGGCTCGGGCCTCATGCTTCTGTTGTCGTGACATGATCTCTGTGTCGTTGGCCGTGCTTCGCGGAGTTGATCTCGAATGAACTGGGGAAGCTTCGAACGTTGATCAACAGTGCTGAGGTGTCGCTGTGGTCGTTACTCTGAAGGCGGATTGTGTCGTGGCATGCCGAAGGTCGAATGAGGGAGGACCCCGCGGCATTGGCCGGGAAACCGACGCGGGCCCGGATCCAGGCCCGCGTGTTGGCGCTGAGCCGAACAGCCCCATCGACCAGCAGCGGCTGTCGCACTGGCTACGGCTCGTTGATCGGTGAAACGGCTCGGACTCGTGGTGGCCCCGACATAGGCGATCCCAATCGGGATCGACCGAGCCGGACACCGCCCTGACTACGCTGTCGACTTTCGATCAGCATCGACGACCGCGGGCGTGCTGACTTCTTCCATAGTGCCCACTACTCGGGTAGGCGAAGCGGGACACAGGCAACGGGCGAACGTTGCCGGATCTGGCAAGCCCGGCCAAAGCAGGACGCCTGCTGGAGTGGACATCGCTGGTGAATTCGGCCTGGGCAATATTTGCTGATCCGGCTAGCCGGAGGGTCGAAGTGATAGCTGCCGACAGTAGGCCAGTTGGGCTAGGCAACTTCAAAGAAGCGCCACAGATCTCCACTTGTGATGCTCGAACCGCGGCGGGCCCACAGGAGGCTGAACAGTCGACATCGGATTGTTCACCCAGGGGCCATGGTTGCGCGCGCCCCCTATTTGCCCGACTGACCGGAAAGAGGATCGAGATGATGGTGCTGGAGACCGTGAACCTTGAGATGGACGGCCCGGTGGCCACCATCTTTCTGAACCGACCGGCTAAGAAGAACGCCATGAACCCGCAGATGCACCGGGATATGAATCAGGTCCTCGACACGATCGAGGAGGCCGGCAACGTCAAGGCGGTCGTGGTGACCGGCATCGGCGACAGCTTCAGCGCCGGGATGGATCTCGAGGAGTGCTTCCTGCAGCCGTTCGACGACCCGCAGCTGTTCTACCGGACGAATCTGGTCGCGCTGAACTGGTTCAAACGGCTGAAGGCGTTTCCGGCGGTAACCATCGCCAAGGTCAACGGGTTCGCGTTCGGCGGCGGTGTCCTGGTTACCGGAATCTGCGACTTGGCGGTGACGACGGATACCGCACTGTTCGGCCTTTCTGAGATTAACTTCGGGATCTTCCCCGCCGGCGGTGCCACCTGGGCGGCGACCCATAACTTGCCCCGCAAGCAGGCGCTCTACTACATCCTGACCGGCGACACCATGACCGGCCAGCAGGCGCAGGAGTACGGCCTGGTTAACAAGTCCGTGCCGGCCGATCAGCTGGACGCCGAGACCGACCGGATCGTACGGAAGATTGTCAAAAAGAACCCGGTCACCCTTGAGCTGGCCAAGCAGGTCTACGAGCGGACCACCATGATGGACTTGCCCACCGCCATCGACTACGACCAGGCCAAGCTCTGGGAGCTGTCCCGGCTCAGCGGCAACGAATGGGTCAACGTCGCCCTCAAGCAGTTCGAAAAGCGCGCCTACCAGCCGGGGCTGACCACCTACAGCCGGGCCGAGGCCAGGTCATGACCGGGACGCCGAGGACGATCGGCATTCCGGATCTGTCGCTGCCGGCATTCGTGCTGCAGCAAGCCGAGCACTACGGCGATCGTATGGCGCTGGTTGACGTGTCAGGTGGGGACGGCTACACGTACCGCCAGCTGGTCGCGACGGTGCACCGACTGGCCGCCGGGCTACACGCGCGGGGCTTGCGCAAGGGCGACGTGCTGGCGGTGCTCGCGCCAAACGTGCCGGAGTACCCGATCGTGGTGCTAGCGGCCTCGTTGGCCGGCGGCACCGTCGTCGCGCTCAACCCGATCGACACGCTGGACGATCTCGCCGGCCATCTCACCGACGCGGGCGCGAAGCTGTTGGTGACCGTGCCGTCCGAAGTGCCCAAGGCTACGGCGCTGACCACCCGTACCACGGTCGAGGAGGTCGTGGTCATCGGCGCGGCGGACGGTGCTAGCTCGCTGTCCGAGCTGTTCAGCGAAGACCCGCTACCGGAGGTGACCATCGACCCTGCCCAGGATGTCGCGGTACTGCTGCACTCCAGCGGTAGCACCGGACATCCGAAGGGGGTCATGTTGACCCACCGCAACATCGTCGCCACCGTGCTGCAGACCAGGACGGTCACGCCGCTCGGCGCGGACGAGAAGGTACTGGCCATGCCACCGTTCCACCACGCGTTCGGTTTGATCATGGTGATGAGCGCCAGCCTGCTGCAGGGCGCGACCATCGTAACGATGCCGAGGTTCGACCCCCAGGGATACCTCGAGGCGATCCGCGACCACCGGATCACCCGCCTCTACATCGTCCCCACCCTCGCCGTCCTGTTGGCCAGGAGCCCGCTGCCGGACAGCTACGATCTCTCGTCGATCCGATCGATCGTCTCTGGCGGGGCCGCGCTCGACCCCGAGATCGCCCGGATCTGCCGGGAACGTCTCGGTTGCCACATCGCCCAGGGGTACGGCCTCACCGAGGCGATGACGTCGTTCATGCAGCTCGAGGAGCCATTGGTGCCCGCTTCGGTGGGCCGGACCGCGCCCAACGTCGAGTGCCGGGTCGTCGATGTGACCACCGGGGACGAACTCGGTGCCAACCACCAGGGTGAGATCCTGATCCGGGGACCGCACGTGATGAAGGGGTACCTCAACGCGGCCGAGGCAACTCGAAAGGCGCTTCGGCCGGATGGGTTCCTGCGCACCGGAGACCTCGGCTACCTCGACGACGACGGCGAACTGTTCCTCGTCGACCGGATCAAAGAGCTCATCAAGTACAAGGGACAGCAGGTGTCCCCGGTCGAGCTCGAAGCGGTCCTGATGACCCATCCCAAGGTGGCTGACGCCGCGGTCATCGGCGTGCCGGATGAGGACGCGAGCGAGATCCCGAAGGCTTTCCTCGTGACGAAGGAGCCGACCACACCAGAGGAGATCATGGCCTTCGTCGTTGACCGGGTGGCTCCGTACAAGAAGATTCGACAGGTCGAGTTCATTGACCAGATTCCCCGTACTCCGGTGGGCAAGATCGAGCGGCGCAGGCTGAAAGAGCGGACGTTCGTCCCGTAGCCGGTGCCGGAAAGCGGGAAGAAGTCCCGGGGACCAGTTACCTGTCATTCTGACGATGGATAGTTCCGGCTGAAGTTCTGAGGAGATCTGATGAACCCCCCAAAGGTTGTCTCCCGAAAAGAATGGCTGACGGCGCGAACCGCCTTGCTGGAAAAAGAAAAGGAAGTCACCAAGGCGCGGGATATGATCGCGGCGGAGCGCCGTAATCTCCCGATGGTCCAGGTAGAGAAGGAATACCGATTTGAGGGGCCGGACGGAGCCCTGAGCCTGCTGGACCTTTTCGAGGGGCGACGCCAGCTCGTCGTGCGACACTTCATGTATGCCCCCGGCGACAAGGAGGGCTGCATCGGCTGCTCGATGCAGGCGGACAGCGTCGGGGAACTGTCGCACATGTGGGCCCGGGACACCACCTTCGTGATGATCTCCCGGGCTCCGCTGGCCGATTTCCAGGCGTTCAAGGCGCGCATGGGCTGGGAGATCCCCTGGTACTCGTCGTTCGGCAGCGACTTCAACTACGACTACGAGGTCTCCACTGAGCAGGGCGAGTCGCCCGGCGTCAGTGCCTTCTACCGCGACGGCGACGATGTCTACTTCACCTACTCGATCTTCGATCGGGGTGGCGAGATATTCAAAAATTTCTACAATTACTTGGACATCACGCATCTCGGCCGGCGTGAGGACGAGCTCGAGCACCCGTGGGACTGGTGGCGCCACAAGGATCGGTACGACGTGGAGGACGCGACTGGTCCGGGAAGCAACTGGTGGAACGGCACCAGATTTAAGAAGTAGCCGCTGATCCCGGCAGGACGGCTCCGGCTTCTGGTGAATCCACGGGATCACCGGAAGCCGGAGCCGTGGGCCTGTCTCGGCGTTCGCGTCGATTGAGCCCGCCCAGCGTGCCGAAGCAGCTATTCACCAGCCACACTGTCATCCCAATCCGAGGGAGGAACCATGAGTGACATGTCGGGCCGGACCACGATCGTGGTCGGCGCGAGCCGCGGCCTGGGCTATGGGATCGCCACCGCATTCGCCGCCGCCGGCGCGCCGGTGATCGCGGTGGCCCGCAGCGCGATGGACTTCCAGGCACCTGCCAACGGTGCCGGATCGATCAGCCCCGAGGTCGCCGACGCTGGCGAAGCTACAGTGCCGGCCACTCTGATCGACGAGTACGAGCCGGAGGTGGTCGTTCTGGTCGCCGGGGCAACTCCGCATATGCGCCCACTGCAGGAGCAGACCTGGGAGACGTTCTCGGTCAACTGGGAGACCGATGTCCGAATCACCTTCCACTGGTTGCGTGAGATGCTGCTCAAGCCGCTACGCGCCGGTAGCCGGGTGATCGTGGTCAGCAGCGGGGCCGTACTCGCCGGATCGCCGCTCAGCGGCGGCTATGCCGGTGCCAAGGCGACCCAGCGTTACCTCACCAGCTACGCGCGAGGCGAGGCGAGGCGGGCCGGCCTGGACATCACCTTCACCACGGTGCTGCCGAGGTTCGCGCCGATGACCGGGGTTGGCCTGCCTGCGGTGCGGGCGTACGCAGCCCGGGCCGGCACGTCGACGGACGACTTCGTCAACCAGATCGGGCCGGTGCTGACTCCGCAGATCGCCGGTGCCGCCCTGGTGGATCTGGTCCGGGCCGATGCCACCACTGTCGCCTCGGACTACCAGCTCGACGGCACCGGGCTCCAGAAGCTGTCCTGACCCCGGGTATCCGAGGTACATGCCCCGCGGGTAGCGCGCTACCCGCGGGGCATGTGCTGTCACCCTGGTCGGTGCCGGCGGTCAGGACGTGTGCAGCCAGTCGGCGAGCCGTTCACCGATCATGATTGAGGTCAGGTTGGTGTTGCAATTGACGATTGATGGCATGACACCGGCATCGCCCACATACAGGTTTTCCGTGCCGTACACCCGCAGCCGTTCGTCAACGACGGCGTCGGCGTCGTCGGCGGTGCCCATCCGGGTGGTGCCGACCGGGTGGTAGCCGCTGTCCAAACTGAGCCGGACGTAGTGACCAAGGATGTCGTCGTCGGCGACCATGTCCTCGCCGAGCACAACGAATCGGTCGCCGCGGTCGACGATGCCCGGTGTCTGCATCAGTTGCCAGCAGGTACGGACCGCGTCGACCAGGATCGCGATGTCCTGATCGGTGGCGAGGAAGTTCAGGTCGATGTCCGGTGGTGAGGTCGGGTCGGCCGAGGTGAGCACCAGCCGTCCCCGGGACTGTGGCCGTTGGTGTACCACCATCACCCCGAAGATGGTCTTCGCCGCGGCGAGCATCCGCAACTCGGGGAAGAGTGTCAGATCGAAGTGATTGATCATGTAGTACTGCAGGTCATTGAACTCGGTCGAGCCCGGGGCGGTGGTGCGCACCATGCTCTGCAGGAAGGCGTCCTGCGGGTTGAACGTGCCTTCCTTCGGCACCATGAACGCGCCGGTGCGCGGGTGGTCGATCAGGGTGCCGCCGACCCCTGGGCGATCGAGCAGCACATCGATGCCGAGCCGGCGCAGATCGGCGGCCGGACCGATGCCCGACCGCATCAGGATGGCCGGCGAATTGACCGCCCCGGCGGCCAGCACGACATTGCGTCCATGGATCTCCTCGATGCCGCCGGCTGGATTGGTCACTTCCACGCCGTGTGCCCGGTTCCCGGTGAACAGCACCCGGTTGACCTGCGCTCCCGAGTAGATGGTGAGGTTAGCTCGACCGCGGGCCATGCCCAGATAGCCCATCGCGGTGGAGAACCGGGTGCGGGTGTCGTTGCGGTTCGACGGGATGGGACCGACCCCGGTGGCCTCAGGGTGGTTGTGATCTTCCACGTCGGGGAAGCCCGCCTTGAGCGCGGCTTCGTGGAAGACGCGCTGCACCGGGGCCAGCTCCTCGGGTCGCCACCGGCGGATCGGAATCGGGCCGTCCTGACCGTGGTACTCGTTAGTAAAGTCCAGGTCGTTTTCAAGCCGCTTGTAGTACGGCAGAACCTCGTTCCAGGCCCACGCCGGATTGCCCAACGACGCCCATTCGTCAAAGTTATTCGGCGTGCCTCGCAGGGCGATAGTCGCGCCGACGGCAGACGACCCGCCAGTCAGTTTTCCACGCGGGAAGATGATACGTCGGCGATCGGTGATCTCGGCATTGAAGTGCCAGTCGTACGTGGACATCGACATGGCGCTGCCGTCGAGAATCTCGGCCGGTGTCTCGGCGACCGCGGCGTAGTCCGGACCCGCTTCCAGCAGCAACACCCTGCGCTGCGGGTCCTCGCTCAGACGGGCGGCGAGTGCGGCGCCGGCGGATCCGGCTCCGACCACCACATAATCGAACTCGTTCATCAAAGGCATCCTTTGGCAGTGTCGAGTAGGCGATCCTGCTTGTCACTTTCGTAGGAGTGGATGCGCATCCGTCACAGGACCTTCACGTCTCCCGATGAGCATCACATTCCGCCAATTCGCGGTGCTTCTCCGCCGTTGCTCAGGGCGTTGGGGCGGGGCTGTCTCGGTCGCACACGGGGCCACTACCAGCGAGGCGCGGGCTGCCACCGGGCCTGCCCCATCCGACCGGACGATCGGTGTCGGTGATGCCCACCGCCGACACCGATCAGTCGGCTGGCACAGTCAGGGGATGGGGAAGAACGCGCGGACGAACCGGTCCCAGTTCCGATCGCCAATCGCCGCTCGCATCCGGGTCAGTAGCCGGGCAGGCACCCCGAGTCGGTACCGGATTCGTGGGTTGGGGTGGGTGACGGCGGTCTCGATTACCTTGGCGACGTGCTCGGCGCGAACCGCCATCTTGCCGCGCAGCGGCGGGTTGTCACTAAGTCGATACGCCTGGTGCCACTGTACGAAGTGGTCCCAGAAATTCTGGTAGAGCGCCGGGTTGCCGTGCGACTGCATGCCGAGGTCGGCGACGCTGTCCGGAACGAAGCCGCCGAGAATCGGCGACGGCTCGATCAGCACCACCTTGATGTCGAACCGGGCCACCTCGTGCCGCAGTGAGTCGCCGATCGCCTCCAACGCGTGCTTGGTGGCCTGGTAGTAACCCCGGCCCGGGGTGGCGAACATCCCGAAGATCGACGACATCAGCACCACCCGGCCGCTACCCTGCTCCCGCATCCCGGGCAGGACCATCTGGGTGAGCCGGCACAGGCCGAAGACGTTCGTCTCGAACTGGGCCCGTACCTCCTCCATCGGTGTCTCGCCGATGGTGCCGTTGAGGCTGTAAGCGGCGTTGTTGATGAGTGTGCCGACCGCGCCGTGTTTCTCGGTAATTCGTTTGACCGCGGCGGTCATCGACTCCTCGTCGGTGACATCGAGATGCATCACGGTGATGCCTTCGGCTGCCAGATCAGCCAGTGCCTCGACGTTGCGGCCAGTGGCGTATACCGGCCAGCCGGCCCGGTGTAGGCGCAACGCGGCGGCCCGGCCAGAGCCCGACGACATGCCGGTCCCCGACGACGCGCCGGTCAACAGGATCGCGCGGGATCGTGTCACGACCGGACTCCCTTCCGACCGGAGGTCACTCGTCGCCCTGGCGGGCGATTCGGCTGCGGTCGGTTGATGTGCCCAACCCGGTCGCGTCGACTAGCCGGTTGATGAAGGCGAACAGGCTGGCGCAGAAGACCGCTTCGAGGATCTCCGCGTCGCTCCAGCCGGCGGCGGAGGCGCGTTCCCAGTCCGCGTCGGTGATCTTGTACGCGCCGGTGCTCACTTTCTCGACCAGCTTCATCAGTGGCCGGGTCCGCTCGTCCACCGGCAGTTCCTCGGCGGTGGACGCGACTGAGACGGCCTCGACCAACTCCTCGCTGCCACCGAACTCGCTCAGGAACCAGCTGTGCGTGCCCACACAGTACGGGCAGCCGTTCAGCTTCGACGTCCAAGCCGAAATCAGCTCTTTGAGGTCGCGGGGCAGGGTATCGCCGTTGAATACGCCCCCGTAGCCGGCGACGACCACCTCGAGCAGCCGGGGGTTTGTCGAGGTAAGCCGGAACATGTCCGGTACGAACGGCAGCCGGGTGACTGCCTTGATCTGGTCGTAGAGTTCAGCGGTGCGGCCCTCCGCATGCTCCTCGTCAATCAGCGGGACCCGGATTCCCGGCTGCTTTGTCGTCGTTTCCATTGAGTGATCTCCTCAGTGGGTGAGCGGGTGCCCGGGTCTGCCTGCGCGTCGACTATTTCCACATCAGACCCGAACTGGGGACGACGCCGCCCGTGCCAGCCGTGCTCCACGACGTGACAGGCGGCATCTGCGGCAACGGTTGACAGGCATTTTGGTCGCCTCATGATGACATACACGACAGGGGCTCCTTCTCTCCCGTATTGCCTATTCGGGGCGCCATTTTTGAAGACGAGCGAGAGATGAGTTCGGTCGGTCCAACCACATGGCGGTAGCCACCTACGCCGTCCTAAACAAATGAAACGGATGAGGTCATGATGCTGGGAAGTCTGTTGCGTCCGATGCTGAGCGGCCTTGGGCTGACTCAGATTCGCTACGTCCCCGCAGTGCAGCGAGGGAGGGCGAGTGGTCTCGTGTCCCGGGGTGATGCTCCATGAGTCGCTGGTCGTGCCCGGATGGCGTCCTGGCCGGCTGAGGAGGCGGTGGCCGCAGCGGTGGCGGCCGGCAACGCCTGTCCGTACTGCACGGTGTTCCACAAAGCATGCTTGCCGCCCTGGGGCTGGGTAGCCCGAACAGGTCCACCTCGGACTGGACGCCGTCGTCGAGTAGGCGATATCAGTACATCACCTGGAATGATTGGACAATCCATGGATCTCGGCCGAGCAACTTCCCGACCTGGCCGGCGTCGCCGTGCTGCTGCACTACCTCAACCGGGTGACCAACGTGTACCTCCATGACATGCCACCCACGGTGCCGGAGCTCGCCCTGCCGCCGGTGTTGGGGCTACTCGACCTCCCGAAGGCCGCCACTGCCCGCAGAGCGCACGCACCAGATGTGGCGCTCGGACTGCTTCCCGTCGCTGAACCGCCTACCGACCTGTCCTGGGCGGTTGGCAACGAGGGTGTCTTACAGACGGTGGATCCGATGGTTACTGAGCGCCGTCGGCAGGCTGGTGTCGATGACCGTACGCTGCTCGAACTCTCCTTCTGGGCGGCGATGGCAGCGGCCCGTCGGGTGGGTAGTTTGCTCCCGATGCGGGGGTAGGTCACTTTCCGTTCGGACAGAAAGGGAATCGTTGAGTGTTGCGGGGTTTTCGCTACGGATGGCACTCGATGGTCAGTCATTGATTGAGCAATAATGTCGAGATCTCGCCGCACTTACTGTTCTCGATTACTGGTATGATCTGAAGTCATCCAGACCGGTCAGAGCCTAGATGTGGAGCATTGTTCAATTCATTACTTGCCCACGGTGAGTCGACACGTAATGAGCGGAGTGTAAGCAGTTACCTCAGTGCACTGTCCACGGCACTCTCATGTAAGGCGGAGAGGCACGTGGTGACGCTCCTTTCTTAGTGAGCGGATGATGTTAGTGCTTCCGGGAAATGCGTTGGAGTGGGTGACCAGCGCGCGAGCGCACTATTCGAGAGGCGACTTGGTCGCCTATAGCCGAATGGAGTTGAATCGCATTGCCTGACGCCGTCGAACGGGCTATTTCCATCATGTGGGACCGCTATCACGAACCACTCTCACTCGATGCTATGGCTGATTCTGCTTTTCTGAGTCGTTTCTATTTTTCTAGATTGTTTCGGTCTAAGACGGGCACATCGCCCGGCCGCTTCCTGACAGCGATCCGGCTGTACAAGGCGAAACACCTGCTGCTGGAGACCAACATGAGCGTCACCGACATCGCCTACGCCGTCGGATACAACAGCTTGGGCACCTTCATCAGCCGGTTCACCCGTAGCGTCAGGATCTCGCCGGCACGCTACCGATGGCTCGCCGAACACGGTATTCCGCAGCTCTCCCAGCCCCGTTCAACCAGCAGCCGGCGATCCGCCACGATCAGCGGAAAAGTGGTGCTGCCGCCGATCGACGTTCCGGTCAAGGTCTATGTCGGAGCGTTCGACAGCCCCATCGTGCAGGGGATGCCGGTGGCCTGCGACATCCTCGAGTCGTCCGGCGACTACCTGCTCACCGATGTTCCGGAGGGTGAGTGGTACCTGCGGGCGGCGGCGATCGCGCTGGAGTACACACCCACGCCACCGTCGACCCGCCGTCCGTTGGCGGTCGGCGGACATGAGCCGCTGTCGATTACGACCGACACCGAGCTGGCCGTGAACCTGGAACTACACGCGACCGGGGTCTTCGACCTTCCCATCCTGATCGCACTGCCCGAGCTCGACGGAGGCGTCCCCGGCGGCGCCCCGAGCCGTCGGTCCCGGGGCCGGGACGAGCGCCGGGCCAGCGGACAGACCCGGGCGATCGGCGCGATCAGGTCGTGACCCCGGTGGCTCACGGTCGCCTGGTCAATGGCGTACGCCGCCGGCCAGGCGACCGGTGGGTTCATTGTGCGGGGACGACGAACGGTCCCCAGGTGAATGCCCGAATCCAGGGTGTCGGGTCCGCGCTCCAGCGCAGCGTACGAATGCGCTCCTCGGTGAGCCGTCCGGACATCGCCAGGTAGACGTCGTACCAGGAGCCGGCGACGGTGGCCGCCGGATCACCCTCACCCACCAAGAACCGGCCAAGATCAGTCTCTACCTGTATCGCAGGTAGTCCGTGGCCACGGGTAGACGCGGAGAGTCCCTTCACCAGAATGCCCATCGCCACCGGTCGTGCCGGGTGGTCCGGTGAGGGTGGTGCCAACCGCAGCGCCCGACGCAGGTCCAACTCATGGGTGTACGCGTCCATGACCAGAATGCCGCGCCGGATACTGAACGGCTCGCCGAGAAGCTGCTCGACCGGCCCGCTCAATCTGGCCCAGTCGTCAAGGAGGGCGCCGATCCCGCCAGCCGGAAGCGGCGCGGTCGCGCGGTCCGCCGGCAGTAGCGAAAACTGGACGCCGGCCGGTCCGGCACCTGGACTCTCCGTAGTCGCGCTACCTGAGACGACCCGGTCGTGCACTCGCGCGCAGACCTGGACCAGGTGACTGGCCAGGTCTCCCACGGTCCAGTCCGGGCAGCTAGGCACGACCACCGTCAGGTCCGTTGAGTCGGTGAGGAGATCGGTCATGTTTCGGCGGACCTGCCGGTAGCCGGCTGCGGCCGGCTCAGCGGCCGTGGTGCCGGGTGCGACGCGTGGGCTGTCGCCTTCGGACATCCTTGCCTCCCTGTTTGGCCGTGTCACCACGGCAGTTCACTGCTGTTGGCAGCTGCCTACGTGCACGGTTCGGTCAACACGCGTCCGGCATTGCCCGCGGAGAGCCGACCGGTCCGGTGCAACCAGCGCACCGTGTCGGCGACCGTCCAGTCGAACGGACGGGCGGCCGGCCCGTGCGGCGGTACGTCCTGCGGCGGTCGTACCGCGCAGGCGCAGACGTAGCAGGCGCCATACTCGGCCGGGATATGCCACGGCCACACCCGCTGCGCCAGGTCGGTGAGTCGTGCGAACGGCAGCATCGCCCGAGCCGGCAGAAACAGCGTCGGTAGCCGTCGGCCGGTGACCGTACGGACAGTGGCTACATAGTCGCGGGTGCTGACGTAGCGCCCCGGTCCGAAGTATCGGTCCAGACCGTCGCTTGACGCGGTGAGCAGCGCCGCGTGCAAGGCGGCGGTGTCACGGACGTCACCGACCGGAAAGCCTCCGGTCGGCCACACCGGCATCATGCCGCGCAGCACGGAGCGCAACCGGGTGGTCTGGTCACCGAGCTTCGGATCGTCCGGACCGAGCAGCGCCGGCGGGTAGGTGATCACCACCGGTGCGCCCTGCTCCTGGTGACCGCGTGCGACCCGCTCAGCGGCGGCCTTGCTGGCCAGATAGGGTTCGCTGGCGGTGCCCACCGGCGAGTGCGGACCGATTGTCGAGGCCGTCGCCGGCAGCAACGCGCCGACCGTGGACACGTAGACCGTACGGGCCACCCCCGCGGCACGGGCCGCCGCCAGCACCAGTTCGGTGCCGCGGACGTTGGTCCGCCGGGTCGCGGCGTGCTGCCGGCTGTCGAACGAGTAGACCGAGGCGGCGTGCACCACCGCATCGGTGCCCCGGACCGCCCGGTCGACCGTGGCGGGATCGGTGACGTCCCCGACCACCACGTCGACCGCGTCGCCGGCAACCTTCAGCGGCGACAACGCTCGGGCCACCCCGCCGGGGTCACGGGCCAGTACCCGGACCCGGTGCCCGGCGGCGACCGTGGCCGCGATCGTATGCGCGCCAACGAAACCGGTGCCGCCAGTGATCAGGACCAGCATTCGGTCTCCCTTAACTCTGCGGAGTACACGGGGCGATAGTCGGGATATCGCCCTCCGTCCCACCAATGAGGTACGGCTGAGCGAAATGAAATTGATCCGATCGTCTCCCGCCAGGCACCGTCGGGTCTTCTTGCATAGTGCCGATTTGGATGGCCCCAATAGTGTAAGTCAGAGGGCAATCGAGGAGTGGCTATTCTACGGGCCGTAGCGGGACGATCAATGATGATGCTTGTCTGATCTGGATGAATGGGAGCAACAGTGTCCGGAATCATCCGAGGGTTCAGGCGCCGACTCCTGACCCCTGACATTTCACAGACCCGGGTATCCGTCCGTGGCTTCCATGTCAAAGGACCGGAATCACGTGACGTTCTGGAATCTGTCGGTGCCTCGTTTCTGGCCGGGCTCTCCTCGGCCGCTGGTGCCCGGCGGGTCACCGACATCGGCGTCGAGTTCGCTGGGCTACCGGCCCGTTTCCAGGGGTTCGCGTACGAGGGTGCAGCTATGGGCTTCGCGATGGTTGACGCGATCAGCCCCGGTACGCCCCGGCGTAGCCCCGAGTTCCTCGCCGGGAGCGGCGATCGGCACGTCTACATGGCGTACGTCGGAATCGGGTGGGCGATGGCCCGGCTGCCTCGGTTCTTGTGGGGCCGGGCCAGTGCGGGGGCCACCGACCCGCTGCTGCGCTGGCTGGTGCTCGATGGGTACGGCTTTCACCAGGCGTACTTCCGTACAGCCGAGTACGTGACCAACCGACGGTCGGTACGTGGCTTCCCCTGGCCTGCCGAAGGCCCGACATGGTACGCCGACCGGGTCGTCGACCAGGGTATTGGGCGGGCGATCTGGTTCGTCGCCGGATCCGACCCGACGCTCGCCGCCGATCTGATCGACGCCTTCCCCGTCACCCGGCACCAGGATCTGTACAGCGGTGCCGGCCTAGCCGCGACATACGCCGGTGGTGCCACCGCGGCGGAACTCGCCCTCTTCCTACGCAGATCCGGTGAGCACGCCCCGTTCGTCGCCCAAGCCAGCGCGTTCGCGGCCCAGGCCCGGGTCCGCGCTGGGTTGCTGACGGCGCACACCGAACTGGCCACCGACGTGTTCTGCCGGACCAGTGCCGTCGAGGCCGCGCGGATCACCGACGAGGAGATTCCGCCGGTCACGGCGGAATCCGACCTGCCGGCGTACGAGGTGTGGCGGCGCGCGATCGCGGCCCGGTTCCGCGTCGATGCCGGGGCGCAGTCGTGACCGCGCTCGCAGACCGGCCGAGCCGGCTGTATCCCCCCGGCCCGTCGCCATGGTCGGCACCATGGCTGCTGGCTCGGATGGCCCGCAACCGGCTCGACGTGATGCGCTCGGTGTCGGCCCGCTACGGAGACGCCGTCCGGCTGCCGCTGGGGCCGAAGACGTTGTACTTCTTTAACCATCCAGACCACGCCAAGCACGTACTCGCCGAGAATCCGGGCAGCTATCACAAGGGAATCGGTCTGGTCCACGCTCGTCGTACCCTCGGTGACGGCCTGCTGACCAGCGAAGGCGAGCTGTGGCGCAAACAGCGTAAGACGATCCAGCCGGTGTTTCAGGCCCGGCGTATCGCCCGGCAGGCCGGCGCGATCGCCGAGGAGGCGGTTGGCCTGGCCGATCGGCTGCACACCATGGTCGGCCGCGATGAACCAGTCGACATCCGGCACGAAATGACCGATCTGACTCTCGGTGTACTGGGCCGGACGCTACTCGACACGGATCTGGGAGAGTTCGGCGGCATCGGCGATGCGTTCGAGTCCGTCCAGGATCAGGCTATCTTCGAGATGATGTCGCTGGGGGCGGTGCCGACCTGGGTGCCGTTGCCCCGGCAACGACGGTTCCGTCGCGCCCGTGCCGAGCTGCAGGACGTCGTCGACCAGCTGGTTGCCCGACGGCGGGCGGCCGGCGGCGTCGAGGGACGCGACGACGTGGTGTCCCGGCTGATCGAATCGACCGGCGAGGAGACCGATCCGCAGGTCGCCCGGCAACGGATGCGTGACGAGTTGGTGACTCTGCTGCTGGCCGGCCACGAAACCACCGCGAGCACACTGACCTGGGCGTTCCAACTGCTTGATCAGCATCATGATGTCTGGGAACGAGTGCATGCCGAGGCAGTCGAGGTGCTCGGCGACCGAATACCTGTATACGAGGACCTGCATCGGCTGCGGTACACCGCGATGGTCGTTGACGAGGTGATGCGGCTCTACCCACCGGTCTGGCTGCTACCCCGGATCGCCCAGCGTGACGATGTCGTGGGCGGCTACCACGTGCCGGCCGGCGCAGACCTCGTGTTCTGCCCGTACACCCTGCACCGGCATCCAGAGTTCTGGCCAGAACCGGACCGGTTCAACCCGGACCGGTTCGACCCCGAGCTCGGCACCGACCGGCCCCGGTACGCGTACATCCCGTTCGGTGCCGGTCCGCGCTTCTGCGTGGGCAACACCCTGGGGCTGATGGAGGCGGTGTTCGTGATCGCCTGTGTCGCACGCCGGCTGCGGCTGTCGGTCCAGCCCGGCTACCGGCTGGTCCCCGAGCCGATGCTGACGCTGCGGGTCCGGGGCGGTCTGCCGATGCGGGTCCACGAGGCCTGACGCGGCCCACCCGTCCTGACGCGGCCCACCCGTCCTGACGCGGCCCACCCGTCCTGACGCGGCCCACCCGTCCTGACGCGGCCCACCCGTCCTGACGTGGTGGGCCGCACGAGCTACCGTCGCTGGCGCGGACAGGACGACAACATAGGACCGGGTGGCCCGCGTTCCACGGGGCCACCCGGTCCGAGGGCGAAGAGTCAGCCGCGCTTGGCGATCTCCGCAAACCGGCCACCGTGGAACAACAACGCGTCGTGGTTGTCGCCGCGGCCGGTGCCCAACACCGAGCCGAGGAAAATGGAATGGTCACCGCCGTCATACACTGCGGCTAGCTTGCACTCCACCCAGGCCAGGCTGCCGGAGATAATCGGGGCACCGGTGTGCCGCCCCGACCAGTGCCGCACCGTCTCGAATTCCCGCTCGTCACGTGGTCGCGACGAAGTAGCGAAGTAGCGAGCCAGTCCTTCCTGGTCGGAGCCCAGGATCGACACCGCGAAACTGCCCTGGGTCAGGATCGTCGAGTGGAGGACCGCGGTGCGCTTGACGCACACCAGCGCCAACGCGGGCTCCAGTGACACCGAGGTGAACGCGTTCGCGGTCATCCCATGCGGCAGGTCGGCCCCGGACGTCACCAGGGTGACGCCGGTGGCGAACATACCCATGACCGCCCGCAGCTCCGTGTGGTCCCCGGGGCCCTTGCCGTCGGGTCCGACCCGTGCCACGTCCGGTGTGGCCTGCTTGTCGCCAATCACGTTAGCCCTCCCTAGCCCCATCGAGCACCCGGCGCTTCCCGTTACCGTTGATGCCGGTTATGGCGTACTGCGACAGCGCGACCCGCAGCGAGTCCGGCACCAGAGCGGGCCGGGTGTCGGTGTTCGGTCCGCGCATGCAGGCGATGCGCTGCCGACCACGGGCGACCAGTTCCTCGAAGCCGTCCCGGAGCCGGACATAGTCGAACGCGAAGCCGATCTGGGTCTGGGTAAGGTCCTCCAAACGCATCCGGATCGACAGCTCGTCGAAGGCGCTGATCTCGGTGAAGAACTCACACTCGCATTTGAGGGTGAACAGCTTGAGATCATCCCGGATATCTGCCAACACCTCCGGAGCGCGGTCCCGAAGGAACATCTCCCGGCAGCGGCCCTGCCAGCGCAGATAGTTGACGTAGTAGACGTTTCCCACCAGGTTGGTTTCCTCGAAACCCACCAGGTGCCGGTACTCGTAGTAGGACTCCATGGCTCACCTACCTCCGTCGGCGGACATCGCGAAGACCACCGGATCGTCGACCGCCTGCAGCGAGGTGGCGAACGTGGCGATCCAGGTAGTTCCGGACCGCAGCGCCACCCAGCCGGCCGGTCGATCCGGCTCGGTAACCAGATCGACGCGCGCGTGGCCGTTCTTGCGCAGACACTCGATCGCGCCCCACACCCGGGTCGCCGATACCGACAACTCCTCGTTCTGCTCCCGGGCGATCAGCGCGGCCAGGGCCAGGTTCTCCGCGCCGAGCAGATCGGCCCACTCTTCGTCGGTCCGGGCGGCAGCCACCTCGACATCGCAGCCGACGGCCGTCGGCCCGGCTACCGCCATGGTCACAGCGGCACCGTGCGATACCGAGATCTGCGGTCCTCCGGTGACCTCCGGCTTGCCGTCCGGCCGGTAGTGCACCACCGTGTCGCCCCCCAGCGCCCAGCTGACCGCCTTGCGGGTCTGCTCCCGCCGGTCGGCCGGGCCGACCGCCTGCGGATCGTCCGGGCGTACCACCACCCGCAGGTCGTTCGGCAGGAAAGCGCCGATCCGCCGTTCCAGGTAGGGCCCGACTAACGCCGGTAGCCACGGTCCGGCACCGTCCAGTTTGCGTACGGCGTGCAGCCGCAGCCCCACCCACCGCTCGACGAGGTTGCCGTCCATGTCACGGACGTCTACGTCATACAGATACGTGTCGCCCTGGCGAGACCGCTCTACTGCCTGGATGGTGACGGTGTCCAGAGTGGCGGCGACCTTCGCCTCGGTGAGGTACAGCCGTTCGATCGCCCCCGGCAGCAGGGTGGCATCCGGCACGCAGCACTGCAGGGCGTGCATCACCGTATCCCGGGTGCCGGGGTCGCCGAGCACCAGTTCAGCCGGCCGGTAGCGAGCGAACCATGGTGCGACCGACCGGTTGGAGACCTGGGCCACACAACTCGTGGCCGCCAGATCCAGGTAGCCCTGTAGCCGTTGGAACCGCAACCCCTGGAACAGCACCGGCCCGTACAGTTCGTTGGCCGGATCGATGGGCAACAGCGATGTAGCCGCCGTCGCCGGCCGCACGTCGGCGCGCGCCGGCAGCTCGTAGCGCAACCGGGCTCGGAAATGGTCGGCCGCGAACCCGGTGTCGCTGCTGCGGACCACCGCGTCAACGGCACCGTCCGGTGCGGCGAGCACCGCGATCCGAATGGTGTTGCGGCCGTCCGGCGGCACCACGATCGGGCGGAGCAGCTCGACGTTGTCCAGCACCGGCGTCTCGGTCCGCCCGGTCAGTGCCCGTGCCGCCTGGGCCATCGCCTCCATCCCGAGCACCGCCGGCAGCAGCGTATCCCCGTCGAGCAGGTGGTCCGGCAGATAGAGGTCATCGTCGGCGGTCAGGTCGGCGTCAACAACCAGCTCGACGCCCGGGTAGTGCACCTGTGGCCGGTCGACGAAGCGTAGGAGCGGCAGCTCCCGCCGCTCCAGGGTGACCGTCGGCAGCCCTTCGGCCCGGCTCATCACCACCATCGCCTGCGGCGTGGACGGGCTGGCCAACACCTCTTTGAGAACCGCGATTCCGTCCTCGATCGGGATCGGCGAGATGCCCTCGCGGGTCAACGACTCCAGCACCCCGAGTCGTTCACCCATGCCGGCACCCGACCACACCGACCACTCCAGCGCGAGGCAGCGGATGTGCGGATGGTCCTCACCGACCCTGCGGGTCAGGTCGGTCATCCAGTCATTGGCGGTGGCGTAGTGCGCCTCGCCGCGCAGACCGGCCCGGCCGATGATGCTGCCGAAGGTCACCAGCAGCCGCAGCGCCCGCGGGTCGGTCGCGGTGAGCACCGAGTCCAAGCCGTCGATCTTCGGGGCCAGGGTACGCCGGAACGTCGCCTCGTCGAGCGCGGCCAGCGGTGTCGGTTCATTGCGTCCCGCGCCGTGCAGCACCCCGGTGACCTGGCCGAGCGCCTGCTCGACCGCGTCTACCGCAGCCTTGACCTGGTCCAACGCGGTGATGTCGGCCCGAGCATAGTGGAACCGGACGCCTGCGGCCCGTAGCCGCTCCAGGTTGGCGGCCAGCTCGGGATCGTCGGCCGGGTCGGAGCGGCTGAGCAGGCCGACGGCGGCGCCGGTGTCCCGACCCAGGGCCAGCGCACACTCCGCGGTGATGCCCTTGCCGCCACCGGTGACCAGCAGCACGTCGTCTGGGCCGAGTCCGGGTCCGCCGTTGGACGGTAGCTGGATCGGACGCAGCACCGGCTCGTGCCGCTCGCCCCCGGCGTCGTAGTGCACCTCGCTGAACCCGGTCGTCGCACCGACATCGGCGACGATCCGGCGCACCACGTCGTCACCGATCGCCGGATCGTCGTCCGTCAGGTGCTCCGGCAGCGGCAGCAAGACCACTGTCGTGGCTATCTCCGGATGCTCCTGGTGCAGCGTCTTGGCCAACCCCGCGGCCGACTGCCGGTCACCGACCGCGACGAACCGTACCGGCCCGCCGGCGGACAGGGCCGCGCGGGCGGCCTGCAGCAGCACCGGAACGTGCTCCTGCTGGCCTTCATGGGGCAGACAGAGCAGTACGCCGTCCCCCACTCCCGCCTGCCGTAGCGCCGCCGCCAGCGGATCGGCGAGCGGGTTGAGGCCAGCGGCGAAAACCTGCCAGTCACCGTCGACTCCCGACCCGGCGAATGGGGCGGCACCGGTCGGCACCAGGTCCACGGCGAATGCCCGTACCCAGGGGGCAACCCCGGCGGCGACCGGCTCCGTGTCGTCGGCTGGTGCGGCACTGGCGTCGTCGTTGAGGATCTGGGCGATTTCCTCCATTGTTGCGGTCGCGTAGCTAGAGGTCAGCGTCGGTGCTGGTACGTCGAGCTCGCGGGCCGCCTGGTTGACGATCTGGCCGACGGTGATCGAGCTCAGGTGCAGCTCGTCGAGGGGCCGGCTGCCCGGGCGTACCGCCTCTAGCGGCAGTTCGGCCCGTTCGGCGGCAAGCCGCCGGAGCACCTCGAGCGTGTCCCCGTCGGAGCGCGCCGCCGCGTCGTGCCGGGAGCCGTCAACGGATCCCGGGGCTTCCTCGGCCGGCCGGGCGTCGGCCTGCCGGGCCACGGCGAAGTCGCCGGCCGGGGCCGACTCGGCCGGGCTGGCAAGGAAGCGCAGCGGCCGACCGGGTTCCAGCGGACGGGTGAACCGGCCCTGAAACAACGCGTCGTGGTCGACCGGAGCACCCAGCGCGTATGCTGCCCCGACGGTGTTGAGCAGTCCGGACAGCGACAGGCTGTCGGTCTCCAGGGAAACGGTCGGCACGTCCGGGGCGATTTCGCCGGCCAGGCCGCGCAGGATCCGACCCGGGCCGACCTCCACCAGCAGGTCACTGGTTTCGGCCAGTCGGCTGACCGCCTGGGTGAACCGCACCGGGTCGAGCACCTGCCGACGCAGCAGGTCGACGACATCGGTGTCGGCCGGCAGTGGCTCACCGGTGACAGTGGAGACCATCGACTTGGCCAGTGGGGTGAACGACTGGCCCGCCAGATGTTCGCCGAACGCCACGGCCGCCGGGGCGACCGCCTCGGAGTGAAAGGCGTGCGACACGGCGATCCGGGTCCAGAACACCCCTTGCCGTTCGGCTTGGGCACCGACCTGCTCGACCGCGGCGACCGGGCCGGAGACCGCGGTCTGCCGTGGGCTGTTGTAGCCGGCGATGACCACCGCGGTGCCGGCCAGCAGCGGCTGCACCACGTCGGGCGCGGCGGAGATGCTGGCCATCGTGCCGTCACCGGCGCTGGCATCGGCCATGATCCGACCCCGGGCGGCGGCCGTTGCCAGCAGCGTCGGCTCGTCCATGGCCCCAGCCCAGTGCAGCGCGGTCAACTCACCGAGGCTGTGCCCGGCCGCGCCGGTCGCCTCGATGCCCAGCATGGACAACACCCGTAGTCCGGCGACCGATCCGGTGACGATCCGGGGCTGGGCGGCCGCCGTGGCCACCAGGTCCGTACCAGTGGGTGGCTGGTACGTCCGGTACAACGTGTCGACCTCGTCGAACCGACGACGCAACGCGCCACCGTCGGACCGACGGCCGGCTCCCTGTCCGGGGAACAGGTAGCCGATGCGTGGGTCACCGCTGGCGGCACCGAGGAACAGGCCTTCGGTGGAGTTGATCACCGTCCGCTCGCCGGCGGCCACCGCCTCCGCCAGCCGGCTGAGCCGGCTGGCGGCCTGCTCGGGCGAGGCGGCGACTACCGCGGCCCGGATCGGCTGGCCAGCCAACTGCCCGGCCAGTGCGGCGGCCAGGTCGCCAAGCTCGGCGTAGGACAACCGGGCCACCCACGGGGCCAGCCCGGCGAGCCGTTCGCCGAGTTCCTGCGGGGTCCGGGCGTCGAACAGCAGTAGCTCGGTGTCCTGCCGGGAGCGCACCAGCGCCGCGGTTGCGGTGCCGACCCTGGTCCGCCGGCTGGTCTCGGCCGTCTCCAACACCACGTGGGCGTTGATACCTCCGAAGCCCATCGACGAGACCGCGGCCCGGATCGGCTTGTCCGCCGGCCACAGCTCGGCGGTGGCCGGCACCCGCAGGGCAGGCTGCTCGACGTCCAACTCCGGGTGGGTCTCGACGTGCCCGGTCGCTGGCGGGATCACCTGCTGGCGGACCGACAGGATCGCCTTGAGGAGACCGGCCACGCCAGCGGCCGCTTTGGTGTGGCCGAAGTTGCCCTTGACCGTGCTGATCGCGGCCGGCTCGGCATCCGGGGCGGCCGTCTGGCGGGCTTCGGTGAACGCCCGCAGTTCGGTGGCGTCGCCGACGGCGGTCCCGGTGCCGTGCCCTTCCAGGTAGGCGACGGTATCGATGCCGAAACCCGCCCGTTGGTACGCGCGACTGATGGCCAGCCGGTGACCGCTGGCTTCCGGCCGGGTGATCCCGCCCTTACCGTCGGAGGAGTAGCCCCACCCGGCGATGACCGCGTGCCTGCGCAGACCCCGGGCAACGGCGTCCTCGTCGCGCATCAGGACCAGCATGCCGCAGCCCTCGCCGGGCCAGAAGCCGTTGGAGTTGCGGTCGTACACCCGCATCTCGGCGGTAGCCAGCGCACCGGTCTTGGCGAACCCAATCACCTCGAACGGGTCGATGCTCAGGTCCACGCCCCCCGCGATCGCCGCGTCCAGCTCGCCGTTGCTCAGCGAGTTGCAGGCGGTGGCGACCGACAGGAGCGACGACGAACAGGCACCGTCGACCGTGTATCCGCCACCCTTGAAGTCGAAGTGGTTGCAGATTCGTCCGGCGATCGTGTTCGCCAGCCCGCCGGCGAGAGTGTCCTCGTCGATTGGTGGGAACGGTGCCTTGTAGCGCGGCTCCAGATCGTCCAGGAAGGTTGTCACCGCTGTGTCGTCCCAGCCCTGCTCCCGCAGGGCCGCGCCTACCGTGCGCCGGACGTACGGCCAGCGCAGCCGCAGCAGGTTCGCCCGGCTGAACTCACCCGTCAGGGTGTTGCCGATGATCACACCGGTCCTGGCTTCCGGCAGTCCCTCGCCGTCAGCGAAGCCGGCGTCGGCCAATGCCCGGGCGACGGTATCGAGGGCCAGCCAGTGGGTCATGTCGGTGGATCGGAAGGTGCTGCCGGCGATGCGGTACTTGACTCGGTCGAACTCGAACCCCTCCAGCACCGCCGCCTTGGCGGAGTAGAACCGGTCCGGCGCGGCCGGGTCCGGGGAGTAGTAGTCCTCGTGGTTCATTCGCTCGTCCGGCAGCCGGCGGAAGGCCCGGCGGCCGGTCAGCACGTTCTCCCACAGCTGGTTGGGCGACTCGGCATCGGGGTACCGGCATGCAATCCCGACCACCGCGATACGGTCACTCATCTCTGCCCCTTCCTCACGCTGCCGCGCCGGCTACCGGCGCGGGGGCGGGTGTCGTGGCCGACTGTTGCTGCGCCCGTTTGCGCAGATGGACCATCCACCAGTAGATGCCGCGAGCGCCGCAGACCACGACGACGGCGAAGAACAGCGTGTAGACGACGTTGAACAGCATCAGCACGCCGTAGACCATGGCCACTGACGAACCGAACATGAACTGGTGGATCGGCTTGATCGGGGTGGTCCCCGGGTCGGTGATCATGTAATTGGTGAACAGCACGAACGCCACCCCGGCCATCACGCCGAGCGCGGAGAACAGTGCCACGTCCCAGATCCAGTGCCGCAGGAGCGCTTGGATGGCGAAGCCGCCCAGCCAGCCGACGATCAGCGCCACCTTGCGGGTGAGCAGGGCGTTGATCACCGTGCCGGCGGTGACGATGATGATCGGAATCATGATCCGGAAGAAGGTGTTGGCGCCCTCGGTGAACTGGTACGGCGGGGCGATCGAGATCCAGGAGCCGAAGCAGAGCAGGGCCACGGCGATACCCAGATTCGATGGGTTCATGTAGTGCCGCATCCGGCCGTACACCGGGGCCTGGAAGACGTACTTGCCGGTGACACCGACGATCACCGCGAACGCGATCGGCAGGAACATGTCGTTGGCGTACAACAGCATGTTGCAGGCCAGTGCGGTGATGTGCGCGGGGAGCAGGAATTCGTACATGCCGCGCCCACCGCGTCCGGCGTACCGTGGTACCCGCTGCTGCATCCGGGCGCTGAAGGTCTCGAAGACCAACTCGGTGACGTAACCCACCAGCACCGCCAGGATCGGCCACAGCCACGGCTGTTCGAAGCCCAGGACGGTGTACCCGAGAATGTTGAACACGGTCATGGAGATGGCGAAGTTGCGCAGCGCCAGGTACCGGCGGTCCGGCTCCTTCGCCGCCGACGTGGGTGGTTCGGCGGAGGCCGTCGTCGTGCCGACGGTCTGTTGGCGTTGGGCGATGGTGCTCATCGGTTCGGGACCTCCTGGACGCGGTCGGTCAGCACGAGGGTGTGCGTGCCGGGCGACAGCTGCTGGGTGGTGCTGTGCAGGTCGCCGCCGAGGTCACGCCAGCGCAGATCGACGGTGACCGGGCCGGCGGCATCGCCGAGTCCTACGTGTACTTCGAAGCTGCGCTTGCCGCCGTGGCCGCTGCCGCCGTCGAGCTGAGACACCTGCCGGCGTCCGTCGGCGGTGGTGACCGTGACAGTCGCCCCGTAGGCCGGTGTGCCGGAGAGGTCGGCGTCGGTGCCGTCTAGCGTCGGCCGGTACAGCCGCAGGTTGAGGTAGTCTCCGCGGTCCGGTGCCTCGTTGCTGTAGAACGCCGGGGCGGCCCACTGTCGGGCCACGGCCATATCGAGGGTGCCGGTCGCCCGGGTATCCGCCGTCGCGATGCCGCGGGTCGGGATCGGCACATCCAGGCCCAGTTGCTCGGTGATGTTGGCGAACTCGCCGCTGTCGGTCCGAGCGAAGAAGGCGATCGGCTGGTCGCCGGCGATGTCGTCGCCGGGCTGCATGTTCGGCCACATCGCCGGGTTGGACAGCAGGTTGTCGTTGGACATCGCCATCTCCTGCAGCCACGGCCACCGGCCGATGTCGCCCTTGACGAAGCCAAGCGTCTGTACGACCTCCAGGTCACCGTCGTTGCGGAAGTCGGCGAACTTCACGTCCCACCCCCAGCCGCTCCAGGCCATGCCCAGCGGTCGGGCCTGCTGGACGAACGGTGCGGTACCGGTGGCCAGGCTCTGCAACGCCTCCTGTTCGGAGTCGGCCTGGTTCATCCAGACGAAGTTGCTCTCCTCCAGCCCCCAGGCAGTGGTGATGTTGGAGACCACCATGTCAAAGCTGCCGTTGGCGTCCAGGTCGCCGAAGTCGACGCCCATGCCCTTGAACGAGTCCTTGCCCAGTTGGAACGACTTCGGTGTGCCGTGGCTGCGCTCGCCGTACACCGCGGTGAACTTGATCTTTCCGGGCTGGGAGACATTGTGCAGCAGGTGGTCGAAGGTGAAGTCGTTCGCCACGTACAGGTCCGGTAGGCCGCGACCGGTCAGGTCGGCGGAGCCGAGCGCCAGGGTCCAGCCGGCGCTCTTGGCGAACGGGACCGCGCCGTGCTCCGGCACGAAGGTTACCGACGGATTCTCGCCGGCGGTCGCCGCGTGCCAGCGCAGGATCTGTAGGCCGCCGCCGTTGGAGGCGGTGGACAGCGAGTCGTTCATCTCGACGTTGTCCTGGCCGTCTGGATCGAGCACATCGGACTCGGGGAAGTAGTTGCCGATCACCACATCTGGCTTGCCGTCGCCATCGAAGTCATTGACTGCAGCGGCGTTGGTGTGCCACTTCGGCCCGTGGTAGCGGCCGTCCGGTGAGTCCTGTGGCAGGATCTCCTGCCGGTGGTACGCCTCGTTGGCGGGCAGTGCGGTGTCGGCCTTGCGCAGGAACAGGATCGGTACCCGCCCCCAGTAGGTCACCATGATGTCCATCCGCCCGTCCAGGTTGTAGTCACCTGGCACGCACCCCATCGGGGCCATCGTGCGGTCGACCGGCAGTGGTGCCGGGTCGAGCAGGAACGGTTCGAAACGGTCGGCGGCCGGCGCGGTTGGCGCGTAGGTGACCACCACTTTGTTGGTTCGTACATCGACGAAGCACAGGCTGTTGGCCACCCCGTGGCCGGTCAGGTCGTTGATGGCGATACTCGCGCCGACCGAGGAGATCCAGGACCGGATCTTGTGGTACGACTCGTTGACCTCACGAATGTTCCGTTTTGGTAGTTGGTCGTAGCCTTCCGGATAGTCGATTGAATGTTCGGTGAACCGATACTTGTGGGCAACCTCGTCAGCGCCAGCCACCGACACGCGCGCGTCGATGACGAAGAACATCGTAACCAGGAGCAAAATCGCCGTTAATCCGGGACTGATCGAGCGCAGGCGTCTACCCAGCACGGTCTGGTCTCCTTACCGCGGGAACCCGTCGGCCGTTGTTCAACCGATGGAATTGACAGGGTGTGCATCATTTTGCTGCAGATCCGATCTGTGAAATTTTGGGAATGGCGGGCCGTGAAACCGAGACCATCCTGGCTCCCGACTCGCCGGATGTTCCTCCTTGAAAGGACGGTGGCGGGTGGAGACGGGTAGGCCACACCGCGCGGCTGGCCACCGGGATCATCGTCCGATGCCAGCGCCGCGAACTGCTTCTTTCACATTGCCTCTGGTGATTCGAGGGTCTTTTACACCTACGGCAATCTGCCGCCGAGCCCAACTCGGCGGCAAGACGGCAATATGGCGACACTCCTGACCACGAGTACCGGCTAGCCTGGTGAGGAGCTGCACGTGGCGTCAATTGAGACGCCGCGTCACCTGGTGTTTGTTGTGGGGCGCACCGTACAGAGAGGAACTGTCGTGTCTGTCGAAGGATTCTGGAAGGTCGCCGTGTCGACCCCGCTGGGGACCCGTCACACCGTGCTCGAACTGTCTACCAAAGATGGTGTACTACAGGGCATCTCCCGTGGCGAAAAAGAGGAACTGGTACTGAACGACCTTCGACAGTCCGGCGACCGGTTGTACTGGTACCAGTCAATAACCAAGCCTATCAGAATGAAGCTTGTGTTCGATGTGACAATCGACGGTGACGATATGTCCGGCACCGCTAAGGGTGGTCCGATGCCCCCGGCGGAAGTCAGGGGACACCGCGAACCGGCACCCCAGGCGGCCTAGACGCTCTAGGTGCCGAGAGATCGTTCACACCACCGGCCACATTGACGCGCCCGGCCGCCGAAGAACGCGACTGACGGGCCTGGTACGGCAGCCGCATTCCGCTGGTTGACCAGGGCGTAGTGGTGGTTGAGTCGGGCGCGCTGGGGGACCAGCTGGCGCGGGCCTGGTGTCGGCTTCGCCAGGTGAGCCAGTCGAGGCGCGATTGGGTGGTGAAGTCAGAAGGGCACCAGGCGCCACCGGAGTTGTATGACGGGGTGAGCCCGCCGCCTAGTTCTTTGGGTTGCTCTTCTGGTTCTGCCGAACATGGGCGACTGTGAACGGCCAGACCGTGGCCGATGATTCAGGGAATACTGCGGAAGGCGGGACGGCGGAAATGGTACGAGTGCCCAGGGTTTTGTTGGTTAACGCCGTTCTCGCGGCGATCGTGTGGCTGATCTGGGCAGCGATTTGGGGGTCGGGCTACTTCACTCGACTCGAAGAGCACTGGCCGGTGGCGCTAACCATGGTGTTCGGGTCACTGGTCGGCGGTGGGACCAGCGAGGGCGGTGGTGCGATCGCCTTTCCGGTGATGACGAAATTGCTGACCGTGCCGCCGGATCAGGCCCGTATTTTTACCTTCGCCATCCAATCGGTCGGCATGACGGCAGCTTCGCTGTCAATCCTGTTGTGCCGGGTACCGATCGAGCGGCGGGTGGTGCTGTACGGATCGACCGCGGGAATGCTCGGCGTGGTGCTCAGTGTAACGATGATCGCTCCACATGTGCCGCTGAAGCTGGTGCGGGTGTTGTTTACGATGCTCCTCGTGGCGCTCGCGGTGGCATTACTCATGCAACTGCGTCAGCGTGGATATCGGCGAAACTTCACGGTGCCGATCTGGACCGGGCGGGAGCGCAATCTGGTCATAGCCGCCGGATTCGCCGGTGGATTGCTCAGCGGCGTGGCCGGGGTGGGTGAGAACTGCGTCATGTTCTTGCTGCTCGTGTTGCTCTTTCGGGTGTCGGAGAAGGTGGCTACCCCGACTACGGTGGTGATGATGACGCTGGTGTCGATCGCTGCGTTTCTGACGCACGTGCTCGTCGTCCGCGACTTCACCGGGTTCGTGGTTGACTACTGGATCACTGCCGCGCCGGTGGTGGCCGTGGGAGCGCCATTGGGGGCTTGGATCTGCACTCGGTTGACACCCTTGACGATCCGCGGGGTGCTGTTCGTGTTGATTTTCGCGGAGTTGGTCAGCACCCTCCTGCTGGTGCCGTTCACTCCCGCTATGGCCGTTGGCAGCGTCGCCGTTCTTCTGTTGTTTACGATCGTCTGCCTGGTCCTCATCCGTCAGGACACGTATGCCCGGCCAGGGCCGAGCCAATTCGGCGATGTCACCCGGGCGGACGCGAGCGTCGGGGTCGCGGGACGGCCGGCTGGACCCAGTGCCGCAGCCCGTACCCAGGAGGATCTGCAGGATGTCGGGTAGGTGCCCGGCCGGCGTTCCGGCCCCGCTCCCAGCTCTACCGCACGTGGTGGCTGAGGGCGGGGTAAGCCGGTTGCCACCGCCCGAGCCGATTGGGTAGATAGCACCATGACACTGTGGTCCGTGGCTGCCGAGGCCATCGATTGGCCCAAAGCTGGCGGTTTGCGTCGTGACTACTAGTCGAGGCGTTCGACGTTTTCGAACCGGTGGTGGGTATGGCTGGGGCGTACCGGTGGCTGGCCGGTCCCGAGCGATTCAATACCGGCATCGGCAGCCACCCGTGGTGTCTCAGCCGCTCCGGCCGAAGACACCTCCACTGTCGAGGCTGTCCGCGGCCGAACGCCAGTTGGTGCTGGATGTGCTGCATTGGGATGAGCACGCGGAGATGTCCGTGGCGCAGGTCTGGGCCCATGAACTCGACGAGGGCCGCTACCGGGAATCGCCGTCCAGGATGCATCGGATCCGGCGTGAGGCAGGGGAGAGTCAAGAACGCCGCCGGCAGGCCACCCCCCCACCCACCCACCCGCCGCGGATGAGCCCGCCGTTGGCCGTGACCGGGTCGTTGCAGGTGTGGTCGTGGGACATTGCCCGACGCCATCGCCCGCCTCAGTATGACGTGACAAACTACCGAACCGGCGCAGTGGCGGGTCCGGCTGGTATCAGCGGGAACGATCCCAGCGGCAGGGGTTGACCGCTCAGGAGCGAGCCACGCGGGGTCACCGCCGATCGGCGGTGACCCCGGCCCTTCACTAGATGAACATCGTGTTGGGCGGTAGCCCGCAGAGCACCCGCCCGTACGTCTCAGTGTTGCTGTCCGGGCTGAACATCGGGTGCACGCTGATCGCGTGGATGTCCCGCACGATCCGCTGGATCGGCTCATTGCGGTAGATCGAGGAGCCACCACTGGCCGCCGCGTAGATGTCGACGGCCTCCTTGGATAGCTTGGTGGCCCAGCCCTCGTCGGCGCGTACCCGCGCACGCTCTTCGGTCGTCCACGGCTCACCGCTGGCGGCCTTGGCGTCCACCAGTGAGGCCGCGTGGTACGCGTGGTATTCGGCCTGCTCGGTCTTCATTACCGCGGTACCGACCTGGATGTGCGTCACCGGCGCCTCTGCTTGGTGCTCGTAGTCGGTGTACCTGATCGGCCGGGACGGCATCCGCTCGAAGAATGCCTCGCGAGCCGCTTTTGCCATTCCGACCAGGATTCCGACCGTGGCCGCCGAGCCAGCAAGAATCGTCGGGCTTCGGTAGATCGGCGAGTCCGCACCGAGCTTCGAGAGGGTGTTCGGTCGAATCGCCGAATCCATCGGGATGATGTGTGTCTCAGGAACGAACACGTCTTTCGCTGCCGTGGTGACGCTGCCACTTGCTGCCATTCCGGAGGTGTGCCAGTCATCGACGATCTGCAGACTCGACATCGGCACCGCGGCGATAACCGGCTCCGGGTCCGCGCCCGGCCGCAGTCGGATAGTAGCCAGTTCCTGCCAGTCCGCGTGCAGTGCCCCGCTGACGAAGTGCCACGAACCGTTCAGCACGGCACCACCATCGACCGGCACCAGGCTGCCGCTGGGGCTGACTGCACCACATATCCGTACGTCAGGTGAGGCGAAGACCTCATCCTGCGCCCGGTCTGGAAACAAGCCCACAATCCACGAGGCGATCCAGTACGTCGATACGGTCCACGCCAACGCGCCGTCCGCCCGGCCGAGTTGGATACCGACGTCCACCAACGTACGGGTGTCAGCTTCGAGACCTCCGTAGCGGAGCGGCATCCGAAGTTTGAATACCCCAGCATCGGCGAGAGCCTGGAGGGAGTCATCGTGCAGGCGCCGGTTCTCCTCCGACCATTGCGCCTTCTCTCTCAGCATGGGCACCAACTCCGACAGGGAGCTCTTCACCTGTTCGAGAGTCGGTTGAGTTGTCGATAGTTCGGTGATCGACACCTTTGTCCTCCAGAGGGATAGCCTGCGACGTGAATCGACCATCGCATATGCGGGGCGATTACGCCTCTTCCGGGTTGCCGCGAGGCAGCGGTAGCAGATGGCCGCTGCCGACATTTGGCTCACTGGTTCGGAGGAAGATCCCTCTTCGCCCGCCACACGGTCAAAACGGGCCAACCTGAACGCCCGGCCGACCGGCCGGTCACTGCGTGCACGGTGCTCGGGCGCGTGGACCGTGGACCCAGCGATCGGCGCCGGCCTTCATGTCGGCTACCGGCCTGGGAGATTCGGGCGCACTGACCGGAGGTCATTCGGCTTGGGCGTGCACTGCGCTGGGTCGTGGGAGGACAGCCTGTTTGGGCTCCGGTCGCTGACCTGGGCCGGCTGATGTGCGGGCGGGCAGTCCGCCACCTCTGCGCGATATCGGTGTTCTCCAGTAATGCGGCAGGATGGTTTCCGCGATCGCTGACATGATCGGGGACGTGTTGGAGACCTCGGCTCGCCTGCTCGAATTGCTGTCACTGCTTCAGCTCAAGCGTGACTGGACGAGCGCCGAGCTCGCCGGCCGGCTGAAGGTGAGTACGAGGACGGTGCGCGCCGACGTCGCCAAGCTGCGGTCGCTCGGCTATCCCGTGGACGCGCGTCCGGGCGTCGCGGGTGGGTACCGGTTGGCCGCCGGTACGGCGATGCCGCCACTGCTGCTGGACGACGACGAGGCGGTCGCAGTCGCGGTCGGGCTGGGTGCGGTCGCGACCCAACGGCTCGGCGTCGAGGAGACATCGCTGACCGCGCTCGCGAAGCTGGAGCAGGTGCTGCCCGCGCGCCTCCGTCGGCGGGTTGCGGCGGTGCGGGAGGCGACGAGCGTTGTTCCGGGGGCGCGACCGCCGCTGGATCTGTCGGTCCTCGGCGCGGTCGCCGCCGCGATCCGCGGCAACGAGCGGCTGCGGTTCGGCTACACCACGTCGGGCGGCAGCGAAGGGGTTCGGCATACCGAGCCGCAACGGCTGGTCAGCTGGGGGGCAATCTGGTACCTGCTCGCCTGGGATCTCGACCGGGACGACTGGCGGGTCTTCCGGGTCGACCGCATGGTGGTGCAGGCGCCGACGGGGGTGCGGTTTCAGCCGCGTGCGATCCCGGCGGACAACGTTGTCGAGTACGTCGTCTGGCGGGTCAGTAAGGCGGCCTGGACGTATCGCGCCCGGGTACTCGTACACGCTCCCGCCGCTACCGTCGTGGCGAAGTTCCGCATCCCGGTCGACATCGAGGTGGTTGACGAGTTCACCTGCCAGGTCGAAGTGGGTTCCGACCACCCCGATCGGCTCGCGCTGTGGATGACGCAGCTCGACCTCGACCTTGAGGTGATCGACGGAGACGAACTCGCGGCGGCGTTCGAGCGCCTCGCGACGCGGCTCCGCCGGGCGGCGGGCGGCGCAGCCACCGCCTGAAGCTCGACGCCCGACTATCCGCGGGAAAGGTCGACGTACCCGCTGACGTCCCGTTCGTAGTGGCAACGTTCGATGAGCCGGTTCCGCCGGTCGGTGATTTCCTCCGGGTCGAGGTCGAGGCTCTCGCACAGGTCGCGGTGGGCACACAGAAGTGGAGCGGTGATCTCTTCCGGTTCGGTCCGGGCGATGTAACACGCGTCGCGGAGGTGCCCGGAGAGGTCATCCCAGACGAGGTCGGCCACCTCAACCAGGTCGGGCATCGCAGGACTGGCGGGCCGGGCGCACAGGATCTCGACCTCGGCGGCCAGCCGGTGACCAGCGGCCTCCACGTCGGAGATATCCCACCTGCCGGTGGTGGCGTTCGAGGCGTCACGGAGGACGGCCCGGAAGTCCTGCAGCCCCGTTCGATCCGCGCTCGACAGCATTCCGGCCTCATCCAGCAGTCGGGTGGCGAGGAGGCGGTCGCGGACCGCGTGCCCCACGATGAGGTTGGCCAGCTGCCGGGGCGCCAGCCGTTGCACCGCCCGCAGGTAGTCAGCGTGGTCGGGCGGCACCGAGCCGGCGCTGGGTGGGGTGGCGGCACCGGAGAAGGCGACCGCATTGTCGAAGGCGGTGTACGCGACCGCGCCCGGCGTGATCCACCGGGTGCTATGTCCCGGTCCCGGATGGTAGTTCGACGGCCGGTCCGCCCCATCCGCGGCGGACCGGCCGTCGAACCCGGGCGTTCGGGACCTGTCTCGGGTGGGGACAGGTCAAACGGCCCTAGGTGCTCCGGGTTTATCGGGCCAAGGTGGATGCATTCCCCACATCATGGTCGGGAGGTCGGATCATGTGTAACTACTGCGGCTGTCGGGAGTTCCCGCTGATCGGGCAACTGACCGCCGAACACGAGGCGATCGCCAACGCTGCCGGACGCCTGCGTACGGCGATCACGGCCGGTGCCGGTAACCGCGTTGATCTCCTCGACGACCTGCTCGCGCTGTTGATGCCGCACACCGAAACCGAGGAACGCGGCCTCTTTCTCGAGCTGCGCGCCGAGGGTAGCCTCACCGAGGCGGTGGAGCAGCTCTGCGACGAGCACGACGACATCCACGGCGTCCTCAGTACCGTCGACCGTGCGGCACCGGACTGGCCGGCGGTGCTGGCCGCCTTGGACCGGCTGCACCGGCACATCGACAACGAGGAACATGGGTTGTTTCCCGCCGCGGTCATCGCGCTGCCGATCTCCGCCTGGGACCGGCTGACCCCACAGCAGTCGGACACAGCGGCCTAGCCGGCATGATGCCACCGCCGACCGGGCGGCAGCGCCCGATCATGACGAGCCGGCAGCAGGCGCCGCGCCGGAGCCCGGGTGCGCCGGTACGGACACCGAAGCAGAACGTCGGGGAACGCCCCTTCATCGTGATCTGGGAGGCCACCCAGGCGTGCCCGCTCGCCTGCCTGCACTGCCGGGCCTCCGCCCGCCCCGACCGGGACCGCGGCGAGCTGGACACCGAACAGGCCACCGCACTGATGATGCAGGTTGCCGAGTTCGGACGGCCCGCGCCGCTGTTCGTGATTACCGGCGGGGACCCGTTCCAGCGCCCCGACCTGGAGCTGTTGGTCCGGCGCGGCACTGAGCTCGGCCTGCCGGTGTCCGTCTCGCCATCGGGCACACCCACGCTCACCCGTCCGGCGCTGGCCGCCTTGCACGCTGCCGGGGCACGGGCGGTTTCGCTGAGCCTCGACGCGGCCACTGCCGCCGGACACGACGGCTTCCGGGGCGTCCCCGGCGTGTGGGACCTGACCATGCGGGCCTGGCGCGACGCCGCCGACATTGGCCTCAAGGTGCAGATCAACAGCACCGTTACCAGGGACAACGTCCATGATCTGCCCGATCTGGCCGCCCAGGTACGTGACTTCGGCGCCCTGCTCTGGAGTGTCTTCTTCCTCGTTCCGACCGGGCGGGGCCAGGCGCTGCGGAGCCTGGACGCCGCCCAGACCGAGGATGTGCTCAACGTGCTGTACGACCTCGGTGAGACCATCGCGGTCAAGACCACCGAGGCGCACCACTTCCGCCGGGTCTGTCTGCAACGTGAGGCGCTGGCCCGGCGGGGCGACGATCACGTCCGTCTCCTCGGCCTCGGGCAGTTGTACCGGCAACTGCGCGACGACCTCGATTCGCGCGGGCTGACCGGTACCGCCGGTCGGGTCCGCCGCGCCCCGCTACGGGTGAGCGCCGGCAACGGGTTCGCCTTCGTGTCCCACCGCGGCGATGTGCACCCCAGCGGCTTCCTGCCGGTTTCGGCCGGCAATGTGCGGGACCAATCGCTCCGCGACATCTACCGGGATTCGGCGCTGTTCACCGCGTTGCGTGATCCGGATCGACTCCGTGGTCGCTGTGGTGTCTGCGAGTTTCGCACCGCCTGCGGCGGATCACGGGCCCGGGCGTACGCGGTGACCGGTGAGATCTGGGCCGAGGAACCGTCCTGCGGCTATCAGCCCGGCTCCTTTCCATATCAGACGGAGCTGGCTCTCTCCGGGCGGTTGTAACGGGAGCCGGCGCATACTAAAGCAATACGCCCACAAACCGGGTCGCTGTCAGTGCGTCGGAGGCGGTGGCCCGCTAATCCGATTGGTGGGTTGCGCCGCGGTCCGCTTAGGATCCCCCGCATGTCTACCGCGCCCGCGCTCACCACCGACCTCGCTGTCGCCTACCGCGAGCTCTCCGACCTGCGCGCTGGCGTGCTGGATGGTGACTGGATCGCGCTGCGACGTGTGGTCGACGGCCAGCGCCCGGCTACCCGGACCGGGATGATCGTTTACGCTGGCTCGCTGCCACCGGCCGCGGCACTCGCCCAGCGTCAGGTCGAGGCCGACCCGGCCGACGGGCTCGCCGCCGCGTTGCTCGGCAACTGCTTGATCGAGAAGGCCTGGGAGGTACGAACCGGCTATCGGGCCCAGCACGTCAGCCAGGACCAGTTCCGCGAGTTCCATCGGATCCTGCGTGACGCCGAACGGATGTTGATTGACGCCGCCGCACACCAGCCGGGTGACCCGGCGATCTGGTATTGCCGCCTACTCACCGCCCGGGGTCTGGAACTTGGCCTGGCTGAGGCACGTCGCCGCTACGACCGGCTCGCCGACAGCGACCCGCACCATCTGCCGGGACAGCTGCAGTATCTGCAGCAAATCTGTCCGAAATGGGGCGGCTCGTTCGATGAGATGCACTCCTTCGCCTGGACGGCGATGCTGGCTGTGCCGGAGGGCGCGGCACAGGGCAGTCTGGTCGCCCAGGCCCACTTCGAGCACCTGATCGACCTGGAGGGCTCCGAACAGGCCGACTACCGCAAGGACCAACGGGTCCGGGAAGAGCTACACGAAGCCGCCGCCCGATCGGTGCTGCACCCGGCGTTCGGCACGGAACACGGCTGGGTCGAGGCGGTAAGCCGATTCGCGCTGATCTACAGCGTCCTCGGCGACCACGCCCTCGCGGCCCCGTACTTCGCCGCGGTCGGCAATCTGGTCAGTGAAAGCGTCTGGAGATACTTCGGTGAGCCAGTGGAAATGTTCGACAATTTCCGCCGTGAAGCGATGAAGAAGGGTGACTGGCGATGATCCGGCAGCTGGAGGTTGACGGGGTGCCGGCGTTGCTTGCCCCGACTACGGGGACCCCGCACGCCGGACTGATGTTTCGGGTCGGTCAGGCCGACGAGACCCTGGCGCGCCGGGGGATCACCCACCTGCTGGAACATCTCGTGTTGCACCCCCTGGGGACCGCCGACTATCACTACAACGGCACCACCGGTAGCGTCGTTACCCACTTTCACCTACAGGGGTCGGTTGACGACATCTCCACGTTTCTGACCGGTGTGTGCGAAAGTCTGCGCGAGTTGCCGGCCAGTCGGCTGGAGACCGAAAAAGCGATTCTGCGCACCGAGTGGAACAGCAAGTCCGGCTCCAGCCTGGACGGCTTGCCGCTGTGGCGATACGGTGCCCGTGGCCACGGCCTGCTCAGCTATCCCGAGTGGGGCCTGCACGCGGTCTCCCTGGCAGACCTGCAGGACTGGACCCGGCGCTACTTCACCAAAGAGAACGCGGTGCTGTGGCTGGCAGGGGCGGAGATACCGGCCGGGCTGCGAATCGACCTTCCATCCGGCCAGCGGACGCCGGTCCCAGCGCCGTCGTCGGCGCTGCCCCAGACGCCGGCGTTCTTCTCCGGCTCCGGCGGCCTAACCGCCGTCAACGCCATTGCCCCCCGTAGCGTCACCGCCAGCGTCTTCGCCGGGGCGCTGGAGCGGGAACTCTTTCAGGCGCTGCGGCAACGGGACGGGCTGTCCTACACCGCTGCCACCAACTACGAACCGCGTGGCGACGGGTACGCGACCATAACCGCACTCGCCGACGCCCTGCCCGAGAAGCAGGACGCGGTGCTCGGCGGATTCATCGACGTACTGGCGAAGGCCCGGGTCGGTCGGATTGACGAGGCGAACATCGCCGCGGTGATCGGCAAGGCCACGGAGGCGCTCTCCGCCGATGACGTTGACAGCGCCCGGCTGGCCTCAGCCGCGTTCGACCTGCTCACCGGGGAGGGCTTTACCGCCAGCGACGACCTGCTACGACAGGTCAAGGAGGTTACCCCGGAAGCGGTGCACGAGGTCGCGACGGAGGTACTCGCTGACTCGTTGCTGATGACGCCGCACGGGCGTACCGCGGACTGGGCCGGATTCGTCGCCGCGCCGACCTCCTCGACCACCGTGGTGACCGGCACCGAGTATTCCGGGAAAGGCGGACTGGCACAGCGAATCATCGTCGGAACCGACGGGGTGAGCCTGGTCGGCAAGGGCGGTGACGAGTTCGCCACCGTCCACTACGATACCTGCGCCGCGCTGCTCACCTGGCCGGACGGCGGCCGACAACTCCTTGGTGCGGACGGCATCTCGATTCGCCTCGAGCCGACCCTCTATCAGGGCTTGACCACCCAAGCGGTGGATCAGGGGGTATCCGAGCAGGTTCGGGTGGACCTGCCGGCCCGCGACCCAGCGGAGATCCCACAGCCGCCCCCGGTCTCCCGGCGACCCGGGGTCTTCCGTCGTTTCACCGCTCTCAGCCGGCGGAAGAAGATTCGGATCGTCACCCGCAGCTGCTTGGCGGTGGGAGTTACCGGCCTGTCCGGGGCGATGTTCATCGGCACGATGACCGGCCACGTGGAGCTGAGGGCGTTGACAGTCATCGGCGGCGTGGTGGGCCCCGCTCTGCTTGTCAGGTCGGTCGTCCACGCCTGGAAGGAGCCGGGCTGAGTCACCCCACGTCCGCCGGTGGCCGAGTCACACCGGCCCCTCGCACAGGGTGAGCTCTGTTCGCGCAGGAGGGGTCGTACGCCTGCTCGGGGCGCAGCCCCGCGCCCCGGTCGAACTCCGCGGCGAACTCCGGGGCACCCAGCGCGGCGCGGGCGGCGGCGGTGATTCGGTCCACGTCTCCCCGCTCCCCGGCTGGCAGTGGCGCGCCCACCGAGTCGCGCGCCATCGCCGCTGCGCCGAGCAGCCGGGCCGCCTGCGTGGGGCGGCCGTCGATGGTCGCCGCGCCGGCCAGTCCCTCCAGCGCCAGCGCCTGCGCCCGCGGGTCGCCGACGGCGCTCGCCAGGGCGAACGACTCGGCGTGCAGGTTACCCGCGGCGGGGGCGGACCCCCGGAGCTCGGCGATGAACCCCAGCTCCGCCAGGAGCAGGGCCCGCACCACGTCGGCGTCCAGGCCCGGCCGCCGGGTCCAGTCCAGGACGCTCCGCAGCAGCCGCTCCGCATCGGCGAGGCGACCCTCGCGGCGGGCACCGAGCCCCAGCCCGATCTGCGCGTACAGCTCCGCCGGTTTGCAGCTCTGCTCAGTGGCCAGCCGCAGCGCGCGCTCGTGGAATTCGCGGGCCCGGTCGTAGTCGCCGGCGAGGAGCGCGATGCGACCCAGGCCGGAGAGGCGGTCCGCGGCCTCCAGCCACAGCCCCAGCTCCTCGGCGAGCGCCAGGCCTTCCCGGTGCAGCCGGGCCGCTTCCGGATAGTCCCCGGTGGCCTCGGCCCGGTTGGTGAGCGGGAAGGACGCCTGCAACTGGCCCCACCGGTCGCCCAACTCGCGGAAGAGGGCGACGGCACGTTCGCCGTCCCGGTGTACCGCCGCCAGGTCGCCGTGCGCCAGTGCCTGGCTCGCCCGCAGGCTCAGCGCGGCGGCGACGCCCCACCGGTCGCCGAGCCGCTCGAACTCCGGCAACACCTCGTGGACCAGGGTCGTGCTGCCGGCCACATCGCCGATGTTGAGCAGGGCGAGCCCGAGGAAGGCCACGGCCCGCGCCCGCGCCGCCAGCTCCTTCCCGGCCGGCCAGTCGCTCAGCGCGGGGGCGACCAGCGGTGCGTGTTCGCCGCCGCGCTCCAGCAACGCGAGCCCGGTGCGCCAGCAGGCGGCGGCGGCCCGCGGCGCCGCCGGCGCGGGACCGGCGACAGCGAGCGCGGCCTCGATTGATCGGCGCGTCTCCCGCAGCCGGCCCCGCAGGTAGCCGTACCATCCCAGCGCGGTGCTCAGGTCAAGCGCCCCCGCAGCGTCGCCGTCGGCGATCGCGTCGTCCAGCGCCTGCCGCAGGTTGGCGGTCTCCTGGTCGAGCCGGGCCAGCCACCGCCGCTGCTTCGGGCCGCGCAGTTCCTCGTCGGCCCGCCGGGCCAGCGCGGTGTAGTACCGCCGGTGCCGGCGGCGGACCGTCGTCACCTCGCCTGCCTCCCGCAGCCGCTCGGCGCAGTAGGCCGCCACCGACTCGAGCAGCCGGTGCCGCGGACCGACCGGCGTCTCGGCCATGACCACCAGCGAGCGGTCGACCAGGCGGGCCAGCAGCTCGAGAACTCGGTCGACAGGAAGATCATCGTCGGCGCACACCACCTCGGCGGCCTCCAGCGTGCAGCCGTCCGCGTGCACCGCGAGCCGCCGCAGGACGAGCTGCTCGGGCTCGCCGAGCAGCTCCCAACTCCAGTCGATCATCGCGCGGAGGGTCTGCTGGCGGGGTGGTGCGCCCCGGTGCCCGCGGGTCAGTACCCGGAATCGGTCGTCGATCCGGGTCAGTAGACCGTGGACTCCCAGCGCGCGGACCCGGGTCGCGGCCAGCTCCAGCGCCAGCGGGATACCGTCAAGCCGATGGCACAACTCGGCGATGTCCCGGGCGTTCGCCTCGTCGAGCGCGAACGCGGGCGCGGCGGCTCTCGCCCGGGTGACGAAGAGCCGGACCGCGCTCGCCCGGGTGAGCAACACCGGGTCGCCGACCGTGGGATCCGGCAGGGCCAGTGGAGGTACGGCGCACACCTGCTCGCCGGCGACGCCCAGCGGTTCCTGGCTGCTCGCCAGCAGGCGGACGCCCGGTGCGTGTCGCAGTACCCGGTCGGCCAGCTCGGCGACGGGCTCGATGACGTGTTCGCAGTTGTCCAGGAGCAGCAGGAGCCGGCGGCCGCGCAGCGCCGCCAGTAGCCGTTCGGCCGGCGTGACGGGCGGTGTCGCGGGCGAGCGCTCCGCGTTCTCCCGGACGCCGAGCACCGCGAGGATCGCCTCGGCCAGGACCGCCGGGTCGGCTGCCAGAGCCGCGAGCTCGACCAGCCACACCCCGTCCGGGTACGCCCCGGTTACCTGGTGGGCCGCCTCGACCGCCAGGCGGGTCTTGCCCACCCCACCGGAGCCCACCAGCGTTACCAGCCGACCGGCGTCGAGTAGGCGGTGGAGGTCGTGTACCGCCGTCTCCCGGCCGATCAGCTCGGTCAGCGCGACGGGTAGGTTTCCGCGTACCCGGGCTGGAGGCACCGCGCCCGACGGCGGTGGCGCGATGGTGACCGGGCTGCCCGTCGCCGGTGGGGCGAGCAGCGCCGGGTCCTGCGACAGGATCGCCCGGTGGAGGGCGACCAGCTCGGGGCCGGGATCGACGCCCAACTCGTCGGCGAGCTGTCGGCGGAATCGGTCGTAGCAGTCCAGCGCCTCACCCTGTCGGCCCGCGCGGTACAGCACCCGCAGGTGCACGGCGCGCAGGCGCTCCCGGTACGGGTGGCGGGCCAGCAGGTCGGCGAGCTCCCCGCTGTGCAGGTGGTGCTGGCCGAGGGCGAGCTGGGCCTCGGCCCGATCCTCGGTGGCGGTCAACCGTTGCTCCGCCAGCCGCGCGGCCAGTGCCGTGGCGAACGGGGCCTCGGGGAAGTCGGCCAGCACCGGGCCCCGCCACAGCCCGAGCGCCTCGTCGAGGAGCGCAGCGCGGTGATGCGTGGCGGTGGTGTTGGCGGCCCGCTCCAGCAAGGCGGTGAACCGTTCGGCGTCGGTCGGCTCCGGGCCGGTGCGGAGCAGATAACCCGGTGGGTGGGAGACCACCCGGTCGCGGGCGCCGGATGTCGCGGCGTTCAACGCACGCCGCAGCCGCCAGACCTTCGTCTGCAGCGCTCCGGTCGGATTGGCCGGTGGAAGGTCCGCCCACACGTGCTCGAGGAGCCGGTCGATCGACACCGGTTGTCCCTCGTGGGCCAGCAGCGCGGCGAGCAGGAGCCGGACCTTCGCATCGGGCACGGTGACCGGTGCGCCGTCCGCCGTCCAGACGCCGAGCGGACCGAGAAGCCCGAAACGCATGCTGTCACCGTAGTCCAGCGCCCGACGATCGGCCGTGATCTCACCGGGAGTGGACTGGGAGTGGACCGAGAGCGGCGCCGGACAGGGTGGGCCAGAGAGCCGGGTCGACCGGCCGCACCCATGAACGGAGAAAATCGTGAACCTGCCACCGGTTGTGTCCACCCAGGAGTGGCAGGCCGCGCGCGAGCGGCTGCTGGTCAGGGAGAAGGAGGCGACCCGAGCCCGGGACGCGCTCGCCGCGGAGCGCCGCCGGATGCCGATGACCCGAATCGAGCAGGAGTACGTCTTCGACGGGCCCGCCGGCCCCGTCGGCCTGGCCGACCTGTTCGAGGGGCGGCGGCAGCTGGTCGTCTACCACTTCATGCTCACGCCCGGCGCGTCGCACCACTGCGAGGGCTGCTCGATGTTCGTCGACAACCTCGGGCATCCGGCCCACCTCAACGCGCGGGACACCACACTCGCGTTGATCTCACGGGCACCCCGGGCCGAGATCACGCCGTTTCAGGAGCGGATGGGCTGGACGTTGCCCTGGTACTCGTCCTACGGCACCGACTTCAACCCCGAATTCGGGCTGACCTCGGAGGCGGGGGAGTCCTTCGGCCTGAGCGTCTTCCTGCGCGACGGCGACGACGTGTACCGCACGTACTTCACCACCGGGCGTGGCGTCGAGGCCCTCGGCAGCAACTGGACGCTGCTCGACCTGACCCCGCTGGGCCGGCAGGAGACCTGGGAGGACACCCCGGCCGGGCGGCCGCAGGGCACGCCGTACAGCTGGTGGCGGCTGCACGACGACTACGACGGGTAGAGCTGGGGCCGGTGCGCGTACTCGACGAAGGACCTTGATGGACATCAACGAAGACCGGGCTGGCCGGCGGGAGTGGGCCGGGCTCGCGGTGCTAGCCCTGCCCACGCTGCTGCTGGCACTCGACCTGAACGTGCTCTACCTGGCGTTACCGCAGTTGAGCGCCGACCTGGCGCCGGACGCCGCCCAACTGTTGTGGATCATGGATAGCTACGGGTTCATGATCGCCGGATGAGCGTCGTGCTCTCCCTGGCCACCGTCCTGCCGGTTGTCTGGGGTCTCAAGGAACTGGCCAAGGACGGCCTCGGCGGGGCACCGCTGGTGGCCATGGTGGTCGGCCTCGTCGTCGGTGCGGTCTTCGTCCGCCGGCAGCGCCGGCTCGTCCACCCGCTGCTGGAGGTCCGCCTCTTCACCAACCGCACCTTCAGCGCCGCTCTGCTCATCATGCTGCTCGGTGGGACCACCCTTGGCGGCATCGCGCTGCTCTTCGCGCAGTACGCCCAGTTCGTCGCGGGCCTCTCCCCGCTGCGAGGCGGCCTGTGGATGGTGCCGTACGCGATCGCCATGCTGGTCGGGTCGATGCTGGCGCCGCTGTTCGCACGGCGCGTCACACCCGGGTACGTGGTGGCCGGCGGCATGGCGGTCGCGGCGGCCGGTTACTCGCTGATCGGCCTGGTGGGCAGTGCCGGCGGGCTCGGCCTGGCAGTGTTCGGTCTGGTGTTGGTCTACCTCGGGTTCGGCCCCGGGGCCGTGTTGGGTACCGACCTGATCATCGGTGCCGCCCCACCACAGCGGGCCGGGTCCGCGTCGTCGATCTCCGAGACCAGCACCGAACTCGGTGTCGCGCTCGGTGTCGCGCTGCAACACCGCCGGCGGGGTGAGTGCTGGGCTGGCGGTGCTCCTCGCCGTGCTGTCGGCGTCGCTGCTACGCCGGGTTCGCCCGACGGCGGAGCGGCCGGCTTCCGCCGGCTCGGCCCCACCGCACATCGAGCAGGAGGACGCGGTCCCTACTGGCCGACCCAGCCCTGGGTCTCCCCCAGGACGGCCGAACCATTGAGGTCCGACAGCGACTGGCCCACAAAGTCACGCGCCTCGTTCGAGGTCTGCGTCCGGAAGGGCATCTCCGGCGCGGTCAGAACCTCCATGACCACCGCCGCAACGTCCTCGGGTGTCTGGGGCTTGCCGGTCTCCGCCTCGTACCTGGCCATGGTCCGCTGCACGTACGCGGTCAGCGCCGGCGCGTACGGCCCGGCCTGCGCCACCATGGCAGCGACGTCCACGTTGGCGTTGGCCACGAATTCGCTGGTCACTGCGGCAGGCTCAATGACACCGACCTGCACGCCGACCGTGCGGGCGACCGGCGCCAGTGACTGCATGAAGCCCTCGACGGCGAACTTGGCGGCGCAGTATGCCTCGTTGAAGGGCTGCCCGACGCTGCCGCCGACGCTGCTGATGGTCAGTAGGCGGCCGCCGCTGGCCCGTAGGTGCGGCATCGCCGCATGGGACACCTGGACCACGCCGAAGAAGTTCACTTCGACGCTGGCGCGGATGTCGGCGAGGCTGTCGTTTTCCAGCGTACCGAGGTGGGCGGCACCGGCGTTGTTGACCACTGCATCGAGCCGGCCGTGCTCGGCTGCCACTGCGTCGATACCTTCCCGGACCGACTCGTCGTCGGTGACGTCGAGGACGCGGATGTCCAGCGACACCCCGGCGGTCTCCGCCGCGGTGTTCAACGCCACCGCCCGCGTGGTGTCCCGCATCGTGGCCACGGTCGTCCAGCCCGCTCGGGCGCAGGCGATGGCGGTGGCCAACCCGATGCCGGAGGACGTTCCGGTGATCAGGACGCAGCGATTCGTACCCGTACGCAAGTCGTACTCCCAGTCGGAATTGAGCTTCCGGTTGCTCGACAAGCGCCCCTCGCCTGCCATGTTCTTCTGTTCAGGAAGACAGTACGCGGTGGGCCTGGCCGAGGTCGCCGGGATGCGGTTTCCGACGGCCGCCTGGGCGCAAAGACACGGGTGGATCGTTCGGCAGCAGCCGTGAACGGGCACGCGGGCAGCCTGGCGGCCAGCAGCATTGGCACCTCAACACCGACTACCTACAAGCCACCTGATCACCCAACGTCACGACCCGCTACGGGGAAAGGCTTGGCGGACGACGCCGTTGCGGTACGCCCAGATCACGATGGTGACGTGGTCCCGTACGCCGAGTTTCGCCAGCACTCGGCCGACGTGGGTCTTCACCGTGACCTCGGCGAGGTGTAGCCGTTGGGCGATCTCGGCGTTGCTCGCTCCCGCCACGATCAGGTGGAAGACTTCGCGCTCCGGTGGGTGAATTCATTCATGGCCGTGTTCTTCTGGGCCGGTCGCGGCTCGGCCTGACCGGCTGCCAGGCGTCGGGTGGTTGCGGGTGCGAGGACGACCTCCCCATGGTGCACGGTGCGAATGGCTGCGGTGAGCGCCTCGGCGATCGAATCCTTGAGCGGGTAGCCGCTGGCGCCGGCATTGAGGATTCAGGTCGCGTAGTCGTCGCTGTCGTACGTGGTTAGCGCGATGAGTTTCGGGCTGGGACCAGAAGGTGGCGAGGATGGCCCGGGCGGCGGTAATTCCGTCGGTGTGGGGCATTCGGATGTCCGTCAAGATGACGTCCGGCTGGTGCGTGGCGGCAAGGGGAACCGCTTCCGCGCCGGTGGCGGCGGTGGCGACCAACGGCAGGTCGGCGGCCGAGTTGAGCTGGCTCTGCTACTGGTCGCAGCGGTGGTGACCGGGGTGCTGGCCAGCATCGTGCCGGCATGGCGGGCGGCGCGGATCTCCCCGGCGCAGAGCTGGACACGTTAGGTTCGCCTTGGGCGACACCATCACCTCAGCGAGAGGAGCTTCGCGTGTCGGATGTGCAGCGGTCGGAGTTGGTTGCGCTGCTCGACCTCGCGCCCCACCCGGAGGGCGGCTGGTTCCGAGAGACGTGGCGCTCGACGCAGACGCTGCGTCCCGCCGGGTACGACGGGAGCCGTAGCGTGGCTACGGCCATCTATTTTGTGCTGCACCCCGGTGAGCGCTCCCGGTGGCATGTGGTGCGCTCGGACGAGCTGTGGTTGTGGCACTCGGGCGGTCCGCTGACGCTGCGGTCCGGCGGTTCTGGCGAGCAGCCGGCGGACGAGTCCAGGGACGTTACTCTCGGCGCGGATGTCTCCGCCGGGCAGCGTCCGCAGGTGCTGATTCCGGGTGGGACGTGGCAGGCAGCGAGCCCAGCGGGCGACGAGCCGGTCCTGGTCAGCTGTGTGGTGGCGCCCGGGTTCGACTTCGCTGACTTCAAGCTGGAATAGGTCTCCCCGGGGAGCGAGTGCCGCCGTGTCGTACCTGCGGGGGAGGATCGCAGGCGTGTACGAGGAACGGGCATCGCCGCTGCCGTACGTCGTCGCGTGGCGTAGCGTCACGGCACCTGGTGGCGCTCCGCCGTGGGTGCTGCCCGACGGCTGCCTCGACCTGATCTGGCAGGACGGTGCGGTCTTTGTCGCCGGGCCGGGGAGCCGCACCCCGTCTCAACGGGCGAGCCGCACCGCCACCGCGGATGTCCAGATGAACAGGGGGAGGACGGCTACTCGTTCCATGCCGCCGACGCCGACGCCGATGCCGGGGTCAATCTGGGCCAGGAACAGGGCCGTACCGCCCAGTCCGACCAGGCCCAGGGTGAGGCTGAGGTGACGCATCGAGGTCAGCACCGGTGAGCGGCGGGCCAGCGCGGCCACAAGCATGCCCACATTGGCTAGGAAGAAGATCAGTATCGCCCCGAGGAAGTGTTTGTTCTCGTTGACATCCGCTGGGTACGCCCCGGCCAGGAGGTAGCCGCCTGCGCCGGCGAGCGTCAGCAGCTGCACGGTCCGTGCGGCGATTCCGGGCCCGAGTGCTGACCAGGTGAGAAGGACCCCGAGCGCGAGCAGCACCCCAGTGCTGATCATGGCGCTGTTCATCGCAACATGCCAGGGCGAGCACACTTCACGGGGCCGAGTTGTGTCCCACATCCCGCAGGTCACATTGCCCAGATCGCTGATGTTGTTGGTGCGCCAGCTAAATCGGGGCTGACGCCAGGCCAAACCGGTAGTCAGGTTTGCAGCGAGGAAGATAGGGGCAGCGAGCAGCCAGCTGTGGGCGCCAAGGCGGTGTAAACCCATTCGGCAAGTCCAGCGCGTCGCGGTGGGCTTCGCACTGGGCTTGGTCAGTCAGGCTGAGGTAGGGCTAGGTATACCCGTGGAATACACCTACGCAGCTGGTTCGACCTAACTGTCCTGGTTAGCGTTGCCGCATGACCGTGGACAGACCCCGACACCTGGCGGCGGCGCTCCGCCGGCGTGGCTACCTGCTCTCTCCCTGGCCGTGGCGTGCCCTGGTGTACGCCGCCAGCACTCTCCCGATCGCCGGTACCCTCTTCGTTGGGCTGCTCGTTGTCGCCGCACCTCTGTTGGCGGTCATCAATGCGGTGCGGCAGGGACGATCGGTGGAGCTTCTTCTGGTGGTGCCAGCCCCGGCCACGGCAGCGGCCTGACCGGCCTCGCCGACCGGGTCGCTGCGGTCAACGGTCGGTTGTTGCTCGCCAGCCCGGCTGGCGGCCCTACCGTGTTGCGGGTGGAGCTGCCATGCCAGCTATGACCCGCGTTGTGCTCGCCGAGGACGAGGTGCTGCTGCGCGAGGGGCTCGTCGGCCTGCTGACCAGATTCGACTTTGAGGTGGTCGCCGCGATCGGCTCCGCGCCAGCATTGCTGGACACGGTCCGCGCCCACCAGCCGGACCTGGTCGTGACCGATATCCGCATGCCGCCCGACCACCGGGATGACGGTCTCCGTACGGCCGTCGCGTTGCGTGCTGAACAACCACACCTAGCGGTCGTGGTGCTCAGCCAGTACGTGCAGAGCGAGTACGCGTCCGCGCTACTCAACAGCGGCGACGGACGCCAGGTCGGCTACCTGCTCAAGGACCGGGTCGCCGACGTCGCCGAGTTCGTTGGGACGCTGCGTCGGGTAGCGGCTGGCGGCACAGCCATCGACCCCGACGTCGTACGGCAGCTGTTGCGTCGCCCCCGCGACCCGCTCGCCGCGTTGTCCACCCGGGAACGTGAGGTACTCGCACTGATCGCCGAAGGGCACTCCAATGCGGCGATCGCCGGGAAGCTCTTCATTACCGAGGCGGCGATCGGCAAGCACGTCGGCAACATCCTTACCAAGCTTGAGCTGCCACCCAGTGATGACACCAATCGTCGAGTGTTGGCTGTCCTCACCTACCTACGCATGGGCTCGCCGCACGCCTCGTAGGGACGACTTTCTCGCCAGCCAGCCGCTACGCGAGCAGCGGCTCCAGGATGCTGGGGGCGGTCGCCTCGGTATTGCTGAGCACCACGAGCCGCCGGTTCAGTCGAAGGTCTGGGTAAGGCCGAGGCGGTCGAAGATGCGGTCTGCCAGGAAGGCTCAGTAGGGCGTGTCGGCGGATCGTTGGACGATCTGCGCCAACAGCACGTACGCCGGGCTGCTGTATCTCCAGCCCTGCCCGGTTGGGTATTGCAGCGGCACGGAGTGAAAGGTTTTCAGTAGTTCCCCCGGCTCAACCCGCTGCCCCAGGTCGATCATGGGGTAGTCGTCCCAGTGGCCGAGGCCGGAGGTGTGGCTGAGCAGGTGGTGCAGCGTGCTGTCCCGCCACTGTTATGTCCACTTGGGCCATGGGCTCACCCTAGCGGTACCGGGGCCGTCACGCCGGGGTGCCGCGGGCACTAGCCCTGGTCGGGTGACAGCGAACAGGGAAGTTTCGAGAATGTTTCCGAAAACTCTTGCAAAATCTTTCAGGGATGCCGCATCGTGTTCGCTACCGGGACGGCCGTCCGCCCTTGCCGAGCGCCCCTTCGCACGAGAGGTCCCCGTCATGGAAACCGCGAGACCCCATCCGATTGGCCGCATCGGCCGTCTGGTGCTCGCCGCCGCGCTGGTCGCGGTGGGCGGCACGGCGGTCGTCACCGCCGCGACCACCGCCAGCTCCGCCCGTGCCGCGGTTGTCCTCAACGACAGCGAGGTGACCGCCAACCTGTGGCAGTGGAACTGGAACTCGGTCGCCACCGCCTGCACCGACCACCTCGGCCCCGCCGGCTACGGCGCGGTACAGGTGGCCCCGCCGCAGGAGTCGGTGTACCTACCCAACAGCGCCGACGGGGTGCACCCCTGGTACGAGGTCTACCAGCCGGTCTCGTACCAGTTGGAGAGCCGGTTCGGTAGCCGGGAGCAGTTCGCCAGCATGGTCACCACCTGCCACGAAGCGGGCGTGCGGGTCTATGTGGATGCGGTGGTCAACCACATGGCCGGCACCAACAACCCGGCGGGGACGCGCGGCTACGCCGGCACCGAGTTCTCTGGCTACAGCTACCCCGCGGTTCCCTACGGTGGGGGCGACTTCCATCGCCCGGGCGACAACTGCCCGACCGACGGCTCCATCAACGACTGGGACAACGAGGCCCAGGTGACCAGCTGTGAGCTGCTCTCCCTGGCCGATCTCTACACCGAGAAAGAGTACGTCCGAGACAAGATCGCGGGGTACCTGAACGACCTGATCGGCCTCGGCGTCGACGGCTTCCGGGTGGACGCGGTCAAGCACATCCGCAAGGACGACTTCGCGGCGATCCTCAGCCGGCTGGACGACACCGTCGCGGAGGGGCGGCGCCCCTACGTCGCCCAGGAGATCTTCGACGGGGCCAGCAACCCTGCTCTGCAGGCTCGGGCGTTCATCGGCAACGGCGACGTGCTCGACTTCGCGTACGCCAAGGGTATTCGCTCCGCCTTTCAGGGCTCCATCTCGGCGCTGCAGAACATCCCGAACTGGAACCTTGACGCCCCGAGTGCCAACGTCTTCTCGATGGTCACCAATCACGACCTGGAGCGCGACGGCGTGGTGCTGTCGTACAAGGACGGCACCGACTACGTGCTCGCCAACTACTTCGCCCTGGCCTACCCGCACGGCAAGCCGTCGGTCTTCGACAGCTTCACCTGGTCGGACCGGAATCAGTCCCCGCCGCACGACGGCGGTGGGTATGTCACCGACGCGGTCTGCGGCGGCGCCTGGAACTGTCTGACCCAGAGCACCGGCATCAAGGGCATGGTGGGCTGGGCCAACGCGGCGCGTTCGGTCCAGAGCGTCGCCGACTTCACCGTGGTCAACGACAACGTGATCGGCTTCCACCGTGGGGACCGGGCCTGGATCGGCATCAACGACTCCGGTGCCACCGCCACCGCCACCTTCACCACCGGCCTCGCCGACGGTGACTACTGCGACGTCATCTCCGGCACCGCCGGCGGTGCCGACTGCACCGGCGCTACGGTGAGTGTTACCGGCGGCCAGGCCACCGTGAGTATCCCGGCGAACAACGCCGTCGCCCTCCACGTCAACGCCCGGCCCGGCGCGACCCCGTCGCCGACGGTCAGCCCCACTGGCGACCCCACCGACGAGATCGCCACGACCTTCACGGTCAGCGCGACGCCAAGCGCCGATCAGGACGTCTACGCCGTCGGCAGTATCTCCGAGCTGGGATCCTGGGCTCCGGCCGCTGCGGTGCGGCTGACCCCGCAGGGTGGAAACACCTACCGCGGCACGATCGATCTGCCCCCGTCCACCGCGGTCGAGTACAAGTTCATCAAGGTGACCGGCGGGGGAGAGGTTACCTGGGAAGCCGGCGAGAACCGGAGCTTCACCACCCCCGCCTCCGGAACGTACGCGGTGACGGAGACCTTCCGGGGTGATGTGGTGTCCGGCCCAGCGATCGCCAGTTCGTTCCACGCCACCGTCCACACCTACTTCGGGCAGAACGTCTTCGTGGTCGGGAATGTCGCGGAGCTGGGCAGCTGGAATCCGGATCACGCCATCGCGCTCTCCGCGGCCGACTACCCGGTCTGGCGGGCGACCGTCGACCTGCCGCCGAACACCCACATCGAGTACAAGTATGTGAAGAAGAACCCGGACGGTTCGGTGACCTGGGAGTCCCAGTCGAACCGAAGCTTCACCACCCCGGCCACCGGGACCCACACCAATACCGACACCTGGCGATAGCCGCAGCAAGGCCCACCCGCGAGTGACTTCCGTGGGTGGGCCTTGGTGATGGCGCAGCCGCCGTAGGTGGCGTCTCGTCGCCGCTGAACCGGGTGGCCCACCTGCGGTGAGCGTCCTACCTGCGCGCTAGTTCCGCCTCGATTCGGCGGACCAGCGTCTTCCGGCTCTTCCCGGCGCGTTCGCGCCGTAGCGCCGAGCGCAGTTGGCGGGTGTCGAGACCGGTGAGCCGTTTCGCCGCGTCGGGGACCCGTAGGTCGAGCAGGCGGTCGATCGACGTGGTGTCGCGGCGGGCACGGCTGGCCGGCCCGGTGTTGGCGACGTACTGCCGGCCGCTCCTCGACGCCTTGCGCTTCTTGGTGTCGGTGGCACGGCGCTCCCTTTCGGGGAGTTCCTTCCACGCGCGTTCGGGTAGGTAGCGCTTGGTCTCGCCGTCCTGGCGCGCCCGGGTGTCACCCTCTCGGGTTTGCCACTTCTCTCGGCCCCACTGTCGCAGGGACCGCTGCCGTTCGTCTCGTGGCCCCTGGTAGCCCCCGCCCTGCTTCTCGTACTCCTTGACCAGTAGTTGAGACTTTCGGGCCGACCACTGTCCGGGCCGGGCGCCCTTGTCGGAGGCCTTGAGCTCGTCTTTGATCTTTCTTCGTAGCTTCGGATCGGTGTACCGCGCCATGCCTTCGGCTACCCGGTGCCGGCGCACCCTATGCCCCGCATCGCCGTCGAGCGACGAGTCGGGTTACGCCTCATCCGTTAAGCAGCGATTACGTGAAGTTTACTCTTCCGTTACGTCACCAGTCAGCTTAATCTATTTCTGGAAGCGCTCCCAATCGCCCACCGTCGCCACTAGGAGCTTCCCGTGTCTGTGAAACCAAGATTGTCGGCTGCCGCGGTGGCAGCCTGCGTAGCTCTCGGGCTCACGGCCGCCGCCCCGGCCGCGTTCGCCACCACCGCACCCCAGCCGGAGGCGCAGGTCGTCTCGACCACCCCGACGGCCGACTGGCTGCACACTGACGGCAACAAGATCGTGGACGAGGCGGGCAACCAGGTGTGGTTGACCGGCGCGAACTGGTTCGGCTACAACGCCACCGAACGGGTCTTCCACGGACTCTGGGCCGGCAACATCGAGACCATCACCCGGCAGATGGCCGAGCGTGGCATCAACATCGTCCGGGTACCGATCTCCACGGAGCTGCTGCTGGAGTGGAAGGCCGGCCAGACGGTGCTGCCGAACGTGAACCTGTCGGTCAACCCGGAGTTGGCCGGCCTGGACAACCTGCAGATCTTCGACCATTGGCTGGCCCTCTGCGAGGAGTACGGGCTGAAGGTCATGCTCGATGTACACAGTGCTGAGGCGGACAACTCTGGCCACTTCTATCCGATGTGGTACAAGGGGGAAATCACCCCGGAGCTGTTCTACCAGGGCTGGGAGTGGGTCGCCGCTCGGTACCAGAACAACGACACGATCGTCGCGATGGATATCCAGAATGAGCCGCACGGCACCCCGGACAACCCGCCCCGGGCCAAGTGGGACAGCAGCAGCGACATCGACAACTTCAAACACGCCTGTGAGACAGCGGGTAACCGAATCCTCGCGATCAACCCGAACGTGCTGATTCTCTGCGAGGGCATCGAGGTCTACCCACGCCCGGGGGAGGGCTGGGAGTCACCCAACACCGACCCGGACCAGAGCCCCAACTACTACTACAACTGGTGGGGCGGCAACTTGCGGGGAGCGAAGGACCATCCGATCAACCTGGGCGCCCACCAGGACCAGTTAGTCTACTCGCCGCACGACTACGGGCCGCTGGTGCACGAGCAGCCGTGGTTCCAGAAGGACTTCGACAAGACCACGTTGACCGACGACGTCTGGCGACCAAACTGGCTCTACCTGCACGAGGAAGACACCGCGCCGCTGCTGGTCGGCGAGTGGGGCGGCCGGTTCGGGCAGGACGAACGACAGGACAAGTGGCTGAAGGCGCTGCGGGACCTGATGGCCGAGATGGCGATTCACCATACCTTCTGGTGCCTCAACCCGAACTCCGGCGACACGGGCGGCCTGCTGCAACACGACTGGCAGACCTGGGACGAGGTCAAGTACGAACAGGTGCTCAAGCCGGCGCTCTGGCAGTACAACGGCAAGTTCGTCAGCCTGGACCACCAGGTACGCCTCGGTGGCGACGCCTCGACCACCGGCATCAGCCTCACCGAGCGCTACGCCGGCGGTGGGAACGACACCGTCGCGCCAACTGCCCCGGGACGTCCCGTGGCCAGTGACCTGACCTCCGCCACGGTCACCCTGACCTGGGGCGCTTCCACGGACAACGTCGGGGTCGTCGGCTATGAGGTGCGGAGCGCGACCGCCGGCGGTCCGCCGAGCACGGTCGCTACCGTCGCCGGCACCACCTATCAGGTGACCGACCTCGCGGCCGAGACCGAATACACCTTCACCGTACGGGCCCGGGACGCGGCTGGAAATGTCTCCGCCGCCTCCCCGGCCCGTACCGTCACCACCCCACCCGGCGGTGGTGGCGGCAGCGGTTGTACCGCCACGTACCTGCTGACGAACACGTGGCCGGGCGGTTTCCAGGGTGAGATCACCGTGGCGAACGCCGGTACCGCCGCCATTGCCAGCTGGCAGGTGACCTGGACCGACCCGGGCGGGACCGCGATCACCTCGCTGTGGAATGGCAGGTGGACGGTCACCGATGGTGTGAATGTGGTGCTCAACGAGGCGTACAACGGTCAGTTGGGGGCCGGGAGTAGCACCACGTTTGGCTTTACTGGCACCGGACCGGGCACCGCGCCGGCCGGGCTGACCTGCTTCGCCCGCTGACCCCGGTGGACCGGGCCGCCAGAAGGGAGGACTTGCGCGGCTATCGTGGGTGCACGGTGTAGGTCAGGTGGGTCACCCGTGCCGACGATTCCGAACGGACTGGCTTCAGCGCGATCCGGGAGGCGTCGATGCCCTCGAAGAGGCGAGTGCCGGCGCCGAAGAGCACCGGTGCGAGCGAGATCGACAATTCGTCGACCAGGCCCGCGTTGAGGTATGCCAGGACCGTCTCGCTGCCGCCGGAGATGCGGATATCCCGCTCGCCGGCGGCCTCGCGGGCCAGATCCAGCGCGTGGTGAATGCCATCGTTGACGAAGTAGAACGTGGTCCCGCCGGGCCGTTTCCAGGGAGAGCGCTGCTGGTGGGTGAGGACGTATACGGGGCCGTGGAACGGCGCCTCCTCCGGCCATGCCTGCTCACCGAGTTCGAACATGCGTTTGCCCATGATGTTCGCGCCGGTCCGTTCAAACGTCTCTCGGACCACGTCATTGTCGCCCCCCTCCTCACCGCCTTCCCCCAGGTGGAGCCGTTCCCGGAAGAACCGTTGCGGGAAGAGCCACCCCTGAAGCTCCATCCACTGGGCCATCCAGTAGTCCAGCCGCGGGTCCCGCTCTCGCTCTTCGGGCGTGGCGTGGAGACCCGCCATCGACTCGGGGGCGCTGAAGCCGTCGAGCGACATGGAGATGCTGATGAACACCTTGCCCGGCATCAGCGGGCCCCCTTCTGGATCACCTCGGTGACGTAGGCGCCCAGCTTGCCCAGCGTCTGCTCGCCACCCTCGATCGCGTGGTACTCCAGCACAACCCGGTCTCGTTGTTGTCGGGTGGGGAAGATGCTGCGCATGACAATCCGGGTCGCCGTGCCATGTGGCGTGAAGTCCAGGATCGACTCGAAGGTCTCCGGGTCGTCGCGGTACGCACCATGCAGCAGCGTGATCCGCTTCGGTGGGACGATCTCAGTCCATGTGATCCACTGGGGGTAGTCGGCCCCGTCCGGCCCGTGCATCACGTAGTCCCAGACTCCGCTTTCGCGGAACTCGAAGGAGTGCGTGGTGGTGGTGAAGCCCTCCGGGCCCCACCACCGGGACAGGTGCTCAACCTCGGTGAACGCCTCGAACACCAGCTCCTGCCGAGCGTCGATGAGCCGGGAGACCACAATCTCCCGGTCGGTCGTTGCCGGCTGCGTGTTTTGCCATGTCCCAGTCATTGGCTACTCCTCCTGTCGTGCCTGCTTGAGGTCCTGGACGTAGCTGTTCAGTCGGTCGAAACTCTCGTTCCAGAACTGTTCGAATCCGCCGACCCACTCGTGGATCGGCCGCAGCCCGTCCGCGTCCAGGCTGTAGCGGCGCTGCCTGCCCACCCCACGGACCCGCACCAAGCCCACCTCCCGGAGCACCCGCAGATGCTTGGAGGCCTGTGGCTGGCTCATCCCCAGTTCCTGGGCCAGATCGGTCACTGGCCATTCACCGGCCCGCAGCAGCCCGAGGATGTCTCGACGCTGCGGCTCCGCGATCGCGTTGAACGCGTCCGATGTTGTCGCTGCTCGCGCCATGACGGCCATCGTATTCCCATAACGGAATGCGTCAAGCTGGCGGGAGGGGTGTGTCCTGGTCGGGTGGCTGCCGGTGGCGACGGTGGTCGGTTAGCTGCCGGCGGCAGCGGTGGTCGGTGGCTGCCGGTGGTGGAATCAATGTCGCTGTTATAACCTGTTCTAGATTCATCTCGAAGAGGAGGTCACGATGGCTACAGTGACGGTCGAGGCCGACGCGAAGGCGGATCCGACGCAGGTCTGGAAGCTCGTGGTGGCCCTGCCGAGGGTTGGCGAGTGGAACACGATGCATGAGGGCTTCACCGGCGAGGTGCCGGAAACCCTCGGCGAGGGGACTACATATCAGCAGCGGGTAAAGCTGATGGGAATGCCGGCCGAGATGGCCTGGCGGGTGACGAAGGCGGAGGCGCCGGGGCGCCTCGAACAGGCGGGCGACGGCCCCATGGGTGTCAAGGCGAAGATGGTGATCGCGGTCGAGTCGAGCGATGGGGGCTCGCACATCACGTACGGGATGGAGTTTGCCGGCCCTGCGCTGAAAGGCGCGATGGACGGCATGCTGCAGAAGCAGGCCACTGCGGCATGTCAGCAGGCGTTGGTGAAGCTCGTCGCGCTGCTGGACTGAGGTCATTTCCGGGCTGGCCATACCGTTGTTCGCGGGTCCTGCGGCGCTGGATCGCGGTATGGCTGGTCGTCGTGTTCGGCGCCCGCCCTGGTGATCAATAAAGGGTAGCTGTCGACCTGAAATGAAACGTGTTCTAATGGAGAAATGGCGCCGAACTTTGAGCTCGACGATGCCCAGCAGTCGATCGTTCGTCTCGCCGACGAGGTGCTGAGCGACAGCGAGGGAACGCCGGAGCGCTTGTGGAAGGCCCTCGGTCAGTCCGGCCTGCTCGGCCTCGCCGTGCCGGAGAGGTGGGGCGGCGCTGGATTGGGCGCGATGGCGATCGGCGTGCTGCTCACCGAGATCGGGCGGCGCACCGCCCGGGTTCCCGCCTGGTCCACGCTGTCGCTCGGTGTCCTCCCGGTGGCCCGAGCAGGCAGTCCTGCGCAGCAACGCGAGCTGCTGTCGGGTGTGCTCGAGGGGCGGGTTCTGACGGCTGCCCTGGGGGTGCCGCTGCCGGTCACCGACGGCTGGCGGATCACCGGAGCCTGCGGCCCGGTTCCAGACGCTGACGCGGCCCACCGGGTTCTGGTCCCGGTGCGAGTGCGCGGGGGTGGGCCGACGGTCGCCCTGATCGACCCGGCCGCGCCGGGTGTGACGCTGCTGCGCACCCCGACCTCCGCCGGGACCGACGAGTTCATGTTGCGGCTCGAGGACGCCGCGGCGGAACCGCTGGGCGACGCCGAGGCCGACCTGCGCCGGTTCGCAGTCGCCGGAGCCTGTGCGCTGGGCGACGGCGCGCTGGCCGGTGCCTTACAGCTGACCGCCGACCACGTGCGCGACCGACAGCAGTTCGGTCGCCCGCTGGCCACCTTCCAGGCGGTCGCCCAGCAGATCGCCGATGTGTATGTCGCCGCTCGCACGATGCATCTGGCCGCCCTCGCCGCCAGCTGGAGCGCCGAGGTGGGCCAGGACGCCGACGGGTGGACCGGAGCGTACTGGCTAAGTAGCGCGGTTCTGCCGGCGCTGCGCACCTGCCACCACCTGCACGGGGGGTTGGGGCTGGTCGCCGACTACCCGCTACACCGACACACCGCCCTGGTCCGGGACCTGGTCCGGCACCTTGGCGGCACCGAGTACTGCCTGCAGCAGCTGGGAGCCCATGGTGTTCATCGATTTGACTGAGGAGCAGCACGCGCTGCGGGCGCGGCTGCGCACGTACCTCGCCGAGGTGTTGTCACCAGCGGAGCGCGCCATCCTGCTGCGCGAGCGGCACGGCGCGGTCTACCGCGAACTGATCCGTCGACTCGGCCGGGACGGCTGGCTGGGCCTGGGCTTCCCGACCCGGTTCGGCGGCGGTGGGCTCGGTCCCGTAGCGCAACAGATCTTCGTGAACGAAGCAGCCCGCGCCGACGTCCCGCTGCCCGCGGTCACCCTGCAGACCGTGGCGCCGACGCTGCTCGCCCACGGCTCGCCCGAACAGCAGGAGTTCTTCCTGCCCCGCATTCTGGCCGGGGAGCTCCACTTCGCGATCGGCTACACCGAACCCGAGGCCGGCACCGACCTCGCCGCGCTACGCACCCGGGCGGTGCGCGACGGGGACGCGTACGTGGTGAACGGTCAGAAGACCTTCACCACCGGGGCGCACGACGCGGACTACCTCTGGCTCGCCTGTCGCACCGACCCGGGGGCGTCCCGGCACCACGGCCTCTCCATCCTCATCGTGGATACCAAAGATCCCGGCTATTCCTGGACGCCGATAGTCACGTGCGACGGGGCGCACCACGTCAACGCGGTCTATCTGACTGATGTACGAGTGCCGGTAGTCCGGCGAGTGGGTGCCGAGAACGACGGCTGGCGACTACTGACCACGCAGCTCAATCATGAGCGGGTGATGCTGGGCCCGGCCGGGCGGCTCGGTGCCCTCGGCGAACGGGTGCACGACTGGGCGTACTCAAGGAGTCTGCGTGAAGCCCCGGATGTGCGACGCGTCCTCGCTCGTGTCGCCGCCTGCCAGCGCATCAACGAACTGCTCAACTGGTCGGCGACCGGGGACGAACCTAACGCGGCGGACGCATCGGTCACCAAGGTCTTCTCGTCGGAGTGGCTGCTGCGGCTCAGCCAGGAGCTCGAAGAGGTCGTGTGGCGCCGCGGCGACCCCTCCGACCCGGCGACCGCCGAGCTGCTGACCTGGCTTGACGTCCAGACCAAGCGGAACCTGGTGCTGACCTTCGGCGGTGGGGTCAACGAGATCCAGCGGGAACTGATCGCCTCCGTGGGGCTCGGGTTGCCCCGGGTGCCGAGGTAGTCCTCAGCGGAGGGCGATGCGCACGTCGGAGAGGGCCGGGGCGTTGTCCCGGTCGGCAACCGAGGCACGTAGCACCAGCTGACCGTCGTCCCGCCACATCTCGGTGCGCAGGGTTTCGCCAGGAAAGACGACCCCCGCGAAGCGAGCCTGGTAGCCGGCCACCCGTTCCGGATCGCCGTCGAGCAGGGCGTCGATCGCCGCCTTCGCCACGATTCCGTACGTGCAGAGCCCGTGCAGGATCGGGCGGGGGAACCCAGCGTGGGCGGCGAAGGCCGGGTCGACGTGCAGCGGGTTGCGATCCCCGCAGAGCCGGTACCAGAGGGCCTGCCGCGCATCGGTGGGGGAGAGCACCACCGCGTCCGGTGCCTGGTCGGGCACCGGCACCCGAGTGGTCGGCCCACGTTCCCCGCCGAATCCGCCCGCGCCCTTGACGAAGATGCTGATCCGACTGGTGAACAGCTCGGTGCTGGTCTCGGTGACGATGACCGCCGCGCTGCCCTTGTCATACACGGCGGCGATCCGCGAGCGGGCCGCACAGCGGCCCTTCGCCGGAATCGGCTGGTGCAGCTCGAGCTCCTGTCGACCGTGGACAACCCGGGCCAGGTCCACGTCGATGCCGGGCATCGTCACCGTGGGTGGTTCGGTATCCCGCAGGGTGGTGGCCACCGTGGCGAAGGTGGGCAGGACCCCACGCAGCGCGCCTTCGTAGACGTAGGACAGCTCGTCTGGACCAGCCCCGACGGCCAGGTGGTACAGCAGCACGTCGGTGCTGTCCCAGCTCAGGTCCCGGCCGGGAAGTTCGGCGCCGACGGCGACAGCGGGGTCGATGGGCATCAGTCCTCCTGGAGGGGGGTGGGGATGGCGGCCGTGGTGGCCAGGTCGAGTGCCGCCAGGTAGCCGAAGGCGAGGGCTGGGCCGAGGGTCGCACCGGCGCCGGCGTAGCTGCGCCCCATCACCGAGGCGCTGACGTTGCCCGCCGCGTACAGCGCGGGTATGACCGTGCCGTCCGGGCGCAGCACCCGGGCTCGTTCGTCGGTCCGTAGGCCGCCCTTGGTGCCCAGGTCACCGGGGACCATGCGGAACGCGTAGAACGGGGGCCGGGCCACGGCACCCAGGCATGGGTTGGGCCGATGCCGCGGGTCGCCGTAGTAGCGGTCGTAGGCCGAGTCCCCGCGGTGGAAGTCGTCGTCCCGGCCGCGCTGCGCGAACTCGTTGAACCGGCGCACGGTGCTATCCAACGCGGTGGCGGGCACACCGATCTGCGCGGCCAGGTCGTCCAGGGTGTCGGCGCGGTGCGCTGCCCCCGAGGTGAACCAGCGCCGCGGTAGCGGGGAGCGTGGGGCCCGGCCGCCGAACAGGTAGCGGTCCCGGTAGGTCTGGTCGGCCACCAGCCACGCCGGCTGGCGCACATCCGGGCTGAGCATGGCGTGCACCGCGTCCACGTAGGGGGCCGCTTCGTTGACGAAGCGTCGGCCGTTGGCATCAACCATGAGACAGCCGGGCTGGTTGCGTTCGGCGAGGCAGAAGTAGGGTCCGCCGGGGAGCGGAATCGACGGCCCCCACCAGGCCTCATCCATCAGGTCGAGGGCGGCGCCGAGCCGTTTGCCCGCCTCGATGCCGTCACCCGTGTTGCCGGCCGCGCCAGCGGTCCACTCCGTGCCGATCCCGGCCTGGTACTCCTGGCGCATCAACTGGTTGTGCTCAAACCCACCGTTGGCTAGCAGCACACCTCGTCGGGCGTGGAAGAGTGCCGGGGTGCCGGCGTGCTGGGCGGTAACCCCGGTGACCCGGCCCCGTTCGATGAGCAGGTCGGTCATCGGCGTGTTGAGCCGGACTGGTACGCCGGCGCTGCGCAGGCCGGCGCGGAGCCCGGCGGCGAGTGCCTGGCCCATGGTGAGCATCGGCCGACGCCGGATCCGGGCGCTCAGGCCGCGGGCGGCGAGCCGGGCCACGGTGCGGATCGCCCGCGGATGTCGCAGGCCCAGCGACAACCACCGGTAGTCGACCTGGGTGACCGCCACCCCGTCCGGCGCTGCCCGGTACGGCGCGGCCAGGGTCGCCAGGTCAGCTTGGACCAACTCGGTGTCGAGCAGGAGCGGCTCGATGCTGCGCCCGCCCGGAAGCCCACCGGGTGCTTCGGGGTAGTAGTCCGGATAGCCGGGCACCCAGGCGAAGTCGAGTGGGGTGTGGTCGCGGACGAAGGCGAGAACCTCCGGTGCGGCGGCGAGGAACGCGTTCTGCCGGGCCGGGGTGGCGTCGGCTCCGGCGACGTACGCCAGGTAGGTGCGCGCGTCTTCGGCCCGGTCGGTGACCCCGGCCCGGGCCAGCACCTCGTTGCCGGGAAGCCAGAGCCCGCCGCCGGAGCGGGCGGTGGAACCGCCGTATGTTTCGGCCTTCTCCAGTACGACCGCGCTCAGCCCCTGGTGCGCCGCGGTGAGTGCCGCGACCATGCCGGCACCGCCGCTGCCGACGACGACAACATCGAATTCTCGCTCCGGTATCGACACGAGAACAGGTTATAGTTTTATCCGGCTCACCACCACCGATCGTCGAGGGTGTCCGCCTCGTGGTCGGCGCAGCCGACCACGTTGAGCCGCGGAACACTACGGAGGAGCGGTGACTGAGGAGTGGGACCAGGCAGCTGACGTCGTGGTGGTCGGCTTCGGCGCGGCCGGGGCCTGCGCCGCGGTCGAGGCCGCCGACGCGGGAGCGCGCGTCCTGGTGCTCGACCGGTTCTCCGGTGGCGGCACCACCGCGATGTCCGGTGGGGTGATCTATGCCGGCGGTGGCACCGCACAGCAGCGCGCGGCCGGGGTCACCGACACACCCCAGGCGATGCTGGACTACCTGCGCGAGGAGGTCGGCGATGCCGTCTCACCCGCGACCCTGCGCCGGTTCTGCGAGCAGAGCGCCGACGCGATTGACTGGTTGGCCGGGCTCGGCGTGCCCTTCGAGCCGAGTCTCTGTCCATACAAGACCTCCTACCCGACCAATCGGCATTACCTGTACTACTCGGGAAGCGAGCAGTCCTTCGCGCACCGGGCGCCACCGGCGCCACGCGGCCACCGGGTGCACGCCCGCGGCACCTCCGGCCGGTTGCTCGCGGCCCGGCTCGCCGCTGCCACCCGGGCCCGCGGTGTCCCGCTGCTCCCGCAGACCCGTGCCGAGCGGCTCGTCACCGGTCCCGACGGCCGGATCATCGGAGTCGAGTGCCGGACCCTGCGCGGTGCCGCACGATGGGTCCGGCTCACCCACCGTCTCCTACACCGTTGCTCGGTCCGGCCCGGTGTCTACCTACCGGCCCTGGGCCGCGCGCTGCACCGGCCCGTCGCTTGGCTGGAGCGGCGGTACGGCCGTCGGCTACGGGTCCGGGCGGACGGCGGTGTCGTGCTCTGCGCCGGCGGATTCGTATTCGACCGCGAGATGCTTCGTACCCACGCGCCGGAGTATCGCGGTGGGCTGCGGCTGGGCACGCCCGGTGACGACGGCTCCGGGATCCGGCTCGGCGTCGCGGCCGGCGCGGACACCGCCCACCTCGACCGGATGAGCATCTGGCGCTTCCTCGCCCCACCCGCGGCAATGCTCGGCGGCCTGCTCGTCGACCGGGACGGCCGACGGATCTGCGACGAGTCCCGCTATGGCGCGGCCGTCGGCGAGGCGGTCCTGCGCGCTCCGGGCGCGCGGGCCTGGCTGCTGCTCGACGCGGCGTTGCGGTCCGAGTGCCGCCGGCAGCTGCGGGCCCAAACTCTGTGGTTCCAGCGCTGGCAGGCCCGGTGGTTGCTGACGTTCGGCCAGGTCACCGGGGCGACACCAGCGGCGGTCGCGCGCCGCGCCGGAGTGAATCCCGAGCGGCTGGCCGACACGCTCGCGGCGTATCAAGCGGCTGGCCCCGACCCGGCTGGCAAACCCACCGACCAGGTTCGGCCCTTGGCCGTTGCGCCGTACTCGCTGGTCGATGTCTCGGTGCGGACCCGGCTCCTCGCGCCCGCACCCATGCTCACCCTCGGTGGCCTTCGGGTGGACGAAGATACCGGGCAGGCCCTGGGCCCCGACGGCCTCGGGGTACCCGGCCTGTACGCCGCCGGCCGTACCGCGGTCGGTGTCTGCTCCCGCAGCTACGTCAGTGGGCTCTCGTTGGCCGACTGTGTCTTCTCGGGCCGTCGGGCGGGCCGGAACGCCGCGATCCGGGGCCAGGAACGTGGCGGTTGATTGCCGGGCGGCCCGCTAACCGCCCCTCGTGGCCCCGCCGCCGAGGAGGTGCTTGCCGTGCCGTGGAGGCGGTTGGCCGCCGGTCAGTAGTAGGTGACCGACACCTCGTCGCTCCGGGCGACGGCCTGGCAGGCGAGAATGTAGCTCTCGGCGAAGTCTTCCTCCTCCAGGATCTCGTTGTGCACGAGGTCGACCTGACCGTCCAGCAGCCGGCAGGCGCAGGCACCGCAGTGGCCCTGGCGGCAGGAGAACGGTGCGTTAAGCCCGGCTGCGATCAGCACGTCCAACAGGCGGGCGCCGGCCGGCCAGGGCAGTCGGTGGGTCTGGCCGTCGAGTTCAACTTCCAGGGTGGCGTCGCGGTCGTCAGCCGAGCGCTCTTCGACCTCGAAGCGTTCGACCCGGATGCGGTCGGTCGGCACGCCAGCGCGCTGTAGCGTGTCGTGGGCTACCACGACGAAGGGCACCGGACCGCAGACGTACGCCTCCTGTCCGGCGTAGGCGCTGATCAGGGCCGCCAACGTGGCCGGGTCCGGGGTGCCGCGTTCGCTGTCCAGCCAGTGGGTCACGCTGAGCCGGTCCGGGTGTTGTTCGCTGAGCGCAGCCAACTCGGCGGCGAAGATGACCGAGTTCTGGTCGCGGTTCGCGTACAGCAGGGCAACACGGCCACGACCGGCCGCGAGTACGGATTTGATGATGGACATCGCCGGGGTGATGCCGCTGCCGCCGGCGAGCAGTAGGAGGTCGTCGTCGAGCGAGTCGGGGGTGAACGAGCCGGCCGGCGGCAGGAGCTCCAGGCTGGCTCCAGCGCGAATGTCGTCGCAGATCCAGTTCGATGCCGGCCCGCCGGGTACGCGTTTGACGGTGATCTTCAGGTCGGTCTCGGTGTACGGAGAACTGGAGAGCGAGTAGCAGCGGGCCACGATTCCCTGGCTGTGCGGCACGCGGAGAGTGAGGTACTGGCCGGGGCGATAGGCGAACTCGGTGGCCAGCTCCGGTGGCACGCTCAGGACCAGCGAGTGCGCATCGGGCGTCTCTTCGATCACGTCGGCGACGCGCAGCCGGTGGTACATCAGGCCACCCCCAGGCTGCCGGTACGCACCGCGTGCTGAATGCTTGCGCGCAGGTCGGGGCAGGTGGGCACCGGTGCGTGCGGCTGCTCGTCGCTGGTCAGCGCGGGGCATTGGCGGGTGGTCCGGGTGCTCCACTGCACGCTGGTCTGCTGCGGGCTCGACTTGCGTACCCGGACCTGGGCAGCGCAGCGGGCGCAGGACAGCTCCACATAGCCGCCGATCAGATACTCCTGCCGCTCGGTCAGCGGGTCGGTGCGGTTCATGACGCGGAACCGGCTTGTCGATCGAGGTTGGTCGCCACCTCGGCGGTCCAGGTCTCGACAGCTCTGCTGGTGTCGACCTCGAACTCGTAGCGGGCCACCATATCTTCGGTGACCTCTTCAACATCCACGTAGAACTGCTCATACCAGCGGCGGAGTTGGTAGACCGGACCGTCTTCGGCGCAGAGGAGCGGATTGTCGATCCGGCTCTTGTTTCTCCAGATCTCGACGTCCTGTTGGAAGCCGATTCCGATGCCGGCCGCGAACTTCGCTGCCGCCTTGTCAGCCTGGGCGGTGGTGAGGCCGGGTAGTCGCTTGACGATGATGCCCCACTGCAACATGAACGAGTTGGCCGAGATGGGGTAGTGGCAGTTGATCAGTACGGACTCCACCCCGATGCCGTGGTAGTCGGTATAGAGATAGTCGATCATGTAGGCGGGTCCGTAGTAGGCGGCTTCCGAGCGGAGCGTCGCATCCCCGGACTGCCGCGCGGTGACCGGCACGTCCGGTCGGGGTCGGGTCTCCAGGAACTGCGCGGCCACCTGGCCCTCGAACACGTTCTTGAAGAACGTCGGGAACGCGAAGTGGATGTAGAAGAAGTGCGCCATGTCCACGACGTTGTCGATGACCTCCCGGCAGTTGGCACCGTCGATCCGGATGGAGTCCCAGGTCCAGGCGGTCCATTCGGAGGAGAAGGCGCCTTCGATGCGAGGGATCGTGGCCTCCGGTGGTGGTGGGGCGCCCTGCGGGTCGTGCCAGATGAACAGCTGACGGTTCTCCTCGCAGGTGGTCCAGGAGCGGGTACGGGCGCGGGGCGGAACCCGATGTGCGTACGGCACTGCGGTGCAGCGACCGTCCCCGCGCCAGCGCCAGTCGTGGAACGGGCAGGCGATCTCGTCGCCCTTGATGGTGCCCATCGTCAGGTCGCCGCCCATGTGGCGGCAGTATCCGTCGAGCACGTGCAGGGTGCCCGTCGAGTCGGCGAAAACCACGAGCTTGGTGTCGAATGCCTCGACGGCGTGCGGTTTGCCGTCGCGGAACGAGTCGGCCAGTCCCAGGCAGTGCCAGCCGCGGGCAAACCTGGTGGGCAGAACCCCGCTGTCGATCGTGCGTACTGCCTCGACGTTGGTCATGTCGCTCCTCAGCTGTGATGGAACGTGTTGCAGGTCCTGCTGCTCGCATAGTAGCCGCCAAGTAGAACGTGTTCTATTATAGGGATCGTCACGTTCGTCAGCCAAGCCACCGGAGGGGATCTCATGGAGGGCGCCGAACTGGTCGCACGGGGGGTGCGGGAGCTGTTACCCGTCCTACGGGAGGGGGCCCAGGAGACAGAGGACCGCCGAACGCTCTCCGCCGAGCACTTCAAGTCACTGGCCTCCACCGGTTTCTTCCGGCTGCTACAACCGGCCTGGTGCGGCGGGCTCGAGGCCAACCCGACGGCCTTCTTCAGCTGCGTCCGCGACATCGCCAGCGCCTGCGGATCGACCGGCTGGGTCGCATCGGTGATCGGGGTGCACAACTGGCAGCTGGCCCTCTTCCCCGAACGGGCGCAACAGGACGTCTGGGGCGCTGACCCCAGCACCCTGATGTCCTCCTCCTACGCCCCCACCGGCAAGATCCAAGAAGTCGACGGGGGATACCGGGTCAGTGGGCGGTGGAGCTTCTCGTCCGGATGCGACCACGCCACCTGGGTCCTGCTCGGCGGCATCGTGCCCGGCCAGGACGACAGCCCCGCCGACTTCCGCACCTTCCTGCTCCCCGCGGCCGACTACACGATCGAGGACGTCTGGCACACGATCGGTCTGCGGGGCACCGGCAGCAACGACATCGTCGTCTCCGACGCGTTCGTCCCGGCGTATCGATCGCTCAGCTTCGGTGACACGGCCCGATGCGTCTGCCCTGGCCAGGAGCGCAACCCCGGGCCGCTCTACCGCATCCCGTACGGCTCGATCTTCCCGTACACGATCACCGCCCCGATTATCGGGATGGCGACCGGGATGTACGACGCACACGTGACCCACATGCGCGAACGCGTCCGCGCCGCCTACGCCGGGGTACGGGCCGCTGAGGACCCCTACTCACAGGTACGGGTCGCGCGGGCGGCCGCCGACGTGGACGCGGCCTGGCTCACCCTCACCGCCGACATGAGCGAGCTGATGGAGCTGGCCACGGCGGGGAAGAAGTTGCCGATGCGGCTACGCCTGCGGGCACGTCGGAACCAGGTTCGGGGCACCGAACTGGCGATCCAGGCCGCGGATCGGCTCTTCGAGAACTCCGGTGGCCGGGCGATCTATGCGAGCCACCCGATGCAGCGCTTCTGGCGCGACGCGCACGCCGGCCGGGTGCACGCTGTCAACGACCCCGAACGCGCCCTGTCCATGTACGGCAGCGGCGAGTTCGGGCTGTCCATCGCGGACGCGATGGTGTGAGGACGCCATGACGACCAACACAGTCTTCGAAGCCACCGCCGCCGGGCTGCACTACCACCGGGCCGGACCGGCGGGCGTACACCCGGTCGTGCTGCTGCACGGCGGCGGGCCGGGCGCCTCGGCCTGGAGCAACTTCGGGCGGACGGTCCCGGTCTTCGCCGAGCGATTCGACACCCTCGCCGTGGACCAGCCGGGATACGGCGGGTCCGAGAGTTGCCCGAGTGGCCGGCAGTACTTCACGCACTCGGCCGACCGGCTGGCGGCCCTGCTCGACGAGGTGGGCCTGGACCGGGTCGACTTCATCGGCAACTCGCTCGGCGGTGGCACCGCGGTCCGGTTCGCCCTGCGCTACCCGGAGCGGGCCGGCCGGCTGCTGCTGATGGGCCCCGGCGGGCTCAGCCTCAACGTCTTCGCCTCCGACCCGACCGAGGGGGTCAAACGGCTGACCGCGTTCGGCGCTCCACCCGGTCCCAGCCGGGAGAAGCTGGCGGAGTTCCTGCGCACGCTCGTCTACGACCAGTCCTTCGTCACCGACGAGCTGATCGATGAACGGATGCGCGCCGCGACCGACCCGGCCACCCTGCGCGGCATGCGTGCGATGGGGGCCTCGTTCGCCGACCCGGACCTCTACGAGGAGGGCCTGCTCTGGCGTGACGCCCACCGGCTGCGCAACGAGGTCCTTCTGGTCTGGGGTCGGGAGGACCGGGTCAACCCGCTCGACGGGGCGCTGGTAGCGCTCAAGCTGATCCGCCGCTGCCGGCTGCACGTCTTCGGCGGCTGCGGACACTGGGCACACCTGGAGAAATTCGACGAGTTCAACCGTCTCGCCTTCGATTTCCTGGAAGGAAACCGCCCGTGAGTCTCATTCGATCCCTCGGCTACCTCCGGGTCGAAGCCACCGACGTTCCCGCGTGGCGGGAGTTCGGCGTCAAGGTGCTCGGCATGACCGAGGGCCGTGGCCCCGACCCGGAGGCCGCCTACCTACGTATGGACGACCTGCCCGCTCGGATCCTGGTGGTACCCGGCGAGCGGGACCGGTTGGCCGCCAGCGGCTGGGAACTGGCTGATCCCGCCGCGCTCGACCAGCTGACCGGCGTCCTCGAGGGCGCGGGCACCGTGGTCAAGACGGCCGAGGTCGACGAAGTGGCCAACCGTCGGGTGGCGCAGATGATCAGCGTTGACGACCCCTCCGGCAACCGCCTGGAGTTCTACTGCGGCGCCGAGCTCGACAGCCGTCCGGCGCACAGCCCGTACGGCACCCGCTTCGTCACCGGCGCGCAGGGCATGGGGCATGTGGTGCTACCGACCTTCGACGACGCCGCCGGGCTGCGCTTCTGGTCCGAGGTGCTCGGCTTTCGGCTGCGCGACTCGATGCGACTGCATCCCGAGGCCATCGGCCTGCCGCCCAGCGACAAACCACTCTGGATGCGCTTCCTCGGCTGCAATCCGCGCCACCACAGCGTCGCCCTGGCCCCGTTGCCAGCCCCCACTGGCCTGATCCACCTGATGATTGAGACCGAGACGATCGATGACGTCGGCCGCGCCCTGGACCGTGGCCTCCGAAACAACACACCGATGGTCGCGACCCTGGGGCGGCACGCCAACGACGGCATGATCTCGTTCTACCTGCGCACACCGAGCGGTTTCGACATCGAGTACGGCACCGACGGTGACACCGTGGACGACCGCACCTGGATCGCTCGGCAGACAACCGCGCACAGTGTGTGGGGTCACCAGTTCCAGAGAATCGGGTGACCACCGCGGCCGTGGTCGACACCCAGCAGTTCCGGCGGGTGTTCGGCCACTTCTGCACCGGCGTGACGGTCATTACGACGTTCGACGATGAAGGCCCGGCGGGTTTCGCCTGCCAGGCCTTCGCCCCGCTGTCGCTGGACCCACCACTTCTGTTGTTCTGCCCCCAGGCGGGCTCCACCACCTGGCATCGGATCCGCGACGCCGGGGTGTTCGGTGTCAACGTGTTGGCGGAGGCGCACGGGCCGCTGTCCCGCGTCTTTGGCGCATCGGGGGCGGACAAGTTCGCCGACGTCGCCTGGACTCCCTCCCCGACCGGTATGCCGATCCTTGCCGGGGCGTTGACCTGGGCAGACTGTCAGGTCGAGGCGGTGCATCCGGGTGGCGACCACGCGATCGTGGTGGGCCGGGTGACCGCGCTCGGCGAGTGCCGCGACGACGGCCCGCTGCTGTTTTACAAGGGCCGCTACTGCGCCGTCGCGCCGATGCCACCTGGTGAGCCGCCCGAGGTGGTCGACATGCTGCTGGCGTGGCCCCGGCACACCGACTGGATCTAGTGAGCCTCGGCGGTCTCCGCGCGGAGTAGATACTTGAGGACCTTGCCCGAGGCGTTGTGTGGCAGCTCGGACCGGATTTCCACCGACCGCGGCACCTTGTAGTTGGCGAGTCGGCTCCGGCAGAACTCGATTACCTCCGCCGCGCTGAGCGAGTGACCCGGGCGGCAGATCAGGTAGACCTTGCCGACCTCGCCGAGCCGTGGATCGGGTACGCCGATCACCGCGGACTCGGCCACTCCTGGAAGCTGCGCGAGCGCCCGCTCGACCTCAGCCGGGTACACGTTGAAGCCGCCACAGACGTACATGTCCTTGAGTCGGTCGGTGATGGTCAGGTAGCAGCGTTCGTCGAGGTGTCCGATGTCGCCGGTGTGCAGCCACCCCTCGATGTCGATCGCCGCCGCGGTGGCGGCCGGGTCGTCAAGGTAGCCCAGCATCGTGTTCGGCCCCCGCAGCAGCACCTCGCCGCCCGGGTCAGCGATGCGGACCTCAAATCCGGCCGCGGCGCGCCCGCAGGTCTGCGCCACGGTCTGCGCGTTGTCGCCGGGCCGGCACATCGTGGCGACCACCGCCTCGGTCAGCCCGTACGCGGTGAGCACGTCCGCGCCGAGCTCCGTGCGGATCTGATCGACGAGGGCCGGTGGCACGGTGGCCGCTCCGGTCACGGCCAGGCGCAGACTCGACAGGTCGAATCGCTGAGCGTCGGGATGACCGATCAGGCTGGTGTAGAGGGTGGGCGGCCCGGGTAGGACGGTGATCCGCTGGTCGGCGATCAGGGCCATCGCCTGGGGCACGTCGAAGACCGCCTGCGGCACGATGGTGGTCCCGCTGACCACACAGGCGAGGATGCCGGCCTTCAGACCGAAGCTGTGAAAGAAAGGGTTGATCACGAGGTAGCGGTCGTCGGGGGCCAGTCGCGCGATGTCGGCCCAGGCGGCAGCCACGGCCATCGACTGCCGGTGCGCGCTCATCACGCCCTTGCTGCGCCCGGTGGTGCCCGAGGTGAACAGGATGTCGCTCAGGTCGTCGGGGCTGACCGCGGCGGCGCGGGCGTCAGCCTCCACCTCGGGAACCGACCCGCACTGGGAGACGAACTCGTCCCAACCGGAGGGCACCCGCACGACCAAGCGGGGGAGTTGCTTTCCTTCCGCCGCGGCGGCGGCTCGCAGCGTGGCGAGTCGGTCGGTGCCGAGGAACGGGTCCACCACGACGAGGCCGCTGGCGCCGCTCCGATGGATCACGTCGAGCGCCTCGATCCCGGTGAATCGGGTGTTGACCGGCACCAGGGTGAGGCCCGCGTAGCTCGCGCCGAGCGCGGCCAGCACCCACTGCGTCGAGTTCGGTGCCCAGAGTGCGAGCCGGTCGCTTGGGCGCAGCCCGGCGGCGATCAGTGCCTGTGCCACGCGCCGCACCTCGGCGAGGAGCTCTGCGTAGCTCAGCTGCGCGACGCCGGGCTCCACCAGGGCCGGCACCGAGCTGAACTCACGCGCCGCCCGGTGCAGGGCCGCTGGGATTGACAGCATCATCGGGACCTCCCGGCACGAGGGGGCCAAGCAAGTGCTTGGTCAGCCTACGCGGGGGTGAATATCGGCGCTAGTGGATGGGATGGCGCGGCGAAAGGCGTGTCGCCGGGGCTTTCCTTGCCGGGCTGGCGGCAGTAGATTAGAACAAGTTTCACCTCAAGGAAGGGTGTGCTGATGCGACAGAAAATCGGCGCGGCTCTCTTCAGTCTGGGGCTACTCTGTGTTGTCGCAGCCGTTGGGCTGGTATGGCTGATCGTGCCCGCGCTCAAGCAGGTGCCCTACGATGTGACACCGCCAGATATCGTGGTGGTCGCCCCATCAGCCACCTTCGTCAGTGCGCGGACGCTGCCCAGCGGCGACCCCGCGGTGACCGTCGAAACCGGCACTCTGCGTTCAGCGACCGGCATCAAACCAGACAACGAGGCCGCTGCGGAGCTCACCGGAAGCCTTGCTGGCGAAACTCTGATCTGGAACGTGTATCAAGCTACTGACTGGGTGGATCGTGATCTGCCGGTCAACCGGGCCGAGAGTCGTATCGCCCTCGACCGGGTGTCCGGTGCCGCCGCCGAGTGGGACGGCCAGTGTTACAGCGACACGGAGGCCGTGGAGTTGGGCACCACCGGCTGCGAGGCGGGGAGCATCACGTACGCCGGGCAGCTCTACCTGTTCCCCTTCGACACCAAGAAGCAGACCTACCAGTACTTCGATGGCATCTTGCGGCAGTCGCTGCCGATGCTGTACCAGGGCGAGGAAGAGGTCGCCGGCCTGGAGACGTACCGGTTCGAGCAGACCGTCCCCCAGCGGGAGCTCGACCTGGACGAGGAGACGCTGACCCAACTGCTCGGCTTCCTGGCACCGGAGGCGACGACCGCGACGATGACCTACCAGGCGTCTCGCACGCTCTGGGTGGAGCCGATGACCGGTGGCATTCTGGGCTACCGCGAGCAGCAACACCAGGAGCTAGTGCCAGACGTCGGGCCGCCGGTGGTCATCCTCGACGCGACCTTCCAATACGACGACGCCACCGCCGACGCGGTAATCGAACAGTCCAGAGATGGGCGGGCGCAGTTGCTGCTGCTCGGTCGCAACCTGCCGATCGGCCTACTGGTGGCAGGGTTCCTCGCTACCGCCGCCGGCTTCACGCTGGTGTTCGTGCGCCGGGCCACGGCAACCCGGCCGGCGGATACCCCACAGACATCTTGACCAGCTCCGTCCGGCGTTCGGTGCCCCCAGCCGCAACATCGCGGTGGGCTGGGGCTGAGGCGGTTCAGGGCGACGCCGGCCGAGCATGGCGTCGTTGGGTGGTGCGGTGGAAGCCGGGGGCCTGGGCGGCGACCCTCGTTCGTCTCGGTTACCCGGCAGCGGGGACGTGCTCCCGGTGCTATGGAGCGCGGAATCATGGACCATCAGCGGAAAGCCGCTCCGTGGGCCAACAACCCGATAGTAATCTCTGGGCTCAAGACGCCTCGCCTGGCACACACCGTTGCTAGCGTCGGGGTATGCCCGCCCCTGGGTCCCGTTGGTCGGCACTGCCGCGGGCCGTGTCGGCGCCATCTGACATCCTGACATTCGTCCTCTCCGGAGTGGTGACGGTATTGCTCACCCGAGCCTTTCTTCAGGCGACCGGTTTTCCTCAGTTCGGCACGGGCGGGCTACGCATCGCGCACGTACTCTGGGGCGGTTTGCTCCTGACCGTTGGCTTTGGTGTCGTGCTGGTGTTTCTCGGCAGCAGGGCCCGCTTTATCGGCGCAGCCCTGGGCGGGATTGGGTTCGGGCTCTTCATCGATGAGGTCGGCAAGTTCGTCACCGCCCAGGGCGACTACTTTTATGCACCGGCGGCCGGCATAATTTACGTGGCATTCGCCCTGCTCCTAGTCCTCACTCAGGCGCTCCGGGAGCGGAAACAATTCTGCCGCACAGAACGTATGGCGAATGCCCTCGACACGGTGATCGGTGGCCTTGACCGGGGATTGACCGAGCAGCGTAGACGCGCAGTGCTGCGGCTGGTCAGCGACTACGGTCCGGAGGTGACGGAGGCGGTGGCCCGGCTGTTGGAAACCGTACCCCGGCGGGAACCGCACCCTACCCCGCTCAGGCAATCATGGGCACTACGTGCCCGCCGAGCGACGGACTGGGTTGTCAGCCGTCGTTGGGTGGTCGTCTTGGTGGTGGTGTACCTGCTTGGCGAGCCGCTCGTCGTCTTATTGCGGGTCGGGGTGGATGCGGTCAATGGGGACTTGTCGAACCAGCAGGAATGGGGTGCGGTATTGGGGATTGCGTTCTCCGCGTTTATCTCCGCGGCGTTCAGTATTCGTGGGGCTCTGCTGCTGCACAGCGACCAGGCGAGCGCCTTCCGGCTGTTCAGAGTCGCAATCCTGGTGGACCTGCTGTTCGGTCAGGTCTTCAGTTTCACCGTCAACCAGTTTGGGGCACTCATCGGGCTCGCCGTCGGCCTGTTTCTGCTTGCGGTGGTGACTGCCGAGTACCGTCGACTTTGCCAGCAGACATCGGCGTCTGGCCCCTGAGCCGTAACCCCGAAGATCGCGCAGCTGACCTTGGATGCGGATGACCGATACTTCCTGCCGCCTGGTCTCGCCGGGAAGGAAAAGAGCAGGCATTGCCGGGTGGCGCTCCGGTAGCGTCGCTGGGCGTGATTGAGCTTGTCGAGCGGCGTACCGTCCTCGCCGTCGTGGTCGGATCACGGGCGTACGGACTGCACGGCCCGGATTCCGACTACGACCGGCGTGGTGTGTTTGCGGTGCCGACCCGCGCGTTCTGGCACCTGGACAAGCCGCCCACCCACGTTGACGGGCCGGCGGCGGAGCAGTTCTCCTGGGAGTTCGAGCGCTTCTGCCTGCTTGCTCTGCAAGCTAACCCGACGGTTCTGGAGGTGCTCTGGTCCCCGCTGGTCGAGACGACTACTCCCGATGGGGAACGGTTGCTGGCGGCGCGGCAGGCGTTCCTGTCGCGGCGGGTGGCCGAGACGTACGGCGGCTACGCCCGGGATCAGCTGAACCGGGTGGCGTCTCGCCGTGGTCGCACCGGCGAGACGAACCACAAGCAGGCCATGCACATGATCCGGCTGCTGGTGGCCGGTGCGCACGTACTGCGTACCGGGGACGTCCTCGTTGACGTGCGGCATCTGCGCGACGAGCTGCTCGCGGTGCGGCGCGGCGAGCTGCCCTGGGAGACGGTCACCGCCTGGGCGACGGACCTGCTCGCCGAGCTCGCCGACGCGGCCGCCGCCACCGCGCTACCGGAACTGCCCGACCGCGACGCCGTGGACCGGCTGCTCATCGCCGTACGGGAAAGGAACCTGTAGTGACCATCGATGTGCCGAGGTGGGCCGCTGTGGCCGCGCGCATGCTGCCTCGGCCGCTGCTGTTCGCCACCGTCAGCGGTGCGCACCTGTACGGGTTCGCGTCCGTCGACTCCGACCTCGATCTGCGCGGCGCGCACCTACTGCCGCCAGCAGAGGTGGTCGGGTTGCGTACCGGGCCGCAGACGTTGCAGTACACCGACGTACGCGACGGTGTCGAGCTGGACGTGGTCAGTCACGACCTGCTGAAGTTTGCCAAGCTGTTGAACAGCCGAAACGGGTACGTCCTGGAGCAGCTGCTGTCGCCGTTGGTGGTCGTCACCAGTCCGGTGCACGCCGAGCTTACGTCGCTGGCCCCGCAACTGATCACCCGTCACCATGCGTACCACTACCTCGGATTCGCGGCCACCCAGCACAATCTGTACGCCAAGACCGGGAGGCTCAAACCCGCGCTGTACACGCTGCGCGTTCTGCTCACCGGGATCCACTTGATGCGGACCGGCCGGCTCGAGACCGACCTCGGTGTGCTCGGGACTGGGTTGCCGTACGTGCCTGACCTCATCGCCGCGAAGCGGGAGGCCGAGCTGGGACCGTTGCCCGCCGGCGCCGCGCCGCGACTCGCCGCCGACGTGCCGCGGCTTCGGGCCGAGCTGGAGGCGGCCCGAGACATGTCGGTGCTGCCCGACTCCCCAGACCCGGCAGCGGTGGACGCCCTGCACGACCTGGTGGTGCGCACCCGCCTGGCGACCTCGTGCGCCGCTGCGAACCTTTGAGCATGGGTCCCGCCGAGCAGTGTTTGGTCGTCTGTACCCGCAGCGCGGCGACCGCCTGTCTGCTGAGCCTTCCAGATTGGAATAGCTTCCACTCCACATAAGAGGGCGGTGGGTGGTGCGTAGGCGGTATTTGATCGGCAAGCCGACAGTCGAGACCCCGACGCGATCCTTTTCCGTAGATTGATCGCACCGCTCGTGCAGGAGGTTGGATGTCTCGCGTCCGGATTCGGATCGATTTCACGCCGCGTACCGACGACGACGAGTTCGTCCTCGGTGAGCTGACCGGTGAGCTGGCAGAGAGTCTCCGCGAGATCGGCGGTGAGGTGGAGCGCGTTGTTCGTCCCGCTATCGACCCGGACGCCAAAGGCGCGGCAGAGCTGTTGCTCGGCGTGGTAACCGTACTGGCGGGCACCGACCCCGGCTACGTCCAGGCGCTGGTTGACGTGGTCTTGAGCTTCCTCCAGCGCAACACCGGCCGCCGGGTACACCTGCGGGTTGGGGACATCGAGTTGACTATCGACCGGCCCACCCACGCCCAGACCGATGAATTGGTCAGAACAGTGCGGGCCGCAATCGAACGGGCCCGTCTCTGATGGGACGGCACGCCCTGCTGCTCGGCACCGTCACCTGCCACATCGGCAGTGAGCTCGCCCCCCTTCCCTCGGTACGCCAGGATGTGGCGCAGCTCAAGACGCTGCTGGACGGTGCCGGGGAATTCGACACCGTACGCGCCGCACTGGACCTGCCAGCGGCGCACCTGCGTCAGGTCGTCGAGGAGTTCTACGGCGCGCGACGCACGGGTGACCTGGCTCTGCTCTACTACTCCGGCCACGGGGTACTGCACGGCGATGGTCAGTCGCTGTTCCTGGCCGCGACCGACACGGTCACCGGGCAGTTGCACACAACGGCGTTCGACACCGACGGCATGCTGCGTCATCTACTCAACGACACCAAGGCCAGTCAGAAGGTGGTCCTGCTTGACTGCTGCTTTTCTGGCGCATTCACGGCGCGGCACCGGTTCCGGGGCGGAGTGCGGGAAGAGCCGCGTCGCCTCAAGCGTCAGCGCGGCACCTTCATCCTGACGTCGAGCACGCACCTGAAGGCGTCGAAGGCGCAGGGGCCGGACCACCCGTCCGTCTTCACCGAGGTGCTGCTCAATGGTCTGCGGGGTGCGGCCGAGGGGCCCTCGGACGACGGTTGGATCACCACCAACGACCTCTCCCGGTACGCCCCGACGGAGATGGCCCGGCGCCGCCAGCACACGCCGGTTGAGTCGAGTGAGGGTGTCACCGAGCCGATCCGACTGGTGACGGCGCCGGGCTCCGCCGCTGCGGCACGGCAGGTCACAGCCGTTACTTCGAGCCCGACGGACGAGGCGCCGTTCGACGCGGATCAGTGGCGTCGCCTGGTGACCTATTACATCAACTGCATGCAGCGTTCAACCGTGTTGCAGTCGTTCATCGACCCGCAGGCGACCGGGACGTACGTCGCGGCACCGCCGGGGTCCGAGGCGGTCTTCGCCTCGGCTACGCCCGTGCAGCTGGCCGGTTCGGCAGCCAAACTCGCCGCTCGGGCCCGGGCCGAGGGCCGGGAGCTGCAATACGGCTATCCAGTCGTCGCCGTTCGGCCGGCCCGGCAGAAGCCACTCCGGCTCGCTCCGCTCCTGGTCTGCGATGTCACCGTTGGCGCCGACAACGTCCTGCACGCCTCCTTCCCGCCCCGTCCCAGCGCCGCACTCGTTGACCTGTTCCAGCTCTCTGAGGTGGAGGGCGACGAACTACGGCAACGTGTTGAGCAGGCATTCGCACCGGGCGATCGGACCTCTCTCGCTGCCACCGTTGACGTGCTCGTGAAGACGTTCGGGCTGAGACCGGTCACGGAGTTGGACCCGGCGGTGCTCGGCGGCACCATCAGGTCGGGACCGGTGAACGGGGTGCAGAACGTCGCGATCCTCTACACCGTCGATGCTGCCGAGTCGCCGCAGCGGCAGCTCGCCAATGACTTACAGGGCATGGTGAAGAATCCGCGACTCATCCAGGGGACGGCGCTGGGCGCGCTGGCTCTCCGCCCGGACGAGGCCGCGGCGACGCCAGTCGTGACGGTGGCGATGAGCGCCGCGAACGAGGCGCAGGAAGAGATCATCCAGGCGGCGATGTCGCAGCCGCTGACGGTGGCCCAGGGGCCGCCCGGCACCGGCAAGAGTCAACTCGTCACCGCCTTGCTGGCCACCGCCACCGCCGCCGGACAGAGCGTGCTGATCGGCTCTACCAGCAACCAGGCCGTCAACTCGGTGCTCGACCGGGTGACCGACCTGATCGGCCCGGGTCTGCTGATACGCACCGGCAACAAGGAACACCGGATGCAGGAGCCGAAGCACGTCGCCGACATTCTCGCGGCGTACCCACCGGCGGCGCGGCCCACCACGGCGGACGACGGTACGCTCCAGCATGAACTGCGGCTTCTGGGCGAAGAAGCTGCCAGGCTCCGTGCGACGCTCGACCAACAGCGGCTGCTCGAACGCGATCTCGCCGACCTGGCTGTTGAACGTGGGGCCGACCCCGGCGGCGGTGCGGTATCGCTGCCCGCCGACGACAGCGCCCTGGCACACCTCGTCCAGCTGACCGACCGCGCGCTCGCCAGTAGGTGGTTCGGCTGGTGGTACCGGTGGCGGCTGCGGTCATACCAGGTCGCGGACCGCCACGCGGTCGAGGCGCTCGCGGAGCGGGCGGTGCTCGAGCTGCGCTGGCGGGAAAGCCGGCGGCTCCTCACTGAGCTGCCCGACACCGAGGCTTCCTGGCAGCGACTGGCCGATCTGATCGGCACCGAGCGGCCGCACCTCAGCGTGAACCTGCTGCACGCCCAAATCGCCCGCAGGGTGGCTGCGGGAGCACGTTTGCTGCAGGACCGGGCCGACGAGATGGCCAAGCCGCAGTCGGACAGTTGGGCCTACTTCCCGGAACTGCTCCGGGTGCTGCCGGGCTGGGCCGTGACCGCCCTGTCCGCCCGGCGGTTGGAGCGGAGTCCCGCGTTGTACGACCTCGTGGTGATCGACGAGGCGGCGCAGTGCACAATTCCCGCGATTCTGCCCATGCTCTACCGGGCCAAGCGTGCACTGCTCATCGGTGATCCGCGTCAGCTCGCACCCGTCGTGGACTTGTCCGAGGCCGACGACGTCACGGAACGGGCCCGAGCGGACCTGAGCAGCGGTTGGCTCACCGCCCGGCGGCTGACCTACACCGCCCATTCCGCGTACGACGCGTTCGTCACCGCTGCGGGCGCGACGTACCTCCTGGACGAGCACTACCGGTGCCACCCAGACATCGTGCAGGTGCCAAACCGCGAGGTCTATCAGGGTCGGCTCACCGTGCTGACAGACCCTGCCCGACTGGCCGCTGCGGCCGATCCCGCAGTTCGTTGGCGCCACGTGCCCGGCCAGTTCAGCCGCGGCACAACCGGATCCGGGTTCAACCAGGTCGAGATCGACGCGGTCGTAGCCGAGGTGACGGAGCTACGGACGGCGTACCCCGATGTCTCGATCGGGGTGGTCACGCCGCTCGCTGCGCACCAGCGTCGCCTGGTCGCGGCCCTACACGACGCCGGTCTCACGGACAACGTGCTCTGCGCAACGATTCACAAGTTTCAGGGCAGCGAACAGGACATCATGGTCGTCTCACCGGTCGGGGCGCATGGCATTCCGGACCGCACTCGGGGCTGGCTGGTACACCAGACCAACTTGTGGAACGTCGCCATCACCAGGGCACGATCTCAGCTTGTCGTGGTCGGTGACCGGTCGTGGTGGTCGGGGCAACGCGGCCTGCTGACCGCCCTGGCGGTGGTCCCTGACCCTGCCGCCGATGCTCCATCAGGGACCGCGGCCTTGCCGGTGGACCGACTGCACCTGGCACTTCGGAGCATCGGTCTTACCGTGCGACGCGACGTCCCCGTGGCTGGGCGGGTTGTTGACCTCGTGGTGGGGCGGGGAGATGCCGAGCTGGCCGTCGTCGTTGACGACCCGGCGGGCGACCCCGCCGGCCGGGGACTACGTCGGGTACTCGCTCAGATCGATGTCATCGGTGGTGCCGTGCCGGTTCGTCGGGTGCCGGCATGGCGGTGCCTGGCCGAGCCGGAGCAGGTGGCGGCAGAGTTAGTCGACACTCTGACGCGGTCCGGGCAGGAACAGAACGATGACGAAATCGGGGGATAGCGCCGCGGCTTGCGCTGGCGCGGTTAGTAGGAAGCAAGCCCCGTGAGTCTGGGCGCCATGCCAGCGTCCAACCACGGGCGCGCATCGAATCGTCCCCCAGCGAAACAGGATTGCTTCGGTCTCATCGACCCTGCCAGGATGCCGGCCATGTCAATTGCCGAAGCCTCCGCCGAGGATGCCATGGTCGCGCTGCACACATCGCTCGATGAGCGGCGCCGGCCGGAGGAGGTCGCGCATCTTGTGTTTCGGGTGCTGGGCGGCCAGCTGGGGCTTCGCGACCGAATGACGTTGGGGCGGGCGGCTCGGGCAGCGTCGCGTTGGAATGGGTGGAGCTCGATGCCGACAGACTTCGCGCGGCCGGTTGGGGGTGCTCGCCAGATTGATGCTGCGGTGCGGCTGTTTGAGCTGTCGCCAGCTGGCATCGACCCGGATGACTCCGTCTCGCTGCTGGATTTCGCTGCCCGCCTGGGGGAGTCCCTTGGCGCCGTCGATCCGGCCCGCCTGAACTTCCTGCATGATCGGTTGAATCGGGAGGGCCGGGCGGCGGCCGGAATCGAGCTTTCGAAGCGGCAGTACAACCGGCGTTTCCGGGTGACGCAGCGGCTGTCGGCGAAGGCTGACAGGTTGGCGGTTGAGCAGACTAAGCGGCAGTTGACGATGGTCGCGCGGGCCGGGTTTGCGACGAGCATCGAGCGGGGTGCGTTTCTGGCTGATCCGTGGGCAGGGTGTTTCGTGGCGTATGTGACCGCCAAGCGCAAAATGCGGCGGGAGTTCACGCTGTCAGGGCGGGACAACCCGTACGACGACGTTGCTGATGTGCTCTTCGAGCGCTGCGTCGCCAACCCGACTACGGACTGGTGGATGATCGCGCAGGCATATCCGACGCCGGCCGTCCTGGCGCGGCTGACTGACGCCCAGCGCGGTGAGTTACTGGGTCGGTGGTGGGCGACAATGCGCCAGGTCGCGGCCTTGCTCAGGCGGGTCTGGACGGCCAGCGCGTTCGACCGTGCCACCATGGTCGTAAGGCGAGGCAATGACTCGTCAACGTGGAACCTCCTCTGCGGCGCGTACAACGCCGCGCGGGCGGCATGGATTGCGACGCTGGACGCTTCCGGCAGTCTTGGGATTCTTGATACCTTCTGCCCAGGCAAGGCGATGATGTTGATCGCGGCGGACCTGGTGGCGTGGCACCGGTCGACTGGCGGCGACCTGCACCCCGACGTGGGAGTGTGGGCTCGGCTGCCACTGCCGTGGGACGTGCTCGACGGCGCCGCCGCATGCACCCGTACGGACGTGGAGGTGGCATGCGCCGATGGTGGAGTTGACCCGATCAAGTCGGGTTGGGTGGGGTCCCGAGCGCTGGGAGCCGTTGGGGAGTTCCGGCCCACGCCTGAGTTGGTGCACGGGATATCGATCGCCGACCCGCTCTGGGCGTCGATGCTGCGTGCCGGTGGGGCGTTCTCGGGAAAGGTGAACAAAAGTGGTGTGGATTGGTCGCGGATTCCCGGCGAGGTCGTGGTGAGCGAGCTACCGGAACTGGGTGGACACGACGGGCGGTGATCGGGCAGCATGACTGCGCCCGCCGTAGCTCAGTGGTAGAGCACCCGGCTCTTAACCGGGAGGACGTTGGTTCGAGCCCAGCCGGCGAGCCTGGGGAGATCCGTTGTAGCTCAGTGGTAGAGCACCCGGCTAGGGACCGGGAGGACGCCGGTTCGAGCCCGGTCATCGGATCTCCCGCCGCAGTCCTGGCATGTTGGGCCGCGTGCGGAACGGAATTCGACGGGCCGGCAGGCAGAGTCGGCAATGAGGTCGGAATGCGACCCGACGCACCGGAAAGTGTTCCCACCGGGGCGCTCCGTCAACCGCACGGGTGCTTCCTCGCTCGCGTACCGCCATCAGGGCCACCGGGGCTACGAGACGTCCGTTAGGGCGAGGTAGCCGGGTGGCACATGCGCTACGAGCCACACACCGTTGGCAGCGAGTAGGAAGGAGTGACCATTTGCGTACATCCGCTTTGCGTCGATCTCCAGGACAACAGGGGCTCCGCGACGCTTGCCGACCTGTCTCGCAGTAGACGCGTCCGCTGAAAGATGGACGTGCGTCCGCTCTCCGGGCCGAAGTCCCTCCCTTCGAATCGCTTCAAGAAAGCGGGCGACCGTCCCGTGGTAGAGAACCGCAGGGGGAATTGTCGGTTCGAGTCCAAGCTCCACACGCACCGAGTGGCCTTGCGCTGCGCGAATTCGCCCCGCTCGTACCTCGTAGCGCTTCTTGTCGGAACCTGCGACGATTCGATCGAGGTCAGCCTCGCCGATGGTGTGCCCGGCGTCGGCCATCGCTGAGAGGAGGACGGGGATCTCAACCCAGCCCGCGGAGTCGAGTTGGAGCCCGACTGCGTCTGGTCGGTGCCGGAGTACATAGGCGAGCGCCTTGCCCAGTCGAGTGAGTAGATCATCCATTCGAATCGACCTCGCGCAGCAACTCGTCGACAATTGCTCGGCGTTGCTCACGCCAAGCGAGCCAGTAGCCCACGCGGGGAAGATCCTGAATCTCAACGGCTCTGAGTGGGCTTGGGACAGGGACGGATCCGTTTACCACCGCTGCACCAACGCCGAGCCACACCAAGTGAACGATCAGGTCCCATCCGTCCGCCTCACTCGCCACGTGCCAGGTGACGCCGGATGCGTGGAACGCACGCTCGAGCGACTGGCGATGCGGTCTTCCCTCTGGCGGGACCACGAGACCAAGACCATTCAGATCACGCAAACGTACCTGCCTCTCCGACAGCAGTGGGTGGGACTGATGGGCGACGAGGACTTGCGGGACGTCGGCTACCTGGACGGATCGAAGGCGCCGCGGCGGTGGGTCGTAGGCGATCGTCGCGACGTCTGCTTCTCCCTTGTCGACCATGCAGACCGCCGTCGAGCGGTCTGCAGGTATCACACGAAGATCGAGCCCTCTACGGACGACAGCACGGAGTGGCCGGTCAAGCACCCACTGGATCGCTGCTCGCCCTGCAGCCAATCGCATTGATCGCCTGGGCCCACCCAATCGGGCCAGGAAGTCGCCGACCGACCGCTCCTGATCAGCGGCGAATGCTGCCAACTCTTCACCGGCTTGTGTGAGGCGCAGCTGTCGACCGACCCTTTCGTACAGCTGCGCGTCAAGCGATCGACTAAGCTTCGCCACTTTCGCATGGAGCGATGGCTGTGCGATGTGGAGTTCCTCAGCTGCTCGCGTGAAGTTCAAGTGCCGGGAGAACACGGCGAACGCCGCCACAGCATCTGCCGTCAAGGCCTCGCGTGCTTGCATAGCCCACAACTATAGTTGATCACCCGATTGGTAGTTCTCTCATGGCAGCCCTTCAGCGATCGTCAGACCATGGGACGAGAACAAACTCCACGACTCGGCATCGACATCGGGCGGGTCATCATCGATGGATCCTCCCACCCGAACGGCGGCGACACCACATTCATCGACGGAGATGAACAGGCGATGCTCGACACGCCAGAGATAAATGGCGCCTTCGACGCAATCACCCGACTCGTCGAAGCCTTCGACGGGCAGGTGTGGCTGGTTTCGAAGTGCGGCCCACGGGTTCGAGCCCGCACGAGACGATGGCTCGCAGCCCGCGGCTTCCATACACACACGGGCATTAGTCCAGCCAGAATGCGGTTCTGCCGGCGACGACCAGAGAAGCGCAAGCACTGCCTCGACTTACAGCTCACTCACTTCGTTGACGACCACCCTGCGGTCCACCAAGCGATCCGAGGCGCCGTTCACTATCAGTTCTTCTTCGGACCGCAGCGCATGCCTGTGCCTGACTACGGCACACACGTACACGACTGGCCGGCGGCGCAGGCCGCGATCCTTGACACTTTGCCAACGCGAGCTGCCGTCACCGACTGACAACCGTTCGGCCGACGACGCGCTCCGGGAACATTCACATGCGACCATGATTCATGGTAGGCGGATAGGCTGGGGATCACTACTAACTTGATCTTGAGCTTGCGGTGCGATGCGGTGGACGTGACCTGCTGGCTGCGACCGGAGGTGCGCATCTGTCCGGAGCGCGTGGAGGCCTGAGCTTGAGGGGTAGAGGTGCATGGCTGAGACGAGACGCCGGTTCGGTCCGGAGTTCCGCGCGGGCGCGGTCCGGAATCATGCGGGTCACGCCGGACCTTCCCACTCCTTCTTCCCTGGAGGCCCGCTGCGCGGGATGTGCTCAGGAGCTTTGCCGGTCAGGGTCTTGGCGCCGGATCACCTCAGCGAGCGCGGGGATGGCCTCCAGTTGCTCGGGTCGGAGTTTGCTGACCATGATGCCGGCAGGCCGGGGCTGGTCGGGAGTGAAGGACAAGATCCTGGTAGGGGTGATCCCGAGGTCGATGCTGAAGTCGTGCTTGCCGTGGGGCAGGACATCGTCAATGACCTGTAGTTCGTGCACGGTGGTTGCGATGGTGGTGCGTTCGGTGATGAGACCGGCATCGGTGAGGAGGGCCAGTCCGAGGTCCGAGTAGCCGGCGCCTTTGCCGATTCTCACGCCGTCGGGTCGGCCGATAGCGACGCTTCCGCAGACAACGAGGTCCACCGGGCGCATCTCCCGCGGTCCGACCAGGGGAGCGACGTCGGCAGCACCGGTGCTGGTGGCGGCGATCTCGAAGGGCACGGTGAGGGCTGCGGGATCAAGCAGGTAGAACGGTTTGGTCGTGGCGAGTTTTGGTACCGCCATGTAGAGCAGTTTGCCTGCATGGAGCGCTTGCACCCGAACGGGCAACTGGGCGCGGTCGGGGTTGCACTTGATGACGCGGGCGTCCCTCCATTGGTCGTGCTCGGCCAGGCGAGCTGCGGCGTGTTCCTTCCCGGCAAAGTCGGGGATGTGACCATGCACGCCGGACGGGGCGGCGTTGCCGTGTTCGAGGAGATCTCAGACGCGTTGCCGGATGACGTGCTTCGCGTGGTCGAGGTCGTCGGGGTTGGTCACGCTGCGTCTCGTCCTTCGCCGCTACCGATCTTCGGTCGGACGTGCGTCACGCCAGGCGTCGGTAGTGCACCCGACCTCGAACGCCCACCAGCCAAGGTTCTGCCCCGACTGCAGTAGCGCCTTGATAGCGGCCAGGTCGGCATCGGCGGGCACGGTTAGGGCCACGAACGGGAACTCTTCATTGAAGGACTCACCGCCAAGGCCGAAGCCCACGAACTGCTCGTGCACCGCACCTGCGTTCCGTCCGAGCGGGCCATTCGGCAAGGGCAGGACCCGGATCGTGCAGTTGCCTGACGCCTGGACACGCTCGGCTGCCCAGCGCACACCGCTGTCGTCGGTCGTGAAGCGGACGACGTCTCCCTCCGCGATGCCGTCCTGCAGAAACGGCGCGCTCTGAATCCGCGCAGTGTCCCCGGTTTCCGGCCGCGCCCACAAGCCCTCGATGTCATAGGGTAGCCAGCCCTCGCGTGGACGGAACCGAAACATGATCTTGATCAGGCCCGCTTCATCCCGAACCTGCCTGTCTGGCGCTATCGATGCCACGCCGTATTCACCTCACGAGTAGCCGAAGTGCCGGATAGACCATGCTTACGGGTATGAAGGATAGGCGCCGCGCAGCGCGCTGGATCCTCTCGGCCCAGCGCCAAGCCCATGGTGGCCCCCTGGTTTCGTCGGCCGCCTGTGGTCGTGGCGTTCGCACGGCGCTGAATACGTCCCGTAGGTAGGCCACGGTGACGGTCGACAGTGGCAGATAGCTGTCAGCGGGTGCCGTAGAAGGCGGGTGGGGCGGCTGGGTCGGAGCCTTCCTCGCTGGCCATCTCCCTCGCGACCTCGGCGGCGGTCGGGCTGAGGGCTGCCATGGTGGCCGCGAGGCCGAGGGCGGCGATCGCTACGCCGATCGCCGCACTGAGGAACAGGGTTTTGAAGGTGTTCATCTGGACCTCCCCATCGGAATGAGAACCTGCACCTACTTCATCGACCCGCGGTGTCGCTGACGACCCACATCGAGAAGAACTGCGACCCGCCGCCGTACGCGTGACCCAGCGCCGTCTTCGCTCCGGCTACCTGGTGCTCGCCGGCCCGTCCCATCACCTGCCTGGCCGCCTCGGCGAAGCGCAGCATGCCGGAGGCGCCGATCGGGTTGGAACAGAGCACGCCGCCGGACGGGTTGACGGGCAGGCGCCCGCCGATCTGGGTCTCGCCCGACTCGGTGAGCTTCCAGCCGTGCCCGGCTTCGGCAAAGCCCAGGTTTTCCAGCCACATCGGCTCGAACCAGGAGAACGGCACGTAGATCTCCGCCACGTCAACCTCGGCGAGTGGGTCAGTGATCCCGGCCGCCTGCCACAGCGCCTGGGCGGCCTCGGCGCCGGCCCTTGGGTTCACGTGGTCCTTGCCGGCGAAGTAGGTCGGCTCGGTGCGCATCGCCGTCGCCCGGATCCAGGCCACCGGCCGCTCGCTCGCCTCGGCTGCCGCCTGGTCACCGATCACCATCGCGCAGGCGCCGTCGGAGGAGGGGCAGGTCTCGTCGTACCGGATCGGGTCCCACAACATCGGCGAGGCCTGCACCGACTCCAGCGTGATCTCCGGCTGGCGCAGGTGCGCGTTGGGGTTGAGCGCACCGTTGCGCCGGTCCTTCACCGCGACCATCGCCCCGACGTGCTCGGGCGCGTTCGAGCGTCGAATGTAGGCGCGGACGTGCGGCGCGAAGTAGCCGCCGGCCCCGGCCCCGATCGGCGCGGTGAAGGGCGGCTGGATGGAGAGCGCCCACATGGCGTTGGACTCCGACTGCTTCTCGAACGCGACCGCGAGTACGCGTTGGTGCACACCGGCCCGCACCAGGCTGGTCGCCACGACCCCGGTGGCGCCGCCGACCGAGCCCGCCGTGTGCACCCGCAGCAGCGGGCGCCCGGCGGCTCCCAGCGCATCGGCGAGGAACAGCTCCGGCATCATCACGCCCTCGAACAGGTCCGGCGCCTTGCCCAGCACGACCGCGTCGATCTGCGGCCAGTCAACGCCCGCGTCAGCCAACGCGCGATCGATCGCCTCCCGGCACAGCCCGGCCATCGACACGTCGGTACGGCGCGTCTGGTGCTGCGTCTGCCCGGTACCCAGCACGGCTGCTCGTCTCATGACCTCGCCTCCAGCAGACAGATGAGGTTTTGCTGCAACGCCGGCCCGCTGGTGGCGTGTCCGGCCGCCCGCCGTGCCTGGCCGCTCATGACCTGTTCGGCGGCGGCGCCGATGCGCGCCAGCCCGGCCGAGAACATGGGGTTGCCGCAGAGCGCACCCCCGGATGGGTTGATCCGGACCCGGTCGCCGAGGCCGAGCGCCGTGCGCAGCAGCAGCTCCTGGTGGGTGAAGGGGGCGTGCAGCTCGGCCACGTCGAGGTCCGCCGGCAGGGACACGGCCTCGGCCGCGGCGGTCGCGGACGGCACCGTGGTCAGGTCCCGTTCGCCGAGCCCCTGCGGATCGACCCGGTGTGCCACGCCGCTGATCCAGGCCGGCTGCTCCCGGTGCCGGCGGGCACGCTCGCCGGCGGCCAGCACCAGCGCGGCGGCGCCGTCGGAGACGGGTGCGCAGTCGTGCGCCCGGAGCGGATCGGCGACGTAGGGCGTGGCGACCAGGTCGTCCACGGTGAGCTGGCCGGACACCTGGGCGTAGGGGTTGGTGCTGGCGTCGGCCTGGCTGCGGGCCGCCACTTCGGCCATCGCCTCCTCGGTGACGAGCCCGGCGTCGATGGCGAGCCGGGCCTGAAGCGCGGCGACACTCACTGAGTCGGGCCAGAGCGGCGCGGCCACATACGGGTCGAGTTGGAGCGCCAGCACTCGGCGCAGCAGACCGGCCGAGGACTTGCCGAAGCCGTAGACCAGCGCGGTCTCCGCCTCGCCGGCCAGAATCTTCACGTACGCCTCGTAGAACGCCCAGGCCGCGTCCATCTCCACGTGCGACTCACAGATCGGCGGGTACGCCCCGATCGCGTCGATCGCGCTGACGAAGGAGAACGCCCGGCCGGCGAGGTAGTCCGAGGAGCCGGAGCACCAGAAGTCCACCTCACGTCGGTCGAGGCGGGCCGCCGACAGGGCCTGATGGAAGAGCGGGACGAGGGTTTCGACGCCACTGGTGGTCCCCGCGGACGGTCGGCAGGGTGCCTGGGCGAAGCCGATGATGGCGACAGCCGGGTTCACAGGTGCTCCTGGTAGGACTCGTACGGCGCATCCGGTTCGCCGGTGGGGCGGAAATGCGCGATGTTCTCCGGGGTGGTGGACCAGGTCGCCGGGTCCCGCCAGACCGCGGCCACCCGCATGCCCATCCGGACCTCGCCGGCCGCGCCGAGGATCAGGTGGGGGATCGGGATGTCGGCGCCGTCGAGGAGGACCTGGGCGACCACGTACGGCGGGTCCAGTCGCTGCCCGGCGAAGGGAACGTTGACCACGCAGAACGTGGTGACCGTGCCGTGGTCGTGGACCGGCACCTCCTCCTCGGTCGGTACCCCGTCGGCCGGACAGACCCGGGGCGGTACGTAGACCTTTCGGCAGGCCGGGCAGCGCTGGCCGAGCAGCCGTCCTTCGGAGAGTGCGTGCAGGTATCGACTCTCCTCGGCGGAGGTGGTGTGCGTGTAGGAGAGCCGAATCGGCGTCGTTATGCCGGTGACGAGCTCACCGCTGGTGCTGAGATCGCCGCTGGTGCCAGCACCGTTGCTGGTGTCGGGGTCGCCGCTGGTGTCGAGGTCGCTGGCAGTGGCGGGATCGCCGCCGGTGGCGCTTCCGGACGCGCGGGGTGGGCCCGGGTCGGGCTCGAAGCAGGCGATGTCGCGGATGTGTCCGGATCGCTCCGCGGCCCAGCGGATGCGGACTCGCATGCCGGTCCGCATCGACTCCCGGGTGCCGGCATCGACGGCGTGCAGCAGCGCCGTGTCGGCTCCGTCGAGCCGGATCAGTGCCCAGCCGAACGGTCGGTCGAGGGGCTGCCCGTCGAGTGGTTGGTCGGTCCAGGTCCAGCTGGTCACGGTGCCGGTGGGCGGGACGGGAACGAGCTCGGTCACCGGGGCGTGGGTCGCCGGATCGTATTCGAGCGGGGGAACGTGGACACGGCCGTCGGCGGTGCGGGCGCCGAGCACTCGACGGTCGCGCAGGCCAGTCATGAATCGCCCCAGGACCGGGCCGAGGGAGCGGGTGTAGTCGAAGGCGATGTCCAGCGGGGCGGCGAGCGGGGGCGCCGAAGCGGTATCCACGAGAGTCAGTGAAACATGTTCTAGCGAGGCGAATCAAGGTCGCTCCTCGGCTGCTGTTCAGGAAGTGGAACACGTTATAGAGTCTGGTTCATGACTGGCATCGGGCTGTGGAACATCGCGAGTCAGGATCCGGATGGGATCGCCGTCGTTGACCCGGATGGCCGGGTCGTCACGTATGGTGAGCTGGCCGCCGAGGCCGACCGAATCGGGCGCGGCTTCCAGGCGCTCGGGCTGGCACCCGGGGACACCGTGGCGATGCTGCTGCCCAACAGCGCAGACCTGCTCGCCGCCGAGTTCGCGGCCCTGGAGACGGGGTTGTACTCGGTGCCGCTGAACTGGCACCTGACCGCGGCCGAGATCGCCTACATTCTGCGCGACAGCGGCGCCCGAGCGTTCGTCGCGCACGGTCGATTCGCCGAGGTCGCCGCGGCTGCCGCTGCCGAGGCCGGTATCCCGGCCGACGGATGCTTCGCCACCGCCGGTGGGGTTCCCGGGTTTCGTCCGCTCGCCGACCTCGGCGCCGACAGCTCCGCTCGCCCCGCGCCGCGCACACTCGGTGCGTTGATGGTCTACACCTCCGGAACGTCCGGGCGGCCCAAGGGCGTACGTCGTCCGCTGACCGGCGCCGACCCGGACACCGTTCCGCCGGTGTCGCTCTGGTTCTTCGGGCTGTTCGGTCTCGAACCCTTCGATTCCCATGTGCACCTGTGCTGTTCGCCGCTCTACCACACCGCGGTGATGAACTTCGCGGTCATCTCGCTGCAGCTCGGCCACCCGGTGGTGCTGATGGACCGGTGGGACCCGCACGAGATGCTGCGGCTCATCGAACGACACCGGGTCACCCACAGCCACATGGTGCCGACCCAGTTCCGTCGCCTGCTCGCCCTGCCGGAGAAGGTTCGGACGGCGTACGACCTGTCGTCGATGCGGGTGATGATCCACGGCGCGGCGCCGTGTCCGCACGAGGTCAAGCGTCGGATGCTCGACTGGTGGGGGCCGGTGGTGGTGGAGTACTACGCCGCCAGTGAGGGCGGCGGCACCCTGATCACCGCCCAGGACTGGCTGGCCCGGCCCGGCTCGGTCGGGCAGGCTTGGCCGGGCTCGCAGGTGCGGGTGCTCGACCCGGACGGCAACGACGCGCCAGCAGGTCAGCCCGGGACCGTGTATCTGCAGATGGGCGAAACGACCTTCGAGTACCTCGGGGACGCCGAGAAGACCCGGCAGTCCTGGCGCGGCCGCATGTTCACCGTCGGGGATATCGGCTACCTCGACGACGATGGCTACCTCTACCTCTGTGACCGGATGAGCGACATGATCATTACCGGCGGGGTGAACGTCTATCCGGCCGAGATCGAGGGGGAGCTCGCTGCTCATCCGGCGGTAGCGGATGTCGCGGTCTTCGGCATCCCGCACGACGAGTGGGGTGAGGAGATCAAGGCCGTGGTGCAGCCGGAGCTGGGGGTGGTGACGGGCCCGGCGCTGACCGGTGAGCTGCTGGAGTTCCTGACCGGCCGGCTGGCCCGTTTCAAGCTGCCCCGGAGTGTGGACTACGTCGAGGAGTTGCCCCGCGACCCGAATGGAAAGCTCTACAAGCGACTGCTGCGCGACCCGTACTGGGCCGCGCAGCAACGCTCGATCTGACCTGGCTACCGCCCATGGAACTGGGGGGTGCGCTTCTCGACGAAGGCGCGTGGGCCCTCCTTGGCGTCGGTGGTGCGGAACACCGCCGTCCCGATCGGGGCCTCCAGGGCGAACGCCTCGTTCTCGGCCAGGCCCTCGGTCTCCCGCATCGTGCGCAGGATCGCCCGCACCGCCAGCGGGCCGTTCGCGGCGATCATCCCGGCCAGCTCGAGGGCCTTGTCTAGGGCCTGCCCGTCCGGCACGACGTGACCGATCAGGCCCACGTCCCGGGCCTCGTCGGCACCGAGCTGACGTCCGGTGAGCAGCATCTCCGCCGCGACGGCGTACGGGATCTGTCGGACCAGCCGGACGGCGGAGCCGCCGAGCGGGAAGAGGCCCCAGCAAACCTCGGAGACCGCGAAGCGGGCGCTCGCCCCGGCCACGCGGAGATCGGTTGCCTGCAGGATCTCGGTGCCGCCCGCCACCGCCGGCCCCTCTACCGCGGCGATGAGCGGTTTGGTCAGCCGCCGTCCCTTGAGTAACGCGTCGATCCGGGAGAGGTCAGCGCCGTTGAACCGGTCACCGGGGTGGGACTGGGTCATCGCGCGGAGGTCGGCGCCGGCGCAGAAGGCGCCCCCGGCCCCGGTGAGCACGCAGGCCCGGATCTCCGGATCGTTGTCCGCGCGGTCCCATGCGTCCCGCATGATCGCGAGCATCTCGGGGGAGAGCGCGTTACGGACCCGTGGCCGGTTCATCGTCACGATCAGGATTTGTCCACGTTGCTCCACGAGTGCGTGTGGCTGGTCGGCTGCCGATTCCACGGGCGCCTCCTTCGACGATTTCCAAGGCTTGTCAGCAACGATAACAGGTTCTACTTTTAAGTGATGGTGGCAAATATCGCAGACCTGTTTGAGCATGCGGTTGACGCCTTCGGTGACCGTCCCGCCGTGTTCCTCGGCGAGCAGGCGATCAGCTACCCGGAGCTCGAGGAGCGCGCCAACCGGCTGGCCCACTTCCTCCGTGACCGCGGCGTGCGCCCCGGTGACCATGTCGGCCTCTACGCTGGCAACTCGATCGAGGCCGTGGTGGCCATGATCGCCGTCTACAAGCTGCGTGCCGCGGTCGTCAACATCAACTACCGGTACGTCGAGAACGAGCTACGCTTCCTCTTCGCCGACGCGGAGTTGTCGGCGCTGATCCACGACCGTCGCTTCGCGCCCCGGGTCGCTACCGTGCTCGCCAGCGACTCCGGTCCGCACACCGTGGTGGCCCTGCCCGACGGTTCGGCGGAGGAGATCGGTGGGTACGGCGGCGTGCCGTACGCCGACGCGCTCGCCGCCGGCGACCCGGCTCGGGACTTCGGCGAGCGCTCGGCCGACGACATCTACCTGCTGTACACCGGTGGCACCACCGGCTACCCGAAGGGTGTGCTCTGGCGGCACGAGGACGTGTGGCGTGCCCTCGGTGGCGGCGTCGACTTCATGACCGGTATTCCGCTCGAGGACGAGTGGGCCCAGTCCGCCCGGGGCGCCAGCGCCACCCCGATGGTCCGCCTGTGTATGGCACCACTGATCCATGGCAACGCGCAGTGGGCCGTACTCGCCGCGCTCTTCGCCGGTGACACCGTGGTGCTGCTGTCGCACTTCGACCCGGAGGAGGTCTGGCGGACGGTCGAGCGGCGCCAGGTGAACGTGATGGTGCTGATCGGCGACGCGATGGCCCGTCCGATCATCGAGGCGTACGCCGCCGGTGGCTTCGACGGCTCGTCGGTGGCCGCGGTCTCGTCCAGCGGTGCGCTCTTCTCCCCGGGGGTCAAGCGGCAGTACCTGGAACTGTTGCCCGACGTGCTGGTCACCGACGCGATCGGGGCGTCGGAGACCGGCTTCATCGGGCTGGGTGTGGTCGCCGAGGTGCCCGGCGGCGCGGTGCAGGACCCGCGGGTCACGCCCGGGCCGAGCACAGTGGTGCTTGGCCCGGACGGGCGACCGGTGCCGCCGGGCGGGGAAGGTCGGCTGGCGAAGACCGGCTTCCTCCCCCTGGGCTACTACAAGGACCCGGTCAAGACGGCCGCCTTGTTGATCGAGGTGGACGGTGTGCGGTACGCGCTCCCCGGTGACCTCGCCCGAGTAGAGGTTGACGGCACTATCACGCTGCTCGGTCGAGGTAGTACCTGTGTGAACACCGGCGGTGAGAAGGTCTTCCCGGAGGAGGTCGAGGGGGCGCTGAAGACGCACCCCGACATCTTCGACGCGCTGGTCGTCGGAGTGCCCGACGAGCGGCTCGGGCAGCGGGTGGCGGCGTTGATCCAGCCCCGGGCCGGCGGCACGCTCGACCTGGCGGCGGTCCGAACGCACCTGCGGGAGCAGATCGCCGGCTACAAAATGCCGCGGTCGATCTGGCTGGTGGACGAGATCTCCCGCACGATCAGCGGTAAGGCCGACTACCGGTGGGCGCAACGGCACGCGGAACAACATCCGGCGGAGGAGGTCAGCCATGCGGACTGAGTTGTGTGATCGGCTCGGCATCGCGCATCCGATCGTCGGCTTCAGCCCCTCCGAGCATGTGGTCGCGGCGATTAGCCGAGCTGGCGGCCTGGGCGTGTTGGGCTGTGTGCGATTCAACGACCCGGACGAGCTCGACGCGGTCCTCACCTGGCTTGACGAGCAGACCGGGGGGCAGCCGTACGGCGTGGACGTGGTGATGCCCAGCACCGAGCCGGCCGAGGGCGCCCCGGCCGACCTCGACCGACTGATTCCGCCGGGCCATCGTGACTTTGTGGAGCGAACCTTGCTGCGCCTCGGCGTGCCGCCGCTCGGCGGCAGCGGCTCGCACCAGTCCGGCGTGCTCGGTTGGCTGCACTCCGTGGCCCGTACCCACGTCGAGGTGGCGTTGAGGCATCCGGTCCGACTGATCGCCAACGCTCTCGGTCCGCCGCCGCCCGATGTGATCGCCCGGGGGCATGCCCAGGGCGTGCTGGTGGCCGCGTTGGCCGGCCGGGCCGACCACGCCCGTGGGCATGTGGCGAGCGGGGTCGATCTGGTGGTCGCCCAGGGATACGAGGCCGGCGGCCATACCGGTGAGATCGCCAGCATGGTGCTGGTGCCGGAGGTCGTCGACGCGGTCGGCGAGCAGGTACCGGTGTTGGCCGCGGGGGGCATCGGTAGTGGTCGCCAGATCGCGGCGGCGCTCGCGCTCGGCGCGGGTGGTGTCTGGATGGGCTCGGTCTGGCTCGGCACTGCCGAATACCAGAGCACCTCCGCGCTGCGTACCGCGCTGCTCAGGGCCGGGTCGGCGGACACGGTCCGCAGCCGGATCTACACGGGCAAACCGGCCCGGCTGCTGCGCAACCGGTGGACCGAGGCGTGGAGCGAGGAGGGGGCGCCCCGGCCGCTGCCGATGCCGCTGCAGAACCTGCTGGTGGCGTCGGCGCACAGTCGGCTGATGGATTCCGATGACCCGACTGTCGTTCCGATGCCGGTCGGGCAGATCGTGGGTCGGATCAATGAGGTGCGTCCCGTCGCCGACGTGCTGGCGGATCTGGTCGCCGAGGCGGAGGAGAGACTGGCCCGCCTTGGGACGCTGCTCTAGGGGTTACATTGACGGAAAAGTAGAACGCGTTCTACTATCGTTTTGTGCTTACTCAGCCGTTTGTCAACGCCATTGCGGAAGCCGAGCGCGTCATCGCCGAGGCGGCCCACGTCCGCGGCCAACAGGATCTGGTCGAGGGCTACGACTACCTGGCTGGCGGCGTGCGGAGCTCGATCCAGATGGCCTGGGCCTACGACCGCGAATTCCCCTACTTCGTCCGCTCCACCGGCCCGTACACGAAGATGGGCCTCGACAACCCAGACACCCTCTACTTTCACGCGTGGCTGCGCGACGACGCGGAATACGTGGTGACCGGCCGTCGGGGCAGCACCGCCGACCTGAGCTTCCAGATCCTCGACGGCTCCTACTCTCCGGTCAACGTCCCGGGCAGCCTCACCGCCTTCGACGACCGCGAGATCGAAATCGGTGCGGACGGCACCTTCGAGATTCGGTTCGGGCCGGGGCTCTCCGGCCCGAACGCGTTCCCGCTCGCCCCTGGCTCGGCCATGCTCGTGGTGCGCGAGGTGTTCAGTGACTGGACGACCGAGCGCCCTGGGATGCTGCGTATCCACCGCCCCGACACCATCGGCGTGGCTCCGCCACCGCTGACCGAGGAGACCCTGGCCAAGCGCTACGCCGTTGCCGGCAAGATCCTCACCGGTCGGATCCACACGTTCCTCGCGTTCGCCAAGCGGTTCTACCTGAACCTGCCGGTGAATACCCTGACCCCACCCCGGCTCACCCCCGGCGGGCTGGCGACCCAGTATTCGTCGGTGGGCCACTACCAGCTCGCCGAGGACCAGGCCATGGTGCTCACCGTGCCGGTCTCCGACGCGCCCTACCAGGGCATCCAGCTGGGCAGCATGTGGTACATCTCGCTGGACTACAGCAACCACCAGACGAGCCTCACCGTGCCCCAGGCCCGGATCGATCCGGACGGCATGATTCGGTACGTGATCAGCGAGCGCGACCCGGGGGTGGCGAACTGGCTGGAGTGCACCGGGCACGATCGCGGCTACGTGCAGCTGCGCTGGCAGCGGCTCTCGCACGCGTTGACCGCCGCCGACGGGCCGCGGGTGGAGGTGGTCGCGGTGGACGACCTACCCAAGCAAATGCCGTACTACGAGCGGATCGGGCGGGCGGAGTGGCAGGCACGCATCGCCGCCCGACAGGCCGCGACCGCGGCCCGGATGCTGGGCTGAGCCGTGCTGCTCGCGGAGAAGATCGTCGTGGTGGCCGGGGTCGGCCCCGGGCTGGGTCAGGCCATCGCGGTGCGGGCCGCGCAGGCCGGCGCCGACGTGGTTCTCGCCGCCCGCACCGGGTCCTTCCTCACCGAGGTGGCCGGCACGGTGCGGGCGGTGGGTCAGCGGGCCCTGGCGGTACCCACCGACCTCACCGACGGGGAGTCGAGCGCCGCGCTCGTGCGGGCCGCCCTCGCCGAGTTCGGCCGCGTTGACGTGCTGGTCAGTAACGCCTTCGAGATGCCGCCGATGCGCGGTCTCGGGAAGGTCGAACTGGCCGACCTGCGATCGAGCTTCGAGGTCAACGTGCTGGCGGCGCTGCGCCTGACGCGGCTGCTGACGCCCGCGCTGGTGGAGTCCGGCGGCGCCGTGATCATGGTCAACTCTGCGGTGCTACGCCACTCCCGGCGGGGGTTCGGCCCATACAAGCTGGCCAAGGCCGCGCTCCTCGCGGCCGCGCAGAATCTCGCCAGTGAGCTCGGGCCGAAGGGCGTGCGGGTCAACTCGGTGGCACCCGGCTGGATCTGGGCCGACAGCCTGCGACTCTGGTTTGACTACCAGGCGAGCCAGCGTGGCGTGCCGCCCCAACAGCTCTACGACGAGGTCGCGGCCACCACCGACCTGCGCCGGCTGCCGGTGCCGGACGAGGTCGCCGACGCCGTGCTGTTCCTCGGCTCCGGCCTGGCTCGGGGCATCACCGGCCAGTGCCTCGACGTCAACTGTGGCGAGTTCCATCACTGAACCCCGGGAGCGAGCATGCGCAGCACCCGTACGGACGTCGGAACAATCGAGGACCTACACGCCTCGGCGACCCGGCTCACCGGGCTCGACGACTTCGGCGACGACGACTACCGCGAGGGGATGGGCGAGCTGCTCGCGGCGTACCGGGATGAAGCGGCCCTCACGCCCACCGGCAGCAAGGTCTCCCGGGCATTTCTCCGCGCGGCATTGGTGTCCCGGCTCCTCAGCGAAGCCGCGTGGCGGCAGTTCCCGGAGTACGCCGAGGTCCCGGTCGCCCGGCCGGTCTTCGTGACCGGCCTGCCCCGTACCGGAACCACCGCCCTGCATCGGCTGCTGGCCGCCGACCCCGCGCACCAGGGGCTCGAGCTGTGGCTGACCGAGGTCCCCCAACCCCGTCCGCCGCGCCACACCTGGGAGTCAAATCTCGGCTACGCCAGCCTGCAGGCCGGCTATGAGCAGTACCACGAGACCAACCCGAGCCTGCGGGGCGCGCACTACACCGCGGCCGACCAGGTGGAGGAGTGCTGGCGGTTGCTGCGGCAGTCCATGATGTCGGTCTCCTTCGAGTGCCTGGCGTACCTGCCGAGCTATTCGCGGTGGTTGAGTGCGCAGGACTGGACTGCTGCCTATCGGCGGCACCGGCGCAACCTCCAGCTCATCGGTCTGTACGACCGAGATCGTCGCTGGGTGCTGAAGAACCCGAGCCACCTGTTTGCCCTGGACGCGCTGCTCGCCGTCTACCCCGACGCCGTGGTGATTCAGACGCATCGTGCGCCGCGGGAGGTTGTCGCCTCGGTCTGCAGCCTCAACGCGCAGGCGTGCGAGGGCTGGTCGGAGTTGTTCCGCGGGGAGGTGCTCGGTGGGGCGCAGGTGCAGCTCTGGTCGCGTGGGCTGCGGCGGTTCATGGCCGACCGCGAGCGACACGACCCCGCACACTTCATCGATGTCAACTACGACGACTTCGTGGCCGACCCGATCCGGGTCGTGGCGGGGATCTACGACCGGTTGGGGGTCCGGTTGACCGCTGTCGCGCGCGCCGCGATGCTCTCGCTGCATCAGCAACGAGAGCGTCCCGCGCACCGTTATCACCTGGCCGATTTCGGGCTGACCCCGGCTGCGGTGGACGCCGCCTTCGCTTAGTGGACTTTGCTGATGACCTCGTCGGCGAAGCGGCGGATGCCGTCCCGCTTGGCCGCGAGTTCGCCGTCGAAGCCGACGCCGTAGAAGCGCCAGGGCACCACGATCGCGTCGGTCACGCCGGCCTCGGCCTGTTGCTGGAAGCCCGCCAAGCCGAATCGGTCAATGCAGACCGCCTGGATCTCGAACGGCTGGTCGGCTCGGTCGTACTCGCGGCGTAGCCGGGCAAGTTGGTCGATCGCCGTGCGTAGCTCGTCGAAGCGCATCATGGCGGAGGACCAGCCGTCGCCCAGCCGGGCCGCACGGCGCAACGCCGCGTTGCTGTGGCCACCCACGTAGATCGGGATCTGCTCGGTCGGGGCCGGGCTCATCTGTAGCCGGCCGAAGTCGAAGTGCTTGCCGTGGTGCTCCACCATGCCACCGCCCAGGATCAGCCGCAGCACTTCAATCGCCTCATCGCCCCGGGTGCCGCGGGCGGTGAACGGCACGTCGCACCAGAGTGACTCCTCTGGCGACCAGCCCAGCCCGACGCCGAGCCCGAACCGGTTACCGGTCAGGTTCGCCACCGAGCCGACCTGCCGTGCCAAGAGCACCGGGTTACGGGGCCCGAGTTTGAGCACCTGGGTGTGAAACCGGATCCGGCTGGTGGCGGCACCGAGTACGGCGGCGGTCACCAGCGGGTCAGCCCAGGGGGTCTGGGCGTCCCAGAATCGACTGCCATCCGGAGTGTATGGATACCGGGCGCTGACCTCCTCGGAGTAGAAGAGGGAGTCGGGGAGGGCGATGGCCGAGAACCCACACTCCTCAGCGGTTTGCGTCAGGTCGACGAGCTGGTCGAGCGGGCTGAGCGCGATACCGAGGCTGAATTTCATCTACAAACTGTAACGTGTTCTATTCTCTGGCGGGAAGGCCTGGGGTGGTCCTTTCGGGTCGCATTCAGGGTCGACCAAGCGTTTGCTCGCGGGTTAGCATCGGTCAATGGAGCCCCTCGATTTCGCCGGTCGTGCTGTGGTTGTTACCGGGGGGACGCGAGGCGTCGGTGCCGCGATCGCCGCGGCATTCCGCGCGGCGGGCGCTCGGGTGCTGGTCTGTGGCCGGACCCAGCCGTCCTCGGTGGTGCCCGACTTCGTCCCGGCTGATGTCCGTGATCCGGAACAGGCCGCCGCGTTGGTGGCGGCGGCGGTCGACCGGTTCGGCCGCCTCGACGTGCTGGTGAACAACGCAGGTGGTGCGCCGCCAGTGGCGGCCGCCAGCGCCTCGCCCCGGCTGCACGCCAAGATTGTTGAGCTCAACCTCGTTGCCCCGTTGCATGTTTCGCAGGCGGCCAACACGATCATGCAACAACAGCCCGGTGGCGGGGTCATCGTCATGGTCGGGAGTGTCAGCGGCACCCGCCCGTCGCCCGGCTCCGCGGCATATGGTGCCGCCAAGGCCGGTCTACACAATCTGGCGACGAGTCTGGCCGCCGAGTGGGCGCCGGCGGTGCGGGTGAACAGTGTCGTCCCTGGCCCGGTGACTGGTGACGCGGGCCTCCAGCTGGACCCGGCGGCGGTGGCACGCACCGTACCCCTGGGGCGACCCGCGACGCCGGCCGAGGTCGCCGGAGTGTGTCTGCTGTTGGCCTCCCCGCTGGCCTCCTATGTGTCCGGGGCGGCGGTGGCGGTGCACGGCGGTGGCGAGTGGCCGGGCTATCTTGCGGATCTGCGGGCACAGGTGCCGCCCCCGGCCCAGCGGTAGCTCCGCCACGGCGCTCCGGACTCGCTCCCGGCCCAGCGGTAGCTTCGCCACGGCGCTCCGGACTCGCCGTCGGACTACGGCTCCGTTCCGGGCGGCGCGGCCGAACGGCTCAGGTCACCAGTCGGCGGTGATCCCAGCTGACCACCCGCCGCGGCTCGACCAGATAGGCCGCCCGCTTGGCCGCCGTGTGCGCGACATAACCGTCGAGCGCCGCTGCCACCTCACCGGGGGGCAGGTCGCCCGCCGCCAGGGGGCTGGGCATCCGCGCGGCGATCAGGCGGCCGACTGCGGTCACCTCCGCCAGGTCGTCGATCCGGGTGACCTCACCGGTCACCTGAACACCGCGCAGCTCGAAGTAGCCGTCGCCCTCCTCGACCAGGCAGGTCACCCGTGGGTCCCGGGACATGTTCCGGGCCTTCTGCGAAGCGTGATAGGTCCAGAAGGCGATGCGTCCGTCGTGCATCGCGTAGAACATGCTGACCAGGTGTGGCGTGCCGTCCCGGTTCACGGTCGCGAGCTGGAGCTTCCGGCTCCGGGCCAAGTGTTCTGCGATGGCCGCGGGCGGCATCGCTACCGTGGCGCGTTGGTTCACGAGTCCTCGCCTTCCGTACCGCTGCTCTGGTCGGCCACGGCCGCCCCTCGAGCCAGAAAGGTCATCTCAATATCCTGGCCCGGACAGGAGCCCGCCGTCAGCCACGAACTCGGCCCCCGTGGTGTACGACGACTCGTCCGAGGCGAGGAATGCCACCAGTCGGGAGATCTCCACCGGCTCGGCGAAACGGGCGATCGGCAGCGATTTGAGGAACGCATCCGAGTCGACGGCGGGCATGGTTTCGGCGGCGGCCAGCGCCATTCGGGTCAGCACGCCGCCGGGGTGAACTGAGTTGACCCGGATGCCGACCGGCCCGAGCTCCTGGGCCGCGGACTTGGTGATGCCGCGGATCCCGAACTTGCTGGCGCTGTAGGCCGAGAGGCCGGCCGCGCCGACGAACCCCTCGATCGATGACACGTTGACGATCGATCCACCGCCGGCCCTCGTCATCGTCGGCGCCACGGTGTGGATGCCGAGCCAACAGCCGGTGAGGTTGACGTTGATCACGCGGCGGAACTCGGCCGGATCCATCGTGGCGATTGGTGCGTGCCGGAAGACGCCGGCGTTGTTGACCAGCACGTCGAGTCGGTCGAACGCCGTCAGCGCGGTGGCGACCGCGGCGGCCCACTCCTGTTCGCTGGTGACGTCGTGGTGCACATAGCGGCAATGATCAGGACCGAGGCCGTCGGCGACGGCAGCGCCACGGTCGTCGAGGATGTCGCCGATGACCACCCGGGCGCCCTCGGCCACGAACTGCCGGGCATGTGCTTTGCCCATGCCGCGTGCGCCGCCGGTGATGAGCGCCACCTTGCCGTCCAGTCGCCCCATCAAGCCCTCCTGCCAAGCGCTTGCTTGGTAGCATAGCATCGGCGCGACACCGGTGCCGCAACAGAAAACGGCCGCCGCGGCTCCAGCCGCAGCGGCCGTGGACAATCGCGTTGTCGCTGGACCTGATGGGGATTCCTCAGGGGACGAGGACCACCTTGCCGACGTTGCGGCGTTCGCCGATCCGGCGGTGTGCCGCGGCGGCCTCCTCGAACGGAAACACCTGGTCGATCCGGGGTTTGATCGCACCCTCGCGCCACAGGTCCAGCAGCGCCGTCAGCTCCTCACGCAGCAGGTCGGTGCGTTCCCACAGGTGCCCCAGATTGACGCCACTGACCGTGTGGTTGCGGTCCATCATCCCGTACGGCGTCAGCAGCGGTACGCCGGTTAGCTGACCGAGGAGCCGGCGATAGCTGCGCCGTTCCCCGGTGGACAGGTTGGCGAAGCCGTACGCGATGAGCTGCCCAACCGGCCGGAGCAGGCTGATCCCGCGCTTCCAGTCGCGACCGCCCAGCGAGTCCAGCACCAGGTCGAGCCCTTCGCCGCCGGTGAGCTCCCGTACCCGCGCGACGTAGTCCTCAGTGCGGTAGTCGATGGGATGGGTGCAGCCCTCCTCGCGGAGCACGGCGTGTTTGGCCGCCGAGGCGGTACCGAAGGTGACGACTCCCGGTACGGTGCGGCACAGCTGCAGCACCGCGGTGCCGACCCCACCCGCGGCCATGTGCACCAGGACGCGGGCCTCGGGGCGGAGGTTCGCTACCCGAAAGAGCATGTGGTAGGCGGTCAGGTAGTTGACCGGGATCGCGGCTCCCTCGATGAAGTCGAGATCGTCGGGCATCGGCAGCACCCGCTCGGCGGGCACGCAAACGGTGTCGGCGTGGCCACCGAAGCGCACCAGGGCCAGCACCCGCTGCCCCACCTCGAGGCCGGTGACCTCGGCGTCGACGGCGTCCACGACCCCGGCTACCTCGTAGCCCACCACGGACGGCGGCTTCGGAGCGTCCGGGTACAGCCCTTGCCGGGCCATGACCTCGGCAAAGTTCAATCCGCAGGCGCGGACCGCGATGCGCACCTCACCGTGTCCCGGTTGCGGATCGGGAGTTTCCCGTACCGCAAGGACCTCGGGCCCACCCGCCTTGGTGATCCAGACAGCGCGCATCGATTCCTCGACCTCCAACGGTTACGCCGACTACTCCGCCTGCGGTCACCCGCTCGCCCGGGTGTTGGCCGCCTGGGCTACCCGGGCGAGGCGGTGACTGCTGAAGGCCAGCGTAGGGGGTGTTGGTGGGCCCGAGACGGTGGGCCGTCAGCCGTGGGACGGCTCGGCGATGTCCAACGCGGCCAGGTACCCGAAGGTCATTGCTGGGCCGAGCGTCGACCCTGCTCCGGCGTAGCCCTTCCCCATGACGGCCGCGCTCGCGTTGCCCGCGGCGTAGAGGCCGGGAATGACCGTGCCGTCTTCCCGCAACGCCCGGCCCCGCTCGTCGGTTCGGACGCCGCCGTTGGTGCCGAGGTCGCCGGGGACGATCCGCATCGCGTAGAACGGTGGCAGCACCAGTGCGGCCAGACATGCGTTCGGTTTGTTCGTCGGATCGGCGTAGTAGTGGTCGTAGTCGCTCTCGCCCCGATGGAAGTCCGTGTCGTTACCCGCCTCGGCGAAGGTGTTGAAGCGTTTGACGGTGTTGCTCAAGGCCGTTGCGGGGACGCCGATCTTGTCGGCCAGGCCCTTGATGGTCCAGGACCAGAACAGGGCGCCGGAGTCGTACCACTCGCGGGGGTAGGGCAGCAGCGGTGGGAGGTCGCGGAACAGGTAACGGTTGCGGTACCGCTGATCCGTGATCATCCAGGCCGGGAAGGCGTCCTGCGCGTACATGGCGCGCACCACGTCGCCGTACGGGGCGGCCTCGTTGACGAACCGCTCCCCGGCCGGGTTGACGAAGATGTTCCCCGGCAGCGTCCGTTCGGAGAGACAGAAGTAGGGGCCGGTCGGCAACGGGATCATCGGCCCCCACCAGGCGCTGTCCATGAGGTCCAGTGCGGCGCCGACCTCGGCGCAGGCCCGGATGCCGTCCCCGGTGTTCGATGCCGCGCCGACCGTCCAATCAGTGCCGGTGGGAGCTTCCTGGTACTGCTTGCGCATCGCCTCGTTGTGCTCGAAGCCGCCGGACCCGACGATGACTCCGCGCCGGGCGGTGAGGAGTAACTCTTCGCCGTCCCGGATCACCCGTACCCCGGTGACTCGCCCTTCGGTGACGACCAGTTCGGTCAGGGGGGTGTTCAGCCAGACCGGTACGTCGGCGGCGAGCAGGCCGGCCCGCAGCCCGCCCGCGAGCGCCTGGCCCATGGTTATCGGCTTCTCTCCCTTGGCCCATGCCGCCAGGTAGCGCTGGACGATCTCCGTGGCCGTTGCCAGCCCGCGGGGGTGGCGGGCGATGAGGGCCAGCCACTTGTAGTCGACGTCCATGACCACGGTGCCCGGCGGAGTGGCCATGTAGGGCGGGTTCAGGGCGGCGTACTCGGCGCCGAGGACATTGGCGTCGAGCGGTTGCGGCTCGATCGACCGACCGTTGGGCAGGCCGCCGGGCAACTCGGGGTAGTAGTCGGAGTAGCCCTCCATCCAGGCGAACCGCAGCGGTGTGTGCTCCAACAGGAAGGAGATCATGGCCGGCCCGGCCGAGAGGTAGGCCTCCAGGCGGGTCGCGGGGACCTCGTCCCCGACGACCGCGTCCAAGTATTCGCTGGCCTTGGCGGGAGTGTCCGGCACTCCGGCATCGAGGAGCACCTCGTTGTTGGGTATCCAGATTCCGGCCCCGGAGCGGGCGGTGGAACCGCCGTAGACGTCGGCTTTCTCCACCACCACGGTCTGCAGGCCGCGTTTCGCCGCGGTAAGCGCACCCACCATGCCGGCCGCACCGGCTCCCACCACCACTACGTCGTACTCGACCACGGTCGTCATCGGACCCCCAGCCCAGCGGAAACAGATGGTGGAACACGTTACTGTATTTAGATCGGTGCCGGGAGGTATTGCATGTACGAACTTCAATTTGAACGTTGATCTTGATTGCGTCAACCGGTGGTCGCGGGGATGCCCGGTCCGGATCGCCGCGAGCGACACGGACGCGATCGAGCCGGCATCAGAACGGTGTCATGATGGCCGTCAACGGCTCAAGAACGAGGTGCACGACGGTGACGATGAGTAGGTCGAACCACGAGCGTTGGCGCAGCCATCACCCCATGCGGGAGCAGCGGGACGCCAGCCCCTCTCTGCTGGACCGGCGGGAGGCCATCGCGGAGTTGGGAGATGCCTTACGCGACCTGGTTGAGCAGGCGGTCACCACGGAGGTTCCGGCAGACCAACTCCGCCAGGTCACCGCCGACCTGCGCCGAGCGGCTCGTCCGTTGGCCACGCGCGAGCGGGAGGTTACCCGGATACCGAGCGCCGACGACCTGTTGGGTGGCGTCCGGATGTACAACCCGGTTACCGGCGTCGGCAGTGCGCTGGCCCCGCCGATGCGCATCGACCTGGTCGACGGGGTCGCGGTGGGCGCGTGCACCCTTGGGCCGGCCTTCGAGGGGCCGCCCCGGTACGCCCATGGCGGAGTCAGTGCCCAACTGCTGGACCAGCTACTCGGTTACGTGGCGAGTGCCACCGGCAACGCGGGGATGACCGTCCGGCTCGACACCCGGTATCGAGCACCTATCCCGTTGCGTACTCCGCTGCATCTGACGGCCCGCGTCACCGCCGTGGACGGCCGAAAGACCACCGCCCATGGCGGCATCGCGACCGCCGCCCACCCCGACGACCTGTTGGTCGAGGCGACCGGGGTGTTCGTCGCGCCACGACCGGAACAGTCCTGGCGGCTCTTCGGCGCGGCTCATTGGGACACCGTCGACCGAGCCGTCGAGTACGACTGACGCCGCCGCGGAGCCGCCGTGGTTTGTGGAGGCGGCCGGCTATGCCACGACCCCGGTGCGGCAGAGGAGCATGAGCTGCTGGAGGGTGAGCTCCTGCGTGTACGCCGCAGCGTGACTGCTGGCCCAGCTGAAGACAGTCTCGGCTGGCTGTTGGTTTGGCGTGCCCGGCGTCACGTCGTAGCCGTCGGAGGCGACGATCTTCTCGATCATCCTGGCGAGTTCGGCGGGACCACTGCCCGGGTAGCCGGTGCTGTAACCGGCGGTCTGCTTCTCGGGCAGGATATGCAGGGTGCCGCGGTCGGTGCGGGCCCAGACCATGTCGGCCTCTCGGTCGATGATGAGTGCGGCCAGCTGCTCGCCGTCGGGAAGTGCCAGGGGAGCGTAGGTGTGATGCTCCCAGTGCTCGTGGTTGCCAGTGACCGTCCGATAGTGGTGCACGGCGACGGGTAGCCAGGTGATCGGGTCACGGAAGGCTCGCCAGCACACGCAGCCGTCGCCCGCGACCGCGGAGGGGGAGTCGGGGTCGTCGTAGACGCAGGGATGCCAGAGCTGGGGCGCCTCGTCCGGGGTGAGGAGGGTGACGTGCAGGGCGTCCGGGGTGCAGGGCGTGAGTCGGTCCCGCCATTCGGACGCGTATCGGCTGGCGTAGGTATCGAGCTGCTGCCCCGCGTTGATGGCGCCACCGATGTACGCGGGTGGTTCGATGTAGAGCATGAAGTGCCAGTAGCCCCGCTCCGGGCTGTGGGCGAGATGCAGGTCCCGGTCGTGCTGATAGGTCATTGTGGGTGCTCTCCTGTCCTTCCCGGCGGATACCCTGCATCGGCAACGCCAGACCGGCTTCCTACCGGCGGATCCGACGTGACAGGCCCACCAGCGGAGAGCTCAGCCCGCTCGGCGCCGCCGTTGACGGCGGCGTCGCGGACGAGAAGAACGGAAACGCCGTCGTGGGCAACGATCGCATCATCCGGGTAGTCCCTCCCCGTCACATTGTTGACCCAGCCGGGAGTGTGGCCCGCATGGAGCCCGTGGTGCGCTTCCGACCTTCGCCCAGCACCGTAGGACAAGCCGAGTGACTGCGCCACCACCTAAGGTGAGTATCTATCGATTACTGGGAATCGACCCCTGGTCACCTTGTGGACCGGGGGTCGGTGTCGTCGCGACCCGAAGGTGGCGAGCCCAGGCTTCGCCGCCGTGGCCGACGATCCAGGCGTTCGCCGTCAGCCACGTCTCCGTCGATCCAGGCGTTCGCCGTCAGCCACGTCTCCGTCAGCGCAGCAACAGGCGGGCGGCGAGTTCGAGGTGCTCGTGCACGTCGTTGGCCGAGGCTCGCCGGGTCACCCAGGCGACCAGGCTGGATAGCCAGACATCGCCGATGACGCGGGCCTTGGCCCGGTCGTCCGCCGAGGGCTTGCCGTCGCGCATGGCCAGGATGAACATGTCTTCCATGAGTCGGGCGACGGCGTTGACCTCGGTGGCGGCGGTCGGGTCGGCGAACATGAACGCCCGGGTCATGGCTTCGGTGAGCATAGGGTCGCGCTGCATGGCGCGGGTGACCCGGCCGAGGACGAACGCGGTCCGCTCGTGTGCCGTCTCGCCCGGAATGGCGGTGCGACGGAGCCGGTCCTGCGTCCGCTCGAACTCTCTGGCCAGGGCGGAGACCAGAAGGTGGATTTTGGAGGGGAAGTAGCGGTACAACGTGCCGAGGGCGACGTTGGCGTGTTCGGCGACGGCGCGCATCTGCACCGCGTCGTATCCACCCCTGGAGGCCAGGACGAGGGTGGCGTCCAGGATGCGCCGTCGACGCTCACGCTGCGCCGCCGATCCTTGCTCGGCGTCGGTCAGGCTCCCCGCGCCCGGGCTTCTGGTGTGTGTTCTTGACGCCACCGTCTTGCCTTCCGTGATCTTGGTCGAATTGGCAGCGGTTTGCCACCCCAAGTCTAGCAACGGGTGGGACGCCGTGCGTTCAGGGCGGCTGGCGACACAGGGTAGAACATGTTCTACTAGCGTGAGATGTTCGGAGTGGGGAGGGTCGATGCCGATCGCGATGACCACCGACCAGTTGGCGCTCCAGGACGCGATCCAGCGGTGGGCTGTGGGGGCCAACGCCCTGGCCACCGTACGCGCGCTGGAGAACGGGCCGTCCGCGCAGGCCGATCGGCACTGGGCCGGCCTTGCCGGCCTTGGCTGCTTTGCCCTGGCCGTGCCGGAGCAGCTCGGCGGTGACGGTGGCCGAGTCAGCGAGTTGGCCGCCGTGCTGGAGCAGATCACTGTTGCCCTGGTCCCCGGCCCGATCATGCCCACCCTGCTCGCGACGCTGGCGCTCGCGTCTCCCGGGCCGATGCCCGCCGCGAAGAGCCTGCTGCCGGACCTCGCGGCCGGCAAGGTCTCGGTCGGGGTGGCGCTCACCCCAGGTGCGTTGACGGCCGTGCCGGCCGCCGGGGGCGGATACCGGGTGACCGGCCAGGTCAACGCCGTACTCGGCGCGGGGGGCACCAGCCACCTGATGCTGACCGCTGGCACCGGAACCGAAACGTTGTCGTTCGTGCTCGACTCGGAGCACGAGGGGGTTCGCCTCACCGCACGTACGCCGGTGGATTTCTCCCGGCCCCTGGCCGACGTGCGGTTGGCGGGAGTGCTCGTCAGGCCCGATCAGCTCCTGCCCACACCCGGGCCGGACCGACTCCGCGACTGCGCGGCGCTGCTGGCCGCGGTGGAGGCGGCAGCGGTGGCCTCCTGGTGCCTGCGCACCGCCACCGAGCATGCCAAGGTGCGGCGCCAGTTTGATCAGGCGATCGGATCGTTCCAGGCGGTCGGGCACCTCTGCGCCGGGATGCTCTGCCGGGCGGAACGGGCCACCGCGGTGGCCTGGGACGCGGCCCGCGCCTACGACCAGGCGCCGGAGGAGCTTCCCCTAGCCGCCGCCACCGCAGCCGCGATCGCCCTCGATGCAGCGGTGGACAACGCCAAAGACTGTATTCAGGTACTCGGGGGGATCGGGTTCACCTGGGAGCACGACGCCCACCTCTACCTGCGTCGAGCACTTGCCCTGCGACAGCTGCTCGGCGGCGGTGCCCAATGGCGGCAGCGTTGCGCGGAGCTGACGCTGGCCGGGTCGCGTCGGCACGTGTGGGCGGTCGGCGACGAGCTTCAGGCCGCAACGGAAGCGGCCCCACCGTCGTCCGGAGCCCGGACCGACACTGACTCCGCGGACCGGCTGGCGGTGCGCGCCCAGCTCCGGGCGATCGCGCAGCTTCCCGAGGCCCAGCGCCGTGCCCGGTTGGCGGCCGCGGGCTACCTCGCACCACACTGGCCGGCACCGTACGGCATCGACGCCTCGCCCGCCCAGCAACTGCTGCTCGACGAGGAGCTGGATCTGGCCGGCATCGTGCGCCCGGACCTGGCGATCGGCGGCTGGGCCGTCCCCACGATTCTGCACCACGGCAGTGCCGCCCAGCGGGATCGGTTCGCCGGCCCGTCCCTGCGGGGCGAGATCACCTGGTGTCAGCTCTTCAGCGAGCCGGAGGCCGGCTCGGACCTGGCCTCGCTGCGCACCCGCGCGAACCGGGTTCCGGGTGGTTGGCGGTTGTCCGGCCAGAAGGTCTGGACGTCGCTGGCGGCCGAGGCGGACTGGGCGATCTGCCTGGCCCGCACCGATTCCACGGCGAGCAAGCATCGTGGTCTGACCTACTTCCTGGTCGACATGCGCAGCCCCGGTATCGAGATTCGCCCGTTGCGCGAGATCACCGGGCGGTCGGTCTTCAACGAGGTCTTCCTGGACGACGTCTTCGTCCCCGACGAGGCTGTGGTGGGCGAACCAGGACAGGGCTGGCGGCTGGCCCGGGCGACGCTCTCCTACGAGCGGGTCGCGATGGGGCGCGGCCCCGGATTCGGTGCCGACGTGGACCGACTGGTCCGGATGGTGGGTGCCGGTGGACTCGCCAGCGAGCCGGGGATGCGGGAACGCCTGGGTGGCCACATCGCGGACGGTCTCGCTGTCTCCCTGGTGGAGTGCCGGGCCACGCTACGGCAGCTCGGTGCTGATCGAGGTGGGCCGGAGTCGGCGGTGGCCAAGTTGATTGGGGTCAGCCATCGACAGGCGGTGGCCGAGACGGCGCTGACGCTCTGTGGTCCGGACGGTGCCGCGGCCGACGGCGCGAGTCTGGAGCCGATCCACCACTTCCTCCTCACCCGATGCCTCAGCATCGCTGGCGGAACCACCCAGATTCTGCTGTCCCTGGTGGCCGAACGGGTGCTTGGCCTGCCCCGGGCAACCATGGGCTGAGTGCGGATCAGGCCAGCTACAGCGGGAGAAGGGAGGAGCCGATGGAGGGCACCATCCGCGCCGCCGCGGAGCGGATCCGGGCTGCCGGTGCGGGGCCGGCCCGGCCGGGCCGCGACCCGGTCAACCTACCGATGATCCGGAACTGGCTGGAGGCGATCGGCGACCGCAATCCGCGCTACGAGCAGGACGGCGTGGCGCCGCCAGCGATGACGCAGGTCTGGACGATGCGCGGCCTACATCCGGTCGTGGAGCCCGCCGATCCGCTGTCGGCCATGTCCGCCGTACTCGATCAGGCCGGGTTCACCTCGGTGGTGGCGACGAACTGCGAGCAGACGTACCACCGGTATCTGCGCGACGGTGAACGGGTCGAGGTGCGCAGCCGGCTGGTAGACGTGCGTGGACCGAAGCGAACAGCGCTCGGCGAGGGCTGGTTTGTCACCACCGACAGCACCTGGTACGTCGGTGCGGAGGCCGTGGCGTCGATGACTTTCCGGGTGCTCAAGTTCCGGCCGCCGGGCTCCACCGCGACCGCCCCGGCGTCCGAGCGGGCCCCAGCAGCAGCGTCCGAGCGGGTCCCGGCGGTGGTGTCCGAGCGGGCTTCGGGGGTGGCGTTCGAGCGGGCCGCGGCAGCGGTGGCGTCCGACGCGCTGCGGCCGGTCGTCACCCGGGACACCGCCTTCTTCTGGGCCGGCACCGCCGCCGGCGAGCTGCGCATTCAGCGGTGTGGCGGTTGCGGAGAACTGCGACATCCGCCGGGGCCGGTCTGCCGACAGTGCGGCGCCGACCGCCAGGACCACCTGGTCGCTCGCGGTACGGGTGAGATCTTCAGCTTCGTGGTGCACCGCCACCCGCCGGTGCCGGGGCGGCGGTTGCCGATCGTGGTCGCGTTGGTGGAGTTGACCGAAGGGGTACGGATGGTGGGCGAGGTGCTCGGAGCAGACCCGAGGCAGGTGCGGATCGGCGCCACGGTCCAAGTCGACTTCGTCCGCGTGGACACCGAGCTGACCCTGCCCGCATGGCGGCTGCTGCCATGAGCGTGGCGGTCGGCATCGTCCTGCCGGAACTGCGGATCCCGGTCACCCCGACCTTCGTGATCAGCACCGCTGTCGCCACCCGGGACTTCCAGGATGTGCACCACGATCGGGACCAGGCCGTTCGGCGGGGCTCGAAGGACATCTTCCTCAACATCTTGACCACGACCGGACTGGTGCAGCGGTACGTGACCGACTGGGCGGGAGCGACGGCGATGGTGCACAGCGTCGCGATCCGGCTCGGGGCGCCGTGCTACGCGTACGACACGCTCGTCCTGACCGGCCAGGTGACGCAGGCGTCGTCAACCGGATGCGTGGTGGCCGTGGTGGGACGGGTTACCGGGGGCGATCACGTCACCGGACAGGTTGAGGTCGGGAGGCTTCCGTGATCTCGGGGAGTGCGGCGATCGTCGGGGTCGGCGAGACCGAGTTCTCCAAGGACTCTGGCCGCAGCGAGCTTCACCTGGCAGCGGAGGCGGTCCGCGCCGCACTCACCGACGCCGGGCTGGCGCCGACCGATGTCGACGGCCTGGTGACGTTCACCATGGACAGCACCGCCGAGGTCGCCCTGGCTCGGGAGATCGGTGCGGGGGAGCTGCGTTTCTTCAGTCAGGTCGGCTACGGCGGCGGCGCGGCCTGTGCCACGGTGCAGCAGGCGGCCCTGGCGATCAGCGCCGGGGTGGCGCGGGTCGTGGTCTGCTACCGCGCGCTCAACGAACGCTCCGGCCGCCGCTTCGGCCGGGTGTCCCGGGACGTCTCGAGCGCACCGACCAGCTCCGGCGTCGACAATGGCTGGCACTACCCGATGGGGCTGGGTACCCCGGCCGCTACCGTGGCCATGGTCGCCCGGCGCTACCAGCACGTCTTCGGAGCCACCGGGGAGGACTTCGGCCGGGTGGCGGTGGCTGCCCGCCGGCATGCCGCGACCAACCCGCGAGCCTGGTTCTTCGACCGACCGATCACCCTCGCCGACCACCAGGCGTCCCGGTGGATCGCCGAGCCGCTTCGGCTGCTGGACTGTTGCCAGGAGAGTGATGGAGCGGTCGCCGTGGTGGTGGCCGGCGTCGAGCGCGCCGCCGACCTGCGGCAGACCCCCGCGGTGATTACCGCTGCCGCGCAGGGGAGCGGAGCGGACCAGTATGTTATGACCAGCTACTACCGCGACAACCTGACCGGGCTGCCGGAGCTCGGTGTGGTCGGGCGGCAACTCTGGCAGCAGTCCGGTCTCGTCCCCGACGATGTGCGGGTCGCGGTGCTGTACGACCACTTCACCCCGTACGTGCTGATGCAGTTGGAGGAGTTGGGGTTCTGCCCGCCGGGCGAGGCACGGCACTTCATCGCCGACGGTGCGATCGAACTGGGCGGACGGCTCCCGGTCAACCCGCACGGTGGGCAGCTCGGGGAGGCCTACATCCATGGGATGAACGGCATCGTGGAGGCGGTCCGGCAGGTCCGGGGAAGCTCGGTCAACCAGGTCGCCGGGGCGGGTCCGGTGCTGGTGACCGCCGGCACCGGCGTGCCCACCAGCGGCCTGCTGCTCGCGTCCTCGGGCCGCGGCTGGGTTGGGCGCTGAGTCAACTCCGGCTCCGGCTGGAGCCCGAGCGTGGGGTCAGCACTCAACTGGTTGAATCACCCGAATGACGCGTTTGTATCCCGAGATCGAACCCTTCGCAGCCGGCCTGCTCGATGTCGGCGACGGTCACCTCGTCTATTGGGAGAGCTGCGGCAACCCACTCGGCAAGCCGGCCCTGGTGCTGCATGGTGGCCCCGGTTCTGGCGTCAGCTCCGGCTGGCGGCGACTCTTCGATCCGGCCGTCTACCGGATAGTCCTGTTTGATCAGCGGGGGTGCGGGCGCAGCACACCGGACGCGGGCGACGTGCGAACCGACCTGTCGACCAACACCATGCCGCACCTGCTGGCCGACATCGAGAAGCTGCGGACACACCTGAACATCGACCGGTGGTTGCTGCTCGGCGGATCGTGGGGCAGCGCGCTCAGCCTCGGCTACGCCCAGCAGCATCCTGACCGGGTCACCGAACTGGTGCTGTTCAGCGTCGTCACCAGCACCCCGGCCGAGCATCGGTGGATCACCCGCGACCTTGGACGGATCTTCCCCGAACAGTGGGACAGGTTCCGGGATGCGGTGCCGGCCGCCGAACGCGACGGCAACCTGCCCGCCGCCTACGCCCGGCTGTTGGCAGACCCGGACGAGACGGTGCGGGACCGAGCCGCGCGTGCCTGGTGCGCCTGGGAGGACGCACTCGTCTCGAACCTGCCCGGCAGTGGACCCGACCCCCGGTTCGAGGACCCGGCGTTCCGGATGACTTTCGCCCGCCTCGTCACCCACTACTGGGCGCATGACGGTTGGTTCGCCGATGGTGAGTTGATGGCAGGTGCACACCGGCTCGCCGGAATTCCTGGCGTGCTGGTCCACGGCCGGCTCGATCTGGGCAGTCCGGTGGACGTACCGTGGCAACTGTCCAAGGTCTGGCCCACAGCGCGGCTGGAGCTGATTGCCGAGGCCGGTCATGGGGCCGGACACGGCATCGGGGACGCGGTCATCACCGCCTTGGACCGATTCGGCGCCTCCTACCGCTGAATGCCGAGGACCGCCTCCGCGAGGCGGGCGAGATGTGCCTGCGGGTGCCCGAAGAGGTGAGCGGCCCCGTGGGCCCGCTTGAAGTAGCGGTGCGCGTCGTGCTCCCAGGTGATGCCGATGCCCCCGTGTAGCTGGATCAGCTGCGCGGCGGCCTGCTCCAGTGCCTCGGCGCAGTGGACCGCGGCCCCGGCGGCGAGCAGGTGGGCGTCGGGTGCGTCCGAGTCGAGACTCGATACCGCGGCGTATGACAGGGAGCGAGCGCTCTCCACCGCGACGTGCAGGTCGGCCAACCGGTGCGCGATCGCCTGGAAGGCGCCGATCGGCCGGCCGAACTGCACCCGGGTCAGCGCGTACGCCACGGTCAGCTCCACCGCCCGGGTGGCGGCCCCGACCTGCTCGGCGCTGAGTGCGACGCAGGCGATGTCCCGGACCCGCTCCAGCGGGTTCACCTCGCCCAGCTGACGACCGGGCGCACCGTCGAGCACGACCACTCCCAGCCGGCGGGTCAGGTCCACGGTGGTGACCAAGCGTCGTTCCACGCCCGCGCCGCGGGGGTCCACCTCGAAGAGTCGGACCCCCACAGGGGTGCTCGCGGCGACCAGCAACACGTCGGCCGAGGGGGCATCGAGCACGTAGTGCGCCTCGCCGGAGAGCCGGCCGCCCTTCGTCGCCGCGAAGGCGGGTCGGTGTGGATCCCAGTCCCCGTGTTGGTCGGTCCAGGCGAGCGCGGCCAGCCGCTCCCCGCTGACCAGGTCGGGCAGGATCCGGTGGCAGGCCGCCTCGTCCCCGCTGTGCAGCAAGGCCTGGCCGGCGAGGACCGCGCAGCCGAGCATTGGCGCGGGACTGAGGGTACGGCCCAACTCGTCCAACACGATATGGGCCTCGCCCAGGCCGGCGCCGAGCCCACCGAACCGTTCGGGTACGGCGAGTCCCGCCACTCCGATCTGGCCACACAGCACCTGCCAGAGCTCGGCGTCATCTCCCGCCGTTGACTCGGTCACCTCGGCGATGGACCGGTCGGCGGTGTGCCGGGACAGCACACCACGGACGCTCATCCGAAGGGCTTGCTGCTCCGCCGTCATGTCAGATCTCCAGCGGCTAGTGCGGTCCGGATCCGATCGCGGTGCCAGGACTGGGTGCCCCAGGTCCGAGCTAGCGCCCAGACTCTGGTCAGCCAGGAGCCGAGGCCGGACTCCCGGGCGTACCCGATCGCCCCGTGCACCTGTAGGGCGGTGCGGGCGGCCCGCTGGGCGGCGTCGGCGCAGGCAATCTTCGCGGCGGAGACGTCGCGGGCAGCCGTGGACGGGTGGTCGGCGAGGGCGACGGCGGCGGCGTACAGCAGTGGCCGGGCGAACTCGAGGTCGATCGCCACGTCGGCGAGCTGGTGCTTGACCGCCTGGAACTGCCCGATCGGTTGGCCGAACTGGGTGCGTTGACCGGCGTACCGGAGGGTCGTCTCGAGCAGCGCGTGGCCCGCTCCGAGAAGCTGCGCCGCGCAGGCCAGCGCACCGGCGTTGAGGGCGTGGGCGACCGCCGGCCCGACGGCCGGGCCGCTCGCCAGCAGTGCTCCGTCGGCTACCTCGGCCACACGTCGGGTGTCGTCCACCGAGCGTCGTCGCGGCCCTGGCACCCCGAGGCGTAGCGTCCGCTCGTCCGCCCGGAGAACCAGGGACGCGACATCGGCGTCCGTCGCGTACGGCACGTGCGGTGCCACGGCGAGCGTCCCGAGCACCTCGCCGCTGGCGAGCCGGGGCAGCCAGGCGTCGCAGAGCGCGTCGTCGCCGAGCGCTGTGAACAACGCGGGCAGGGCGGCGATGGACTCGGCGGCCGGACCGGGCAGGGCGTGGTGCCCAAGCTCCTCGCACGCGACGACGACGTCCGCCGGGTGGGCGGTCAGGCCGCCCCACCGGGCCGGCACCGCCAGACCGGTTACGCCGAGCTCCGCCAGCCGGCGCCAGAGCACCTGCCCGGGAGCCGGGTCGTCGGCGGCCCACCGGCGGGCGACGGTGGGAGTGTCCGCCTCGGTCAACATCGCGTGGAGGGCGGCGGCGAACTGCTCCTGCTCCGCGGTCAGGGTCAGCTTCATCGTCGATCCCGGGGCAGGCCGAGTACCCGCTCGGCGATCACCGTGCGTTGGATTTCGTTGGTGCCGGCGTAGATCGGACCCGCCAGGGAGAACAGGTAACCGTCCAGCCAGGCGTCCGCGTCGCCGTCATCGGCCCCCCGGCCCGTCGGGTCAGTCCGGAGACCGCCGGTTTCGGCGTACGGCCCGAGCAGGTCCAGCGCCGCCTCGTGCAGGGCGACATCCAGTTCGGACCAGAAGACCTTGGTCATGCTGGCGGCGTGGTCACCGCCTCGCGACGTCGGCGAACCGGTCCGCCCGGGTCGATCGTCTCGGCCGGGGCGTGGCGGAGGCTCGGGTATGCGGTCGGCGGCTTCCTGGGTGGCCGTGCCGTAGCTGTGCAGCTGGTAGGCCCGGGCGGCGATCCAGCCATCAACGACGCGGTCGGACAGCGCCGGGTCGGCGTGCGGACCGGCCCGGCGCCACAGTCGCACGAGCCGCCCGGCGGCGGCGGTGAAGCGTCCGGGGCTGCGCAGCGACAGCCCGCGCTCGTGGCCCGCGGTGCTCATCGCGACGGTCCACCCCTGGTGCACCTCGCCGAGCACGTCGGCGTCGGGCACGAACACCTGGTCGAGGAAGATCTCGGCGAAGCCGGTCGCACCGCCCAGCTGGTGGATCGGCCGGACCGAGACGCCCTCGGCACGGAGGTCGAACATGAGGTAGGTCAGGCCGTGGTGGCGGTCCGCTCCGGTGCGGAAGAGCCCGAACGCCCGATCGGCCTGTGCCGCCCGGCTGCTCCAGGTCTTCTGCCCGGACAGGAGCCACCCGCCGTCGGCGCGTACCGCACGGGAGCGAATGCCGGCCAGGTCGCTGCCGGCCTCCGGCTCCGACCAGGCCTGCGCCCACACGTCGTCGGCCCGAGCCATCCGCGGGAGCAGGCGCGCACGCTGCTCGGCCGTGCCGTGCGTGAACAGGGTTGGGGCCAGGAGGAAGAGGCCGTTCTGGTTGATCCTGACCGGAGCCCGTGCGCGGTGGTATTCCTCCTCGAAGATCAGCCACTGCAGGGGGGAGAAGCCGCGCCCACCGTAGGCGGTAGGCCAGGCCACCACCGACAGCCCGGCCGCGGCGAGGTGCCGTTCCCACGCTCGGTGGGCCAGGTCACCCTCGGGGGTGTCAATGGGTGGCAACTGCGTGGCGGGCACGTTCGCGGCCAGCCACGACCGGACCTCCGCGCGGAATGCGCGGGTCTCGTCGTCGAGGTCGAGGTTCATCGTGCCGGCTGGTCTCACGAGCCGGACCTTGCCTTCATGCTTGCGGCGTCCATCCCGGCCAGCGGGTCGCCGGCAACCTCTGCGTTGTGGGCGTGGGCGAGGTGGTGCAGACCGAAGGCGGCGTCCATCGCCGAGCGCATTCCCATCAGGTCCTCCGCCTGGTTGACGGCCCGTTTGGTCAGGGCCAGTCCGAAGCGGGGCATTTCGGCGATTCGCTGCGCGAGACCGAGGGTGTGGGAGTGTAGCTCCGCGCGGGGGACAACTCGGTTGACCATGCCAACCTCGTACGCGCGCCGAGCATCGAATCGATCCCCGGTGAAGAGGATTTCCTTGGCGAAGCGGGGTCCCAGTGTCCACGGATGGGCGAAGTACTCCACGCCGGGAATACCCATTCGGACCACGGGGTCAGCGAAGTACGCGTCCTCGGCCGCGATGATCAGGTCGCAGACCCAGGCGAGCATGAGCCCGCCGGCGAGGCAAGCTCCCTGCACCATGGCAATGGTCGGCTTTGGAAGCTCCCGCCAGCGCCGGCACATGCCAAGGTAGACCTCCATCTCCCGGGCGTACCGTTGATCGGCGCCGGACCGGCCGACGTGGTCCCACCAGAGCACTGCCCGGCGCTCGAAGCTCTTCTCGACGTCTCGGCCGGGTGAGCCGATGTCGTGGCCCGCGGAGAAGTGCTCTCCGGCACCGGCGAGCACGATGACCGCGACCGAGTCGTCATTCACGGCCTCGGTGAAAGCGGAGTCGAGGGCGTAGGTCATCGCCGAGTTCTGGGCGTTTCGGTAGCGGGGCCGGTTCATCGTGAGCACCGCCGTTGCACCTTGGCGTTCGAGTCGTACCAACTCGTCCTGTGTCACTGCGCTGCCTCCTGCCGAAGCACCTGCTCAAGTGGTCTGTCGGTCGGGTCGTGCGGCGTGGTTTCCTGTTCGTACACAAGCAAGTGCTTGGTAGGGTGAGCCTACGCGGGCTTCGGGAGGTGACACCAGTGCACGACGATGAGTTCCGGCGGGCGGTGCGCGACTGGCTGGCGGAGAACGTCAGCGCCGAGTTGCGGGGGGTGGGCGGACCGGGCCGGGAGCACGAGGCATACCGCGAGCGGCTGGCCTTCAACCGTCGGCTAGCCACCGCCGGCTGGACCTGTCTCGGCTGGCCGGTCGAGCACGGCGGTCGGGGCGCAACGCTTGCCCAACAGGTTGCCTTCCACGAGGAGTACGCCCGTGCCGGCGCCCCGGCGCGCGTCGGATATCTGGGTGAGGAGCTGCTCGGCCCGACGTTGATCGCCTACGGCACGCCGGAGCAACGCCGGCGCTTTCTGCCCGGGATTCGGGCCGTCGAACAGCTGTGGTGCCAGGGGTACTCCGAACCGGGGGCGGGGTCTGATCTCGCCGCCGTGGCGACCCGAGCCCGACTCGTCGGTGACGAGTGGGTCATCGATGGACAGAAGGTGTGGACCTCCCTGGCGCACGTGGCGCATTGGTGCTTCCTCCTGGCCCGGACCGAGCCCGCCGGCACTGGGCCGCCCCAGGCGGGGCTCTCCTATCTGCTCGTGCCGATGCGGCAACCCGGCATTACGGTGCGGCCCATCCGCCAGCTGACCGGTACCTCGGAGTTCAACGAGGTTTTCTTCGACGGCGCGCGCACCTCGCGGGACATGGTTGTCGGCGAGGTCGGCCAGGGGTGGCGGGTGGCGATGGGTACCCTCGCGTTCGAGCGAGGCGCGGCGACGCTCGGCCAACAGGTCGGGTTCCAGCGGGAGCTGGACCGGCTGGTGGCGCTCGCTCGGCAAACCGGTGTCGCCGGCGAGCCACAGCTGCGCGACCGGCTTGCCCGCGCCGCTGTCGGGCTCTGGGCGCTGCGCGCACACACCCTACGGACGATGGCCGAGGCTGACCAGTCGGGTCCGGGGCAGACAGCGTCGGCGGTGAAGCTGCTCTGGTCGCGGTGGCATCAGCAGCTCGGCGAGTTGGCGATGCAGGTGCGCGGCGCCGCCGGAATGGTTGCCCAGGACGCCCCCTACGACCTGGACGACTGGCAGCGCCTCTTCCTGTTCAGTCGCGCGGACACGATCTACGGCGGGTCGGACGAGATCCAACGGGGCATCATCGCCGAGCGGGTTCTCGGCCTGCCGCGACAGGCCCGCGGATGAGGTCCCCGGGCCCGACGCCGCCGTTTCGCCCGGCCGGTCGCGAGCTGCTCGCGGAGAAGGTGGTGGTGGTGACCGCGGCGGCGGGATCCGGGATCGGGGCGGCCGTGGTGGAGCGCTGCCTGGACGAGGGCGCGTTCGTCGTGCTCAGCGACCGGCATGTTCGGCGGCTTGCCGAGAGCCACGAACGGCTCTCGGCTGACTATCCGGGCCGGGTTCGGTCGCTACCGTGCGACGTGACCGACGAGCAGGCAGTCGGGGCGCTGGTCAACGCCGCAGTGGCTGGCTACGGACGGCTGGACGTGATGATCAACAATGCCGGACTCGGCGGCACCGCGTCGGTCATGGAGATGACCGACGACGAGTGGTCGCGGGTGCTGGACGTGACTCTGACCGGCACCTTTCGCTGTACCCGGGCCGCGGTGCGGCAGATGCAGGTGCAGGGCCACGGTGGTGTCGTGGTCAACAATGCTTCGGTGCTGGGCTGGCGGGCCCAGGCCGGTCAGGCGCACTACGCAGCCGCCAAGGCGGGGGTGATGGCGTTCACCCGGTGCACGGCGCTGGACACGGCGCCCTACGGCATCCGGGTCAACGCCGTGGCGCCCAGCCTCGCCATGCACCCCAACCTGTCGAAGGTGACCGGTGCGGACCTGCTCGCCGAGCTGATCGACCAGGAGGCGTTCGGCCGGGCGGCGCAGCCCTGGGAGGTCGCGGCCGTCATTGCCTTCCTCGCCAGCGACTACGCCTCCTATCTCACCGGTGAGGTGGTGTCGGTCAGTAGCCAGCATCCCTGAGCGCCGCTGCGCCCAACCGCGGGCGCCGTGCCTAACGGCGGGCGTTGGGCCCAACGGCGGGCGTCGGGCCCAACGGCGGGCGTCGGGCCCAACGGGTGGGTCAGAGGCGCTCGATGATGGTCGCGGTGGACATGGCGCCGCCGGCGCACATCGTGATCAGTGCGGTGCGGGTGCCGGTCCGCTCCAACTCGTGTAGAGCGGTGGTGAGCAGCCGGGCCCCGGTGCTGCCCACCGGATGCCCGAGGGCGATCGCGCCACCGTTGACGTTCACCTTCTCCGGGTCGGCGCGGTGCACCGACAGCCAGGACAGCACGACGGCGGCGAACGCCTCATTGACCTCGAACCGGTCAACATCCTCGATCTTCATGCCGGCGCGGGCCAGCACGCGTTCGGTCGCCTGTACGGGGCCATCCAGGTGGTAGTAGGGCTCGGCGCCGATCAGGCACTGGGCGACGATCCTGGCCCGTGGGCGGAGACCGAGCGCGCGAGCCCGATCAGCCTCCATCAGCAGCACCGACGCGGCGCCGTCGGAGATCTGCGACGAGGTGCCGGCGGTGTGCAGCCCGCCCTCGACCACCGGTCGCAGTCGGTTCAGCGCCGCCAGGTTGGTGTCCCGCAGGCCCTGGTCCCGCTCCACCGTGCGGGTGGCCCCGGTCGGCTGCCCCTCGGTGTCGAGGACTGGCGCGGTCACAGGTACGACCTCGCGGTCGTAGTGCCGCTGCGCCCAGGCCTGAGCTGCCCTGGCCTGCGAGCGTACGCCGAACTCGTCCACCGCTGTGCGGGACAGTCCTCGTCGGGCGGCGATTCGTTCGGCGGCGACATACTGGTTGGGTAGGTCGATCTCCCACGATTCCGGCCGGGGTGTGCCGGCGTCAACGCCGAGATTCGCGCGCAGCGGCACCCGGCTCATCGCCTCGACCCCACAGGCGATGCCGACCTCGATGGCGTCGGTGGCGATGAGCCCGGCGACCAGATGGGCGGCGTGCTGGGATGACCCGCACTGGGCGTCGATGGTGAGGCAGCCCGTCCGGTACGGCAGGCCGGCGTGTAGCCAGGCGGTGCGGGTGATGTTGTTGGACTGCTCGCCGCCCTGGGTGACACACCCACCGATGACCTGCTCGACCGTGTCCGGGTCGAGGTCCGCGTGGGTGACGAGGGCGCGTTGTGCCGCGCCGAGCAGCGCGGCGGCGTGTAGCCCCGCCAGCCAGCCGCCGCGCTTGCCGATCGGCGTGCGAACCGCGTCAACGATCACCGGAGTGCCCATCGCACCGTCCCTTCGGATTGAGAACGTGTTCTCCGCGCCGGAGCTCACGCTGCGTTGTCGAAACAACATTTGATCTGTTTGAATATTAGAACAGGTTACAGTAGGAGGTTCGATGACTGAGCCGCGTATTCCAGCGGGATTTGATTTCACCGACCCCGCCGTCTTGGAGCGCCGTGTGCCTCGGGAGGAGTTCGCCGAGCTTCGCCGGACGGTCCCGGTCTGGTGGAACGTCCAACCGAGGGGCGCAGCCGGCTTCGACGACGACGGGTACTGGGTGGTCACCCGATACGCCGATGTCATGGCGGTCTCTCGGGACAGCGAAACCTACTCGACCCGGGAGAACACCGCGATTGCCCGATTCCAGCCGGGCACCACCAAGGCGGACCTCGAGATGCAGCGGGTCATCATGCTCAACGTCGACCCGCCGGAGCACACCAAGCTACGGGCCATCGTGTCCCGCGGCTTCACGCCCAGAGCGATCAACGCGCTGCGCGGGTCGCTGGCGGAGCGGGCCGAGCGCATCGTGCGGGACGCGGCAGTGCGTGGCACGGGTGACTTCGTCACCGATGTCGCCTGCGAACTGCCGTTGCAGGCGATCGCGGAGCTGATCGGGGTGCCACAGCATCACCGTCGCAAGGTCTTCGACTGGTCGAACCAGTTGATCGGCTACGACGATCCGGCGTACGGCGTGGATCCGTTGGCCGCCGCCGCCGAACTGCTCGCGTACGCGATGGAGATGGCGAACGAGCGACAGCGCAACCCGAGCGACGATCTGGTGACCAAACTGGTCAACGCGCAGATCGACGGTGAGCACCTGACAACTGACGAGTTCGGCTTCTTCGTGATGCTCTTGGCGGTTGCGGGCAACGAGACGACCCGGAATGCGATCACCCACGGCATGTTGGCCTTCCTCGAGCACCCAGATCAGTGGGAACTGTTCAAGGCCGAGCGCCCCCGGAGCGCGGTCGAGGAGATCATCCGCTGGGCGACCCCGGTGAACGTCTTCCAACGCACCGCGTTGGTCGACACCACCCTGGGCGGGCAGGCGATTTCCGCCGGCCAACGGGTCGCGCTCTTCTACGGGTCGGCCAACTTCGACGAGTCGGTCTTCGAGGAGCCGGAACGGTTCGACATCACCCGTAGCCCCAATCCCCACCTGGGGTTCGGTGGTAGTGGTGCGCACTTCTGTCTGGGTGCGAACCTCGCCCGCCTGGAGATTGAACTGATCTTTAATTCGATCGCCGACCATATGCCGGACATCCACAAGGTGGCCGAACCGCAGCGGCTGCGGTCGGGCTGGATCAACGGCATCCGAGAGATGCCGGTGCGGTACCGCTGAACGGGGGCCCGGCTTGCGGCCGGACCCCCGTACGGGTCAGGAGTGCGCGGCGAGGAACCGGTCCATGCAGCGTTCGGCGTTGGCGGTGATGGTCAGGGAGGGGTTGGCCAGGCAGGCCGTACCCGGCAGGATTGATCCGTCGATGCAGAAGAGGTTGGGGTAATCGACGCAACGACCGTCGAAGTCGGTGGCCTTGCCCATGACCATGCCGCCCAACGGGTGCCAGGTGTTCGCCGCGCCGAGCCCGGTGCCGACACCCCGGGCGTAGGTTGGCAGACCGTGCAGGAGGTACCCCTTGCGGCCCTCGGTCTCCCACCACAGTCGGGTAACCAGGTTGACCGCCGCCTTCTCGGAGGTGGTCTCCAGCACCCCGTACGGCCAGTGCACCTTCCCGGTCCCGGTATCCGGGTCGTAGCGAATCTCGCCTCGTTCCGGAGTCATACTGGTTACCAGGTGGGCCGTGGTACGTGGCATCCAGCGGGGGACCGGTGCCGCCTCCCACGCCATCGAGGTGGGCGCGTACGGGTTGTCCTCGTCGATGTACTTGACGTTGCCCGGACCACCCTGGGCGTAGCCGACGTCCTTTCGCAGGTTGATCCGGGTTACCAGGAAGTCGCCGTTGTTGCCCCAGCCCTTGCCCACCTCCTGGTTGACCAGGCGGGGAAGCCCGCCCCTGGCCCGGGAGGTGAGCAGCAGCGAGGTGGTGTAGACGGAGCCGGCCGCCATGAACAGGTAGTCACAGACGAAGGTCTTGGTGGACAGGACCGTGCCGTGCTCGTCGATTTGGCGGCACCGGATTTCGAACTTGTCCTGGCCGGACACCTCATGAATTTCGGTGACCTCGTGCAACGCCAGTGTGGTCACGTTGCCGGTCGCAGTGGCCCAGGCGAGGTAGTTGCGGTCCACGCTGTTCTTCGCCCCGGAGTTGCTGCCGTACGGTCCTTCGCCGATCGTGTGGCATGGCACGGCGTCACCGGCGAGTTCGGCACGGATCACGTCCCAGTCCACGGCGAACGGAATGGGCAGGGGGGTCTGCTTGAACTCCGACAGGTAGTTGAGCCAAGCCCGGGCTCCCCGGTAGGGGCCGGTGCTCTGCACATCATCGGGAATTGGCGTGGCGCCGAGCCGTTGCCGGGCCCGCGGCCAGTAGACATTGTTCATTTCGTCGTATCCGACCTCGCTCGGATACACCTGCTCCCACTCACTGCGCCGCGGCTGCGGTAGGAACATCCCGATGGCGAGGGAGCCGCCACCAACTCCGGTTCCGCTCAGCACCGAGATTCCATCGCCGTCGTGTCGGGCGATCAACCCAGCACGTTCCTCGATTCTTGAGCCGAGGTTGATGCCCAGTGGCGGGCGGTCCAGGAACCAGCCGCATCGCCAGTCCGGCTCATTGATGCCGCAGAACGTGGTGCCCGAGCCGTCCACATCCCAGCGACGACCTCGCTCTAGCACGGTGGTAGCCACACCGGCCTGGCCGAGTCGGTAGGCGGCGACCGCCCCGCCGAAGCCACTGCCAATGACCACGGCGGTCTTTCCCGCCAACGCGGGTACCGGACCACCCGCCTGGGCCGCCTGCTGGCCTAGGGCGGCCCCGGCGACGGCGGCGCCGGCGCCGAGCGTGGTGGCCCGTAATAGGCCACGTCGGGAAAAGCTCGTACCTGTCATGCTCGGCCCCTTCAGTCGCTGGTCGTAATCGGTGTTCGAGGCCGACTGGTCGCACCGGTCTTGCCGGCCGTCCCTCGGCTCGGAACCCCCGCTGGTGGTGACTGGCGTGCATTGTTTTGGCTCAGTCGCGACGGTTGTCCACGCAGTTCGGCTCGGACGCGGTGATTCCGCTTATATTCATGAATATCAATCTATTGCGTACTCTTCGCGTCGTCAACGCCTCGTGGCTCAGACCCATGGGGCAGTTGGTCGTTGCCCCCCGCGGCGAGGGCAGCCCCGATCACCCGTAGTTGGGCCGTGGCGCTACCCAACCGGAACTCGTGGTGCTTCGCGGCGAGAAAGTAGCGGTGCAGTTGGTGGTCAAGGTCGATTCCTACTCCACCGTGGAGGTGGATGGCGGTATGCGCGACCCGATGTCCGGCGTCGGCGGCCCAGAACTTGGCCGTCGCCACCTCGGTTGGGCAGGGTAGCCCTTCGGCGAGTCGCCAAGCCGCCTGCCAGAGCGTGAGCCGGATCGCCTCGACATCGACGTACGCGTCAGCTAGCCGCTGCGCCACCGCCTGGAAGGTGCCGATCGGACGACCGAACTGGATCCGGGTGCGGACGTACTCGGCGGTCAGCTCCAGCGCCCGCTCGGTCACCCCGAGTTGGGTGGCGCAGGATCCGATCATGGCCCGGTTGGTAAGCCAGCTGGCGATGGTTCTGCCGTCCGCGACGGTGCCGAGCAGTCGGTCGTCGGGAAGGGGCACCCGGGCCAGGTCCAGCCAGCCGGCCCCCTCGCCCCCCGCCACCTGCTGCGGCTCCACGGTTACCCCGGGGTCGTCGGTGCCGACCAGGAAGACCGCGACCGTGCCATCAACCTCGGCCGGCACCAGTACCAGGTCGGCGTCCGGTGCGGCTGGCACGGTCGTCTTCGCGCCGGTCAGCACCCAGCGGCCGGTGACGCGTTCGGCCCGTACCGCACCCTCCGCGAGGGCGGCGGTCAGGATCATGGCCCCGTTTCGGGCGGGAGTAACCCAACGCGTGAGTTGTCCCTCGTCGCCGAAGGTGGCCAGGCCAGCCGCCGCGGTGACGATGCTGGACAGGTAGGGCACGGGGGCGACACTCCGACCCACCTCGACCAGGATGCCGCACTGCGCCAGGAGACCGAGCCCGTCACCGCCCGCCCGGCGGGGCAGTGCAGCGGCGAGCACTCCCGCCGTGGCGAGTTCCTGCCAGAGCGGTCGGTCCAGGCGGATTTCCTTCGCCTCGATGTCCCGGAGCCGGTCGGCGGTGACCCGGTCGGTGAGGATCTGCCGGGTTAGCAGGGCGAGGTCGCGGTGACTTTCGTCTGGGGTGAATCTCATGACTGCTCCTGCCGTTGACGGCGCCGGCGGGCCGCCGGCAGACCCAGGCCGACGGTGGCGATGATGTCCCGCTGCACCTCGTTCGTGCCGCCGCCGAAGGTGAGGATCAGGGCGGAGCGGTGCAGCCGCTCCACTCGTCCGCGTAGCAGGGCGCCGCGGGACCCCTGCCGCACCGACGCGTTCGTGCCGAGCACCTCCATGAGCAGCCGGTACGCCTCGATGGCGAACTCGGTGCCGTAAACCTTGGTCGCCGAGGCGGCGGCCGGGTCGAGGCCGGTGGCGGACTCGGTGGCGAGTCGCCAGTTGTAGATCTTGAGGAATTCGGCCTTGGCGTGCACTCGAGCCAGGTGCAGTTGGACCCACTCTTGGTCGATGACCCGCTGCCCGGTTGGCAGGGTGGTGGCGAGGGCCCAGTCCCGCACCTCGCGTAACGCGTGTCGAATCGGGGCTGCCGAGGTGAGGGCGACCCGCTCGTGGTTGAGCTGGTTCGTGATCAGCGGCCAGCCCTGATTCTCCGCGCCGACCAGGGCGGAGCGCGGCACCCGGACATCTGCGTAGTAAGTGGCGCTGGTGGTTGGTCCCGCGACCGTACGCACGGGAGTCCAGGAGAAGCCGCTCGCGTCGGTGGGCACGATGAGGATGGAGAGGCCTTCGTGCTGGGGTGCCTCCGGGTCGGTGCGGCAGGCCAGCCAGACGTAGTCCGCGTACTGGATGAGGCTGGTCCACATCTTCTGACCGTTGATCACATAGGTCTCACCGTCGCGGACTGCGGTGGTGCGTAGGGCCGCCAGATCGGTGCCCGCCTCCGGCTCGGAGTAGCCGATCGAGAAGTGCAGCTCACCGGCGGCGATCCGGGGCAGGTAGTCGGTGCGTTGCTGCTCGGTGCCGAAGCGCATCAGCGTCGGCCCGATCGTGTTGATGGTCAGGAACGGAACCGGCACCCCCGCGACAGCCGCCTCGTCGGTGAAGATGAGCTGATCCAGCATGGACCGGTCGCTGCCGCCGTACTCCCGGGGCCAGCCGAGTGTCAGCCAGCCATCCCGGCCCAGGCGTCGCACGACGTCCCGGTAGACCGTGCCATCGCCGTATTCGCCGCCGGTCATCGCGAGCGCCTCGCGGACCTCCGGGTTCATCAGCTCCGCGAAGTATGCCCGCAGCTCAGAACGAAGTTGTTGCTGATCGACCGAGTAGGTGAGGTACATGGCGCTGCCCCGTTCGGCTAGATTTAGAACGTGTTCTAGCATACTGGAGGAGGCGACAATGAGCGAGGCGTACCTTGTCGACGCGGTGCGCAGCCCGGTGGGGCGGCGCGGTGGTGGGCTGGCCGGGGTGCACCCCGCAGACCTTGGCGGTCAGGTCATCGCGGCCCTGTTAGACCGAGTGGGGGTTGATCCGGCGGCGGTTGATGACGTCGTCTTCGGCTGCGTGGACACTGTGGGCCCCCAGTCCGGTGACATCGCCCGGACCTGTTGGCTGGCGGCCGGCCTCCCGGAGGACGTGCCCGGAGTGACCGTCGACCGACAGTGTGGCTCGTCCCAGCAGGCGGTGCACTTCGCTGCCCAGGCTGTCCTGGCCGGCACGGCGGACCTCGTGGTCGCCGGTGGGGTTCAGAGCATGAGTCAAGTGCCGATCGCGAGTGCGATGGCCCCGCACGGCCCGTACGCCGGCTCCGTCGGATGGGCGGCTCGCTATGGCGAGGAAGAGATCTCCCAGTTCCGCAGCGCAGACCTCATCGCCGCCCGGTGGGGGATCACTCGTCCTGAGATGGAGCAGTATGCGTTGCGTAGTCACGAGCGGGCGGTCCGCGCCCGGGAAGCGGGCCGGTTCGCCGCTGAGATTGTGCCCTGCGCGGGCTGCACGGTCGACGAGTGCCCGCGACCGGATACCTCCCTGGCGGCGATGGCCACCCTTGCTCCACTACGTCCCGACGGGACAACCACCGCGGCCCTCGCCAGCCAACTCGCCGACGCGGCCAGCGTTGTGCTGGTCGCCTCCGAGCGGGGACTACGGGTGCATGGGCTGTCGCCCCGGGCCCGCGTCCACCACCTCAGCGCCCGGGGCGACGATCCAGTGCTGATGCTGACCGCGCCGATTCGGGCAACCGAGGTCGCGCTGCGGCGGGCCGGCATGACGCTCGACCAGATTGACCTGATCGAGATCAACGAGGCGTTCGCCAGTGTGGTGCTTGCCTGGCTGCGCGAAACCGGTGCGGATCCGGATCGGGTCAATGTCAATGGCGGGGCGATCGCCCTTGGGCATCCGCTCGGCGCGACCGGCGCGCGACTGATGACCACCCTGCTGCACGAGCTGGACCGCACCGGCGGCCGGTACGGGTTGCAGACGATGTGCGAGGGGGGCGGCCAGGCGAACGTCACTGTTGTGGAGCGGCTGTAAGCCGGGAAAGGCAGCCCTCTGCCTCGACCACGATTCGGTCGATGAGCTCCACACACGAGGGGAGATCGTTGATCAGTCCCACCACCTGGCCGGCAGACATCACTCCGAGGTCGGCTCGGCCGTCCACCATCGCCGCCCGGAGGAGGACCGGGGTGTTGGCGGCCATCAGCGTCTGGGACCAGGAGAGCTCACGACCGCGTCGGGCGGCGAAGCCGTCCCGGATCAGCGTTGGCCAGGGCATTTCGGTGTGTCGGCGCAGCGCGAGGACCCGACCGAGCGAATTGATCAGGGTGCTGATCCGTCCCGATCGTTCGAGCCGGTCAACGAACCGCGTCCGGAGAACCCGGTGCGGTACGCCATCGACCTGTGTGGTGACCACCGTGTCGGTAGGGCCGCTGTCGAGATAGGTCTGTTTCACCGCTGACCCGACCGGGCTGTCACTGGTCAACAGGAATCGGGTACCCATGGCGATTCCCGCCGCGCCGTAGGCGAGGGCCGAGACCAGGCCGCGACCGTCGAAGAAGCCGCCGGCCGCGACCACCGGAATGTCGACCGCGTCCACCACCTGGGGGAGGAGCAGGCTGGTGGGGACCGTTCCCGTGTGCCCACCACCCTCGCCCCCCTGGACCAGGACGGCGTCCGCGCCCCAGGCGGCCACCTTCTCCGCATGCCGGAGGGCGCCGACCGACGGGATGGTGATCACCCCGGCGTCGCGGAGTCGGCTGATGAGGTCGCGACGCGGCGCGAGCGCGAACGAGACGACCCGGACCGACTCCGCGATGACCAACTCGACCCGCTCCCGCACGTCCGTTGCGTCCGCGCGCAGGTTGACCCCGAACGGCGCGGAGGTACACCTGCGCACCTCGTGGATCGCCGCGCGCAACTCATCGAGGTTCATCGTGGCTGAGGCGATGATGCCGAGACCGCCGGCCTTGGCCGTCGCCGCGGTCAACCGGGCACCGGAGACATAGCCCATGCCGGTCTGCACGATGGGGTACTGGACGCCGACCAGCTCGGTCAGCTGGGTGTGCAGTGCTGGGTGCATGGTTGACTCCCTGCTGTCGGCACCGGAGCGGGCTCGGCTTACCGGTGAGGCGCGGCGGGATTCACCGACCTAGCTCGCGATCTCGCAGCCCGGCCGGGTCCAGTTGGTCGCGGATGAGCCGCTGCTCACGATCGCTGGGGGTTCTGGTCTCCGGCAGCTCATCCGGCAGATGTAACGGGAAGCCAGTCGCGGCCACGACCTCGTCAACGCTGACGCCAGGGTGTACCGAGCGCAACCGCATCCCGCGATCCGCTGACTGGAAGTCGAGGACCGCCAGGTCCGTCACCACCACGCGGATTTCGTGGAACCGGTTGCCCGGGGAACCGAGGACGGCGGCCCGGTCGTAGCCGATGCCGCAGATCAGGTCGACCCGGTCCACGAAGACCCGCCGACTGTGGCGGGGCACCCAGTAACTGGTCGGGTGGTTGATGGTGTTTCCCGGGGCGCCGCGCACCCCGAGCAGCTGGGTGGTGGGTTGTGCCCAGGAGCCGATGCAGGAGATGTTCTGGTTGCCGTGCCGGTCCAGCTGGCTGGCGCCCATCATGACGTGGCGACGGCCAGCGGCGACGATGCCGAACACCGCGCGGTAGGGAAGCCACCCCTCCGCTCCGTCGTCGCCGACCAACTCGGCCTCGCCGTCACTGAGCACCAGGTCGGGAGCGAAGGTACGGCGAGCAAGCTCGGCGCCCAGGCGGGGGATCAGTCCCATGCCGCTGGCCAGGATCTCCCCGTCGCCACGCCACGCCTCGGCGCAGGCGACGATGCAGACCTCGGCGCGGCTGGCCCCGGTCACGATACGGCCCGCTGGTAGTGGGCCTCATCCCCGTCGAGGTATCGAGCCCGGAATCGGCTCCAGGCCTGTGGGCTGGCAGCGGATTTCGCGTACTCGCGCTGAAACGCCTCGTCGCGGTCGTAGTCCGGCACGCAGCTGGTGAAGTGCGCACCGTGTGGGGTCTCGATGACGCCGTTGACCATCATTCGGCTGATCAGCAGACTCTGCGCGGGACCGCCGACGCGCAGCTCGGCCGGGTCGACCAACCGTTCGCAGGAGATGAAGCTCCTGGCGGCGGCGAGGCAGAAGAGGTCGTCGAAGTACGGGTCCGGACCCAGGTACTGCCCATTGCCCTGGCGGTCGGCCCGGTTCAGGTGCACGAACGCAACATCCAGGGTGAGGGCCGGCATCGCCACCAGCTCCTCACCGTCGGAGTAGGGGGACCGCACCGTACGGAGTTCGGGGTTGACTCGCAGGACATCGGAGCCCAGCCCGGCGCGGATCGGCAGGTAGGGAAGTCGCCGCGCGGCGGCGAGCAGCCCCCAGTGCAGCATTCCCTCGTCCAGCTCGGTCAGCTCGATGGCGCCCAGCTGTCGGGCTCGTCGAAAGTGGGGTTCGAGGGCGATGCTGTCGAGGGAGACGAAACCGGTCACCACTCGCCGCACCCGCCCCGCCGCCACCAACAGGCCGACATCAGGTCCGCCATAGGAGACGACGGTGAGATCCGTCAGGGCGGACCGGGCGATGGCCCGGACCAGCGCCATCGGTTTACGTCGTGATCCCCAACCTCCGATGCCGACTGTCATGCCGGAGCGTAACTCGCCGACTACCTCCGCGATGCTCATCACCTTGTCGGCCATGGGGGCAGGCCACTCTCCTTCGTCGTCGGTTCAGCGCTTGCCTCGGTCGAAGAAGCTCCCTCTGGCCCGGTCGGACACGCCCGCGAGGTTCAGCTCGAAGGTGAAGCCCTGCTCGTAGCGGTAGGATCGCCGGAGGTCAATGGGGTCGATTCCGTTCAGTGACTCCTTTGCCCGGCGAATGATGACTGGGTCCTTGGCCGCGATCTCCTCGGCCACCCGGCGAGCGGTGGCGGCCAGTCGTTCCCGTGGCACCACGTCGAGCACCGAACCGAAGTCCCGCAACTCGGGTGCGGTGATCCGCCGGCAGGTGTAGACCATCGCCCGCATGAGTTGCTGTGGCACCAGTCGGGACAGGTGCGTCGCACCGCCCAACGCGCCCCGGTCCACCTCCGGTAGGCCGAAGGTGGCATCGTCGGTGGCCACCACGATGTCGGCGCTGCCGGCGAGGCCGACGCCGCCACCGAGGCAGAAGCCGTGTATGGCCGCCACGACCGGCACCGGGCACTCGTAGATGGCGGCGAAGGCGGCAAAACAGCCCCGGTTGACGCCGATCAGCGCCGCGTGGTCGGCGCTGTGCTGGAGCTCCTTGAGGTCCACGCCGGCGCAGAATCCTCGCCCCTCGGCGGTGAGGATTACGGCCGCCGCAGCGGGGCTGGCGGCAGCGGTCTGGATGGCATCGGCCAGCGCGAACCAGTCGTCGCTCGCCAGGGCGTTGACCGGGGGGATGGCGATGACCACCTCAATGATCCGTCCGTCGCCGCGAATGTCGATGCCCATCGTTGATGCCTCCAGATCCACCGGATGCTCCGCAACGGAGCTGACCGGATGCTCGCAACGGAACCGACCGGATGCTCTGCAACGGATAGAGATACGCCGTGGAACCTAGCGCTTGCTTGGCAGGAATCTATCACGAAGGCCGAGCAGGTATCGATGCCCACCTTGGAACCTGGCAGTGCTCACGGGTTCGGCGTATTCTGCCGAGAAATAGAACAGGTTATACCTGGTCGGCCGTGGAGGTGGGCATGGTTCTCTCGATCAAGTCACGACGGGACGCGGTAGGACTGACCCGGGGGGAACTGCTCCTCGCGGGTGACTGGCGGTCATCGCGGGACGACCGTACGTGGGTGCACCTGCATCCGGCGACGGGCGAGGAGGTGGGGGAGTTCGCGGTCGCGGACGCCGCCGACGTGGACACCGCCGTCCGAGCCGCCCGAACTGCTTTCGACGAGGGGCCCTGGCCCCATAGCCGGGCGAAGGAACGCATTCGGGTGCTGCGGCGGACCGCTGACCTCATCCGTGAGCACGCCGACGAACTGCTTGCGCTTCAGGCGCTCGACAACAGCGTTCCGTTGAGCTTTGGTGACACCTATGCGGTGTCGGCCGAGTGCGCGGCCGACATTTTCGATCACCACGCCGGCTGGGTCGACAAGCTCAGTGGCGAGACGCTGTCGCCCTACCAAGGGGGTGAGCACATGGTGTTCACCCTGCGTGAGCCGATTGGGGTGGTGGCAGCGGTCATCCCGTGGAACGCGCCCCTCCTGCTGGCGGCGCAGAAGCTCGCGCCGGCATTGGCCACCGGGTGCACCGTGGTGCTGAAACCATCCGAGTACGCCACCTTCGCCGTACTGCGACTGGTGCGGATTCTCGAGGAGGCCGGCGTCCCGCCAGGTGTGCTCAACGTGGTGACCGGGCCCGGGGAGACGACCGGTGAGGCGCTGGTCACTCACCCGCTGGTAGACAAGATCACCTTCACTGGCAGCCGTGCGGTGGGCCGGCGGATTTTGCATGCGGCGGCGGACAGAATCACCAGGGTGAGCCTGGAGCTCGGGGGGAAGAGCCCATCGATTGTCTTCGCCGATGCCGACATCTACGCCGCGGCGGCATTGACCATGGGGACAGTCACGGTGGGACTGTCGGGCCAGGTCTGTGTGGCCCATACTCGAGCGCTGGTCCAGCGAGAGGTCTATGACGACTTCCTGTCAATCGCCGCCGGTGCGACCGCCCTGGTGCACTACGGAGATCCCTTCGACGCCGAGACCACCGCCTCACCGCTGATCAACGCGCGGCAGCTGGACCGCGTGCTCGGCTATGTCGGGAAGGGGCAGGCGGAGGGGGCCCGCCTGGTCTGCGGCGGTGAGCGGGTTGGCGGGGAGCTGGCTGCTGGTAACTTTGTGACGCCGGCGCTCTTCGCCGACGTGGCCGGCGACATGACCATCGCCCGGGAGGAGATCTTCGGCCCGGTGCTCGGGGTGACGCCGTTCACCGACGAGCAAGAGGCGGTACGCCTGGCGAATGACACCGAGTACGGACTCGCTGCCACGGTATGGACTAGCGATGTGAAGCGGGCCATGCGTCTGACTCGAGCCGTGCGGGCGGGCACCGTCGGCGTCAACGGCTACCAGGTAGAGCCCCATGCGGCCTTTGGCGGATTCGGCCAGTCCGGTCTCGGGCGGGAGGGCGGCCGCGGCTCGGCGGAGTCATTCACCGAGGTGAAGACGGTCCTACTCCCCACCACGGATGAGCTTATGTAGGTGGCGGGTCGTCGTCGCCGACCGGGCGGAGTGTCCTGGTCGGCGACGGGCGGCCGCCGCAGACCTGGCGTCCGGCGGCCAGCGGCGGGTTGCGGTGCCCGGTGCCCGGCGGCGTCCGCGGCGGCGACCGTCGGTCTGCCGCCGCCGTGACCTCACCCGGGACTGGCTACCGGCTCTCGCCGAACGTGGTCGCAGCCAGCGGCAAGGTGGCCTCGCAGGCGAATCCGGCTCCGGAGGCCTGCTCGCCGAAGAGGGGTCCCAGGGCGTCGTGTAGGGCGGTAGGCGACCAGGACTCACCATCGGTGTGGAAACTTGCGCGCACGGTGGGTGGGGCCAGCACCGCGGCCACACCACCATGGATCACGAAGACCTCGCCGTTGATCGGATCGCCGGCCGGACTGGCGAGGTACCGCACGAGCGGTGCGACGTGCGTTGGGGACAATGGATCGGTCGTCTCCTCCGGGGAGGGTCCCATGAGCTCGCTGGTCATTGCCGTGCGCGCGCGGGGGCAGATGGCATTGGCCCGGACGCCGTACCGGGCGCAGCTCCGCGCGGTCGCGACGGTGAGCGCCACGACGCCGGCTTTCGCGGCGGCGTAGTTTGGCTGGCCGGGTGAGCCGAGCAGAAACGCCTCCGAGGAGGTGTTGATGATTCGGCCGTACACGGGGGCGCCGAGCGCCTTGCTGCGGTTGCGCCAGTAGGCGGTGGCGAAGCGGGTGGTGATGAAGTGACCCCGCAGGTGCACCCGCAGGACGAGGTCCCACTCCTGCGCCGACATCGTGAAGACCATCCGGTCGCGGAGGACGCCGGCATTGTTGACCAGGATGTCCAGTTGGCCGTATCTGTCCAGGGCCGCGCCCAGAAGGGACTCACCGGTCGACCAGTCGCCGATGTCGCCCGGGCACACCGTCGCCTCGCCGCCCGCCGCCGCGATCTCGGCAGCCACCGCCGTGATGGCGTCGCCGGGAAGGTCGTTGAGGATGAGCCGGGCCCCATTCGCGGCCAGTTCGAGGGCTTCCGCGCGCCCCAAGCCGTTTCCCGCCCCGGTCACGATCGCGACCGCGCCATCCAGTGTGAACTGCTGATCTGTCATTGGTGCTCCCTCGTCCGCGGGCAGTCGTAGCTCCGCCGGGCACATCGGTGACCAATCGCTTGCTTGGTAGCGTATCAGCTTCTCGTCGGCTTCGCCCGAGGCGAGCGAGTCGCCCGTGACCCCCCAGCTGACCTGCTGTCCGGGGCGAGAATGCCATCGAAGATCAGGCGAAGGACCGCGTCAGCGATCTGTTCGGCATCCCAGCCGTTACTGCCGTTCTGTCCCCACCGGGTCGGTATCCACAACACGTCCCGCAGTAGTCGGTAGGTCAGTTTGGCGTCCAGATCGGAGCGAAAGAGCCCGCGCTGCTTTCCCCGCTCCAACTGGTCGACCCAGAGGTGCTCGATCTCCCGGGTGGCGGTGCGCAGATAGTCGAAGCGGGGTACCGCGCGGAAGTGGTTCCAGTCGTTCTGCAGCATGGTCAGGGCGGCGCGATGCCGGGCCAGCGTCGCCGCGCTAGAGCGTACGAACTGCTCGATCGTGCGGCGTGGGTCGTCCGTGTCCGCAGCCGCCTCGCGATATCCGGTAAGCACCTCGTTGAGGAAGCCGGAGAGGATTTCGTCCCCGATCGACTCCTTGGAGTCGAAGTGGTGGTAGAGGCTGCCGGAGAGGATGCCGGCCGCATCGGCGATCTCACGCACGGTGGTGGCTCGGAACCCCTTCTCGGCGAACAGTTCTCCGGCGAGGCGTACGAGATGGGTGCGACGCTCCGACGGCAGGCTCGCGCTACTGGCTTTCTTTGTGGTCACGGTCGAATTATGCCGGTCGCCCCGGCCGCACCCCAGCTGCTTGCCCGGGCCCTTGTCGACCCCTAGGCTAGAACAGGTTTCACTTTCGGAGGTGATCTCGTGCGGGCGGCGATCTTTTACACAGCGGGTGACGACAAGGCCGAGATTCGCGATGACGTGACGGTGATCGGGCCGGGTGCGGGGGAGGTCCGGATTCGGGTTCGAGCGGCCGGGGTGTGCCACTCCGATCGCTCAACACGCGATGGGGTGCTGCCGCACCCGATGCCCGTGGTGCTGGGGCACGAGGCAGCCGGCGATGTCGTCGCGGTCGGCGATGGCGTGGACGACCTGGCCGAGGGGGAGCGCGTGGTGGTCAACTGGCTACCGGCGTGTGGGTCCTGCCCCTCCTGCGCGCGGGGGGAGTCCTACCTGTGCTTGACCAACGTGCTGGCCGGCTATGCCCAGCCGCGGTTCCTGGTCGGCGAGACTCCGGTCTTCGCGATGGCCGGGTGTGGCGCCTTCGCCGAAGAGATCGTGATTCCCCGTGCCGGCGCCGTGAAGGTGGCCCCCGATGTGCCGTACGAGGTGGCCGCGCTGGTCGGCTGTGGCGTGATGACCGGCGTCGGTGCTGTGATCAATACCGCCCGGGTCGAGCCGGGTGCCGCGGTCGCGGTGATCGGGTGCGGCGGCGTGGGTATTGCCGCGATTCAGGGAGCGCGGCTCGCCGGCGCCGCCGTCATTGTCGCGGTCGACACGGTCGAGGCCAAGCAGCAGACCGCGCTGCGCTTCGGGGCAACCCACGGGTGCGGCCCGGAGGCTCTGGGTGAGTTGTCAGCTCAGCTCACCGATGGTGAGGGCTTCGACACCGTCTTCGACGTGGTGGCTGTGCCGCAGACGCTGCGGGCGGCGTGGACTGCGGCACGTCGGGGCGGGACGGTGGTGGTCGTGGGTGCCGGTCGCTCCGACCAGCAGGTCACGTTCAGCCCCTTCGAGCTGTTGTTCGAGGGGAAGAGCATTACGTCCTCGCTCTACGGTGCGTCGCAGGCGCCGCGAGATTTTGACCGGATGTTTGACCTCTGGCGGGCCGGCCGACTCGATCTGAGTGAGATGATCACGCACCGCCTGCGGCTGGAGGAGATCGGGGACGCCCTCGCCGCTCTCGGTCGCGGCGACGTGATTCGGCAGGTCATCTGTTACGACGGCGCCAGCTGACCCGCCGATCTGGATTGACCCGGCGATTCCGGTGGCCCACCACCTGACTGCGGCGCGGGCCGCAGTCAGGTGCGCCAACCAGGGTCGGGCGATCGGCTGGACGGGTGCTCAGCCCACCACTTCGACGATCTGGCGTAGCTGCTGGGCGTTGCCCTGAACGAGCAGCGTGGTGACCACGGTCTCGCGCCATCGTTGCAGTTCATCGCGGACCTTGGCGACCGGGCCGATCAGGGCGATGTCCTCCACCAGCGCGGTCGGCACGGCGGCGACGGCCCGCTTCTTGTCGCCCGCCAGGTACGCCTCGGTGATGACGTCGCACTCTTTTTCGTAGCCGAGGCGGGCGAAGACATCCCGGTGGAAGTTGACTGACTTGGCTCCCATGCCGCCCACGTAGAGCGCGACGAAGGGTCGGAGCCGGTCCGCCGCCCGCTCGATGTCGTCGTGGACGACGATCGGTACGGTCGCGGCGACCTCGAAGTTGTCCAGGTCGTGGCGGGCGCCAGGGCGGGCGAAGCCCTCGGCCAGCGCGGCCCGATAGAAGCTGTCCGCCTTGGGGGAGAAGAATATCGGTAGCCAGCCATCGGCGATCTCGGCGGCCAAGGCTACGTTCTTCGGCCCCTCGGCACCGAGGAAGATCGGAATGTCGGCGCGCAGCGGGTGAACGGTGGACTTCAGCGGCTTACCGAGGCCGGTGCCGCCGCGATGCGGCAGTTGGAAGAAGTCGCCGTCGTGTGTGACCGGCCCGGACCGGGCGAGGACGGCACGGATGATCTCGATGTACTCCCGGGTGCGGGCCAGCGGTCGCGGGTACGGCTGGCCGTACCACCCCTCCACGACCTGCGGGCCGGAGACGCCGAGCCCGAGGACGAACCGGCCGCCGGAGAGGTGATCGAGGGTGAGCGCGGCCATCGCCGCGGCCGTCGGAGTGCGGGCCGACATCTGCATGATGTTGGTGCCCAGGCGGACGTTGGAGGTGCTCGCTCCCCACCAGGCGAGTGGGGTCAGGCAATCCGATCCGTATGCCTCGGCGGCCCAGATGGAGTCGAAGCCGAGCCGGTCGGCTTCGGCGATGGCCGCCGTGACGCCCTCGGGTGGCCCGGAGGACCAGTAGCCGGTCGTGTAGCCAAGCTTCATGGGGTGTCCTTCCAGGTCCCCGGGGGTCCCGGGCGCGGGAGAAGCCGGTGGAGCCGCCTCGTTCCGCGTGGTGACGGTGGGCAGGGTGCCGGTGGCCAGGATCAACGGTCAGGAGGACTGCCACCGGTAGTCCTCAACAGGAATAGTCATATCATTGAGTATGGTTCGGGGGAAGGGCCGGCGACGCGGTGCCGGCCCGCCGAACTCCGTCCTCACCCGGAGTGGGAGGTGTGACCATGGCACTGCGGCACGCGGTGTTGGCGGTGCTGCTCGATGGGGAGTACAGCGGCTATCAGCTGGCCAAAATTTTCGACGTTTCCTGCTCCAACTTCTGGTACGCGGTACCCCAGCAGCTCTACGCCGAGTTGACCAAGCTGGAACGGGCGGGGCTCATCGCCGGTCGCCAGGTCATCCAGCACGACCGCCCCAACAAGCGGCTGTTCACGGTCACCCCCGCCGGCCTCGCCGAACTGGCCGCCTTCGCCGCCGTGCCGTCGAAGCCGTCGTCGATCCGGGAGGACCTGCTCGTCATGGTCCAGGCCGTAGACCGGCTCGATCCGGCACCGGTCATCGCTCAGCTCGAAGAGCGGGCGGTCATCGCCGCCGCCAAAGTGGAACTCTTCGACCGGATGCTTCGGCAGCTGCGCGGTGACCTGACCGAGGAGACGTTCCTGCGCGAGAGCGACCGGATCGGGCCGTACCTCACCTGCCTGCGGGGGCGTGGCTTCGAGCAGGAGAATCGCGAATGGTGCGAGCGGGTGGCGGCCCTGCTCCGCGCTCGCGCGCCAGTGTCCAGCTGACCCGCCAGCGCCGGGTTGCTCTTCCACGGCCCAGCCGCCAGCGCGGGGCCAGGACCTTGCTGATCCGGTCAGCCCACGCCGGGCGGTATTCGACCAAGCCGGCGTGCCGGGGCGGCGCGTCGTGGAATGGTGAGAGCCATGAAGCGGGACCGGGATGAGGTGTTCGTCGAGTACACAAAGTCGATCTGCCCGGTCTGCAAGATCGTTGTCGACGCGCAGGTCAACCTCCGCGACGACAAGGTCTATCTCCGTAAGCGCTGCCCTGAGCACGGTCAGTTCGAGGCGTTGGTGTACGGCGACGCGCAGATGTACCTCGACAGCGCGCGATTCAACAAGCCCGGCACGATCCCACTGACCTTCCAGACCGAGGTGCGCGACGGCTGTCCGGCGGACTGTGGGCTGTGCCCGGAACACAAGCAGCACGCCTGCCTGGGCATTATCGAAGTCAATACCGGCTGCAACCTCGACTGCCCGATCTGCTTCGCCGACTCCGGTCATCAGCCCGACGGGTACGCCATCAGCCTCGCCCAGTGTGAGCGGATGCTCGACGTCTTCGTGGCGAGTGAGGGCGAGGCCGAGGTGGTGATGTTCTCCGGCGGAGAGCCCACCATCCATCGCCAGATCCTGGATTTCGTTGACGCCGCACAGGCCCGCCCGATTCGGGCGGTCAACCTGAACACCAACGGAATCCGGCTCGCCAGCGATCGCGCATTCGTGGCAGCGCTCGGCGAGCGGAACCGGCCGGGCCGGGCGGTCAATATCTACCTGCAGTTCGACGGGTTCGACGAGCGAACACACCGGGAGATCCGGGGTCGGGACCTACGCAAGATCAAGCAGCGGGCGTTGGACAACTGTGCCGAGGTCGGCCTGACCGTCACCCTGGTGGCCGCGGTCGAGCGGGGGCTCAACGAGCACGAACTCGGTGCCATCATCAGCCACGGCCTCGCGCACCCGGCGGTGCGCAGCGTCTCGTTCCAGCCGGTCACCCACTCCGGCCGACATACGCCCTTCGATCCGTTGACCCGGCTGACCAACTCCGACATTATTCACCTCGTCGCGCGGCAGCGGCCCGACTGGTTCCGGGCAGAGGACTTCTTCCCGGTGCCGTGCTGCTTCCCGACCTGCCGATCGATCACCTATCTGCTCACCTCGGGCACGCCCGGCGCCGAGGACTTCGCGGTGGTGCCGATTCCCCGGCTGCTCGATGTGGCGGACCACCTCGACTACGTCGCCAACCGGGTGGTGCCCGACCCGGCCATCCGGGAGGCGTTGGAGAAGCTCTGGTCAGCCTCGGCTTTCATGGGCACCGACACGACCAGCGCACGCCTCGCCCAGGCCGCCGCGGCGCTGGACTGCGCCGATGCGTGCGGCGTCAACCTACCGGAGGCGGTCGCGGACCTGACCGACCGAGCCTTCATGATCGTGATCCAGGACTTTCAGGACCCGTACACCCTGAACGTGCGGCAGCTGATGAAGTGCTGCGTTGAAGAGATCACTCCGGACGGCAGACTGATCCCGTTCTGCGCCTATAATTCGGTCGGCTACCGGGAACAGGTCCGCGAACAGATGTCCGGGGTACCGGTCGCCGACGTGGTGCCCAACGCACTCGCGCTGCGCGCGATGATCACCGACTCCCCGTACGGGTCGAAGGTCGCCCAGCGTTCCGACGACGCTGCCGCCCGGCGGCGGGTAGCACCGGACGCCACGAACGTCGGGCGGCGGATCCGGTGACGTCGAGGAGCGAGCCAGCGGCGTCTCCGAAGAGTTGCTGCGCCGCGGTCTACGGCTCGGACCTGGTCGCCCTCCTTCTTGGCGAGGCATACCATCCCGGGGACTCGTCGCTGACCCGCCGGCTCGCCGCCCGAACGGCGCTGACCAGCGGTGAACGCGTACTCGATGTGGCGAGTGGACGGGGCGCCAGCGCGCTGCTACTGGCGTCCGAGTACGGCTGCACGGTGACCGGGGTGGACCTAGCCGGTCCCAACGTCGCGGCGGCTACCCGGGAGGCCCGGTCGGTTGGGCTCGCCGACCGAGTGCGGTTCCGGCAGGGAGACGCCGAGCGGCTCAGCGTCGACTCGCACTCGGTTGACGTGGTGGTCTGCGAATGCGCCTTCTGTACCTTCCCCGACAAGCCCACGGCAGCGGCGGAACTGGCCCGGGTGCTGGTCCCGGGCGGCCGGCTGGGGATGGCCGATGTCATCGCCGTCCCGGACCGGCTGCCACCCGAACTTACTGGATTGGGAGCGTGGATCGCCTGCGTTGCCGATGCGCGTCCCCTCGACGAGTACGTCGCCCTGCTGGCCGGCGCGGGGTTGACGACAATCCATACCGAACGGCACGACGCCGCGGTCACCACGATGATTGATCAGATCGAGGCGCGCCTGACCGTGCTGCGGTTGACCGCTGCGGACCAGGCCGCAGCGCTCGGCCTGGACTTCTCCCTCGCCCCGGCGGTCCTGGCCGCGGCGCGCGCCGCGGTCGCCGACGGTGTACTCGGCTACGCCATCCTGACAGCCAGGAAGTCGGGTTCTGGCCTGCGCTGAACCTCTCGGCTCGCGGCCGAACGGGGCAGCGGTTCGTTGTAGCTGACCGACCCGCGCGCGTCGATTGACGGGAAGCGACAGCTTGCCGTCCGGGCGGGCGCCCGATAACCTCTCGCCGTCAAGGTGCACGGGAAGCCGGTGGAAGACCGGCGCGGCCCTCGCCACTGTGACCGGGTAGTGATCTCTGACTATGCCACTGGGCCAACCAGGCCTGGGAAGGCTGGAGTGAACGTCGATCCGGAAGCCAGGAGACCGGCCTTGACACGGATCTCATCCACGAGGTGCTGGAAGGGAAGGTCATTCGATGCATATCGCCGAGGGGTATCTCCCTCCGGAACAGGCTGCGGCATGGTTCGTCGTATCCGCGCCATTCGTCGTCCACGGTAGTCGGGCCCTGGTCCGGCAGGTCCGTGCAGATCCTGACTCGAAACTGCTGCTCGGAGCGGCCGGCGCCTTCACCTTCGCGCTATCCGCATTGAAGATCCCGTCGGTGACCGGGTCGAGTTCCCACCCGACCGGCACCGGGCTGGGGGCGGTGCTGTTCCGACCGCCGGTCATGAGTGTGCTGGGCGGCATCGTCCTGCTATTCCAAGCCCTGCTGCTGGCCCACGGTGGGCTGAGCACGCTGGGCGCGAACGTCTTCTCGATGGCGATCGTCGGCCCCTGGGTGGCGTATGGGAGCTACACCATGGTGCGTCGTGTCGGTGGTGGCCTGGACCCGGCGGTGTTCGCCGCTGCGACCCTGGGCAGCCTGGCGACGTACAGTGTCACCGTCGCCCAGCTGGCCCTGGCGTTCCCCGACCCGATGTCGGGCATCGTCGGTGCGCTGGCGAAATTCGGCGGGATCTTCGCCGTGACCCAGATCCCGCTGGCGATCAGTGAGGGACTGCTGACCGTTCTGGTGGTCCGCCTGCTGGGTCGGACCAGCGGGGATGACCTGCGTCGGCTCGGCCTGCTGCGTCCGGCTGCGGAGGTACGGGCATGAAGCGCTTCTCTCGGGTGAATCTGTTGCTGCTGCTCGCGGTGCTGCTCCTGGCGGTGGTGCCGCTGGCGTTCGGCCTCGGGTCGGGGGAGGAACCCTTCTCCGGTGCGGACGCCGTTGCCGAGCAGGCCATCGTGGACGACCACCCCGACTACCAGCCGTGGTTCTCGCCGATTTACGAGCCGCCGTCAGCCGAGCTGGAGTCGGCCCTCTTCGCTCTCCAGGCCGCGCTCGGCGCCGGCCTGCTCGGCTACTACTTCGGCGTTGCCCGGACCCGGCAGCGGCAGCGCGACGCCGCCAGTCGGCAGTGGCAGGGGCAGCGCGACGCCGCGAGTCGGCAGCGCGGCTAGCGTGTTCGCCCTCGACATCGCCGCGCACACCGGCCCCTGGCGGACCCGGCACCCCGCCGAGAAGGCACTGCTCGCGCTCGGGCTGCTGGTCTGCGCGGTGGCCCTGCCCACCTGGCCCAGCGCACTCCTGTCCGGTGGTGCGGCGGCGGTGCTGCTGGCCGCCGCACGGGTGCCGCCGGTCGTGGTGCTGCGGGCGGCCCGGGTGCCGTTGCTCTTTGTGGCCACATCGACGGTCCCATTGCTGGTGTCGATGCCGGCTCCAGCCCGGCTGGCCATTGATCCCGCGGGCCTGCCGGTGGCGGTACAGACCGCGGGCCGGTCCGTGGCGGCGTTGACCTGCCTGCTGCTGTTCACCGCCACCACGCCGTTGTCGGATGTCCTGCCCCGACTGCACCGGCTGGGGATCCCCCCGGCGGTCACCGAGGTTGCCGCGCTGACGTACCGGATGCTCTTCTTGCTGGTGCAGAGCGTGCGTGCGGTCCGGCAGGCGCAGGCGGGCCGGCTTGGCTTCCGTACCTGGCGAACCACCTACCGGTCCCTGGCCGGTCAGGCGGGGGCGGTGTTCGTCCGGGCGTTGCACCGGGCACGGCGGCTGGAGGAAGGACTGGCGGTGCGGGGCTACACCGGCTCGCTCGCCGTGCAGGTGGCGGCCCACCGGGTATCGGTGCCGTTCGTCGCGGCGACCACGGCGTTGCTCGGCGCGATCGTCATAGCCAGCACCGGGGTGGTGTCCCCTTGGTGAGCGCCCCACTGCTGGAGTTCGACGAGGTGGGCTTCGCCTACCAACCGGGTCGGCCGATCCTGACCGGGGTCAACCTTCGGGTCGCCCCGGGGCAGCGGTTAGCCGTGCTGGGCCCGAACGGTGGCGGGAAGACAACGCTGTTCCGGCTGGCGGCCGGCTCGCTGCGGCCCGCCACGGGCCAGATCGCCGTCGCCGGCACCCGGGTGCGGTACAACCGGGCCGGCCTACGGGAGCTGCGGCAGCAGGTACAACTGGTGGTGCAGGACCCGGACGATCAGCTCTTCTCCGCCAACGTCCGGCAGGATGTCTCCTTCGGGCCGGTCAACCTTGGGCTACCGGCCGAGCAGGTACGGCGACGCTGCGAGGCGGCGCTGGCGGCGCTCGGGGTGTCGGGGGTCGCCGATCGACCCACCCATCTGCTCTCCTACGGCCAGCGCAAGCGGGTGGCCATCGCCGGCGCGGTCGCGATGCACCCGCGGCTGCTCATTCTCGACGAACCGACCGCCGGGCTCGATCCGGCTGGGGTGGAAGCACTGCTGCGGACCCTGTACGACCTGCACACCGCGGGTACGACGGTGGTGCTCTCCACCCACGATGTCGACCTCGCCTTCCGCTGGGCGGACGCGGTGGCGGTGGTCTCCGGCGGTGGCGTGCGGACCGTAGCCACGGCGGATGGCCTTGCCGACGGCGGGCTGCTCGCGGCGGCACACCTGGTGCCGGCGTGGGCGCCGCTGGTGCACCGGCTCCTGGACCGGATTCCGGATCTGGCGGGGGCCCGCCCGCGCGCGGTGACCGAGCTCGCTGAGCTGCTCAACGACGCTGCGCCAGAGGAACGGTGAACACCGCCCGGCGTAGCGCCGCATCGGGGAAGCCGTCGAAACCCGGCGGGCAACACGGTCGTATCAGCGGCGCTGGTCTCGCTGGGGTAGGGCGCTCAAAGGGGGTCGGGGCAGCGCTCAGCACCGCCCCGACCCCCTTTGGTCAGGTCGTGCTGCGTCGGCGGCGTAGTAGCACCACCAGGCCGCCGGCTACCAGGACCAGCAGGATCCCGCCGCCGATCACCGCCGGCGCGCCGATCCCGTCTCCGCCGCCGTCGTTGTCGGTCGCCGCCACCGGGCTGGCCGACCCGGGCTCCGTCGGCGCCGTGGTGGGCTCGGCCGCGGGGGACGACTCCGCCGGCTCCGGGGTCGGCGCCTCGGCACCAGCGGGGTCGGCGACAGTGAACGCGTACGAGCCTTGGACCGGGTGCCCGTCGGCGGAGACGACCCGGTAGGCGACGGTGTAGGTGCCGTTCGCCAGGGTTCCGTCGATACTTATCGTGCCTTCTGCCCCGGTAACCACTGGTTCACTGGTCGGAACTTTCTGCTCCGCAGCATCGGAGAGGACGATGGTGGTGAACGCCGGATCCAGCTTCTGGAGGAACTTCAATGTGATCTCGGTCGGCGCCATGTCCAGCTCGGCGTCCTTGGCCGGTGTGGTGGCCGTCAGGGAATTGTGCGCGGCGGCCGGGGAGGCCGGCACGAGCAGCAGCGCGGCGGCGGCGAGGGCGGCGGCGAGGGCGGCGGCGAGGAAGCCGGCGGGTCTCGGGCGGGTGTTGGTCCGCATGGTTCTCCTGTCGAGGTCAGCCGAGCAGTTGCTGGCCGATCCAGCCGCCCTCGGGGCAGCCGGGTGGGATCGCGAAGACGGCAGAGCCGATCGGGGTGGTCCACTCGTTGAGTAGGTCCCGTTCGGCCAGTCGTCGTTGGATGGGTAGGAACTGACGGGTGACGTCGGCCTGGTACGAAGCGAAGATCAGGCCGCTGTCTGCAGTCCCGTCGGCGCTGGGTACGCCGTCGTAATTGTAGGGGCGGCGCAGAATCCGGAGCCGGTCCTCGGTGACGTGGGAGCGGGTCAGGTGCGAGAAGTCCGGGATGACGGTGAGCCCGTTCGACCCGAGGGCGTTGAAGTCGGGCTCGTCGTGTTCCTCCGCGCCCGTCAGTGGCGCGCCGGTGTCGAGCCGGCGGCCGACGGACAGCTCTCGGTCGGTGCGGCCGAGCAGGTCCCATGTCTCCAGGTTCATGCTGATCCGCCGGACGACCAGGGTGGTGCTGTCACGCAGCCACGCCGGCCCGTCCGGTACCCACACCGCGGTCTCCAGGGGGGCGCCTGGCTTCGGGTTGGCGGTGCCGTCGAGTTGGCCGAACAGGTTCCGCTGGGTGCGACCCGGCTCGGCCCCGGCCGCGCGTCGGAAGCCTTGCTGCACCCAGGCGACGGTGGCGAAGGGTCGGCTGTCCTTCACCAGCACCCGCTGGGCGTGCGCGACGGTCAGCGGGTCGTCGGCGCAGATCTGCAGCAGCAGGTCCCCGCCGGACCAGTGGGGGGAGAGCCGGTCGATCCGGAACGCCGGGAGGGCGGCCACCGATGGTGGCCGCCGCTCGTCGAGGTTGGCCGCCTGGTAGAAGCCGGGACCGAAGCCAAAGGTTACGGTCAGCCGGGCTGGCAGCAGCCCGAGCTCCGGCTCGGTGTCGGCCAGGGCGGGACGGCCTTGGGTGAGGCGGGCGGCGTCGTCAGAGAGCAGTCGCAGCATCCGCCCCAGCGTCTCTCGGTCCGTCTCCGGCCGGAGGGCGAGGGCGACGAACGCCGCATATGCCTGCGGTTCGGTGGCGACCCCAGCTTGACGGGTCCCGTGGAACGGTTCGACGGCGAGCCCGATCTCCGCCACCGGTGTTGTCTTGGTGGGGCGGGTCGCGGATTCATCGGAGCCGACGGCGGTGACCGCCACGGCGGCACCGAGCGCGCCACCGGCAGCCAGGGCACCGCCAGCGAGTAGACCGCGTCGGCTCACCGCGCGGGGACCGCTCCCAGTCATGACGCTGCGCTGGGGCTCATGGACATGTCCGGCATGCTGTGCTCGGGGTTGTAGCTCTCCTCCGCGCCGGTGAACGGCTTCGCCACCGCCGTGAACGACTGGGTCCGCCCGTCGGCGAAGGCGAGGGTGAAGGTCAGCTCATCCCCGGCCTGCACCGGCTGCTGCAGATCCAGCATCATGAGGTGGTCGCCGCCGGGCTCGAGCGTGTGGCTGCTCTTCGCCTTGATCACGATGCCGCCCCGCTTGGCCTGCATGACCATTTCCCCATCCTTCATGGCCATCTCATGCAGCTCCATCGGTGACACCTCGGTGCTGACGCCGGTCAGGGTCACATCGGCGTCGCTCTCGTTCACCAGGGTAGCGAACGCCGAGGTCATCCCCTGGTCGGCGGCCTTCACCCATGGGTCGTTGATCACGACCACACCGGCGGGGGCATCCGCCGACGGGGCGGCCGTCTCCGACGGGGGTGGGTTGGTCGCCGACGAGTCGTCGGACGAGCCACAGCCGGCCATGGCGGCGGTCAGCAGGGCGGCGGCGACCAGGGCGGCCGGGCGTAGGTGCCGACCGGTGATGTTGCGTGGCATGTAGACCTCTCTGAGTTCGGTGTTGACTGTTGGTCGGTTTGTCGGGGCGGGAAAGTTCCCGGTGATTCGGTTAGCAACATCACCGGCGTCGAGCGCTCAGGCCGCAGCGCTGTCCCGGTGGCGTGCCGAACCCGGAACCGGCGGGGGCACGAGCCGCAGACCCGGCGCGGGCGGCTCATCCTCGGCCGGGATGCGCCAGCGGGGCCGATCACTGTGCCGGTCGGCGGGTGGGCCACCCGGGTGCAGGCCCGGCCGGGACATGGCCACGACGATCGCATAGCCAACGAAGAGGAATCCGTGGCTGACCAGCCGGGCGGTCTCCACCCGGCCGGTCATCAGGTCGTTGACCGACAAGAGCACCAGCGTGCCGACGAAGGCGCTCAACATGGGCAGCAGCCCGGTCGGCGGGGTGCGGCGGGCGGCCACGAACAGGAACCCGGCGCCGACGGCGATGTTCCACGCCGCTGCCTCGTGCCACAGGTGGCCCGAGGCCAGTGGCCCACCGGCGTGGATGTGCGGGCCCGCTGCCGCCTGACCGACCTGGGTCAGACCCAGCATGACCTGCAGCGCCCCGGTAAGCCCGAGTGCTGCGCGCAGGGCGATCACCAGCCGCTGCCGCCACGGCGGCCGCGTCGATGACCCCGCCGGGGCTGCTGCCGGGGTCGTCGTGGGGAGCGCGGCCAGGACCGCATCGGTGAGGTCGGGGCCGATCACACTGACCGACAGCCGGGCTCGGCGGGTGATCGCCGCCGCCTGGTCGAACCACGTCCGGCACGCGTCGCAGCCGGCCAGGTGGGAGTCGGCTGCCGCCCGCTCGGCCGGGGTCTCCTCCCCGTCCAACTGCGCCGACAACACCTCGCGCCACTGCTCACACCCCATGCTCCGGTAGTCGGACCGGGGCCGGTGTTGGTTCCCGCGCAACTCGGGAAGGGGCGTTAGCCAGCTGCGGTGTGCCGGGCCGATCCGCCGGAGTGGGTCTGAAGCGCGACAACCAGGTCTTCCCGAGCCCGGGACACTCGGGACCTGATTGTCCCGACCGGGCAGCCGCAGACCTGTGCGGCCTCGGCGTAGGAGAGGCCGAGAACCTGGGTGACCACGAAGGCCTCGCGGCGTTCGGTCGGCAGCGCCGCGATGATCTGTTCCAGGTCGACCTGCCGGTCGAAGCCGCTCTCGTCGGTGTCGGTGATGTCGTGGGAGTCCGTCATCGGGACTGTCCGCGGACGGGACGTGGCGGTCCGCACATGGTCCACCGCGACCCGTCGGGCGATGCTGAACAACCAGGTACGCGCCGAGGAGCGGCCGGCGAACGAGGGCAGCGACCGCAGTGCGCGCAGGTAGGTCTCCTGCGTCAGGTCATCCGCCTCGGCCGGAGAGATCAAGGCGGCCAGGAAGCGCCGGACTTGTTGCTGGGTCGCCCGGATGAAGGCGGCGGCAGCCGCCTGGTCACCGCGTCCCGCGTCGAGAGCCCACGAGGTGACATCGGTGTCATCGGTCACGGGGGTACCTCCGGGTCGCCGTTCGGAGCGAACGACGGGCACAAAATGCCCGTACGAGACGGCTGAGCATCGTGCTGAACGGTAGCGTACGACATTCCCGGCGCGCCGGTCTCTCGCCGGTCCGGGACCGCTAAATCGCGCGATCCAGGTCGCGGTGTCATCGTCGGCCCGGCATCAGTTCGGGGCGGTGGCTTCCGCCTCCCGGGCAGCCCGACCCATGCGGGCGACGGCGTCGGTGAGAATGGCGGGGGAGGTGGCGAAGTTCAGCCGAACCCAGCCCGCTCCACCGGTGCCGAAGGCGTGCCCGGAGCTGACGGCCACCCGCGCGCGTTCCAAGAACAGCTCGGCTGGACCGGCGCTGACCTCGCCGGGTGCGCTGTCGGCCGGACCGGGTGCGCGGCCGGATTGATCAGCGTGCGGGCCGAGTCGCCGGCAGTCCAGCCAGGCCAGGTAGGTGCCTTCGGGGCGGTGGTAGCCGACGGTGGGCAGGTGCTCGGCCAACAGCGTCTCAAGCCGGGCCCGGTTGGCGTGTAGGCCGTCGAGGAGGTGGTCGAGCCACTCGCCGCCCGCCCGAAGGGCAGCGGTCTGCGCGACGACACCCAGGTGGCTTGGTCCGTGGCTGACTTCCTCCGGCATCCGGGCCAGGTCGGCCGCGGCGCGCGGCCCCGCGATCGCGAGGGCCGCCTTCAAGCCGGCGAGGTTCCACGCCTTGGAGCCGGAGATCACCGCGAAGGCATCCTGGGTGCCGGTGACGGTCAGGTACGGGGTGAGGTCTGCCCCCGGCAGCGCCAACGGAGCGTGGATCTCGTCGGAGATCACCCGTACGCCGTGCCGGTTGGCCAACTCGGCGACGGCCTCGAGTTCCGCGCGGCGGTGTACCACCCCGGTGGGGTTGTGCGGGTTGCACAGCAGGAAGGCCGGCCGTTCGCTGCGGGCACGGGCGTGCCGGAAGGCCTCGTCGAGGGCGGCGAGGTCGATCCGTAGGTCGGCCCCGAGCGGGGCCTCGACCACCTGCCGTCCGGCATGCCGGACGAATGCGTAGAAGGGCGGGTAGACCGGGGAGCAGACGACCACGGCGTCGCCGGGGCTGGTCACCAGCCGGAGTACCTCGACGACGCCCAGCATCACGTCGGGTACCACCGCGGTTCGGCCGGGGGAGAAGTCGGTCCAGCCCCAGCGTTCGGCGACGAATTCGCCGAACGCCTCCGCGTACCCCGCTGGGTGGGCGTAGCCGGTGTCACCGAGTGCGATGGCGCGCTGTAGCGCGTCGGTGATGGCGGGAGCGAGGGGGACATCCATCTCCGCTACCCAGAGCGGAAGCACGTCCGGGGCGTAGTTGCCCCACTTCATGCTGGTACGTCGCCGGAGTTGTTCCAGCGTGAGCTGGGTGAGTGGGTTCGGTGTGGCGGTGGGGTGACCGCCAGAGGGCGTGGAGCGGGACATCCGCCCACCCTAGGCCGTCCGGCGGCGGATGGACTCTCGGGCGGTATGCGCTTGCCCAACTATTGAACGACTGTTTAATGTAGCGGAGTGGCATCGGTTGGCGGGGGTTTCGAGACTCGGGTTGGCGGCTTCGTCACCACGGGTATCTGCCCGGCTGCCGCGATTGACGGATCAGGTCGCACGGCCGGGTCTCGCCCCGGCACCGAGGGGATCGCGGCGCCGGCCGTCGAACGTTTCACCCAAGGGCTGCACGTCAATCGCGCGATGCTTGACGACTATCTGATGTACGTCCCAGATCCGCCCGTGGCGGGCGACGCCGAAGGCACTGCGCACCGGCTGTCACGCCCCCCGGCGTGAACTTCTCCGCGGCGGCTCACCGACTTCTCGTGGGCTTCGCCGTGATCGACGACATCGGACCAACCCCGGGGCTTCACCCTGCCCGGGTCTTCCCTCGAACGAGGTCTACGACCATGACCACGGCAATCGACATTCACCACATCGACAAGCACTTCGGTCGCATCAAGGCACTGGACGGTCTCGACTTGCAGGTCGAGACCGGCACCGTGCACGGCTTCCTCGGCCCCAACGGCGCCGGCAAGTCCACCACCATCCGGATCCTGCTGGGGCTGCTCCGCGCAGACCGTGGCCGGGTTCGGCTGCTCGGTGGTGATCCATGGGCCGACGCGGTGCGGCTGCACCGCCGGCTCGCCTACGTCCCCGGCGACGTGGAGCTATGGCCCAACCTGACCGGCGGCGAAGCGATCGACCTCTTCGCCCGCCTGCGTGGCGGGACCGACCCGGTTCGCCGCGACGAACTGTGCCAACGCTTCGACCTCGATCCCCGCAAGAAGGGGCGGACCTACTCGAAGGGCAACCGGCAGAAGGTAGCCCTGATCGCGGCGCTGGCCAGCGACGTGGACCTGCTTCTACTCGACGAGCCGACCGCCGGGCTGGACCCGCTGATGGAGGCGGTGTTTCAGGAGTGCATCCGGGAGGCCTGCGCGGCCGGCCGGACCGTCCTGCTCTCCAGCCACATCCTCGCCCAGGTCGAGGTGCTGGCCGACCAGATCTCGATCATTCGACAGGGGCAGATCGTCGAGACCGGCTCCCTGACCGACCTGCGTCACCTGACCCGGACCTCCGTGGACGCGATCGTTGACCAATCGGCCGCCGCGCTCGCCACCCTGGCCGGCGTACACGGGCTGCAGGACACCGACGGACACGTCCGCTTCGAGGTCGACAGCGATCACCTCGCCGTCGTCATCCGGCGGCTGGGCGAACTCGGCGTACGCGGGCTGACCGTGCGGCCACCAACCCTGGAACAGCTGCTGCTGCGGCACTACGGCGATGAGCCGGCGCGCCACGGGGCGGTGGCGTGATGGCGACCGTGATGGTGAACCGGCCGGTGGTCGCGGCCCCCAGCCAGAGCGGCGGCACGGTCACCGGGACCGGCACCCTGCTGCGGTTCATGCTGCGCCGCGACCGGATCCGCTTCCCGGCGTGGACCCTCGGTCTGGGACTGCTGATGGGGTACTTCGCCACCGCGCTGGAGACCTTCGTCGAGAGTCCGGCGGACCTGGAGGGGCTGACCGCCTTCTCCGGTAGCCCGGCCGGTGCGCTCTTCGGCGGCCCGGGATTCGGCTTCGACGACCTGACGATCGAGCGCTTCCTCGCCGGGCAGTACGGCCTCTACGTGGCTATCGGTGCCGGCCTGATGGGGCTGCTGACAGTCGTGCGGCACACCCGGGCCGAGGAGCGCTCCGGTCGGGCCGAGCTGATCCGCGCCAACGTGGTCGGCCGGCACGCCCAGCTCACTGCCGCGTTGGTGCTCGTCGCCACGATGGCCACGGTCGTCGCCATCCTGATCGGCGGCCTGATGGCCAGCCGGGGCTACGACCTCGGCGGGTCGTTGCTGTTCGGTGCATCGGTCGGCGCGGTAGCGCTGGTGTTCGCCGGAGTAGCGGCGGTCACCGTTCAGCTGTCGGAGTATCCGCGGGCCGCCTCCAGCACGGCCGGGGCCCTGCTCGGAGCCGCGTTCGTGCTGCGCGGACTGGGTGACATGGCGGCGGTGCAGGGCAGCGGCGCGTCGTGGCTGTCCTGGCTGTCGCCGGTCGGCTGGTCTCAGCAGACCGCGCCGTACGTACATGACCGCTGGTGGCCGCTGGCGATCTCGTTGGCCGTAGCGGTGATCGCCGCCGCCGGCGGCTACGCGCTGGCTACCCGCCGGGACTTCGGCGCCGGGCTCGTGCCGCCCCGACCTGGGCCGGCCCGGGCGGTGGCCTGGCTGGACGGGCCGCTCGCGCTCGCGTTCCGGCTGCACCGGGCCAGCCTGATCGGGTGGAGTGTGGGACTGCTCGCCGCCGGCCTCGCCTACGGTTCGTTCACCGAGCCACTGCTCGACGGCTTCACCGACGCGCCCGAGGACATGGTCGCCATCATGGGGGGCGCGGAGAACCTGCTGGACGGCTACCTCGGCACCATGGGTCTGACCATGGCGCTCGCCGTCGGGGTTTACGCGGTGCTCGCAATGCAGACGTTGCGCGCCGAAGAGACCGAGGGGCGGGCCGAGTCGGTCCTCGCGACGTCCGTGAGCCGTTCGGCCTGGATCGGCAGCCACCTCGCGGTGACGGCGGTCGGCGTACCGTGGCTGTTGCTGGTCGCCGGCGCCGGTATGGGCGTCGGGGCGGCGGTGAGCACCGGCGACGCCGGGTCCTTCGGTGGCCTGCTGCTCGGCCATGTGGCGCACACTCCGGCGGTCTGGCTCCTCCTCGCCGCCGCCGCGGTGCTGTATGCGGTGGCGCCTCGGGTCCTACCGCTGATCTGGGTGGTGCTCGGCTACGGGCTGATCGTCGGGTACTTCGCCCCGATCCTTGAGATTCCCGCCAGCGCCGTGTGGCTGTCCCCCTTCGCGCACGTCGGCGAACATCCGTTGGAGGAGGTCAGTGTGGTCGCGGTCCTGGTGTTGACCGTGCTCGCCGCGGTGACCGCCCAGGTGGCTCGCCTGGTGTTCCGGCGGGACGTGGTCGGTCGAACCTGACCGGGTGGCCCGTGGGGCGGCGAGAGATCGTCGCCCCACGGGAACCTTCCGGCGCCAGGCCGCGTCTAATCCGACATGACCAATAGTCGACTCCGCTGGACGGCGCCCGCCGTGTCGCTGCTCCTGCTCGTCACCGCCTGCGGCTCGCAGGGCGAGGCGGCCAACGCTGACGATCCCGGCCAGCCGGAGGGAGCCCACCCGCCCGACGCGGTGGTGTTCCAGATGACCTCCGTCGGCGGCTTCGCGATGCCGTCGGCGCTGGCCAGCCGCATCCCGTCGATCAGCGTCTACGGAGACGGGCGGGTGATCAGCGAAGGCCCCACGACCCTGATCTACCCTGGGCCCGCACTGCCCAATCTCCAGGTCCACCCGATCGCCCCCGAGGATGTGTCAACGCTGCTGGAGTCGGCGCGGGCCGCCGGTGTGGACGGCGCGGTGGACTTCGGCACTCCGGCGCTCGCCGACGTGCCGACAACCCGATTCACGGTTCGCGGCCCGAACGGCACCGAGCAGATCGACGTCCCGGCCCTCACCGAGGCGGGCGGCGACGCGTCCGGCCTCACCCCCGACCAGCGGGCGGCTCGGACGCAGCTGCGGGCGTTTGTCACGTCGCTCACCAGTGATTCGGGTCCGCTGGCGCCGACCCAGGGCGCCAGCGCGCAACCCTACGTGCCCACCATGCTCGCGGGCATCACGGAACCGTACACCGATCCGGAGGGCCTAGGTCAGCCCGAGGTGGCCTGGCCCGGGCCAACGCTGCCCGGTGAGCCCCTCGGCACCGCCAACGGGCCGGGCTGTGTGACCGTCACCGGCGATGCGTTGCAGACGCTGCTCGCAGCGGCGGCGGAGGCCACCGCGGCGGCGCCGTGGACCTCGGACGGCAAGAGCTGGTTGGTGCAGCTGCGACCGTTGCTGCCGAATGAGACGAGCTGCGGGGACCTCCTGTCCAACGGCTGACGCCGGCCCAGGCCGCGCAGCGCGAGCCAGCCGGGGGATTGCGGCGGCGAACGTGAGGGTTGACCATGTGCTGCCATGGACTCGGCATTGACCCTGATCGGATTGCCCGTCGCACTCGGCATCATCATGCTCGGCCTGGGCCTCGGGCTGACCGTGGCGGACTTTCGTCGGGTGGCGCGCTACCCGAAAGCCGCCCTCATCGCCCTGGTGTGCCAGGTGCTGGTGCTGCCGGCGCTCTGCTTCGGACTGGTGCTCGCCTTCGACCTGGCCCCGGAACTTGCCCTCGGGATGATGCTGCTGGCCGCATCCCCCGGGGGCACCACCGCCAACCTTTTCAGCCATCTGTTCGGCGGACACGTCGCCCTCAACATCACCCTGACCGCCATCAATTCGGTGCTGGCCGTGGTCACCCTGCCGATCGTGGTCAACCTCTCGGCCGCGTACTTCCTCGCCGACGAGGGGAGCCTGGGCCTTCAGTTCGACAAGGTGCTGCAGGTCTTCGCCATCGTGCTCATCCCGGTCGCGATCGGCATGCTGATCCGGGCCCGGGCGCCCCACGCCGCCGTACGCCTGGACCGGCCGGTCCGGATCCTATCGGTCGTGGTGCTCGTCGCGGTGGTCGTCGGCGCGGTGCTGAACGAACGGGAGAACCTCGCCGACTACTTCGTCTCGGTCGGGCTGGTGGTGTTGGCGTTCAACGTGCTCAGCCTGGCGGTCGGATACGGGGTGCCCCGGCTGGCCGGGGTGGATCGGGGCGCCGCGACCGCGTCCGGATTCGAGATCGGCATCCACAACAGCACCCTGGCGATCACCGTCGCGCTCAGCCCGGCGTTGCTCAACAGCACCCGGATGGCCATCCCCGCCGCGGTCTACGGCATCGTCATGTTCTTCACCGCCGCGGCTTTCGGCTTTCTGGTGACCCGTAGCGGTTCCCAGCCGAAGGGGCCGGTTGGCCAGAATCCGTAGCCGACTCCCCGGCGATCCTGGGCCGGTCGACAGTAAACCGGGCCAACGGCATCGCGGTGGGTGCTCCACGACGGTGCCGGTCGGCTCAGATTCCGCGGCAGAGGGGATGGTAGACATTCGGCGTGGTGGAGTGGAGCCGGACCGGTGAGCGTGGCATCGAGGACGCGGTTCTGGACGCCGCCCGTGACTGTGTCCTCGCTTACGGCGTACGTCGTACGACGGTGACTGACGTGGCGCGTCGTGCCGGGGTCTCCCGGATGACCGTCTACCGGCGCTGGCCGGACGTGCAGTCACTGATCGGTGATCTGATGACCCGGGAGTGGCAGCAGGTGCTGCTGGCCACGGCGACCGACGAGGGCGCCGGGCACGCCCGGTCCCGCCTGGTAGCGCGGGTGGTGGCGGGCGCGCGGGTGCTACGGGAACACCCGTTGCTGTGCAAGATCCGCGACGTTGATCCGGAGGTGCTGATCCCGTACCTCCTCGACCGGCGCGGCGCGGGCCAGGAGGAGATGCTGCGGTTCTTGGTGGACGCCGTCGCCCACGGCCGGGCTGACGGGTCGGTCCGGCCCGGTGAGGCCGAGACCATGGCCCGGGTTGTCCTGCTGACCACGCAGTCCTTCGTGCTCTCCGCCCGGACCGTCACCGACGGCCTCCCCGCCGCCAGCCTGGACCGAGAACTGGCCCGGTTGGTGGACGGCTACCTGCGGCCAGACTAGAACTCATCCCCCGCTGATCTCCCGCATGGTCCCGTCCGGGCCCATCCGGAAAGTCCGCGGCTGCCCCATGACGCGCCTCGCCTGCTCATGGGCCGCCTCGCGGGCTGCCTGTTCCTCGCCCGTTGGGTCAGCGACGTGGAATCCGTGCATGTGAACGGCGTCTGCGTCGATGTCGTCCGGTTTCGGGAGTCCTTCGAGGATGAAGCCGAACAAGGCGCGTAGGGCCATGCCATCCCCGATCTGTCGCAAGTGCACGCACTCTACTCGGGCAGGCCGTCCGGTTCGCGCTGGACCAGGGCAAGCCCAGCTTAGGGGAGGGCATCCTGGTTGGCCGGTATGTCAGCACCGGAGTTTGGCCGGTACCGGCACCGAGTTGCAGGACAAGGATGTGGTGGTGGCCCCCAGGTCGTGAGTTCGGTGGCGGCATTCGCGCCGAGAGGTGGCCGGTGACGGCATTCGTGGTCAGAGGTGGCCGATAGCAGGCGGTCGAGGTTCGTGGGCGAGCCGGACCGCTGTGGTGAACGCTGTTGTCCAGGGGAAGGCCTTCTGCCGCTCATTGCCGCTGCCGGGCGGGTGTGGTTCCCATTGGTCGCCGGGGCCGAGTAGGACATGTATCCCCTCGTCGCGGAGGCTGGCCACGGCGTGCTGGAACGGCGCCCGCGCGGCGAGGGCGGCGTTGACGAACGGGACGATGACGGTCGGTACCTGCCTGCCGATCAGCTCGGCGACTGAGGTCATGGCGTAGTTGTCGGCTAGACCGAGGGCGATCTTGTTGATCGAGTTATAGGTCGCGGGGGCGATGACCAGGGCGTCGGTGGCGGGAAGTGACCGGCGGGTGCCGCGTGACGGTTGGTAGGTCGACCGGACTGGATGGCCGGTGAGGCTTTCGAGTGGCTGCGGTTCGATGAAGTTCATCGCGCTCGGGGTGGCGGTGACCGTCGCTGTCCAGGATCGGTCCTGTGCGGCCTTGACCAGCTGGGCTGCGTTGGTGGCCGGGCCGGCGCCGCAGACGACGATCTGGAGGTGACCGCCGGTCACAGTGCGATCCCGGAGCTTTGGGCGAAGTCGACAGCGGCGGTACGGGTGGAGCCAATGGCGAGGACGGCGAGGTCGCTGGCGATGCGCTGGACCGCCGGTCGGCAGCGGATCTCCTCGGGTGCCACCTCATAGGCGGTGCGCAGCGCGCCGAGGCCGTGTTCGTAGCGGCCCCACTGGGTGTAGGCGCGTGCCAGGTCCACGTACAGCGATGCCCGGCGTTCGACCAGCGTCACCTTGCCCAGCGCAACGGTGCGGGCGATCGCGATAGCGGTGCCGGCATCGCCGAGGGCCAGGGCGATGTTGACCTGGTGCAGCAGGACGTTGACGGCGCCGAAGCCGGTCCACCGATCGTTGCCGTCGTAGCCGAGGCGGGCCGCGGCGCGCGTTGCTCCATCGAGCATCGCGTAGGCGGTGTCCCGGTCGTCTCGGCGGGCGGCGGCGATGGCCCCTCGAAGGACGAGGGCACCGTAGACGGCCACCGCATCGGTCGACACGAGGCGGGTGTCTCGGTCGAGTGAGTCGGCCGCTTTCGCGGCGAGGGTGACTGCCTGGTCGTCGTGGCCGTTGCTCATCAGCGCATGGGCCATGATCCGGGCACTCGCGGCAATCGCCACCGGGTCCTGGCTCAGGGCAGCGGCCCGGGTGCTCCGTTCGGCCGCTACCAGGGCCGGCCCGCGGTCGCCCACTTTCAGCAGGACGCTGCCGACGACGTGGTACAGGTCAGCGGCCAGGACCTCGACCCGTTGCCGTTGTTCACCCGTCGCACCTGACCGCACCGCTTCGAGGCAGGGCAATAGCGTCGCGAGTCCGTTGAGTACCCGCCCATACCGGCAGGCCTGATAGTCGACCTTGGCGGCGGCGACGGATCGGGAGAACTGCGGAAAGGTGAGAGCCGCATCCGCTGCGGGAACGGGCGAGAAGAACGCGTCGAGCAACGGAGCGACGTTGGGCGTGGCAGCGACGCCGATCGCTGCTCCGCGTAGGAGGGCTCTCCGTCGCACGTCACCCCCCGAATCCGAGTCGCGGTCTCCGCCATCGCCAGTATCCGCGTTCCCGCCGGCCTCCGGCCATGCGGCACCGCTGGTGCCCACCGTGCGCAGGGCCTCGAAGCGTGTCCGTGCCTCGGGTGTGGCTCGGGACAGCACGGTGTCCAACGCGGCCTGCATGTCGGCGCGGGGAAGCACCTTGTCGCCCTGGCTGCTCCACTTGGCCACGGTCCGCCGCGCCGCGCCGAGGTGCTCGGCGAATCCGGTCATGCTCATCCGTAACGCATGTCGTAGTGCGTTGGCGTCCCGGCCGGTCCAGGTCGTCACCGTCGTCATCGCACGTCCTTCCGGAACGGACAGTCATCGGTGGAGGTGATGCTAGCCGCACGTGGGGTGACGGTAGGTGCACTGCGGGTGCATCGCCGAGACATTCCGGCCGTGCGCCGTCTAGGCCAGCCTGGTTGTGCCGACGCAACCGATCCAAGCGGTGCGCCGGTGGGCCAGCGGCAACCTTACGGCAGGGAGATCCAGATGGACGTGTCGATCGGTGACAGGTCGGAATGCGACCCAAACCACCGGCCAGGGCTAGTGCCGGGCACTCCGTCGACCGCACGGGTGATTCCCCATTCGCGTACCGCCAGCAGGGCTGCGTGGGTGGGTGACCGGCGGTCTGCTCCCAGCCGCCGGCCGACGGCGGTGGGCTTGCCAGCTTGCCGGCAAGCCCACCGCGCACCCGCGTCGTCCGGATGTCGGCGATGACGACGTATGTGTCTCGGTACGCTGCGACCGGCCAGCTGACAGCAGACCGCATAGCGTCGATCCCGGCATCGACGCGGCCGTTCTCAGCTGATCCGCCACTGCTGACGCACGTATGGCGGATCGTGTTTGAGCGTCAGGCGCGGGACAGCGAGCGTCGATGAGCAGGCATGACGTGCCTCCTGTTGCGGTCGGCCCGAAGATGCCGTCGGAGCACCTGCCGCTGCGTCCACTCTGGCTGTGCCGCCGATGCGGGCAGCCATGGCCCTGCGGCGCGGCGAGGCTTGCCCTCCTGGATGAGTATCGAGAAGTGTCGGTGAGCCTGTTCCTCTACCTGGCTGGCTGCCTGCACGACGCGATCGACGACCTGCACCGGCTCAACCCGAGCGTCACGAGCAGCGCCTCCGACCTGTTCGACCGGTTCCTCGGCTGGCCTGCCCGAGTGGCGTGCCCACCTCGCGCTGATTAGCCGGCTCGGTGTGCCCAGCACCGGTACGGCTATGGCACCAGGATGCCGGGGTTGAGAATGCCGGCCGGGTCCAGGTGCCGCTTGACCGTCCGGAGCAGGTCAACGGAGAGGTCCCCGATCTCGGCCGCGTACCAGTCGCGGTGATCCGTGCCGACTCCGTGATGGTGGGTGATCGTGCCCCCGGCGCTGGCGATCGCGTCGCTGGCCGCCGCCTTCGCGATGCGCCACCGGTCGATCGGGTCGGAGCCGGGGGAGCAGATCACGGTGAAGTACAGCGAGGCGCCGGTCTCGTAGACGTGGGAGACGTGCGCCAGCACGAGTGCGCCCTCCGGCAGTGCGTCGAGGATCGCCGCCCGGACCCGTTCGTGCACCTCGGGCAGGCGGGACCAGTATGCCGCGGTCTCCAGCGTCTCCGCGAACGCTCCCGCGTCCAGCAGCGCGTCGCGCAGGTACGGAGCGTCGAAGCGGTGCCGTTGCCAGTGCCGTCCCGGCTCGGCGCCCAGCGGTTGGCCGCCCTGCGCTGCCAGTACCGCGGCGGCCATCTCGGCGGTGGCGTGAACCTGCTCGCCGTCGTACCCGACGACCAGTAGGCAGCCCCCGTCGGATCGGCCCTGACCAGCCGCCCCGATCAGGGTTTCGACCTCGTCGGAGAGTCGCAGTACGGTGGCCTGCGGCCCTTCCTGCGCCAGCCTCCGTACGGCGTGCAGCCCGGCGGGGAAGGAGTCGAACCGCCAGCCCTCGTAGTGTGTCTGCGCCGGGATCGGTCGCACTCGTACCGTCACGTCGGTGATAACGCCCAGCGTCCCTTCGCTACCCAGGAAGAGCTGTCGCAGGTCGGGGCCGGCGGCGGAGGCGGGGGCGCGTCCCACCCGGATGGTGCCGCGGGGGGTGGCGACGGTCAGCGCGGTCACCAGTTCATCGAAGCGGCCGTACCCGGTTGACGCCTGTCCGCAGGAGCGGGTGGCGGCGAAGCCGCCGATGGTGGCGTACTCGTAGGACTGGGGAACGTGGCCGAGGGTGAGCCCGTGCTCGGCGAGCAATTTCGCGGCGCGGGGGGTAGGTAGCCCCGCTTGGAGGGTCGCGGTTCGGGAGACGGCGTCAACGGCGAGGATCCCGTCCAGCCGGCTCAGGTCGATGGTGAGGTGTGCGGGCGCGGTCGGTGTCAATCCGCCGACGACCGAGGTGCCACCCCCGAAGGGGACCACGGCCACCCGGTGCCGGGAGCAGAGTTCGAGAATGGCGAGGACCTCGGCGTGGTTGGCGGGGCGGACCACCGCCTGCGGGGCTTGGTGGAGCGTGCCGCGGCGCCGTCGTAGGAGCTCGGGTGTGGACAGGCCAGTTGCGTGGCGGGCCCGGATCGGCCGGGAGGTCAGTACGTGGTCGGTGCCGACGGCGGCCCGGAGCGCGGCCAGGACCGCGCCGTCGGGTTGGGCTGCGGGCATCGCGATGTCGGGCAGGGGCACGGCCGGAGGCGCGGGTTTCAGCTCCAGTAGCTGCGCCAGTAGCTCCGAGGCGGAGTCCGGTAGGGGCCGTGCTCCCGAGGCCAGCCCCCAGCGGGTCCATCGGTCGGCGTCTTCCCCATCTCCATTCATGTGTGACACAGTGACATTCAGTGTCACTTTTCGGCAAGGGGGTGTGCGCATGGATGCCACGCTGACTGGGCCACGCCGGGACCGGGAACTCGCCGAGCTGGCCGAGGGCGGCGCCGTTGACCTCCTCGTCGTCGGGCTCGGCGTCACCGGCGCGGGCGTGGCGCTGGATGCCGCCAGCCGTGGCCTCTCCGTGGCCGCCGTCGAAGCCCAGGACCTCGCCCACGGCACCTCCCGCTGGAGTTCCAAGCTGGTCCACGGTGGACTGCGCTACCTCGCCCACGGTCAGATTCGCGTCGCCTACGAGAGCGCGATCGAACGCCACGTCCTGATGACCCGCACCGCCCCGCACCTGATCCGGGCGCTGCCGATGTTGCTGCCCACGACCGACTACACCATTGGTTGGCAGGATCGGGCCGCGGCGGTCGGGCTGCGCGTCGGCGACCTGCTGCGCGTCAGTGCGGGAACCACCCGCCGGACCCTGCCGGGTACCCGACGGCTCGGCTCGGCCGAGGCGGGTGCGATGGCGCCGATGTTGCGCCGGGTCAGCCTCCGCGGTGCCCGCCTGTCCTGGGACGGCCAGCTCTGCGACGACGCCCGGCTCGTGGTCGGTCTGGCCCGCGCGGCGGCGGCGCGCTCCGCCCGCATCCTGCCCCGCGCCCGGGTGATCGAACTGCACGGCGACGGCGCCACCGTCGAGGACACCCGCACCGGGGAGACACTGCACATCGCTGCCCGCGCCGTGATCAACGCCACCGGTGTCTGGGCAAGTAGCCTCACCCCACACGTGCGTCTGCGGCCCTCCCGCGGCACTCACCTCGTGCTGCCCGCTGCGGCGCTAGGTGGACTCTGGGCCGGTCTGACCATCCCGGTACCCGGCGATTTCGCCCGCTACGTTCTCGTGCTGCCCCAGACCGATGGCCTGGTCTACGTGGGCCTGACCGACGAGCCGTTGGCCGGACCCATCCCGGACGTACCGGAGCCCACCGAGGCCGACATCGCGTTCTTGCTCGACGTGCTCAACGGCGTCCTTGACCGGCCACTGCGCCGCAGCGACGTCCTCGGCGCCTACGCCGGGCTCCGGCCGTTGCTCGCCGACGCCGCTGACCGTACCGCGGACCTCTCCCGACAGCACGCCGTCATCGACGGCCCGGACGGGGTCATCAGCGTCGTCGGCGGAAAGCTCACCACCTATCGGCGGATGGCCGAGGACGCGGTGGACACCGCGGTGCGTTGTCGGGACCTGACCGCCGGTGCCTGTCGTACGCGCCGTCTCCCGCTCCCGGGCGCCGCGAGCCCCGCGCACCTGGCGCGGGTCCCGGCGCCCCGGCGTCTGGTGGCCCGCTACGGTGTCGAGGCGGTCGACGTCCTGGCCGAGGCGCCAGCGCACCTTCACCGGCCGATCGGCGCCGAGATTCCAGTCACCGGCGCCGAACTACTCTGGGCTGCCCGGCACGAACTAGCCCGCACGGTCGATGATCTGCTGGACCGGCGAACCCGCCTCGGGCTTGTTCCCGCCTACCGGGACGCGGCGCTGCCGGTGGCGGGTGAAGTCCTTGAGCTCGCCGCGACCCGGTGACCGGGGTCGCATCGCTGGCCCTCCGCCGGGCCTAGCCGCCTACCTGTCACCGGTCGGCTCGGCCCGGACCTCGCCCGATGTTTGGATGCGTCGGCGGTCCTCGCGGATGGTGGATCGGATCGCCGGTAGGGAGGCCTCCGGCGCGAAGATCAGTGCGTACCAGCGGTCCAGCATGGTGCGGAGCTGGGTGATGCTGGCTTGGAGCCGGTGGCTTCGCTCGTTCGAGGCGCGTAGCTGCTCCCGGATTGTCTGCGCCTCGGCCTCCAGCTCGGCCATCCGGATCCGCATTGGCTGCACCAGGGTCAGGGCGGTGTCAGTGAGCACGTCGGCCGCCTCGGCGCGGAACTTTCCCCGCTTCACCACCACGGCGGCGATGGTCGCGAACCCGCCGGCGCCACCAAGGACGCCGACTACCGACAGCACGACCTGGAGCCATTGCGGGGCGGCGGCTGCGGCATCGGTCGAGGGCGGGGGTGGAGGTGGGGGCGGAGGTGGGGTCGGGGCTGTCATGGGAACTCACCAGCCAGGTCCGGGGCTGGGCGCTGCGGCTCGACCAGCCGGTGTAGATCGTGCAAGAGCTCCCCGCCACGCCACCACGAACCGAAGGCCACCGCGGTGGTGAAGGAGACTGAGGTGACGGCGGCCAGGCCGCCGCCGACTCCAAGGGTGATCGCATACATGCTGGTGACGGCGCCGAGCATCAGCATGGACGCCAGTTCCAGCCCGAGTCCGGTGGCGTACCGGCCTGGCCACAACAGCCCGGCGATGCCGATCAGACCGGCGATGATCAGTCCCAACTGCCAGCCGATGCGGATCGGCTCGGGCATGGCGACCGCCACGGTAGGTGGCGCCCCCAGGATGAGCATCACCGTGCCGCACATGGGCGAGGTGAAGACGACGGCATTCTGGAACGGCCGTCGATTTCGCCAGATCAGCCTTTTCCGCACCGCAGCTCCTCAGGTGGTCACTCGCCGAGCCGGTCTCGGGGACATGCTCGGACCGGCGCTGCGCGAGGAGGGGATGACGACGAGCGTCATTGATTGCCGATAGATCAGTCATATCACTCGGCGGAGCTGTTACCAAAAAATGCTGAGATCCGACAAAACCCCAGGTCAAGAGGGCTGTCGTGGTGATTAGTGGCCTGGGTGGAACGGTCCGGCGTCGCCGTCGGTCGGAATTGGCGTTGCGTCAATCGGAGTTGGCGTTGCGTCGGTCGGGACTGACTATTCCGTCGATCGGAGTTGGTGCTGGCTTCGATCGCGGTCAGCGCTGCGGGCGGCCCCGCTGCGCCACCCGCAGGGTATTGCACACGTCGGCCACGCCTGGGATATCCCACGCGAGCTCGCCCGCGACCTGCCGCGTCTCGAGGTCGGCAATGACGCCGGCCAGGATGATCACTCGGTTCTGCACGGTTACGGTGATCTGCTGGCGGCGCGTCGTCCAATCGGCGCTAAGCCGTTGGGTGGCTATCGCGGCGAGCCGAGCGTCCTCGTCGTGGTGTGCTGGCGGGTCCCAGGCAGGGCGGAAGGGATCGTCGTCGGGCGGGGGCCAGGGCATGACCATGTGGCAGTCCTCATCGGTGAAGCTGGCAGCGGGGTGTGGCGGGTCGCCGGTCGCGACGCGCCGGTCCGCTGCTCACACCAGCACCTTGGGTTCGTTCGCCGCGTTCGGTTGGTCGGTGACGACCGGGAACGCGGTGTCCAGGCGCATCGTGTGTAGCACGGTCAAGACGAACCGGGAGGGCGCGTGGAGGCACAGCTCCGCGCCACGCTGACGAGCCTCCTGCCGGGCCCGGACGAGCAAGCCGAGGCCGACGGAGTCGATCTGCTCAACGGCGGAGAGGTCAACGACAACGCGCCCGTCGTGCTCGGTGGCCTTGCTCAGCGCGGTGCGTAACGGGTCCACCGCCGTCGTGGCCTCGGCGACCTCGTCGTCGTCGAGATCCCCGAGCGGCTGGGCGGGGGTGGCTTGGCTGGGCGGGGGTGGAGTGGTGCACCCGGCGCATCGGTGTGGACCGGTGGCGAATGGAGACCCGCTCCAGCCATGCTCGGATACGAGCGTCCAGACCACTTCGTCATCGGGTAGCACGACGGCCGTGCTGGCGGCGGTCTCTCCGCAACCATCGCAGATCAGGGTCATCATGTTGTCGTCTGGCACGACGGTCATGGTCGGTTCCCTTCCTGGTCCGCTGGCGCTGCGGGATCGCCAGCGGCACGCCACCGGCGGATGGACCGCCTCGTCGGCCCCGGTGTATGCCGTGCCGTTGCGACCGCGAGGGTTACTGCGGCGCCGGCGAAGCCAGCCTGCACGGCCAGCCGCAGCACGGAGGGGGCGGCGACATCGATGCCAGCGACTCGGGCGCTGATGGTGCCGAGCAGTGCGGCGCCGAGACCCACGGCGATGGCCAGCCACACCGGGGCGGCATCCCGGCCCGGGAGCACGAACCGCCCGAGTATGCCGACGGAAGCGCCGATGACGAGGGCGTGAATGAGGGCGTTGCCGGTCACTGCTGCCTCCTCTCAGCGGGACGGGGCCAGATGGGCGCGACGAGCGGCCCGACACGCCTCTCACCCTCTAAGTGGGTCGTGTAGCGGTCGGTGCGGTTGGATGACAGTCACATGACAAATCTGGCGGCTGCCCCGGAGTGGGTGGTCACCGGGACGCCGGGGATGATGCCGTAATGACCGCGGTACTGGTGATCGAGGACGACGACCGGATCCGGTTGGCGCTGCTGCTCGCCCTGGAAGAGGAGGGCTACACCGCGCGGGGGGCAGCGACCGCCGAGGAGGGGCTGCGGATGCAGCGGTCCGATCCGGCCGACAACGTGTTGTTCGACCTGATGCTGCCTGGTATCGATGGATTTGAGGGGATCCGTCAGCTGCGCCGCGACGACGATGTCCCGATCGTGGTCGTCAGTGCCCGGGACGACACCCACGACATCGTCGCCGCGCTGGAGGCCGGTGCCGACGACTACGTGGTCAAACCGGTCGCCATCAAGGAGTTGTCCGCCCGGCTGCGGGCTCTGCGACGGCGGGCCCGGGCGGTGGCCACCCCGGTCGCGGTGCAGGTCATCGGTGACCTGGAAATCAGCCCGGAGGCAGGGGAGGTGCGTCGTGCCGGAGTGCCGGTGGCATTGACCCGCACCGAATTTCGGCTCCTCTGCGAGCTGGCCGAGCACGCCGGCCGGGTGCTGTCCCGGCAGCAGTTGCTGCAACGGGTATGGGGATACGACAGCGGCGACGAGCGCCTGGTGGACGTGCACGTCGGGCGTCTGCGCCAGAAGATCGAGGCGGAACCGGGCAATCCGCGACACCTGGTCACGCTCCGTGGCCTCGGCTACAAGCTGCAGCGATGAGACATCTCGGGCTCCGCGCGCGAGTGACGGCCGGGTTCGCCGTCGGCGCCGCGCTGCTGGCGACGTCGATGGCGTTGATCTCCTATGACCTGACCCGGCGCAGCCTGCTCGACGAGCGGGAACGCACGGCCGTGCGGGCCGCCTACTTCGACGCCGGGGTCGTGCGCATCGGGCTGAACACCGATGAACCCGACGTCGTCGAAGTGCTCCGTTCGCTGGACACGGGCAGCTCCCGGCGACCCCTGCTCTACCTCGACGGTTCCTGGTACGGGCGGACCGCCGAGACGGCGGCGACGAGCGTGCCGGCGGCATTACAGGAGCGGGTCCGGGCCGGACAGCCCGGGGTGCAACGGGTCCAGTTGGCTGGGCAGTTGACACTCTTGGTCGGGGTACCACTACCCGATGGCGCCAGCTACTACGAGCTGACCTCCCTACGTGAGCTGGAGGAGACCTTCCAGGTTCTCGCGCTGGCGTTGACCGCCGTGGCGATCATGGTGGCTGGCTCCGGCGCCGCCTTCGGCTGGTACGCGACCCGGCATAGTCTGCGCCCGCTGACCGCCGTCGCGGACGCCGCCGAGCGGATCTCCGCTGGCGACTTCACGACCCGGCTGGCGCCGGCCACGGACCCGGATCTGACCCGCTTGTCGACCTCCTTCAACGATATGGTCGACCAGTTGGCTAGACGGATCGAACGGGACCGGCGCTTCGCCGCCGACGTGAGCCACGAGCTGCGCTCGCCGTTGCAAACCCTCTACGCCGCCGCGAGCGTGCTGACCCGCCGGCGGGAACACCACGACGAACGGACCGCAACGGCGGCGGGGCTGGTGGCCGACGAGATCGGCCGGTTCCAGCAACTGGTCAACGATCTCCTGGAACTAGCCCGTACCGACCAGCCCGCCCAGCGGGAGTCGGTGGACATTGTCGCTCTCGCCGGCGAGGTGTGCCAGAGCCGGGGACTGCCGGAGAGCCTGGTGCGGCCCGACCCCGGTACGCCGGCGGAGTGGCGGGTGGACCGGCGGCGCACCGAGCAGTTGCTGGTCAACCTGCTTGAGAACGCGGTCCGCTACGGTGGGGGCCCGGTCGCGGTCCGGCTGTCGGCTGTCGGCGCCACCGGCGTCGTCGAGGTAGACGACGCCGGTCCGGGCGTACCGGTGGCCGACCGAGCTGTCATCTTCGACCGCTTCGTTCGCAGTCGCGCCGCCCGTGCCCGCGCGGGCACCGATGGCACCGGGCTCGGCTTGGCGATCGTCGCGCAGCACGCCGCCGCGCACGGCGGGCACGCGACAGTCGCTGACCGGCCCGGGGGCGGCGCGCGGTTTCGGGTGGAGCTGCCTGGGAGCCTGGAGTGAACGCCCGCTTGGCGTTGGCCACGCTGCTCGTGTTGCTGGCGGGCTGCGGCGTACCCATCGACGACCGCCCGCGGGCGGTAGAGGCGCCGTACGGGCCCTTCCCGACCCCGGGTACGGCGAGCTCCGATCCGGCCGGGCGGTTCACCGAAGCGCTCTACTTTGTCCGTGATGACCGCCTCGTACTGGTTCACCGTCGCCTCGACATGTCGCCGACGGCTACCCAACACCTGGAGCACCTGCTGGCCGGTCCGAACGAGGCCGAGCGGGGCGAGGGGCTGACCACCGCGCTATTCGGCGCAGTCACCGTGGCCGGCATCCGCCTCACCGGGACGCGGGCCGAGGTGGACGTGCCGTCGGTGGCGGAGGGCGCCGGTCGAAGTGACGAAGTCTTCGCCTTCGGCCAGATCGTCTGCACTCTCACCGCCCGCCCGGACGTCGACACGGTGTCGTTCCTGCGTGACGGTTCGCCACTGGAGGTTCCCCGGGCGGACGGGTCGCTGTCGCAGGGGCCGCTCACCGCCGCCGACTACGTCGAGCTGTCCGGCTCCGACTGAGCGGCGGCGGTCGAGCTGTCCGGCTCCCCGCGGAAGCGGGTGGCGTTAGCCGGCGACCGGTACCCCCTCGCCGGGGAGGGTCGGCCCGTCGGTGTGTACCGAGGCGGCGCCGGGCAGCTCCGACGTCTCGTCGCTGTGCCCTTCGTCGCCGGCTGCGTCGCTGACGCCCTCGTCCGGCAGCTCCGGCGGCTGGCCGCCGGCCGAGTGGTTCGGCTGGCCGGGTGCGGGTGCATCGCCGGTGGCGGGGGCGTTGCGGGCGACTACCTGCGGGTACTCCGCGGTCGCGGCACCGCCCGTAGCGGCTGCCATGACCGCCGCCGCAGCCAGGTCGGCCACCCGCTTCGCCTCGCGCTTGACCCGAGACCTGACCTCCTTGGCGTGTTGGTCGGCGTAGTCGGCCGCGCGCCGCGCCTCCTCCAGCCGGTGCAGCTCGTCGGCGAGTTCCCGGCGGGTCGTGCCGAGTCGCTGCTGCTGCTTGATGAGCTCCTGATCGATGGCGTTGCCGTCCTGGCGGACCTGGGCGAGCTGCTGCTGGCCGGCCTCCAGCTCGGACTGGAGCCGGCCGAGTCCCTCCCGGCGGTCTCGGATGTCCTGCTGCACCGCAGCGAGCTGCTGCTGGTGGCTGGCGGCCTGCTCGTCAATGCGCTGGCGCACCTTCGCGGCGTACTCCTGCGCCTCGGCGATGAGCGCAGCGATCTCCTGCTCGGCGGCCGTGCGTTGGGCCGCGAGCTCCCGCTCTGCCGTGGCTCGCTGCTCGGTCAGTTCCTGCTCGGCGCCGGTACGCTTGTCGGTCAGTTCCCGTTCCACGGTGGACTGCCAGCGCGCCAGCTCCTCCTGGGTTCGCGTCCGGGCCGCCTGCAGCTCCTGCTGGATCTGGGTGCGGGCGGAGCTGAGGAACGCCTCGGCCTCGGCCCGGGCCTGCTCGATCCGCTGGGCGCTCTGCTCGTCGACCTGGAGTGCCTCCTGCCGGGCCCGCTCGTGGGCGGCCTCGCCCGCCTCCCGCAGCTGGTCTGCGGCGGCACGGATCTCGGCCAACTCAGCCTGGGCAGCGGCCCGCCGCTCCTCGTCTGCCTGCTCTTGGTTGGTACGTCGGGTGGCCAGCTCTTCTTCGAAGTCGCGTATCGTTTTGGTCGCCTGTTCCTGGGCGTCAGCCAGCGTCCGCTCCGCCTCCGCCGTGAGCTCGGCTGCCTGCTGTCCGGCCGCCTCGCCGATCATGTCGGCCTGCCGTTCGGCCAGCGCCAGGATTTCTTCGACCATCGGTCCCAGATCGCGGAACGCGGCGCGGTCAACCCGGGCTGGCCGCTCGCGTAGCTCGGTGACCTCCGTCTCCAGGCCGGCGAGCTGGGCCGTCAGTGCCTCGGCTCGGGCATGTGCCTGGTTGCGGTCGGTCACGGCCCGGAGTAGCTCGCCGTCGAGCTGGTCAAGGTGTCGTTCCACCTGCCGTTTGTCGAAGCCGCGCATGGTGACGTCGAAAGCCGGCCGCGACACTTTGTAGTCGCTGGCCGCGAACGACTCATCGCCGTGGGACATGGCTGCATCCTCCGTACGATCGCTAGCGCCACGCCGGGGCGGGGACCACCCCACGGGCAACGGTGTGGCGACACGCTACCGCCGTCGTGGTGCGGGCTGAAGACCTGCCCCGTCCTCGGGGGCGATGGTGGTGGGCTGCCGGCTGGTCGAGCCGTTCGACTGTGTCGATCTCCACTTGACAGCAGTCAAGGTAAGGCTAACCTAACTGGGTCGAGTGCGGCGCGGGACCGGTTCCCACGCCCGATCCCGGAAGGGCATCATGACCCAGACCCTGTCCGTCGCGCCCTGGCGACTGTTCACCGTCGAGGTTCGCGCCGTGCGTCGGCTCAGCCCGTCGTTTGTGCGGGTTACCTTCACCGGCCCGGACCTGGACCGGTTCGCTGACAACGGCTACGACCAGCGCGTCAAGCTGGCATTCCCGCTGCCAGGTGAACGGGGAGCCGGGTTGCCGGAGGGGCCGGACTGGTACGCCCGCTGGCGGGCGCTGCCGGAGTGTCGGCGCAATCCGATCCGCACCTACACCGTCCGTGCCGCGCGCCCCGAGCTCTCCGAGGTCGACGTTGACCTCGTGCTGCACGGTGACGGCGGGCCGGCGACCCGCTGGGCGCGCCGAGCGCAGCCCGGAGACCAGATCGTGATTGTCGGCCCGGATGCGGGTTACGACGGCGAACACGGCGGCGTCGAGTTCCGGCCACCGGCTGCCGCGAAACTTCTGCTCGCCGGCGACGAGACGGCGGTGCCGGCGATCTCCTCCATCCTGGAACGGCTCCCGGCCACCGCCCGCGGCCGGGTGCTGCTGGAGGTGCCGGAGGCCGACGACGTGCAGCCGGTGGCGGCGCCACCCGGGGTGGTGGTGCACTGGCTGGCCCGGGGCGGGCACCCGCACGGCACCCGGCTCGTTCCGGCCGTGTCGGCCGCGGCGGCGGAGCTGATGTCCGGCCCGTCGGTCGGGGTGCCGGTCACAGAGCTCAACCTGGACACGGAACTCCTCTGGGAGGTGCCCGTCTCCGTTCTCCCGGTTCCGCTCTACGCCTGGCTGGCGGGCGAGGCGGGCGTCATCCGTACCCTCCGTCGTCATCTTGTTGCCGAGCGCGGCTTGGATCGTCGGGCGGTGGCCTTCATGGGCTACTGGCGCCTCGGCCGCCCCGACCCGGCCTGACGTCGAGCCGCCCGGCCGCCGTGGCCGCGGGCCCGACGCCGCCGCACTCCGTAAGCTGCGGTGCTCAACCGTAAGTGGCAGTGATCTCAACCGGAGGAATTGCCTCCGGTTGAGATCACTGCCGTCAGGCCGGCTTCGCAGTGTCCGGCGCACCGGTTGACTGGTCGGCGCCGAACAGGCCCAGCCGCAGTAGGCGTTGGTTCGCGGCGCTGCGGCGGGCCAGCACCGGCGCATCGAACATGGGCTGGTCCAGATTCGGTTGCATGACCGGTTCCAGCAGCAGCGGGCCTACGATCAGGCACAGCATCTGGAACGGTACCCACTGTAGATCCGCATCCGTGCGGCCGCCCTCGGCCGCGATCAGCCGCTCCAGCTCGCTACGCGCACCTTCCAGAAGACGGCCGAACAGTGCCGCGCTGGCGGGGCTGTCCTCCTGCAGTGCCCGACGCAGGTAGCCGCGCAGTACTGGGTCGGCGCCGAACATCCGCGCGGACATCTCACCCAGCGACCCCATCAGATCCCCACCGCCCGGATCGAGCTCCCGCAGGGCGGCGCCGAGCCGGGCCAAGACCTGCTCATCGACGGCGGCGCGCAGTCCTTCCTTGGACCCGAAGTGGTGCATCACCAGGGCCGGCGACAACCCGGCCTCGGCAGCTACTGCGCGGGCCGAGGTGGCGGCGAAGCCGCGCTGCGCGAACAGGCGCAGCGCCGCCTCGCGTAGCCGCGCCCGTCCGGTCAGGTCCGACGGCGACGCTTCCATGTCAGCACGGTATGTCATCGCACTGGCACTGCCCGCGGGGGCATCCCGAGCGGTGATCTCCGGGGGTCTAGAGAAGCATGGCTGAACACATGTTCAGTATATTGAACGCATGGCCAGTGCTGTTGATGAACCTCCCGCACTCCGTACCCAGTACCTGCACTACCTGGACAACCTGCGGGTAGCGATGATCCTCATGGTGGTGATCCATCACGCCGCCCAGGCGTACGGCCCCGGCGACTGGTGGTACTTCCAAGGAGACCAGTACGCCCCCGTCCTAGCCGTCCTTTCGGCGGTGGGCGGGGCGTTCAGGATGAGCCTGCTGTTCTTCGTCGCTGCGTTCCTCGTGCCGCGCGCCGCCGACCACAAGGGCAGTTGGGGATTCCTGCGTGGCCGACTCAAGCGCCTCGGTATTCCGTTTCTGGTTGGCTCGGCCACGATCATTCCCGTCTTGATGTATGTCTACTACCGCGAGTACCGCAGCTATCCGTCGATCTCGTTTCCTCGCTACTACCGGGACGTGTTCCTCGGTTTCGGCCCACAGCCGGTGGACTGGACCGGCCCGACCTGGCCCGACCTGCAGTTCGGGCACCTGTGGTTCATCCAGACACTGCTCGTCTTCTGTCTCCTCTACCTGTTGTTCCGCTGGCTCGGCGGGCGACTGCGCCGCGTTCACCCAAACCCGAGGGCGACCCGGCTGACCTGGATGACCGACAACCGCAGCCTGGTCACCCTCACCCTCACCCTGGCCGTGGTCGTGTTTCTCATCCGAATCTGGTACCCACTTGACCAGTGGGTGCCGCTGTTCGGGTTTATTCAGGCCGAACCAGCTCGCCTCACCCAATACGCGGTATTCTTCGCCGCCGGCGCCATGGCCTACCGTCGTGATTGGCTCGCCCGACTGCCCCGCCGCACCGGCTATACCTGGCTGGCCACTGGCGCGGCACTCACCGCCGTACTGTTCTGGACCGGCACCGACACCCGGTTCTTCGCCCCCGGTGGTGCCTCCTGGGCCTCGGCCTGCTGGACGCTGACCGAGACCATCCTGTGTGTCGGCCTCAGTGTCGGCCTGGTCACCCTGTTCCGAGACCTCTTCGCCGGACACAACCGACTCACCCGCGCCATGGCCGCCAGCTCCTACACGATCTACCTCATCCACCTGCCGATCGTCGTCGCCCTGCAGTTCGCGTTCGCCCGCGTCGGCCTACCCACCATGGCTACCTTCGTCGCCGTCACCACTTCCGGCATCGTCCTCAGCGTCGCCGCTGCCGTGTCAATCCGTCGTCTGCCCGGACTCCGCACGGTCCTGTGACTGTCATCTACCGAGGGCGGGGGAGAAGGCGGCCAGGAAGCGGTCCCGGAACTCGTCCATCCGCCACACCGGGGCGTCCGGCGCCGGACGCAGTCCGTCCGCCCATCCCCACCCGCCGATCTGCGCCAACACGGCCGGATCGCGGGCGACGAGGTGGACCGGTACGTCCCGGCTGGCGCCCGGACCGGTGATCACTGGTGCCGGCTGGTGGTCACCGACCACGATCAGCACCAGGTCGTCGTCCCCGTACCGCTGCACGTAGGAGATGAGGGCACCGAGGGCGTACTCGATGGAGCGGCGGTACCCGATGCGGGGCTGCGTGGACGAGCTGCGTTCGCTGGCGTCGTGGAATCCTCGACCGTCGCCGAGGGTGTCCCAGTCGACCAGCCTCGGGATGTGGGTCCAGGGCGAGTGGCTGGAGACCAGGGCCAGTTCGGCCATCACCGGCCGCCGGTCAGTGCCGGCCAGTTCCCGCTGGTGGAAGACGGAGAGGGTGTACTGGTCGGGCATCGGGGCGAAGCCGAACCGGGGTCCCTGGTAGCCGAGGCTGTACTCGTCGTAGAACCGTTCGTAGCCGTAGAAAGCCCCCTCCGGCCAGGGCTGGTTGACCGCCGGCATCACCCCCACCGTCCGCCAGCCGGCCCGCTGGAACGCCGCACCGAGGGGGGTCCGATCGCTGGCCAGCAGCGTACGATGCCGCTGGCCATTGTCGATCCAGAGCCCGGAGAGCAGCGTCGCGTGGGCCAGCCAGCTGCCCCCTCCGGCGGTGGGCGAGGTGAGAAAGGCGCTACGGGTACCGAAACCCGCGGCGGAGAGCCGCCGCTGCCCCTCGTCGAGCACCGCCTCGACGGAGGCGAACTCCGGCTCCTGCACCGCGTCCCGCCCGTAGCTCTCCACGAAGGCGACCAGGACATCCTTGCCGTCCAGTGCGGTCAGCAGCTGATCGTCGGGGGCCAGGCGGTACGGGTCGATGTTCACCCGGTCGGCGAAGCTCACGCGGTCCTGAAGGCGTTCCTGCACCTGTGCGGCGTGCGCCCGGAGCAGGTCGGTTGTGGCCGCGTCGGCCACCGGGAGACCGGGGACGATCCGTACGCCGGTGGCGGCGGCTACCAGCCAGAGTGCCACCAGGCCCGCGAGTACCCGCCGCGCGCCGTCCGGGTGCCCGGTCAGCAGTCGACTCAGCCGCAGGACCGCCCAGGTGGTTACCGTCAGCAGCGCCCCTACCAGCAGGCCAGCGCCGACGGACGCCGCGATCGCGCCGGTTCGGCTAGCTGAGGCGCTGATGAAGGTGAACGTCTCGTCGAGCAGGCGCCAATCCAGGGCCAAGTCGACCGGCCGGCCGAGGGTGCTGTGGAAGCCCAGGTCGGCAGCCTTGATCACCACCAGCAGCCCGAGCAGCATCCCCGCCAGTGCGGCGAGCGGCCGCCGGGCCCGAGCGGGCACGGCGAGCAGGACAGCCGCGATCGCGAGACCTTCCAGCGGGATCCGTAGTAGCGCGGCCGGTGCCAGGTGGCTGGGCTGCCGCGGCACGGTGAGGGCGACCAACGCCAGCAGCACCGCCAGGAGGGCGGGCACCCGTCGCCGCCATGCCGGCCACCGTGGCTCCGCTGCCCCGGAGGGTGCCGTCACCAGCGGGGCTGGCGGCGTGCTGGCGCGGCGTCGCCACCGCCAGGCCACGTCCCGGCCAAACGACTCCAGCTGCAGCACCAGCACCGCTAGGGCGAGTAGCCCGCCGACCATGTTCGGCAGCAGTCGGGACGTCACCACCAGCAACACCACGCCGAGGGCCGCCGCGACGACCTTGCGCCAGTAGCGCGGCGGCAGCGGCCCGCGCAGCCAGGGCAGGGCCCAGCCGGCGACGAGGAACATGTACCGCATTGCACCGAGGATGAGCACCCACGGCCCCAGCACAGGTGCCACATGCAGACTGAGCACCGCCACCAGAACGCTGTCGGTCTCCATGTCGAACCGGGCGCCGAACGCGCTCTCGGTGCCGGTGCGCCGGGCCACGTAGCCATCGACCGCGTCCAGCGAGAGCGCCACCGCCGCGAGAGCGGTCAGGAGCCCGACCGGCACCGGGCGGCCGGTGAGCCCGTCCGCCACCAGCGCGACGACCGCTCCGATGAGCACCGCCCGGGTTAGCGTCACCCGGTCGGCCGGCCCGAGGCCCCTTCCCGCCTGGTGCAGGCCGCGAACCAGCGCCAGGCACACCACCAGCCCGTACGTGAGGCCAGCGAACCAACCGACGGTGCCGAGCCCCACCGTTTCGGCCACCCCGGCCAACAGGAGAATCTGGACGGACAGCCCAATCAGTGGACCGGTTCGAACCGTGGTCACGACGCCTCCCTGTTTATGATCGACCACTCTGACAGGGTCTACGAATGGCGCGTCGCTCCGGTTCGCCCGGGGCCGTGGAGAGGAGCAACCGGTGAGCCAGACCGCACGCGCCTTCTGGCTCACCACACCCGGCCAAGGCGAGATCCGTTCGGTGCTGCTGCCCACCCCGGACGCGGGCGAGGTGCTGGTCCGAACCCGCTACTCCGGCGTGAGCCGCGGCACCGAGACGCTGGTGTTCACCGGAGGTGTCCCGAGCGGACAGTATGCGGCGATGCGCGCCCCATTCCAGGAGGGCGACTTTCCGGCCCCCGTCAAGTACGGCTACCTGAGCGTGGGCGTGGTCGAACAGGGTCCGACCGGATTACGCGGGCGGACCGTCTTCTGCCTGCACCCGCACCAGACGGCGTACGTGGTCCCGGCCGAGGCGGTGGTGGTGGTGCCCGAGCAGGTGCCGGCGGCCCGGGCGGTGCTCGCTGGCACGGTGGAGACCGCGGTGAACGCGCTCTGGGACGAGCCACCCCTGGTCGGCGACCGGGTCACCGTGGTCGGTGCCGGGATGGTCGGCGCGGCCGTCGCGGTCCTGCTGGCCCGCTTTCCCGGCGTACGGGTGCAGCTCGTCGATGTGGATCCGACGCGGGCGGCGCTCGCCGGGGCGCTCGGCGTCGGGTTCGCCGCACCGGCCGACGCTGCGGCCGGACAAGACCTGGTGGTGCACGCCAGCGCGACCGCCGCCGGCCTGCGTCGCTGCCTGGAACTGGTGGCGCCGGAGGGCACGGTGCTGGAGCTGAGCTGGTACGGCGACCGCGAGGTCGCGCTACCGCTCGGTGCGCAGTTCCACACCGGCCGGCTCACCTTGCGCAGCAGCCAGGTGGGACGGGTCGCCCTGGCTCGGCGGAGTCGGCGTAGCCACGCCGACCGGCTCACCCTGGCGCTGGATCTCCTCGCCGACCCGGTCTTCGACACCCTGCTGACCGGGGAGTCCCGGTTCGCGGACCTGCCCGACGTGCTGCCCCGGCTCGCCGATCGGCGGTTGCCGGCCCTCTGCCACCTGATTACCTACGACGGAGAGTGACACTGTGTTCAGCGTGACCGTCCGGGACCACATGATGATCGCCCACAGCTTTCAGGGTGAGGTGTTCGGCCCCGCCCAACGACTACACGGGGCGACGTTCGTGGTTGACGCGACCTTCCGCCGCGGTGACCTGGACGTCGACGGGGTCGTGGTGGACATCGGTCGGGCCACCGAGCAACTGCGCGCGGTCCTCGGCGAGCTGACCTACCGAAACCTGGACGACGAGCCGGAGTTCGCCGGGGTGAACACCACCACCGAGGTCCTGGCCCGTACCGTCGCCGACCGCCTCGCGGCTCGGGTGCACGCGGGGGAGTTGGGCGTGGGCGCCGCTGGCCTGACCGGCATCAGCGTCACCCTGCACGAGTCGCACGTCGCCTGGGCCAGCTACGAACGGTCGTTGTGACCCACACCCTGCATGCGGTGCTGCCGGGCGACGTGGACGATCCCACCAACCCGAGTGGCGGCAACCGGTACGACCGGCGGGTCCTCGACGGACTGGCGGCCGCCGGCTGGTCAATCCACGAGCACCCGGTGCCCGGTGCCTGGCCGGACCCGGCGAGCGCGGACCGTTCCGCTCTCGCCGGGGTGCTTGACGCACTGCCGTCCGGGTCACTCGTCCTGCTCGACGGGCTCGTCGCCAGCGCCGTGCCGGAGCTTCTGGCCCCAAACGCCGGACGGCTGCGCCTGGCGGTGCTGGTGCACCTGCCCCTGGCCAGCGCGGCGGAACAGGTGGCCCTGCGGCACGCGGCGGTGATCGTGGCGACCAGCACTTGGACCCGCCGGTGGCTGCTTGACCGGTACCGGCTGCCCGCCGAGCGGGTGTACGTCGCCGCCCCCGGGGTTGACCGGGCCGCCGCCGGGCCCGGCTCGGCAGCGGGCGAGCGGCTGCTCTGTGTCGCTGCCCTCACCCCACACAAGGGACACGACACACTGGTTGACGCCCTCGCTCTCGTCGGGGAGCTGACCTGGCGCTGTGACTGCCTCGGATCGCTCACCCAGGACCCGGGCTTCGTCGAGCGGCTCCGGGGACGGATCGACGACCTGGGCCTCGCCCGACGGGTACACCTCGTCGGGCCCCGCACCGGTCCCGCCCTGGCCGCCGGGTACGCCACCGCCGACCTGCTGGTGTTGGCCTCCCGGGTCGAGACGTACGGGATGGTGGTGACGGAGGCGCTGGCGCGGGGCGTACCGGTGCTGGCTACCACCGCCGGTGGGCTGCCCGACACCCTTGGGCGCGCCCCGGATGGGACGGTGCCCGGAATGCTGGTGCCCCCAGACGACCCGGCAGCCCTTGCCGGCGCGCTCCGCCGCTGGCTCACCGACTCGGCCTTGCGGGACCGGCTGCGTCACGCCGCGCGGGCACGCCGGGAGACTCTCACCTGCTGGACCACCACCACCCGGTCGCTCGCGGCGGCGCTGGAAGGAGCGAGATGACGGAGCGGGACTGTGCGCTCAAGCTGGGCCTGCCGGCGGCCTTCGCGGACTGGCTCACCCGGCGGGAACCGGCTGACGCCGCCGCCCGCGTGGTCGACCTCGTCGACCGGGTCCGGGCCCGGCTCACCGGCTCCCGCCCGGTCGTTGTTCACGACCTGGGCAGCGGCACCGGTGCGATGGGCCGGTGGCTCGCCCCCCGCCTACCCGGGCCGCAACATTGGGTGCTGCACGACGGGGACGCCGACCTGCTGGCCCGGGCTGCCGTCGACCCACCACCGGCCGCCGCCGACGGGAGCCCGGTCACCATCGAGACCCGTCGTGGTGACCTGACCCGGCTCACCGCCACCGAGTTGGCCGAGGCCGACCTGATCACCGCCTCCGCGCTGCTGGACATGCTCACCGCCGAGGAAGTCGGACGGGTGGCGGCGGCCTGCGGCGGCCGGCCGGCGCTCTTCACGCTCTCGGTGGTCGGCCACGTCCGACTCGACCCCGCGGACCCGCTCGACACGGAGGTCGCCGCGGCGTTCGACGACCACCAACGCCGTACGGTCCATGGACGGCGGCTGCTCGGCCCGGACGCGGTAGCCGTCACCGCCGCGGCCTTTGCCCGGCAGGGCGCTGCGGTCACGCTGCGGTCCAGCCCGTGGCGGCTCGGCCCCGCCGACGCGGGCCTGATGGGGGAGTGGTTCACCGGCTGGATCGATGCGGCCCGGGAGCAGCGCCCCCAGCTGGCCGGCCGGTTGACCGGGTACGCGCATCGTCGCCGGGCCGAGCTCGCGGCCGGCCGGTTGTCCGTGCTGGTTGACCACCAGGACCTGTTGGCCCTGCCGACGGTGAACCCGTGACCGCTGTGGAGTGTGCCTACCCACGGAAGATCCGCGAGGGGGGACTGGACGGTCAGGACGATGTCGCGGATAGCGGCCGGCGCTGGGCGTGGGCCCGGACGCTGGGTGGTCTCGGTCTGCTGGCTCTGCTGCTGTGGCTGGTGGGTACCGGCCCGTTCCTTGCCGGGCTGCGCCTGATCACCGTTCCAGCGTTGGCCGCGGCGTTGGCGATCGGCGGGATCACCACGGTCTGCGGTGCGTGGCGCTGGAGGCTGGTGGCCCGGGGACTCGGGGTTCGGCTGCCGCTACCCACCGCTGTCGCCCACTGCTACCGGGCGGTCTTTCTGAATGCGACCCTGCCCGGCGGGATCCTGGGCGACGTGCACCGGGCGGTCGGCCACGGGCGGGCCGTGGGTGACCTCGGCCGGAGCGCCCGGGCCGTCCTCTGGGAGCGGACCGCCGGCCAGGTGGTCCTCGCGGTGGTCGCGATGGTGGTATTGGCCGTGTTCCCGTCCCCGGTCCGGCCGTATCTGCCGGTAGTGACCGCCACGCTGGCCGGGGTCGGCCTCGGCGCAGCGCTGCTGGCGTGGATGCGTCCCACCGGTCAGTCCCGGTGGGCGCGGGTGGTCCGCGTCGCGATCGCCGACATCCGTGCCGGCCTCCTGGCCCGCCGTACCTGGCTCGGGGTGCTGCTCGCCTCGATCCTCGCCGTGGTGGGGCACCTGGCGACCTTTGTGCTCGCCGCCCGGACCGCCGGCTCGACGGCGCCGCTGTCGCTGCTGCTGCCGTTGACCCTACTGGCCCTGCTCGCCATGGGTATTCCGGCGAACATCGCTGGCTTCGGACCCCGCGAGGGAGCGGCCGCGTGGGCTTTCGGCGCAGCCGGTCTCTCCGCCGCGGAGGGCGTCGCTATCGCCGTCGTCTATGGGGCTCTGGTGCTCGTCGCCAGTCTTCCCGGTGCCGCCGTCCTGGCGGCCCGTCGTGTCCGCGTGCCGGCTGGCACCGTCTGACGAGGAGTCCGATGCACCCAATTGCCACGATCCGCACCCAGGTCAGCGTGCCGTTACGCTTTCCGGACGGGTACGCCACCACGGCCCGGGTCTACTCCTTCGCCGGTCTGGTTGACGGTCGCGAGCACCTGGCTTTCGGGCTCGGCAACCAGGCTGCCCCGGCGGTGGTCCCAGCGGAGCGCTCAGTGCCGCTGGTGCGGCCGCACAGTGAATGCCTTACTGGAGATGTGTTCGGTAGCCAGCGCTGCGACTGCGGCCCGCAGCTGCGCGAGGCGGTCGAACGAATCACCGACCGCGGTGGCTATCTGCTCTATCTACGCCAGGAGGGCCGGGGTATCGGCCTGTACGCGAAGTTGGCGGCGTACGCGTTGCAGGACGCCGGGTTGGACACGTACGAGGCGAACATCGCCCTCGGCCACGGGGCGGACGAGCGGGACTACACTGTCGCCGCGCAGATGCTCACCGCCCTCGGTGTGGATCGGGTCGCGCTGCTCAGCAACAACCCGGACAAGTGCGCACAGCTGAACCGACACGGCATCGCCGTCAGCGAACAGGTGACCACCGGGGTCTTCCTCTCCCCAGCCAACGCCGACTATCTGGCGATCAAGGCGACTCGCGGTGAGCACACCCTCGACCTGTCTTTCGTTCATGACTGAGCGCCCGTACGTCCTGCTTAGTTGTGCCGCGTCATTGGACGGCTACATCGACGATGCGACCGGTCAGCGGCTGGTGCTCTCCAACGACGCCGATCTGGACCGGATCGATGAGGTGCGGGCTGGCTGCGACGCGATTTTGGTCGGTGCGGGCACCATCCGGCGAGACGATCCGCGGCTGCTGGTCCGGTCCGCGGCGCGGCGGGCCGAGCGGGTTGCCCATGGCCGGGCTGCCTCACCCGTCCGGGTGACCGTCACTGGCTGCGGCGACCTCGACCCGCGGGCCCGGGTGTTCACCACCGGTACGACCCTCAGGTTGATCTACTGTGCCACCTCGGGGGTGGAGAAGGTCCGGGAACGCCTCGGTCACGTCGCCACCGTGGTTGACGCCGGGGAGCCGGTCGACCTGGCGCCGGTGCTGGCCGACCTGGCCGCGCGGGGGATCGGCCGGTTGCTGGTGGAGGGGGGCGCGAGCATGCACACCCAGTTCCTCGCCAGCGGGCTCGCCGACGAGCTGCATCTGGTGGTCGCCCCGTTCTTCGTCGGGGACGGCCGGGCACCCCGCTTCGTGCGGGACGGCTCCTTTCCGTGGCACGCCGGTCGTCGGGCTCAGGTCGCCGAGGTGCGTCAGATCGGCGATGTGGCGTTGGTCCGTTACGCCCTATCCGACCGCTGCCCCGGCTGACGGCGACATCTGGTGCGGATCTATCCGCTACCGGCGGCCAGCAGCGGTGCGATCCAGGAACATCAGTCGGGCCTGCTTGTCCGGCAGGTCGACCAACGGCCCATCGACGAAGCCGGTACGGCGCAGTCGAGCCTGTGCCCGCTCGTTGCGGGCGTCTGGCTCGGCGACGATCCGCTGGTGGGTGGGGTCGGCGAAGACGAAGTCGACCAGGAGCCCGAAGAGGTGGCCGGTGAAGCCCGGCTCGGGGCGGGTGGGGAGGGCCGGCGGGCCGATCAAAAAGTGGACGCCGTGGTCGCCGGGCTGGACCCGGTACACCTCGCCGACCGGATCGGCGTCCGGCTGGTATGTCTGGAACAGCGCCGCCGGGGCCCCGTCGCGTAGCGCCAGCCAGGCATGGTGAGTGGGGAGTGAGTCCAGGTAGTGGTAGATCTCCGCCACCCGCTCCCGACCGGCGTCGCGCATCCCCCAGAACCGGGCCCGCTCCTGGCTGACCCAGCCGTGGATGAGGTCCAGGTCGCCCTCCGGATCGACCGGCCGCAGCTGCACCTCGCCGAAGCCCGCGACTACCCGCCCGAAGACCACCCGGTCACCCATTCCGCTCCTCCGTCAGCTTGTCCCAGTCGGTGACTATCGGCAGCAACTCCCCGCGTTGCCAGGCTGCCAGCTGGTCGTCGTCGTGCCCCGCGCCGGGCACGCCATCCGCGCCGAGCGGCACCACCCAGCGGCTGTTCTCGCGTCGGGCGAGGTCCCAGGCGTATCGGGCGGCCGGCCCGCGCCGGCACAGGTCGGTTACGCCGGGCACGCTGGAGGTGGCGAGCACACAGTCGTGGTCCCCATCCAGCTCCGGTCCGGCATCCACCCCCCGGGAGCCCGGCACCGGGTTGTCCGCGACCACGTTGACCGGCCCCGCCCGCCAGGGCGCGAACCGGTGCCGGGTACCCCACCGGGCTGCCTCGCCGCCGACAGCGGGGTCGCGGTCACCGCCCGCGACCTCCAGCAGTGCGGCCCGGACCAGGGCCGGCGCGTCCAAGCCGGGTAGCGCGTCGGGGGCGAGTAGCGCGTTCAGCGCCGTCCCCACCCGAGGGGTCAGCGCCAACCAGGGCGCGAAGACCTCCGGGTACGCCGGTGGGTCGGCGAGCGCTGCCAGCGCCGGGTGCGCGGTGATGCGCCGGACCAGGTCGGCCCGGAGGGCGGCGAAGGCGCCCGCGTCGGCACTGTCGGCGGCCATCCGTCGATCCCAGCGCAGCAGCCGGTCTCGCAGCGCGACGGCCGGCGTCGGCAGTTCCTCCAGGCCCGCCAGGAGGGCGAGCAGTGGCCCGGCGGCGGCCGAGTACGTGTCGGTGTGCACGTCGGCCATTCGCTCCGCCGTCCAACCGGCGGTCGCGTCGAGCAGCTCGCGGATGCGCCGGGCCCGGTGTGGGGGTGCGAACTCGACCCCCAGCGAAGCGGAGAGAGCACGCTCGTTGGCCATCACGGCGACCTCGGTGACGGTAGCCCGCGGCATCGAGCACCAGCCAGACCAGGCGTACCGGGGCTCCCACGCCGGTACGACCCGAACGCCGTTGGCCGATGGGCGGGCTGGCACCGCACCGGCGACCCGGTGCAGCAGCCCACCGGCGGTGTCGGCGGCGAGCACCACATTGACCGGTTCCACCCAGTGCTCCACGGCGGCGTCAACGTCGGCGACGGTGCGTGCCCGCAGTAGCGCCGGCAACGCGGCGAAGCCCAGCTCGCCGCTGACCCGGGGTGGGTAGCGGAGGCTGATCGCCTCGGCCGACTCCGGGCCGCCAACCACCACCGGCCCCCGGTCGGTCTCCACCACCTCCACCTCGACCGGCTCGCCGCCCGCCACCGTGATCGTCTCTGCGTGCGTGCGCGTCGGCTGCCAGCCGTCCGGCCCGTACGCCTCCACGTCGCTGCCCTGTCGACGTAGCCGCTCGGCGTACAGGTCCTGGTAGTCAGCCATCGCGTTGGTGATCGCCCAGGCGACTTCGCCGGTGTGCCCGAAGTGGCCGATGCCGGGAATGCCCGGTACCGCCAGACCGACCACGTCGTACGCCGGGCAGGCGAGGCGGATCTGCTGGTAGATGCCCGGGTCCTCGAGGTACCGGTGTGGGTCGCCGGCGAGTAGGGCGGCACCGGTGGCAGTCCGTCCGCCGGCCAGTAGCCAGCCGTTACTGCCGGAGCTGACCGGCGCGTCGGCGTGGAAGAGCGCGACGGCGTCCGGGCCGAGTTGCCGGGTGAGATGCTCGCGCCAGAGCTTGCTGGGGAAGCCGGCGAAGAGCACGTGGTGGGCCAGCCAGATCGCCAGCGGGGTCCAGGGCTCCCACCGGCCGGCGTCGAGCCCAGCGGTGGCGAAGCGCGGGTCGCGGGCCACCCCCGCGGCCAGGCCGGCGTTTACTCCGGCCACGTACCGGCCCACCCAGGAGGCGGTCGCCGGGTCGAGGCGGGCGTGGCAGCGGCGGGCGGTGTCGGCGAGGCGGGCCTGACGGGCGAACCGGTCCCACGGCACCGCCTCCGGGCCGAGGAACGCGGCGCTCGCCCCGAGCGATCGGTGCCGCTCCACCTCGATCTGCCAGGCCCGGTCGTACGCGGTGACCCGGCCCTGGGCGTATGCCAGCTCGTCGGGGTCGGCGGCCCGCAGGTGCGGCACACCCCACTGGTCCCGGAAGAGTCTCACGCCGTGACTCCGATCGCGGTCCGGTGCCGGGCCGCCGGCACCACCAGCGGGGTGCCGGTCTCCGGATCGTCGATGATCCGGCAGGGGAGGCCGAAGACCTCCTCGACGAGCGCGGCGGTAACCACCGTCCGGGGCGGGCCGGTAGCCACCACCTGCCCGTCGCGCATGGCGATCAGGTGGGTCGCGTAGCGGGCGGCCTGGTTCAGGTCGTGGAGTACGGCGACCAGCGTGCGACCCTCCTCCTCGTGTAGCCGGGCGCAGAGGTCGAGGATCTCGATCTGGTGGGCGATATCCAGGTAGGTGGTGGGTTCGTCGAGCAGTAGCAGGGGAGTCTGCTGGGCGAGGGCCATGGCGAGCCAGACCCGTTGCCGTTGCCCGCCGGAGAGTTCGGCAACCGGGCGGTCGGCGAGGTCGGCGACGCCGGTGGCCGCCATCGACTCGGCGACCACCGCTTCGTCCTCACGGGACCACTGCCGCAGCAGCCCCTGGTGCGGGTATCGGCCCCGGGAAACAAGTTCGGCCACGCCGATGCCGTCCGGGGCGACCGACGACTGGGGCAACAGGCCAAGGGTCTTCGCGACCTCCCGGGCGGGACGCTGGTGGATGTCCGCTCCGTCCAGCAGGACCGCACCGGTACTCGGCCGAAGCAGCCGGGACAGGGCGCGCAGCAGGGTGGACTTGCCGCAGGCGTTCGGGCCGATGACGACGGTGAACGACCGGTCCGGAACGTCAACGGTCAACTCGCGGGAGATGGTCCGCCGTTCGTATGCCAGGGTCATCGCGCTACCGCGTAACCGGGACCGCATCTTTGGTGCTCCGTTCTCCGTCGTTGTCACAGCCGACCCGCCCGACGTTCGGCTGTCAGTAGCCAGATTAGGTACCCGCCGCCGATCAGGCCGGTTACTACCCCTACCGGCAGTTGGTGGCCGGGGATGACGCGTTGAGCGGTCTGGTCGGCGACGACCAGTAGTAGCGCCCCGAGCAGTGCCGAGGGCAGCAGGTTGGGACCGGGTGCGCGGGTGAGTCGTCGGGCCAGGTGCGGCGCGGTGAGCGCCACGAAGTTGACCGGGCCGGCGGCTGCCGAGGCGAGGGAGACCAGCAGCACGGCGGCGCCGAGCAGGGCCAGCCGTAGCCGCTCGACCGGCACGCCGAGGGCGCTGGCGGAGTCATCGCCCATCTCCATCAGCCGCAGGGCGGGCCCGGCGCCGGCCAGCACCGCCGGCCCGAGTAGGGCGAGGGCGATCAGAACCGGCAGGGCGTGTATCCAGCCCCGGCCGTCGAGGCTGCCGGTGAGCCAGAGTACGGCCCGGGCGGCGTCCATCAGTGGGGCGCGGGTGAGCAGCCAGCCATTGATCCCAGTGAGGATCGCGGCGACCCCGATACCAGCCAGCACGAGTCGGTAGCCGTGCACTCCGCGTCGCCAGGCGATCACGTAGACCAGGAGGCCGGTGGCGAATCCGCTGACGGCGGCGGCACCGGAGAGCATCGTGCTGGTGCCGCCGATGACGATCACCACCAGCGCGCCGGTCGCCGCGCCCTGGGTGAAACCGAGCAGGTCGGGACTGCCGAGGGGGTTGCGGACCAGGGTCTGGAAGACGGCGCCGGCCAGAGCCAGCGCGGCGCCGACCGCGATGGCGGTGACGAGGCGGGGGAGTCGTAGCTCGTGGACGATGAACTCCTCAGCCGGGGTACCGCCGCCAGTCAGGGTGCGGAGCACGTCGGCGGCGCTCATCGGGTAGTCGCCGCTACCCAGTGCCAACACTCCCACGGCCAGGGTGAGTAGCGCGCAGGTCAGGCCGACGGCGAGGGCGCGCGGGCGCAGGCGCAGCGAGATACCGCCCGGTGTACGTACGACGATCATGGCTGCCCCACCCGCCCCCGGAGTACCAGCCAGAGGAAGAGCGGCCCACCCAGCACGGCGGTGACCATGCCGACCTGGAGTTCGCCGGGGCGGCTGAGGACCCGGCCGAGCACGTCGGCACCGAGCAGGAGCACGGGTGCGAGCACGGCGCAGTAGGGCAGCAGCCACCGTAGGTCCGGCCCGGTCAGCGCGCGTACCAGGTGTGGGACCAGCAGCCCGACGAAGACGATCGGTCCACAGGCGGCGGTGGCGGCGCCACAGAGCAGGGTGACCGCCGCGATGACTGCCGCCCGGATCAGCGCCGGCCGCGCGCCGAGCGCCCGTGCGGTGTCGTCGCCGAGGGCGAGGGCGTTCAGCGGGCGGGCCACGGCGAGGGCGAGCAGCAACCCCACCGCGATGAACGGCGCCACCGTGCCGACGATGGCTAGTTCGGCGCTGGCCAGCGATCCCACGGTCCAGAACCGCAGCCGTTCCAGCGAGGCGGCGTCGAGCAGCATGATCGCGTTCACATAGGAGTAGAGGGTGGCGTTGAGCGCGGCACCGGCGAGGGCCAGCCGCGCAGGGGTGGCACCGCGCCCGCCGCCCACGACGTAGCCGGCGGCGGTGACGACGGCGGCGCCGGCTAGCGCTATCCAGACCTGTCCGTCCAGTCCAGCGACACCGACGAGGACCGTGCCGGTGGCCACCGCCGCGGAGGCGCCGGCGTTGATGCCGAGTAGCCCGGGGTCGGCGAGCGGGTTGCGGGTGAGCGCCTGCATGACCGCCCCGGCCACCCCGAGGGCAGTTCCGGCGAGCAGGCCGAGCAGTGTGCGGGGCAGTCGCATCTGGTGGACCACGGTGTATTCGTCCGCGTCGGGGTCGAGTAGCCCGGACCAGACATCGGCGAGCGGGAGGGCTTTCGCCCCGACGGCGATGCTGAGCACCGCGACGACGGCGAGCAGGAACACGGCGGCGGCGAGGCCGCTGGCGCGGGTGGCGGTACGACCGCGTCGGATGGGGTGCGCCGAAACCGTTTGCGCTGCGGACGGCGGTGATTGAGTGATGGACAGGGTGAACTCCGAGTTGGTGCGAATCGCCGAGGCGGGGCTTGACAGCATCTTAGGTTAGGTTAGCCTAACCCCGCTGTCCATGGTCGCCCACGACCCCGACCGAAAGATCTCACATGTCGTACCCCGCGTCCGCCCGTCGACTCTCCCGTCGTGGCCTGCTCGCCGCCGCCGGCGGTGTCGGCCTGGCCGCCCTCCTCGCCGGCTGCGGCAGCGAGGACACCGACACTCCCTCCGCCGACACCAGCTCCGGTCCCTGGTCCTTTACCGACGACCGAGGCGAGAAGCTCTCCGCCGAGGAGCCTCCCGCCCGCGTCGTCGCCTTCACCGGAGCGGCCGCGGCGCTGGTCGACTTCGGCCTCAACGAGCAGATCGTCGGCGTGTTCGGCGAGACCACCCGCGCCGACGGCAGCAAGGACCCGCAGGCCGGGGAGCTGAACGTGGAGAGCGTGGAGATCCTGGGCAACACCTGGGGCGAGTTCAACCTGGAGAAGTACGTCGGCCTGCGGCCCGAACTGCTGGTCACCCACATGTACGACAACGATGCGCTCTGGTACGTGCCGGACGAGAGCAAGGACAAGATCGTCCCCCTCGCCCCGGTCGCGGCGATCACCGCTGCCCGGGTGCCCATGACCCAGCCCATCGAACGATACGCGCAGCTCGCCGAGTCCCTCGGCGCGGACCTGTCCGCGCCGGCGGTCACCAAGGCGAAGGCCCGCTTCGACGCCGCCGCGGAGTCGGTCCGCGAAGCCGTCAAGGCCAACCCGGGTATCAAGGTGATGGCCTGCTCCGGCAGCCCCGACCTGTTCTACGTCTCCAACCCGAAGGTCGGCACCGACCTGATGTACTTCGCCGAGCTCGGCGTCGACCTCGTGGTGCCGACCAAGCTGGAGGCGGGCGACTACTTCGAGGCACTCAGCTGGGAAAACGCCGGCAAATTCCCGGCCGACCTGCTTCTGCTCGACAACCGCGGCACCGCGCTGCAGGCCGCCGACCTCGCCCCCAAGCCGACCTGGGCGCAGCTACCGGCCGTGGCGGCCAACCAGATCACCACCTGGGATTCCGTGCCCCGCTTCTCGTACGCCGGTGCCGCTCCGCTGCTGGAGAACCTGGCCACCGCGATCAAGGGTGCGAAGAAGGTCAGCTGACCGTCGCGTCCCGGCCGGCGACACCACCGGCCGGGACCCGCCCAAACTTCCGTACCGCAACCGCCGTCAGCGCACGGCGGACGATGGCGGCTGCCCGCATCCGGGCGCCATGAACATGAGGATCACCCATGAACCCGTCCGCAGACCCCGTTGACGCCGTACCGCTCGACCAAGGGCCCACCTCGGCCCGACCCGACCCGGCGACCGGGTCCCCAGGCGCTGTCGCAGCCGCCCAGGCGTACCTGCTCGGCAACGGCTCGGTCGACCACTACCGACAGGCGCTCGCCGACGGGGTGGAGCGGGTGGCCCGACGGGTCGCCGCCGTCGACCGCCCCTTCACCGGCATCACCCCGGACGAGCTGGCCCCGCTCGTCGGCGGCATCGAACTCGACCGGCCGCTCGGCGACCACACCACCGCCCTGGACGAGTTGGACGAGCTGTGGCTGCGCGACGCGGTCTGGTTCCACCACCCCCGCTCCCTGGCCCATCTCAACTGCCCGGTGGCAATCCCCGCACTGCTCGGCGAGGCGATGCTCACTGCCGTCAACCCGTCGCTGGACACTTGGGACCAGAGCGCTGGCGCCACCTTCATCGAGCGCCGGTTGATCGGGTGGACGGCCGCCCGGATCGGCCTCGGAGCGACCGCCGACGGAATCTTCACCAGCGGTGGGACCCAGTCCAACCTGCACGCCCTGCTGCTGGCCCGAGAGGAGGCCGTCGCGCGCACCGCCGATGCGGACGCCCGGGCCGCGCTCCTGCCCCGGCTGCGGATCCTCACCTCCGCCGCCGGGCACTTCAGTGTCCAGAAGGCCGCGAAGCTGCTCGGACTGGCGCCGGACGCGGTGATCACCGTCGAGACCGACGCGACCCGGCGGATGTGCCCGCAGGCGCTGGACCGGGAACTTGAGCGTTGTCAGCGGGCCGACCTGCCGGTGATGGCGGTGGTCGCCACCGCCGGTACCACCGACTTCGGCACCATTGACCCGCTCCCGGAGATCGTCGGGCGCTGCGCCACCGCGGGTGTCTGGCTGCATGTCGACGCCGCGTACGGCTGCGGCCTGCTGGTCTCGCCGACCCGCCGGCACCTGCTCGCCGGCATTGAGCAGGCTGACTCGGTGACCGTCGACTACCACAAGTCCTTCTTCCAGCCGGTCAGCTCAAGCGCGTTGCTGGTCCGGGACCGCCAGGTGCTGCGGCACGCCACCTACCACGCCGACTACCTCAACCCCGCCCGGGCGGTCGCCGAGCGCATCCCGAACCAGGTGGACAAGAGCCTGCAGACCACCCGTCGGTTCGACGCGCTGAAGCTGTGGTTGACCCTGCGGGTGATGGGCCCGGACGCGATCGGTGCGCTCTTCGACGAGGTCTGCCGCCGCGCCGTTGACGCCTGGGCCCTCGCCGACGCCGACCCCCGCTTCGAGGTGGTCGCCCGCTCACCGCTGAGCACCGTCGTCTTCCGCTGGTGCCCCGCCGGCACCGACGCCGAGCTGGCCGACGAGGCCAACCGGCACGCCCGGGCCCAACTCGCCGCCTCCGGTGCCGCCATGGTGGCCGGCACCATGGTGGACGGCTGGGCGCACCTCAAGTTCACCCTGCTCAACCCCGCGACCACGAGCGCGGACGTGACCCTCGTGCTGGACTTGATCGCCGAGTACGCCGGCCGGTACGCGCACGACCACGCCCCCGGGCGGAGCGACCGCCCGGCCGACCTGTCCTGCTCGGTCGTCTGACCAACCACCTTGCAACACCGCGTCTGGAGAAGCACATGACCACCCACGACTTCATCGCGATCGGGCTCGGCCCGTACAACCTGGGCCTGGCCTGCCTGACCGAGCCGATCTCCGAGCTGGACGGGCTCTTTTTGGAGTCCCGGGCCGATGTCTCCTGGCACCCCGGGATGCTGCTGGAGTCCACCCGACTGCAGACGCCGTTCCTCGCCGACCTGGTGACCTTCGCCGACCCCACCTCGCCGTTCTCCTTCGTCAACTACCTGAAAGAGACAGGCCGGCTCTACCCCTTCTACATTCGGGAGAGCTTCTTCCCGCTGCGGGCGGAGTACGACGCGTACTGCCGGTGGGCGGCGGACCGGCTGTCGAACCTGCGCTTCGGGCACACCGTCACCATGGTGTCCTACGACGAGGCCAACGGCGAGTACGTGGTGCACGCGGAGACCGCCGACGGACCGGTCACCCACCGGGCCCGGCGCCTGGTGCTCGGCACCGGCACCTCGCCGGAGCTGCCCGCCGTCTGCCAGGATCTCGGTGGGGACGCGTTCCACAACTCCCGCTACATGGAGCACCGCGACGCGCTGCGGAGCAAGCGGAGCATCACGATCGTCGGTAGTGGGCAGAGTGCCGCCGAGATCTACCACGAACTGCTCACCGACATCGACAGCTACGGCTATCAGCTGAACTGGGTGACGCGGTCGCCCCGCTTCTTCCCACTGGAGTACACGAAGCTGACGCTGGAGATGACGTCGCCGGACTACGTGGACTACTTCCACGCGCTGCCGGAGGAGACCCGCTACCGGCTGGAGTCCGAGCAGGTCGGGCTGCTCAAGGGGATCAACTCCGACCTCATCAACAGCATCTTCGACCTGTTGTACGCGCGCAGCACCGACGGTCCGGTCCGTACCCGACTGATCACCAACACCGAGCTGGTCAGCGCCGCCCACGACGCCGGTACGTACACGTTGGGTCTGCGCCACCACGAGCAGGGCCGGGACTTCACCCTCGACACCGAGGGCCTGGTGCTGGCCACCGGCTACCGGTTCCAGGCGCCGGCGTTCGTGGACGGGATCCGGGACCGGCTCCGCTGGGACAGCCACGGCCGGTTCGACATCGCCCGTAACTACAGCATCGACCACACCGGACGCGAGGTCTTCCTGCAGAACGGCGGCACCCACACGCACAGCGTTACCTCCCCGGACCTGGGCATGGGACCGTACCGGAACTCGTACCTGATCCGGGAAATGCTCGGCCGGGAGTACTACCAGGTGGAGAAGAGCGTCACCTTCCAGGAGTTCGGGGCTCCGGCGGCGGTGGATTCGTGACCACCCTGCACACCCGCCGGGACCCGCTCCTGGGCGAGTTCACGCTGCGCGCTCTTGACCCGGAAGGTGACGCCCCGCTGCTGCACCGCTGGGTCACGCACCCGAAGGCGGCCTTCTGGCTGATGCAGGACGCCGACGTGGCGCAGGTCGCCGCCGAGTACCGGCGCATCGCCGACCACCCGCACCACGACGCGTACCTCGGGTGGCACGAGGCGGCGCCGGTCTTCCTCGCCGAACGCTACGACCCGGCCCATGTGGAACTCGTGGGCCGGTACGACGCCCGCCCCGGCGATGTCGGTATGCACTTCCTCTGTGCTCCCACCGAGAAGCCCGTGCACGGATTCACCCATGCCGTCATCACGGCGGTGCTGGACTGGCTCTTCGCCGACCCCGCCACCCAGCGGGTCGTGGTGGAGCCGGACATCCGCAACACCGCCGTCCACGCCCTGAACGCCGCCGTGGGTTTCCAGGTCGTCGGCCCGGTGGAGCTACCGGCGAAGACCGCCCTACTGAGCACCTGCACCCGCGCGGCCTTCCGCGCCGCCACCCAAGGAGCGCCCGCATGACCCCCGGCGAAGCCGTCACGCACCTCACCCCGGCGCGCTGGGAGCAGGCCAACCGGCTGCTGGTGCGCAAGGCTCTCGCCGAGTTCGCCCACGAACGGCTGCTCACCCCGGAGCCGATGCCGGCTGAGCCGGGTCGCTACCGCGTCCGTAGCGACGACGGCACGGTCGAGTATCGCTTCACCGCCCGGCTGCTCGCCCTGGACCACTGGCAGATCGACCCCGACAGCGTCACCCGACACGGGGAGTCCGGGCAGCTGCCGATTGACGCCGGCGACTTCTGCCTGGAACTGCGCGGCGCACTCGGCCTCTCCGACCGAGTCCTGCCGGTCTACCTGGAGGAGATCACCGCCACCCTCGCTGGGACCGCGTACAAGCTCGCCCGAGGCGGGCCGGCGGCGGAGAAGCTGGTCACCGCCGAATTCCAGACCGTGGAGTCGGCGATGACCGAGGGGCATCCCTGCTTTGTGGCCAACAACGGCCGGCTTGGATTCAGCTCCGACGAGTACCACCAGTACGCGCCGGAGGCCGCCGCGCCGGTGCGGCTGATCTGGCTCGCCGCGCACCGCGACCACTCAACCTTCAGCTGCTCGGCGGAGCTGGACTACGACACGCTGATCCGCACCGAGTTGGATGAGCCGACCCGGGCCCGGTTCGCTGCCACCCTGGCCGAGCTCGGCCTGGACCTCGCCGACCATCACCTGATCCCGGTGCATCCCTGGCAGTGGCGACACAAGCTCTCGGTCACCTTCGCCGGGGAGGTGGCCCGCCGGCACCTGGTCTACCTCGGTGCGGGGCCGGACGACTACCAGGCCCAGCAGTCCATCCGGACCTTCTTCAACCTGACCGAACCCGGCCGGCACTATGTGAAGACCGCGCTGTCGGTGCTGAACATGGGCTTTATGCGGGGCCTGTCGGCCGCCTACATGGCGGCCACCCCGGCCATCAACGACTGGCTCGCCGACCTGATCGACGGCGACGAGGTGTTGCGCGGCACCGGGCTGACCATCCTGCGCGAGCGGGCTGCCGTCGGCTACCGGCATCGGCAGTACGAGGCGGCGACGGATCGCTACTCGCCGTACCGAAAGATGCTGGCGGCGCTCTGGCGGGAGAGCCCAGCGCAGGGGTTGCCGCCGGGCCGGCGGCTGGCCACCATGGCCTCGCTCCTGCACCTTGACCCGGACGGCCGGTCCCACACCGCCGCGCTGATCGCCGCCTCGGGGCTCACCCCGGCGGCCTGGCTCCGCCGCTACCTCGACGCCTACCTGGTGCCGTTGCTGCACGCCTTCTACGCGCACGACCTCGTGTTCATGCCGCACGGCGAGAACGTCATTCTGGTCCTGCACGAGGGGGTGGTCGAGCGGGTGATCTTCAAGGACATCGCCGAGGAGATCGCGGTGATGAGCGCCGACGCGCCGTTGCCCCCGGCGGTGGAGCGGATCCGAGCGGACGTACCGGAAGAGATGCGACTGCTGTCGATCTTCACCGATGTCCTCGACTGCTTCCTGCGGCACCTCAATGCCGTGCTGGTCGAGGCGGGGGTCTGCCCGGAGGAGACCTTCTGGCGGACGGTCGCCGAATCCGCCACGGGCTACCTGGACCGGGTGCCGCACCTGGCCGAGCGGACCCGGCGGTACGACCTCTTCGCACCCGAGTTTGCGCTCTCCTGCCTCAACCGGCTTCAGCTGCGGGACAACCAGCAGATGGTTGACCTCGCCGATCCGGCAGGGGCGTTGCAACTCGTGGGGACGCTGGCCAACCCGCTCGCCCCGTACCGCCCGGGGAGCTGACGGCCCGGCCCGGAGCGCGCCTACCCGGCCCGGAGCGCGCCTACCCCGTCGGTAGGCCACGTCCGCTACCCCGCCGGGTAGGCGTGCGTCTCCGTCACCTCGACCGCGGCCCACACCCGTTGCCCTGGAATCAGGCGCAGGGTCGCCGCGGTCGCAGGCGGTACGTCGGCCGCCACCTGGACCGGCCCGTCCAACTGCACCCGCAGGTTGTCACCGTGGCGCTGCACCCCGGCGACCGTGGCCGGCCAGGTGTTGGGTGGACTACCGGCGGGCTGGCCGTCGTGCAGCGCCACCGCCGAGGGGCGGAACGCGACGAAGGCGTCCCCGTCAAGGCGCTCCGGGACGGTGAGCAGGAGCCCGTCGGCGACCCGGATGTGGTTGTTCTCGGCCCGGCCCCGGTGCAGGTTCAGCCCGACCAACTGGGCAACGTAGTCGGTCCGGGGCCGGGCGGTGACAGTGGCCGCATCCCCCTCCTGGACAACCCGGCCCTCCTCCACGATCACCAGCCGGTCGGCCAGCACCAGCGCGTCGAGGGGGTCGTGCGTGACCAGTACGGTGGCGCCGGAGTGGGCGGCCAGGTGCCGGTGCAGCTCGGCGCGGGTGTCCAGACGGGTACGGGCGTCCAGGGCGGCCAGCGGCTCGTCGAGCAGCAGCACGGCCGGCCGTACCGCGAGCGCTCGGGCCAGCGCCACCCGCTGCGCCTGCCCGCCGGAGAGCTGACCGGGACGCCGGCGGGCGTGCGCGACCATCCCCACCCGGGCCAGCCAGTCACCGGCGCTGCGCCGGGCCGTGCGCCGGTTGGCGCCGTGCCGGCGCGGGCCGAAGGCCACGTTGTCGAGCACGTTCAGGTGTGGGAAGAGCAGGTAGTCCTGGAAGACCACGCCGACCGAGCGGTGCTCGGCGGGGACGAACGTGCGCCGGTCCGGCCGGTCCAGGTCACTGCCCGCCACCGTGAGGTGGCCGGCGGTCAGGGGCTGCAGGCCGGCAAGCGCCCGCAGGGCGGTCGTCTTGCCGGCGCCGTTTGGACCCAGCAGCGCCACCACCTCACCGGCGGCGACCCGCAGCGGTACGTCCAGCCGGAAGTCGCCCCGCTCCACCGCGAGGCGCGCGTCCAGGAGGCAGCCGGTCACGGTGTGCTGATCCACCGGTCGCGCAGCCCCGCCAGGATCACGACCGAGACGACGAGCAGGATCAGGCTGAGTACGATCGCGGCCTCGACATCGGTCTCCAGCGCCAGGTAGACCGCGAGCGGCATGGTCTGGGTCCGGCCCGGGTAGTTGCCGGCGAAGGTGATCGTGGCACCGAACTCGCCCAGCGCGCGGGCCCAGCACAGCACCGCCCCGGCGGCCAGGCCCGGCCCGACCAGCGGCACGGTGACGTGGGTGAACGTGGTCCACCGTCCGGCGCCGAGGGTGGCCGCGGCCTCCTCGTATCGGCGGTCGGCACCTCGTAGTGCCCCCTCCACCGCGATGACCAGGAACGGCATCGCCACGAACGCCTCGGCGAACACCACGCCGGTGGTGGTGAAGGGCAGCGTGATCCCGAAGGTCTGGTCGAGCCAGCCGCCGATCAGCCCGCGCCGACCGAAGACCAGCAGCAGGGCCACCCCGCCCACCACGGGCGGAAGTACCAGAGGCACGGTGACCAGGGCGCGCACCAGCCGTCGGCCGGGGAACTCCACCCGGGCGAGCAACCACGCCAGCGGTACCCCGAGCAGCAGGCAGAGCAGGGTCGCCAGGGTGGCGGTGAGTAGCGACAGCCGCAGCGCGGCGAGCACCCCGGGCTCGGCGAGCCGCTGCGGCAGAGTGCTCCACGGGGTGCGGGCCAGCAGACCGATCAGCGGCAGAGTCAAGAAGGCCAGACCGAGTAGCGCCGGCAGCAGCAACGCGATCGGGACGCCACCGCCTCGTCGGGGGGCACCGCGCGGTCGGCGGGAGCCCACCGGCCCGCGGACCGGATGCTCGGTGAGCGTCATGGCGCCTGGAATCCGGCCTCGGTGAGCACCGCCCGCGACTGGGTGGAGCGGACGTGGGCCACGAAGGCGTGGGCCGCGGTCGGGTTCGGCGCGTCGGCCAACACGGCGATCGGGTAGTCGTTGATGGCCTGGGCGGACTCGGGGAACTCCACCGCCGCCACGTCCGGCGTGGCGGCCCGCGTGTCGGTGCGGTAGACGAGGGCGGCGTCCACCTCACCCAGCCGTACCTTCGCCAGGGCTCCCCGCACGTCCGCCTCCAGGGTGACCGGGGTCAGCGCGACACCGGCGGCGTCGAGCGCCCCGCGGGCCGCCGCCCCACACGGCACCTGCTCGGCGCAGAGCGCCACCTTCAGCCCGGGCCGGGCCAGGTCATTCAGGCTTCGTACGCCCTCGGGGTTGCCGGCGGCGACCGCGATGACGAGTTGGTTGCGGACGAAGACGGCCGGCGTGCCGTCGGCGGTGGTGACGGCCTCCAGGTGCTGCGGGGCGGCGGAGGCGAAGACATCCGCCGGGGCCCCTGCGGTGATCTGGGTGGCGAGGGCGGAGCTGCCGGCGAAGTTGAACACGACGGTGCTGCCGGGGTGGGCTGCCTCGAAGTCGCGCCCGATCCGGTCGAACGTCGCGGTGAGCGACGCGGCGGCGAAGACGGTCACCGTGCCGGTCACGTCACCGTCGGCGGCTTCACCACCGGGGGTGCCACAGCCGGCCAGGACCAGCGCGACGGCACCGGCCAGGACCGCGGTACGCGGCCTCATGGCGCCGGCCTTCCCCGGGTGCCGGCCGGCGGCGTAGCCCGTTCGACCAGTACGTTGGTCGACTTGATTACGGCGACGGCCAGCGAGCCGATCCGCAGGTCCAATTCGTCGACGGCCTCCCGGCTCATCAGGGAGACGATGCGGAACGGGCCGGCCTGGATGTCGACCTGGGCCATCACGGTGTCCCGAACGACACCGACCACGATGCCGCGTAGTCGGTTGCGGGCCGACGAGGCGTCGGAGCGCTCGTCGCGCTCGGCCGCCTGCGCGCGGGCGAAGGCCGCCAGATCCACCCCGTCCACGGCGCGGTGTCCATGCTCGTCGCGTTCCGCCCGGATGCGCCCAGCGTCGATCCAGCGGCGGACGGTGTCGGCGCTCACCCCGAGCAGCTCGGCCGCTTCCCCGATCCGAAACCTCGTCACCCGGTCACCTTAGCGTCTGCATTCGAGAGGCACTGCCCCGCTCATCCCCGGCGGCTGCAAGGTGCTGGAGCCAGATTTCCTCGTAACCGCGAGGTCTGGCTCTAGTCGGACACCGACGTGCATGCCTGACCCGGTGGTCAGACCCGTCGGCGGTGGGATCGACGGGCCTGGCCCGCTGCCGCGGTGTACGCCGCGGGCCGGGTCTAACCCGGCGGCGCATAATGTGGGTACGCCGGAGCTGCCCCGGCGGTCAGCACACGTGAAATGGTGGGGAGTACGGTGCCGCGGACGATTCCGAACGCAACCCGGAACACCCGGCAGCGGGCCGAGGTGCTCGCACTGCTCGGGGAGGTTGACGGGTTTCACACGGCGCAGCAACTGCACCGGATGCTCTGCGACCGCGACGCCCGGGTGGGCCTGACCACCGTCTACCGGACCCTCCAGCTTCTGGTGGACGCCGGCGAGATCGACTCCACCCGGCTGCCCGGCGGCGAACAGCTCTTCCGCCAGTGCAGCCAGAGCCGTCACCACCACCACCTGGTCTGCCGGTCCTGCGGACGGACCGTGGAGGTGGCCGGCCCGGCGGTCGAACGCTGGGCCGACCAGGTGGCGGCCGAGCATGGTTTCAGCGAGGTCGGGCACACCCTGGAGATCTTCGGCATCTGCGCCGGCTGCGCCGCGTCCTGACCTGACCGGCTGCCACCGGCCGGGGCGTTTCCCGCCCCGTCGGCCGGGAAATCGTCACCGCGGCGGCACCCGGCAACGCGGTCGGGAAGCCGTCATCGCGGCACCCCGGCAACGCGGCGTATCGCGCGCCGCCCGACGAACGGACGCCGATCGCCATGACGTACCGTCCGGCCACCGACCGTCCCGACCTGGACAACCTCACCCTCGGGGTCGAGGAGGAGTTTCTGCTGCTGGACTCCGATACGGGAGAGAGCATGCCGATCGCCGCCCGGGTACTCGACGGGTTGTCCGGCGCCGCCTACGAGCAGAGCCGGCGGGAGTTTCGACACAGCATGGTCGAGATGGTCACGCCGGTCCTATCCGACCTGACGGAGCTGCGGCGGCACCTGGTGGCGCTGCGCACCGCCGCCATTCACGCGGCCGAAGCCGCCGGCGCCCGCCTCGTCGCGGTGGGAGCGACTCCGGTGAACGAGGCGCACCGGACCGTACCGGACGAACCCCGCTACCACGCGATGTCCCGGCGGTTCGGACCGGTCGCGCACGACCCGGCGGTCTGCGGCTGCCACGTGCACGTCGGCCTGCCCGACCGGGAACTGGCGGTCCAGGTCTGCAATCACCTGCGCCCGTGGTTGCCGGTCGTGCAGGCCCTCACCGTCAACTCGCCGCTGCACGACGGCCAGGACACCGGGCACGCGAGTTGGCGGGGGATGCAGCTGGAGCGTTGGCCGAGCATTGGCCCCACCCCGTACTTCGACTCGGCCGCCGACTACGACGCCACGGTGGCGGATCTGATCAAGGCGGGGATCATGCTCGATGCCGGGATGGTCTACTGGTATGTCCGGCCCTCCGTCGCGTACCCCACGGTCGAGGTTCGGGTTGGCGACGTCTGTCCCACGGTTGACGACACGGTGCTGGTGGCTGCGCTGGTACGAGCCCTCGTCGCGACTCTCGCCGCGGAGGTCCGAGACGGCGTCCGCGCGACCCGGATTCGCGGCTGCCTGGTCTCCGCCGCACACTGGCGAGCCGCTCACGACGGGCTCGACGGTGACCTTGTTGACCTTCGTACCGGGCACGCCCGACCGGCCTGGGACTTGGTGGACGAGATGTTCGCCCTCGTCACGCCCGCCCTGGAACGCCAGGGCGACCGGGGGTACGTGCTCGACCAGCTAACTCGGCTCCGGGACGAGGGTACCGGTGCGGCACGGCAGCGCCGGATTCTGGAGCGGACCGGCTGCGACGTCCGCGCCGTCCTGGCTCATCTGGCCGCACAGACCCGCCCCGTCCCGGCCTGAGCTGGCTGGACCAGACCGTCAGTTCTGCCGCCTGGCCGAACCGTCCGTCCTACCGCTGGTGGTGTGGCCGCCCGTCCTACCGCTGGTGTGTCTGCAGCCACAGCTCCAGCAGCCCGAGCTGCCACAGCTTGTTGCTGCCGGCCGCGGCCTGCATCGCCGCCGGGTCGGCGAGCAGTTCGTCAACGTACTCGGGCTGGAACAGCCCCCGTTCCTGGGCGACCGGTGCCCGCAGCGCGTCGATCACCAGCTCCCGCACCCGCCCGGAGACGTTGCGCAGCGCCGGCACCGGAAAGTACCCCTTCGGTCGGTCGATCACCTCGGCCGGCAGCACCTCCCGGGCGATCTCCTTGAGCACGCCCTTGCCGCCCTGCGCCACCTTGTGCTCCGGCGGACAGGCCGCGGCGAGCGCGACCAGATCCTGGTCCAGAAAGGGGGTGCGGACCTCCAGCCCCCACGCCATGGACATGCTGTCCACCCGCTTGACCGGGTCATCGGGGAGCATCCGGTGGGTATCCAGGCGTAGCACCGCGTCCAACGCGGTCTCCGCGCCGGGCGCGGCCAACTCGGCGACGAGCAGTTCCCGACTGGCGTCCCGGTCGTGGGCGTACGCCGGACTGACAACCCGGGAAAGCTCGGCGTGGTCGCGGTCGAAGAACGATGCGGCGAAGACCTCCGCCGCCCCGTCCCGGGGTGCCGTCACGAGCGGCTGGTGGTAGCCGTACCCGGCGAACACCTCGTCGGCGCCCTGCCCCGACTGGGCCACCTTGACGTGCTTGGCCACCTGTTCGCTGAGCAGGTGAAAGGCCACCACATCATGGCTGCCCATCGGCTCGGTCATCGCGGCAACCGTGGCTTGGACCGCCGGCAGCAGGTCGTTGTCGGCGAGCCGGATCCGCCGATGGTCGGTGCCGAAGGCCCGGGCCACCTGGTCGGAGTAGTGGAACTCGTCGCCCGCCTCGTCGCCCCGGCTGTCGAACCCGATGCTGAACGTCTGCAGGTGGTGCTGGCCCGCCTCGGCGAGCAGGGCCACGATGAGACTGGAGTCCAGGCCCCCGGAGAGCAGCACCCCGACCGGGACGTCCGCCACCAGCCGCCGGCGAACCGCCGCGCGCAGGGCGCCACCGACCGCTGCTTGCCAGTCCCGGGCATCCCGGCCGGCGTGGGCGGGGTCGCGGGCGTACTCCGGCTGCCAGTAGACGCGTTCGCGGCTGCGCCCGTCCGCCTCGACCACCCGCAGCGTCGCCGGGGGCAGCTTCCGGACGCCGCGCAGCACGGTCCGCGGCGCCGGCACAATCGAGTGCCAGGAGAGGTAGTGGTGCAGGGCAACCGGGTCGATTTCGGTGTCCACGTCGCCGGCGTGCAGGAGCGCGGGCAGAGTTGACGCGAAGCGCAGGCGGCCGGGGGACTCCGCCAGGTAGAGCGGCTTGATGCCGAGCCGGTCGCGGGCCAGCACCAGCCGCTGACGGATCCGGTCGAACAGCCCGATTGCGAACATGCCGACCAGGTGGTCGACGAAGGCCTCCCCCCACTCGGCGTACGCCACCAGGATGACCTCGGTGTCACTGGTGGAACGGAAGGTATGCCCGGCGGCCCGGAGCTCCTCACGCAACTGTGGATAGTTGTAGATGCATCCGTTGAAGACCAGCGCGGAGCCGAGGTCCTCGCGCACCATCGGCTGGGCGCCGGTGTCGGAGAGGTCGATAATGGTGAGCCGGCGGTGCCCGAGGGCTACCCAGCCGTCGGTCCAGTGGCCGGTGTCGTCCGGGCCGCGGGACTCCATCGCCTGGCTCATCCGGATCACCGCGTCGGTGTCCGGCCGCGATCCGTCAAAACGCGCTTCCCCGCTGATGCCGCACACGCTCAGTGCCCCTCCGGCCGCTGTCCGGCGGTCCGGGCAGGTCGGTGGCCGAGCGTCGAATCCATGGCCCACCGTCCCGTCGTACCGTCTCACCTGGCCACCGGGCGTGGGCCCGGGCCCGTCCCGCGGACGGGTGCGGCGGGTACCCGTGATCGGCTCGCTCAAACCTGGCCCTATTGCCCGCCGCCGGTCGGACCCGCGCTGTTCTCCCGCGGCCAGCATCGGGCGTCGGGGCCGGGCCGGCGACGAGCACACCGGTCGGCCCGGATCGAGTTCCGAGCCGGATTCGAGATCGGCATAGCGTGGCGCGGGACTCCTAAGGTGGTGGCCATCGGTTCACCCAGGTGGGTTCGGATGCGCGTAACCAGCGCGAACTGACAGCGACAGGAGATCCTATGACCGTTATCGCGATTGACGGACTGGTGAAGAGTTTCGGCGCGGTCCGCGCGCTCGACGAGCTCAACCTGCAGGTGGAGGCGGGGGAGGTGCATGGCTTCCTCGGGCCCAACGGCTCCGGAAAGTCCACCACCATCCGCGTCCTGCTCGGGCTGCTGCGCGGTGACGCCGGCAAGGTGCGGCTGCTCGACGGTGATCCGTGGCGCGACGCGGTGACTCTGCACCGTCGACTCGCCTATGTCCCGGGCGACGTGAACCTGTGGCCCAACCTCTCCGGCGGGGAGGCGATCGACCTGTTCGGGGCCCTGCGCGGTGGCTTGGACGAGCGCCGCCGCGACGAGCTGCTGGAGCGATTCGACCTCGACCCGACCAAGAAGTGCCGGGCCTACTCCAAGGGCAACCGGCAGAAGGTGGCGATCGTCGCCGCCTTCGCCTCCGATGTCGAGCTGTACGTGCTCGACGAGCCGACCTCCGGGCTCGACCCGTTGATGGAGGCGGTGTTCCAGGAAGAGGTTCGGCGCCTCACCGGCAACGGTGCCACGGTGCTGCTCTCCAGTCACGTGCTCGCCGAGGTGGAGGCGCTCTGCGACCGGGTCAGCATCATCCGTGCCGGCCGTACCGTCGAGTCCGGCTCCCTGAGTGAGCTGCGGCACCTCGCCCGCACCACGGTCACCGTCGAGACGGTGCGCCCGTTGACCGGCGTCGCGGAGCTACCCGGCGTGCACGAGGTCCAAGCCGTTGATGGTCGGGTCCGGTTGGAGGTCGAGCCGGAGCACCTCGACGCGTTGCTCGCCCACCTGATCCGCTTCGAGGTGCGGGCGCTGGTGAGCGCGCCGCCCACCCTGGAGGAGCTGTTCCTGCGGCATTACGACGGGGCCGATGACGGCCGGGCCGTCGCCGTCAGCGGCGCGGAGCAGGCCCAGTGAGCGCATTCACCGGCACCGGCCGACTGGCCCGGCTCGTCCTGCGCCGCGATCGGATCAAGCTCGGGGCCTGGCTGCTCGGTATGCCGCTGCTCGGGTTCGCCCTCACCGGCAGTGTCATCGAGTTCTACCCCGATGAGGCCGCTCGCCTCAGCTATGCCGATACCGCGCTCACCAGCGTGGTGGCGCGGGCCTTCAACGGGCCGATTTTCAACGCCGAACTTGGCTCGATCGTCGTCGCCGAGGCGTACCTGACGTTAACCCTGCTCGTCGCCTTTGTCAGCACGTTCGCCGTCGTCCGGCACACCCGACAGAATGAGGAGACCGGCCGGGCGGAGCTGCTCGGTGCGGCGGTCGTCGGTCGGCATGCGTTGCTCACCGCCCCGTTGCTTGTCGTCGTCGCGGCGAACGTCGCCGCCGCCTTACTTCTCGGGTTGGCCTTTGCGGCTGCCGGCCTGCCACTGGCCGGATCCCTCGCCGCCGCCGGGGCGGTCGGCGGGGTCGGCGTCGCCTTCACCGCCGTCGCCGCCGTCGCCGCCCAGCTCACGGCTACCTCCCGTGGTGCGAACGCGCTGGCCGCGGCCACCGTCGGGGTGGCGTTCCTGCTCCGCGCCGCCGGGGATGTCCTCGGTGAGCGGGACGGCCTGCAACTGGTGAGCGCCTGGCCGTCCTGGCTCTCCCCGCTCGGTTGGGGCAACCAGGTACGCGCGTTCGGCGCCGAGCGGTGGTGGGTTCTGGGCCTGCCGGTCGTGTTGCTGATCGGCGCCACCCTGGCCGCGTTCGGTCTCGCCCGTCGGCGGGACCTCGGCGCCGGCCTGCTCAGCGACCGGCGGGGGCCGGCCCGGGCCGCCACCGGCCTGCTCAGCCCGAGCGGACTGCTCTGGCGACTGCACCGCGGCTCCCTGGTCGGCTGGTCGGTGGCGGTGGTGGTCCTCGGGGTCTCGATGGGCTTCGCCGCGGACGAGGTCAACGACGTGATCGCCGAGAATCCAACCGCCGCCGAGCTGATCGCCGCGATGGGGGGCGGGGTTGACGACCTGGTTGACGCGTTCCTCGCCGCGATGCTGGGGATGTTCGCGTTGGCCATCGGCGCGTACGTGGTGCAGGCGTTGCTGCGTACCCGCGCCGACGAGTCCGGCGGCGTTCTGGAGGCGGTACTCGCGACCGCGGTGGGCCGGGTTCGCTGGCTGACAACGCAGGTGGTGGGCGCCGTCCTGGGCGCGGCGGTCCTCGTGTTGCTGGCCGGGCTCGCGACCGGCCTCGGCTACGGACTCGCAGCCGGCGATCCGGGCCGGTACGCGCTTGAACTGGGCGGAGCCGGGCTGCTACTGCTACCGGCATTGCTGGTGGTGGCGGGCTTGGTGACCGCGCTGCTCGGGTTGGTTCCCCGGTGGTCGGTGTCGCTGTCCTGGGCGGTGCTGATCGGGCTACTGCTGTTGGGGCAGCTCGGCGCGGTGCTCGACCTGCCGCAGGCGGTGCTCAACCTCTCGCCGTACACCCATGTCCCCGCGGTGCCGGCGGTCGAGGCAACCACGCTGCCGCTGGTGCTGCTTGTCGCCGTGGCCGGTGCGCTGCTCGCCGCCGGGCTGGCCGGCTTCCGCCGCCGTGACGTCCCCAGCTGAGTGGCCCCCAGCTCCATTCTGGGCCGTTAACCGGAGACCTCCGGCTCCGGCTCCGCTTCGGCCTCCGAGCCGGTGTGGCGTTGGCGTAGCAGCTCGCCGCTCCATCGCGCGGCGGCCCGCTGCTCGGCGAGGGTCCGTTCCCGGGCGCGAGCCAGTTCCTCGCGGACCGCCTCCGGGGCGTCGGTGTCGGGCAGGTCGGCGAGGATCGCCGACCAGCGTCGGTTGAGCTGCTCGGCGTAGCGGGCGCGGCGCAGCAGCTCCTCGTGCCGGCAGTCCAGCGCGATCACGCGTTCCCAGTAGGGCTGGAGGGCTTGGCGGACTCGCTCGTCGAGCTGCACCCATGCCTCGGGCTGGCAGGTAATCGTCTGACCGCCGCGCGCGAATGACCACGGCCCCTGCCCGGCGAGCTTCCGCTGCAGCTGCGCTTCCAGCTCGCCGGCCCGGTGCGGTGCGACGGTGCGGGCGAGATCGGCGGCGATGTTGGTGAGCCGTTGGGTGGCCGCGGGTAGAAAGTAGTGGGTGTACCAGGCCAGCTGATCTGGTCGCAGTCCCTGCGAACGCCAAGTGAGGTCGGCGCGGATGGTGAAGGTGAAGACGTAGCCCCGGGCGAAGACGGTGATCGGCCCGGCCGGCTCCCGCCGCTCGATCGGATCCTGTGGCGGGGGTGGGGCCGGCCCCTGCTTCGCGGCCGTGTCGACCGTACGGGCCACGGTGAGCAGCCACCGCCACAGCCGCCGGGCGGCCGGTGCCAGCCGGGCGGCGAGTCGCCGGGCCGCTGAGGTCAGCTGGGCAGCGAACCGACGGGCCGCTGGTGCCAGCCGGGCGGTCACTCGCCGCGCTCCGGCTGCCAGCCGTGCCGCCCTCCGCCGGCCCGCCCGCACCGGCCGGGCCCAGCGGCCAGGTTGCGTGGCGTCCGGCGCGGCCTGGCGTACGGCCGGCGGGGGCGCCTCTGCCGTCGGGCCGTCGGCCATGTCGCCTCCCTCGTCCGTCAACCGGTCCGCCGGGCCGAAGGGTGATGCGGTCGGTGCCAGGTACGAGGGGAGTGCTGGCAGGTGCGGTGTCGCCGCGTACTCACGTTAACAAGGACCGGGCCAGTGGGGCGGCAGCGGCGCGGCGTGCCGACCGGCGTTCGGCTGACAGTGCGAGAGGATCCAGCCGTGAGTAGCGTCGTCGCCCCGGCCGCCGCTCGGTCGGTGCTGACTGCCCGGACTGGGGTCGTGGTGGTGTTCGCCCTCAACGGCTTCGCTATCGGGTCCTGGTTCTCCCGGGTGCCGGCGGTCCGGGAGACGCTGGACCTCTCCGCGGGCCGGCTCGGGCTGCTGTTGCTCGCGATGTCGGTCGGTGCGGTGGTGGCGATGCCCATCTCTGGTCTGGTCGTCCAGCGGCTAGGTACCGCCCGGACGGTGGTGGTGGCGACGCTGACGCTCTCGGTCGGACTGCTGGTAGCCGGTGTCTGTGCGAGCGCGATCGGCTGGTCACCTGGGGTGGCGGTGGGGCTGTTTGTCTTTGGCTACGGCACCGGTACCTGCGATGTCGCGATGAACATCGAGGGTGCTTCGGTTGAGCGGCGGCTCGGTCGTACGGTGATGCCGCGGTTTCACGCGGCGTGGAGCCTGGGTTCGGTGGCGGGCGCGGCTCTCGGTGCGGTGGCCGCTGAGGTGGGGCTGGTGTTGGCTCTCCACTTGCCGCTGGTCGGTGGGGCGGTGCTGGTCGGGATGGTCTTCGGCGCTCGAGAGTTTCTGCCGACTGCCGAGACGACATCGGCCGGCGGCAAGGTGTCGCCGGCGGCCCGCCGTCGTTCGCTGTTGGCGGCCTGGCGGGAGCCACGGACCCTGCTGATCGGCCTGTTTGTGCTGGTAGCGGCGTTCAGTGAGGGGAGCGCCACCGACTGGGTCGCGATTGCGTTCGTTGATGGGTATGGCGTCAGTGAGGCGGCCGGGGCCGTCGTGTTCGGGGTGTTCGTGGTCGGCATGACCATTGGCCGGACCACCGGCACCCTCGCCCTGGACCGGTGGGGGCGGGTGCCGGTGCTCAGCGGTGCGATCCTGCTCGCGGTGGCCGGCGTGGGCATGGCGGTACTGGCTGATTCCGAGCCAGTAGCGGCCGTCGGCGTGGCGTTCTGGGGCCTCGGCGGCTCGCTCAGCTTCCCGGTGGGGATGAGCGCGGCGGCCGACGAGGAGAAGCGCGCACCGGCCCGGGTCAGCGTGGTCGCCGCGATCGGCTACACCGCTTTCCTCGCCGACCCGCCCTTGCTCGGCGTGATCGGGGATCGGGTCGGGGCGCTGCACGCCCTGCTGGTGGTACCGATTCTGCTGCTGTTGTCGGTCGCGTTGGTGCCAGCCACCCGCCCTCCTCGCGGACACCCCGAGTAATCGCCGAAGCGAGAAAACCGGAAGCACCCGACCTCATCGCGGACGACGGATGCGCCTCACCCCCGCAGCAGCCTCGCGCCGCTGTTGCCGGTGGACAAGACTCATCAGCTCTGTGGCGGTGCCACGGTCTCCAGGGCGTCGATGCTGCCGGACATGATCGTGCGAATGTGATCGGTGATGTGTTGCAACGGCCAGTCCCACCAGGCAAGCGCCATCAGCCGGGCAACCTCCACTTCGTGGAAGCGGCGGCGGATCACCCGGGCCGGGTTGCCGCCGACGATGCTGTATTCGGGGACATCGTCAACGACAACAGATCCAGAAGCAACGATCGCCCCGCTACCGATGTGGACGCCGGGCATAACCATGGTGTGGTAGCCGAACCACACGTCGTTACCGACTACCGTGTCACCCCGTCCGGGCAGGTTGGTGATGAGATCGAAGTGTTCGCTCCAGGAGCCACCCATTATCGGAAACGGGAAGGTTGAGGGCCCGTCCATGCGGTGATTGGCGCCGTTCATAATGAACCGTACGCCCTCGCCCAGCGCGCAGAACTTCCCGATTACCAGTCGCTCCGGCCCGTAGTGATAGAGAACGTTGCGAACCTCGAAGGCGGTCGGATCGTCCGGGTCATCGTAGTAGGTGAACTCCCCGACTTCGATCAGTGGCGAGGTGATCAGTGGCTTCAGCAGCACCACACGTGGTTGTCCGGGCATTGGATGTAGGACATCCGGATCAGCTGGAGTGCCCGTCATCGCAACTTCCTTCTGGGGTGAAAGGTGGAAACCAGGACTGTGCTGGCCAAGCGGGAGGCTATCACCGCGCCTATTTTGCGGAGAAGCGCGTTGCGTCAGCCGCTCATCCGGTGCACCGGGCGGGACGGAAAGAGCGTTGGCGGTAGGACCGCCTCGCCGTTGAGTGCGGCGGTCACGGCGGCTGTCGCGATTCCGGCCACCGGGTGGGTGGACGTGGTGAGCGAGGGGTTGGTCATCGCGGCCAGTGGGGTGTCGTCAAAGCCCGTCACCGCGATGTCCCCGGGGACCTGGACGCCATCGCGAAGGAGCCCGTTGATCACGCCGAACGAGGTCACGTCGCTGGCGCCGACGATGGCGTCGGTGTCCGGCCAGCGGGCCAGAACCTCCCGGGCCGCGGCACGTCCCCGGTCCGCGGTGAAGTCACCCCGAACCAGCCGGGGCGGCAGGCCGGCCGCTCGCAGCACCGCCCGGTAGGCGCGCACCGAGCGGCCGGCGCAAGGTAGCCAGCGAGAACCACTGATCATGGCGATGCGGCGGCGGCCAGTCGCGTACAGGTGCTCCACCAGCGCTGTGGTGCCGCCGCCGTTGTCGATGTCGAAGGAGGCCACCAGGGGAGAGCCGACGCCGAGCGAGGCGACCCGGCCCCTCAGCGTCGGGGGCACGGCGGCCAGGACCGTGGGAGTGGTGTTGACCAGGATCAGCCCGCTCACTCCGCGCTGCTCGCCGAGGCGGCGCAACTGGGCCAGGTCCCGGGTCGGCAGCCAGTGTAGGGCCACGCCGACGCCGTGCGGGGCGCAGACCCGGGCGGCGGCGCCGACCACCTGGTCGACGTACGGGTCTTCGAGCACCCGGGGCGAGGTGCCGTGGACCACTGTGTCCAGCCGCACACCGGTGCCGCGGACCAGGGCGCGGGCGGCCGGGTTCGGCATGTAGCCGAGCTGTTCGGCGGCGGCAGTGACCCGGTCGCGGGTGTGGGCCGCGGCGTACCCGTTCTTGGCGAGCACCCGAGAGGCGGTGGCCCGGGAGACGTCGGCCGCCCGCGCCACATCCGCCAGCGTCGGCGCGCGCTGCGGTGCCGGCATCGTGATCCCCTCCCCGTTCCCGCCGTCGGGCGACGTGTGGTCAGGACATTATTGCTCGGCTCGACGGCGATGGCCTGCGAAGACTTTTTGGTTTGCACTGAGAACGTTCTCAGGGGTGTGCTCGTGCGGTCCGCCCTGATCACTTTGCGCGAGAGGACCCCTGTCGTGAACAGCGTTACTACTCCGGTCGCCCCCGCTGCCCGCCCTCGGTCGGTGCTGGCCGCCCGCACCGGGGTCGCGGTGGCGTTCGCCCTCAACGGACTCGCCATCGGGTCCTGGTTTGCCCGGATACCGGCGGTCCGAGAGGCACTCGACCTCAGCGCGGGTCGGCTCGGGCTGCTGCTGCTCGCCATGTCGACGGGAGCGGTGGTGGCAATGCCCACCTCCGGTCTGGTCGCCCAGCGGTTGGGTACCGCCCGGACGGTGGCGCTGGGGGCCCTTCTGGTCTCCGTGGGCTTGGGGACCGCCGGTGTCTTCGCCAGCACGGCCGCCTGGCTGCCCGGGGTTGCGGTGGGCCTCTTCGCCTTCGGCTATGGCACCGGCACCTGGGATGTCGCGATGAACATCGAGGGCGCTGCCGTTGAGCGACGGCTCGGCCGCACGATCATGCCTCGGTTTCACGCCGCGTGGAGCCTGGGCTCGGTAGCCGGGGCCGGCCTCGGTGCGGTGGCCGCCCAGGTGGGGCTGGCGGTGGCCGTCCACCTGCCGCTGACCGCCGGGGTGGTGCTGGTCGGCGCGGTGTTTGGCGCCCGGGCCTTCCTACCGGTCTCCGAGACAACGCCGGCCGCCGACGGAGCCTCCCCGGCAGCCCGCCGCCGGGCGCTGCTGGCCGCCTGGCGGGAACCACGGACCCTGCTGATCGGTCTGTTTGTACTGGTCGCGGCGTTCAGCGAAGGGGCTGCCACCGACTGGGTCGCGGTCGCATTCGTGGACGGCTACGGCGTCACCGAGGCGGCCGGAGCCGCCGTCTACGGCGTGTTCGTGATCGGCATGACCATCGGCCGGACCGTCGGCACCCTCGCCCTGGACCGCTGGGGCCGGGTATCCGTGCTCGGCACCACGATCCTGCTTGCCGTGGTCGGCGCGAGCGTGGCGGTGCTGGCCGGTTCCGGGCCGGTCGCGGTCGCCGGCGTAGCGTTGTGGGGCCTTGGCATTGCCCTCAGCTTCCCGGTGGGGATGAGCGCAGCGGCCGACGAGGAGGAGCATGCCCCGGCCCGGGTCAGCGTGGTGGCCGTGATCGGCTACACCGCGTTCCTCGCCGGAGCGCCCCTGTTGGGCCTGCTCGGGGACCGGGTCGGGACGCTGCACGCCCTGTTGGTCGTGCCGATTCTGCTACTGCCGTCGCTGGCGTTGCTGCCGGTGACCCGCCCTCCTCGCTGACCGTACTGGCGGCCGGCGAACGTTCGGGCCACCGTGAGTATCGTCGAAGGTCGTCGTCCGGAGGCCCAGTTGATCCGACCCCTGGCGCACCACTTTGTCGGTGCCGCTGCCGCCTGGTTGGGGGCTGCACCCGTCAGCTGATCTGGCGGGCGGCCGAGGATGGCGGCCGGTGCCGGCCGGGGCGGGCACCAGCTGATTGACCGGCAGGTGTTCCCCGCCGACTTCGGACATCCGGCCTCGTACCGGAGCAGCGGCGCGTACGTTGACAGCCAAGGGTGGTGTTGACGCCACCCGGCCGCTGCCCGAGCCACCGCCGGACCCCGCACGATGAGGGAATTGGGGGCATCGTGAGCATCAAGCAGAGTTTCGCCTGGTGGTCGTTCGCGGAGGCGCCGCAGCAGGTGCCCGACCTGTTGCAACAGGCCGCGACCATCGGCTACCAGGGCGTCGAATTCCTGCCCCGCGACCGCTGGCAGGAGGCCTACGACCTGGGCCTGCAACTGACGGCTATCGATGTTCATGAGTGTGTCGAGGTCGGCTTCAGTGATCGGGCCAATCATCGGGTGCTGGCCGATGAGGTGCGCCGCAACCTGGACATCGCGATCGCCGGAGGGGTGCGCAACCTTGCGGTCGTTTCGGGCGACTGGTCCGGCCCTCCGCATGATGGGGTCAGCATCTGCGCCGAGGGTCTGGCGCCCCTCGCCGCTGAAGCCGAGGCCGCCAATGTGCGGCTGTTGCTGGAGCCGCTGAACACGAAGGTGGATCATCCCGGGCAGGAGTGCGACTCAACGGACTGGGCGGCGGCGGTCATCGAACAGGTCGGCTCGCCGGCACTGCTGATGCTCTATGACATGTACCACATGCAGATCATGGAAGGTAACCTGATTCGGACAATAAGGGAGAAATTTCCGCTTATCGGCCACGTCCATGCGGCCGGTGTGCCGGGCAGAGCCGAACTCGACGACCGCCAAGAGGTGAACTGGCGGGCGATCGCCGCAGCGCTGCGGGAGCTCGACTACCCCGGATACGTGACCCACGAGTTCATCCCGCGGGGCGACCCGGTCGCCGCACTGCGGCAGGCCTTCGAAATCTTCGCCCAGCCGGCCGTTGAGGCCGCCCGCAGTTGACCGGGCATCCGGACCGCGCCCAACTGCGGTGCCGGTCGGCGTTCTCCACGGACGGTGGACGTCTACCTCGCAAACAACGGCGGCCCCGCCGGGCGTCGCCCGTCAGCTGATCTGGCGGGCGGCGGCGCGACCGGCGACCCGGCCGGAGAAGAGACAGCCGCCGAGGAACGAGCCCTCCAGGGCGTTGTAGCCCATCATGCCGCCACCGCCGAACCCGGCGACCTCGCCGGCGGCGTAGAGGCCGGGAAAAGCGTCGCCGTCGCGGGTCCGGCAGCGACCGTCCAGGTCGGTCTCCAGCCCCCCGAGGGTCTTGCGGGAGAGGACGTTGAGCCGTACGGCGATCAAGGGTCCGGCCTTCGGATCCAGGAGGCGATGCGGCGCGGCGACCCGCAGGAGCCGGTCACCGCGGTACGTGCGGGCGGAGCGGATCGCCTTGACCTGAGCATCCTTGCTGAATGTGTTGGTGAGCTGTCGGTCCCGTTCGGCGACGAGCGTACGGATCCGGCCCAGGTCGATCGCCGGCACGTCCGGGTCGGCGATGCGGTTCATCCCGGCGACGAGGTCGTCGAGGGTGTCCGCGACGACGAAGTCCTCGCCGTGCCGCTTGAACGCCTCGACCGGGCCGGGAGCACCGGCCCGCACCCGGGACAGCAGCAGCTTGAGGTCCTTGCCGGTCAGGTCCGGGTTCTGCTCGGAGCCGGAGAGAGCGAACTCCTTCTCGATGATCTTCTGAGTCAGTAGGAACCAGGAGTAGTCGTAGCCGCTGTGGCGTAGGTGACGCAGTGTGCCGAGGGTGTCGAAGCCGGGGAAGTACGGGGCCGGCAGCCGGTTGCCGGCGGCGTCCAGCCAGAGTGAGGACGGTCCGGGCAGGATGCGAATTCCGTGGTTCTCCCAGATCGGATCCCAGTTCCGTAACCCTTCGACGTAGTGCCACATCCGGTCCGGGTTGATGATGTTGGCGCCGGCCTCCTCGGCGATGCCCAGCATCCGGCCGTCCACGTGGGCCGGCACTCCGGCCACCATCCGCTTCGGCGGGCTGCCGAGCCGCGCCGGCCACGCCCGGCGGATCAGGTCGTGGTTGCCGCCAATCCCGCCGCTGGTGACGATGACGGCCTGGGCGCGGGCCTGGAACTCGCCGACCACGGTTCGGCTGCTCGGTCGGCCGCGCTCGGCCGTGGTCGGCTCCAGCCGGCTGCCGTGCACCCCGACCACCGCACCGGCTTCCACGAGTAGCCCGTCAACCTGGTGGCGGAACGCGAACCGGATCCGTCCGGTGTCGACGTGCGCCCGTACCCGTCGCTCGAACGGCTCCACCACACCGGGTCCGGTGCCCCAGGTGATGTGGAACCGCGGAACCGAATTGCCGTGCCCATGGGACCGACCGTCGCCGCGTTCGGCCCAGCCGACCACCGGGAAGAAGCGATGCCCGTACTGCCGCAGCCAGGACCGTTTCTCTCCGGCGGCGAACTCTAAGTACGCCTCGGCCCAGGCGCGCGGCCACCGGTCCTCGTCGCGGTCGAACTGGGCGCTGCCGAACCAGTCCTGCCGGGCCAACTCGAGGGAGTCCCGAACGCCCATCCGCCGCTGCTCGGGGCTGTCAACCAGGAACAGCCCGCCCAGGCTCCAGAACGCCTGCCCGCCCAGGTTCTGCTCCCCCTCTTGGTCAACGAGGAGCACGCTCCGGCCGAGGTCTGCTGCCTCGGCGGCGGCGACTAGCCCGGCCAGACCGGCTCCAACCACGACGACGTCAGCTTCCACGGATGCCTCCTATCGGTGGGGCGGGCATTGACCCGCTTCCGGGCCGATCGCGGGGAGCGGGGCGGCGCCGGGGGTTGCCCCACCGTGCCGCAGTCAATCGAGTGACGCCACCAGTTCCGCGCCGGGTGAGCATGAGTATTGTCAACCCGCGCGGTTCGGGGATGGTCGGGCCGGCTGGCAGTGCGAGGGGCGGTGACCGGGGTGGGCCTCGCGGAACGACTGTTCGTGCATCGGATGCTCACCGAGCGTAGCTCAATGCTCGTGGATGAGATGGTCGGCGCGGTCGTCGACCAGGTCCCGATCTACCGCGGACTCAGCGACACCCAACTGCAGGAGGTCACGGCCATCGCCCAGTGGGCCGTCACCCGGCTCACCGAGATGTGGGTCGACGGCACTCGGCTGACCGCCCGGGACATCAGCCGCTTTCGGGGCATCGGCGCCACCCGCGCCACCGACGGCCGGCCACTGCTGGCGGTGCTGCGCGCCTATCGGGTCGCGGCAGCTGTCATCACGGACGCCATCGCCGAGCACGCCCCGCCCGGCCTGACCGTCGTCGACCTCGCCGCGCTGGTGCAGGCCCTCGTCGCCGCGCTCGACGAGCTGTCCGAGGCGTTGGCCAACGGCTATCAGCACAAGGCCGCCGAGTTGATTACCGACCGGCGCCAACTGATCGAAGAATTCCTGCATGATCTGCTCGCCGGTCGCCAAACCTCGCCCGGCGCCCTCGCCGACCGTACCGAGCAGCTCAACATCCGCGTTCCCGCCAGCTTCGGTCTCCTCCTCGCCGTCGGCGACCCGATGAGCCCGGAGACCCACCCGGCCCGGGTCGCCACGCTCGTTGAGGCCCCAGTCGTTGCCGCGGACCACGGCCCGGTCGATCTGAGTACCGGTGCGCTGCTGAGTACGATGCGGGCCGGCGCGGGTGTCCTGCTGCTCCCGGACGAGCACGATCAGTCCGCGGTGGTGACGGCGGTGGCCGCCGGCGGTTGGCGGGCCTGTCTGATCAGCGGCGCTTCCCCGGCAACCCTGCCCCAGGACTACCGGGCGGCGGTCGCCGCGCTCGAGCACGCACCGGTGGCGGCGTTCGCCCGCCGGACCGTCCTCGACCGCGGCGACGCGCTCACCGTCGCGGTACTGCACGGCGCGCCTCCTGTTGACCGTGCTGCGCTGCACGCCGCGGTCCTCGGGCCGGTGCTCACCCCCGCCAACGCCCACCTGCTCGAAGGGCTGCACGCGTACCTCACCCACGGGTCGGCGGTCGAGGCCGCGACCGCGGTCGGACTGCACCCGCAGACCATGCGCCATCGGCTCCGCCGGCTCACCGAGCTCACCGGCCGCAGTCTGACCCACTCCTGGGACCGGCTCGTGCTCGCGGTGACGCACGCCTCACTCCCGCCCCCGGGGCGGTGAGCCGGCCGGCCCCGCGGACCTGGCTCCGACCCGCTCCCGGCGTACCCTCAGCACGGACTCAGGGGGCGTACAGATGGCGTTCAGCCAAGGGTGGTGCACTGGAGGCCGGCGGCACTGGAACGTCAAGGAGGAGCGGCATGGGCTGGTTCAGTCGGAAGCGGTCGCGTACCTGGGGATCAGACGGGGTGCCGACGAAGCTTGACCGGGAGGGCACCCGCGCGGACCTGGTGGCGCTGGAGCAGTTCGTCGCCAGCCGGACTGGCGTCGAGTTCTACCTGGAGCCGGAGACGACGGCGACGGATACGACGGTGGTGGCGATCGCTCACGACGGTGAGTGGATCCGCCGCCGTACCAGGTCGCCACGGGTTGCCGCGGAGCTCGCCCGCCGGCTGGCCCTGCCGCTGTACGAAGCGGCCAAGGTGGGCTATCCGGAGCGGATGCGCGCCTGGAACCGGGCCCACCCGGAACGGCGCCTTCGGTAGCCGCCGCGTTCTTCGGGGCCATGCCTTCGGCGCCGGTCGATCGGTGCTCCCCCCCGGCGGCGTTGACCGCGGCGTAGTGGTGTGGCAGAGTTCGCGGCCGGACGGCAGTGAAGGAAGCCGGTGTAAATCCGGCGCGGTCCCGCCACTGTCACCGGGGAGTGATCCTCCTTGCAGAGCCACGATCGTGCGTTGCGCGGTTGGAAGGCCGGGGGTGAGCGTCGATCCGGGAGCCAGGATACTTCGGCCGTCGGTGCACCCCAGGGCGTGGATACCCGAGGAGGACCCGATGACGCGTAGCGTTCTATCTATCGATAACTGTCGCATTGGCCCGGCGGGTGGCGTGATGCCCGCGATCGGTCTGCGGTCCAGCGCCGTCGCGATCGGCCCGGCTGCCGCGATCGGCCCTACCGTCGAGAACCGCCCCGCTGCCGTGATCGGCGCCGTCGTTCGCGGCCCCGCTACTCACGGCTGATCGCTGCCGGACGCGTGCCCAGTCGGCCGCCCGGTCGGGTGGCCGGGACGGCGCCGTGAAGCCGAACCGTCTCCCGTCTCGCTGATCGCCCGCACCCTGGCGCGGGCGTCACTTTCCGGAGTTTGCCGTGCGCATTCTGCTGCTCTCCACCGCCGACACCGACCTGCTCGCCGCGCGGGCCAGCGGGGCCGACTATCGCCTGGCCAACCCAACCCGGGTGGCCGTTGACGGCGTCCCGGAACTGCTCGACGACGTGGACCTGGCCGTCGTACGCCTGCTCGGCGGCCGGGCCGCATGGCCGGACGGGCTGGCCGCGGTCCTCGCCTCGGACGTGCCGACGGTGGTGTTGGGCGGGGAGAGCGTCCCCGACGCCGAGCTGACCGCCGCCTCCACCGTGCCCTCCGGGGTGACCACCCAAGCCCTGTCCTACCTGGTCGAAGGGGGTCCGGAGAACCTGGCGCAGCTGGCCCGGTTCCTCTCCGACACGGTGCTGCTCACCGGCGAGGGGTTCGCGCCCCCCGCACCGACCCCGGTGTACGGGATGCACGGTGAACGGGCGACCGACCCGGCCCGACCCACCGTCGGAATCGTCTTCTACCGGGCGCACGCGTTGGCCGGTAACACCGCCTTCGTGGACACACTCGCCGATGCCGTGGAGGCCGCGGGAGGAAACGCGGCGCCGATCTTCTGCGGCTCGCTGCGCGGGCTGACCGCCGGCGCGGGCCCGCTGGAGCTCTTCGCCCGCTGCGACGCGCTGCTGGTCACCGTGCTCGCCGCCGGAGGCACCGTGGCCGCCGACGCGGCCGGTGGTGGCGACGAGGACGCCTGGGACGTGGGCGCGCTCGCCACCCTCGACCTGCCGGTCATCCAGGCGCTCTGTCTCACCAGCACGCGGGAGCAGTGGGCCGACAGTGACGCCGGGTTGTCCCCGTTGGACGCGGCGATGCAGGTGGCGATCCCCGAGTTCGACGGGCGGATCGTCACCGTGCCGTTCTCGTTCAAACAGATCGACGCCGACGGGCTGTCGGTCTACGCGCCGGACCCGGAGCGCGCCGCCCGGGTGGCCGGGATCGCCGTTCGGCACGCCCGGCTGTGGCACCGGCCGAACGCCGGCAAGCGGGTGGCGGTGGTGCTCAGCTCGTACCCGACGAAGCACTCCCGGGTCGGCAACGCCGTCGGCCTGGACACCCCGGCGAGCGCGGTGCGGCTGCTCGCCGCGCTCGCCGCCGCCGGCTACGACCTCGGCGCGGCACCCGTCCCGGACGACGGGGACGCCCTCATCCACGCCCTCATCGCCGCCGGCGGCCACGACGTCGAGTGGCTCACCCCCGAGCAGCTCGCCACCGCCAGCGCACGGGTACCGCAGGAGACGTACCGGCGGTGGTTCGACGAGGTACCGGCGCCGCTGCGCGCCGGCATGGTCAGCCACTGGGGGGAGCCGCCAGGGGAGCTGTATACCGACGGCGGCGACCTCGTCCTGGCCGGCCTTCGGTTCGGCAACGTGGTCCTGCTGATCCAGCCGCCCCGCGGCTTCGGGGAGAACCCGATCGCCATCTACCACGACCCGGACCTGCCGCCGAGCCACCACTACCTGGCCGCGTACCGGTGGCTGGCCGCCCCCGTCGCGGCGGGGGGCTTCGGCGCCGACGCCGTGGTACACCTGGGCAAGCACGGCACCCTGGAGTGGCTGCCGGGCAAGGGTCTCGGGCTGGCCGCCGACTGCGCCCCGGACGCGGTCCTCGGCGACCTGCCGTTGGTGTACCCGTTCATCGTCAACGACCCCGGGGAGGGGACGCAGGCCAAGCGCCGCGCGCACGCGGTCGTCGTCGACCACCTGGTGCCGCCGATGGCCCGCGCCGAGACGTACGGGGACCTGGCGAAGCTGGAGCAGCTGCTCGACGAGTACGCGACCGTGCAGGCGCTCGACCCGGCGAAGGTGCCCGTCGTACGGGGACAGATCTGGGAGCTGGTGCGCACCGCGGAGCTGCACCACGACCTGCACCAGTCGGAGATGCCGGCCGCCGACGACTTCGACGACTTTGTGATGCACCTCGACGGCTACCTCTGCGAGGTCAAGGACGTGCAGATCCGCGACGGCCTGCACGTGCTGGCCGATGCCCCCATCGGCGAGGCGCGGGTCAACCTGGTGCTCGCCGTGCTGCGTGCCCCCCAGGTGTGGGGCGGGACCCGGGCCCTGCCCGGCCTGCGGCAGGCCCTCGCCGCCAGCTACGGCCTGGACGAGTCCGCGCTGCTCGCCGCGCCCGGAGACCGGGTGCGGGTCCCGGTCGCGTTGATCGAGGTGGCCGATGGTCCGGCCGGCACCGCCGCCGACGCCGTCGACCTGATCGAGGGCCTGGCCCGGCGCCTCGCCCTCGGAATGGAGACGCTGGGCTGGCCGGCGGACCGGGCCGAGGACGTCGTCGTCGAGGTCACCGGCCGGGCGATTCCGGACGCCGCCGCGGTGCTGCGCTTCGCCGCCACCGAACTGGTGCCGCGGCTGGAGCGCACCACCGATGAGCTGGCACACACCCTCGCCGCCCTCAACGGGCGGTTTGTGCCCCCCGGGCCGTCCGGCTCACCCACCCGGGGCCTGGTCAATGTGCTGCCCACCGGCCGCAACTTCTACTCGGTCGACCCGAAAGCGATCCCGAGCCGCAACGCCTGGGACGTCGGCGTGGCCCTGGCTGATTCGCTGCTGAGCCGGCACCTCGCCGACACCGGGGCGTACCCGCGCTCGGTCGGGCTCACCGTGTGGGGCACCAGCGCCATGCGGACGCAGGGCGACGACATCGCCGAGGTGCTCGCGTTGCTCGGCTGCCGACCCACCTGGGACGACCGGTCCCGGCGGGTGACCGGAGTCGAGGTGGTGCCCCTGGCCGAGTTGGGTCGCCCCCGCATCGATGTGACCGTCCGCATCTCCGGCTTCTTCCGGGACGCCTTTCCGCACGTGGTGGCGCTGGTGGATGACGCGGTACGGCAGGTGGCCGCGCTGGACGAGTCGGCCGCGGACAACTACCTCCGGGCGCACGTGGCCTCAGACCTCGCCGAGCACGGCGATGAGCGCCGGGCCACCGCGCGGATCTTCGGGTCGAAGCCGGGCGCCTACGGGGCCGGGCTGCTTCCGCTGATCGACGCCCGGAACTGGCGCAGTGACGCCGACCTGGCCGAGGTGTACGCGGTGTGGGGTGGCTACGCGTACGGGCGGGGGCTGGACGGCCGGGAGGCCCGCACCGACATGGAACGCGCCTTCGCGCGGATCGCCGTGGCGGTGAAGAACCAGGACACCCGGGAGCACGACATCGTCGACTCCGACGACTACTTCCAGTACCACGGCGGGATGGTGGCGATGGTCCGACACCTCACCGGCGCCGCACCGGCCGCGTACGTCGGCGACTCGGCGATGCCGCACGATGTGCGGACCCGCACCCTCAGCGAGGAGACCCGCCGGGTGTTCCGAGCCCGGGTGGTCAACCCGAAGTGGGTCACGGCGATGCGCCGGCACGGCTACAAGGGCGCGTTCGAGTTGGCGGCCACCGTCGACTACCTGTTCGGCTACGACGCCACCGCGGGTGTGGTCGACGACTGGATGTACGAGCGGCTCGCCGAGGCGTACCTGTTTGACGAAGAGACCCGGGAGTTTCTGGAGCGGTCCAATCCGTGGGCGCTGCGCGGCATGACCGAACGACTGCTTGAGGCCGCCGACCGGGGGCTGTGGGCAAAGCCGGAGCCGAGCACCCTGGACCGGCTCCGGGAGGCGTATCTGGCCAGCGAGGGTGATCTGGAGGATCGCGGATGAGCACGACGAGTGAGCCGGGCCTGCGGGTGCCACGGCCGTTGCGACCGGAGGCGCCCGGGGTGAACTACCCGTTCTCGGCCGTACTCGGCATGGCCGACATGCGCCTGGCGCTGCTGCTGAACGCGGTCAACCCGGCGATCGGCGGGGTGCTGGTGCGGGGCGAGAAGGGCACCGCCAAGTCGACCGCGGTGCGTGCCCTCGCCGCCCTGCTGCCGCCGGTGGTTCGGGTCGCCGACTGCCGGTTCGTCTGCGATCCGCAGACGCCTGATCCCGGCTGTCCGGACGGGCCCCACCCGGAGGTGCCGGCGACCGAACGTCGCCCGGCCGCGCTGGTCGAACTGCCGGTCGGCGCCGCCGAGGACCGGGTGGTCGGCGCGCTCGACCTGGAGCGGGTGCTCGCCGACGGGGTCCGCGCCTACGAGCCCGGCCTGCTCGCCGCCGCCCATCGGGGGGTGCTCTATGTCGACGAGGTGAACCTGCTGCACGACCACGTGGTTGACCTGCTGTTGGACGCCGCCGCGATGGGGCGCTGCCACGTCGAGCGGGAGGGCGTGTCGGTCCGCCACGCGGCCCGGTTTCTGCTGGTCGGCACGATGAACCCGGAGGAGGGGGAGCTGCGCCCACAGTTCCTCGACCGGTTCGGGCTGACCGTGGAGGTGACGGCCAGCCGCGACCCGGCCGTACGGGTGGAGGTGGTGCGTCGCCGGCTCGACGCCGACGCGGACCCGGCCGGCTTCGCCGCCCGCTGGGCCGGGGAGGACGCGGCGGTCGCCGGGCAGGTGGCGGACGCCCGTGCCCGGCTGGACCGGGTGGTGCTGACCGACGCGGCCCTGCGGCAGATCGCCGAGGTCTGCGCGGCCTTCGACGTGGACGGGATGCGGGCCGACATCGTCACCGCCCGGACGGCCGTTGCGCACGCCGCCTGGCAGCGCCGGGATCGGGTGACCGCGGAAGACGTTCGGGTGGCCGCCCGGCTCGCCCTGCCGCACCGTCGCCGCCGAGACCCGTTCGACCCGCCGGGACTGGACGAACAGCGCCTCGACGAGGCGTTGAACCGGGCGCAGGAGGAGCATCCCGACGACCCGGACGACGGCACCGGTCCCGGCCGTGGTCCAGGGGATGACGCCGGTCCCGACGGTGGTCCGGGGGGTGGCACCACACCCGACGGCGGTCCGGGCGGGAGTACTGGTCCCAGCGGTGCGGGCGGTCCGGCGGTCGACACCGGGCCCGAGTCGGACATCGGTTCCGCGGCAGACACCCACCCCGACGGCAGCGCCGGCTTCGCGGCTGACCCGTCCGGTCCGGATCGGACCGCGCTCCCCGAAGACGGCGCACCCCGGTCCGAGTGCCAAAGCCGGGACCCGCACCCGAGGCCGGACCCGCATCCGAGCCGGGACCCGCACCGGGTGGCCGCGCCGCAGCTCGGGCTACGGGCGCGGTTGCTCACCGTACCGGGCATCGGCGAGGGAGTGCCGGGCCGGCGGTCGCGGGCGCGGACCGGGCGGGGCCGCACCACCGGCGCTCGGGTACCGGCCGGGCGCTGCGGCGCGCTGCACCTGCCGGCGACGGTCCGGGCCGCCGCCGCAGAACAGGTCACCCGGGGGCGGACCAGTGGGCCGTTGCGGTTACGCCCGGTCGACGTACGGGAGGCCGTTCGGGAAGGGCGTGCGGGCAACCTGGTGCTCTTCGTGGTGGATGCCAGTGGGTCGATGGGTGCCCGGCAGCGGATGAGCGCCGTCAAGGGCGCGGTGCTTGCCCTGCTCACCGATGCCTACCAGCGCCGCGACAAGGTGGCGGTGGTCGCCTTCCGCGGTGCTGGCGCGCAGGTCCTGTTGCCCGCCACCGCCTCGGTGCTCGCCGCCTCCACCCGGCTGGCCGAGCTGCCCACCGGTGGGCGTACCCCGCTCGCGGAGGGCCTGCTCGCCGCCGCTGAGCTGCTGCGGGTGGAGCGCCTGCGGGACCCTCGCCGGCAACCGTTGACCCTGGTCCTGACCGACGGTCGGGCCACCGCCGGCGCGGACCCGTTGGCCCGCGCGGCGCGGGCGGCGGCGGTGCTACGCGCGACCGGTGCCCCCTGTGTCGTCGTGGACTGCGAGTCCGGCCCCGTCCGCCTTGACCTCGCCCGCCGCCTGGCCACCCAGCTGGCCGCCGCCCACCACCCCCTGCCCACCGTGACGACCGCCCCGTTGGCGGCGTTGGCGACCGCCGGCTACGCCGCGGAGCGGAGCGTGCGCTGATGCCGCAGGGTAAGCCGACGCACGTGCCGGCCGACGGGCTCACGACCCGGCAGCGGCGGAACCGCCCACTGCTGATCGTCCACACCGGATCCATGAAGGGGAAGTCCACCGCCGCCTTCGGCCTCGCGCTGCGGGCCTGGACCGCGGGACTGCCGATCGGGGTGTTCCAGTTCGTCAAGAGCGCCAAGTGGCGGGTGGGCGAGGAGAGCGCCTTCCGCGCCCTCGGTGAGGTGCACGAGCAGACCGGTCAGGGCGCCCCGGTGAGCTGGCACAAGATGGGTGAGGGCTGGTCCTGGATCCAGCGCGACGGCGCGGCCGATCACGCCGCCGACGCCCGCGAGGGGTGGCGGCAGATCCAGCGCGACCTGACCGCCCAGCGGTACGGCCTCTACGTGCTCGACGAGTTCACCTACCCGATGAAGTGGGGCTGGGTGGACGTCGCGGAGGTGGTCGACACCCTCACCGCCCGACCCGGTTTTCAACACGTCGTCATCACCGGCCGGGACGCCGACCCCCGCCTGGTGGCCGCCGCCGACCTGGTTGCCGAGCTGACCAAGGTGAAGCATCCGATGGACGCCGGCCAGAAGGGCCAGAAGGGCATCGAATGGTGAGCGTCGCCTGGTCACTGCCGCGGGTCGTGGTCGCCGCGCCGGCCAGCGGGCACGGCAAGACCACGATCGCCACCGGGCTGCTCGCCGCGCTGCGCCGTCGGGGCCACCCGGTCAGTCCACACAAGGTCGGACCGGACTACATCGACCCCGGTTACCACGCCCTCGCCGCCGGCCGGCCTGGCCGCAACCTCGACCCGTGGTTGGTGGGGGAGGAGCGGGTCGCCGGTCTGCTGCGGCACGGCGCGGCCGTGCCCCGCCCCGCCGACATCGCGGTGATTGAGGGGGTGATGGGGCTGCATGACGGTGCGGTCGGCCACCGCGGGTACGCCTCCACCGCCCACGTCGCCCGGCTCGTCGCCGCGCCCGTGCTGCTCGTGCTCGACACCACCGCCCAGGGGCGCAGCGCCGCCGCCCTGGCCCTCGGAATGGGCGCCTTCGACCCGGCGGTGCGAATCGGCGGGGTGATTCTCAACCGGGTCGGCTCGTCCCGGCACGAGCGGTTGCTGCGCGAGGCCCTGGCCGAGGTCGGTGTACCGGTGCTGGGCGCGGTCACCCGGGCCGCCGAGGTCGCCGCCCCCGCTCGTCACCTCGGCCTGGTGCCGGTCGCGGAGCGGGCCGCCGAGTCGATCGCCGTGGTCGACGCGTTGGCCGACCTGGTGGCAGCGACGGTGGACCTCGACGCGGTGCTGGAGCTGGCCCGCAGCGCGCCACCGCTGACCGTGCCGCCCTGGGACCCGGCCGCCGTCGTCGGTGGCTCGGCCGGGTCCGACCGTCCGGTGGTCGCCGTCGCCGGCGGCCCGGCCTTCACCTTTGGTTACGCCGAGACGACCGAGCTGCTCACCGCCGCCGGTGGGACCGTCGTCCCCTTCGACCCGCTCCACGATCCGGCGCTGCCGCCCGGAACCCGGGCGGTGGTTATCGGCGGAGGCTTCCCCGAGGTGCACGTGGAGGCGCTCGCCGCCAACACCGGGCTGCGCGCCGATCTGGCCGCCTTCGACGGGCCGGTGGTGGCCGAGTGCGCGGGCCTGCTCTACCTGGGACGCGAACTGGATGGGGTGCCAATGTGCGGCCGACTCGACCTGACCGCCCGAATGACCGGACGGCTCACCCTTGGCTACCGGTCGGCCGTCGCCGCCGCCGATTCGGTGGCGCACGCCGCGGGTGACCCGGTCCGCGGGCACGAGTTCCACCGCACCGGCACCGAACCCGGTCACGGTGAGCTGCCGGCGTGGCGCTGGGACGGCGCCGCGCACGGCTTCGTCGCCGGCCGGATCCACGCCTCGTACCTGCACACCCACTGGGCTGGCTATCCCCAAGCAGCCCAGCGGCTGGTAACGGCGGCGACCCGGTGACCGCGACGCTGACCGGGGTCGGGGTGGGCCCCGGCGACCCCGAGCTACTCACCGTGCGCGCGGTGCGGGTGCTGCGCGAGGCCGACGTGGTCTTCGTACCCGTGCTGGACCGGCCCGAGGGCGCCCACATCGCCGGCCGGGCCGAGACCACCATCGTCCCGTACGTCCCGCCGGGGCGGCTGCGCCGACTGCCCTTCGCCCTGGACGACCGGGGTGGGGTGACCCAACGGCGGGAGAGCGCTTGGAACGCCGCCGCGCAGGTGGTCGCCACCGCCGTTGACGACGGGGCCCGGGCCCTGGCCTTCGCCACCATCGGCGACCCCAACGTCTACTCCACCTTCGGCTACCTGGCGCAGACCCTCCACGAGCTACGGCCGGCGGTCGCCGTGCACACCGTCCCCGGCATCACGGCGATGCAGGAGCTCGCCGCCCGAAGCGGAGTTCCACTCTGCGAGGGGCGAGAGCCGCTGACCCTGCTGCCGGCCACCGCCGGACTGGCGCTCTTCGCCGACGCGGTCGCCGGGCCGGGCACGGTCGTCGCCTACAAGGGGTGGCGGCGGCACGCGGAGCTGCTGGCCGAGCTACGCCGGCAGGGTCGACTCACCGACGCGGTGCTGGGCAGTGGGTTGGGCCTGGCCGGCGACCGCGTCGGTCCGGCCGCCGAGGCCGGCGACGACCCGCCGTACCTGTCGACACTGCTGGTCCCGGCCCGTCGGGACCGCCGAGGGGGGAAACTGTGAGCGGCACCGTCTGGTTCGTGGGTGCGGGTCCGGGGGCGCCAGATCTGCTGACCCTGCGCGCGGCCCGGGTGATCGCCGCCGCCGACGTGGTGGTCTGGGCGGCCAGCCTGGTCCACGCCGACGTGCTGGCCCACGCCCGACCGGACGCCGAGATCGTCGACTCGTCGCGATTGCCGATGGAGGGAGTGCTACCCCTGTACCGGCGGGCCGCCGCCGAGGGGTTGACCGTGGCCCGGATTCACTCGGGCGACCCGGCGCTCTGGGGCGCGGTGCAGGAACAGCTTGACCTGTGTCGGGCGCTCGGGCTGGCCGTGGAGATCGTGCCGGGGGTCTCCTCGTTTACCGCGGTCGCCGCCCGGATCGGTCGGGAGCTGACCGTTCCCGAGGTCGCGCAGTCGGTCATCCTCACCCGCCTGGAGGGCGGGAAGACGCCGATGCCGCCGGGTGAGCGGGTGCGCGAGTTCGCCCGGCATGGCACCACGATGGCGTTGTTCCTCTCCGCCGCGCGCTCCGGCCAGGTGCAGGCCGAGCTCCTCGCCGGGGGGTACTCGGCCGACACCCCGGCGGTCGTGGCCTATCAGGCGACCTGGCCGGACGAGCTGGTGGCGCACTGCACCGTCGGCACCCTCGCGGCGACGGTCAAGGAAAACCGGCTCTGGAAGCACACCCTCATCCTGGTTGGGCCGGCGTTGGCGGCCGCCGGTACCCGTTCGCATCTCTACCATCCGGGGCACTTCCACGGTCACCGGCGGGCGGAGCCGGCCGCGCGGGCCGCCCTTCGTCGGGAGGGCACCGATCGGGCGGTGTCGAGGGCCGGCGAGTCCAACGCCAGCGGTCCGGGCCGCTCCCGCCCGGCGGGGCCGGGGTCGGAGCGGGCGGATCAGCCGACCTGATGGCCTACGATGTGCCGCCGCTGCGCGAGCCGGACCTGCCGCGTACCGCGAAGGTCCGGCCCGTGGCGCTGCGTACCGGCTGGACCACCGGCGCCTGCGCGACGGCCGCGACGAAGGCCGCGCTGACCGCCCTGGTCACCGGCGTGACACCGGAGCAGGTCGAGATTGGACTGCCGGCCGGGCGGCGGGTGCGCTTCCCGGTCGCCCGCTGCGACCGTACGGCGGTCGGCGCCGAGGCGGTGGTGGTTAAGGACGCCGGCGACGACCCGGACGTCACCCACGGCGCCGAGCTGACCGCCACGGTCGGCTGGCGGCGGGTCCCCGGACTGGCTCTGGAGGGTGGAACCGGGGTGGGCACGGTGACCAAGCCGGGGCTGGGACTGCCGGTCGGCGGACCGGCGATCAACGACACCCCGCGCCAGATGATCGGCGCGGCGGTCGCCGAGCTGGTCGACCTGGCCGTCTTCGGCGTCCGGGTGGTGATCAGCGTCCCCCGTGGCGAGATCATGGCCCGGAAGACCACGAACCGTCGGCTCGGCATCCTCGGCGGGATCTCGATTCTCGGCACGACCGGCGTGGTCAGACCCTTCTCCACCGCGTCCTGGCGGGCCAGCGTGGTGCAGGCCGTACAGGTGGCGGCTGCGCAGGGAGAGTCGACGGTGGTGCTCTGCACGGGCGGGCGGACCGAGCGGGCGGCCCGAAAGCTGCTGCCGGAGCTGCCGGAGGTGTGTTTTGTGGAGGTCGGGGACTTCACCGGTGCGGCGGTGACCGCCGCGGTCAGCCACGGCCTGTCCGGGGTGGCCTTCGTCGGCATGGCCGGCAAGCTGGCCAAGCTGGCCGCCGGGGTGCTGATGACTCACTACACCCGCTCCAAGGTGGACCTGTCGCTGCTCGGTGCGGTCACTGTCGAGGCGGGCGGCACCACCGACCTGGCCGCCGCCGTCACCGCCGCCAATACCGGTCGGCACGCGTACGAGTTGTGGGAGGCCGCTGGCCTGCTCCGCCCCGCCGGTGACCTGCTCTGCCGTCGGGTTCGCGCGGTGTTGCGACGCTTCGCCGAGGACGCCGTCGCCGTTGACGTGGCGATGGTGGACTTCACCGGGGCGCGCTGCGTGGCCGCTAGCGGGCGGTGGGCCCAATGACCGGTACGCCGGGTGCGGGCCGGTGGAATACCGGCGCCGACGGCCCCGACGATTCCGTCGTCGCAGGTGATTGCGCTGTCGGAGCGACGGCGGTGACGGTGGCCGGTGTGGACGCGGCCGGTAACCCGGCGCACCCCGCCCTCGCCGCCGAGCTGGTGCGGGCGGGGCTCGTGGTCGGAGCGGCCCGGCACTTGGCGGCTGCGCCGGTGCCGCCCGGCGTGGAGACGGTTGTGCTCGGTCCGCTGTCGCCGGCCCTGGAACGGCTCACCACCGCGGTTGCCGCCGGCATCCCGGCTGTCGTCCTCGCCAGCGGTGATCCCGGCTGCTTCGGAATCGTGCGGCGGCTGCGGGCGGCCGGGCTGCCGGTGCGGGTGCTACCGGCGGTGTCCAGCGTCGCCGCCGCGTTCGCCCGGGCCGGGCTCTCCTGGGACGGCGCGGCCGTGGTCAGCGCCCACGGCCGGGACGCCCGGGAGGCGCTCAATGCCTGCCGGGCGCTGCCCCGGGTCGCGGTGCTCACCGCGCCGGGCGCGGGGGCCGCGGAGCTCGGTGCCGGCCTGGCGGGCTGGTCACGTCGCCTGGTGGTGGCCGAGCACCTCGGCACCGACGCCGAACGGATCACCTGGACGACCCCGGCGGAGGCGGCGGCTGGTAGCTGGGCGGATCCGCATGTGCTGCTGAGTCTCGCCCCCGGACCGGGCGGAGCGGCCCGGGTGGACAACCAACCGGCCGCCGCCCCGGCCGCAGGGTGGGCGCTGCCCGAGGGGGCGTACCAGCACCGCGATTCGATGATCACCAAGGCGGAGGTACGGGCGCTGGTCGTGGCCGGGCTGCGGCCCCGGCTCGGCCGGTTGGTGTGGGACGTGGGCGCCGGCAGCGGCTCGGTGGGCATCGAATGCGCCCTGCTCGGCGCGGCGGTCGTCGCGGTTGAGCGGGATCCGGCCGCCGTGGACCTGGTGCACGGCAACGCCGCTCGGCACGGCGTAGACGTACGGGTGGTTCCCGGAGCTGCACCGGCCGCCCTGGACGGGCTCCCCGACGCCGACGCGGTCTTCGTCGGCGGGGGTGGCACCGGGGTGCTCGCGGCGGTGGCGGCCCGCCGACCGGCGCGGGTACTCGTCGCGCTCGCCGCATTGGACCGGGTCGCCCCGGCCCGGGATGTGCTGCGTGCCGTCGGCTACACGGTCGACGGTGTTCAGCTCTCCGCCGCCCGCCTCGCCGATTTGCCCGGCGGGTCGATCCGTCTCGCGGCCACCAATCCGGTGGTCGTCCTCACCGGGGAGCTCCTGTGAAGCACGTCGAATGCACCGAGGCGCGCTCGCGCCGGATCGGGCTGGTCGCGGTCACCGCGGCGGGGCGCCGGCATGCCCGTGTTCTCGCCGATGCCTGGCCGCAGGCCCGGCTTCTGGAGGCGGAGAGCGCCGCCGCCGGGCTCCGGGCCGCCTGGTCGGAGTGCGACCAGATCGTCGCGTTCCTGGCCACCGGTGCGGTGGTCCGCCTCCTCGCGCCGCTCCTCGACGACAAGCGCGGAGATCCGGCAGTGGTGACGGTGGACGAGGCGGCCCGGCACGCGGTGGCCCTGCTCGGTGGGCACGCCGGCGGTGCCAACGCCCTCGCTGTCGAGGTCGGGGTGCTACTCGACGCGGCGCCGGTGATCACTACCGCCACCGACGCGGTCGACCTGCCCGGCCTGGACACCCTGGGCTGGCCGGTCGAGGGCGCGGTCGCCGCGGTGAGCCGGGCGATCCTGGACGGCGAACGGGTCACGGTGGTCGCCGACGCGCCCTGGCCACTGCCGGCCTTGCCAACGAACGTCCACGTCGCCCCGGCCGGCACCGCCGATGCCCCCGCGGTCGGCTATCGGGTGCTGGTCACCGACCGGATCGTGCCCCTGGATGGGCGGACCGCCGTGCTCCGGCCCCCCTCGCTGGTCGCCGGGGTCGGGGCGAGTCGCGGCGTGCCAGCCGCGGAGGTGCGTGCCCTGCTGGATCGGGTGCTCGCCACCGCGGGCCTCAGCGCGGCGAGCCTGCGCTGTCTGGCCAGCGCCGACATTAAGGCCGATGAGGACGGTATCCGCGCCACCGCCGGCGCGCTGCGGATACCCCTGACGACCTGGCCTGCCGCGGAGTTGGCGGCGGTTGCGGTGCCCAACCCCAGCGAGGTGGTTCGCGCCGCGGTCGGTACCCCGAGTGTTGCGGAGGCTGCGGCGTTGCTCGGCGGGGACGCCGAACTGCTGGTGGCCAAGACCGCGACCGCGATGGCGACCGTCGCGGTCGCCCGGCACGCGCCGCGTGGCCGGCTTGCCCTGGTCGGCCTCGGTCCCGGCGCGGCCGACCTGCGCACCCCCCGGGCGGTGACCGAGCTACGGCGGGCCGCCGTCGTGGTCGGTCTGGACCAGTACCTGGACCAGATCCGCGACTTGTTGCGCCCGGGGACCCGGGTGCTCGCCAGCGGGCTCGGCGCCGAGGAGCAGCGCGCCCGTTCCGCCGTCGCCGAGGCCACCGCCGGCCAAGCCGTCGCCCTGGTCGGATCCGGCGACGCCGGGGTGTACGCGATGGCGAGCCCTGCCCTGGAGTACGCCGACGAGCGAGTCGACGTGGTCGGCGTGCCCGGGGTGACCGCCGCTCTCGCGGCGGCGGCCCTGCTCGGTGCGCCGCTGGGGCACGACCACGTCTACCTGAGCCTCTCCGACCTGCACACTCCCTGGGAGGTCATCACCCGTCGGGTGGCCGCCGCGGCGCAGGGGGACTTCGTGGCGCTGCTCTATAACCCGCGTAGCCGGAACCGGGACTGGCAGTTGCCAGCCGCGCTGCGGCTCTTCGCGGAGCACCGGCCACCGGAGACGCCCGTCGGCGTGGTCCGCAACGCCAGCCGGGACGGGCAGCGGGTGCACCTGGCCACCCTGGCCACCCTCGACCCGACGATCGTCGACATGTACAGCGTCGTGGTCGTGGGCAGTAGCCAGACGCGCCGGATCGCCGGTCGGATGGTCACCCCACGGGGCTACCGGTGGCGGGCATGACCGGCCCCGCACCGGTGGTCGTTGACGCCTGCCAGGGCTGCGGGGCCTGCCTGCTGACTTGCCCCACGCACGCCATCCGGCCGGTCGCCGGTGGCCTCGTCATTCGCGCCGACCGCTGCACCGGTTGCTGGGAGTGTCTGGAGATTTGCCCGGTCGGCGCCATCCGCGCCGCGGACCCGCGCCACCTGGAGGAGCCGATGGTCATCACCCCGGTCAACCCCGCACCAGCGCGGGAGGACGGATGAGCCGGTCGGTGCATCCGATCGAGGTGGAGTCGTACCGGATTCTGCGGGAGCGGGTTGACCTCTGGCACCTGCCGCCGCTGACCCGCGCGGTCACCGAGCGGGTGGTACACGCCAGCGCGGACCTGAGCTATGTGACGGATCTGGTCTGTGCCGAGACCGCACTGGCCGGTGGGTTGGCCGCGCTTCGGTCCGGCGCCCCGGTCGTGGCCGATGTGGCGATGGTCGCCGCGGGGATCACCGGCCGGGCGACGGTCTGCCCGGTGGCCGAGCCGGGCACCGCCCGGCTGGCCCGGCAGGCCGGGATCACCCGCTCCGCCGCCGCGGTGCGGATCGCCCTGGACCGGGTCGGGCCGAGCGCGGTGTGGGTGATCGGCTGCGCGCCCACGGCGCTGATCGAACTGCTCGCCCTGGATGCCCGGCCGGCCCTGGTGGTCGGCCTGCCGGTGGGCTTCGTCGGCGCCGCGGAGTCGAAGGCCGCGCTGCGAATCAGCGGCCTGCCGGGAATCTCGAACCGGGGCGAGAAGGGCGGGTCGGCGGTGGCCGCCGCCGCCCTCAACGCCCTGCTCTATGTGGAGGGGGAAGAGTGACCGCATTGGTCATCGTCGGACACGGCACCCGCAGCGCCGAGGGAGTGGCGCAGTTCGCCGCGCTGGTCGAGCGGGTGCGCACCCGTGCCGGCGGTACGGTCGGTGACGTCGAGGGCGGCTTCATCGAATTGTCTCGTCCGCCCCTGACCGACGCGGTCGGCGCGCTCGTCGGCCGGGGGCACCGGGCGTTGGTGGCGCTGCCGCTGGTGTTGACCGCGGCCGGGCACGGCAAGGGCGACATCCCGGCCGCGCTGGCCCGGGAAGTGCAGCGCCACCCCGGCCTGTCCTACGCCTACGGTCGACCGCTCGGTCCGCACCCGAGGCTGCAGACCGCCCTTGCGGAGCGGATCGACGTGGCGTTGGCCGGGGCGGATCGGGCCGGCACGTGGGTGGCGTTGATCGGGCGTGGTTCCACCGACCCGGACGCGAACGCCGAGGTCGCGAAGGTGGCTCGGTTGTTGTGGGAGGGACGGGGCTACGCGGGCGTGGAACCGGGCTTCATCTCGCTCGCCGAGCCCTCCGTTCCGGCGGTCCTGGACCGGCTGCGTCGGCTCGGGGCACGGCGGATCGTTGTCGCCCCGTACTTCCTGTTCGCTGGGGTGCTGCCGGATCGGATCCGGGCCCAGGCGCGGGAGTTCGCCGCCGCCCATCCCGAGCTGGACCTGCGGGTGGCGGACCTGATCGGGGACTGCGACGCCCTCGCCGACCTGGTGTTGGAGCGCCACGCCGAGGCGGTACGCGGCGACATTCGGATGAACTGCGACACGTGTGCGTACCGGGTGTCGATGCCGGGCTTCGTCGACAAGGTGGGTCGGCCACAGACCCCGCATGACCACCCGGACGACCCGGTCGGCGGGCACAGCCACCAGCACGAGCACCAGCACCAGCACGAGCAGCGGCACCAGCACCCCGAGCCCGCGTTGCGGCCGGGTGCGGTGGCGATCGTCGGCGGCGGGCCGGGCCCGGCGGACCTGATCACCGTGCGGGGCCGGGCGCTGCTGGAGGCCGCCGACGTGGTGGTGGTGGACCGGCTCGCCCCGCAGGGTCTGCTCGCCGGACTACGCCCGGGGGTGCGGGTGGTGGACGCGGCGAAGTCACCTCGGGGACCGTCCGTCGGGCAGGACGCCATCAACTCCGCACTGGTCCGGCACGCCCGTGCCGGGCGGCGGGTGGTTCGGCTCAAGGGTGGCGACCCGTACGTCTTTGGTCGTGGGCATGAGGAGGTGTTGGCCTGCGCGGCGGCCGGAGTGCCGGTGACCGTGGTGCCGGGGGTGACCAGCGCGGTGGCCGCGGCCGCCCTGGCCGGGGTACCGGTCACCCATCGCGGGACGGCGCACGAGTTCACCGTGGTCTCCGGGCACCTACCGCCGGGGCATCCGGATTCGCTGGTTGACTGGGCGGCGCTGGGCCGGGCCCGGGGCACCCTGGTGGTGCTGATGGGGGTCGAGACGATCGGCGCGGTCGCCGTGGAGCTGATCGCGCACGGGCGTTCCCCGGACACTCCCGTCCTCGCCGTGCAGGATGCCGGCCACCCGGAGCAGCGTTCGTTGCCCACGCGTCTGGACGAGGTCGCGGCGGCGGTGGCTCGGGCGGGCGTGGGTCCCCCGGCGGTCTTCGTGGTCGGCCCGGTCGCGGCGTTCGCCGCGGAGCCCGTCCTGGCAGCGGCGGGCCATTGAGCTGACTCCCGGCTGTCGTGCCGGTGACTCACGGGTGGTGGGGGAGGGCGGCGAGTCCGGCTTACGGCCAGGGCAGGGTGGTCGCTGCGAGGTGGCCGAGCGTCGCCGCGGCCACCGCGGCGGCGACGCCGAGTAGCGCGTTGGCCGCCGCTGGACGAAACCGGCCGGCGGTGGCCAGGCGCAGGGTCTCGTAGGAGGAGGTCGAGTATGTGGTGAGGGCGCCGCAGAGCCCGGTGCCGAGCAACACTCCGGCTGCCGGCGGGAGCGGGAGTCCCAGCAGGAACCCGAGCAGCAGCGAGCCGGTCACGTTGACGGTCAATGTTCCCCAGGGGAAGCGGGCACCGAAGCGGTGCTGTACCGCTCGGTCGACGAGGTAGCGCAGCGGTGCCCCGACGGCCGCGCCGAGCGCGACGAGCAGCGCGGTCATCTGTTCACCCGCCGCTGTCCTGGCCCGATACCGCGGACGGACGGCAGGAGCCGGCCGGTGGCCGCGTACCCGACCCAGACCGCGAGCAGCGCGCCGGTCAGGGTCGCCGTGAGGTAGACCAGGGCGGTCGTCGTCGCCCCGGTGGCGGCCAGGTGCCGTGCCTCCACGGCGTGGGTGGCGAAGGTGGTGTAGCCGCCGAGCACCCCGACCCCGAGAAACGGCCGGGCCAGCGCCGGTGGGTGGGCCCGCCGGGCGAGCACCGCCATCAGAACGCCGATCAGCAGGCATCCGCTCAGGTTGACCGCGAACGTCGGCCACGGGAAGCCCGCCGGGTCGTGCGGCAGTGCGGCCGACAGGCCGGTGCGGGCCAACGCGCCCAGCACACCGCCGGCGGAGACGGCGGCGAGCACCGCGGCCGGGTGGGCGGGCAGCTCGGCTCGGTCGGCGGGCACGGCCAGGTCGACATCGGGGTCGACGCGTCGCTGCTCCGGTCCGGACACCTGTTCCCCCATCCACACCGCCGTCGACCGAGCCCACCCTATCGGCGGGGCAGCACGGCTATGTGGCAGCGTGGTGTGGCCGGGTGGCGGTGGTGCCGGATCCGGGGCGGTGGCGTACCGTAGCAAGATCGTCGAAGTGTTCGTCCGGCGCAGTGAGGAGAGCGGCGATGTCGGATCGTCCGCCCCACCCCGACCGGCGGGAGTCGACCGGAGGGGATAGCGCGACGGAGTCGGACGGTTCCGGTCACCGTTCGAAGCCGGATGGTTCCGGTCACCGTTCGGAGCCGGACCCGCAGCGGCGCAACGCCGCGTACGAGATGTTCGCTGCCGATGTCGCCTCGCGTGCGCTCGGCATCGAGCTGGTCGAAGCGGCGGCGGGGGCGGCGGTGGCCCGGATGCGGGTGACCGGGGCGATGGTCAACGGACACCGGATCGCCCACGGCGGCTATCTGTTTCTGCTTGCCGACACCGCGTTCGCGTTGGCCTGTAACAGCTACGGCCCGGTGACGGTCGCGGCCGGCGGGGACATTGTCTTTGTCCGGTCGGCGCGCGAGGGGGATGTGCTGCTGGCCCAGGCCGCCGAACGCCTTCGGTACGGCCGCAGCGGGATCTACGACGTCACGGTCACCCGGGACGACGGCGTGGTGATTGCCGAGTTTCGTGGCCGGAGTCGCACCGTGAACGGGGTCTGAGTCGGCCGGGACGGCGGCGCGGGTGCGCCACTCGGTCCGGACTGCCCGGGTGAGCCGAGCGGCGGCGACGGAGGCGACCACCGGGTCCGGCACGGTGTAGCCGTCCGGCCCTGCGGCCAGCAGATCCTGATTCGCCAGATCGTGTAGCGCCGTGACCGCCCGGCCTGATGCCCAACCGAGTACGCGGTCCAGCAGTACCGGTGTGACGGGCGTCCCGATGGCGGCGGTGGCCATCAACACGGCCCGGCCGGTGCCGTCCAACTGGTCGAGCCGAGTGTCGAGGGCGCGCCGGATCGGATCGGGAACCGGAGGTGCGGAGCCGGGGGCCAGTGACGCCACGTAGGCGGCGGCCCGACCGGGGAGGCCGTGGACCAGCGGTAGCAGCATCGTGGCGAGCGCAGCCGGTTGGCCGGCCCGGCGCAGCAGGTGGTGCAGTAGCCGCTCGGATTCCCTGGTCGACAAGCGGTGTAGCGGCAGCCTCTCCCGCCGGCCCCCAATGCGTTGGGCCGCTGTCGGTTCCGGACCATGCAGGGCGATCACTGCGAGGGGCAGGGCCCGGATCCGGGCGACGGCGAGCAGCCGGTGCAGGAAGCGGCTCACCTCCGGGGCGCCGCGGTCGAGGTCGTCGACCGCTACCACCACCGGCTGCCGCTCGGCGAGGCCGAGCAGGCACTCCTGCCACCTCGCCATCCCCCGACGGGCGGTGAGGCTGGTGTCCGGCTCCGCCAGCAGTTCCTGCAGCGCGGACACCACCTCAGTGCGGCGGTTCGGCGGGAGCACCGCAGCGACGGCGGAGGTGAGCCGGGCCCGGACTACCGGGGCTGGATCCTGGTCACCGACTCCGGCGAAGGCGCGGACCAGGTCGGCGATGGGTGCCAGCGGCTGCTCCGGATACGGCGGGCACACCGTTACGCACCAGTGGACTGGGGCTCCGTCGACTGCCGGGACCGCGCGTACCAGCTCATGGAGGAGCCGGCTGCGTCCGCTGCCCGCGGGGCCAGTAGCCGAGATCCAACGGGGTCGGCGGTCCCGCATCGCCCGCACTAGCTGGTCCCGGGCCGCGGTGAGCTCCCCGCGTCGCCCGATCAACGGCCCGCAGTGCCGCGTCGGTTCGGGCCGGGCCGGTCCGGTGGCGTGCCAGATCTCGAGGGGTAGCGAATTCCCGATGACCGCCACGGCGGGTGCCCGACGTTGACCGATCAGCCGGTTGGTAGCCCGGTGGGTGACGGCGCAGAGGACGACCCCGCCCGGCGGGGCGTAGGTCTGTAGGCGGGCGGCGAGGGTGATGACCGCGCCGCTGGCCATGCCGTGGGCGCCGTCGCGGATGGTGCTGAGGTCGACCACCGCCTCGCCGGTCGCCACCCCGACCCGGACGCGCAGCGTCGGCGCCCCGGGGAACGTCCGCCGGTCCAGCGAGCGCTGGATCTCCAGGCCGGCCCGGACCGCGCGATAGGCATCGAATCCGTCGGATTCCGGAGCGCCAAAGAGCGCCATCACAGCGTCGCCGATGTACTTTTCCACCACTCCGCCCCAGCGGTGTAGTACCCGGGCCACGGTGTCGAAGTAGGCCTGTTGCAGGGCCCGTACCTCCTCGGGATCGAGCTGGTTGACCAGCCGGGTCGATCCGACGATGTCGGCGAAGAGGACGCTGACTGTGCGCCTCTCCTCGGGCACCGGCCAGCGGGCGGGTGTGTCGGCGCCGACTCGTGGGGTGTGCGGGGGTGTACCGGGATACCGGTCGGCGACCGGAAGTGGCCCAGCGGTGGCGTTCAACATGGCGTGCATCTGTCCTTTCGGTCCCCCGTGGGTGGAGTGGTTCCTGCGAACCTTGTCGACCATCCGAGACTGGCAGCATTGTTTCGTTTCGGGATCTGGCGAATGACGTATCTCCGCCGGCTGTCACTTTTGTTCGTAATGCCGACGAGATGAGGAAAACCAACTAGTTTGCTGGTAGAATACGCCGGCCTTGGTAGCTAGTCTGCATGTGTGATCAACGATGTGGACGGTGCGCCGCTGGTCGGCCGGGCTGAATCGCTGGAGGCAATACGATCCACCCTGGCCAGTACCGGCCAGGGCCAACCCACGGCGGTCTTCCTCACCGGTGAGAGTGGGGTTGGTAAGAGTCGGCTGTTGCGCGAGGTCGGATCTGAGCTTCGGGACGCGGGCGCCCTTCTACTCACCGGCGCCTGCCTGGACATCGGTGACGCCTCCCCGCTGCATCCACTGCGTCAGGCGCTACGTCGCCTCGACACCGAGCTGACCACCGGGCCCCCCAACGCCTCCTCGGCCCTCCGGGGGTTGCTTGGGGTCTTCGCTGACCAGGCCAGTGGCCCCGACGGTGCCGGGGCGTTGTTGGAGCAGGTCTCCCACGGGCTGCACCTGATTGCTGGTGGGCGGCAGCTGGTACTCATCCTTGATGACCTTCAATGGGCTGACCGCAGTACCCGGCAGCTCTTGCTCTACCTGCTCGCCGGACTGGGCGACCTGCACCTCTCGGTGCTGGCCGCCGTGCGCGCCGAATCCCTCCAGGGCGCGCACCCGCTGCGCCGGATGCTCACCGAGCTGCGTCGTCTGCGTACGGTGCGGGTGCTCGACCTGGCGCCGTTGGATCGCGCCGCCACCGAGCAGTTGGCCGCTGCCGTGGCCGGTGAAGCCCTGCCAACAGCCGCCGCCGAGCAACTGTGGCAGCGCAGCGGTGGTAACCCCTTCGTGGTGGAGGAGTTGGCTCGCGATCTGCGGGACGGCCGGGTCGGACTCTCCGACACGTTGCGGGAGATCTTCTTAACCCGGGTGGAGGCGCTGCCGCCGGATGCGCACGCCGTGGTGTACGCGGTAGCCGTCGGGGTGGAGCCGGTAGCGCACTGGCTACTCGCCAAGGTGGTGCGGTTGCCGGAGGACGAGCTGATCGACGCGGTCCGGGAAGCCGTCGCGCACCGGCTGCTGGTCAGCGCCGACGAGGGCTACCGGCTACGACATCGGTTGGTCGCCGAGGTGCTGGAGGCGGAGCTGCTGCCAGTGGAGCGGGCCGCTCTGCACCAGCGCTACGCGCAGGCGTTGACCGGTGCGCACGCCGAGCTGCACCAGGCCCGACTGGCGTATCACTGGCGCCTCGCCGGGGAGCCGGTCCGGGCGCTGCCGGCAGCGATGGCGGCTGCCGAGGAAGCCGAGCGGCTGCACGGGTACGTCGAGGCACACCGGCACTGGTCCACCGCAGTGCAGCTGGCCGAAACGTCTGCTGTCGGAGCGACCGCCGACCGGATGATGCTGCTGGAGCGGACCGCCGAGGCGGCGCACCACTGCGGCGAGCACGCCCGCGCCCTAGCCCTGCTAGAGGAGGTGACTGCCGACGCCGCCCAGCCGGCCTGTGGTCTGTCCATCCGGCGGGCCCGCTACCTCGCCGCCGCCGGTCGGTCCGCGCTGGCCGAGGCCGAATACCAGCGAGCCCTCGCTGCCGCCGACTGTACGCCCCGCCAGCGGGCCACCATCACAGCCCACCTCGCCGAACTGCTGCTCCATCTGGGCCGGTACGCCGATGCCGGTGCCCGCGCCCGGGAAGCGCTGGAGTTGGCCGACGCGGTGGCGGGTTCCACCTCGGAGGTAGTGCTGGCCAGCGCCGCACTGGGCTTCTCCGAGGCATTCCGGGAGGACCCGGAGGCTGGCCTGGCCGTGGTGCGCCGTGCCCTGGACACGGCTGAGCGGTCCGGCCGGCCGGAGGATGTGGCCTGCGCGTACCTGCACCTGGCCGAGCTGTTGACCGGGCCGCTGAACACCCTCGAGGAGGGGGTGGTCGTCGCACGGCGGGGCGCGGAGCGGGTCGCTGAGTTGGGGCTGGGCCGAACCTACGAGACCCGGCTGCTGGCGATCGCCATCAACGGACTGTTCCGGGTTGGCCAGTGGGCCGAAGCGGAGAAGGTGGCCGCGGCGGCGCTACGGCACCGCCCGTCTGGTGCGGACGCGGTCGAGGTGCTGCTGGCCCGCTGTCGGCTCTCCGTCGGATACGGCGATATCGAGGCCGCTGATCGGGACCTGGATGCGGTCGCTACCCTCTGTGCCGGTGGCGGGGCGCGGCACGTGATCCCGTTGCTGACCTTGCGAGCCGGGCTGGCCATGTGGCAGGGCCGGCACGACCTGGCCCGGAAGGCCGTACAGCGGGGTCTGACCGAGAGTCGTTCCGACGATCTCGTGATTCTCGCCGCGTTGATCTGGCACGGCTTGCGGGCGGAGGCCGAGGCGCACGCCAGCCGAAGCATCTCGGTGGACGAGACGGCGGTGCGGCGGCTCCGCGAGGCCGCCGATCGGGTGGCGCACCGGGCGGGGACGGCGGCCCGCCCGGTGCGCAGCGTGGTCGAGGCGTTCCTGGCCCTCTGCGCCGCCGAGGTGAGCCGGATCAACGGAAACGACCCTGAGCTCTGGGCCCGGTCGGTGGCAGAGTGGGACCGGCGTAACCACCCCTATCCGGCAACATACTCGCGACTGCGCCAGGCGGAGGCGTTGCTCGCCCGCCGTAGTCGTAGTACGAAGGCCGGAAAACTGCTCCGCCAGGCGTATCAGTCGGCCCTGGGGTTGGGCGCGGTGCCGTTGACCGCCGAGATCAAGACCGTCGCCGGGCGGGCGCGGGTCGCGTTGGCGGAGCGGGGGGCGGCGGCCGGTAGCCCGACCACCAGCACCCCGGCGGCTGGGGGCGAGTTGGCGGCGCTGACCGCACGCGAGCGGGAGGTGCTGGCGGCGGTGGCGGAGGGGCTGACCAACAAGGAGATCGGCCAGCGGCTGTTCATCAGCGAGCGGACCATCGGCGTGCACGTCTCGCACATCTTCGACAAGCTGCAGGTCCGTACCCGAGTTCAGGCGAGCGCGATCCTCCTCCGCAGCCAGCCGCCGGACGCGCACTGACGAATACGTCGTTCTACTGATTCGCGTTGCTCTTGCCAGCTGCGAGGCTGTGCAGCGTACGGCACCGCGGGACGTTCGCCGCAGGGGAGCAGAGATGAGTGATGTGGTCTGGGGGTGCGTGCATCGGGATGTCGTCGACTTGCTCGCCGACCGTCCGGTGGACGTCCCAGCGGTGGTTGACCACCTAACCAAGTTGCAGGATTTGTTGGATCGGCGTTCTTCCTCGGAAGACACCTGCCCGTTGGCTGTCTTCAACCGGCTCTACCTGACCATCACCGAGCGGGTGTTGGAGGGCCTGTACGAGGGCTTCTTCTCCGACGTGGTCTTTTTGTCCCGGTTGGACGTTGAGTTCGCCGCTCGCTACTTCGACGCGCTGCGGCTGTGGACCGACTCCAGCTCGCGCTGCCCGAAGGCATGGTCGTGCCTGTTTCAGCGAATGCAGGGCCCGGATGTCCGGCCGCTGCCGTCGGCTGCCGCCGGGATCAACGCGCACATCAACTACGACCTGCCGTTCGCGCTGGTGTCGACGTTCGACAGCCTCGAGTCGGAGCCGGTGGACGGTAGCGAACAGCACAACGACTACCTGAAGATCAACGATATCTTCGCCGCGGCGATCCCCAGCCTGCGGCGCGGCTATCTCGACCATTGGCAGCTGGTGATCGACGTGCTCAACGGTGACGTTGACGACTGGTATCAGGGGGAGCTGGTCGAGTACGTCCGCGACGTCGCCTGGCGAAACGCGAAGAAGATTTGGCGGTGCCGCAACGATCGGGCCGCCCATGAGCAGGAGCGGTTGCGGCTGGATAACCATGCCGAACTGCTTGGCCGACTACTGCTCTCGCCCCTGGGGGCGTACCTGCAGTAGTCGGTGGGGGACCGCGCTCCGCAGCGGAGCGATGCGCGGGCGTCGTCCGCGTCGTCCGCCGGGATCCGGATTGTGGACGGCGTGGTGGGAGGCAGGAATGGATACGCGCCGGGCGTGGGGACGTTCGGCGGTAACGGGGGTATTCGTTCCGGTCGCTGCCGAGGGGCGGGGGGAAATCCGGGTGGATTGGCCGGCACCTGCCAGCCAATCCACCCGGCTGCACGTACGGGCTGAGGGGTTCCGCCCCACCAGCCAACAGCGGGAACGAAACCCCTCGTGGTCCGAGGTGTCGGATATTGCTATCCGACACAGTCGGGTACGTCCCCGGAGCAGTTGTCCGGCCGGTTCTTGATCACAACGGTGCCGGTGGCGGGGTTCAGGATCACCGTGCCGCCCCCCTCGTTGAAGATTCCTCCACCTTCGAGAACAGCGAGGTTCTTGATCACCTTTGTGTTGAACAGGCTGACCGTGCCGGGGTCGTCATTGTATATCCCGCCACCTATGTCCTCGGCCAGATTGCTGACAATCTCGGAGTTACGTATTACGGTGTCTCCTTCGGTGGCGATTCCGCCGCCGTCCGCCAGGGTTATGTTCTTCGTGACCAAGGCCTTGTCGATCACGAGCGTGGAACCAGATAGGGAATCTACTCCGGCACCTTCGAAAGCGCGGTTCTTAAGGATTTTCACGTGCTGCAGGGTGGCCTGCGCTGACTCGTCGAGCCGAATGCCGCCCCCTTCTTCCGGGCCGGAGTTGCCCCTAATTTCCGACTTGGTGACGTGGAGGATGCTGGCGACTACGTTTACTCCGCCGCCCTCGCTCTCGGCGACATTGTCGCTAATAACGCTCTTGTGTATCAGTGTGGTGCCACCCTCGTTTGCGTCAATGCCGCCTCCGTTGTCGGAGGCCACATTATCCGTGATTTTCGATTCCGTAACGGTGAGGTCGCCGTTGCTCTGGATGCCGCCACCCACCTCTGCGCGATTGAGGGTGATTGTGGAGTTCTTGACTCGGGTGGTGCCGTTGTTGGCGATGCCCCCGCCGTTGTTGTCGGCGACGTTGCGGGTGATGGTGCTGTGTTTGACGGTTAGTTCTCCACCCTCGTTGACGAGGATTCCCCCACCGTTATCCTCGGATATTCCGCCGGCGATCTTCAGTTTGTTGAGGGTGAGGTTGCCGCCGGTGTTGACGGTGAGGATGCGGAACTCATCGGCGGTGGTGGAGCGTTCGATTCTGGTGTTCTTACTGCCGTTGAGGGTGATGGGGGCGGTGATGGCGGGGAGGCCGGCGCCGTCGATGTCGGCGGTGAGCAGGTAGGTGCAGTCCTTGGCGAGGTCGAGGATGGCGCCGTCGTTGGCGTTGGCGAGGGTGATCGCGGCGATCAGCTGGTCCGCGCTGCAGGGGACCGGGGTGCCCTTGGGCTTGTTTTCCTTACCGCCCTTGCTCTTGTCGTCGCCCTTTCCCGCATCGCGGTGGCCGTCGGCGGAGGACCGGTCGGACTTCCCGGGCCGGTCGTCGGCGGTGAGAGGACGCCCGATGGCGGCGGCGGCCGGAGTGGCGGCGGCGGCGGTCAGGGCCAGGCCAGCTACCCCGGCCAGCCCGAGGGTCCACCATCGTCCCCTCGTCCGGCCTTCATCTGGCCGGTTCGGTTCGTGGTCCTGGTGCGGATGGTTCATCGCGGTCTCGGTGTCCTTCCCCCGTCGCGGACGAGGAGCCAGTCATCCGGACGGTGGTGCCGGGTGCTGTTCCTCGGCTACCAGGTAGGTGGTAGCAACCACCCTCGAGCTAAACCGACATAAGCCCCAGACAGTTGTGAACGCGAATAACCTGCCCAAATAGGGTAGCTGCATCGTTCTCTGTTGCCGCGCGCCGTTGTGACGGCGAGGTGTGAACACTGACGATGACTGGTGTCGCTCAGATGAGCTGGCGGTATCCCGTCGGATGTCGAGCTGCAGGATGGGAGTAAACAGGTGATTTATTCACGTTGCCGTTTCCTGCCCTCTTTTCTCCCCGTACCGTGACGTTCGGTGACGACCACGTGGTCGCTGCCCTACCGTCCGGAAGCATCCCGGCCGGCTCAGGTGTGAGGGAGAGGCAGGAGAGCACGATGTCCACGTATCACGACAGCCAACGACCGCCGCGGGGCCGGCGACGGTCTCGACGGCTGCTCGCCGGCGGGCTGGTCGCCAGTGGCTTAGTCGTCGGAGCGGCGGGGCTGGGCGGCGCGGCCGCGGCGCACGAGCGGCCACCCGGCGGCGAGAACGCCGCCGTGGCCCGAGGGGACTCCGCCCATGACCGGGGCGGGAAGTCCAGGGCGATCCCGGTGCCCTGCGACAGCGCCAAGCTGATCGCCGCGTTGGTCCGGGTCAACGCCGAGGGCGGCGGGGTGTTGCGGCTGGCACCGAGGTGCACCTATCGGCTCACCGACGCCTTCCAAGAGCCCGACCAGTACGACGGTGGGATCCGGGACGCGCGGGAAGCGGCGGACTCGGCGGAGAATCCCGGCGAGGCCGACGACAAGCCGCCCCGGAACCCCGCCGACGACAAGGCCGGGCTGCCGGTCATCTACCACCCGGTCACCATCGAAGGCGAGCAGGCCACGATCGAACGTGCGCACGACGCCGAGGTGTTCCGCTTCTTCACCGTCCGTGATGGCGGTGAGCTAACCCTGCGTAACGTTCGGCTCGTCGGCGGTCGCTCTGACGCCGAGGGGGGCGCCGTCCACGTGGTACACGGCGCATCGGCGACGATCGAGCGGGTGACGGCGGTGCACAACGCCTCATCCTCGGCGGAGGGCGGCGGGGGAGCACTGTTCAACGACGGGAACATGGTCGTTCGGGACAGCACGCTCATCGACAACCACGCCTACGGGTCGGAGGGCAAGGGCGGGGGCCTGCTCAACAACGGGGTGCTGACCCTGCACTCCTCGACCTTTAAAGGCAACAGCGCCACCGCCTACGGCGGCGGACTGGGCAACTATCAGGCCGCGGCGGAGGTGCACACGAGTACCTTCACACACAACTCGGCGAGGCAGGGCGGTGGCCTGGCAAGCTTCTCCGCCCGGACCCGGGTCTCCGACTCCAAGGTCGTCGACAACAGGGCGGAAACCGGAGGCGGAATCGCGAACTCGGACGCGCTGATCTACCTGCGCGGGATGCAGGTCCGGGACAACATCGCCACCGGTGACGGCGGTGGCATCTCCACCTTCCAGGGTCTGGTGCCCCTGGACGACAGCGTGGTGGTGGGCAACACCGCACACGGTTCCGGCGGCGGCATCCACGCGACCAAGTCGAACCTGCTGGTTCGAGACAGTAAGGTTCGGAACAACCACGCCGTCGAGGAGAAGTCCATCGGCGGTGGGATCGCGGTCAGCATGGGCCGGGTCGCGCTCTACCGCAGCCAGGTCGTCGAGAACCAGTCGACGTTGCCCGCTGGTGGCCTGAATGTGGACAAGGCGCAGGCGACGGTGGACTCGAAGAGCGTCATCGTGAAGAACGAGCCGACCAACTGCCTGGGCAGCACCAGTCCGGTACCGAACTGCTTCCGGTAGTACCACTCACGGCCGGTTGGGTGAACGACCGTACCGGGAACGGCTTCGCCGCTCCCGGTGCGGTCGTGTATCTGTCTGCCCGCGCCGCCGGCGGGCGCTCTCCGGGGCGTCCGCGCCACCGAAGGGTGGCACCCTCAGGCCCCCGCGCTGCCCCCGGTGGCCGGCGCCCCCGCTGGCTCGACCGTCGCGGCCAGCACCTTCGCCTGCTGTGGCCAGGTTGGCAGACTCGCCGCGCCACGCAGGCCGGCGCCGCGAATCAGGTCCCGCAGCGCCGGTTCGTCCAGCTCGGCGAGTTGCTGGTAGGTACGGATGCCGGCGGCCTGCAGCGCCGCGGCCATCTTCGGTCCGATTCCCTGGATCCGGCGGAAGTCGTCGGCGGCGTCAGGCTCCAGCTCGGGCGCCGCGGAGCCCGGTTCGTGCCCAGGCTCGGTGGCAACCGGCGCTACCTCCGCCAGCTCGGTTTCGGAGGCCGCCGGCGGTGGCGCGACCACCGGGGGTGCCACCGTGTCGGCGGCGCCTGGCGCGGGCTGGCTACTGTCGGCCACCGGAGCGTGCTCCGGGTCCGCGGCCGGGTCGGTCTGCGCCGACGCGGGTGCGGTTTGCTCCGGTGCGGCAGCGGTCTGCTCCGGTGCTGACTCGGTCGCGCTGGAACGATCGGTGCTGGTGCTGGTGCTGGTGCTGGTGTCAGCGGAAGTGGACGCGGGTTCGCCTACGGCTGTTGTTGTCGTCGACACCGGCGTAGCCTCCGCAGTGTTGCCAGCCCGCGCGGCGTTTCGCCGGCCGCGGACCACCCAGCCGGCAGCGGCGCCCACCAGCAGGGCCACGACAATTAACGGCCAGTCCGACCAGGCCACGGCAGACCTCCCCTTTTCGTTGGTGAGTTAGTCGAGAAAGCTCGCCGCAGCTTGCCACATCTTCGATGCGGTACGACAGCATGGCCTGGTAGCCCAGCACGTAGCTGAACCGGATCCCACCCCTGGTGGCTGCAGCGTGACACAACGTCGACTAGTCGGTCCGTAGTGACCGGACGGCCCGGACCTCAGCGCCCTGGAGCCCGGCCGTGGCGTCAATCCTCCTCCTCGCCCCGGTAGCTGTAGAAGTCATCGACAAACCGCCGGGCGAGCCGCGGTACCCGGCTGGTGATGCCGAAGTAGCCGCGGGCACCGAGTAGAGCGAGTCGCCCGACGACCGGCTTGTACATGGGGTCGTCGCCGCTGGTGCCGCTGCGGTTCAACGAGTCGGCCACCCGCGCGAAGCCGTATGGCAGCATGGCTGCCTCGTAGTCGGCTACCGCCTGCAACAGCGTCTTCTCTCCGGCGGCGGTGCGGCGTAGCTGCCGGTTCAGCAGGGCGGCGTCCCGTAGGGCGGTGTTCGCACCCACCCCGCGCCCCGGTGTCATCGTGTGGATGGCGTCGCCGAGCAGAGTGACGGTGCTGCTCTTCCACGGTGGAACCGGTTCGCTGGTGGAGACCTTGACCGGCAGGGCACTGGCCGGATCGGCGAGGACCAACAGCCGGCGCAGGTGCGGGTGCCAATTTTGGGTGAGACTGAGCGCGGTCTGGATCAACTCCTCGCCGCGGAGCCGCATGATGTCGGGCGGGAACCGGCGAGCGGTACTCCAGACAACCAGGTTCACGTTGTCGCGGGTGCTGTCGTGTGCCCGGCCCGGCCAGCTGTTCAGCAGGGCCGCCTCGGCTGGGTCGAGGCCGCTCTTGAGCGCGCCGGAGCGGTCCCATGGAAACTCCATGACATGCAGGACACCCATCACGCCGCCGCTGCCGAAGATGAGCGAGATGCCTTTCTCGATCCGCTCCGGCAGCAGGGTCCGTACCTCCTCGGTGAACGGAATTCGGGTAGCGATGTTGATGGTGCCCGCGCTCCGGGTCACGGCGTGCGGCAGGTATTGGCGCCGGACCGCCGAGTGGGTGCCGTCGGCCCCCACCAGCAGGTCGCCGGTGGCGCGGTCCCCGTCGGCGAGGTAGGCGGTGACGCTGCCGTCATCCCGTTGCTCGAAGTGGGTGAGGGCCTTGCCGAAGTGGACCACGTCCTCCAGCCCGGTGAGCAGGACCTGACGTAGGGTCATCCGGGCGACGGAGCGCTCGGTGTTCACCTCCTCGGTCTCTGGTCGCAGCGGAAACGACGCGGTCTGCCGGAGCCGCTGGGTGACGACATTGAAATAGCGGGGAGACTTGGCGCAGGTGGCCCGGTAGATGCCGAACAGGTCGGACGGCAGGCATTCGCGCAGCGCCCGGCTACCGGTTGGTCCGATGCCGACCCGGTAGCCGAGGAGTCCATCGCCTCGGGTGTGGTATCGCTCGTAGACGGTCACGGCGATCCCGGCCTGGCGCAGTCCCTGCGCCAGGCAGAGTCCACCGGTCCCCGCCCCGATGATGAGAACGTGCGGTCGGTTGCGGGACACGTGGCGTTCAGCCGGCCACGTGGGGCGCGGCCGCAGCCGTGGAGTCCCAGCGGTAGAAGCAGCCGGCGATGGCGTCGCGCGGTGAGCGCCAGGTCGGCAGGTAGGGGGAGGTGTGCGCGGAGAGTCGCTCGTTGACCTGCCGGTAGAGCGGATGGTTGCGGGCGCCGGCCAGGGTGTCCGGGTCCACGTCGGCGGTCTCCATCAGGTGGATACAGACGTCGTGCAGGCAGTACAGGGAGCGGTGTCGGACACCGGTGAGGCTCGGCAACTCGGTGGCGTCGGACTCGGCGAAGATCTGGGCTACCCGTCCCTCCGCCCCGGGGACGATCCTGCTGACGATCAGTAGTCGGCTCATTTGGGGACTCCTTCCGCCGTGGCGCCCCGTGCGGCCGAGCCGGGGCGGGTACCGCTCTCCACGCTGCCGAGGCCACTGTCACCTGCCCGTCACATCAATGTCCGTCCTGGTGACGCGGGGCGTGGGGGGAGCCGGCCGACGCCCGTGCGGGGCGCGGCTGGCCTGTCGGATCGGCCGCAGCGTCTCGTCGAGCAGGGCGGTCATCGCGGCCGACGGTTCCAGTCGTAGCTCCCGGCGCAGCAGGTCGCGGTAGACGTAGAACGCGTGCACCGCCTCGAAGGCGTTGCCCTCGGCGAGGTGGATGCGGACCACTAGGCGGTGCGGTGTCTCGCGGAGCGGTTCGGCGGCCATCGCCTCCAGCGCCGCCTCCAGCGCCTCACCGTGCCGGCCCGCCGTCAGGTAGTGGTCGGCCAACTCCTCGAGCATGTGCAGCCGCAGCTGGCGCAGCCGCTCCCGTTCGGCCAACACCCAGTCGTCGTACCAGCCGGGTAGCAGATCGTGGCGGCCCTTCGTGAGTACGGTCGCGGCGGTGTTCGGGTCATCGCCGTCACGGACCTGGGTAGCCATGCCAACCAGGGCGTCCACGTCAACCTGGACGGCGGGTCCGAGCCGGAGGGTGTCGCCACTGGTATGCAACGGACAGTAGGGGTCCTGCCGTAGTCGCCATAGGGCGGTGCGGAGCGAGGAGAGGGCGCGCTCCTCCGGGTTGTCCGGCCAGAGCAGCCCGGCGAGGTGGCTGCGGGTGGTGCCGGGGCGGAGGCCAACCAGCGCGAGGACGCGTTGCAGCCCGCGTGGTACGACCACCGGGGCGTTGCCATGTAACAGCCGGAACCCGCCCAGCAGGTGCAGCCGGATCGGGGTACCCGGACGGTCCCCTGCGGTCGGCATGGACGGACCAGCGGCCATGGCGGACCCCCTGCGGAATGCTCCTCGGCTGTGCCCCCGGCGCGGCTGCCCGTGACCCACAGGTCGGGTAGCTGTTCCCGCGGCACGGCGTCGGGTCACGGCCACCGGGTTAACCGTGACGGAGATTATCAATCTGGTCACGCACCGTCAACATGCTGTCGTGCGTGTAACTGCTATGAAACCCGCTCTGAACTGCGGATAGGCCACTATGTGCAGGTTGCATGTCACAGCTCCTACACAGCCAGCGTCAACGCACCGTCACCAAACTCTGGGCCGGAGACGGCTCCGGTGACGCGCCGGTGACGGTGGCGCCGCCAAGGTGCGGATAGTCGTCCGGCTTGTCGGCGTACGGCGCCACCCGGGCGTCCGAAGCCGTTGGGGGAGGTTCATCGATGGAGCGTTCGTTGATCGTCGCGAAGGTCGACCCGAGCGCGGAGGAGCGGATCGCCGAGATCTTCGCCGAGTCCGACGCGACCGAGTTGCCTCGCCTGGCCGGGGTCCAGCACCGGTCGCTGTACCGGCTGCAAGACCTGTATCTACACCTCCTGGAAACGGAGCTGCCGGGGGAGAACGCGGTTGCCCAGGCCCGGTGCCACCCGGAGTTCATTCGAGTCAGCGAGCGGCTACGCCCGTACGTCTCGCCGTACCTGCCGACCTGGCGGGAGCCGCGAGACGCGATGGCCCGGTGCGTGTACCGGTTTGACGCTCCTGGAGACCGGCGATGAACCCGACCACGCCCCGGGGCGGGCAGCTCTGGTCGCGCTGCGGCGGCTGCGCCAGCCTGCTGTATCGCAAGCGACTGCGGCGAAACCTGGACGTGTGCCCGGAGTGCGGCGCGCACTCTCGGCTCGACGCGCCGGCCCGCCTGGCTCAGCTGGTGGACCCCGAGTCGTTTACCGCCCTCGCCGACCCGGCGCCGGAGGTGGATCCGATCGGCTTCGTTGACGTGCTTCCCTACCCTCACCGGCTCACCGCCGCGCGTAGCGGCACCGGGCTGGCCGAGGCGGTTGTCTGCGGCACCGCCACAGTGGCCGGGAGTCGTTGCGTGATCGCCGTGATGGATTTCCGCTTCCTCGGTGGCAGCCTCGGCTGCGCGGTCGGGGAGCTGATCACCCGGGCCGCCGAGCGAGCCCTCGCCGACCGGGTTCCGCTGGTGGTGGTGACCGCCTCCGGCGGAGCGCGGATGCAGGAAGGGGTGCTGTCGCTGATGCAGATGGCGACGGTCAGCCAGGCGGTCGCCGCGTTGCGCGAGTCCGGGGTGCCCAGCGTCAGCGTGCTCACCGACCCGACGTACGGCGGGGTGGCTGCCTCGTTCGCCACCAACACCGACGTGGTGGTCGCCGAGAGCGGTGCCCGGATGGGCTTCGCCGGTCCCCGGGTGATCCGCCAGGTCACCGGCCGGGAACTGCCCGACGGGTTCCAGACCGCCGAGTTTCTGCTGCGGCACGGCCAGGTCGACCTGGTGGTGCCCCGGCACGCTCTGCGTGGTTGCCTCGCCACGCTGCTCGCTGCCGCATCCGGCGGGCGCGAACCGGTGGGTGCCGGGCCCGGGTCGGAGTGCCCAACCGTGGACAGCCCGCCGGCACCGGGGAGTGGTGCGGACAAGCGGGACGCCTGGGAGACGGTCCGGCTGGCTCGGCACCCGGGCCGCCCGACCACCCTGGACTATCTGGAGACGGCCTTCGACAGCTTCGTTGAGCTGCACGGTGACCGGCTGGGCGCGGACTGCCCGGCGGTCGTCGGCGGGCTGGCCGAACTGGCGGGCCGGCCCGTCCTGGTGGTCGGCCACCAGAAGGGCCACACCACCGCCGACCTGATGTCCCGCAACTTCGGAATGGCGAGCCCGGCCGGGCACCGGAAGGCACTCCGGCTGGCCCGGCTGGCCGCGCGGTGGGGGCTGCCCGTCGTCACTCTCGTTGATACCCCGGGTGCCGATCCGGGAGTGGGCGCGGAGGAACAGGGCCAGGCTGCGGCGATCGCGGAGAACATCCTGACCCTGACGATGCTGCCCACCCCGGTCGTCGCGGTGATCACCGGCGAGGGCGGCAGCGGCGGTGCGCTGGCGCTCGCGGTCGCCGACCGGGTGCTGATGCTGGAACACGCCGTCTACTCGGTGATTAGCCCGGAGGGGTGTGCGGCGATTCTTTGGCCGGACCGGTCCGCGGCCCCGCAGGCGGCCCGCGCGTTGCGGCTGACCAGCGCCGACCTCTGTCGGCTCGGGGTGGTAGACGCGGTGGTACCCGAACCGGCGCCGGCCGCGCACCACGATCCGCCGGCCGCCATGCAGGCGCTGCGGGAGGCGGTGCTGGCGCACCTGGTGCCGTTGCTCGACGTGCCCACCGCGACCCTGGTTCGCCGCCGAAGGCGGCGGTTCCGCCGGTTCGGTGCCGCCGGCCTCGGAGCCCGGGCGGGTGCCCGATGAGCGCCGAACTGGCGCCGACCGGCGTGACGGAGCTCAACGGTGAGGCGGCGGTGAACGCGGCACCCCAGTCCGGCGGGGCATTCGACGACTCTGCGACCCCGATTTCCGACGTGGCGGCGGAGGTCGGGCTGGCCGGGCTGCGTAGTCAAGCCCGGGAACTCCTCGCCGACCTGGCCGGGCCGGTACGGCGGATTCGGTTGGGCAGCGGGGACGCGGTCCTGGAGGTGGAGTGGCACTCGGCGGGCGCCGCCGAACAACTGCTTCCGCCACCGACGGCATCGGTCCTCGCCCCGCAGTCGGTCCTAGCCCCACAATCGGTCGTCGTCCCGCAACAGTCGGTCGTTGCGCTGCAGTCCCCGGTCGTCCCCCCACCGCCGGTCGCCGCACCGGCCGCTCGGCACGCGGTGCGGTCACCGATCGTCGGCACCTTCTACCGGGCGCCGGAGCCGGGCGCGGCGCCATTCGTCGCCGTCGGCGATCGGGTCCACCCCGGCCAGGTCGTCGGCATCGTCGAGGCGATGAAGCTGATGAACGAGGTGACCGCCGATCGGGCCGGGCGAGTCGCCGAGGTCCTCGTCGACGACGGCCAACCGGTGGAGTACGACCAGCCGCTACTCGCGGTGGATTCGGCCTGAGGCGGGTGAGCTCATGTTCGGCAAGGTACTCATCGCCAATCGGGGCGAGATCGCGTTGCGGGTGCTGCGAGCCTGCCGCGAGTTGGGAATCCGTACCGCGGTTGTCTACTCCACGGCGGACGCCGACTCGACCGCGGTGCGGCTCGCCGACGAGGCAGTCCTGATCGGACCGGCCGCGAGTCGCCGCAGCTACCTGAACCCCGCGGCAATCGTCGAGGCCGCCCGCCTGGTCGGCGCGCAGGCCGTGCACCCCGGCTACGGCTTTCTCTCCGAGGACGCCGACTTCGCCGAGATCTGCGCCGACAACGGCCTCGTCTTCGTGGGGCCGCCGCCGCAGGTGATGGCGGCCCTGGCCGACAAGTCATCGGCGCGGGCGTTGATGAGCCGCGCCGGCCTGCCGTTGCCGCCGGGCAGCATCGCACCGGTACCGACCGCTGCCGACGCCGCCCGGGTCGCCGCCGAGGTCGGCTATCCGGTGATCGTGAAAGCCGCCGCCGGGGGTGGTGGCCGGGGGATGACCGTCGTCTCCACGCCCGCCGAGCTGCCTCGGGCGTACGCCCGAACTCGGGCCGCCGCCCAGGTCGCCTTCGGCGACGACCGGGTGTACGTCGAGCGGTACCTCGGCAATGCCCGGCACGTGGAGGTGCAGGTGCTCTGCGACACCCACGGCAACGGAGTGCACCTGGGGACCCGGGACTGCTCGGTGCAGCGCCGGCACCAGAAGCTCGTCGAGGAGGCGCCCGCCCCGGCGTTGTCAACGACCACCCTGGCCGCTGTCGCCGACAGCGCGCTACGCGGTGCGCTGTCGGTCGGATTCACCGGTGCCGGGACGGTGGAGTTCCTGGTCGACCCGGCGGAACAGTTCCACTTTCTGGAGATCAATTGTCGGATCCAGGTGGAGCACCCGGTCACCGAGATGGTCACCGGAATCGACCTGGTGCACGAACAACTGCACCTGGCCGCCGGCGGGACGTTGCGGTGGCGGCAGGAGGAGATCGTGACGCACGGGGTGGCGGTCGAATGCCGGGTGAACGTCGAGGATCCCGATCGGGACTTCGCGCCGACTCCCGGCCGGCTGGAGCGGTTCGTCCCCCCGGGTGGCCCCTTCACCCGGGTGGACACCCACGGATATCCCGGCTACGTCGTCGGCCCCCACTACGACTCGCTCCTGGCCAAGGTGGCGGTCTGGGCTCCGGACCGGGAGTTGGCCCTCAACCGGCTGGAACGTGCGCTCGGCGAGTTCGATGTCGCTGGCCCCGGCGTCCACACCACCATCCCGTTCGTCCGGCGGGTGCTCGACGACGCCGGCTTCCGCAAGGGCCGCCACTGCACCGGTCTGGTCGAGACGCTACTCGCCGACCTGCCCACGCAATCGAGGAGGAACGCATGACTGTCACCGACGGCCGCCCACTGGCCGCCGACATCACCGACATCCTGGTAGCCCACTGTGGGCTCAACGCCGACGACGCCGCTCGCGCCCCGGCCGCCTCCCTGGAGGAGCTGGGCATGGACTCACTGGCCCTGCTTGAGCTCTCCGCCGTGGTCGCTGACCGCTGGCAGGTGCGCATCCCGGAGGAGACCGGGCAGCTCAGCATCGCCGGCGTCGCCGACCTGGTCGCCCGCGGCGTCGAGCCGGCCGGGCACACCGAGAACGACATCCTGATCGCCGCACCCCTACCGCTGGTCTGGGAGGTCACCAACGACGTCGCCGGTTGGCCCAACCTGTTCACCGAGTACGCGGTGGCCGAGATCCTGCACCGGGAGGGGAACACCGTCCGGTTCCGGCTCACCATGCATCCCGACGAGAACGGCATCGCCTGGAGTTGGGTCAGCGAGCGTACGGCTGACCTGGACGGTCGGGAGGTCCACGCGCAGCGGGTGGAGCCGGGCCCGTTCGAGTACATGCGGATCCACTGGCGCTACGTCGAGGAGGCCGGTGGCACCCGAATGATCTGGACGCAGGACTTCGCCATGAAGCCCACCGCTCCGCTCACCAACGCCGAGATGACCGACCGGATCAACACCAACAGCGCGGTGCAGCTCGCGGTGATCAAAGAAAAGATCGAGCGGCGGGCCGCGCAGGAGACGGGAGCCGGAGATGAGTGAGCAGGTACCCGGGCCGGTGGCCGCGACGGACGTGGCCGCCGACACCCGCCGCGGCGCCGAACTGCGGGTGCTGCTCGGTCCGCGTACGGTCGGCAGCACCTCAGGGTTTATGGGTGTGGCGACGCTGCGGCCGGGGGAGCGAATCGCCGAGCACTACCACCCCTACAGCGAGGAATTCCTCTACGTCGCCCGGGGCGAAATCACCGTTGACCTGGATGACGCGCCGGTCCCGCTGGCGACCGGTGCGGCGCTCTTCGTCCCGATCAATGTCCGGCATCGGTTGCGTAACACCGGTACCGAGGACGCCGAGGTCGTGTTCCACCTCGGTCCGCTCGCCCCGCGCCCCGAACTGGGCCACGTCGACACGGAACTCGTCACCCAACGCGGCGGTGGGTCGTGAGCGCGAGGAGTGAGCCGGGTTTGCGAGCCCCGCAGTCGCGAGTGGAGGGTACCGTGAGCGCGAAGATCGGAGTGGCGCCGTGACCGGGCGCCGCTCGGTGGTGACCGGCGTCGGGGTGGTCGCGCCGGGTGGCGCCACTCGGGACCGGTTCTGGAAGGCGATCACCGAGGGGCGTACGGCGACCCGGCGGATCTCCTTCTTCGACCCGTCGCCGTTCCGGTCGCGAATCGCCGCCGAGTGTGACTTCGAGCCGGTTGCCGCCGGCCTCAGCATCGCCGAGCAGCGTCGTGCCGACCGGTACGTGCAGTTCGCGCTCGCCTGCGCGGCCGAGGCGGTCGTTGACGCCGGCCTGGAGTTCACCGACGCGCTGCGGGATCGCACCGGTGTGGTCCTCGGCACCGCCGTCGGCGGGACGATGGCGTTGGAACAGGAGTACGTCACGGTCAGCGACGGTGGCCGGAACTGGCTGGTTGACGCCGCCCGGGGCGGCCCGTACCTGTACCAGGCGTTGGTGCCGAGCAGCCTCGCTGGCGACGTGGCCTGCCGGTACGGGCTGCACGGCCCGGCCCAGGTGGTCTCCACCGGCTGCACGTCCGGCATCGACGCGATCGGCTACGCCCACCAGCTCATCGTTGACGGCGAGGCGGACGTGGTGCTCACCGGTGCCGCCGACTCGCCGATCTCCCCGGTCACCGTCGCCTCGTTCGACGCCATCCAGGCGACCAGCCCCGACAACGACGACCCGGAGCACGCCTCCCGCCCGTTCGACGCCGACCGGCACGGCTTCGTCCTCGCCGAGGGCGCCGCGGTGCTGGTGCTGGAGGAGGAGGAGCGGGCCCGGCGGCGGGGGGCGCACATCTACTGCGAGGTTGCCGGGTACGCCAGCCGCAGCAACGGCTACCACATGACCGGGCTCCGTCCGGATGGGCTGGAGATGGGGCTCGCCATCACCGACGCGCTCGGCCAGGGGCGGATCCGGGCCGATCAGGTCTCCTACATCAGCGCACACGGCTCCGGAACCCGACAGAACGACCGGCATGAGACCGCCGCGTTCAAACGGGCGCTCGGCGAGGTCGCGTACCGGGTGCCGATCAGTTCGATCAAGTCGATGGTGGGGCATTCGCTCGGCGCGATCGGTTCGATCGAGATGGCCGCCTGCGCGCTGGCTATCGAGTTCGGCGTGGTGCCGCCGACGGCAAACTGGGCGACCCGCGACCCGGAGTGTGACCTGGACTACGTGCCGAACGAGGCGCGGGAGTTGCCGGTGGATGTGGCGTTGTCGGTCGGCAGCGGATTCGGCGGCTTCCAGTCGGCGATGGTGTTCCAGCGGTTGTCGGCGGTGACGTCGTGACCGCGCGGGCGGTGGTGACCGGGATCGGGGTGGTCGCACCGAGCGGTATCGGCGTGGACGCGCACTGGCAGACGGTGCTCGCCGGAGCGCGGCGTACCGGGCCGATCACCCTCTTCGATCCCTCCAGCTATCCGACCCGCTTCGGCGGCGAGGTGTCGGGATTCGACGCCGCTGCCTACGCCGACAACCGCCGGCTGGTGCAGACCGACCGGTGGACGCACCTCGGGTTCGCCGCCACCCGGCTGGCCCTGGCCGACGCGGGGCTGCCCCTGCGGGCCCCGGACCCGTACGGCTACGCGGTCGCCCTGGCCAGTTCGTCCGGGGGGAACCTGTTCGGGCAGCGGGAGCTGCAACGGCTGTGGGGCGGGTCCACTCGGACGGTCGGGGCGTACCAGTCGATCGCCTGGTTCTACGCCGCCAGCGTCGGTCAGCTCTCGATCCACCATCAGTTCAAGGGGCCGTGTGGGGTGCTGGTCGCCGAGACCGCCGGCGGGCTGGACAGCCTGGCGCACGCGGCCCGGGCGGTCCGCCGGGGCACTCCGGTGGTGATCGCCGGGGCCACCGAGTGCCCATTGAGCCCGTACGCCCTGGCGTGTCAGCTCGCCTCCGGGATGCTCAGCGAGGGGGCGGACCCGGAGCGGGCGTACCGACCGTTTGATGTGGCGGCGAGTGGCTACCTGCCGGCGGAGGGGGGTGCGGTCTTCGTCGTGGAGGAGTTGAGCCACGCGTTGGCCCGCGGGGCCCGGGTGTACGGTGAGCTGATGGGGTGGGGTGCCACCCACGACGGCGCACACACCACTGTAGACACAGCGGGCGATCCCGGGCAGTACGCCCGGGCGATGCGGCTGGCGCTGGACCGGGCCGGGGTCGGCGCGGATGCGGTCGACGTGGTGGTGCCCGACGCGTTGGGGGTGCCGCGCTACGACCGCAGCGAGGCGATCGCGTTGCGCGCTGTCTTCGGGGATCGGCAGCCCCCGGTCACCACGCAGAAGTCGCTGACCGGGCGGGCCCATCAGGGGGGAGCCGCCTTGGACGTGGCGACCGCGTTGCTCGCTTTCGCGCATGACACGCTACCTGCCTCCGCCGGACCGGATGAGGTCGCGCCGGGGTGCGAGCTGGATTTCCTGCGGGAGCAGCGGCAGCCGGTGAACCGGTTGTCGCTGGTCTGCGCCCGCGGCTTCGACGGGTTCAACAGTGCGCTGGTCTTGCTTGGGGCGGCGCCGAGGGACGGCGGTGAGCAGTGACCGAGCTGGACGAACGGAAGGCGGCGACCCGGTCTGACGGCGCCGGTGCGGCACAGGCGCGGGTGGTGTTCCTGGTGCGGGTGCCAGCCGAGCGGACGGCGGCGTTCCTGGCCGCGTACGAGGCGGTGCGCCACCTCGTCGCGGATGGGGTGCCGGGACACCGGGTGGACCAGGTGTGCCGGTCGGCGGCGGACCCGGAGCAGTGGTTGATCACCAGCGAGTGGGCGAGTTTGGCGGACTTCGAGGCGTGGGAACGGAGCCCGGAGCACCGCGACCTGGTCCGCCCGATGCGGGAGTGCTTCACCGATGCCCGCTCCCTGCGTTTCCACATTCTTGCCCAGACTCCCACTCTGCCCTGACCGGACTTCCACGACATACCGGTGCAGTACCCACGGCCATGCCGACCCGCCCGGGCATGGCCGTGGGGTGTGCCGTGACCGTGCAGTCCACTGTTGGCAGTCTGCTACGACCGTTTCACACTGCGTCGGCCAGGTCGGCAATCCAGAGGAGGCCGGATCATGGTTCGGCTTCCGGGTGGACGTCGAGCCGGTCGAGGGTGGGAAGGTCACGGTGATGTTCTCCCCGGACACGGTGGTGCGGGCCCGGGTCGTCGAGGTCGACGAGCCGCGCCGGTTCGGGTACGCGGGTGAGGGTGACACCTACCGCTGGCTGCTCAGCCCGCAGGGGGACGGCTGCCGGCTGGCGCTGGAAAATGAGGTCGGCGACCCGGGCCACCTGCCGCAGAGCGCCGCCGGCTTCCACCGGGCCCTGGACAGGGCGCAGGAACACCCCGCGCCCGCCCGTCGGGCAGCCCGCTGTTGCCTGGCCTAGCGCCCCTGGTCACCGCCGAAAGACCGCGCCGACCGTGTTTGTGCCGGCGGAGCCGGTGCGTCCATGTTGGTCGACTCGTGGCGGCGCATCCGCCTCGACCGACACCTCAGTCTATTCCCGCCGAAGACACCTGCTCGCGGCAGCCCGGGTCGAGCCCTGCCGCGCCCCGCCAGTGGGGCAGCTCGACAGCAAACGTAACGCAGGTGCCCAGGTGCCCAGGTGCCCAGGTGCCCAGGTGCACTACGAACCCGCAGGATGCGGCCTCCCGTGTATGGACGCCGATCGGCGGGGGAGACGGTCGTGGGGGCAGGCGCATCATGCGTTCGGGGTATCGAAGATCCTCCTAACGCATGCAGGGTCACCCGTTGGTGTCGGTGTGGGATCACGCGCGCGATCTTGCATGGCGAAGTGGTTGCCGGCAATCAGGCCAGCCGCCCTTTTTGATCTATCCTTTCGCACCTGTTAGCGGATCCGAAGTCTGCCGTAGGGTCGGCCGCAGCACCTCAGTGGACCTTCCTAAAGGGCAGAAATGCCCTTATTTGTGCTGGGCGGTGAACGGCAGTGAACGGGAACCCCTCGTCCCGCGATTCCAATGCGACCGATCCCGACTGGGTAGACGGTTTCCTGTTTACCGGCAAGCCGGCCGACGTCTGTCTCCGGCTCCCCGACCCGGTTGACCGGGGCACGCTGCACCGGCTGGTCACCGAGGCACAGACCCGCCTCAGCGCCGCCGGACTGCGCCGCGGGGGCGCAGTCGCGCTACGGCTGCCGCCGTCCCTGGCGTACGTGGTGAACCTGCTCGCCACCTGGCGCAGCGGCGCGCAGGCCATCCTGCTGGACCACCGCCTCACTGACCACGAGGCCGACCGCGCGCTGCGGCGGCTTACCCCTCAGGTGGTCGTGGCGCCGGTCCGCACCGGTGGCGCCGCGCTACGCGTCTTCGTCGATGTCACCGAGGGGTTCACCCCGTACGGCGACCACCCGGCCACCAGCGACCACGCAGTGATCCAACTCAGCTCCGGCTCCACCGGGCCCTCCAAAATAATTGGGCGGACCGCCGCCGACCTGATCGCTGAGGTGCGTCGCTACACCCAGCTCGACGGTGTGCCCCTACCCGGCGAACGACTCATCCTGCTTCCGTCCATGGTGCACGTGCTCGGCCTCGTCGGCGGCCTGCTCTACGGGCTGCACGCTGGCGTCGAACTGGTTCCACCGCAACGACTCAGCGGCGCGGCGGTGCTCGACGCGATCGGCGCCGCCGGCAGCCCGGCCACGGTCCTCGGCGTGCCATTCCACATCGGACTTCTGGCTGCCACCCAGCCCGACCGGCCCCTGCCCATGTTCCGCCGGATGATCACCGGCGGGGAACTTGTTTCCGCCGCCACGGCTCGCTCCTTCACGGACCGGTTCGGCGTACCGCTGGGCAACATGTATGGAATGACCGAGGTGGGGGTCATCGGCACCGACCTATATGGAGAACACCGGCCGAGGATTGTCCCCGCCCCCGGGGTCGACGTTCGTGAGGTCGCCGGTGAGCTGCGCGTGAGCTGCCCCGCCTCCCCGTACCTCGGCCACACAGATCCGTCCCGCTGGTCCGCCGGTTGGCTACACACCCGGGACGCGGGCACCGTGGACCCGGACAGCGGCCTGGTGACCATCCGCGGCCGGCTCGACTCCCAGGTCTCGGTCGGTGGGATGAAGGTCGACCTCACCGAGGTGGAGAATACGGTCGCGGAGCTACCGGGGGTCGCCGCCGCAGTGGTGGTCTGGGATGACGGCATCACCGCGTACGTGCAAACGGTGGGCACGCTCGCCGAGGAGACCCTGGACCAACAGCTCGCCGAGCGGCTGGCCGGCTACAAGCGTCCCCGCACCCTGCGGCTGCTCGATCAGCTGCCTCGCACGACCACCGGCAAGCTGGTCCGATCGGTGGATATGCTGCGTACGGCAGGGACATCGTGATCGGGCGGCTCCGTCTCCCCGACGATGACCGTCTCAGCTTCGCCGCCAACCACCGCTACCGCCAGGAGCAGCGTCCCGGGGCAGTGGGGATGGCCGACCCAGACATCGGCGATAGCTGGCACCGGGCGCATCCGTCCGGGGCCGGGGACCGGCATCCGCCGGCCTGGACCTCCGGCGCGCAGCCCGAGGCCGAGCGCCTTGCCGACGGCCTCCTTCGCGGTCCACAACCGCAGGAAGTCCCGGCTCCGTCCGGCTTCGGGACGGGCCGCGAGCCAGGCCACTTCGGCCGGGTCGTACCAGCGGCGGGCCAAGCCCAGCGCGGGCAGCTGACGGCACTGCTCGACGTCCACCCCCACCGGCCCGCCGGTCCGGACGGCGATCACCGTCACTCCGCCGCCACGGCTCACACTCGCCGGCACAGCGATCTGGCTCCGGCCGGTGTCCCTTGTGACCAGCGCAGCCGCGCCGGGCCGGTGGGTCACCACGAGGTCCGCCTCCGGACAGCCCAGCACTTTAGCGGCGGCCTGTCGCAGCAGCCGTTCGGCTGAGGCCGGCTGACCACCAGTACCCCGACCGATCCATACATACACGGTGTCCCGATTCGACACCAGTGACAGGTTCACGGAGAGAGGTTAACCATGAGAGCCGAGGTCCGCGCCTTCGTCATCGAGCAACTCACCGACATGAACTACGACGTGGAGGGGGTTGACGACGACGCCACTCTCGGGCCTGCCGGGGTGGACCTGGAGTCCCTGGCCCTCGCCGACCTGGCTGTCCGGGTCGAGGACCAGTACGGACTGACGTTCGCCGAGGAGGAGTCGGAGCAGCTGGCTCTGATGACGGTGGGTGAGTTCACCACGATGGTCGCCAACCGGGTTGCCGGGGCGCCGAGCGACCAATCCTGATGGCCGGTCAGCCCGACCTGAGGCGAGTGGACCTGGTGGCCATGCTCGCCCAGCTCACCGACCGATCCACCAACCAGCCCGAGCGGATTGGCTCGATGGAGCTGGCCTGGCTCGTGCACCTGGTCGAGCAGCGCTATGACCGGCAACTCGACCTCACCGACGACCAACTCGCCGAAATTCGCACCGTTGATGACGCACTGGTGGTCTTCGAGACCGCCCTGGCAGCTGCCGCCGATGGTTGAGCCGGCCGACATTCTCCTCACTGGCGTCCACGCGACCAGTGCACTCGGTCGCGGTGCCGAGGCGCAGTTGGCCGGGGTACTTGCCGGAATCCCCGCGTTCCGACCGGTCCGCCGCTTCAACACCGGCCCCCGGCGGGTCAACGCGGCGGCCACCCTGTCGGATGCCGGCCCCCTCGCCGACGAACTGACCGAGGCAGTGACCGCGGCGTGTACGTCGGCGGGGCTCACCGCATCGCAGCGGGCTGAGGCGGCACTGCTGCTCGCGGTGCACGGCGGGAGGTCCGTACCGGCGTTGGGCGCTGGCCTCGCCGCGGCCACTGGCTTCCCAGCCGTGCGCACGTACACCACGGCGTGTGTCTCGGGCACCAACGCGATCGCTGACGCGGCGGTGTTGCTGCGGCGCGGCGAGGTCGATCGGGCCGTGGTCGCCGCCGGCTACCTGGTCGAGCCCGACCAGTACGCCCTCTTCGACGTCGGCCGGGCACTCGCCACCGATGCGCAGGTGCGTCCGTTTAGCGCCGGGCGTACCGGTCTGCTGCTCGGCGACGGAGTGGCGGCGGTGGTGTTGGAACGCGCCGACATCGCCCGGCAACCGATCGCCGGCCTGCTCGGCTGGGGGCGGGCGGGTGACGCCTTCCACCCCTGCCAGCCCGAGCCGACCGGCCGCGGCCTGGCCCGGGCGATCAGCGCCGCACTGGTCCGCGCCGGTCGTGACCCAGCGGAGATCGGCTACGTCAACGCAAATGCCACGGGGGCCGGGCCAGGCGACGCGGCCGAGGCAGCGGCGTTGCGGACCGCACTGGGCCCGACGGCCCGGCGGGTGCCGGTGAGCTCCACCAAAGCTCTGCACGGGCACGCCCTGGAGGCGTCCGGCCTGTTGGAACTGGTGGTGACGGTGCTCGCGCTGCAGCGCGGCAAGCTGCCGGCGAACGCCGGTTGGCTCGGGCCGGACCCGGAGTGTCCGCTCGATGTCATCCGGGACGCGCCCCGACCGGCGGACACCGGCTACGCGCTCACCCTCAACGCCGCCTTCGGCGGCGCTAGTACCGCCCTGCTGCTGGGTGCGACGTGACCGGGCCGGGTGGACTGACCGTCCGCGCCCAGGCGGCCTGGCCGGAGCCGGGCGACGGCGCCGTGCCACCGCTACCAGGATTCGTCCACTCAGCCTTCAACCCGCTGGTGGTGGCGGTAGCAGATCGGTGCCTGCGCCGGGCGTACCGAGCCGCGCCGACTGTCGACGGAGAGCGCACCGCGATCGTGCTGGTCAGCCCGACCGGCGATACGGCCAGCGCGGCGTACGTGCGGGCCGCGGTGGCCGCTGACCGTCGGCCGGGACCGCTGTTCTTCTTCCAATCGGTGCCGAACAGCGTGGCCGGCCATCTGGCCGCCCGCTGGGGGCTGGGCGGGCCGGTGGTCTGCCTCGCGCCGACCGGCGACCCGCAGGCGGCCGGGTTCGCCGAGGCCGACCTGTTGCTGTACGACGGCGACGCCGACGCGGTGTTGCTGATCCTGATCGACACGGCACCGGACGACGGTGATGCGGAGTCAGCCGTCGCCGTGCTGCTGGGGGGAGGAGACCGAACATGAGACCCAGGGGAATCCGTGGGCTGCTCGCCGCCGATAGCCACATTGGTGCCGGGAATGTGCTCGAGCGGGTGCTTGCGCACGGCACCGACCCGGACACGCCCTGCCTGACGTTCGACACACCGCTGGACGGGCACCCCGCCGAGACACCGCTCACGCTGGGACAGCTCGACCGCCGGGTAGCGGCCCGGGCCGCCTGGCTGCACGAACGGGGAATCGGCCCCCGTGACCCGGTGGCGGTCTGGGCCACCGCGGTCGCGGACATGGTGTTGAGCTACCTTGCGCTGACCCGGCTGGGCGCGATCCCGGCGCTGATGAACGGACAGCTGCAGCCGACCATCGCCGCCGAGTACATCCGGCGGCTGCGTGGCGTCGCGGTGCTCGCCGATGAGACGCACCGCGCGTTGCTCGCCGAACACGACCTTGGGGTCCCGGTGCTCGGCACGCCGGCCGAGGCCGGCAGCGGTGACCCGGCCGCGGCGCCCGCTCACTACCGGCACCACCCGGACGACCCGATCGTGATCACCCACACGTCCGGCACCACCGGAGTGCCGAAGGCGGTGTTGCACTCGCACGCCAGCCTCTTCGTGGCGACCCGGCACCTGCTGAGCATGCCGCAGGCGCAGGGCACCAGCCGGATCCTGAGTGCCTTGCCCGCCCCACACACCGCCACCGTGCTCATGGTCAACCAGGTGCTCGGCAACGGGGCGGAGATGCTTCTCCTCTCCGAACAGGGTGGAGAGCGGGTTCTCGACGCCATCCAGCGCTGGCGCCCGGACGGGGTGTTCGGATTCTCGGTTACCTGGGCCGAGCTGGCCCGGTGCGATCTGGCCGGGTACGACCTGGACTCGGTTGGGCTGTGGTTCAACACCGGCGACTCGTCGCACGAGCCACACATCCGGCACCTGGTGGCGGTCGGCTCCCGGGACGTGATGACCCGCACGGGCGTCACCCGGGTGCCGGGCTCGGTATTCATCGATGGTCTCGGCTCCTCCGAGATGGGACACTCCATGTTCCACATCACCCACACCCGGGAGACCGACCGGTATGGACGGTGCATCGGCCGGCCGTACCGGTTCGCGAACGTCGCCGTGCTGGATGCGGCGGGTGAGCCGGTGCCCACGGGCGAGGCCGGCTGGCTGGGCATCGATTCGCTCTCGCTGTTCCGCGGCTACTGGAACGACTCGGTCACCACGCACCGCTACCGTCAGCGCGGCTGGTATCTGACCGGAGACCTGGTCTACGCCGACGCCGACGGCTGGTACTACCACCTGGACCGGGCGGTTGACTCGGTCGACTCAGTCGATGGGAAGCGCTTCTACACCGCGCTCTCCGAGGAGCGGATCCTCGCCGCCTGTCCCGATGTCACCGACTGCACGGTGGTCATGGCGCGCCAACCGGCCGGAGTCGTCACCGACGTGCTGCTGGAACTGGCCGCCGACGCGGACGAGACCACGGACCGTACCGCGGTGGTTCGGGAGGCGTTGGGCGGGGAGGTCGGGGCGACCCTACGGCGGGTTGTTCCGGTCCGTTCCGCCGACATCCCCGTCACCGTTACCGGCAAGGTCCGCAAGGTGGCGTTGCGGGAACGCTACCTGAGCGGGGCGTCCCGATGACCGCGGTCATCACCGGGATGGGTTTGTACACCCCGGTGGGCCGGGGCGTCGAGGCCACCTTCGAGGCGTTGTGCACCGGCCGCTCCGGGCTGGCTCGCCCGCCGGCCGACCACCCCGCCGCCGAAGCCCTGGAGGTCGCCGGGGTGCTGCCGGCGATCGACCCGCGGTCGGTGTCGTCCGGTCCGGACTCCAAGGTGCTGGACCGGATCGTGCTGCTCGCCCTGCTCACCGCCGCGGATGCGTTGGCTGACGCCGGCATCGAGGTGGGGCGGGACGTTGCTCCGGAGCGGACGGCGGTCATCGTCGGCGGGGTCGGCGGGCTGGCCACCCTGGAGACGCAGGTGCTCACTCGGGCGGCCCGGGGTCGAGCGGGAGTCAGCCCGTACCTGCTCACCGGGGTGCTACCGAACATGCCGTCGGCCCGGATCGCGATCCGACACGGTATTCGGGGGTACAGCTCCTCGGTCGGCACCGCCTGCGCCTCCGGGGTTCAGGCGATCGCCGACGCCGTTCGGCTGATTCGGGCCGGCGAGGCCGACGTGGTGCTCTGCGGGGCCAGCGAGGCGCCGCTCTTCCCGACCTTCGCGGACACCTTCGGCAACGCCCGAGCTCTCGCCCGCGGGTGGGCCGACCCGACGGAGGCCAGCCGACCGTTCGACCTTCGCCGCAACGGGTTCGTGTTGGCCGAAGGTGCGGCGCTGTTGGTGCTGGAGAGCGCCGCACACGCCGCTGCCCGGGGCGCTACCGGCTACGCGGAGATCGCCGGGTATGGCGTGACGACCGACGCATACCATCCGACCGCACCCCGGCCGGACGGCACCGGCGCGGCGGCGACGATCCGACGGGCGCTCACCGGCCGCCGCGTGCCGGTGCCGGCCGCCGAAGTCGGCTACGTCAACGCGCACGGCACCGGGACCAAGCTCGGCGACATCGCCGAGACCACGGCACTCACCGAGGTCTTCGGTGCGAACGGGGTACCGGTCAGCTCCACCAAGGCGCTCACCGGCCACCTGCTCGGGGCCTCCGGAGTGCTGGAGACGGCGGCGACCGCACTGGCACTCGGGCGGGGTCTGTTGCCGCCGACCTGGAACCTCGACGACCCGGATCCGGAGTGCCCGGCTGATCACATCCGGAAGGAGCCCCGGGCAACCGAGACCGGCTATGCGCTGACCAACTCCTTCGGCTTCGGGGGGCAGAACGTGAGCCTGCTGCTCGCGCGGGCCGCCCGGCCCCGGACTTGACGGTGCAACCTTTCGCGGGCGGAGCGCCCGTACGACCAGTGCGGGGAACTGTGGGAAAGGCTAGGACATGGACATCCGTGGAATAGACCACATTGAACTCTACGTAGACGATACCCGCCAGTCCGCCGCGTACTTCGGTAACGCGGTGGGGCTGCGGCCTCGTGGCCAGGGTGGCCCGGAGACCGGGTTGACCGGGCAGCGGTCGCTGCTGCTACGGCACGCCGACATCCGGTTGCTGCTCACCTCCGGGCTGACCGCCGATCATCCGGCGGCGGCCTATGTGCGGCAGCATGGCGATGGCATCGCCGTGGTCGCCCTGGCGGTTGACAACGCCGCCGAGGCGTACGCCGAACTGCTGGCCCGGGGCGCGGTCGGAGAACTGCCGCCGACCACCACCACCAGTGCGGACGCCGAGATCGTCATCGCCGAGGTGGCGGGCTTTGCCGATGTGCGGCACCGCTTGGTCGAGCGCCGTCGAGGTGGGCGCGACTTCTTGCCGGGCCTGGCGGAATTGCCGCCGGTAGGGGAGGCCACCGACCACTTGCTCGCCGAGATCGACCACCTGGCGGTCTGCGTGCCGCCAGGGCAACTCGCCGAGACGGTTCGCGGCTACCGAGAGATCTTCGGTTTCAACGAGATCTTCCACGAGTACGTGGAGGTCGACGGCCAGGCGATGAACTCCACCGTGGTGCAGAGCCGGTCCGGGCGGGTGACCTTGGTGCTGCTCGAACCGGACACCAGCCGGCGGGCTGGGCAGATCGACGCGTTCCTTGCCCAGCACTCCGGCGCGGGCGTGCAGCACCTCGGGTTGCGGACCGACGACATCATCGCGGCGGTCGGTGCGTTGCGCCAGCGCGGGGTGCGATTCGCGCGTACCCCGGCGGCCTACTACGACGACCTGGAGACCCGGGTCGGCCGGATCGACGGGTCCGTGGACCAGTTGCGGGAATTCGGGGTGCTGGTTGACCGGGACCACGACGGCCAACTGCTGCAGATCTTCACGGAGTCGATGCACGTGCGTCGCACGCTCTTCCTGGAGCTGATCGAGCGGCGCGGGGCGCGGACCTTCGGCAGCGGCAACATCAAAGCACTCTATGAGGCCAAGGAACGGGAATTGGCGGTGTCGGCCTCCGTCGGAGGTCTAGCCGCTACCCAGGAGGTGACGGGATGACCATTACTGATTTCGATCCACATCTGACCGATGAGGAGAGGTCGCTACTCCCCTCTGATGAGGACGTGGCGTTCTATGCCGAGCACGGCTGGTATATGTCCAAGAAGTTGCTCACCGACGACGAGGTGGACACGCTCGCCGCGGCTACCGACCGCTACTACGCCGGTGAACGGCACCGCCGGCTACCGGTGCAGCCCCCGAAGCTCGCGTACTGGGAACCAGCCAAGGGTGCGGTGCAGCGGCACAACGACTACGTCCACCATGAACACGACGGGCTCGGGGCGATCCTGCGTAAGCCCCTGATCGGGGCGGTTGCCGCCCGGCTGGCACAGGCTGACGAGATCCGGATCTTCCAGTCCACACTGATTCTCAAGCCGCCGATCGACGGGGAACCGTCGAATATCGTGCCCTGGCACTTCGACAAGCACTACTGGGCCTCCTCGTCGTCGGAGCGAATGCTGACCGCCTTTATTCCGTTCCACGACTGCGATGAGGAGCTGGGCACCATTGTCATGGTCGACGGCTCGCACCAGTGGGCCGAAGTCGGTGCCGACGACACCGTGGTGCGGCACTTCGCCGACCGCGACCGCGACCAACTCGACGACATGCTGGCCCGCAACGCCGGACACAACGGCGCCGAAATCCGGAAGATCCCGATGGTGATCCCGAAGGGGCACATGAGCTTCCACCACTGCCGGACCTACCACGGCAGCGGTGCGAACGTCAGCGGACGACCCCGCCAGGCGATCTCACTGCACCTGCAGGACGGCGACAACAGGTGGCGGGAATTCCCGCTCTCCACCGGCGAAAACGCCGCGTACAACCACGACGTGCTGGTTCGCCGTACCGACGACGGACGGCCGGACTACGCGGACCCCGAATACTGCCCGGTTATCTGGCGTCACCACGCCAAGCAGGGAGGCTGAGCTATGTCACGGTACGACTGGGGAAAGACGCACCCCGGAATCGAGCGGCTGGAAAAGGCGGTGACCGACAGTCGGGACCGGGTGGTCAAGCACCCGCTCTACGCCAGCCTGGACAACCATGCGGCGCTGGTCACCTTCATGGAGCACCACGTCTTCGCGGTCTGGGACTTCATGTCCCTGCTCAAGTCGCTGCAGCGGCAGCTCACCTGTGTGACGGTCCCCTGGATCCCGACCGGGCCGACCGGCAGCCGTCGCCTGATCAACGACATCGTGATGGTGGAGGAGAGCGACGAGCTGGGCGCGGGCTACCTCAGCCACTTCGAGCTCTACGTGCAGGGCATGACCGAGGCCGGCGCCGACACCAAGCCGGTGGAGAAGTTGATCGAGTTGTTGCGCGCCGGCGGCTCGGTAACCGAGTCGTTGGCTGCGGCCGGGGCACCCGCCCCGTCCGCGGCGTTCGCGAGCACCACCTGGCGGATCATCGAAACCACCCCGGTGCACTGCCAGGCCGCGGCGTTCGCGTTCGGTCGGGAGGATCTGATCCCGGAGATGTTCACCCAGGTTGTCGCGGTCAACCACCAGTCGGGACGGCTGACCCAGTTCGTTGACTACCTGGAACGACACATCGAGGTCGATGGCGAGCAGCACACGCCCATGGCCATGCAGATGCTCGCCGACCTCTGCGGCGACGACGACACCAAGTGGCAGGAGTGCGCGGATACGGTCAACGCCGCGCTCGTCGCCCGCACCCAGTTGTGGGACGACATCCTCGCCGCGGTCAAGGGGGCTCCGGCAGCGGCAGCGGGGCGCGGGTGAGTGGAGCCGACCCGATCCGGCTCTACCGTACGGTGCGGCTGATCCGTCGGTTCGAGGAGCGGGCGATCGAACTCGTCCGCTCCGGCCACATCGTCGGCGGAATTCATCCGTACCTGGGCCAGGAGGGGATCGCTGCCGGGGTGTGTGCGGCGCTACGCCCCGACGACGTGGTCGCCGGCACCCATCGGGGGCACGGGCACGTGCTCGCGAAGGGTGCCGACCCGGCCCGGATGATGGCGGAGCTGTGTGGTCGGGTGACGGGCCTGAACCGAGGCCGGGGCGGGTCGATGCACGCCGCTGACTTCGCCGCCGGCGTCCTCGGCGCCAACGCCATCGTCGGTGCGGGCGGCGCGATCGTGACCGGCGCCGTCTGGGCTCGGCGTCGGCGCGGTGAGGACCTGGTGGGGGTCAGCTTCCTCGGCGACGGCGCGGTCAACGAGGGGATGCTGCTGGAGGCGTTCAACCTGGCCGCCCTCTGGCGGGTGCCGGTGCTGTTCGTCTGCGAGAACAACGGCTACGCCACCACCATGCCGGTGGCCGACGCGGTGGCCGGCAGCATCTCGGCGCGAGCGGAGGCGTTCGGCATCCGGGCGAGTACGGTGGACGGTCAGGACCCGGCCGCCGTACACGCCAGCACCGCTGCCGCCCTCGCCCGGATGCGCGCCGACGGTGGTCCCGAGTTCCTGGAGGCCCGGACGTACCGGTTCGACGCCCACCACACCTTCGAACACGCGGTCCGCCTCGACTATCGCTCGCCGGCGGAGGTTGCTCAGGGCCGCTCCCGGGACCCGGTGCAGATCGCCGGTTCCCGGCTGCCGGCCGCCGAGCGGGCGGCCATTGACGCCGACGTGGAGGCGGTACTCGAGGCGGCGGTGGCGGATGCCCTCGCCGCCGCCGAGCCCGACCCCGCCACCGCACTGGAGTATCTGTATGCCAGCGGGCTGACCGCCCGTACCGGAGGTGGGTAGATGCCGCGGTTGTCCTACCGCAAGGCGCTCAACCGGGCGCTCGCCGACGAGTTGGCCCGCGACGAGGAGGTGTTCCTGCTCGGGGAGGACATCCAAGTCGCCGCGTCGGCGGTCACCGCCGGTCTACTGAAGCGCTTCGGCCCCGAGCGGGTCCGCGACACCCCGCTCTCGGAGCAGGCGTTCACCAGCTTCGCCACCGGTGCGGCGCTGGTCGGCGCCCGGCCGGTGGTGGAGTTCCAGATCCCCGCACTGCTGTTTCTGGTCTTCGAACAGATCGTCAATCACGCGCACAAGTTCCCGTTGATGACCGGCGGCCAGTGCGCGGTGCCGGTCACCTACCTGGTGCCGGGGTCCGGCTCGCGTACCGGGTGGGCGGGGCAGCACTCCGACCACCCGTACAGCCTCTTTGCGCATGCGGGGGTGACCACTGTGGTACCAGCCACCCCGGCGGACGCGTACGGCCTGCTGGTGTCGGCGATCCGCTGCGACGACCCGGTGGTGGTCTTCGCTCCGGCCGCGGCGACGGAGCTCCGCGCTGACGTCAGTGACCCGGTGCCGGTGCCGTTGGGCCGGGGGCGGGTGCATCGAAGCGGAGATGATGTGACGGTGGTCGCCGTCGGGCATCTGGTGCACGACGCGCTCGCCGTCGCCGACGAGCTGGCCGGTGAGGTTTCGGTGGAGGTATTCGACCCACGCACCCTGTATCCGTTCGACTGGGACGGGTTGCTCGGCTCGGTCGCCCGGACCGGGCGGTTGGTGGTGGTCGATGACTCAAACCGTTCCTGTGGCATCGCCGGCGAGATCATTGCCACTGTGGTCGAACAGGTACGACTGCACGCGCCACCGCGTCGGGTGACCCGTCCGGACGGTGCGGTGTTGCCGTTCGCCCCGGCCCTGGATCGAGCCGTACAACCGGGTCGTGAGCTGCTGCGGCACGCCATTGCCCACGTCAGCAAGGATGGATGACCACATGACCGACGTTGACTACCGCTGGCCGTCGGCCGCGCAGGCCTGGCTGGATCTACCCGCTGACGTCCGTTCCGACCTGGTCTCCGCCGGGGTGGAGTCCTGGCGCGAGATCTTCGACGGCCGGGCTTCGTACAACCAGAAGTGGCGGCTGGCCCGACCGCCGGTGATGGACCGGATCTCGCTGCGGGTGCTCAACTCCGTCTGTGACCGGCTCGCGCAGCTCATCTTCGAGTCGTGTCGGCGGCGGGCCAGAACGGCGGGGGAGCTACGCCACCTGCTTGGGATGCCGGCGGGGCAGAACCGGCTGCTCGACGAGGCCGAGCCGCTCACGGAGGCGTTGCTCGCCGGGTTCCGTCCGGACGTGCTGCTGAGCGACGGAGTACCGCGGGTGGTGGAGTACAACATCGACAGCAGCCTCGGCGGGGCACTCGACGCGGACACGACGGTACGGCGGTTCGTCGATCTCTATCGGCGGCGCGGCATCGACCGGGTCCGAATGGAGCCGGCGCCATCCGCAGTGGACATGCGGTTCGCGGCGATTCGGGACGGTCTTGGCTTGGCGGCCGGGGCGCGACTCGCGCTTTTGATCGACTTCGACGCCGAATATCCGGGGCTGGAAGACCCGACGCGTTTCTACCGGAAGCTGGCGCCGGTGGTTGACCGCGCCGCCGTCGCCGGTCTGGACTTGATCGTTGCACCGGTTACGGAGGCCAGCCAGGACGCCGAGGGGCGGCTGGTGGTCCGGGGCGCCCCGGTTGACGGGCTGTTTCGGCTCTTCGTGCCGAATCGGGTCACACCGAGCGCCGGGGTGGATGCCTTGGAAGCGGCGGTGCGGGCGAAATCCGTGCCGATGTGGGTGTCGGCGGCAGCGTGGCTGCTCGGGAACAAGCAGGTGTTCGCCTGGCTCTGGGCGGACGCTGATGCGTTGCCGGCGGCCGACCGGGAGCTGATTCACCGCTATGTTCCGCAGACCTGGCTGTTCACTCCAGACCTGGTCGAGCAGGCGGTGGCGGACCGGCACGACCTGGTGGTCAAGCCGTCCGGTGGATCCGCCGGGGTGGACGTGCTGATCGGCCGGGAGACCGACCCGGAGGCCTGGCGGGAGGCGGTGGGCCGGTTCGCTCAGCAGGGCGGCTTCATTCTGCAACGCTTCGTGCGCGCCGACGAGGTACCAGTGGAGTTCGTGCATATGGAGACCGGGGAACTGGTCACCGCGGAGGTGCCGTACAGCATCGCTCCGTATCTCTTCGGCCGTCAGCCGGCCGGTGCGTGCGTTCGTATCGGCTTCCCCGGCAGCGCGGGAGTGCTCAACCTGGCTCGTGGCGTGCTCATTTCCGGCCTGCTGGTGACGGACCCACCGCCGTCCTGACCGGTCGGGCGGTGTCGTTCGCCGCGGGCCCCTTCGGTGCCGGTCGGCCCGTCAGGGCAGACCGCTGCGGTCAGCGTTCGCCGAACCGAGATGGTGCGCGAGGCAACGGAGCGTCTCCGCAGCGGCGATGGCGTCGCTGCGGGCGCTTCCGTGCCGGCCGTCGCTGCTGTAGATGGAGGGGTCAGCGGTCAGCGGATGATCGGTCAGGTGCACGTGGACCGTGCCCAGCCGACTGGCCACCACGCGGGTGTGTTCGGCCAGCCGGCGCAGGCGCACACCGAGGCCGGCGCGACGCGCCTCGGGCACGGCGGGGCTGTGCGACACGTCGAATATCCCCACCGTGATGACCGTCGCCCCGGCGTGCTGTAGCGCCTCGACCATCCCGGTGATCTCGGCGTCCACCGCCTCGGCGTCGAAACTGGGCCGGAACGCGTCGTTGCCACCGCAGATGACCAGGGCGAGATCCGGTTTGAACTCCAGTGCCGGGCCGAGCTGGCTGGCCCGGACCTGGTATGCCCGCAGCCCGCGCAACCCAAGATTGAGGTAGGCGAGTTCCGGCGCCCGAGCTCGTAGCTCGGCGGCTATCCGATCGGCCAACTGCACATCCGGGTAGCCGTCAACCGGCTCGCAGAGCCCCTCCGCGACGCTGTCGCCCAGCACCACGAAACGGCGCCACGGATGCCCCTGCAGCAGAGTCTGGCTCTCCTGCTCCTGCAGGCAGTAGGGATCGGTGGCTTCGCTTCGCGTCGCTGTCATGATCGGACGTTAGCGCAGCCGGCGCCGGGGTGCTAAGCGGAAATCTGCTCTTGATTCGCGGGGTTGGCCAACGGCGTCTCCGTCCGCATCCGGCGCAGGACGGCGGCGAGGGGAACAGTGGTAACGGTGAAGATGAACAGGGCCGCGGTCAGCAGCGCAGGCTCCAGGCCGAGCGTGGTGACTGACGCGCCACCGAGCAGGGCGCCCAGGGGTAGGCCGGCGAAGGCAAGCGCACCGGCCAGCCCGATCACCCGGGACTGGAGCTCGGCCGGGGGACGCTCGTAGAGCGCGACCCCGAGCAGTGGGTTGACCACGGCGATGCCGATTCCAGAAATGAAGGTCACCACGACCACCACCGTGAGGTTGTCGCTGAGGGCCAGGACCAGCAGCCGGGGCGGGCCACTCGCCGCGGCGCCGATCGCGAAGGTCAGGTCCCGGCGCAGCCGCGAGCCAAAGCTGGTGAACAGCACGTTGCCCAGCAGGGATCCGGTGGTGAAAGCACCAAGCACCAGCCCCAGCCCGGCCGGGCTACCCAACACGTCTGCTACCCAGAGTGGGATGTAGACCGCGATACTCGCGTTTACCACCATGTTCAGTGCGGAGATCACCAGCAGCATGGTGAGCACCATCCGGTCCTGCCGGAGATACCGCAGGCCGCCGGCGAGTGCCTGCGAATAGCGTTCCGGCACCGAATTGGCCGGCCTACCGGTGCTGCGGCGCACCAAGGTGGAAATCAGCAGCGCGCAGACCGCGAAGGTCGCCGCGTCAACGAGAATCGCCAGGGTGGCGCCGAGCCACCAGATGAGCAGGCCACCAATGCTCGCCCCGAGTAGGGTCATCAGCCGGGACAGCCCGTCGTAGGTCGAGGTTAACCGGATCAACCGGACGCCGGCAGCTTCCGCGGCTGGGCGGAACATCACGTGCTTGACTCGGTCGCCGACTCCGCGCAGCGTGCCCACCAGGGCCACCAGGATCAGCAGTGCGCCGAAGCCGAGCCACGGAGTAAGTGCCACTGCCACCATGAGCGCGGCGCTACCCAGGTCGGCGAGGATCGAGGTGCGGCGTAGGCCGATCCGGTCGGCCAACGGGGGGCCGAGGCCGCTGGAGAGGAGGTAGGGCAGCGTCTCGGCGGCAGCGACTATCCCCATCTTCGCCGGGCTACCGGTTGTCTCCAGCACCAGCCAGGGAATGGCGACAATCGAGATTCGGCTGCCGAGGTTGGACAGCAGGTCAGCACCGACGAGCGCGACCAGTTCTCGCCGTGCGGTCACGTGTGACGACCGATCGATGCCTCCGGGTGCTCGACGGTCGACGGGTGGCTGGCCGCGTACCGCGCCCGCAGGGCGCGTTTGTCAATCTTGTTGGAGCGGTTCAGGGGCAGCGCGGCTACGAACTCCACCCCGCCAGGTGCCCAGGTGTCGCTCAACGCGGCGGTCACGACGTCGATCAGCTCCGCGCCGGAAACCGTCGCACCGGGCCTCGGCACCACGTAGGCGTACGGCAGCTCACCGGCGACCGCGTCGGGCACGCCGATCACCGCCGCCGCCCGGACGTCGGGATGCCCGGCGAGCGCGTCCTCGATCGGCCGGGAGTAGATCGGCCAGCTACGTCGGCGAGTGAGGATCCGGTCCTGCAGTCGGTCGACCAGGTACAGGTAGCCGTCCGCGTCGAGATGGCCGACATCGCGGGTGCGGACCCAGCCGTCTACCAGGGTGTCCGCGGTCAACTCCGGGTTGCCGTGATAGCCGGCGAAGCGAAGCGCCGTCTGCACCCAGACCTCGCCGTCTACATCCGGAGGCAGTACCGTCCCATCTGCCGCGCGGATTTCGATTCGCACGTCGCCGTACGGCTTGCCGCAGGAGCGCAGTCGTTCCGGATGCGCCGGATCCTCGGTCAAGCCCGGTTGCGCGGTGACCACCACCGCTTCGCTGAGCCCGTACACGATCCGCAGGACTGGACCGAACCGAGTGATTGCCTGACGCAGCCGGGTCGGCGCGGCGGGTCCGGCGCCCACATTGAACATGAACATTGAAGAGAAGTCGACCCCGGGTAGGGCGGGGTGATCGAGCACTTCGTAGAGCATCGGCGGGGTCAGGAAGGTGGAGGTGATCCGCTCGGCCGGCACGGTTCGGATGAACTCCGCCGTGTCCCAGCCCTCCCGGGGAAAGAGCACGCCGCCGGTGAAGAGATTGAACAGGGTGGTGATCTGGCCGCTGGCCAGCCACATCGGGGAGTAGGACAGGTGCCGCAGCAGCGGCAACCCGGCGGTACGGAAGCCAGCGGCCAGGGTGAGGGCCTGGACGTAGAAGCTCTCCTGGTGTCGCACCAGCTTCGGGGTGCCGGTGGTGCCGGAGGTTTGCAGAAGCGATTCCGCCGCCGGTACCTGGGTGGGCAGGTCAGCGGCGGCGGGTGCGGGGATCAGGTCGACGCCGAGGCGGAGCACCGGCCGGTCACTCAGCTCCGCGGCCAGCTCCGCACCGATGTTGGCCGGGTCACGGGCGTCGTAGAGCAGGGCGTCGGGCCGGGCGAGTTCGACGAATTCCTTGATCTCACGGCGGGATGTTACCGGAGCGATCCACATCGTACGGCAGCCAAGCAGGTGCAGCGCGAGCTGTAGCAGCGGTCCTTCCACCGGATTGCCGAGCGACAACAACACCGCGGCGCCGGGTCGAATTCCCTGGCGGAGCAGGGTTGTGGCGAATCCGCGGACCTGAGCATACACGTCGGCGTAGGTGAGCCTTCGTGCACCGTCGATGATTGCGTCGCGTTCGCCGAACTCGGCGAATAGTGCCAATGCCTGGTGCACGTAGCCCGGCTGCGGTCGGTCGCCCATCCGGACGCCCCCATCCATGACAGCGATGTGCCCAGGGTGGGTTCCCGGGGCACGGTGCGGGCCGCGGGCGACCGCGCCACCACCTGTGAGCCTAGGGCAGCCAACGGAAATGAACACGAGCCGAAGGGGGCCTTCGACCAGGCCAGCAGGACACGTGATCACGTCGATCAGGTTGATTGACGCCTCCGCGCGGTGGCGGATACGTTCCGCAGCACGCCCAGTTGAGCCCGGCAGTGGCCGGGCCAGACGCTGGGCTGCCAACAATGGAGGTTCAATGTCGACCCCGAAGAAATGGCATTTCGTGGCGGCTGCCGCGGCGCTACTTATGGTGGGTACGCCCAGCGTGGTAGCGAACGCGGAATCGCCCGAAGTAGCAAGGCACGGCAAGAAAACCTGGTCCGCGAGTTGGGCGACCGCGGTGGCCGGGGGAAATTCGGGCGGCCCGACCAACACGGGCTTTGAGAACCAGACGATCCGGAACATCGTGCACACCACCGTGGGTGGGTCGGCGGTCCGGGTCCGACTCAGCAACATGTACGGCGAGAAGGACATCCAGATCGGTCGGGCGACAATCGCTCGGCCGGACGAGACGACCCCCGATGATCTGTCCGACATCGACCCGAGTACGCTGCGGGAGCTCACGTTCGGTGGGTCAACCTCGGCGACGATGAACCAGGGCGCCGAGCTGATCAGCGACCCGATCGACTTCCCGATCGGTGACCAGCAGGACCTGGTGGTTTCGGTCTACTACCCGGTCCTGACCGGCCTGGTGACCTTCCACGGCACGTCTCGCCAGACGAGCTTCATCGGCGACGAGGATCTCACCTCGGATACCGGTGCCGGTCTGAGGAGGCTCTCGGACTGCTGCTGGTTGTTCCTGTCCGGTGTCGATGTAGAACGCCGCAAGAGCCCCGGCTCGGTGGTGGTCTTCGGTGACTCGATCGCCGACGGCAACGGCAGCACGCTGAACGCCAACAAGCGTTGGCCGGATCTGCTGGCCGACCGGTTTATCGACGCCCGCCCGGATTCCCGGACCCCGGCCGTGCTCAACATGAGTCTCGCCGGGAACCGGCTCAACCACGAGGGTACGGAGTCGGGAGCAGGCGGCTTCCCCGGCTACAACGAGTTGGGGCCGAACGCGCTCGCCCGGCTCGATGAGGACATCTTCGCCCAGAACGATGCCCAGGCCGTGATCACACACCTGGGTATCAACGACATCTGGATGTCCGACGACTCCGCCGAGGCGATCATTGCTTCGCTCCGGCAGATCAATCAGCAGGTCAAGGCACGTGGCCTGCGCAGCCTGGTGGGCACGTTGACGCCTTACGAGGGTCACGGTGAGCCGGGTGTGTGGACGCCGGAGAAGGAAGAGACCCGGCAGACGGTGAACGAGTACCTGCGTACCAGCAAGGAGTTCGACGGGGTCGTCGACTTCGATCGGGTGCTGCGTGACCCGGAGCAGCCCAGCCGGTTGCTGCCGGCGTACGACTCGGGCGATCATATTCACCCGAACGACGCCGGCAACGAGGCAATGGCCGGCGCGGTGTCGTTGCGCTTGCTCGGTCTGTGACATCGGTTCGGGCGGCGGAGAAATCCGTCGCCCGAACCACCCTATCGTGGGAGGTGCCGTGCTGGACGTCGAAGACCTGCTAGCCCGTCTCTACAGCGCGCAGGGCCGGCAGGATCCCTATCCCGTCTACGCCAACCTCCATGCGCAGGGAGCGATCGCCGCCCTGGCGCCGCGACCGGAGCGTCAGCGGGTCGCCGCGGTGGCCGTCGGCTATGACCTGGTCGCCGCGGTGCTGCGGGACCCGGAGTGGTTCAAGCAACCGCCACCGGACTGGACGGAACAGGAGATACTCCGGACCCTCCAGTCGTCGATGATGTTCATCAACCCTCCCGATCATGGCCGGATGCGGCACGTGTTCGCCGGCACCTTCACACCGCGTCGGCTCGGTGCCCTGGAACCGGTGATCAACCGCGTGACCGACGAACTGCTGGACCGGATGGCCGATGTTGGGCCGGGTGAGGTGGACTTCGTCGCCGAGTTCGCGTACCCGCTGCCAGCTCGGGTGATGGCCGAGTTCATCGGGATTCCCGCGACCGAGTTGGCCTGGTACCGGGAGCGGGTCGACCGGATCGACGAGTTTCTGGACGTGGCCGGCAAGACACCGGAGCGGCTGGCAGCGGCGAACGCCGCCGGGGCCGATCTGCGGGCTTTCTATCGGGAACTGCTCGCGCGTCGTCGTCGAACGCCGGGCGATGATCTGATCAGCGGGCTGGTGGAGGCGGTCGACGCGGGCGGTGTCGAGTTGACCGAGGATGAGTTGATCAGCAACCTGGTCGTGCTCTTCAACGCCAGCTTCGTCACCACCGTCTACCTACTCAGCAACGGCCTACCGGTGCTGCTGGCGCATCCGGAGGTGGCGGCTGCGCTGGCCAACGACCCGGAGCTGGCCGCTGGTGCCGTGGACGAGATTCTGCGGCTGCAGACGCCGGTGCACCTGCTGGCCCGCACCGCGCCCCGGGACACGGTGCTCGGCGGAGTGTCGATCCCGCAGGGCCAGAACGTTCTGCTGCTGATCGCCGCCGCCAACCGGGACCCGGCCCATTTCCCAGAACCGGACCGGTTCGATCCCCGGCGGCCGGGACCGCCTTCGCTGGCCTTCGGCCTCGGCCTGCACTACTGCCTCGGCGCCGCCGTCTCCCGGCTGGAGGGCCGGCTGGCGCTGCCTCGGCTGCTGTCCCGGTTCCCCCGGCTGCGAATCCTGGAGCAGCCGGTGTACAGCGGCAGCCTCTTCCTGCGTGGAATCGACAAACTCTCGGTCAGCCCGGGGGGAAGGGAGCATCCGTGAGTGAGCGACCAATCGGCACAAGGGTGCACCGATGAGCCTGCATCCGGAGGCTGAGGCGTACCGGGCGAGCCGCGCAGCGGCCGGTACCCCACCGCTATACACACAGACCCTCGCTGAGGCCCGCGCGGCCGACCTCGCCGCAATCCGGGCCGGCTCCGGCCCGGTCGAGCCGGTTCACGAGGTACGGGATACGCGCGTACCCGGACCGGCCGGTGATATTCCGGTCCGGGTGTATCGTCCCGCCGGGACCGGGCCGCTGCCGACACTGCTCTACTTCTTCGGCGGAGGGTGGACGCTGGGCAGCATCGATACCGCGGACGGGGTTTGCCGGCGACTAGCCAATACGGTGCCCTGCCAGGTGATCACTGTCGGCTATCGGCTGGCTCCGGAGTATCCGTTTCCGGCGGCCGTGCACGACTGTCACGCCGCCCTGCGCCACATCGCGGCACATCCAGTGGAGTTCGACGCGGACCCGGAGCGGCTCGCGGTGGGCGGGGACAGCGCGGGCGGCAACCTGGCCGCCGCGGTCACGCTGCTGGCCCAGAAGGAGGGTCCCCGGCTGGTCGCGCAGTTGTTGGTCTACCCGAACACCGACCAGACGATCGAGCCGCCCGGCGGCGAGGATCCGCTGCTGTTCAACCGCCGCTCGGTCGCCTGGTACCGATCCCACTACCTGGCCGACCCGACCGACGCCCAACATCCCCTTGCGTCGCCGCTGCTCGCCGAGGACCTGACCGGTCTGCCGCCGGCGTTCGTGATCACCGCCGAGCACGATCCGCTCTGCGACGAGGGCGAACGGTACGCCGACCGGCTTCGCCTCGCCGGCGTGCAGACCGTCCTCACCCAGTACGCGGGCATGGTTCATGGCTTCTTCACCATGCCCGGCGTCTTCGAAGCGGGCCGGCAGGCTCAGGCAGCGGCCGCGACCTTCCTGCGTCGCCGCCTTCGGCGAACGGCGGCCGACAATGGCTGAGCGGTTGTCGCTGCCCGGTGAGCCGCCGGTCGCCCTGGCCGACTTCGCCGACCTCGCCCGCGCGGTGCTACCGCCGGAGGTGTGGGATTTCGTGGCCGGTGGCAGCGGCGCCGAGACGACGCTGGCCGCGAATCGACGGGCCCTGGACCGGACTGGCGTGCTGCCCCGCGTGCTGTGCGGTTCGCCAACGCCGCTGACCGACGCCCGGCTGCTCGGTGCCGGCCAGGCGCTGCCGGTGGCGGTCGCGCCGATGGCGTATCAGCGGCTGTTGCACCCCGACGGGGAGGTAGCCCTCGCCGCTGCGGCCGGCGCGGCGGACATCCCGTATGTGGCCAGCACGCTCGGCAGCGTTCCGATCGAACAGGTCGCGCAAGCCGGCGGCGACGTGTGGTTCCAGCTCTACTGGCTGCGGGACCGGGGGCTCGTCGCCGACCTGCTGGACCGGGCCGAGGCGGCGGGTTGCACCGCGCTGATGCTCACGGTGGACGTGCCAATTCTCGGCCGTCGGCTGCGGGACGTACGCAACTCGTTCGCCATTCCTGCGGATGTGGTCGCCGCGAACCTACCCACCGGCCGTGACAGTCTCGCCCACACGGTGACCCCGGGGGTGTCCGCGGTGGCCGCACACACCGGTGCGGTCTTCGCGCCGGCCGTGAGCTGGGACGACCTGGAGTGGCTGCGGGAGCGGACCACGGTCCCGCTGATCGTCAAGGGGGTGCTCGATCCGCGCGATGCCGGCCGCGCGGTGGCGGCCGGAGCGGACGCGGTAGTGGTTTCCAACCACGGGGGACGCCAGCTTGACGGCGCACCGGCCACCGTGGACGCGTTGCCCGCGATCGTTGAGGCGGTGGGCGACCGGTGCGAGGTGCTGCTGGACAGCGGTGTCCAGAGCGGAGTGGACGTGTTGCGGGCCCTGGCCCTCGGCGCGCACGGTGTCCTGGTGGGTCGCCCGCTGCTCTGGGCGCTGGCGGCCGGTGGCCGGGCCGGTGCTGAGCTGGCCCTGTCGCTGCTGGCTGACGAGTTCCGGGATGCGCTCACGTTGGCGGGGTGTGCCGACGTGGCGGCGGCACGGCAACTGCGGACGACGGCGGTGCAGTGATCGTGGACTTACACCTGGCCGACCTGCACCCGGCGCTCGGGGATCCGGCCCTGAACTCGATGAACTTCCTCAACGAGGTGGCGCAGGACTACCCGGACGCGGTGTCGCTCGCCGCTGGCCGGCCGTACGAGGAGTTCTTTGAGTTCTCGGCGCTGCACCGGTATCTGGACATCTTTCGGCAGCACCTGGTCGATGACCTCGGGCAGGACTCGAGGCAGGTGCATCGCACCCTGTTCCAGTACGGGCGGACCAAGGGGATCGTGCACCACCTAGTCGCCCGGAACCTCGCTGTGGACGAGGGGATGACGGTCGATCCGGAGGCGATCGTGGTGACCGTCGGGTGTCAGGAGGCGATGTTCCTGGTGCTGCGGGCGTTGCGTGCCGATCCCCGGGACGTGCTGCTTGCGGCGGCGCCGACCTATGTGGGGCTCACCGGCGCAGCGCGGCTGCTGGACTTTCCGGTCCGCCCGGTGGCGACGACGGACTCCGGGGTGGACCTGGCGGACCTGCGCGATCAGGTGCATCGGGCCCGGGCCGAGGGGCTGCGCCCGCGCGCCTGCTATCTGATGCCGGACTTCGCCAATCCGTCGGGTACCAGCATCTCGTTGTCCGACCGGCGGGCGCTGCTGGACCTGGCCACCGAGGAGGAGCTGCTGCTGATCGAGGACAACCCGTACGGACTGTTTCCGGCCACGGAGGGTCGGCGGCTACCCACGTTGAAGGCCTTAGACACCAATCGTCGGGTGGTCTACCTGGGATCATTTGCGAAAACGGTGCTACCCGGCGCACGGGTTGGCTACGTGGTGGCCGACCAGTCGGTGGCGGATGTCGATGGCGGGGGAGGGCTCCTCGCCGATCAGCTGGCCAAGGTCAAGAGCATGGTCTCGGTGAACACCTCACCGTTGGCCCAGGCGGTGGTTGGTGGGGTGCTACTCGCCCACGATTGCAGCCTGTTGGCGGCCACGGTACGACAGCGCACCGTTTACGCCGATAATCTGCGCCATCTGGTGCACGGCTTGGGCCGCCGGTTCCCGGCCGGTTCGTCGGTGCGTTGGACGGTTCCCGCCGGCGGGTTCTTCGTGGTGGTCACCGTGCCGTTTGCCGTGGACGACGCGTTGCTGCACCGCTCTGCCCGCGAGTACGGGGTGCTCTGGACCCCGATGGCGCACTTCTACGGCGACGGTGTGCCGGTGCACGCGCTGCGGTTGTCGGTCAGTGCCGTCACCCGGGATGACATCGACCGTGGGCTGGACCGGCTCGCGGCCCTCGTCGCGGGCGAGGTGACGCGGCAGGGAGATGGGATCAAGACGCACTGACTCTTCGCGTTCATAGAATGGCAACGAGTGACCACCCCCTCATGTGCGGTCCTCGATGGACACCCATAATGGAGCGCATGGTCGCTTGGGAATACGCACTGCTGGTCCGCCGCTACCAAGGGCAGGGCCGCAACTTTCATGTCAGCTTCGTCTGGTACGGCCCGGACGGATCTCGCCGAGATGTCACCACCTACGGTGACACCGCGATTGCCCACCTCAACCGGGTTGGGCGCGATGGGTGGGAGCTGGTCGCCGCGGCCGAGGACGTGAACAACGTCCAGGGCAGCACCGAGGTGCACCGCTATCACCTCAAGCGGCCGTTGACCTGAGGTCGGACACGGGCGGCGCGCCACCCGATGGCGGTCGTGCTGCCCGTGCCCGGTTTGCTGATCTTTATTCGTTAGGATCCCGGACGTGAGTAATCGGCTATTGGCCGCTGCCTCAAGCGTCCTGTTGCTCCCCGTCGTGGTGCCCACGTCGGCCGCGGTCGCCGCACCCGCGCCGACGGTGGTGCCGTGCCCGCAGGCCAGCGCGCCGGCGTCGACACCGTCCCGGCCGCCCCGGCCCTCCCCGCCGCCGGCCGTGGCGCAGGACCAGGTGGTCGGCGGGGCGGCACTGGCCACCTCCGGCCTGGTGGTCCCGGCCGGTGAAGCCCAACCGCCCGAGGTGACCGCGACCTCGTGGCTGGTCGCGGACCTCGACACCGGTCAGGTGCTGGGTTCGTGTGGCCCGCACGAGTACGCCACCCCGGCGAGTGTGCAGAAGTTGCTGCTGACCGCCGCCCTACTGCCGGACCTTGACCCGCAGCAGGTGGTCACGGTGACGAAGGAGGATCTGGACATTGAGCCCGGCTCGTCGGCGGTCGGTCTGCTCACCGGCGGGCAGTACCCGGTAGAGACGCTCTGGCTTGGCCTGCTGCTGCAATCCGGCAATGACGCGGCGAATGTCCTCGCCCGCCTCGGCGGCGGCGCCGAGGGCCGGGCCGGGGGCATCCGCGCGATGAACGAGTTCGCCGAGCATCTGGGCGCCCGGCAGACGCACGCGATCACACCATCCGGATTGGACGGTTCAGGTCAGTTCACGAGTGCCTACGATCTCGCGCTGATCGCCCGGGCCTGCTTCGCTGAGCCGACCTTCCAGCGGTACGCGCTGACCGAGACTCACCAGATCCCCGACCAGGAAGCGCTCGGCAGGAAGGGTTTCCAGATCCAGAATGGGAACTCTCTCATCGACCGCTATCCGGGGGCACTCGGTGGCAAGACCGGCTTCACTCAGCTGGCCCGGCACACGTACGTCGGCGCAGCCGAGCGTGATGGCCGACGCCTGGTGGTGACGTTGCTGGGCGCCGAGGCTCGGCCGTTGCGTGGCTGGGAGCAGGGCGCCGCTCTGCTCGACTGGGGCTTCGCGTTGCCGCCGGCCGCCTCGGTCGGCCGCCTCGTCGAGCCGGGTGAACTGACCGCCACGCCGACCGCCACGCCAGCCGCCACGCCGGCCGCCGTGCCCTCGGCCGCCGATGCCCGGCCCGCCGCCGACGATTCCCCGGACGGGCTGACCGGCTTCGGACCGCTGCTGGTCGCGGCCGTCGTCGGGGTGGGTGGGCTGGTGGTGCTGATCGTGCGCCTGGTCCGTCGTCCCCGTCGTGAGCCGGGGCGGCGTCGTCATGGGCGGGGACGGCGTCGGGTCTGATCCGGCCCGCCGCACGGGGCGTCGCCGCCCCGGCCCGTACGAGGTGCTCGTATCCTTTCGGGCGACACGTCGTCGGGGGCGTTGCCGTCCGCCGACGATCCGGACATGCGGACGAAAGGACACGGCGTGAGTAGCGAGACGTTGGAGTTCCAGGCTGAGGCGCGCCAGCTGCTTCAGCTGATGGTTCACTCGATCTACTCGAACAAGGATGTCTTCCTACGCGAGTTGATCTCGAACGCCTCCGACGCGTTGGACAAGCTGCGCTTGGCGTCGCTGCGGGACAAGGACCTCGACGTCGACACCGCCGACCTGCACATCGCGATCGAGGTCGACCCGGATGCCCGGACGCTGACCGTGCGGGACAACGGGATTGGAATGTCCCGGGACGAGGTCGTCCAGGTGATCGGCACGATCGCCAAGTCCGGTACTGCCGAGCTGCTGCGTAAGCTGCGCGAGTCGGCCGACGCGGAGGCGTCGCAGGAGCTGATCGGCCAGTTCGGCGTCGGCTTCTACGCGGCGTTCATGGTCGCCGACCGGGTTGTTCTGGTCACCCGCGAGGCGGGGGCGACCGACGGCACCCGCTGGGAGTCGAGCGGGGAGGGCACGTACACGATCGCCTCGGCCACGGACGTTCCGCAGGGAACGGCGGTCACGCTGCACCTCAAGCCGGCCGACTCCGAGGACAACCTGCACGACTACGCCGCCGAGTGGACAATTCGGCAGATCGTCAAGCGGTACTCCGACTTCATCGCCCACCCGATCCGGATGGCGGTTGAGCAGCCCGGCACCGACGGGGGTGAGCCGACCACCGAGGTGCAGACGCTCAACTCGATGAAGGCGCTCTGGGCGCGGTCCCGCGACGAGGTGGAGCCGGCGGAGTACCACGAGTTCTACAAGCACGTCAGCCATGACTGGGCCGACCCGCTTGAGGTCGTGCACATGCGGGGAGAGGGCACCTTCGAGTACGAGGCGCTGCTCTTCCTACCCACCCACGCACCGCTGGACCTCTTCTCCCCGCAGGGACGACGTGGTGTGCAGCTCTACGTCAAGCGCGTCTTCATCATGGATGACTGCGAGGCGCTGATGCCGGGCTATCTGCGCTTCGTCAAGGGCGTGGTTGACGCGCACGACCTGTCGCTCAATATCTCCCGCGAGCTACTTCAGCAGGACCGGCAGATTCAGGTGGTCCGCCGGCGCCTGGTCAAGAAGATCCTCGCCACTGTCAAGGACCTTAAGGCGAACCAGCCGGAGAAGTACCGCACCTTCTGGACGGAGTTCGGCGCTGTCGTCAAGGAAGGGCTGATCGACGACACGGAGAACCGGGACTCGCTCCTGGAGATTCTTTCCGTCGCCTCCACCCACGATTCGGCCGAGCCGACCGACCTCGCCGGCTACGTCACGCGGATGAAGGACGGCCAGACCGACATCTACTACGCCACCGGCGAGAACCGCACCACCATCGAGAACTCGCCGCACATGGAGGCGTTCCGGGCCAAGGGCTTCGAGGTGCTGCTGCTCACTGACCCGGTTGACGAGGTGTGGGTGGAGCGGGTCGGCGAGTACGAGGGCAAGACGCTGCGTTCGGTCGCCAAGGGCCAGGTTGACCTGGACACCGAGGAGGAGCGTTCAGCGGCCGAGGCCGAACGGGAACGTCAGCGCACCGAGTACGCCGACCTGCTCACCTGGCTGGGTGGTGCGCTCGCTGACCAGGTCCGGGAGGTTCGCCTCTCCGCCCGGCTGACCACCTCACCGGCCTGCGTGGTCGGTGACGCGCAGGACATCACGCCGACGCTGGAGAAGATGTATCGCGCCATGGGGCACGAGGTGCCGCAGGTCAAGCGGATCCTCGAGCTGAACCCGACGCACCCGCTGGTCACTGGGTTGCGCAAGGCTCGGGAGCAAGGTGTCACCGAGGAATCACTGAAAGAGACGGCCGAGCTGCTGTACGGAATGGCGTTGCTCGCCGAGGGGGGCGAACTGGCCGACCCGTCCCGCTTCACTCGGATCCTTGCCGAGCGTCTCGCTCGTACCCTCTGATCCGCATCGCCGGGAGGCGCCGGCAGTGCCGGCGCCTCCCGGTAGCGGTGCCGCAGGTAGCGGTGCGCCACACCAGCACCGGTCGCCGCGGGGCGACCGGTGCTCAGGCGGCGATGTCGCGGTGGTGCTGCTGCTCCGGCGCGGCGGGAAGCGGCGGGCGGGTGTGGGGTGTGCTCCACTCGTCCGTTCGCCCTCCCGATGGGACGCCGGTCCGCTGCCCGGCTGGGGTCTGGGCCACCCGGAGCGCGCGTTGGGCGGACTGCCAGGCGGTGCAGGGCCAGACCTGACCGGCGCAGAGCAGGTTCACACATGCGGTGCCCGCAGCCTCCGGTTGGTGCGCGTCGGCCACGTTGAGGGCCAGCCCCCACAGCAGTGGGTCGCCTACGTTGTCCGGACGGCCGACGCCGTGTGCGGGCCGATGGTGGGTAGAGTCGGACATGTCGGGCCCCCCTTCTGAGCTGCTGTGATACTACCTCCACCCCGCAGCTCTCCCGCTGAACGGGCACGTCAGGGCGGGGGTAGTGGAAACTGGCGCAACCACAACCACGATGATGGTCGGGTGCGAATCCTGTCTATCCAGTCATCGGTCGCCTACGGCCACGTCGGAAACTCAGCCGCCGTCTTTCCGCTGCAACGCCTCGGGCACGAGGTGTGGCCGGTACTGACGGTCCACTTCTCCAACCACACCGGCTACGGTGCGTGGCGCGGGCCGCTGCTGGCACCTGCGGATGTCGCCGAGGTCATCGCGGGCATCGCCGATCGCGGAGTTCTCGCCGAAGCCGACGCGGTGCTCTCCGGATACCAGGGCGACCCGGCGATGGGTGAGGTGATCATCGACGCGGTCCGTCGGGTGAAAGCCGTCAACCCTGCCGCCGTCTACTGCTGCGATCCGGTGATGGGGGATGTGGGTCGGGGGATGTTCGCTCGCCCCGGCATCCCCGAGTACCTGCGGGACGCGGTCGTCCCGAACGCGGACATCATCACCCCCAACCAGTTCGAGCTGGAATATCTCGCCGGCGGTCGGACCGAGACGTTGGCGGAGCTACTCGCGGCGGTCGACAAGGTGCGGGCGACCGGGCCACGGCACGTACTGGTCACCAGCGTGCTCCACCGGGACCTGCCGGAGGAGCAGCTTGAGCTGGTGGCCGTCTCCGAGGAGGGCGCCTGGGCGGTGACCACCCCGATGCTGCCGATCAGCCCGAACGGTGGCGGTGATGTCACGGCCGCGCTCTACCTCGCGCACCTGTGGAGCACTGACTCGCCCGCGACCGCGCTGGAGCGCACCAGCGCCAGCATCTTCCGGATCTTCGAGGCGACGTTGGCGGCGGGTACCCGGGAGCTGCAGCTGATCGCGGCCCAGGAGTCGATCGCTAGCCCGCCGCCGGGCTTCACTGCCCGCCGACTGCGCTGATTCGGAGCTGCTCGACACGTCTGGCGATGCATGTGCCGTTCCCGGCACATGCCGACTCGGCTTCGATCAGAGTTGGTGGTGTCCGGACCGCCCAGTGTCGGACGGTCCGGACACACCCGTGGAGGAGGCGAGATGACCGGGCTCCGTACCGACCTCTACGAGCTTCGGATGGCCGTCAGCTATCTGCGCCACGACCTGACGGCATCGGCCACCTTCAGCCTCTTCTCCCGCCGGCTGCCGGACCGCCGGGGCTTCCTGGTGGCCGCCGGACTCGACGAGGCGTTGACGTTCCTGGAGACCTTCTCGTTCGCGCACGACGAGCTGGCGTACCTGCGGGATATTCATGGATTCGACGAGTCGGCCCTGGCGGCGCTGGCCCCGCTCCGGTTCACCGGAGACGTGCGGGCAGTGCCCGAGGGGCGGATCGTCTTCGCCGACGAGCCGCTGCTTGAGGTCACGGCGCCGCTCGCCGAGGCACAGCTGGTCGAGACCGGTCTGCTGAACCTGATCACCTTTCAGACCACGATCGCCAGTAAGGCGGCGCGGTGTCGGCTCGCCGCCGATGGCGCGGAGCTGATCGACTTCTCGTTCCGCCGTACCCATGGGCTGGCGGCGGGTGCCGGCGTGGCCCGGGCTTCCGCGATCGTCGGGTTCGCCGCGACCAGTCACGTGGAGGCTGCCCGCCAGTACGGGCTGCGACCGTCCGGCACGATGGCCCACTCGTACGTGGAGGCGTTCCCGGACGAGCGGGCAGCCTTCCGCGCCTTCGCGAGTGACTTCCCGGACAATCCGATCTTCCTGGTCGACACCTATGACACACCCGCCGGCGTACGGGCCGCCGTTGATGTCCTCACCGAGCTGGGCCGGGGCGGTCCGGCGGGGGTCCGGCTGGACTCCGGGGACCTGGCCGCGCTGGCCCGGCAGGCCCGCGAGATCCTCGACACGGCGGGCCTGACCGATGTCAAGATCATGGCCAGCGGGGGCCTTGATGAGGAGGTCATCGCGGGGCTGGTCGCGGCCGGCACCCCGATCGATGGGTACGGCGTCGGCACCAGGATGGGGGTCTCCGCGGACGTGCCGTCCCTGGACAGCGCGTACAAGTTGGTCAGCTACGGCGACCGGCCGGTGGTGAAGCTGTCGTCGGGCAAGGTCACCCTGCCGGGCGCGAAACAGGTCTTCCGGGACCCCACCGGCACCGACGGCGACCTCCTCGGGCTGCACGCCGAAGCGTTGCCACCAGGTCGGGAGCCGCTGCTCGTACCGGTCATGCGTGCCGGACGGCGGCTCGACACCGCTGCCGCGGCCGAGGCGGTCCGCGCCGCACGGGACCGGTTCGAGGCTGACCTGGCGTGGCTGCCCGAGCCAGCCCGACGGCTGAACAAACCGGTCCCGCCCACCGTCACGGTCAGCCCCGAGCTGGCCGACCTGCGCGAGCGGGTGGCAGCGGCGGCCCGCTCGGGTCGTCCGGGGCGGCGGTCGAGATAGTGTTCGGCGTCGATCTCCTCGCCCGGTTGCTGGCGGATCGCGGGTAGTGCTGTGGTCCACAGTGAGCTCAGCTACGACAGTAGACATCACCGGAGTTGGCGGAGTGCGGCAGGGCGTCCAGGAGGGTGGCCAGCGCCGGGGCGCCGAGCCAGACCGGCTCGGCCAGCGCCATGGCGTCACCGAGGGCCAGGTTGAAGCGGGTGAAGCCGAGCGCGACGGTGCGGTCGAGGGCCCGGCGGGCCACCGCCCGCTCGATCGTGGTGAACTCGAACGACAACGCCGGCAGCGGGTGGCTCAATCCGGCGAGGACGCGATCCTCGAAGCCCTCCACATCGACTTTGACGAAGGCAGGGAGGCCGTGCTCGGCGATGAGGAGGTCGAGGGTGGTGGCCGGAACGGTCACCCGTGCGTCCCAGACCTGCCCCTGCCAGTTCTCGGCACCGTCGGCGGCCCGGACAAAGTGCGGTGATGCGGTGGAGACGGTGGGGTTGGCCGAGTTGATGTGGAGCTCAAGGTGGCCGCTCGCCGCCCCGCACGCCGTTTTCACCACGGTCACCTGATCGTCGTCGCCGTAAAGGGCTCGGATACTCCGGGCACAGAGTGGTTGCGGCTCGACGGCGACCACCCGGGCGCCCAGCCGGCGGAAGCTGGCGGTGCGGTCGCCGACGTGGGCCCCGATGTCGAAGACGAGGTCGTCGGAGCGGACAAACTGGGTGTGGAAGCGGTCCATGGCGGCGGCGCGACCGGGGTCACCGTACGAGAGGTCGAGCGAGGGGCGCAGGGAGATGGCGGTGGGGTCGTCCCGGAGAGCATCGACCACCGCGGGGTTGACGGGCACGACCGGACCCTAAACGCTGGGCCAGCACCGGGCTACCTCGGCGGCACACTTTTGGGCTACTAGGCTCAGCGCATGGCGAGGTACTACGACGTGCACCCGGACAACCCTCAGCCCCGGACCCTGCGGCAGGTCGTCGGGCTGGTCCGCAACGGTGGCCTGGTCGCCTATCCCACGGATTCCTGCTTCGCGCTCGGCTGTCAGCTGGGCGATCGTCACGGGCTGGACCGGATCCGTGATATTCGCCGGCTCAACGAGCGACACCACTTCACGTTGGTCTGTCGGGACTTCGCGCAGCTGGGTCAGTTCGTGCAGATCAGCAACGCGGTGTTCCGGTTGGTCAAGTCCTGTATCCCGGGCAGCTACACCTTCATTCTGCCGGCTACCCGCGAGGTGCCGCGCCGGATGCTGCATCCGCGGAAGCGCACCGTTGGAGTGCGGGTGCCCGACCACGCCGTCGCCCAGGCGTTGCTGGCCGAGCTCGGTGAGCCGTTGGTCTCCAGCACCCTGATCCTGCCCGGGGAGGAGGAGCCGTTGACCCAGGGGTGGGAGATTAAGGAACGGCTGGACCACGTGCTCGACGGCGTGGTGGACGCAGGGGACTGCGGCAAGGACCCGACGACCGTGGTTGACCTGTCGGGCGACGAGCCGGAGGTGCTACGTCGTGGCGCGGGGGACCCGTCCCGCTTTGAGTAGCTGGGTCGCCGCAGGTGGCATGGTCTGTTCGACCGGTTAGCGCATTTCCGGTGTGGTCTGCGTGGGTAGGTCGATGTAGGGTCCCGAACGCGAGCCATGAGAACTTCAGAGAACGGACTTCCGTCATGCGTGCGCATCGTCGTTGGGTGCCGGTGATCACCACGCTGGTTGTCGCTTCGGTCGTCGCGGTGGCTGGATGGGTGGGTGCTTGGTCCGCCATTGACGTTCGAATGGAGGGTGCCTATTCAGCTCGTGTGCTGAACGCTGACCAGGCGCAGCAGGCGTGGGCTGAGCTGTCCCCGTACCCGTCTGGGGGAATTCCGCCAGGAGAGAACGTGCTGGTGGTGGCCGAATGGACCGACGAGCAGCGGACTCGATGGCCAGCCACCGACTGTAGCTTCATTGTCTATGTGACTCACTCTGGGTTCATGCGGGTGAGGGCGTATCAAGGTGACGGTTTTTCCTTCGGGTCATCAGGGTTGGCGGATAGGGCGGCACGTCACTATGGGGATATTCCAGTAATGGACGACCGTCAGAGTGGCGGGTCGGCGTTCCAAGGGTCCACGTTCTTCATCCCTGCCACACATCCCGACGCGGGAGAGCTGTCGGTCCTGCTCACCGAAGAGCACGTGGATGTGGATCTAATCCGAGTCGGAATCCTTTTCACCTGTAACGGTCGATTGATTAAGTTCATCTGGCTTGAAGATGACAAGCTGTTGAAGTGACTTCAGTGAGCCATTCCGCGCAACGAGGCCAGTGCGGTAGGTAACGGTCCGGCTTGTCCGGATCGGCTGGGACGTCGCGGCAGCGAAATGCCGCAGGACCTTTGATGTGAGGGTGGTCCTACCGGAGATCAACTTCATCGAGGTCCTGCGTCACCATGAGTTCCACAAACACTTCGGTGCCGTCGGTGCCGTCGGTGCGCGAGGGAGACCGCGCGGTGCCTGGCCGATCTGCTCAGCCGTGAACGGGCACGCCGGGGCAACCGGGCGGGCGACCGAGCGTTGTCCTGCCGCGATCAGGCGGTTCGATGCCGCTCGCCGTCGAGTTGCCCTCATGGATGGGCGCAGGAATACCCCGCGCCCGCCCAGCAGCCTGCCGGTGCCTGGCCTACCGCCGAAGGGACTGCGCCGGCAGCCCCTGGTCACCGCCGAAAGACTGCGCCGACTGTGTTCGGACCGGCGGAGCTGGTGCGTCCATGTTGGTCAATTCATGACGGCGCACCCGCCTCGATCTATTCCGGTCGAAGACACCTGCTCGCGGCAGCCCGGGTCGAGCCTTGGCGTCGGTCTCGCCCGTGGGGTAGCTCGACAGCGGAACTTACGCTGGCACCCTAGCGGCCAGCAGCATTGGCACCGAAGAAGCATTCATCCATTTGCCCTCCGATCGTGGTGCAACATGGGTGGGGCCGGTAAGACCGGGCCGTGCCCAAGGGCGTGGGCCATACAGCCCTGTTGCGATCTCGCCTGAGCATCGCACTTGTGACTCGGAGGGGGAGAGCGCCGTGGACCTGGCCCTGATCGGATCGCTCGTCGTCCTGGCCCTGATAGACAGCACCAGCTTCGGAACGCTGCTCATCCCGATCTGGATGATGCTGGCGCCGGGTCGGCTGCGCCCGAGCCGGCTGCTGGTCTTCCTTGCCACGGTCGCCGCCTGCTATCTCGTGCTGGGCGTGCTGTTGCTCGTCGGAGCGGCGGCGCTGCTCGACGAGGTGCGTCCCGCGCTGGAAGCTACGCCGTTCCGGGTGGCGCAACTCGTCGTGGGGATCGGGCTGCTCGGTCTCGGCCTGTTCATCGGCCGGAAGCGCGGGTCGGGTGATCCCCAGCCGGGTCGCCTGCTGCGCTGGCGCGAACGGGCGATGAGCGGGCGCGAGTCCGCCTCGGCGTTGGTCGGCCTGGCCCTGGCTGCCGTGACGTTGGAGGCCACCACGATGCTTCCCTACCTCGCGGCTATCGGGCTGCTCGGCGCGTCCGCGCTGACGCTACCCGCGAGCGTTGCCGTGCTCGCTGGCTACTGCGTCGTCATGGTGCTGCCCGCACTCGTGTTGCTGGCGGCACGCCTGGTCGCGGCCGGACGTGTGCAGCCGGTACTTGCGGCGGTCAACCGGTGGATGGTTCGCAACGCGGCCGAGACCACCGGCTGGATCGTGGGCATCATCGGTTTCCTCTGCGCGCGCGACGCCGCCATCCACCTGGAGCTCTTCGAAGCGCTGTCGAGGGCGACCTGAGCCCTCGCTCAGCTCGCGGCTGCTCCGTTGGCGGGGCAGCGGTAGCTCGCCGCGGCTACCGTGCGAGCGTGGACTTGGACTCGACCCGGCCGATCGGGTTGGGCCCGCTGGTCAGTTCGTCCTGTGCCTCCTTCCAGGCGAGTGCCTCGGGGTAGAGGGTAGTGCGGAGGTAGGCCCAGGTGAGTCGCTGGACGGCGGCGACCCGCTCGGGGCTCTCGTCCGTGGTCTCGGCCACGTCGTATCCAGAAACACCACCGAGCCCGTGCTCTGCACCGAAGAGGGTGAGTAGGGACTTGGGGCCAGGGGAGAGGAAGTAGGGGTCGGTGTGCCAGCGCGGACCCCGGACCGTCAGGTGGGCGGAGGTGTCCCGGTCGCCGGCGACCACGAGGGCGGGTGTGGTCATTGTGGAGAAGTCGGTGGTCGAGAAGAAGGGGTAATTGTCGTGCACGAAGTCGGTGAGGGCCTCGCCTCCTCTGCCGGGCGCGGCGAGCAGCACACCTGCCTTGATCCGGGGCTCGGAGAGGTCCACCTCCGTTCCGTCGCGCGGGTCGGTCAGCCGTGCGCCCAGCAGCAGGCTCGCGGTGTGTCCACCCATCGAATGCCCGGCCACGGCGACCCGGTCTCGGTCTAGGCGCCCGTGCAGCTGTCCGCTGGCGGCTTCGATCTGGTCGAGCTGGTCGAGGATGCGCTTCATATCTTCACCCCGTGACCGCCAGTACAGGGGGGCCTCGGGATCACTGGGGTCCAGGTTCAGCGTTCTCGAGTTCAGGTGGGTCGGCTGGAGTACGACGAAGCCATGTGCTGCCCAGTAGTTCGCGAGCGGGGCGTAGCCGTTTAGTGAGGACAGGTGGTGTGAGGGGCCGTGCCCGTGTGAGAGGAGAATGATCGGAAGCTCACCTCCGGTTGTGGGGGCGGAGACCCGCACCTGCAGGTCAACGGCGCGTCCGGGAGCTGGCAGCACCACCGGACTGACGGACAGGACAGGTGTGGGGAACCCGCCGAACGTGTCGGCTGGCTGGGTCGGCTTACTCATGTCATCTGGTCCTTCCGTTTGGATAGCTGCCCTGGCTTGTTCGCGCCGGGCCGGACCCGGACAGCAGAAGCGGAGCGGCGTTCCGGAACTATACGGATCACCGTTCCGCTTTGTCAACGTCAGGGCGACTGCCGCAGGAGCAGGGGGCGGGTGGAGCCTCGGCGATACCGGCCCTAGCTTGATCTATAGCTAGCCGAGGCGAGCCGCGCTCTTGCTATCGATCCTTGGGTGCGCCTGCTGGCCGCCCGCCGGGACGATTCGCGGCCTCGCGTTCGTGGCGATTCGGCCACCAGCGGCGCGACATGGCGGGCTCGGTCTCCGGCGGAGCACCCACTCCACCACGGCAATGTTGATCAGCCAGCCGGCGAGCATCAGCAAGGCCCGGGTACGCCGTACGCTGTCGAGCGGGGTGGGTTGGTCGCAGTCCCGGCCGGTAGCCCGCCGGATGCGTGCTCCCGACGCGGAGGTCGGGGGATGCGCGCGTACGGCGTCGTTCAGCCGGCCATGCGTCGACTGGCCCGCCGCCATCCGGCGAACACGCCAACCAGGACGGTCCCCAGGGCGGCCACGGCGCCGACCGCGACCGACACCATCGATCCGGGCCCTGCGCCAGCTCCGCCCTCATCGCCGGTAGCGGCGACCAGCTTGTCCTTGTTCTCGTCCTTCTTCCCCTGATCCGGGGTGACCAGGTGTCCGACCGCTTCGTCGGGGGCGAGAGCGAAGCCCCAGTTCAGCAACGCCGTCGCCTCACCCAGGCTGCCCAGCGGCGCGTTCTCCGCACCGAGCAGCGTCACCGCGAGCGTACGACCGTCGCGTTCGGCCACACCGACGTAGGTCTGCCGAGCCAGGTCGGTGAAGCCCGTCTTGCCGCCGAGCATTCCCGGATAGCTGCCCAGCAGGGTGTTGTCGCCGGTGAGGGCGAGCGCGGAGCGGCCCGGTGCGGAGGGCAGACTCGCCGTACGGGTGGCGATGTACCGGCGGAAGTCCTCCCGTTCGAACGCGGCCCGTGCGATCAGCGCCAGGTCATAGGCGCTGGTGTACTGACCGGCGCCATCCAGACCGGACGGTGTCACCGCGTGGGTTTGATTGGCCCGGAGCCGCGTTGCCTCCTCGTTCATCACCTGCACCCCGCCCGGCCGGCCGGCAGCACCACCACCGAGCCGGGCCAGTACGTTGGCCGCGTCGTTGCCGGACTCCAGGAGCAGCCCCAGCCACAGCTCCTCAACCGTGTACCGACCGCCCGCGACTACCCCCATCAGCGAGCTCGCCGGGTCGAGGTCGTGCAGGTCGTCGCGGGTCACCTCGACGACCGTCGTCGGGTCGAGCCGGGGCAGCAGGGCCGCGGCGAGCAGGAGCTTCTGCACACTCGCGGGGGTGCGGTGCTGGTGCGGCCCACAGCCCCCCAGGACCTGGCCGCTGCCGAGATCGGCGACGATCCAGGAGGTCGCGGTGACCGCCGGCGCCGCCGGGGTTCCGGCCGGCACGACCAGCCCGGTGGTGGCCAACGCGGATCCGCCGACGGCCGCTTCGGTGGGGCCGACCGGAGGCGGCGAGGGTGTGCCAGCCGGCCGGGTCGGCACCTCCACAGTGGGGCATGGTGGTGCTCCGGTGCCGGTTGTCCGGTTGTGGGCCGTGACCGGTGCAGCGGGCGAAGCGACGATGGCGCTTACCGCCACGACGACGGCTGGCGCGGCGATCCGACGGATAGTCACATGACGCACGGTAGTGGGGATGCGGCCGGGCCGCGGTGGTTGGGAGAAGCGCGGCGTATCGGCGTCGGGGAGAACGGTGTGCGCCGGGCATCCGCCTGTTCGGCATTCACGTCGGGCGTGCCATTCATCCGCTCTGCGGGCGTTGGGCCAACGTTTCGACCAGAACTGGGCCTGTTGCCCACCCGATTTATGGTCCGATTTGCGGTACCCCATCCGGTCCACGTCTGATCGACTTATCCGGACGACCTGTGAAGGAGAGCTCCCGAATGGCCGATTTCGTTGCCGCGGTGGACCAGGGCACCACCAGCACCCGCTTCATGATTTTTGACCACGGTGGTAACGACATGGGGCGCCACCAACTCGAGCACCAGCAGATCCTGCCGCGGCCCGGCTGGGTCGAACACAACCCGGTGGAGATCTGGGAGCGTACCCAGACCGTCATCCGAACCGTGCTGTACGAGCACCGCCTCACTGTCACCGACCTCGCCGCGCTTGGGATCACCAACCAACGGGAGACCACCGTGGTGTGGAATCGCCGGACTGGCCGGCCCTACCACAACGCCATCGTGTGGCAGGACACCCGGACCGACCGGATCGCCTCCGCATTGGAACGTTCGGGGAAGGGGGAGGTGATCCGTCGTAAGGCTGGCCTGCCGCCGGCGACGTACTTCTCCGGCGGCAAGATCCAGTGGATTCTGGAGAACGTGGACGGGGTGCGGGAGGCGGCCGAGCGTGGGGAGGCCATCTTCGGCAACACCGACACCTGGCTGTTGTGGAATCTCACCGGCGGCACCGCGGGCGGCGTGCACGTTACCGATCCGACCAACGCCAGCCGCACCATGCTGATGAACCTGACGACGCTGGACTGGGACGACGAGTTGCTCTCCTTCTTCGGCATCCCGCGGGCAATGCTGCCGCAGATCCGACCGTCGTCGGACCCGGATTCCTACGGTGTCACCGCTGCCCACGGCCCGTTCACCGGCGCGGTCCCGCTCACCGGGGATCTCGGCGACCAGCAGGCAGCCACCGTCGGTCAGGTTTGCTTCGCTCCGGGAGAGGCCAAGAACACCTACGGTACGGGCAACTTCATGCTGCTCAACACCGGTACGGAGCTGGTCCGTTCCCGGGCTGGCCTGCTCACCACCGTCTGCTACCAGTTCGGCGACCAGTCACCGGTGTACGCGCTGGAGGGCTCGATCGCCGTCACCGGATCAGCTGTGCAGTGGTTGCGCGACCAGTTGAAGATCATCAACTCTGCGGCGCAGAGTGAGATGCTGGCCCGCCAGGTGGATGACAACGGCGGGGTGTATTTCGTGCCCGCCTTCTCCGGCCTCTTTGCCCCGTACTGGCGTTCCGACGCCCGTGGCGTGATCGTCGGCCTGTCCCGGTTCAACACCGACGCCCACATCGCGCGCGCCACCCTCGAGTCGATCTGCTACCAGAGTCGAGACGTCGCCGAGGCCATGGCGAAGGACTCCGGGGTAGCGCTGGAGCGCCTCAAGGTTGACGGGGGTGTCACGGAGAACGACCTGTGTATGCAGTTGCAGGCCGACATTCTCGGTGTCCCGGTGAGCCGCCCGACGGTCGCCGAGACCACCGCGCTCGGCGCCGCCTACGCGGCGGGCCTGGCGGTTGGCTTCTGGCGCAATACCGACGAGCTGCGCGAGAACTGGAACGAGAGCCGGTGTTGGCAACCCACCTGGCCGTCGGAGCAGCGCGAGGCCGGGTATGACCGCTGGAAGCGGGCCGTGCAGCGTACCTTCGACTGGGTTGATCTCGACTGATCAACCCAATTTGGTCTTGTTGGGTTGTTCTAGGGAGGTTGAGTGGGAGCCCGGGTGGCCGGTTGCTCCCGCCTCCCGTTCTTCCCGTTCCCCCACAACATCTGGCAAACCCGAGGCGGACCGTGGCGGATACACCCACGCCACCAACACCACCGAGATGATCATTAGCAGGAACCACGACCCCAGTTTGCTGGCGGACACCGGATGCCAGCCCTCGGCCTGGTTGGGGTAGGTCCACGCGTGCGACCAGGTCGAGATGTTCTCGGCAAGCCAGATGAAGACTGCGACGAGCCCGAACGCGCAGAGCACCGGCATCCGCAGGCGGCGCCGGAAGACCCGGAAGTGAATGACGCATCGGCCGAAGACCACCACCACCCCGATCATGATCGGCCAGCGGAGGTCAGCGAGGTAGTGGTGGGTGTAGAAGTTGACGTAGACCGCCGCCGCCACCCCGGCGGTCAACCACTGCCGTGGATAGCGGTCGAACCGTAGGTCGAACAGGCGATACACGCGCACCAGATAGGAGCCGACCGCGGCGTACATGAAGCCGGAGAAGAGTGGCACCTGCCCGAGCCGGAGGACGCCATCGTCGGCATAGGCCCACGAGCCGACCTCGGTCTTGAATATCTCCATGGCGGTACCCGCGAGGTGGAACAGGATCACCACCCGAAGCTCCCGCAGCGTTTCCAGACGCGTGGTGACCATGACGATCTGGATCGCGAGCGCCGCGAGCGTCAGGGCGTCGTTGCGCGCCAGCGCCACGTCGTCGGGCCACCACAGTCGGGCCGCGACCACCACCGCAAGCATCGCGGCGCCGAACACGCAGGCCCACGCCTGTTTGGCGGTGAAGGCGACGAGTTCCACCGCCCAGGCTCTGTAGCCGGTACGTGGAGTGTGCTCAAGCCACGCGTGCACCCGACGGTCCAGGGCGCGTTCGGGACTGGTGAATGTCGCATCGTCGTCGGACAAGGTGGGGTTCCTGTGCAATCGCTACCGCTACGGCCCTGGTCGGTGAAGTTCACCGACCAGGGCCGCCTCGTCGTTGTCGCCTCCCTGGGCCGGGGTGGCAGCAGCCGTTGGGTCTCGGCCCGGAGATCATACGTACGATCCGTGGCTGCTGCCCACCCGTCCCACAGGTTGGATCAGGTTGCTGAAGCTCAGTTCTGCTTCAGCGAGGTCTCCCCGTAGGCCGCGCCAGATACCTGGTTCCAGACGAAGGTGTCCACGTTTTCGCTGTAGAGCGCTGCCTCTTTACGCCAGAACATCGGGATGACCGGCAGTTCCTCGGCCACGATGTCCTCGGCCTGCTGGTAGAGGGAGATGGCCTCCTCCAGGCTCGAGGCGGAGTCACCCTTCTTCATCAGGCTGTCGAACTCGGCGTTGCTGAAGGTGCTGTTGTTGCTGTCGTTGCCGCTGGCGTAGAGCGGAGTCAGATAGGTCTCCAGGAACGGGTAGTCCGGGCCCCAACCGAGCCGGAACGGTCCGGTGAACTCTCGATTGTCGGCCTTGTTCAGGTACTCGGGGAACTGCAGGTTGACCCTCAGCTCGTAGTCGATGCCCAGCGCCGCCTTGATCTGGTCGCCGACCGCCTGCAGCCAGTCCTCGTGGCCAGAACCCGCGTTGGCCCACAGGGTCAGCTTCTTGCCCTCCGGCCAGCCGCCGGCCGCCGCGAGCAGTTCCTTGGCCTTCTCGACGTCCTGCTCGCAGTAGGTGCAGACACCCGGGCGAGCGCCATCGAAGATCGGCGCCACGAAGCCGGTGGCGGGGGTGTATCGGCCGTCGAAGACCGCGTTCACGATCGACTGTCGGTCGATCGCCAACGAGAACGCCTGACGGATCCGCTTATCGGTGAAGGCGTCGTTGTACAGCGGCATGCCGACGTAGTTGAGGCTGTCGCCCTCCTGCTCGTGCAGGCGGTCGCCGTAGTTGGCCTTGGCATCCTTGAAGCGCGCCGGTGGGATCGTGTACATCACGTCCAGTTCGCCGGCCTGGAAAGCGGCGTAGCCACTGTCCACGTCGGCGAAGATCCGATAGTAGATCTCGTCGGGCTTGCCCGGCTCACCCTTCCAGGTGTCGCTGCGGACCAGGTTGATCTCGACCTCGTGTTCCCACTGACCGTCGATCTTGTAGGGGCCGTTACCGATCGGCGTCTCGTTGCAGGCATCGATGTCGTCAACGCAGGCCTGGGCCATCGGGAAGAACCCCGAATACCCAACAATCGTCGGAAAGCCGCTGAACGGCGCCTTGAGCTCGACGGTGAAGGTCAGGTCGTCGATCTTCTTCAGGCCGGACATCGTCTCGGCTGTCGGTGCCGGCGCCTCCGCCGGGCCCTCGCCGTCCGGGTCCTTGGGCAGGACCGCGTCGATGCCGGCGATCCGCTTCATGAAGTAGCCGTTGTTCTGGGCGTTCGGCCCGTAGGCGGCGTAGTTCCAGGAGCGGATGAAGGAGTCGGCGTTGACCGGCTCACCGTTGTCGAAGGTGTAGCCGTCCTTCAGTTTGATTGTCCAGAGTGTTTGGTCCTCCGAGTCGATCGACTCGGCGAGATCCATCTCCGGTTCACCGGTCTTGGCGTTGTACTTGACCAGACCACGGTAGAGCTGACGGATCACGTAGATCGCCGGCTCGTCATCGGCATTCGACGGCAGCAGGAACGCCGGCTCCGAGGCGTAGACCCGCAGCTGACCGCCGGACTGGTCGGCAGCATCCTCCGAGTCGTCGCTGCCACCACCACAGGCGGTGGCCAACATGGCGGTGGCGGTCGCTGCGACCGCCACCTTCAAGAACTTCCCGCGCATAGGAGTGCCTCCTCAGGGCGCTCGACTCACGAGGGGGTGTGAGGTGTCTATCACTGTGACATCAGACACGTGAGGGCGAGAAGGCGTGTTATCAACCCGATACCCGGCCGGGACGGTGCGTATATCAGCCGAGATCAATTTGACCGAATCTACGTCCGGGGATTCGGTGTCGACGCGGTGGCCGGGGTGGCAGCAGCTGTTGGTGTTGGCCCCAGAGGGTATCCGGGACGATCCACGGCCGCTGCCACCCCTTCCATATTGGTGGGATTAGGTGAAAGTTCAGTTCTGCTTCAGCGAGATCTCACCGTAGGCCGCACCGGATACCGGGTTCCAGACGAAGGTGTCGACGTTCTCGCTGTAGAGCGCCGTCTCCTTGCGCCAGTAGATCGGGAGGGCCGGCATTTCTTCGGCCACGATGTCCTCGGCCTGCTGGTAGAGGGAGATGGCCTCGTCGAGGCTCGGGGCGGAGTCACCCTGCGCCAGCAGCTTGTCGAATTCAGCGTTGCTGAAGGTGGTGTTGTTGCCGTCGGAGTTGCTGCCGTACAGCGGAGTCAGAAATGTCTCCAGGAACGGGTAGTCCGGACCCCAGCCGAGCCGGAACGGTCCGGTGAAATCATGCTTGTCCGCAACCTCCAGGTATTCAGCGAACTGTAGGTTGACCTTCAGCTCGTAGTCGATGCCCAGCGCGTTCCGGATCTGGTCGCCGACGGCCTGTAGCCAGTCCTCGTGGTTGTTACCCGCGTTGGCCCACAGGATCAGCTTCTTGCCCTCCGGCCAGCCCCCCGCTTCGGCCAGCAGCTCCTTAGCCTTCTCGACGTCCTGTTTGCAGTAGGTGCAGACTCCTTCGCGCGCACCGTCGAAGATTGGCGCGATGAACCCGGTGGCGGCAACGTTCCGACCGTCGAAGACGGCGTCGATGATGGACTGGCGATCGATCGCCAACGAAAGCGCCTGGCGGATTCGCTTATCCTTGAAGCTGTCATCCCACAATGGCATGCCGACGTAGTTGAGGCTGTCGCCCTCCTGCTCGTACAGGCGGTCACCGTAGCTGGCCTTGGCATCATTGAAGCGCGCCGATGGAATCGTGTACATCACGTCCAGCTCGCCGGCCTGGAAGGCGGCGTAGCCACTGTCCACGTCGGCGAAGATCCGGTAGTGGATCGCGTCGGGCTTGCCCGGCTCACCCTTCCAGGTGTCGCTGCGGACCAGGTTGATCTCGATTTCGTGTTCCCACTGACCGTCGAGCTTGTAGGGGCCGTTGCCGATCGGCGTCTCGCTGCAGGCATCCACGTCGTCGAGGCAGGCCTGGGCCATCGGGAAGAACCCCGAATACCCGACAATCGTCGGAAAGCCGCTGAACGGCGCGTTGAGCTCGACGGTGAAGGTCAGGTCGTCGACCTTCTTCAGGCCGGACAGAGTCTCGGCTGTCGGTGCCGGTGCCTGCGCCGGGCCCTCGCCGTCCGGGTCCTTGGGCTGGACCGCGTCGATGCCGGCGATCCGGCTCATGAAGTAGCCGTTTTTCTCGGCGTTCGGCCCGTAGGCGGTGTAGTTCCATGACCGGACGAAGGAGTCGGCGTCGACCGGCTCGCCGTTTTCGAAGGTGTAGCCGTCCTTCAGTTTGATTGTCCAGAGCTTCTGGTCGTCCGAGGTGATCGACTCGGCCAGGTCGTTCTCTGGTTCACCGGTCTCGGTGTTGTACTTGACCAGACCACGGTAGAGCTGACGAATCACGTAGATCGCCGGCTCGTCATCTGTAGCGGACGGCCGTAGAGAGGCCGGCTCTGCGGCGTAGACCCGCAGTGTGCCGCCGGATTGCTTGTTGCCTTCCTCCGGGTCGTCGCTGCTACCGGTGCAAGCGGTCATCAACATGGCGGCAGCGGTTGTCGCTACTGCCGCTTTCAGAAGCTTTCCTTGCATAGGAGTGCCTCCCCAGGGCGCTCGGTTCACGAGATGTGAAGTGGTGTCACTTTGACACCAAGAGCACGACGGCGAACAGGCGTGTTATCAACCCGGTACCTGGCCGGAACAGGACGTACACCGTCTCAGAGCGTGCCCACTACGCATAGCAGGCAGCTTTAAGGAATATGGGGCTACTCATTGGACAATTGGGTGCTCACCGTGCGACGAACAGGTGGTAGCCCTCGCTGATCGGCTTGAGTGCCAGGGCGACGCGGCCCAGCATGCATAGACTTCATCAATACTCATTGATTGGGTCATGGGGCTTGGCGAGGCGGGTGAGGCTGCCTAATGAGGACCAAGTGGGGTCGCGCTCGTCGCCGGACCCACCACTTCGGTGGGCAGCGAGCAGGTTCCAAGATGTGGACCACTGGATTCAATGTGGTCGCACGGCGGGCGGGCGCTGCTACAACACCTGCCGGCCGATCGGCTCGACGCGGCGACCGCCGACGCGGCGCGGGTGCTGGAATCCGTCCGGGATTGTTCTGCCCCGTTCAGCGTCGACTGTCCAGGTCCAGACGGTCGGCCAGCCCGGCGGCGGTGAAAGCGGTGACAAGTTCGTGGCGGCCCTCGGTGAAGTGGGCCCAACTGTCGTAGTGGGCGGGAACCACCCGGCGAGCGTCGAGGATTCTGGCTGCCTCAGCGGCCTGAGCGCTGGTAAGGACGATGGGCGCTCCGTCGAAGAGTAGGCCAGGGAAGCACGGGGCACCGGCGAAGAGGATGGCTGTGTCTATTGGTCCGAAGTGCTCCGCGATCTCCCTAACGGAGCCGAGCGAGGCGTTGTCGCCGCTGACGTAGTAGGTCGGCAGGTCCTCGCCGGTCAAGACGAAACCCACGACCTGGCCGGTGACCCGTTCAACGTCCTCGCGCGCGCCAGGTCCGTGGATGGCGGGTACACCGGTCACAGTGATCGTGCCGCCGCCGGGGCGATGCAGCTCGATCGGTTGCCAGTCGGCCAGCCCTCTGGCCCTGTCGCCCAGGCGCCGTGCGCCGCCAGGCGTGGTGAGGGTGCGGGGGACATGGGTGAGCAGGGCCCGGCCGGAGTCGTCGAGGTTGTCCGGATGCTCGTCGTGTGAGAGCAGGACCACGTCGACGTGGCCGAGGTCGACGACACCGCCGGAAGGGGGAGCGGTCTTGGTCAGGATCTTTTGGCCCGCCGCGTAGTAGTCACCCGGAGCGTCGAAGGTCGGATCGGTGAGGAACCTCAACCCGCCGTACTCGAAGAGGGCGGTCGGGCCGCCAAGGACACGGACGGGGAACTGCCCGGCGGTTGTGTGAGCTGTAGCCACGACCAACTCCTCACGGGGAAATGCCTGTCTGTCCGTGGGCTGACGGTAGTTCGACTTTGTCAACAGCACTATGGCACTACCCGGTGGACAGTTCATCGAGTTTCCTCGGCGCACCCGAGGCGGCGGGTCACTGGCTCACGAGGCGGGTGGAGGTTCGCGTCGCCGAGGGGGCGGCGACGCCTTCCCGTGTAATCGCTGCCTGCGCAACATCTTGGAGCGTCGCGACGCGGACCCTTCCGGACCCGAGCCATGAATCCCCACGACTAGCGCAGCTGGGCCATCTCGTGTAGATGATCGAAAATGATCTGATCGACTGGGGAGACCCGGTGACGGTCAGCGTGGGTGAGCCAGACGATCTCCTCGATTTCGCTGCTGGGCCGTAGGAGGCCGTGGTAGTTGGCGGTGTAGCAGGTCATCCGGACCATGATTCCGTCTGGGTGTCCGTGGGCCTGGGCGCGGAAGGTTCCGACATGCGTGGCGGTGTCGGGGGCTATGGTCACGCTGAGTTCTTCCTGAATCTCGCGGACGAGTGTGTCAATATCGCCTTCGCCGAGCTCGCGTTTGCCGCCCGGGATGTAGTACACGTCCTTCCTGCGTGATCGGGAGCTGAGGATTCTGCCGTTTTCGAGGTGGATCCAGGCGATCTTGTCAATGGTGGTCATGTGACACTCCGGAGTGGCCAGCTGTGTTTGTCCCGGGCCGTCGTGATCTGCAGCCCGGGCAAGGCGAGCTAGGGTCGGCGGTGATGAAGGCAATCTATCGGCCGGCCGTGCGGGTGATCTGTCTGGACGCTGCAAGCCGCATCCTTCTCCTGCGTTGGCATGATCCAGTTGACCGGGTGCGGCTGTGGGAACCGCCCGGTGGCGGCATCGAGCCGGGTGAGACGCCGTTGGTGGCAGCACGACGGGAGTTGCTGGAGGAGACCGGGCTGGACCCCGGGGCGGTCCTTGACCGGTCGGTGCCGGTCGAGCGGGACGTGCGGTGGAAGGGCAAACGGTATGTCGGTCCGGAGGACTTCTTCGTGGCGTACTTCGCTGCGGACCGGCCCTTACTGACCCGGACCGGCCTTCTCCCGAACGAGCAGGTCGAGTTGCATTCGTACGTGTGGGTGTCGTGGTCGGAGCTGACCTCGCTTCCGGATCGGGTCGAACCACCGCAGCTGCTGACCGTGCTTCGCGCGCTGCAGCCGGACGGACCCTGGTGCGAGGCAGGTAGCGGATAGCGGCGGCAGCCGTGCCATTGTGCCTAGGTCCACGACAGAAAGCGGTGATAGAGGCCGGACTCCTTGTGGACCTGTGTGAGTTGGATGTCCGCCTCGGCCAAGAGTGCCGCCAGGTAGAGACGGAGCGCGACACGGTTGTCGCGATACTCGGTCAGGAGGGCGACTCGGGCCGACGGGCAGGGCCACTCGGTCCGACAGGTCTCGCAGCCCCACAGAGGGCGCATCGGCAGAAGCGGCCGATCGGTCACCGGAATGCCCCGATCACGATGGCGGTGACGACGACTACCACGATCAGCGCGGTGACCAGCTTCTGCCGGGCGGTGGGTGGGTTGATGTCCGGCGGATACTCCGGGTGCACCCGGTCACCGTCCGGCAATCGGGGTGGGCCGGACGGGTCACGGCGGGGACGTAACTCTTCGGGTCTGTTGTGGTCGGCCATCAGAGCATCCGCAGCCCGGTGAGCACAGCTTCAAGGACATCGTTTGCGGGGTGCTGGGTGTAGCCGACGCGGGCCCGACCGACCGCGCGAAGGCCGGACAGCAGCAGCTTGAGATCCTCCTCAGACGCGATGGGTGGACGCTGGGAATCGATCACGTCGGCGAGTGCGATCCAGCGCTTTCGTAGGGGAAGTTGCGTGGGTCGTAGTGAATCGGTGACACGTGTCGACACGGCAGACTCCAGGGTGCGTGGGTTTGGGTAGGGGCTGGATGCCCCTACCAGTTCCTCGGACGAGGCCGGTTCGACAGCGCGACCGGCGGGTCTGGGCCCTCCACCGGCTCGCGCCGTCTACAAGGCACGATGCCAAGGGTTGTGTAGCAGTAACACCGCGTAGCATTATGTAACTGAGACATCCGGGACGAACACGATGAGGTGACGGGATGAACCGGGTCGTCCAGATTGCGATGGCTGAGGCTGGCGAAACCGCTGACAGCATTGCTGCTCAGGTCGGAGTCGACCCAAAGACGGTGGCGCGGTGGGTGACTCAGGGGCGGATTCCGCAGACACGGCATCGCGCGCAGGTTGCCGAAATTCTTAAGCGGGACGTATTAGATCTCTGGCCGGATGCACAAAGACGAAGGGAACCTGCCTGGTTTCGTCCGTGGACTGAGGTCGAGCGAGACGCAACCGGCTTGCGGTGGTTCGAATCAGCGGTACTGCCAGGGCTGTTGCAAACGGAGGCGTACACTCGCGCTGTCCTCAGTAGCGGTCCCCTGATCAATGATGTCGAAAACCACATCGGCACCCGACTCCAGCGGCAGGCGGCCGTCTTCGAGCGCGCCCGACGGCCGCTGTCCGTCTTCGTGATCGACGAAGCCGCACTTCGCCGGGGAGCACCCGAGATCATGGAGCCCCAGCTTGACCACCTCGTGACGATGGCACAACAGCCCAACGTTCTGGTGCACGTGCTACCCCTCGACGCGGGACTACACCCAGGTCAGGCCGGACCGTTCATCATCGCCACCACACCTGAGGGAGATGACATCGGCTACGTGGACGACCAGGCGGCCGGGCGCATCACGAAAGACGTGGCCACGCTCTGGGCGGTCTGGGATACCGTAAGGTCGGTTGCGCTCCCGCGCAGCCAGACCATCGAATTTTTGAGAGCGCGATCATGGCTGACCTGACCAGCGCCCGCTGGCGCAAGAGCTCCCGTAGCAGCTCCAATGGTGGGGCGTGCGTCGAAGTAGCGGACAACCTTCCTGACCTCGTGGGTGTTCGGGACTCCAAGGATTCGACCGGGCCGGTCCTGGTGTTCGGTCCGGTGGCGTGGCGGGCTTTCGTGCACCACCTCAAGCAGCACTGACCAGCCCAGCACACCCGGTTTCCGGGCTCCTGACGGCAGCGGAAGGCCCGGCCCACTCGGGGGCCGGGCCTTCGTGTCGTGCTCGGCGGAGCCGGGTCCGGTTGAACGCGGACGCCGCCCACCTGGCTACGGTCAGCCGGCCGCGATCCGCCAGGCCGCGGCGAGCTTCCACGTCGCCGTGGTCGGCTTGCCGGTCAGGAGCGCGTGCTCCGCGTCCGCGGTCAGGGTGGAGGTTCGCGCCGCCGAGGGGGCGGTGACACCCTCTCGTACGATCGCTGCCTGCGTGACATCTCGGAGCGTCGACACCAGCAGCTTGTGCTGCGCCGCGTTGTCCCGGCTGCTGAAGGCCAGCAGGGTGGAGACCGCCGTAAGCTCGGTGACCACCCGCCGCTCGTCGCGGACCGAGCCGTCGTCATGCCAGGAGCTGTCGTTGCGCAGCGACCGGTCCAGCACCTTCACCGCGGCCCGGGTCCAGCCGTCCTGCTCGATCGCGGCCAGCTCGGCCCGCAGCTCGTGCAGTCGGTGCTGGGTCGCGTCGGTGCGCAGGCCCCAGCCGTATGGGTAGAGCGGGTCGTAGCTGGCGTCACCGACGTTGATCGGCTCCTGATCCAACGAACGCGGCCAGGAGACCGGCAGTTGACCTGTGAAGGGCTGCTCGCCGAAGAGTACGTCGGCGACGCCGGCGCCCTCGGTGCCGGGCAGCCAGGAGGCCACCACGGCGTCGGCGGGGGCGAGTGCGTCGTCGAGTACCAGCGGACGACCGGAGACCACCAGTACCACGCAGTCGTCCACCGCCGAGCAGACCGTGTTGACCGTGTCCCGCTCGGCGGCGCTCAACGTCATGGTGAAGCCGTTGTTGCCGACGTCGCCCATGCCCTCCGCGTACGGCTGCTCGCCCACGACGACGACGGCCCGATCGTGCCCGTCCAGCGGGGCGGAGGCGTCGGCGCTGAAGGTCACCTCGGCGTCCGGCGCGACCTGTTGAATGCCGTCGAGGATGCTGGTGCCAGGGGTGATGTCGCCGTTGCCGCCCTGCCAGGTGATGGTCCAGCCGCCGGCCTGCGCGCCGATGTCGTCGGCGATGCTGCCGGCGACGTAGAGCTTGCCGGTGTCGGCCAGCGGCAGCACCTGATCGGTGTTGCGGAGCAGCACCTGGGACTTCGCGGCGGCCTCGCGGGCCACCGCCCGATTCTCCGGCGAGCCTACATCGGCCAGGTTGGTCCGGTCGGTGAACGGCTGCTCGAAGAGTCCGAGGTGGAACTTCTGGGTCAGGATTCGACTGACCGCGTCGTCGATGCGGGACATCGGTATGTTCCCGGCCTCGATCTCGCCGAGCAGTGTCTCCTCGAAACGCTGGTACTCGTTCGGCACCATGATCATGTCTAGTCCGGCGTTGATCGAGATGCGTACGTCGCTGTCGTAGTCCCCGGGGATCTGATCGATCGCGGCGTAGTCGCTGATCAGGAAGCCGTCGAAGCCGATCTCCTGCTTCAGGACGTCGGTGAGCAGCTCCTTGTGGGCGTGCATCTTGACTGGGTTGCCGACCCCGTCCTCGGTGAAGTCGACGCTGGAGTACGACGGCATGATCGTTCCCGCGTTGTGCTTACGCACCGCCGGAATGTACGGCTCCACGTGAACCCGGTCGAACTCTTCCCGGCTCATGACGACGACGCCCTGGTCAATCGGGTACCCGCCGTTGCCCGGCCGGTACTCGGTCCCGCCGTCGCCGGCGTAGTGCTTCACTGAGGCGAGCACCCGGTCGGCGTCCTTCCGGTCGGCCAGCGCGCGGCCCTGGAGCCCGTCGATCACTGTCTCATTGGCGATCACCAGCGCCGGGTCCTCCCCGTACGCCTCGTAGGTGCGCCCCCACCGGTCATCGCGAGCGACGCAGGCGCAGGGCGCGAACGACCACTGCGGACCGGTCGCCCGGGTCTCCTCGGCGGTGACGTGTCCGACTCGTTCGACCAGCTCCGGGTCCCGAGCCGCGCCGAGCCCGATGTTGTGCGGGAAGATCGTGGTGCCCTGGACGTTGCTGTGGCCGTGCACCGCGTCCACGCCGTATAGGAGCGGGATCTGCAGTCGGGTCTGCAGGGTGTACGTCTGGTACCCGTCGACCATGTCCGCCCAGGACTCCGGGGTGTTCGGGGTGGGCGTCGAGCCGCCACCGGAGAGCAGCGAACCGAGTCGCCAGGTGGCCAGGTCGTTCGGCGAGTCGAGGGCGTTCCGCTCGGCCTGGGTCATCTGGCCGACCTTCTCCTCGACCGACATCCGCCCGAGCAGGTCGGCGACCCGCTCCGCAACCGGCCGGGAGGCGTCCAGGTACGGCAGTCCGTGCGCGTTGAGCACGATGTTCGGCGGGTTCTCGGGTACGCCGATGCCGTTGCCGGAGAGGACCAGCGGGATGGTTTCCGCGACCTCTGCCTGCTCGTCGGCGCGGGTCTGGACGGTGATCTGCCGGGTGGTTCCGGAGGCGGTGCCGGCGGGGAAGACGAACTCGCCCTCGACCGGCTCGTAGTCCTCGCCGGCGGTGGCGGTGCCGGCGCCCGTGGCGTACCGCAGGGTCACCTCGTCTTCCAGCGGCGCGTCATCGGTGTTGGTGAGCTGGATCGTGACGGTGGTCGACTCGCCCTCGTCGAGGAGGCTGACCGCTGGGTCGGCCGCGACCCGTACCGTCGGCCCGACCTGCGGGACGCCGTAGACCTCGACGTCGTCGATGCGGAAGGTGTCGGCGTACCCGGAGCGGGGCTGCATCGCGTAGCCCCACATCTGGTCGAGGTCCAGCTCCTGGTTGATACCGCCGATGGGTTGATAGTCGGTGCGGTACTTGAACTGCGAGAACGGGAGCTCGACCAGGCGCCAGCCGACCCAGTCCTCGGTGAAGCTGGTATTCCAGAGCTCGCTGTGGTCGGCGTCCACCCCGCCGTCCTTGATTTCCACGTCGATGCGGCGCCCGGCGCCGGGCGCGGCCGGTGGCACGGTCAGCGGGCTGAAGTACCAGAACCGGAATCCGCCGAAGCTGCTCCAGTCCTGCGGTTCGGTGTTGAAGCTCAGGTTCTGCCCGAAGCCGGCCCAGCTGGTGGTGGTGTCGATGGCCACGGAGAGGGCCTGGTTGTCGGCCGGGGTGCCGTCCCGGGCGGCGTCCACGTAGCTCAGCTGCGGGATGCGAGAGTCGTCCCCGCTGAAGGTGATGATGCCGGGCTGACCACCGGGCGGGTTGAGCTGCGGCTGCGGGGCCTCGAAGTCGGCGACCGTCGCCACGTTGGTGAAGAGCTCCACCTGGTCGAAGTGCAGTTCGCCGGCGCCCTGCGGCAGGTTTACCGCGAAGCCCCACATCTGGTCGAGCTGCAGCTCCTTGTCCTTGGGGCCGTCCGCTGGCTGGTAGCTGGTGCGCCAGACGAAGTCGGGGAAGATCGTCCGGATCTGCTTCCAGCCGGTGGAGTCGTCGATGAAGAACGACTCCCACAGCTCGGAGGCCTCACCGTGCTCGCCGCCGTCCTTGATCTCGAACTGGACCTGCCGGCCGCTGCCGTCCCCCTTCACCCAGAACGAGAAGCCGTCGTACGCCCGCCAGTCCTGGTGGCCGTCCGGCGCGATGAAGTTGTGGGTGAACCCACCCCAGCCGTTGATGTCGTACCGGACGGAGAAGGCGTCGTTGTCAGCGCCTGCGCCGGGTCGGTCGTCGCTGGCGACGGTCTCCACTTCGGGCTGCTCGGGTTCGCTGGAGGCGAAGAGGAAGACCTCGGGGGGTACGCCGTCCTCGTAGTCCTCGATGGTCTGTGTGGCGCTGGCCGGCGATGGCGCGACGGCGGTGTTGGCGGCGAGGACTGGGGCGAACAGGTTCTGCGCGGTCCCGGGCAGGACCAGAAGGGATGCGGTGAGGGCGAGGGGGAGCAGGGCGGCGGTTCGGGTACGTATGCCGCCCCGCCTGCGATCAGGTTCTGGCTGCACAATGCCTCCTGTAGATGGGTTCGGGAACGCTCCCATCGATTGTTGTAAGCTACAACATATTGGCTCCTGCCGTTATGAGGAAGTAACAGGTGGGTAACGAGTGGCGAGGTGGATGCGCCGCCCGTGCCCTGCCGCAGCCACCGATCTCGCCGTCACCACGCCACGTCTCGATGTAGGCCCGTCCCGGGCGGCGGCACTGATGAAAGCCGATTTGTGGTGGTACTCTCCGGCGCACTGTCCACGCGTCCTGAAGGTGTTGCTATGCGGGTGCTCGCCGACCCGGGCTATGCACACCACAGTCCATGCCGGAGCTGAAGTAGCAGAGGTCGGCGTGGGAGGGTGTGTCTTCGGCAACACCGCGGCCCTCCTGTCACCGCTGGCGGCAGCGTGCGAACTACCGACGACGGTAGCGACCTGATCGAATGAGCCCGGTACTCCATTCATAGCGTGCCGGCCGTGGCCCGGACTGCTGCGCGATCAGCGAAGCAACTCGGCGCTGTCGGCTAAGGTGTTAGCTAACCTGGGAGGTGGTTAGCTTGACCGAAGCTGTGCACTACAACATGCATGACGCCAAGACCCACCTGTCCCGCATCATCGAGCGAGTGGAAGGCGGTGAGGAGGTCTTCATCGACCGGGCGGGCACCCCCGTGGCGAAAGTCGTGCCGTTGGTACGCCGGGTCAACCGCACCGCGATCGGCTCCCTCAGCGGGCAGCTGGACCTCTCCGGTGATTGGGACTCGCCCCACACCAATGAAGAGATCGCCGGTGACTTCGGCATCAGCGCATGAGTCTGTTACTGGATACCCATGTCGCGCTCTGGGCCATCACCGGCGATGCAAACCTGGAACCGGCATTCCTTGATCGGCTTCGTCATGATCCGGACATCTTTCTTTCGCCGGTGACCCTCTGGGAGATCACCATCAAGCAAGCGGCGGGGAAGCTCGCCGGACCGTCCGACCTCGCCGAGCGGGTCCGGGGCATGGGCTTTCGCGAATTGGCGGTGACGCACGCTCACGCGATCGCCGCTGGACGCCTCCCACCGCATCACCGTGATCCCTTCGACCGGATGCTGGTGGCACAGGCAACTACGGAAGGCATGACGTTGGCCTCGCGCGATGGGTCGATCGCGCGGTACGACGTGGACCTCCTCAAGGTCTGACCCGCCCTCCGCTCGGTGGTGCGGTGCCCAGCCGAGCTGGCCTACCCGCCGCCAGATGGAACGGGAGGTCGCCGCGGAGGTCTCAGCCGTGGGCGGAGATGCGGTCGGCGCGGTGCAGCAGCGCGGCGGCGACGAGGCCGCCGACCAGGACGGCCACCGCTCCCACCGTCTGGCCGGTACGCAGCGCGTCGGCGAAGGCGGCGGTGACCGCCTCCCGGTCCGGGCCCGCCGCGGCCAGGGCCGCGGGGAACGAGCCGGCGCCGGCCAGCGCGGCGGGCAACAGCGCGGCGAAGCGGGCGTTGAGCACCGCACCCAGCACGGCGATGCCGAGGCTGCTGCCCACCTCGGTCATGGTGCCGTCCACGCCGGCCCCGGCGCCCGCCTTGTCCGTGGGGATCGCGCTCATCACCGCCTCAACGATGGCCGGGTTCGCCAGCGCGCAGCCCGTACCCATGATGAGCAATCCGGTCAGTAGTGCGCCGTAACTGTCGGTGGGGACGTGGGTAACCAGCGCCAGCCCGCCGGCGAGCAGGGTCATTCCGGTGGCGATGGCGGCCGGTAGCCCGAGCCGGCGGATTATCCGCGTGGCGATGCCGCCAACGTTGAGCACCACGATGGAGAGCGCGAACGGCACCATCCGCAGCCCGGCCTCCCAGGCGGGGTAGCCACGGACGAACTGCAGGTGCTGGGTGAGGAGGAAGAGTGCGCCGGTGGCGCCGAACGTGATCAGCACGACGCCGCAGACCGCGCCGACGAAGCGGCGGTTCCGGAAGAAGTGCATGTCCAGCATCGGGTGGGCGACCCGCTGCTCCCAGCGGACGAAGAGCACCAGCAGCAGCACGCCGGCGATGCCCGCGCCGAGCACCTTCGTCGAGGCCCAGCCGAGCTCCGGACCGGAGATGATCGCCCAGACGATCGCGGTCAGGCCGACGGTGGAGAGCGCCACTCCGACCAGGTCGAGGCGGCCGCTGGCCGGATTGCGTGACTCCGGGACCAGCGCCCGCCCGGCGAGTAGACAGACCAGCACGATCGGGATGTTCATCAGGAAGATCGCACCCCACGGCAGGTGGGCGAGGACGATCCCACCGATCGGTGGCCCGGCGGCGAAGCCCAGCGCGCTGGTCGCTGCCCAGATGCCGATTGCCCGGGACCGTTCGGCGGAGTCGAAGACCTGCATGGCGATGGCGAGGGTGGTGGTGACCAGCAGCGCGCCTCCCACGCCCATTCCGGCCCGGGCGGCGATCAACTGCTCGGAGGTACGGGCGAGGCCAGCCGCCAGCGAGCCCACGCCGAACAGCACCAGCCCGATCAGCAGCATCCGCCGCCGTCCGTACCGGTCCACGGCACTGCCCGCACTGAGCAGCAGTCCGGAGAGCACCAACGCGTACGCGTTGATCATCCACTGCACGTCAGCGGTGCCCGCGTCGAGCTCCACTGTGAGTACCGGAACCGCCACCGTCAACACGGTGTTGTCCAGCACCACGACGAGTTGGGTCAGGCAGAGGATCGCGAGAATCAGCCAGCGGTGCGGCACCTTGCCGCCCGCGACGGGGAGGTCGACCGGCGCCGGCGCGGTCGCTGAGGCGCCGCTCATTGCGCCGCGGCTTCGTAGTGCATGGCCTGGCTGCCGAGTCGGCCCATCAGGCGACCCGCCAGTAGCCGAGGGAGGTGAGCTGGTGCTTGCTGACGCCGAGCGTCCGCCGTACGTGCCGGGTGATGCGGCGGGTGCTGGCCGCCTCACACGCCACCCAGTAGTGCGCGGTTTCGCCGGACGGTAGCGCGGCGCAGACGGTGTCGACCAGGTGTCGCCCATTGTCGCGGCGCGGCACCCATGTCACGTTGTGGTGTGCCCGGGCGCGCGGAGTCAATGCCTTCTCGTCTTCATGGGCGAACTCCAGCCACACGGTTGCGGGGATGTCGGCGCTGGCGTCCAGGAGGCTGTTGACCGCCGGTAGCGACGTCGCGTCCCCGACCAGGTAGAGGTGCTCCGGTGCCGGGTCGGGCAGTTGGAAGGTGCTGCCCTGCACAGTCGCGTCGATGGTGTCGCCGACCTGCGCGGTGGTGGCCCAGTGGGCGGCGCAGCCATCGTGGATGGCGAATTCCAGGGTGAATCGTCCGGTTGCTGGATCTGGGTCGACCAGCGTGTAAGCCCGCTGATGCGCCCGGCCGTTGGTGTCGAACCAGAGCCGGATCCACATCGTCGGGTGTACGCCGCACGCTGCGAGGAGCCCACCGTCGTCGAGGAGTAGCCGCTGGTAGCGCCCGGCAACCGACTCGGTGCTTAACACGGTGAGCCGGAAGTCCCGACCGCCCATGGCCCGGAGGACCAGGCCCTCCCAGTTTCGTTTCACAAACCCTCCAGCTAAGGTCAGCCTAAGTTAGGAGAGGTTAACCTAAGCGGAGCTCTGATGGTACCGCTCCTTGCCCGCCGGGCCCCAAGCTGCTGATGTTTCCTCGACGGGCTGGACACTCACCACGCGTATCTGATTCTGCTGAACGGTGAGCCGGTTGGACTGTTCCAGACCTATCGGCCGGAGGCGGACCCGGTGGGTGAGCGCTATGCGGTGCAGGTAGGGGACATGGGACTGCACCTGCTGCTCAACCCACCCCGGCGCTACCTCCGCGGCCTCACCACGGCCGTCGGTCCCGCGCTGGTCCGGTTCCTGCTACAAGATCCGGCCATTCGGCGCATCGTGGTGGAGCCGGACGTGCGCAACGAGGCTGCGCTGCGCCGGCTGCGGATCGAAGGGTTCACCTTCGCCGCGGAGATCGACATGCCCGACAAGCGGGCCCAACTGGCATTTCTGACCCGAGCCCGGTTCGAAGCCGACCATCCGACCCCGGTGGGATAGGAATTCACCCGCAACGGAGCCCTTGGGTGTCGGGCGGGTAGGTGTCGGGCCACAGAAGGGTGGCGTGACCCCGCCAGGCGACTTTACGCCGGGATGCACCCACAGACATCGGTGGTTGGAACTGCGATGCTTTACGTGGCACAGCGCGGGGGATTTGCTCGGGGTTCCGGCTGCTCCCTTACTCGGAGTGGCCCGGAGGGTAGGGAATTCGAGCAGGTTAATGGTATGTGACTGGTTGTTGTCATGGTGGCCGCGCTGACGAAAGCACCAGAACTGCTGATCATATTCCGATGAGAGGAAGTGTCGTGCACGTGGGTTTGAAGAATCCGAAGCTGGCTGCTCTGGCGGCTGTCGCCGCAGTGGTGGCGGCTGGTGTTGCGGCTCCGGCCGCAGCTCAGGCGGCTCCCGCAACACCTCCATTTGGGTCTACAATCGACGGATATGCGGCGTATGATGGCCAGGACACGTGTGATCCAACTGCCAAACCCGGCGTAGTCGCCTTTAGGGACCTGCTGAACGCTACCTATGATACCCACCAGTCAGGTATCGGACGCCAGTGTGATGGCGGCAGTGTCAGCGAGCACCATGAAGGACGAGCTCTCGACTACCACTTCAACTATTACAATTCGGCCGATCGTGCGGACGCGACCGACCTACTCAACTGGCTGCTTGCCACGGACTCCTACGGCAATAAGCACGCTATGGCCCGCCGGCTTGGCATTATGTATATCATTTGGAACAAGCAGATTTGGTCGTCGTACGACGCTTCTTCCGGTTGGCGGCCCTACAGTGGGGCCAGCCCGCACACCGACCACATTCACTTCAGCTTCAGCTGGGCTGGTGCGGAGAAGCGCACCACGTGGTGGTCGGCGAATCAGGTAGCCGGCAACGCCTCGGTGTATGGCATCCTCCCCGACGGCCGGCTTACCTACTCGGTGATCGATGCGCCTACCGGGGACCGGACGTTTGGGCCGGTGATCTCCAGTGCCTCCCTGGGCTTCACCCCAAAGGCGATGGCTACGATGAACTTCAACACCATCCTGGTCACTTCCACGGCCGGCAAGCTCTACCGGGTTGATGTCAACACGAACAATGCCTCGCTTACCTTCGAGCCCCCCGTCGAGATCGACTCGAGGGGTTGGGTGCATGACCTGCTCGCGTACGACGGCGCCGGCCACCTCTTCGGCATCTCTGATGGCCAACTGCGCCGGTACGGCGTCACCGTCGCGACGCATTCAGTCACGATCAACAGCAATACGGTGATCGCGGACAGCGGCTTCACGCTGAACACGCTTACCGCTACCGGCCCGAACTGGATCCTCGGGACGACCAGTGACGGCACCCTCCGGTCATACAAGATCAACGGTGCCGGCGACTGGGACGGGGCCACACTCGACCCCGACGGCTGGGGCTTTACCCATCTGATGTCGCCCGGTGGGGGCATCTACTACGCCCGCGACGCGAGCGGGGCGATGTACCACTACCAGGATGTCAATCCGTACGACCGGAACGGCAGCGACGTGGTGTACCACTTGGACGATCCAGTGGATACAGGCGGATGGACCCAGAGCCTCTTGTCGACCCAGCCCGACACCATCAGCTGACCACGACGACTTCAACGCCGCCCGTCGCGACAACCGGTCGCGGCGGGCGACGCTTGTCAGGCCGCCTCCACAATCGAAGACCATCCAACGGTGCGCGATGGACTGCAGCTGGCGGCGACCCGGCAGGGCCACACGGTGGCCGCGGTGGCGACCGGCGAGCAGGGGCTGGCCCAAGTGCACGAGGACGCCTGGGATGTCGTCGTCCTTGACCTCATGCTGCCGGGGAGGGACGGGTTCGAGATCTGTCCGCGGATCCGGAGCCTCGGCGACCTCCCGATCATCATGCTCACCGCCAGCAACGACGACATCGACATTACGGTGGGACTGGAGGCGGGCACCGACGACGTGGTGAATCCGGTGCGGGCCCGGGTGCTGGAGGTGCGAATCCTGCGGTGGGGTCAGATCCAGCGACGCAGTGCCACCTCCACGCCGGCCTGGAATCGACTCTTCGCGTCGAGGCGTCGCATCAGGTCATGGACGGTGCGACGCACGGTCCGCTCGGAGAGCTGGAGTTGGCGGCCAATCGCCTCGTCGGTACGTCCTTGGCGGAGCAGCCGGAGGATCGCCACAGTTTGATCGGTTAAGCCGTCCCTATCGGCCTTGGCTGACCTCGGGAATTCTCTGCTCTTCTCCCAGAGCAGGTCAAAGAGGAGACATAGCGTGGAGACTAGGGAGCTACCGCGGATCTCCAGCGCGCCGCGGCGGGACTGTGGCCCGATCGGGATGAGGGCAAACTGCCGGTCGACCAAGGTCATCCGAATCGGTGCTTCGGACATCACCCGACTCTGCTCGCCCTGCTCCGCCATCAGCTCGGCATATGCGCGAGACCCGGCGTCGTCCAGCGTGCTTTCCTGGTATATATGACGGATTGTCACCCCGCGGGAGAGGGCGATCTGGGTCAGCGTCTTGGCGGTCTCGATCGTTCCTGGCGGCATCGCCCGACCGGTGGTCAACGTCATGATGCTCTCGGATGCGGTGCAGGCGTGCTCGGTCAGGCGTTCCCACACGGTGTCGGCGCCTTCCAGCCGCACGAGTTCCTCCCGCCCGCGGTGGGTGTCGTGGCTGGCCGCGTGGGCGAGCACCGAGGCCCGTGCCGCCAGGAGCTTCGCCTGCTGTGTGATCATCTGTTGCTCGGCCTGGTGCAGCAGGGCGAGTAGGCCGAGCCGCAAGCTCACCGAGCGCAGACTGCCTTCTTGGTCGGGGGGCGGGTTGACTATTGCCTGGTCGGCCAGGGCGGAGAAGGCATCGTGGATGACCGCCTCCGGCACGTCCAGGCTCGTAGCGAGTTCATCGACGTTCCAGGTCGGGCGCTCCACCATCGCCCAGTAGACGGCCTCGATACCCGCCGATATGCCTAGCCTGTCGAGCAAGGTCACCTCCACCAGCTCTCCCAGGTGTTCACATTAGTGAAATCCGTCCGTTCCGCAAGGTTTAAATATTGAGGCTCGTCTTTTGGTTGGTCTCGAACGAGCTTCGTGGCGCGACCGCTACCGGGCTGGTCGACGCCGGTGCCCAGGGTCGCTCCGGAGGCCCGGCTACGACGGGAGTCACCGGGCCCGGCTCGGCGCCGTCGGTGTCTCCCCGCGCCGGAACGTCACTATCTCCCTGGTCGGCCCATCGGTCCTGGCTGCCCGGGCGTTGCCCGCCTAGCCGCCTCGGGCGTTGCCGGAACCGGCCGTGGCCGGTTCCGGCAACGCCCGAGGTGCTGACGTGGATGACGCCGGAACCGCACGATCATCGCGGCGGCGCTGCCCGGAGGCAGGTGGCAGATGAGGGGAGGTGCCCGATGTGTACCGGGCGGAAGTGGACGGTCAACGCATTTCGGGAAGATGGCGGTGATTGGATTGCGAATCCGATTAGGTGAACGGACCGAGTGGCTGCTACATCACGCTACTCGATCGCATTCCCGAATTTACTCCAGATCGTACGGTATTACAGGAATTGCAGGGCTGGCTCGGGTCACAGTGGGTAGCGGGGGGCCATCGCGCGCAGCGCATCGGGCCGGCGCCGGGATGAACGAGCACCGCGTGTCCACCGGGACGGGAGATGGCGATGGAGCCGGTTGCGGTGCGCCCATCCGGCGCTGACCGGCCAGCCCGACCGGCGGCGTTCCGGGTGCTCGGCCCGCTGACCCTCAGCAGCGGTGGGGAGACGTTGGTTCTACCACCGTCGAAGGTGACCTCGTTGCTCGCCGTGCTGTTGTTGCACCCCGATGAGGTGATCTCGGTCAGCGCTCTGCAACAGGCTGTGTGGGGCGACGCGCAGCCGGCCTCGGCCAAGGCCGCCTTGCAGACCTGCACACTGCGGCTGCGGCAACTGTTCAACCGGCACGGCATCACCGGCAGCGTGATCAAGACAGCGCCGGGTGGCTACCGGATCACCGCTACCGCCGCCACCGTCGACCTGATGCGCTTCCGCGAACTGATCGGTCACACCCGTGCCCTGCCGGATCCAGAGGCGGAGCTAGCGAGGCTGGAGGAGGCGCTCGCGCTCTGGAGTGACCCAATGCTGGCCAACGTGCCATCAGAGACGCTGCACCGCGACGTCGTACCCCGGATCAGCGAGGAGCGGGTCCGAGTGATCGAGCGGGTGTGCGATCTGAAGATTAGCCTCGGTCGGGACCGTTCCGCGCTGGTGGACCTCTGGACCGCCAACCGCGCGTACCCGGCGAACGAGCGCTTCTCGGCGCAACTCGCCTCGGTGCTCTACCGCACCGGTCGGCAGGCGGACGCCCTCGCCGAACTGCGCCGGATCCGGGAACATCTTCGCCACGAACTCGGCATCGCTCCGGGGCCTACCCTGCGTGCGCTGGAGCTGACCATTCTGCGGGGCGAAGCGGCTACTCCCGTCGCGCCGGTGGGCCGACCCACCATCGCGGTGTCCCGGCCCCCGGTCGCGTCCAGCCTCATCGGTCGGGACGCGCTCAGTGCGACCATCGCCGACCGTCTCCGCGCGGACTGCCCGATCGTGGTGCTCACCGGCCCACCCGGCGTTGGCAAGTCCGCGCTGGCGCAGTATGTCGGGCGGCTCGTCGCCCCCCATTTCCCCGGCGGCCAGCTCCGGGTGGAGGCGGCCACCGCACCGCTGCACGATGCCCGACGGCAGCTGCTCACTCCGGTTGACCAAGGTCACGGTGCCCAGGTGGGGCGGCGACTGCTGTTCGCCGACGACGTGGTCAACGGCAGCCACCTACGCGCAATGCCGGCCCTGTTGGCACCCGGCGACGCGCTGCTGCTGACCAGTCGAGAAAGCCTTTCTGGTCCCGTCACCCGACTTGGCGGCTGGCTGCACCGGGTGGAGCCGCTCGACCCCGCTGACTCGCTCCAGTTGCTCCGTTCCGTGCTGGGACCCGAGCAGGTTGATGCCGACCCAGAAAGTGCCGCGGAGATCGCGGCGCTCTGCGACCACCTGCCACTCGCACTGCGTATCGCCGCCACCCGCATTCTGCTGCGCACCCGGATGGAGCTCGCGGCGGCGGCTCAGTGGCTGCGTGCGGACCCGCTGAGCCGGCTAAGTCTGCCCGGCGAACCGGACATGTCCCTCGGCCACCGCTTCGATGAGGCTCTGTCCCGAGCGGGCGAAACGTTGGCGGCGGCCTTCGTCCGGTTGGCCACCGCGACTCCCACCGCCATCACCGCCGCGCAGGCCGCGCAGCTGCTCGACGTTGACCCGGCCACGGCACGGGACCTGCTTGACGGGCTGGTTGACCACAGCCTGGTCGAGGAGGCCGCGGACCACTACTGGATACGAGCCCTGCTGCGGCGACACGCCCAGCTTGCGGCCGAGCGGCACGCTCCCCACTCCGGCCCACCGCGACGGCCGCACCGAGCGAAGGGATCCCCGCGATGAGCACCGCATACGACACGGTGGCGCAGACCCGCCCGCGAGTACGCCACGACGTGCTGTTCACCCGGACCGAGGACGGAGTGGTGTTCCACAACGCCACCAGCGGCTTCCGGCTCACCTCCGCGACCGCCTACCGGCTGGCATCGTTGCTCGTCCCGCACCTGAACGGGCGTCATCAGGTCGCGGACATCTGCGCCCGGCTGCCCGCCGGGCAGCGGACCATGATCGGTGAGCTGGTGAAAGCGCTCTACGCGCGCGGCTTCGCCCGTGACGTCCCCGCAGCGGAGGCCGACCCGACGACGATCTTGGGCCCGGCGGTGGCCGCGCACTTCGCCACCCAGGTCGCCTATCTCGACCACTACACCGACCGGGCGCCGCAACGCTTCGCCACCTTCCGGAACACCTCGGTCGCGGTACTGGGTACCGGCCCGGTCGCCACTGCCTGCGCCACCGGGCTCCTTCGCAACGGTGCGGCCACGGTGACCAGCTCGCCGGCGGTCGTACCGCGGCTCACCCGGGAACTGGCTGAGCTGCGCGCGGTGGGCTGCGCCGCGACCGCCGTGCCGCTACCCGACGCAGGCGCCGAGGTCGGCTGGTCCGAGCTGGCCGCGGCGGAGATCGTGGTCGTGGCCGCCGGCGACGATGCGCCCCGCGACACCCTGCGGCTACTCGCGGCCGGAATTCCCCCCGGCCGGCTCCTGCTACCCGCCTGGGTTGCTGGCGAGCGGATGCTGGTCGGCCCGGTCCAGGGTGTCGGCCGTGCCGGATGCTGGTGCTGCGTCATGCTGCGGCTCGCCGACAACGACGAGACCGGTGGCGCCGGGCGGGTGTGGCAGGTGGCGGCGTTGCCGTCCGGGGCCGTGCCATCCGCCACCGAGCCGGACGGCCCCCTCGCGGCGATGATCGGCAACCTGCTGGCGTACGAGGTGTTCCGGCTAACCACCGGCGCGCTGCCCGCCGAGACCGACGGGAGCGTGATCGTGCAGCACCTCGCCTCACTCGACGTGCTGACCGAGCAACTGCTCCCGCACCCCCGGTGCACCTTCTGCCGGCCGGCCCCGCCCGAACCGGCCTGGATCACCGATGCGCTGGCCGACCCACCTGTCGAGGCCGACCCAGTGGCGGGGGCGCCGGCAGCGCTCGCGCGGCTGGAGTCCCACCAGCCACTGCTCCAGCCGCATCTGGGTGTGTTCCGCCGCTACGACGACGAGCGTTGGGACCAGACCCCGGTCAAGGTCGGTGCGGTCGAGTTCACCGATGGCAGCGGTCGGTGCCGTACGGTGACCGCGTTCGATGTCCACCACGTCGCGGCTGCCCGGCTGCGGGCGCTGCGGATCGCGGCCGTCGTCAACACCAGCAGGATCGCGACCGCCGTCCCCGCCTCCCACGACCTTCCACGGATCGAAGCCATCCGGCTCGGCCTCGCCTCGGGCTGGGACGCCGCCGAGCCCGACGCGTGGGCCACCGCCCGGTCACTGTTCACCCGCGAGGCGGTGGCAGTGCCGATGTCCGTGTTGGAGCCGTTTGGGGCGGCCAACCATCGGCATGGTGTCGAGCCGACCAATGCGGGCGGGGGAGCGGGTGGGGACCTTACCGAGGCTGTCCGGGCGGGTCTCGCCTCGGCGCTCGCCGGGCAGCGGCTCCGGCAGGTCGTTCTCGATCAGGAGACCGTCCAGAGGTTTCGCTTCGACACTATCGGCGTCACCCCCGAGCTGCTCTTCCTCACCAGGTCGACGGCGAACCTGGGCAGCACCGTGGAACTGCTCGACCTCGGCGGACAGGGCGACACCGGGGTGGCAGTGCTGCTAGCCCGCTCCTACGACCCGGGCCGCAGCCAATGGACGTACGCCCTCACCGCCGATCCCGATTGGACGGTGGCGGCCGCGGCGGCGCTGCGTGACGTGCTTGGTCAGGCCCAGCTGCGGGCGCAGGACCCCGAGGTCGTACCGGACATCGGCGACCCGGTGCTGATCGACTTCGACGCCGGCACGGTGCCGGTGCACGGCGAGGTGGACGTCGTCGGGCCGCGCCTGGACGAAGCTACCGGACAACGGGCCGGTCGCCGCTGGGCCGACGTGCTACCGCGGCTACCAGGCCTCGGGTACGACGTGCTGGTGGCACCCGTCGGCGGTGCGGACCTGGCTGCGGGCGGGCTGGTGGCGGTCAAGGTGCTGCTGGCCGCCGGAGGCGACCGATGAGCGACGCTGCGGCCGCGACCGACGACCTGGTCTGTGCCGGGCTGACCCGGCTGCTCGCCGAGCGGGGCTGCGACGCGGAGGTTGTCGCGCTCGGGGTGCGGGACGAGTACCGGGCGACGGTCCGCCCCGAGCGCGGACCGCGGGTGCTGCTCTACGGGCAGCTGGCGCTGATCGCACCGGTACCGCCGGCAGCGGCCTGCTCGACCTGCCTCGCCCGTCGCTGGCAGGCGGTGCGCCACCGCGACCTGCGCGACGCGGTGGAGCTGGGGGGTGACACGGCCGTGGCGGGTCCCTGGCCGTACGCGACCCCGCTCGTCGCCGATTTCCTGCATGCGTTGATCGCGGCACGTCGCACCGCCGACCCGCTCTCGGCGGCCCGCAGCCGCGCTGTCACCGGATCGGCTCACAGCCGTGCTGTCACCGGATCGGCCCGCACCCGGGCGGGGACGCCGAGCACGGTGCTTCAGGTCGACCTGTCGACCCTGCGGGTGCAGCAGGTGCCCCTCCTGCCCGATCCCGAGTGCCCGGGCTGCGGCGATCTGATCACCGATGCACCGGAGCTGGCGGCGATCGAGCTACCCGCCACACCGAAGGCGGAGGCGGGTACGTTTCGCGGCCGGGACCTGGACGACTACCCGCTGGATGTGGCGGCGTTCGCCAACCCGGTGTGTGGGGCGCTCGGTGGCAGTCTCTGGCAGGACGTCACCTCGCTCTCCACCTCCCCAGCGGTCGGCTCGTTCACCCTGCGATCTGGCCGCTTCCTACGGGAGACGCTCTACGGCGGGCACGCCGACGGCTACCGACGTAGCGCCCGGATCGCGGTGCTGGAAGGAATGGAACGCGCCGCCGGCCTGCGTCCGCGGGGCAAGCGCACCGCTGTCACCGCGACGCTACGGGAGCTGGGTGACGACGCCCTGGACCCACGCGAGTGTGGGCTCTACCCCGACGCCTTCTATCAGGCCAATCCGTACCTGCACCGGTTCGAGGTGGACCGGCCGATCACATGGGTCTGGGGCTGGTCATTGCGGGACCAGCGCCCCCTGCTGGTGCCGGAGATTCTCGCCTACTACCACGTGGCGAGCGTCGAGGAGCGCTTCGTCCAGGAGACTTCGAACGGCTGCGCCTCCGGCGGATCCATGGTGGAGGCGATCTACCACGGCCTGATGGAGGCGATCGAGCGCGACGCATTCCTGTTGGCCTGGTACGGCGGCCGGCCCCTACCGGAGCTCGACCCGGCCAGCATCGACCAACCACGGGCCCGGATGATGGTCGACCGGCTGGCGATGTACGGCTATCGGGCCCGATTCTTCGACACCCGGATGACCTTCGACATCCCGGTGGTGACCGCGGTGGCCGTTCGGGAGGACGGCGGTCTCGGTACCCTCGCCTTCGGTGGCGGGGCGAGCCTCGACCCGCAGGTCGCGATCACCGCCGCGCTCTGCGAAATCGCCACCGACTCCGTGATGGTGCGGGTTCGCGCCCGCGCCGACGAGACCCGGTTGCGTCGGATGACGACCGACTTCTCCCGGGTGCAGGGCCTGCACGACCACCCGCTGCTCTATGGCCTGCCGGAGATGGCGCAACACGCCGCGTTCCTGCTGGATCACGGCACCGCGTCGGTCCCGATGACCCAGCTGTACGAGCGGGACCGTCCCGCCCCGCCGATCACCACCGACCTGCGTGATGATCTCGAACGCTGCCTGAAGCAGGTGACCGCGCAGGGCTTTGACGTGATCGTCGTGGACCAAACCGCCCCCGAGCAGCGCGAGCTGGGTCTGACGACGGTGAGTGTGCTGGTCCCGGGTCTCCTGCCGATCGACTTCGGCTGGCTGCGCCAGCGCGCCCCGCACGCGCGGCGGCTGCGGACCGCGTTCCGCGCCGCCGGGCTCCTCGACCGAGACCTGCGCGACGACGAAATCCACTCCGTTCCCCACCCGTTTCCGTGAGGTGCCGCCATGACGTCCGAGAACCCCGGCCTCGCCCACGCGTACGCGACCGCGATCCTGCATCGCAGCCGTGAACCGATGCCGCCGGCCGACTTCGCGCCGAACTGGGCCGACGCACCCCGCCGCGGCAAGTACTACCCGCAGGCCAGCGCCTTCGGGCTGCCCGCACCGCCGAGCGCCGACGCCGACCTGGACACCGCGCTGCGGGGCCCCGGCCACGCCGACGAGCCGTTCACGCTGCCGCTGCTGGCCGGCCTGCTCCACCACTCGTACGGGCTGCTCGGACGGCGGCTCGGCATCCAGGCCAACTCCGACCTGGGGGTGCTGCCGTCGTACGCGTACGCCAACTGGTACCGCGGCGCCGCCTCCGGTGGAGGTCTCTACCCGTGCAGCGTCTACTGGGTCGCCGGGCCCGGCGCCGGAGTCACCCCGGGCGTCTACTACTACGCGCACGCCCGGCACGCGATGCAGCGGCTGCTCGGCGGCGACGTCAGTGCTCGGGTGAACGCGGCGGTCGCTCCGCCTCGCCCCGCCCGCCAGTTTCTGATCGTCGGGGTGAAGTACTGGCAGAACGCCTTTAAGTACAACAACTTCTCGTACCACGTGGTATCGATGGACCTGGGTACCCTGCTGCAGGCGTGGCGGCTCTGGGCCGGCGCGCAGGGCCGACAGATCCGGCCCGTTCTCTGGTTCGATCAGGCGGCCGTCGCCGATCTGCTCGGCCTCGTCCCCGATGACGAGGCGCTCTTCGCCGCCGTACCCCTGACCTGGGCCGCACCCATGCCCGCTGCGTCCACGCCCGCTGCGTCCACGCCTGCGCCCATGCCCGCTGCGCCCATACCTGCCGCGTCCACGCCCGTCGCCCCCGCCGGTCGCGGGGAGCCGCCCCCGGTCCGGGTGCGGCATCACGACCAGGAACGATCGCGGACGCTCCTCCACTTCGACACCCTGCGGCGGGTCAGCCGCAGCACCGCCGCGTCGGTTGACCGGCCCGCCACCGGGGCGTTGGCATCCGCCGCCGCTCACCCGGCGCCGTCGGGCGGAACCCGCCTGCCGTTACCCGCCGCCGTGCCGCTGACACTTCCCGTGGAGGCCGCCCTCAACACCCGCCGCAGTAGCTTCGGCCGGTTCCTACGAAATCGCCCCATGGCGGCCGCGCACCTCGCCGCGCTGTTGAAGGCTACCGCCGCCAGCACCGTGCCATCCGAGATCGACGGTCCCGCCGACCGTCCGCTGACCCGGATCTACGCCTTCGTCAACGCCGTGGCCGCCGTGCCCGCCGGAGGGTACGCGTACGACCCGCAGGAGCACAGCCTCGTCGCCATCACCAGTGGCCCGCCCGGGCCCTTCCTGCAACGCAACTACACCCTGGCCAATTACAACCTGGAGCAGGCAGCGGTAGTCCTCGTCGCGACGGTGCGTACGCACGCGGTGCTGGACGCCACCGGCGACCGGGGCTACAACCTCGCCAACGCCACCGTCGGCGCGATGGCCCAGACCTTCTACACCGTCGCCGCCGCGCTGCGTCTCGGCGCGGGGGTCGCGCTGGGCTTCGATGGCGTCTCCTACGTCAAGGAGCTGGGACTCACCGGCAGCGACGAATTCCCGCTGCTCATCATGCTCGCCGGCGAGGAGCGCGGGCAGCTCGGCAACTACCGATACGAGCTGCGGTGAGGCACGCCGTGCCAGCGCCGGACCCGCTACCGGGCGTGGCCGCCCCCGCCGGCTGGCGCACCGGTGCGTACTTCACCGCCCGGATCGCTGGCCTTCCCCTGTCGACGGTCGACGTGCTCCGCTCCCCGGCCGCCTGCACCTGGGCCGACGAGGCACTGGCCCTGGAGCGTCAGCTCAGCACCGACGGGGCACAGCTCAGCCAGCTCCTGTACGAGCTGGTCAACGACAATGAGGACGAGTCGGTCCGGCGGCGGCTGTTGACGCTACGCCGACAGGTCTTCAACAACGCCCTTCCGGCCGCGCCCGGGCCGGCGCTCGCGGCGGTCGAGCAGACCCGGCCGGCGGCCCTCCCGGTCATCCAGCGCTGGCTCCGGGGACGCACGCAGCTCGCCCGGCACCAGGACGAGGGCGCTGCGATCCTCGCCGCCGACGTCGTTCAGGCCCGCGCCGAGCTGTGGCGGCTGGCCGACGAGCCACGCCTGCGCGGCGGGCTCCAGCTCGCCTCACCGACCCTCGACGAGCAACTTGCCGCCGGGAGCACACCGGAGCTGACCCGGCCGGCGAACAAACGAACCCGCCGCATCGAGCGCTCGCTCCTCTCCTACCTGTACCGGACCGCCGGCAAGACCAGCCCATTCAGTACCTTCACCGCGGTCGCCCTCGGCCACTTCACCGACACCGGATCGCAGCTCGAGTTCCCCGTCGACGCGCAGTGGCACCAGCACGTACGCCTCAACGTCGTCCTGGTCGCCCGGCTCGCCGAGCTGGTCACCGCCGACCCGCGACGGCGCGGTGACCTGATGGTGGAGCTGAGCCCAGGGTGGCGCCGCGACGCCGACCGGATCCGCTACGTGCGGCACTGGGTCACCGCTGGCGACGACAGCGCCACGGTCAGCTTCGACTCGGTCCGTGACGGTCTCTTCTTCCTCCGCCGCAGCGGCGTCCTGGACGGGCTGACCGCCCTGCTGCAGCAGCGCGGCGCGATCCGCTGCGCCGAGCTGGTGGACCGGCTCTGCCGGGACACCGGGGCCGACCGCCCCGATGGTGAGACGTACCTGTCGACGCTGCTGGAGTTGGGAATGCTGCGGCTCGTCGGCCTCGACACCGACGTGCACGCCACCGACCCGATCCGCGCGCTCGCCGACACCCTGGGGCAGCTGGACCGGCCGTGGGCCGAACAGCTCGTCCACCAGCTGCACGAGCTCATCGACTTGGTCGACGCCTACCGGCAGGGCGACCTACGCCGGCGCCGCGACCTGCGGCACCGACTGCGGGCCACGGTAGACGCGGTGATGCGGTCCCTCGGCGAGGAGAACCCGACCCTGCCACAGACGCTGCTGTACGAGGACAGCCGGGTCGGTGGCGAACCCGTCGCCATCGCCGCCCCGCCCTGGCAGCGGCTGGTCGGCGCGGACCTCGCCGCCGTGGAACGGATCCTGCCCGCCTTTGACCAGAACCTGCCGCACCGGATCATGTTCCACGGCTTCTTCCTAGCCCGGTTCGGCGTCGGCGGCCACTGCAACGACCTGCTGCGGCTGGTCGAGGACTTCCACGACGACCTCTACGACCAGTACTCCTCGTACACGGCGGGGCGCCGCCCGTTCGCCGCCGACGGTAGCTACACGCCGGAGGAGAACTGGCTGGGCCGGCCCGAGATGACCGCGCTCGACCAGGCCCGACAGCTCTTCGCCAAGCGGGTGGCAGCGCTCGTCGACGCCAACCCCCGGTGCCCCGAGCTCTCCCTGCCCGTCGAGCTGTTCGAGGAGGTGGGCGCGCTGCTCGGCGCCACCGCCCACCGGATCCACCCGATGGGGCACTTCGTCCAGCTGGCCCTCCGCGAGCCGGACCCGCTGCTGGTGCTCAACCAGTCCTTTGGCGGGCTCTCCTTCCCGTTCAGCCGGTTCACCCACTGCTTCGACGCCGACACCCCCACCCTCGCCGAACGGTTACGGGCCCAGACGGCGGAGCTCACCCCACCGGGCGTGGTCTTCGCCGAGCTGACCGGGGGAGCGGCCACTACCAATCTGAACCTGCACGCCCGGCTCACCGACTACGTGATCGTGTGCCCCGGCGAAACCAGCCGCGTTCCGGCCGACCGGCAGCTCACCCTCGACGACCTCTACCTGACCCACGACCCGGAGACCGACCGGGTCGTACTGCGCTCGACCCGCCTCGACAAGGAGGTCGTCGCCGTGTACCTGGGCTACCTGGTGCCGATGGCGTTGCCGCAGATCCCGCGTACCCTGCTGCTGCTCTCGCCGGCGTCGCTGGTGCGGCTCGACGTGTGGCGCGGGGTGCCGGTGGCAACAACCGACGGCGTCACCGTCCGGCCCCGGCTGCGCCTCGGCAACATCGTGCTCAGCCGCCGAAGCTGGTCAGCACCGGTCCGCGAGCTTCCCGACTCGGGTGACCCCGGCACCGACCCGGCGGCCTTTCTGGGTTGGCGTCGGTGGCGGGCCCGGCATGGCCTGCCCGAGCAGGCGTTCGCCACTGTCTACCCGGCCCATCCGGGTCGGCGCGTGGCCAACCCGAAGCCACAGTACGTCGACTTCGGTAGCGCGCTGTCGCTGCAGGCCCTGCGCGCCGCGCTGACTGAGCCGGACGACCAGGTCGTCCTGCGCGAGTTGTTGCCGGCCGCGAACGAACTGGCTGCCCACAGCGCGCTCGGTGGGCACGTCAGCGAGCTGGCCGTGGAGACCTTCCGCGTCCACGCGGAGACCTCCGGCGTCCACCCGGAGACCTTCCGCGTCCAGGCGCGGCAGACCGTCGCCGCACCACGATCCGGAGGTAGCAGCCGATGACCACGCCCGCCGCCGCGCCCACCAACGCCGAGGACACCGCCGACCGGCGGGGAGAGTGGATCTCGCTGCACATCTTCTACGCGGCCAACCCGCAACCGTTGCTGGTGGACTGCGTGGCGCCGCTGATCCGGGAACTCACCGAACAGGAGCTGCTCGCCGGCCACTTCTTCATCAACTACTGGCTGGAGGGGCCACACGTGCGGCTGCGGCTGCGCCCGCGTACCCCCGCCGACGAGCCGGCGGTACGGGCGCGTGCCGAGGCGACGATCAACCGGTTCCTCACCACCCGTCCCGCGCTGTACGCGATGGGCACCGGCTACCTGCGGGAACTCTACGACATCCTCTTCGCGCTGGAGTTCCCCGACGGGCGGCCGGCGGAGTTGGTCGACGCAGCCGGACAGATGCTGCTCAGCCCCAACAACTCATACAGCTACCGGCCCTACGCACCCGAGTACGGCAAGTACGGCGGGCCCGCGGGCATCGAGGTCGCCGAGTGGCACTTCCAGCACTCCAGCGACACGGTGCTGCACGCCATCTCGTCGATGAACCTGCACCTGCGCCCGGTGCTGCTGGGCACCGCCGCGCAGCTGATGACGGTGCACGCCGGCACCTTCCTGCCCGACCGGGAGCAGCTGGTGGACTTCCTCGACCGGTACCACCACTACTGGCACCAGGCCTTCGCCGGCACCAACCTGATCGGCATCGACGAGTACACGAGAATGTACGACAGCGTCGCCGGTGAGCTCGGCCGTCGCGTACGGCAGATTCTCACCCTCGTCGCGCGGGGCGAGACGCAGCGACTTCCCGGCTTCCTCCGCGCGTGGGCCGAGCACGCGGCCCAGCTCCGCGAGAAGGTGCTCGCCCTGGCGACCTCCGGCGACCTGACGGTCAGCGCGTGGAGCGGCGGCGACCGGGTCATCACCGACGCGGGGGAGGCCCTTACCTTTCTGCTCTCGTCGTACCTGCACATGACCAACAACCGGCTGCACGCCACCATCCGCGACGAGGCGTACCTCTCCTATCTGCTCGCCCGGGTGCTGCGGGAGTCGGCGGTGTCGTCGTGACGCATCCGGGCCTGCTGGCCAAACGCCCCCGGCTGCGTGAGGATCTGATCTTCTCGCGCCCGTTACGGCGTGGCCCCGACACGGTCTATTTGCTCAAGGACCGGCGTACCGGCCGGGCGTTTGAGATCCCGCCGAAAGAGCAGTTCCTGCTCCGCCGCCTCGACGGTGTCCGGTCCCTCGGCGAAGTCGGGGCCGAGTACGCCGACGAGTACGGTCGCCGCCTCGGCGCCGCGCACTGGACCCGGCTGCTGTGGCTCCTCCACGAGCGGGACCTGCTGGCCGTTCCCCCCGCCGCGCCCGCTGCTAGCTACTCCGCCGCGCCCGCTGCCACCTACTCCGCCGCGTCGGGTGACGGCGAGCGGACGAGGGCCGACCCGGGACGCCCTGGCGCGCTGGGATGGTGGGCGCACCGACTGCGGTGGCTGCTGCGCCCGACGGTCTTCGCGCTGGTCGCCGTCCTCGTCGTCGCGTTGCTTGCGTTGGTCGGGCTGCGGCTCGGCCCGCTCTGGCAGACCGCCCGCCCGGCCTTCACCGACCCGGTCAGCCTGGTGGCGCTGGCGTTGCTCGCCTGGTCGAGCGCGGCCCTGCACGAATTCGCGCACGGGGTGGTGGCCGTCCACTTCGGCGCCACCGTCAACCGGATCAACCTGGTCACCCTCACCTGCAAGGTCGAGGACTACCTCTACCTACCGCGTCGGTCCCAGCAGGTGCTGATCGCGTCGGCTGGTGCGGTCGCCAACGGGCTGGTCCTGCTGCTCGCCGGCGCCGCCCTCGTCGTGCTGCCCGGTGCCTTCGCCGACCGGGTACTCAGCGCGTTCGTGCTGGTCGGTGCGGCCCAGACGCTGGTCAACGTCATTGCCCTGCCCCCACTGGACGGCTACAAAGTCCTCAGTCACCTGTTGGACCAGCTGGACCTGGCCCCGGAGAGCCGCCGCTACCTGGCGACCCTTCCCCGGCACCTCCTGCGCCGACCCGGTCGCCGCTACCCGCGACGGGCCGCGGTGTGTCTCGGGCTCTTCGCCGCCTGGTGGCTGCTGGCGAGCGCTGCCGCCGCCAGTCTCGTGATCGCATATCTGGGCGCCCTGCTTCGGCCTTCCCTCGGCGCGCTCGCCTACGTTCTGCCGGCCGCCATCGTCGGTTTGACCGTCGCCGGCTGGCTGGCCCGACCCCGTCGACCCCGTTCGGCGGACCGGATTCCAGCACCACCGACCAGTGAGAACAACCAGTGAAAGGCGAGCCGATGTCATCCATCGACAGTCCGGCGATCGTGCTGGACGCCGTGAGTAAATCGTATGGCGAGGTGAGGGCGGTCGATGAGATCTCCATCTCGATCGGCCGCGGCGAGTTCTTCGGCCTGCTCGGCCCCAACGGTGCCGGCAAGACCACCCTCATCGAAATGATTGAGGGACTGCGCCTCCCCGACACCGGCACCATCACCGTGCTGGGCATGGCACCAACGCCACGCAACCTTGACCTGCTGCCCCGGATCGGCGTGCAGACCCAGCGATCGGCCTTCTTCACCCGGCTGACCGCCCGCGAGCACCTGGTGACCGTCGCTGCCCTCTACGGACTGCCCCCAGCCACCGCCGAGAAGGCGCTGGACCTGGTCGGGCTGACCGATTCCGGGGACATCCGGGTCACCAAGATTTCCGGCGGTCAGCGCCAGCGCCTCGCCATCGCCTCCACCCTCGTCCACGACCCCGAGGTGGTCTTCCTGGACGAACCCACCGCCGCACTGGACCCGGAGGCCCGCCGCGACCTCGGCCAGATGCTGCGCAACCTGAAGGCGATCGGCAAGACCATCGTCTACACCACCCACCACCTGGACGAGGCGCAGACCCTCTGCGACCGGGTCGCGATCCTCTCCGCCGGGCGCGTCCTGGCGCTCGACAGCCCCCGCGAACTGATCGCCCGCTCCGGCATCGGTACCCGACTGGTCATCCCCGCCGGCCGGATCAGCGCGGAACAGGCCGGCACCCTCGACGGCGTCAACGGGGTCGCCATCGAGGACGGCATGCTCGTGCTGCGGACCGCGCACACGGCCCGGGTGCTCGCCGCCCTTGACGGTGAAGCCGACCTGGACGACGTGGAGACCCGACCGGCCACATTGGAAGACGTCTACCTCGAGCTGATCGGAGCGCCGCAGGCATGAGCGCATACGCCGCACTCTCCCGAGCTGTCTACAAGGCGGCCGTCCGGGACGCCACGACGGTCTTCTTCACCTTCGCCTTTCCCCTGATCTTCCTGGTCATCTTCGCGCTGATCTTCCGTAACCAGGAGGTTGCCGACACCGGCCGCGGATACGTCGACTACATCGCCCCGGGCGTGCTCTCCTGGGGCCTGGCCAACGCCGCCCTCTTCGGCGTGGCCTTCACCCTGATGCAGTGGCGCAACGACGACCTGCTGCGGATCATCCGGCTCTCCCCAACCAGCATCTGGTCGGTGATCGGTTCCCGCTACGTGGTCGCGCTGGGCATCGGGGCGGCGCAGTGCGTGCTCTTCGTCGGCGTCGCCATGCTGCCGGTCTTCGGTATGCGCCCGGACCCGACATGGCCGCTCGCCATCCCGATCATGCTGCTCGCGGTGACCGCCTTCCTCGCCCTCGGTCTGATCGTCGGATCCGCGGCCAACACCCCGGAGGCGGTCGCCGCGATCGCCAACTGCGTCGTGGTGCCGATGGCCTTCCTCTCCGGCTCGTTCTACCCTCTCGAACTGATGCCGACCTGGCTACAGGAGGTCTCCCGGGTACTGCCGATGCGCTACGTCAACGACGGCCTCACGTACGCCTTCACCGGCTTCGGCACGATGACCGACTACCTGATCTCGTGCGCCGCACTGGTCGTCTTCACCGCCGTGTTCGCCGTCGTCGGAGTCCGGACCTTCCGCTGGAGCAACGACTCATGACCGGCACCGCGGCGGCGCACCCCGCCCCCTTCTCCGCCGCCGCGGCAGCGCACCCCACCCCACTCTCCGCCGCCGCGGCCCAACTCCGACAGCACCTGCGCCGCAGATGGCTGGCCCAGCCGTGCGGCGCCGCCGAAGTCCGGCGGGCCCGGCGAGCCGGCGGGACGCCGCGGGTAGTGACGCTGGGCGACGCCGCTGTGCCCGCCGTGGCCGACCCCGACCGGTGCGCCGCCACCGTGCACCTCACCGCCGCCACCGTGCTGATCGGACCGCTCGGCGGCGCGGCGGACCGAGCCTGCGGGCACTGCCTGGCCATCCGATGGCAGCGGCTGCGTAGCCGGAGCCAACGGGACGCCCTGGAAGTCGGTGACCAGACCACCGCGGTCGGTCCGTGGCCACAGCTGACCGCCTACCAGCTCGACGCCGTCTGGGAGCTCTACCGCGCCAGCCACACCGGCCCACCGTTGCCGCCGCCACCAAGCTGGGACCGGCACAGCACTCCGCTGCCCCGGGTCAGCCAGCTCGACCTGGCCAGCCTGCGGGTACGCACCTACCCGCTGCTGGCCGAACCGTGCTGCCCCAGCTGCACCCGGCAACGACCCGACACCCCCGACCCGCTGGTGCTCACGGCCCAACCCCGGCCCAAACCGCGCCCCGACACGTACCGGCCGCGCACCCCCGACGACTATCCACTGCCGGCGGCCGCGCTGGTCAACCCGGTCTGCGGCGCACTCGGTGCGAGTACCGCGCTCACCATCACGTCACCGACCACGGCACCGGTGAGCGGAAGCGTCTTCATCCGCGGCTACGGCGGGCTGCTCGACGTCTCCTGGAGCGGCCAGTCCAGCGGCTACGACGCGAGCCGCGCGCTGGCCTACCTCGAAGGGCTGGAGCGCTACGCCGGAACCCACCGACGGCGCAGCGTCACCCCGGTGATCGCCGCCTACGCCGACCTCGGCCCGGACGCGTTACACCCGGACCGCTGCGGCCGCCACCCCGACGAGGTGTACGACACCGACCCGATCCTGCGCCGGTTCGACCCACAACGACCGATCCCCTGGGTGTGGGGTCAGAACCTGCACACCGGCAGGCCCGTACTGGTGCCGCGCCGGCTGTGCTTCTACAGCTCGCCCGCCGCCGGCGACACCTTCGTCCTCTCCTCCTCCAGCGGCTGCGCCACCGGCAGTTGCCTGGCAGAGGCCGCCCTGTTCGGCCTGTTGGAGCTGATCGAGCGGGACGCGTTCCTGCTCGCCTGGTACGGCAACCTGACCCTGCCCCGGATAGACCTCGACACCTGTCCGCCGGTCGTGCGCGCGCTGGTCAACCGGGCCGAGCTGCAGGGCTACCGGCTCTACGCCTTCGACAACCGGATCGACCTCGACGTACCCGTGGTCACCAGCCTCGCCGTCCGCCACGACGGCGGCCCCGGCCTGCTCTCCTTCGCCGCCGCCGCCCACCTCGACCCGCGGCAGGCGGTCACCGGTGCGCTCGCCGAGGCGCTGACCTACATCCCGCACCAGCCCACCACGGTGCGCCGGCGCCGGGCCGAGCTGGAACGGATGGCCGACGACTACACCCTCGTCCGCCGGCTGCCCGACCACTCGGCGCTCTTCGGCCTACCCCGGATGGCGGTGCACGCCGAAAGCTACCTCGACGAGCGGGGTGCGCTCCCCATCGAGCACCTCTTCGCCGGCTACCGGCCCCCCGGTACACCTGACCTCCGCGACGACCTGCGCCGGGTGCTCGAACTGCTGGACGCGCGCGGGCTTGAGGCGATCATGGTGGACCAGACCACACCCGAACAGGAGGCGGTCGGACTCCGCTCGGTCTGCACGATCGTGCCCGGCCTGCTTCCGATCGACTTCGGCTGGATCCGGCAGCGGGCTCCGCACCTGCCGCGGCTGCGGACCGCACCCGCGGCGGCGGGCCTCGCCGACGCCGAACTGACCGACGCCGACCTCCGCCGCGTGCCACACCCCTTCCCCTGAGGAAGCGCTGCCGTCTCGAGATCTCGCCGGTGAGATCGACTCGTCAGGTGGTGCCGATCCTGCGGGGCGGGGCGAGTAGGTGATCAATAGCGTCGTGGAACTCGTCGAAGGTGCGGCCGGCTGCCATCGCTGGCAGCGCACAACTGATCCTCATCGATCAGGCCGCGGCCGCTCCACCGAGATTCCGCCCAATGCGCGAACGCTTAGCCCGCATCGCTCGCGGGGCCTGTCAGCCGATGATCTCGGTGGGGTCGGTGAGCCAGACCTGTTGCCTGACTTGTGACCCGCCGGGGGTGATGGTCACACCGATGTGTGGGCGGTCGGGCTTGCCGTGCGCGCTCCACCGGCTGTAGAGGTCCTCCACCTCGGTCCACAGCCGACGCGGCCCGCCCTGTTCCACCGTGCGGGTGGAGATGTCGTGGTACGCCCATGAACCATCCGGGTGGACAAGCCACTGCACCGGGCCCTCCGGTGTCGAGGCGCGCCACGTCGGGCAGCTGCAGCGCCACCAGCGCGCTCCACGCCCCGCTGTCGTCGGCCAGCGGGCCGGGTAGGTGGGTCTCGTGCATCTCCCCGGTGGCCTGGGATGCGGCGCGGACGAGCGCCGAGGTTCGCACGGTGGGGCAGGAGCGTAGCGGCATGAACGAGCCGTAGTCGTCGAGCAGGTGCCCGCTGGCCGCGCCGGTCTCGTCCACGGTCAGCCGCAGCAGCAGCCCACCGCCGATCTCGCGGTGCAGGCTGGTCAGGATCAACCCGCCGGGGCGGGTCTGTGCGAGCCAGCCCGCCGGCACCTGGGGCACCGAACAGGCGGCGATGATCCGGTCGTAGGGGGCGTTGCCGGCGTAACCTGCCGCGCCGTCGCTGGCGGCCACTGTGGGGGCGTAGCCGACAGCGGCCAATGACCGCCGCGCCCGCCGCACCAGCCCGGCATCGATGTCGACGGTGGTGACCAGCGGCGAGCCGAGCCGGTGCGCCAGAAGCGCCGCGTTGTATCCGGTGCCGGTGCCGACCTCCAACACCCGGTGCCCGTCGGCCACGGCGAGCGCGTCCAGCATGACGGCCATGAGGGCCGGCTGGGTGCTGGAGCAGGTCGGCACGCCGTCGAGCGGGCCGTAACGCCGGGACTCCTCCCAGCGGGCGTCGTCGCCATCGAGCTGGGTGGGGAGCACGCGGTCGGAGTAGATCAGCTCCAGTGCGCCTGGATCGTTCGCGTCGACCGCTTCGTACCGGCTGTGGTCTGGGGTCTGGCGGAAGAAGCGGGGCAGGAACAGGTGGCGGGGCACAGTGGCAAACGCCGGCTGCCACGCCTCGGTGAGCCAGCCGTGGCCGGTCAGCTCGTGTACGAGCCGGTTGCGCGCCCGTTCAGCGGTGGCCGTCATCTTGTCTCCTTGGTCAGAGCATCGGCTATCGCGGCGGAGATGGGTAGCCCGGTGGCGTCTTGCAGCCACGCCCACTGCCCATTCGGGTTGATCTCCAGGAAGGTCCATTCATCCTGCGGGGTGACGACGAAGTCCAGCGCGCCGAAGCGCAGCCGCAGCCGGGCCAGCAGCCGGGACACCGCCTCGCGGACCTGATCGGGCACAGTCACCACCGAGTACGACAGGTGGTCGTAATCGGTGCGCCAGTCCAGTCTGGCCGCCTCGGAGGCGCCGTCGAGGCGTACGGCGAAGTACACCTCGTCAACGACTGTCAGCCGCACCTCGTACGCCTTCTCCACCTGCTTCTGGAAAAGGTGTGCGGTGCCGGAAACCGTGTGATCGATCTCCTCGGCGCACACCCGGTTTGTGTAGATCAGCTTTACGGCGCCGGCCTCGGTGAGCACACCGGAGCCGAGCGGCTTGACGACCGCGCCGCCGTGCTCGCGCACGAATCGCTTGGCCGCCGCCGGCTCATTCGTGATCAATGTCGGGGGCAGAGACAGCCCGACCGAGCCGGCGGTCGCGAGCTGGGCCGGCTTGTACTCGGCACGGGCGATGTCATGTGGGTGGTTGAGCCACCTTGGGTGCGCGGGGAGCACCCCGCCCAGGCCCATGCGTGCCTCGCGGAGAGCCCAGCGGCGCTCTTCGTCGGTCAGGTGCGCCGGCAGCCCGAACGCCGTTGGGCGACGGTAGTAGGCGCACCCGAGGCTGTGCAGCGCGGCGCGGCGACCGGGGAGGCGGAGGCTGCCGCGCCAGCCTCCGCCCCACCGCGCGACGAGGGTCAACCGCTGCGGGAAGTCGCCGGGGTCGCACCGGAACACCGGCACGTCCCGTGCTGCCAGCTCCGCCACCACATAGTCTGCGGTCACGTCGTACGGCTGGGTCAGCACCAACACCGTGCGCTCGTCGCCCACCGGTTCAGTCCTCGGTGTGGTCGGTGTCGGAATCCATGCTCTTGTGCCCGTCCGAGGTTCGGGTGCTGGTTGCCCCGGTCGAGTGCTTGCCCAGGACCGGGGTTCCCGTGGGGTCGACCGACATCTGTCGGTCCGGGTCGTAGCGAACCGTGGTCAGGTTCACCGGAATCGGCCGTGCTGGCACGGTGGCGAAGCGGAGCGTGAACGGACGCCGGTCGGTAGAGCTCGGCTGCGCGCCGTCGTCGCTGCCAACAGCATCTAGCGGGCGACCCAGAGGTAGGTACCCGGCGGTCGGGTACAGCGGGTCGTCGGTAACCGGACGCGACAGAACTGGGCTTGTCGGGGACATGAAGCCTCCTGGCAGGGTCAATGGGGATGGATCGACGGATTGGCCTTCAGCGGTGCGAGGGTGCCCGCGCATGGGCTACGTTGGTCTGGCTCATGCGGCACTCTCGGCGGCTAGTTCGGTCGCGTCGGTGTTGCCGAATCGCTCTCGGACAGCCTGCGCCCATCGGGACTGTTCACACGGGACCGGTGCCAGCCGTGCCCACCAGTCGAGGCAACCCGCGCAGATTCCACCGCGGTTTGTGTGGGAAGCGAGAACCGCCTCGGCGCAGGCCAGCAGTTCCCGTATTTCGGGGAGTGTGGTCTCGGCTCCCACTGCGACCGAAAGGTTCGGCTCGCCTCGCCGCATCAGAGCCCCCCTCTCGATTGGTGCGGCCAGGCCCCGGAGCGGGGAGACACTCCAACGGTGCGCGGCACCACCTCGGCGGAGTGCGACATTGATATCGGCGATACTCGACGCACCGCCTTGAACCAGCCGGGTCTGTCCATTTGCCGGACGCCGATCAGGTGCGGCTCGGTCAGCCCTGGCACCCAGCGAGGCAGCCGCAGCGCGATTGCGAACAACCGTGATGCCTGTTCTTGATCGGCGCAGGGGCCGGGAACGCCGCATGTCCGGCACCGGCCATGGGCGCTCGACACGCTATGCCGCTCCAGCACTGTCTGTGTGTGTTCGATGTGATCATCGTGGCCGAAATACGTTGCCATCTGTACACCTCCCAGGTGGCGGGCGCGCGCCGTTGCAGCAGCACGGCAACCCGCGTCCAACGGCGCGCGCCTCACTCTCACCCGCCACCACGGCGATCGATACGACACGAAGCAGCGGGGGTCATCAACTGTTCCGTTGAGCACTCCTGATAGGACGAGTCGTGTCTGCTGACGCTTGACGATCCTTCCGGAGTGATCGGCGGTACCTATAGCGAACCGCGAATCATGCTCTGTGGGTATGCTCTCGAGCATCGAGAACCGGTGAACGTGGTGAAAGATCATCAGTGTTGCGGGAGGCGAACTGTGGCGCGCAACAGCGTTGGCAACGCCAAGCTCGTGGCGGCGATTGCCGAAGCCGGCCTGTCCCATGCCCAAATTGCAAGGGTCGTCGCACAGGTTGCTATCGAGAGTGGAGTCACGGAGTGCGCTGGCATCGGCCGTTCCCATGTCTCGCACTGGGTCCGAGGCACGATGCCCTCGGGACGGGCGCCGCTGATCTTGGTCGAAGCTCTGTCCAGGAAGCTCCAACGCGTCGTAACCCTCGAAGAGATCGGGCTACCACCTCAACCGTCGCTCTCTCTGGACGGGCTTGACTGGCACGCCGATACGCTGGTCGGGCTAACGGATCTGGGGAGAGTGGACGTGGACGCTGAGCGTAGACGGGTGCTGGCCACCGCCGCCTACTCACTTGCCGCGCTGACCCTGCCGAGCGGGTCGCGGTGGAGCGAGATGGTGAATCGGGGGCGTGCACGTGGTGGCGCCGAGGGGCACGCGGTAGGGCGGAGCGACGTCGAAGCCGTTCGAGACATGGTGTCGCTGTTCTCCCATGTGGATCAACGCCGTGGTGGGGGTCATGCACGCACCGCTGTTGTTCAGTACCTCACGGCTGATGTGTCCGTGCTTCTCCGGGGCCGGTATGCGGACGAGCAGGTGCGCCGAGACATGTTTACGGCGGCAAGCGAACTAGCGTATCTTTCGGGATGGATGGGGTTCGACAACGGGGAACACGCGTTAGCCCAACGCTATTTCAGCTCCGCTGTCAAGCTTGCGGCCGAGGCCGGTGATCCAGCAATGGCGGCGCATGTCCTCCGCGCAATGGCCCATCAGGCGGTAGACCTGGGGCATCGCAGAGAGGCGCTCGAGCTTTCCACTGCCTCTGTTGATCGAACGCGGTACCTCGCCGCTAGTCCACGTGAACGGTCCTTGCTCGGTGTCGTTCATGCTCGTGCTCTCGCCGCTAATCGAGAAGCCAAAGCTGCAGCCGAGGCGCTATTGCGGGCGGAGAGCGATCTTGCTACGGCCTCTCAAGGGGACGACGAGCCGGGGCGGGTCTTCTTTTTCGGTCAGGCAAGTCTCGGTCATGAGACGGCCTGCGCGCTGCGTGACACCGGAGATCTCAGAGCTGCGACCAGCCAATTTCGCCTGAGCGTACGTACCCGCAAGGCGTCATCCTTCACCCGTACGCACGCGGTCACGCTTGGCTACCTCGGAATGGTGCAGGCTCGGCAGGGGGACCTAGAAGAAGCATGTGCTACCTGGTCAAGATCGCTTGACGCTATGGAGGGTGTTCGTTCTGGTAGGGCTCGACAAGTCGCAGCTGAGATGAGGGCCACACTCTCGCCATTTCGGCAAGCGAGGAACGGCGCTGTTGCTGAAGTCGATGCCCGCGCGGAACGCTATCTAGCCATCTTCTCGTAAGGTGCAGAATTTGCAGATCGGGACAGGGAGGGTCGAATGGGCGAGGCTTTTACCGTGGAACCAATCGCACACGTCGTGGGAGGAAGGACCGAACCGACTGACGACTACTGGGGAGGGGTAAGGGCGATTGTTCGAATCGACGAGAAGCGCTTCACCCCGGAATCTGCCAAAGGGCTTGACGCGTTCTCTCACCTCGAAGTCGTTTTTCGCTTCCATCTTACGGACCCAACGGACCTTAACCTTGGCGCCCGCCGGCCACGAGACAACCCAGACTGGCCGGAAGTGGGTATCTTTGGTCACCGAAACATGAGACGGATCAACTGGCTTGGCGTGTCGCGCTGCCGTCTGCTCAAAGTGGATGGCCTAGACCTTCACGTTGAGGGGCTCGATGCGGTTGACAGCACGCCGGTGCTTGATATCAAGCCATGGTTTGTTGAGTTCGGTCCCCGTGGCGAGGTGTGTCAAGCGCACTGGACGACCGACATGCTCGGTGATTACTTCGCCGCGCAGCCAACCCGTACGGAATAGGGCATCGGTAGCATTGACCCTCGGCGTTCTGGGGGCAGTGGATCGGAGAGCGCTCTCGCCACAGTCATGGCATTTTGATTTAGCCCATTGGCGCTTGCGCTGATGCTGGCAAGTAGCGTGTGGGCTACTGACTGCCCGCCACCGATTGATGATGTCCAGGAGCACGGCATCCCAGTGCGAGCACTATGTGACGAGTTGGCAGGCGCCAATGAGTCAGAGCGAGCCAGGCGTGCTGTCATTCGGAGGGGAATTGGTTGATCGGGGGTGATGAAGGAAGGCCCAGGTCCGCGCCCGGGTCTGCTGGCACGCCGGCCGCAGGGGTAGCGCCACTTCCCCGATGGATGCTGTGGAGTTGACCCCGACGCAGCGTCATGGTTTGCGATGGTCGTATGAGCAAGGTGTCCTGGGCCTATTTGACCTCCTACGTCCTATCCATGCTGGGGAACTCCATTGCCGGGGTGGTCCTGCCGTTGCTGGTCCTGCAGATCACCGGCAGCGTGCTCGCCACCGGTGCGGTCGCCGTTGCCTCGGCGCTGCCCGCAGCCGCCGCGGGGCTGGTCATGGGCGTGGTGATCGACCGGATCAACCGGCGTACGGCCGCTGTGCTCACCGATGTGATCTCCGCGCTCTCGATTGCCGCGCTTCCCTTGGTCGATGCCGCCGTCGGGCTCGCGCTCGGCTGGTTCGTGCTGTTCGCGGTGATTGGCTCGTTCGGCGACGTGCCGGGGCTGACCGCCCGGGAAGCGATGATCCCGGGCATCATCCGGACCGGGCGGATGAGCACCGAGCGGTTGTTGGGGCTGCGCGAGGCGCTCGGCGCAATGGTCATGCTGATCGGGCCGGCGGTCGGGGCGGTGCTGATCGCGGCGTTTGACGGAGCCGCCGTGCTGTGGGTGACCGCGGCGACCTCGGCCGCGGCCGCGGCGGTCACGATGCTCATCCCGCGTGAGGCCGGCGTGGTCCCGGCTGCTGTGATCCCGGCAGACGAGGCCGTGCCGCAGCGGGTGATGCTGCGTGACGGCTGGCATACCCTGCGCCGTTCGCCGTTCCTGCTGGCCACCACCCTGATCAGTGCCGGTGTGGTGGTGGTTCTGGCCGGCTTTCAGGCGCTGGTCCTGCCGGTATACTTCACTCTGCAGCAGCGGCCTGAGCTGCTCGGACTGGTGCTCAGCTCGCTCGCTATCGGACTGCTGATCGGCGGCGGGACGTACGCCGCGGCGGGCAGCCGGGGCCGGCGGCGTACCTGGTTCCTGACCGGAGTGCTGATCATGATCGCCGGCTTCAGCGCTATGGCGACGCTGGCGAGCCCGTGGATAGTGCTCGGCGCCGCGGCTCTGGTCGGGCTCGGCAACGGGCTGTTCGGCAGCCTGATCGGCGTGCTCATGGTCGAGCGAATTCCGGACGCGATGCGCGGTCGGGTGATGAGCCTCCAGAACTCGCTGCTCACCCTCGCCCCGGCACTCGGTATGGGCGGCGCCGCACTGCTGGTCGCGGAGTTCAGCGCTCGGACCGGCGCGATCGTCCTCGCCCTCATCTGGCTCATCACCGGCGTGGCCGCGATCGGCGCACGGGCACTGCGCGACCTGGAACCAAGGCCGGCACCCGAGGCCGAACTAGTAAGTTGACCTGGAGGAACGGATGAACAGTGGCGAAATCGCCCGGCTGGCCGGAGTCAGCGTCCGCACCCTGCGGCACTACCACCAGGTTGGGGTTCTTCCCGAGCCGGCACGGCGGGCGAACGGCTATCGCGAGTACACGGTGCACGACCTGGTGCTGCTGCTGCGCATCCGGCGGCTGGCCGAGGTCGGTATCCCCCTCGACGAAATTCCGCCGATACTGGGGGCCAGCGACCGGGCCCACGCTGTCCTCGACGAGCTCGACCGCGAACTGGCCGACCAGATCGATCGGCTCACCGCCCGCCGCAAGGTGATCGCCCAGCTTCGCGCCGCCGGAGCCGCCGCGGACACGCCGTCGGAACTGGCCGGCCTGCTCGCGAGCATTGGCAGCAGCGGCGGTCCGGACCTGCCGCCAGAGCTACTCAAACACGACCGCGAGGTAATCCTGCTGTTGCACCACCTTCTGGACGACAAGGGGCGGGCCGCGTTGATCGGGCTACTCAGTCAGGCCACCGAGCCGGACCGGCTGGCGGCCACCACCGCGCTGGCCGCCCGGTTCGCCGCGCTCGGGCCGGACACCGACGATGAGGAGATCGACCGGCTGGTCGTCGACTACCACCTCGCCCTGGGCCAGCTGAGCGCCGACGGGTGGACGGAATTGGATCCGCGGACCCATGCGCTGCTCCTGTCGTACCAGGAAACGGCTTTCAATGACGCCCAGCGTGAGCTTCTCGCCCGGCTGGCCAGTGTCGATCAGTCGTGACCGACTGCGCGACACCCTCGCACACCATCGTCACCCGGGCTGACCTGGGCGTGGGACGGACCAGCACCGGCTCGCTACTTTTTCGCGCCGCCCTGGCCGCATCGGTGGAGACCGCCGTAGCCGTCCGCGACGGCCTCACCGTGCGACGGGACCCGCCCTCCTACTCGAAGATCAATGCCTGGTCGTAGGACGTCGGGCCACCCCCACGGGGTGACCCGACGTCGTACTGCTGTTGCTCAGGCCGAGCAACTGGTGGTGGAGGTGGTGCTGCTGCAGGTCGAGGTGGTGGCCGACGAGGAGCAGGAGGCGAGGATCGCCTCGGACGCGTCGGCGTAGTCGGAGATCGCGAAGGTCTCCGACTCCAGCTCCATGATCTCTTCGGCGAGGGCGTTGAGGTCGGTGTCGTGCTCCATGGTGACTCCTCCCGATTGACGTCCGGCCGGCGTGTCCGGTCGGCCCACCGCAAGCACACCCCAGGGCGCTTACCGATCGCCTGGTGTCGGCATCACACACCGCTGTCGCCCGATGTCAGTGACATGACAGCGGCGTCGGCTTGGCTGACCTCATGGCATTCGTAGCAGTCGATGCTGCCGATTCGGCCGGCCCGCCGGTCGGTCGGGAGATTTTTGCCGCCGCGGCCCGGCTCTACCGTGACCTGCACGCACATCCGGAGCTCTCCGGTGCGGAGGAGCGCACCGCAGCACGCTTCGCGGCTGCGCTACGGGGGATCGGGTACCAGGTCACGACCGGCGTCGGTGGGCATGGCGTGGTCGGCGTCCTGCGCAACGGTGCCGGCCCGACCGTCCTGATCCGGGCAGAACTCGACGCGCTTCCGGTCGCCGAGGAGACCGGCCTGCCCTATGCCAGCACCGCTACCGGCGTAGCCACCGACGGCCGGACCGTGCCGGTCATGCACGCCTGCGGACACGACCTGCACCTGGCCGCGGCGGCCGGCGCCGCCGCCCACCTGGCCCAAGCTCGGGACGGCTGGCGGGGGACGCTGTTGATCCTGGGACAGCCGGCCGAGGAGACCCTGCAGGGTGCGGCGGCCCTGCTCGATGACGGTCTCTACGACCGGTTCGGCCGACCGGACCTGCTCCTGGCCCAGCATGCCGCACCGCTACCGGCGGGCATGGTCGCCCACGGGGCCGGTGCGATGACGGCCGGCTGCGTCACCCTGGAGATCATCGTGTCCGGGCGGGGCGGGCACGCGGCCACCCCGCAGCTCTGCGTGGATCCGGTGGTGCTCGCCGCGGGCATCGTCCTGCGGCTGCAGGCACTGGTGGCGCGGCAGGCCAACCGGGATGACCCGGTGGTGCTCACCGTCGGGACTCTGCGCGCCGGTCACCACGCGGCGGTCATCGCCGACCGGGCGACGCTCGGGGTGACGATCCGGGCCCGGCGCGAGCGGACGCTGGACCAGGTGCTGGAGAGCGTGACCCGAACGGTTCGGGCCGCCTGCGCGGCCGCCGACACCCCACGTGAGCCGACGGTACGCGTCGTTGCGCGTACCCCCGCCTATGTGGGGGATCCGGCCGTGACCGCCCGGGTACGGGCCGCCCACCTCGGGGTGTTCGGGACGGCGCGGGTCAGCGGGTGGCCCCCCTCCCTGGCGGCGGAGGACTTTCCGCTGCTGACCGCCGGGGGGATACCGAGCAGCTACTGGATGCTCGGCACCGTGGGACCACGCCAGTGGCGGACGGCACCCGGCGCGAACGCGGCCGAGAAGCTGGGTAACCTGCCGACGAATCACAGCCCGAGGTTCGCCCCGAACGTTGAGCTGGCACTGCCGACTGGGGTGGCGGCTCTCATGGCCGCTGCCCGAACGCTGTTCGCCGTTGACTGACCCGGGCCCTGTCCTGGTGCCCGCTGCTCGGGCCGGTCAGGGCGGTTGCTTGTCGGGGCGGCGGGTGATCACGCTGAACTGGCCGTCGGACTCCATCCGCATCTCCCGGACCTCAGCGAGGCTGTCGATGCCCTGCTCGCGCAGCTGCCCGTACAACTCGTCTTCGGTGACCAACTCCCGGCGCATGTTGCGGTGCAGCATCCGGCCGTCGCGGACCAGGGCCAGTGGTTTCGGTCGGATCAGCCGGGCGGCGGGTTGCCAGCGGTAGGCGACGGCGTCGAGCAGGTACGCCCAACCGATGATCACCGCGACCAGCAGCACCCCATCGGCGAGCGAGGTGTAGCCGTTCGCCATGCCGTTCTGTGCCGCGTCGGCGATCAGCACGATGACCAGCAGGTCGGTCATTCCGGTGGTGCCGCTCTCCCGCTTCAGTAGGACCCGGAGCAGGAAGAACAGCGTCAGGTACATCACGCTGCCCCGGACGATGATCTCCAACAGCGGAGTGTCCGGCGTGAAGACCGCCCGCCAGTCGACCACGGCAGCGGCTACCCGACGGCGGCTAGGTCATGCCGGTGAGCTCAGCTCGCTGCTCCGACACACCGTTCCCAGTCCTGCCGCCACTGCCGTTCATCCGGTTCGCCGGCGGCGGCGACGAGCGCCTCCAGCGCGCCGATCAGCCCGACGTCGAGCGCGGTGCCGGTCACCGCGACCAGCCGCCGGATCTCGGTGCTACGGCGTCGAACGACCTCGCCGACCAGATCCCGGCCCGCGACGGTCAGGCTGAGCCAGGACACCCGGCGGTCGCTCTCGCCGGTCCGTCGGGCCACCAGCCCGCGTCGGGCCAGACGATCACAGGCGCGGGTGACGGTGGAGGGGTGGACGCGCAGGGTCGTGGCGAGATCAACGACCCGGGCCGGCCCCTGGGAGACGAGGAGGACCAGGATTCGGTACTGCGACATCGTGAGGTCAACATCGAGGGCATCGAGCGTGCGGACGGTGACGCCGACCAGCGAGCGGCACAGCGCTGCTAGCGCGTCTACCAGGGGTTCGTCCACCTGAGGCTCGTCCACCGCCGTCGACGACCCCGTTGGCTCCACGTAGAGTCGCATCGGCCCATAGTTGCACGGATACGTGCACCACGGTCGGGGGTGATCATGGGAAACACCGGCTCCATCGGCCGGCGGGAGCAGCGGGTCGCGAGCTGGGAGCGGCTGACCGCGCTGCCGCTGACCGTTTTCTCCCTGGTGTTCCTGGCCGCATACGCTGCGCCGATTCTGGATCCGCAACTTAGCTCGGCATGGACCACGGTCTGTCAGGTGACCACGTTCACCACCTGGCTGGTGTTCTGGCTCGACATGGCTGTCCGGTTCATCCTGCATACGCAGCGGCGACGCTTCCTCCGGGAGCACCTGTTCGACCTCGCCGTGCTGCTCCTGCCGATGCTCCGTCCGCTGCGGGCACTGCGGTTGGTGACGGTGGTGCTCTCGCTCAGCCGGCGGACCGAGGCCTGGGTCCGCGGCCGGCTCAGCATCTACGTGGCCGCGACCACCGTGTTGTTGGTGGGGGTCGCCTCCCTGGCGGTCCTTGACGCCGAGCGGGCGGCGCCTGACCCGTCCATCACCAACTACCCCGATGCCCTCTGGTGGGCGGCCGTGACCATCACGACCGTCGGCTACGGCGACTTCTATCCGGTCACCCCGGAGGGGCGACTGGTGGCGGTCGGCCTGATGATCGGCGGCATCGGGCTGATCGGTTTCGTGACCGGCTCGCTCGCCACCTGGATCGTTGACCGGGTGTCCGGCCAGGACCGGCAACCGGCAGCGACCGCCGAGGACGTCGCGGCGCTGCGCCAGGAGATCGTGGCGCTGCGCCAGCAGCTCGACCCGTCGGCCGGCGCCGTCTCCGCCGACCCGGTGACCCCGCCGGTGCAGCCGGCACGCACGACCCACACCTGACGGGTGACCGACGGCGGATGAATCCGCCCGCGGGGGCGGATTCGCCGACGGCGACGCGATCGGGTGTCGTCCCGGGATGCTGGTGTTCGTGGCGGCGTGGAGCCGCTGGTATGGATGACATGTCCGACCAGCATTGGATGTTGGAGGCGGTGGACCTCCTGGTACGGGTGGTCGAGGCCGCCGGCATCCTTATTATCTTTGCCGGCGCGATGATGGCGTTCGTCCGGTTCGTGGTCGTAGGGTTGCGGCACCGGCAGAGCCGGGCGTTCGTGCCGATCCGGCTAACTCTCGGGCGGTTCCTGACCCTCGGGCTGGAGTTTCAACTCGCCTCGGACATCATGCGCACCGCTGTCGCACCGACCCTGCTGGATATCGCCGAGCTGGCGGCGGTAGCGGCGATCCGGACCGCGCTGAACTTCTTCCTCGCCCGTGAGATCAAGCAGGAGCGCCGGGAGATCGCCGAGGTCGGTTCGCCCGGGCGCGGCGACTCGAACCGGGTGGGTCCGGAGCCGGCCTCGTGAGCACCCTGGTCGACTACGCCGTCCTGGCCTGTATGGCCGCGGGCATCGGGTCGGCCGCGGTGGTTCTCCTGGTGTCCAGGAACGCAGTCTTGGCCCTACGCGTCGGCCTTGATCTGTGGTTGGCCGCCAGCCTGCTGCGGATCGCGGAGCCGCCGGTGGGGGAGCACCTGCTCTACGTGGTGGCGATCATGGTGATCCGCCAGCTGATCCGCGTGGCCCTGGTCACCGGTTGGAGTCAGCGCCGGCCAGTCGATCCGCCAGCGGCGCCCCGCTCATCCGTTCCCTAGCACGTGAGTGCCGTGCCCGGGCCAGTTTGCCGGTAGTTCCGTCGCCGGTGCCGTCGCCGGTCGCACGATGGGTGGTACGAGCGCCGGCACGTCAGGTGTCGGTGGTGACGCTACCGGGGGTAGCAAGGTGCAGGAGGTCGTGGTCTCGCCGGTGGAGGAGATCGGCGGAGTGCTGCCGGGGCTGGCCGAGCAGGTCTGGACCAACGCCCGGGAGGACCCGGAGGCGGTGCAGTTCATCCGGCCCGCGCCGGTGTCCCGCGCCTGGCCTGCGCGCCGGTCGGTGCGCGGTGGGGACGTGCCGGTGACGTGCGCCCAGTTCCGGGACGACGTGCTCAGCCTCGCCCGTGGCTTCCTCGCGGCCGGGGTGGGGCACGGTGACCGGGTCGGGCTGGTCAGCCGCACCCGGTACGAGTGGACCCTGGTCGACTACGCCCTCTGGGCGATCGGGGCGGTGCCGGTGCCGGTCTTCGAGACGGCCAGCGCGGACCAACTCGGGTGGGTCCTGTCGGATGCGGGCGTGGTGGGCTGCGTGGTGGAGACGTCTGATCAGGCTGAGTTGGTCGCCGGCCGGCGTTCGGATTTGCCGGCGCTGCGCGACGTGTGGCAGATCGACGCCGGCGACTTGATCAATCTTGCCGGCCAGGGGCGTACGGTTGACGACGCGGTGGTTGACGGCCGGCGCCGCCGGGTGACCGGTGGTGACATGGCCACGATCGTCTACACCAGCGGCACGACGGGTCGGCCAAAGGGCTGTGTGCTGACCCACCGCTCCATCCACTGTGATGTGACCGCCGCGGTCTCGGTGCTGCCGCAGCTGCTGCACGCCGGGGCGGCCACGGTGCTGTTCCTGCCCCTGGCCCACGCGTTCGCCCGGATGATCCAGGTCGGGGTGGTGCAGACCCGGACCACCATGGTGCACAGCGCCGACATCGCCGGCGTGCTGGAGCAACTGCGCCGGCACCGGCCGACGTTCGTCCTGGCGGTGCCCCGGGTCTTCGAGAAGCTGCACAGTCGGGCGAAGCAGAAGGCCGAGGAGAGCCACCGGGGCTGGCTGTTCCGGCTCGCCGAGCGGGTGGCGGTGCGGTACAGCCATGGCCTCGATCGTTCCTGGGGCCCGAACCCCCTGCTTCGGCTCGCCCGAGGCGGGTTCGACCTGCTGGTGTACCGGAAGCTGCGGGCCGCCCTGGGCGGTCGCTGCTCCGCGGCGATTGTCGGCGGCGCGCCGCTCGGCGAATGGCTGGGGCACTTCTTCCGCGGTGCGGGCCTGCTGGTGCTGGAGGGGTACGGGCTCACCGAGACCTCCCCGGCGTTGACGGCGAACACGCCGACGACCCAACGGATCGGCACGGTCGGTCGACCCCTGCCCGGCGTGAAGATCAAGATCGCCGACGATGGCGAGATCCTCGCCCGCGGCGACCCGGTCTTCCCCGGGTACTGGAACAACGCGGAGGCTACCCGGGCGGTGTTCACCCAGGACGGGTGGATGCGGACCGGCGACCTCGGCGAGCTCGACTCCGACGGGTTCCTGCGGATCACCGGGCGGCAGAAGGAGATCATCGTTACCGCCTCCGGGCAGAACCTCGCGCCCGCGCCGCTCGAGGAGGCGATCCGGGCGCACCCGTTGGTCAGCCAGTGCATGCTGATCGGTGACGATCGCCCGTACGTCGTCGCGCTGGTCACCATCGACCCGTCCGCCTGGGAACGCTGGCGCTCCGAGCACGGCCGCTCGGACGACGCGACCGTGGCCGAGCTGCGGGACGACCCGGAGCTGTGCGGCGAGATCCAGGCGGCCGTTGACCGTGCGAACGCGACCGTCTCCCGCGCCGAGCAGGTCAAGACCTTCCGCATCCTGCCCCGGGATCTCACTGAGGCCGAGGGTGAACTCACCCCCATTCTCAAGATCAAGAAAAGTGTGGTCGAGGAACACTTCAGCGAGGACGTCGACGCCCTGTACCAGGGCCACTGAGCTGGGCGGGGCGCTCGCGTCCATGCCCTGAGCAGGGCCCGCTGAACCGGGTGGGTGCTGGCGTCCGTTCGGCCCGGGCGGTGCTGGTGTCCGTCAGGGCGAGGGCCGCGACGGGGAGCCGTGGCGGTGTACCGGAAGGGGTGCCATGGCAGCCGGTGTCATCGGCGTGGTGATCGTGCTGGTCGTTCTGGCGCTGCTCGGCGCCCTGAGCCTGCGGATCGTGCAGCAGTACGAACGCGGGGTGGTCTTCCGCTTCGGACGGGTGTTGTTCCCCGTCCGGGAACCCGGCCTGCGGCTGATCATTCCAATCGTGGACCGCATGGTCCGGGTGAGTATGCAGACCACGGTGATCGACGTGCCGGCGCAGGGGGCGATCACGCGGGACAACGTGACCCTCAAGGTTGACGCGGTGGTCTACTTCCGGGTCGTGGACCCGGTGAAGGCCCTAGTGAACGTGGAGAAGTATCCGGCGGCGGTGCTGCAGATCTCGCAGACCGCGCTGCGCTCGGTGATCGGCAAGGTGGACCTGGACACCCTCCTCGCCGACCGGGACAAGGTCAACGCCGATCTCAAGTCGGTGATCGACGACCCGACCGAGGAGCCGTGGGGGCTGAACATCGAGCGGGTCGAGGTCAAGGACGTCTCGTTGCCGGAGGGAATGAAGCGGTCGATGTCTCGGCAGGCCGAGGCCGAGCGGGACCGGCGGGCCCGGGTCATCGCCGCCGACGGCGAGTACCAGGCGTCCCAGCGGCTCGCCGACGCCTCCCAGACGATGGCGGACACCCCGGGCGCGTACCAGCTGCGGCTGCTCCAGACCGTGTCGGATGTGGCGGCGGAGAAGAACAGCACCCTGGTGATGCCCTTCCCGGTGGAGCTGCTGCGCTTCTTCGACAAGTACGCGCGGGGCGCCCCGACCGACCAGGACGAGGCGGTGGCGGAGCAGGCAGCCGCGGTGGCCGGTGACGGGCACCGCCGTGACGGCGGGCCGCGTCCAGCCCGGTGAACGGCTACCATCGGCCGCATGACCTGGCGACATTGATCCACCGCTGAGTGCCCTTCCCGTGGGCCACCGCGGTCGCCGTACCTCCGGCGTCCGTACTCACCTCACGGGAAGAAACGATGACCTCCGACACGACCCCACTGCGAGGTGGCCCGCACCCGGGCCCGACCGCCGCGCCCGACCGGCGGGTCCGGTCACTCGCGGCAGCCCTCTACGGGTACGCGTTCCTGCGCGACCTCGTCCTGCTCTACCCCGTCTACCCGCTGCTGTTCACCGACACCGGTCTGACGGTGTGGCAGATCTCGACCCTGTTCGTCATCTGGTCGGCCAGTTCGATCGTGCTGGAGGTCCCCTCCGGGGCGTTGGCCGACGCCGTCTCCCGGCGGCTGCTGCTCTGCCTCGCGCCGCTGGTGACCGCCGCCGGCTTCGCGCTCTGGACACTCGTGCCCTCGTACCCGGCCTTCGCGGTGGGTTTCCTGCTCTGGGGAGCCGGCGGCGCACTCGCCTCCGGTGCGTTGGAGGCCCTGGTCTACACCGGCCTGGAGCGGCTCGGCGCGGCCAGCCGGTACGCCCGTGTCATCGGCCGGGCCCGCACCGCGGAAACCCTCGGCGTGTTGGCCTCCCTCGTGTTGGCGGCGCCGGTACTCGCCCTCGGTGGCTACCCCGCTCTCGGCGTGGCGAGCGTCCTGGCCTGCCTGATGGCCGCCGCCGTCGCCACCCGCCTACCGGAGCACCGCGAGCCGGGCGCCGGGCCGGGCGCAGACCCCGACGACGGTGGACACGGCTGGTGGGCCTCCCTGCGGGGCGGGCTGGCCGAGGCGCACGCCGACCGGACGGTGCGCGCGGCGGTGCTGCTGGTCGCCGCCGTCGCCGCCGGATGGGGGGCGCTCGACGAGTACCTTCCGCTGTTGGCCCGAGACGTCGGGGCGAGCGGGCCGGCCGTGCCGTTGCTGCTCGTACTCACCTGGGTTGGTGTCGCCGTCGGCGGCCTGCTCGCCCCGGCGGGGGAGCGGCTGGGTCGTCGCGGGTACGCCGGCCTGATCGGTGGGTCCGCCGGGGCGCTCGCCGCCGGCGCGCTGATCGGTCATCCGGTCGGGTTCCTGCTGGTGGGCGTCGCCTTCTGCGGCTTCCAACTGGCCACTGTGCTCGCCGACGTCCGGCTCCAGGCGCGGATCGTCGGCCCGGACCGCGCCACCGTCACCTCGCTCGCCGGGATGGCGACCGACACGACGATCATCGCGTGCTACGTCGGGTACGGCCTGCTCGCCACCGTCGCCGGCAACCGGGTCGCGTTCGCGGTGGCGGTGGCGCCCTACCTTGTCGTGGCGCTGCTGGTGGCCGTCGTACGACCAGTCCGTCGATGATCCAGGCCGTGGAGGTGACCGCGTACGCGCGCGGGCGCCCCGCTCCGACCAGGAAGGCCCGGGTGGAGCGGGGCGCCCCGTACGCGTCAGGCGGCTGATGCCGTACGCAGCGGTCGCCAGGCGGTGACAGTGATGAGCGCCAGTACGGCGGCGGCGATCCAGAACGGTGTGGTGAGTCCCCACGCGCCGGCGAGCAGGCCGCCGAGGAGTGAACCGAGGGCCGCGCCGCCGAGATCGAGCAGCGAGTAGACGCTGCCGACCCGGCCGAGCAGGTGTGCGGGCACGACGCGCTGGCGCAGGGTCACCACGATGACGCCCCAGACCATGGTGTGTACTCCGAAGATGATCAGAATGGCGGCGGCGACGAGCGGGGTTGTGGTGATCGCCAGGGTGACGTGGGTGACGAACTCGACGACGAGGCCCGCGCGGAGCAGCGTGCCGGCATCGACGATCCGTTGTAGCCGCGGCGCGAGGACAGTACCGACCAGCCCGCCGACGGCGAAGGTGGTCAGGAGGAAGCCGAAGCTGAGGTCGGACAGGCCCAGCCGCTGCCGGGCGTAGAGGACCAGGGTGGCGAAGGCGGCGCAGAACGCGAGGTTCGCCAGCCCCATACTCACCGCGAGCGTACGCAGCAGTCGATGTCCGAACAGCCAGCGGACACCGTCGGTGATCTCCGTCCGCAGGCTCCGGCGCGGTGCCGCTGGCGGGAGCGCGGGGATCGGCCGGATCGTCGCCATCAGCGCCGCGGCCACGGCGAAGGTCAGGGCGTTGACGCCGAACGGCACGGCGGCGGCGATCACGAACAGCCACGCCCCGAGCGGCTTGGCGACGAACTGGTTGGCGATGGTGAAGGTGGCCATCAGGCGGGCGTTGGCGCTGGCCAACTGGTCCGGTGCCACGATGGCGGGCAGGAACGCGCCGGCGGCGGTGTCGGCCAGGGTCTCCCCGGTACCGAGGAGGAAGAACACCGCGTAGACCAGAGCGACCGTGGCGGTGTCGGTGCTGACGGCGAGGGTCAGCGCGGTGAGTGCCGCGGCGCGCAGCGTGTTGACGGCCACCACCAGCTTGCGGCGGTCCAGCCGGTCCACGTAGGCGCCGCTGATCAGAGCGAACAGCAGCCAGGGCAGTTGTTGGACGAAGACAGCGCCACCGATGAGCGCCGGATTGGTGGTGATGGAGGCGACCAGCAGTGGACCGGCCGCCATGGTGACTCCGTCACCGACATTGGCTACGGCCGAGGCGGTCCACAGTGTGGTGAAGTCCGCGCCGAGACGCGCGGAGACAAGGGCACGCAAAATAGCTCCTCGAGCAAGGGGGAAACGGTCGTCGCGGGAGCGACCGCTTCGCGGCGAGGAGCGCTACACCGTGGGGTGCGAGCCCGACGGTGGGGCCGGCTAACGCGCGGCGTGCTCTCGCGGCGAAGCGGTGACCGTGACCTTGCCCTGGCGCATGCCAACTCCTAACTGTCGATCGTGGCCAGGATAGCCGCGGTCGGGGCGGATGCGAGAACCGCTCGGCTGGTCCGGCGATGCCGGGTGAACTCGGTTCCGCCGGTCCGGCCGGTGGTCCCGGCCGTGGGTGTGGCAGCGTGTACGGGTGCCCACCGTTGACGTTGACCTCGCCCTGGTCGGAGGTGGCGGTGCGGGCTCCCTCGTGCTCGCCGCCCTGGACCGGCGGGGTGTGCGGGGTCTGCGGGTGGCGGTGATCGATCCGGTGCACCGTCGGGGGCCGGACCGGACCTGGGCGTTCTGGGGCCGACCCGACGATGGGCTCGACCCGCTGTTGACGGCGAGTTGGTCGCAGGTGGAGGTGACGACCCCCGGGCGGCACCGCGTACTCGACCTCGCCCCGCTGCGGTACGCGATGCTGCGTTCGGCTCCCGTCTACGACCGGGCCACCACCGCCGAGCGGCGACTCGGTGCGGTCCGCGTCGTCGCCCCGGCCGAGGCGCTCGAGGACGACGGCGACCGGGTCACGGTCCGCGCCGGCGAATCGACGCTGCGGGCGTCCTGGGTGCTCGACTCCCGGCCGCGCCCGCCCCGGCGGGCCGGGCGCACCAACTGGCTGCAGCACTTCCGTGGCTGGTGGCTCGAGGCCGACCGGCCGCTCTTCGACCCGGGTCGGGCGGTGTTGATGGACTTCCGCACGCCGCAGCCGGAGCGGGGGGTCTCGTTCGGGTATGTGCTGCCGGTCACCGACCGGTACGCGTTGGTCGAGTACACGGAGTTCACCCCCGGCCTGCTCACCGATTCCGGCTATGACGCGGCGTTGGCCGGGTACCGGGACCGGCTCGGGCTGGACCCGGCCCGGCTGCGAGTGCGGGAGGTGGAGAACGGGGTGATCCCGATGACCGATGGCCCGTTCGACCCGCGGCCCTCGCCCCGGGTGGTCCGCCTCGGGACGGGCGGTGGCGCCACCCGGCCCTCCACCGGCTTCACGTTCGCCGCCATGCACCGGCAGGCGGGGCAGATCGCCGCGGCGCTTGCCGAAGGGCAGGCTCCGGTGCCGGCACCCGCGTACCCCCGACGGCACCGGTGGCTGGACGCGGTCGCGCTGCGGGCGCTGGACCGCGGCCCGCTGGCGGGCCCCGACTTCTTCGACCGGCTCTTTGACCGCAACCCGGCCGAGCGGGTGCTGCGTTTCCTCGACGGGACCACCAGCCCGGCCGAGGAGGTCGCGCTGATGGGCACCACCCCGCTGGCGCCGATGCTCGCCGCCACCGCCGGTGACGCCGCCGCCCGGCTGCGGGACCGGCTCCTGCCGTGGCGGCGTCCCGCCGGCGGGCTGATCCCGCCACCGGTCACCGGCGCGACGCGACGCCCTCAGCCGGACGAGTGACCTACCCCGCTGGACGAGTGCCGCGGTGACCGGTTCACTCCCGGTTCGGGTCGACGGCCCCGGAAACGTCAGCCACGTCGTAGCCGGCCCGACTGATCTCCCGCGCCGATCGTCGGTCTTCGGCGGGCAGGTCGGCGAAATCGTCGCCGACGTCCTCGGTCTGCGGCAGCGACTCGCCCGGCGGCCGAAGCGACGCCTCCATCGCCGTGGCGCCGTCCGGTTCGTCCGTGTCGGCCAGGTCGAAGCGGTGTTGCTCGGTCATGGCGCACTCCCGCCCGTCGGCTCGCGGTGACCGCCCCGGCCACCGCACCTGCCGCGGCGACCGAAGGTCGGCTTACCCCCCGATCACCTACCCGGACGCCGTCCGGAGAAACGCAGGGAGCGGCCGCGGGCGCGCGGCGGGGCTGCCCAGTGCGCGGGTCGGCTGCGCCGCGGTGGAAGACCGGTGGCTTGGTCGCCGCGGGCCGCATCCAGCTGTGACTGGTGCACGAAGAGAGCGCCCGACAGGTCCGCGCCACGTAGGTCGGCCCCGCGTAGGTCCGCGCCGGTGAGGTCCGCGCCGGTCAGGTCGACTCCGCGCAGGTCGGCGCCGACCAACTGGGCGCCGCGCAGGCTCGCTCGACGCAGGTCGATGCGGCGCAGGTCGGCGCCGAGTAGGGCGGCGCCGCGTCGGTCAACACCGGGCCGGCCACCCCGGGCCCGGGCATGGTCAGCGGCTTGGGCCAGCAGCGGAACGACCCTGCTCCGATGTGCGTCAATGGCCAGCGACCGCAGCGACTCCGGGTCGCCGCCGGCGAGCCGGTCGGTGGCGGCGAGCACCTCGGCCAGCGCGGCCCGCAGTGGTGCGGGCAACTCCATCGTCAGCGCCTCGGTCAGATGCCAGAGCAGTTCGTGGAGCGGCCGTACCACGGTGAAGGTGTCGAACATCGCCTGGGCGGTGGGCTGGTCGTCCCGCCAGTCTCGCCCCCCGAAAGTCACCTGGCTCACCCGCTGACCGGCACCGAAGCAGTCGAAGACGGTGCAGCCGGGGAAGCCGCGGCTCCGCAGCTCGGTGTGGATTCCGCAGCGGAAGTCCGGGCGTAGGTTCGGACAGGGACGCCCGGCCGGCTTGTCGATCGCGAAGTCGGACGAGGCGGCGAAGGCGGGCGCCACGCAGCAGAGCCCTACGCATCGGGAGCAGTCGGCACGCAGCTCCTCCGGACCGACCGCTGTCATGTGACCGATTCTCCTGCCGTGGCGCTCGATGCGAACTCCCTATTCTTCCACGGCATCGGACGTGCACCAGTTTGCGACGGCAGCGAGGTGGAGTTAAACCATAATCATCGATTGAGTGGGGGCAGGGGATTGTGCTGCCGGACCTCCTCTGCCATCCTCCTGGATGGACGCTGCCAGTGACGGTTGCCAATCCCGGAGGCCGCGCTGCGGCGACGCCTTCTTCGGGAGGAACCTTGTGAAGCGCAGACGTCGCCAGCTACTCGCAGGACTAGCGGTCATCGCCCTCGCCGCGACGACGGGGGTCGCCGGAATCCACCTCGCCGGCACCGAAGTGCCGGCCGCCGCCGCGGCGACCGGGGACGGCGAGCTACCGAACGCCCTCGGGGCCCACCTGGAGCAGATGCGTCGGTCGATACCGGGCAACGACGGCATGTCGCTGGACGGTCCGGGCGGCGCCGCGCAGCAGGAGTTCCTCAAGCGGGCGTACCCGGCCAACGAGGTAAGCCTCGCCGAGGTCGACCGCTCGAAGGCGGCGTTCGCGGCGGCCGAGCGGCGGGGCGGGGGCGGCCAACGGTGGACCAACGCCGGGCCGAGCGAGGCGGTGTACCCGTTCACCGAGTACCGCAACGCCTTCAACTACGTTCCCAACGAGTACGTCGCCGGTGGCCGGGTGACCTCCCTCGACATCAGCCCCGACTGCAACCGGTGGCTCTGCCGGGCGTACGCCACGCCCGCCGGTGGTGGCGTCTGGGGCACCCTCAACATCCTCGCCGCCGAGCCGAAGTGGTTCTACCTGGGCGGTCCGCTCGGTATCAACGCGGCCGGCTCAGTCAAGATCGACCGCAACGACCGGACCGGGCTCACCATCTACGTCGGTACCGGTGAGGCGAACATCTGTGGCTCCGGATGCGTCGCCGGTGTCGGTCTCTACCGGTCCACCAACGGCGGCCTGACCTGGCAGGGCCCGCTCGGCAAGGAAGTGCTCGCCGGCAAGGGCATCGCCGAGATCACCATCGAGCCGGACGACCCGAAGACCATCTACGTCGCCACCACCACCGCGCTGCGCGGCATGTCCAGCGCCTGCTGCGACGGCGTGACGCGACCGGTGCCCGACGCGGAGAAGTGGGGTCTCTACAAGACCACCGACGGTGGCAAGAACTGGAACTTCATCCACAACGGTTCGGCCGCCGCCACCGACTGCACCGGCGACGCCGACGAGTTCGGCAACAACGCGCTCTGCTCGCCGCGCGGTGTCCGCTACGTCAAGCTCGACCCGAACAACTCCGACATCGTGTACGCGTCGTCGTACGCCCGTGGTGTCTGGCGCTCCCCGGACGCCGGAGCCAGCTGGACGCAGATCAAGCCGTCGCTCAACCCGGACCTGTTCCAGACCCGGGCCGCCATCGACGTCACCGCGCTGCCGGACGGCAAGACCCGGATGTACGTCTACGAGGGGAACTTCGGCAACCCGTACTCGCGGTTGCTGCGCAGCGACGACGTGGCCGGCGGAACCCCCACGTTCACCGATCTGACCAGCTCGAACCCGGCAGATCCGGGGTACGCCACGTACAACCAGTGCACCGGCCAGTGCTGGTACGACATGTTCGTGCACACCCCGCCGGGACATCCGGACATCGTCTACACCGGTGGCTCCTACGTCTACGGTGAGACGGTCGCGCACAAGCGGGCCGTCGTCCTCTCCACCGACGCCGGGGTCAGCGGCACCGACATGACCTTCGACGGCACCGACGAGCTGCACCCGAACGGTCTGCATCCGGACCAGCACGCGATCGTGACCCACCCGCGGGACCCGTATCAGTTCTTCGAGGCCAACGACGGCGGGATCATGCGTTCCAGCGGCGAGTTCGTCGACCGATCCGCCTGGTGTGACAGCCCGGACCGTAACCTGACCACGGCGGCCCAGCAGGATCGCTGCAAGCAGATGCTCTCCCGGATTCCGAGCAAGCTGGAGGGCATCAACAAGGGCATGAACACGTTGCAGTTCATCAGCCTGTCGGTCAGCCCGCACGACGTGAACCTGCTTCAGGGCGGCACCCAGGACAACGGGACCTGGGAGAACAACGGCGAGCGGCGGCGCTGGACGAACACGATGATCGGTGACGGCGGTGCCTCCGGCTTCGACGTCGACAAGCCCGAGTTCCGCTTCCACACCTTCTTCAACGCGTCACCGGAGGTGAACTTCGCCGGCGGCGACATCGCCGAGTGGATCTGGACCGCGGATCCGATCTACGGCCAGCCGGGCACCCTCTTCTACGCGCCGGTGATCAGCGACCCGGTGGTCTCCGGCACGATGTTCGCCGGTACCGGCCGCTCGGTGTACCGGACGAAGACCTTCGGCCTGGGCGACCGGAGCATCGAGGAGGCCAACCGGATCTGCAACACCTGGACCGGCACCTTCGAGGAGCAGTGCGGGGACTGGGAGGCGCTGGGGGCCACGCCGCTCACCGACGAGGCGTGGGGGGACCGGGCCGGCGGCGCGGTCTCGGTGGTCCAGCGGGTCGACACCGACTCCGCCACCGCCTACGCGGCCACCAGCACGGGTCGGGTCTTCGTCAGCCACAACGTTGACGCCGAGTCGGCCGCCGAGGTGACCTGGACCCGGATCGACAACCCGGGCACCCCGAACCGATTCGTCACCAGTGTCCACATCGATCCCAGCGACCCGAACCGGGCCTGGGTCTCCTACAGCGGCTTCAACTCGAACACGCCGGAGACGCTTGGGCACGCCTTCGAGGTGACGACCGCCGGCACGACGGCGACCTGGACCGACCGCTCGTACGACTTCGGTGATCAGCCGATCACCGACCTGGTCCGGGACGATGTCACCGGTGACCTGTACGCCTCGACCGACTTCGGCGTGTTGCGGCTGGCCGAGGGGCGGACCAGCTGGACCAAGGCCGGCGGTGGCATGCCGAATGTGGAAGTCGCCGGGCTCACCATCGTGCCGGGCGAGCGGGTCCTCTACGCGGCCTCGCACGGCCTCGGCGCGTGGCAGCTCAACCTGAAGTAGGTCGATTATTCACACCACCAACCGGGTGGGGGGCCGCGGCAGCGGCCCCCCACCGCTGTCCGGGAGGATCGGCCGGGTCTGGCGTGCCCTGGGCGCGCTCTTCGTCCTGCTCGTCTTCGTCCCGCCGCTGCTGCTGCTGGTCTCGGGTTCGCTCACCGAGCCCGGGCTGCCGCCGTCCCCCACCCCACAGCTGATCCCCGATCCGGTCTCCACCGCCGGCTACCGACAGGCCCTGGAAATCGGCGGGGTGCTGCGCGCCGCGCTCAACTCGCTGCTGGTCGCGGTCGTCGCCGTGCCGCTGAGTGTGCTGGTCGCCGCGCTGGCCGGCTTCGCGTTGGCCCGGCTCACACCCCGGCGCGCCGGCCTCATCGTCGTGGCCTCCCTGGTAGCCCTGATGGTGCCGGCCACCGCACTGCTGGTACCCCGGTTCACGATCTTCCGCGCACTCGGGCTGACCGATACGCTGGTGCCCTTGATCGCTCCGGCGCTGTTGGGTACCTCCCCGCTCTACGTCCTGGTCTACTACCTGGCCTTCCGGGCGCTGCCGCGGGACCTCTACGACGCCTGTCTGGTGGAGGACATGACTCCGATGGGCATCTGGTGGCGGGTCGCGCTCCCGTTGGTGCGTCCGGTCACCGCCGCGATCACCGCTCTTACCTTCGTGCTGACCTGGTCGAACTTCCTCGATCCACTGATCTATGTGTACGACCGTGACCTGTTCACCCTGCCCTTGGCGCTGCGTTCGCTGTCGGTGCTGGACCCGACGAACTTCCCGGTGTTCCTGGCCGGGGCGGTTCTGGCGACCGGCCCGGCCGTGCTGGTCTTCGGGTTCGTCCAGCGCCGATTTTTCCACCACGATGACCAGACAGGACGGAACCGGCCATGAGAAGACCCAAGGCGTTGCTGGCGACGCTGCTCGCGACCGTGCTCCTCGCCGCCGGCTGCGCAGGAGGACCCGGGGCCGCCGCCGACGGGCCGGTGCGGCTGCTGGTCTTCGGCGCCCCCGAGGAGTTGGCCGCGTACCGCACGCTGATCGAGGCGTACGGTCAGGCACGGCCCGGTAACGAGGTGCAGCTCATCGAGGCGAGCGACCGCAAGGACCTGCTGGCCCGGCTCGCCACCTCGGTCGCCGGGGGAGCCCCACCGGACCTGTTCCTGATGAACTACCGCTTCTATGGCCAGTTCGCCGCGAAGAACGTGGTGGAGCCCTTGGACGAGCGGATCGCCGCCTCCGAGAAGGTGAACCCCGCTGACTACTACCCGGTGGCGATGGAGGCCTTCACCTGGGGCGGCAAGCAGCTCTGCCTGCCGCAGAACATCTCCAGTCTCGCCGTCTACTACAACCGCACCCTCTTCGCCAAATACCAGGTTCCCGAGCCGAAGGCGGGCTGGACCTGGAACGACATGGTCGGCACCGCCATCGCGATGACCCGGGACGACCGTGGTGTGGTGGTCAAGGGCACCGAGAGCGAGGGGGCTGCTGCCCGTCCGGCCGTGCACGGGCTCGGCGTCGAGCCGTCGATCATCCGGGTCGCCCCGTTCACCTGGTCCGCCGGCGGTGAGATCGTCGATGACCCGGACCGACCGACCCGACTCACCCTGGACACCCCGATCGGCCGGGAGGCGCTGAAGAACCTGGTCGACCTCCGCCAGGCATACGGGGTGGTGCCCACCGACGAGGAGGTCGAGGCGGAAAATGACGAGTCCCGCTTCGCCAACGGCCGACTCGCCATGCTGATGTCCTCGCGGCGCTCCACCACCACCTTCCGCTCGATCACCGGCTTCGAGTGGGACGTCGCCCCGCTGCCGGTCTACCAGGACCAGGTCGGGGTGCTGCACTCGGACGCGTACTGCATGACCCGGGGTGCCAAGCGCAAGGACGCGGCGTGGCGGTTCCTGGAGTTCGCCATCTCCGCCGAGGGGCAGCAGATCATCGCCGCCACCGGGCGGACGGTGCCGTCGCACATCGGTGTCTCGCAGTCCCCGGTGTTCCTCGACTCGTCCCAGCCACCACGTAACGCGACGGTCTTCCTCGACACGATTCCCACCCTCCGGACGTTGCCGACCATCTCCACCTGGCCGGAGGTCGAGGATGTGACCGCCGGGATCCTGGAGAACGCGCTGTACCGGGGTGACCGGTTGGACGAGGTCATCCGCGCCCTGGATGAGCAGACCCGCCCGCTGTTCGCCCGTGGGGAGCACGGGTGAGCGATGCCGGTCTGACCCACGATGCCGGACTGACTCTGGACGGAGTGAGTGCCGCCTACCGGGGCGTTACCGTTCTGCAGCAGATGCGGTTGACCGCGGCCCGGGGAGAACTCCTGGTGGTGCTCGGCCCCTCCGGCGCCGGGAAGTCGACGCTGTTGCGGGTGGTGGCCGGACTGGAGCCGGTCACCACCGGGCGAGTCTGGATCGCCGGCCGGGACGTCACCGCCGACCGTCCGGGCCGGCGCAACGTGTCGATGGTCTTCCAGTCGTACGCGCTCTTCCCCCACCTGACCGTCGCCGAGAACATCGCGTTCGGCCTGGTGGTGCGGGATGTTCCGAAGGCGGCGGCCCGGGAACGGGCCCGGGCCGCCGCCGAGCAGGTCGGCGCGGCGCACCTGCTCGGCCGGCGACCCGGGCAGCTCTCCGGCGGTGAGCGACAGCGGGTCGCGTTGGCCCGGGCGTTGGTGCGGGAGCCAGACGTCTTCCTCCTCGACGAACCGCTGTCCAACCTCGACCTTTCGCTGCGGGTGCAGATGCGGGCCGAACTGCGGGCGCTGCACGACCGGCTCGGCGCCACGATGGTGCACGTCACGCACGATCAAACCGAGGCGCTGGTGCTGGCCGATCGGATCGCGGTGCTGCGCGATGGCCAGGTGGAGCAGGTCGGGACGCCGGACGAGATCTGGCACACCCCGGCGAGCCGGTTCGTGGCGGGCTTTGTCGGCTCCCCAGCGATGAACGTGCTTCCCAGCTCCGGCCCGATCCAGCCGTCCGGTGCCCCGCCGGCGGGGATGGCCGGCGACCGGGAGATCGGCTTCCGCCCGGAGGCGGTGGTGTTGGGGGCGGCCGACGGCGTGGCGGCGACCGTTGACCGGGTGGAGGTGGTTGGCACGGACGCCTACGCCTACCTCACCCTCCGCGCCGGGAGCCCGGTGGTGGCCCGGGTGCCGGCCGCCCACCGGCCCGCGCGCGGGGATGCGGTCCGAGTCGGGGTTCGCTGGGCCGACACGCACCTCTTCGACGCCGCCACCGGGCTCCGGTGTGCCTCTTGAGAGTGAGCAGGGAGCGGTCGCGCGCCGGGGTAGGCCCGGCGGCGCGTGGGCACCGGCAGGTGGCGGTGATGCTGGCGCCGTATCTGGTCGGTCTGGTCGGTTTGGTGTTGTTCCCCGCCGCGGTCACACTCGCCCTGGCCTTCACCGAGTACGACCTGGTCAATCCGCCGAGCTGGGCCGGGTTGGCGAACGTCTCCGAGCTGGTGACGGACCCGGTGTTCCGAGTCGCGCTGACCAACTCGCTGGTGTTCGCGCTGGTGGCCGTGCCGCTTCGGGTGCTACTCGCACTGGGCTTGGCGCTGCTGCTGCATCGCCGGTCGTTCGGGGTTCGTCCGGCGCGGGTCGCGGCGCTGCTGCCGACCGCGGTACCCGAGATCGCCTATGGCCTGCTCTGGCTCTGGCTTTTCAACCCCTTGTACGGCCCGATCAACCAGCTGTTGCGCGTCGGCGGTGAGAACGGGTTGACCGTGCTCGGTCGTACCCCGCCGCAGTGGCTTACTGACCCCACCGACGCCCGCGCCGCGATCATCCTGATGAGCGTCTTCACCATGGGCGAGACCTTCGTGGTGCTGCTCGCCGCCCGGTGGGCCCTGCCAACGGACGTCTATGAGGTGGCGGCCCTGGAGGACGCGACAGGTTGGGACGTCTTCCGCCGGGTCACCCTGCCGTTGATGGCGCCGGTGTTGGCCCTGCTGGTGGTGCGGGATCTGATCGCCAGCCTGCACTTCTCCTTCGTGCCGGCGTTCGTGGTGACCGACGGCGGCCCACCGCCGTATGCCACCACCTACCTGTCGTTGTTCATCTACCGCACGGGCTTCGAGTATCTGCGCTACGGCTATGCCGCCGCCGCGACGTTGGTGATGATGCTGCTGACGGTGGCGGCGGTGGTGCTGCAGTGGCGGCTGTTCCGCCGCTACCGGGCCTTCTACCGGCTGTGATCATTCAGAGCCGGTCGGTTCCGTGGCTTCCGTCGGACTCTTAATCCGCGGGTTCGGGGTTCGAGTCCCTGGCGGCGCACCAGCAGCAAGGCTCTGACCTGGGATCCCCGGGTCGGAGCCTTTCTCGTTTCCCCGTCGGTGGTGCGGTGCTCGATGGGTGCTCGGGAGCCGTTGGACCGTCACGGCTGCCGGTGGGACGGGTGGCGTGCCGGTGGACGTTCGGGGGTGGCGGTGTCGGTAGTGATTCCGGATCGGATCCGGGCTGACGTGGAGATGTTGTGGCGTTACCACGACCTGGATCACGAGCTGAGCCCCTGTGACGTGGGCATCGGGCTCGGCAGCCACGACCTCGGGGTGGCGGTCATCGCGACCCGCCTGTTCCACGAGGGTCTGTTCCCGTGGGTTGTCTTCACCGGTGCGAACGCCCCGACGACGATCGAGCGGTTCCCGCGTGGTGAGGCGGTGCACTACCGGGAGTACGCGGTCGAGCATGGCGTTCCGACGGAGTCCATCCTCGTAGAGCCGCAGGCGACGAACACGGCCCAGAACCTCGACTACTCGCGCCGACTGCTGGCGGAACGCCAGATCCCGGTGCGGTCGGTGTTGCTCATGTCCCGTCCCTACCAACAGCGTCGGGCCTACGCCACCTGCAAGCTGATGTGGCCGGAGGTCGACGTGGTGTGCGCGTCGAATCCTCTTGAGCTGGACGACTACGTGCGCAGCATCGGCGACCCTCGGCGGGTGGTGGACATGCTGGTGGGTGACACGCAGCGGATCGAGGTGTATGCCGAGCGCGGGTTCGCGGTTCCACAGGAGGTGCCGGACGAGGTACGAGCGGCGTTCGACCGTCTGGTGGCGGCGGGCTACACGAGCCGGCTGATCTGAGCCGGGCTACCGGTGTTGGGCCTGCGTCTGCGCTTCGTGGGCGTGTCTGGCGGCCGTCTCGAACGCTGTCGTCCAGGGGAAGACGCGCTGTCGGTCGTTGCCGCTGCCGGGTGGGTGTGGTTCCCACTTGTGTGCGGGGCCGAGTAGGACGTGGATTCCTTCGTCGCGGAGGTTGGCTACCGCCCGGCGGAAGGGGAGTCGGGAGGCGAGTGCGGCGTTGACGAACGGCACGACGACGGTGGGTACGTGTCGTCCGATGAGTTCGGCGACGGAGGTCATGGCGTAGTTGTCGGCGAGGCCGAGGGCGATCTTGTTGATGGAGTTGTAGGTCGCTGGTGCGATGACCACAGCGCTGGCGGCGGGAAGTGAGCGCCGGCCGCCAGGGGATGCCCGGTAACTGGATCGCACAGGGGTGCCGGCCAGTTCCTCGATGGCCGGTAGGTTGAGGAAGTCCATGGCGCTGGGTGTGGCGGTGACCGCCGCCGTCCAGGACCGGTTCAGGGCGGTGCTGATCAGTTTGGTCACGTCGGCGGCGGGGCCGGCGCCGCAGACGACGATCTGTAGGTGGCCGTTGGTCACAGCGGGATTCCAGCGGTCTGGGCGAAGTCGGCGACGGCCCTGCGGACTTGGCCTTTGGCGAGGAGTGCGAGGTCGCCGGCGATGCGCTGGACGGCCGGGCGGCAGCGGATCTCCTCGGGCGCTACGTCGTAGGCGGTGCGCAGCGCGTCGAGGCCCTGTTCGTGGCGGCCCCACTGGGTGTAGGCGCGGGCGACGTCGACGTACAGCGAGGCTCTGCGTTCGGCGAGCGTGATCTTGTCCAGGGGCACCGTGCGGGCGAGCGTGATGGCGGTTCCCGCGTCACCGAGGGCCAGGGCGATATTGACGCGGTGCAGCAGGACGTTGGTGGCGCCGAAGCCGGTCCACCGGTCGTTGCCGTCGTAGCCGAGTCGGGATGCGGCGCGGGTGGCCTCGTCGAGCATGGCGTGTGCGGTGCCCCGGTCGTCCTTGCGGGCGGCGGCGACCGCGCCGCGGAGCACGAGCGCGCCGTACACGGCGACCGCGTCGGTCGAGTCGAGGCGGGTGTCCCGGTCGAGGACGCCGGCGGCGTGCCCAGCGAGGGTCACGGCCTGGTCGTCGTGGCCGTTGCTCATGAGGGCGTGGGTCATGATCCGTGCGCTCGCGGCGACGGCCACCGGGTCCTGACTCGCAGTCGCGGCACGGGTGCTGCGCTCGGCCGCGACCAGGGCCATCCCTCGGTCGCCCATCTTGAGTAGGACGCTCCCGACGACGTGGTACAGGTCGGTGGCCAGAACGTCTGCCCGTGCGCGTTGCTCGTCTTCGGCGTTGGCTCTGGCTGGTTCGAGGGCTGGTAGCAGCGTGACGAGATCGTCGAGGACGCGTTCGTACCGGCAAGCCTGGTAGTCGCGTTTCAACGTGGCCACCGAGCGGGAGAGCTGCTGGACGGACAACGCCGCCGTAGGCGGATGCCGTGGCGAGACGAGCGCGTCGAGCAACGCCGAGACACCTGGGCCTGCGGCGACGCCGGCCGCGCTCGCGCGTAGAAGGTCTCTCCGTCGCACGTCACCATCCGAGCCCGAGCCGCTGTGCCTGTCGTCTCCAGTATCGGTGTCCGAGCCGGTGCGTGTCGGTGTGGTGCTCCCGGGTGCACCGTTGGTGCCGGTCCTCAGCAGGGCCTCGAAGCGTTCCCGGACGTCGGATGTGGCGCGGGTCAACACGGTGTCCAGCGCGGCCTGCATGTCGGCGCGCGGAAGGACCGTGTCGCCCTGGCTGCTCCACTTGGCTACCGTCCGTCGCGCTACGCCGAGGTGCTCGGCGAAGGCGGTGACGCTCATCCGCAACGCCTGCCGCAGCGCGGTCGCCTCCCGGCCGGTCCAGGTCGTTACCGGAGCCATCGCATGTCCTCCCCGATAGGGGCTGTTCACCTGACTGCCGATGGTAGTGGCACGAGGGGTGACAACAGGTGCACCGCCAGTGCACCGCCAGGACATTCCGCTCGATCCTCTCCCGGGCCAATCTGAAGGTGCCGACGCGGTCCTCTCCCCGAGCGTGTCGGCGGACTCAGCAGCCTCGCGCAGGGAGCTTCACATGGATGTGCCGATCAGCGACGTGCTGGAACGCGACCCGACGCACCGGCAGATGGCGTCGCCGGGCCATCCGCCGCCTGCGGGGCTGACTCCCCGTCCGCGTACCGCCGAGAGGGCTGCGTGGGTGGGTGGGCGGCGGTCTGCTCCCAGCCGTCGTCCCGCTGCGGTGGGCTCGCGTCTTCGGGCGCGGGCCCACCGTCTCGGGGAACCCGCCTCAGTGGGGGATCGGGCGTGACCGTGTACATGTCCCGCTCTGTTGCGGCCAGCCGGGCGGCGCGACGGTCCGGGCGCAGCCCTCGGCTCCGGTGGCGGCTGTGGCGGATCCGCCGTTGTTGACCCATGTGTGGCGTCGGTTCTTCGAGCAGCGGTCCCGGCCGGGGTTCCGTCGATGAGCATCGAGCGACCAGTACCCGGCCAGGATGTTGAAAGGCGCTGCCGGGTGGAGGGTGAGCATCTGCCAGCCCGCCCGCAGTGGCTGTGCCGGAACTGCGGCCACCCGTGGCCCTGTGTCCAGGCGAAGAGAAGGCTGCTGGCCGAGTACGAGGGCAGCCGGGTCGGGTTGTCTCTGTATCTGGCGGCCTGCCTGCACACGGCCATCGACGACCTGCGGAACCTCAGTCCCCCGCAGCTGTGTGGCTACGCGGGGTTGTTCGACCGTTTCCTTGGCTGGGCCAGGCACCGCGTCGGTCCCCGGCGGCAGGCCGCGACCCGTTTCCCACCGCTGTCCGAGGAGAGGGTGTCATGACCGGTATCGGTGTCATCACCGCCGTGGATCGGCCGGCGATCGCCGGTGTGTTCCATACGTTGGTGGTGCAGCCGACGAGCTTCTGCAATCTCGACTGCGTCTACTGCTACCTGCCCGACCGTCGGTCGCGTCGCCTGATGCCCGTGCCGGTGGCGCGGGCCTGCGCCACCTCGATCGAGCGGCAGGGCAGTGGCCAGCCGGTGAGCGTCGTATGGCATGGTGGCGAGCCGACCGCGACGCCGATCAGCCACTTCCAGGGTCTGCTCGCTCCTTTCGAGTCGCTGCGGCGCGCAGGTCGGGTGCGTCACGAGGTCCAAACCAACGCCACGCTGATCAACCAGCGGTGGTGCGATGTGTTCGCCGCCTACGGGTTCACGGTCGGTGTCAGTGTCGACGGCCCGGGTGCCCTGAACCGCAACCGCCTCGACCACGCGGGCAGGTCCACCATCGGGCGCACGGTGCGCGGGATCCGGGTTCTGGCGGAGGCGGGTCTGGAGTACTCGGTGATCTGTGTCGTCACCCCGGAGACCATCGACCACGCCGACGATCTCGTGGACTTCTTCACCGACCTGCCGGGATGCCAGTCCGTGGGCTTCAACATCGAGGAGCAGGAAGGCGCCGCCCGGCAACCGGTGACGGAGGGGTCCGCGTACCGGTTCTGGCGGCGGCTCGTGCAACGCCGTGCCGCCGGTAGCCGGCTGCGTATCCGTGACCTGGACCGTCTGGCCGACTACCTCACCGCCGCCCGCGGCGAGGGCGTCGACCACACACCCCATGAGCCGATTCCCACGGTGTCCTGGGACGGCCGGGTCGTGCTCCTGTCACCGGAGCTGCTCGGCATCACCGACCCCGACTACGGGGACTTCGTCGCTGGGAACGTGGTCGAGGAACCGATCAGCGTGATGCTCGCCCAGGCCGGTGGTCTGCGTTACGTGACCGGGTTCGTCACCGCGCTCAACGACTGCGCCGACCGGTGCGGGTTCTACGACTTCTGCCGTGGCGGACAGGCCGGCAACCGCTACTTCGAACACGGCACCTTCACCGCCCGCGAGACCAGCTTCTGCCGTACCACCCGACAGGCCCTCGTCCGCGCCACCGCAGACCATCTCACCCCGACCGGAGGACCAGCATGACCAACGCCCTCGCCGCACTGATCAACGCCGCGCCGGAACGCCTCGACCGTCTCGGTGTCGAATCGCCCCGGGCGGTAGCGTCGATCGACGCGGCGAAGTTCGACAACCGGCCCACTTGGGACAACCGGGGCAGCTTCGACAGTCGGCCCGGCTGGGACAACTGGAACAAGAAGAAGTGACCCGCTGACAGCGGACCCGACACCCGGCGCGCGGGCGGGCCGGCCGCCCCGCGCCGCGCCGCCCTCAACAGAGACAGGTAGGAGACAGATGCGGACCACCACCGTCGGCGACCTACGGATCCTGCTCCCGGATCTCGACATTGACGACCTCGACAGCGTCAGCGACCCGACCGACGACCTCAGCGACGCCACCATCGAGAACGCCTCCTGGCGTGGCGTCACCCTGGACGACGTCACCGTCCGTGGTAGCCGGCTCATCGGTGCCGACGTGAGCGAAAGCAACTGGGAGGCCGGGTCCCTCTTCGGCTGCGAGATCACCCGTACCGACTTCTCCGGTGCCACCCTGTCCGGCGTCAATATCGAGCGCTGTGCCGTCAGCGGGTCCCGGTTCACCGGCACCCGACTCACCGATATCCGGCTCAAGGACGTGCTGTTCGAGGGATGCCGCTTCGACTACGCCACTCTCACCCGGGTCACCGCCGCCAGAGCCGTGGCCTTCGTGGACTGCGTCCTCACCGACGCCACCTGGTCGTCCTGCCGCCTACCCGACACCGTCCTGCGGTCCTGCCAGCTCGCCCGCCTGGAACTCGACTCCTGCCACCTCAATGGCACCGACCTCCGGGGTAACACGCTGCACGACCTGAAGACCGGTCTCGGCAACCTGCGCGGGGTCACCCTCGACGAGGACCAGCTACCCGACCTCACCCACCTGGCCGTTCAGGATCTCAACCTGACCGTGCGGAAGCGGTGACGAAGCCGATCTTCACCTTAGACGGTTGCCGCGTTCGCCCGTCCCGTGCGGCTGACGCCGATGGCGTACGAGAGTAAACGACCACATCAGGAGAACGACGTCGTGGCCTATCGGCGAGGGCCGAACAATCTGCTTCGCGCGGCTCGGCTGGCGCTGCGGTCTCCGTCGGGGTCGGGGCGGCCGCTGTCCCGGCAGGAGCTGGCCGACGCGGTCAACGCCCACGCCCGCGCGCACACGGGCTGCCGTAGCGCCGTGGATGCCCGCTACATCGGCAAGCTCGAGCGCGGGGAGCACCGGTGGCCGTTCGAGCCGTACCGCACGGCGTTGCGGAAGGTCCTGGGCAAAGCGACCAACGCCGACCTCGGGTTCTTCATCATCAAGGGACACGCCCAGGACCCTGAGGTGACCCCGGAGGAACCAGGGCCAGGTGGCTGGACATCACCGGCTCCCGGCGCCGACCCTGGTCGCCCGGTATCGGTAGCGGCGACGGCCGGTCCGGTCATGGTGGACCGAGCGTCGGTGCGGGTGACGGTGAGCGTTCACGCCGAGACTGTCACGGCACTGGTCCGTCACGACGACGCGACCGGCGGTGTCGTGGTCCTCGCGGGGTCCGTCGAAGTGATGATCGAACCATCGGATGTCTCGCGGGGCCGCCTCGTGGCTGTATCCGGTGTGCCGTCGGCCGGGGCCGGCCTTCGCCAGGTGTACCGGCTTCCCGATCGGCGGGCCCGATGACGAACGTGCGGCTCACCCGGCCGGTTATGGGCGGCCGGTGTCCGTCGGGTCTACGCTTCCAGGACGGATCAGCCAGCAGCAGGTGACCGAGGCGCGCAGGGACCTCGGTCGGCGGTTGGCAGGCCGCCTGGCGCGCCGAGCAGAGGCTGACGCAGACGCAGCTCGCCAAGAGCATCTGTTGCTCCCGCAGCTCGGTCGCCAACGCCGAGATCGGACGGGACACCAGCGTTCGCCGGTTCTGGCAGGACGCCGACCGGGCGGTCGACCCACGAGGGGCGTTGCTGGCCGCGTTCGACCAGTCGGCCGCGCTGGTACGGAACTTCCACACCCAGCAGGCGCAGGCGCGGGACGAGGAATGCCAGCGGCGCGCTGGCCGGCCCGACTCCCGGTCCACTAAAGCGGCGACGAGTGACTGCGGGTGCGGGACGGTGGTCGTCGGCCGGTGGACCGGACGGGAGACCCGCGCGTTACGTGAGGCGCTCCGGATGACCGTCCACGACTTCGTCCAGCACCTCGGGGCGGCGCCCGTGACGGTTTCTGGCTGGGAACACCGCCACACATCCACACCGCCACCGACCATGGCCACACAAGCCGCCCTGGACGAAACGCTCACCCTCGCCGACAGCAACGCCAAAGCCCGGTTCCTGCTGATCCTCGACACCCCGAACCACCACACGTAGGCCTGTGGTGAGAGGGCGGCAGGGCACGAGCGCCACGTCGCGTGATGCGGCAAGGCTTCCCCGCCGCGCCCAGCCATCGGCAGTAAGTGCGTGCGTCCCCGCGCTACTGAACCAAGCGCCTTACCTCGATCCGGGCGCCGGGCGTTTCGTCGCTGCGAACGGTGCGCTTGGTCGCCTCGAGATGGTCGACGCGGTCGTCGGCCGCTTGCGCTGGTCCGCGCCATTCTCGAAGCCCGAAGACGCCTTCCATCGCATCCAACGTCGGCTTGATCAGGTTGTCGAGGTCCCACACCTCGTTGGCGTTGCGCGCTTCAGGCGTACGAAACTCGACGAGAACCGAGAAGCGCTCCGCCCAGGGCCCCAAGCCACTCCTGGTGAATGCCTCGCGGACTGCGGCTTTCCACGCAGGCTCGGCTGCCGACGAGTAGCTTGCCGGCCGGCCCACCACCTTCACGATGACGAGCGTCTCGATCCTCATGACAGACCATGATGGCCGCCGCAGCCCCTGCAACGAAAGGCTCCCGCTCTCGTCGCGACGAATCCGGATGTCAGATGATGACGGTGCCAGGCATCATTATCGTGTGGACGCCCGTCGAACGATCGTCCTGGCAGATGATCTCCGCTCGTTCGTGGACGGCCGTGGCGCGGAGGTGGCCCGCACCAGCGCCGCCGGAGTTGAACTCCTCGATCGGTATCGCGGCCGGCACCTGGATGAGCTGTGGCTGGACCACGACCTCGGTGGAAACGACACGATCTGGCCGGTCGTGGAGGTGCTGGAGCGGGCTGCCTTCGACAACTGCCCCTTCGACGTCGGCGTCATCAACGTCCACTCCGCCAATCCGGCCGGTGCCGCGAAGATGGCCCAGGTCCTCCGACGCTGGGGGTATCGGGTCCGCGTCGCGTCGGGCTCCACGAACGTCGGCTACCTCGACGGCCTCGTGTGAGCTGACCGACTCGATTGCACTGCCTGAGGGTTGTGATACCTGGGGCGGCAGATCCGAGCGCCGGTGGGAGGTGCCGAGCTGATGCTGCGACGAGGTTGAATAATCCGCAGGTGGATGTTGCCGATCTGCTCGCCCGGGCTGCGGCCATGGTCCCCGCTGATGTCGTCAACGGGGCCGGCGTGACGGTGGTGGACGTCCGCGAGTACCTCGACCACGACGAGTGGGAGGTCGCGCTCGACATCCTTGCGGACCTCGACACGGGTTGGCGACCGCCGACCGCTTGGTGGGATCTGCTGATCGACAGCGCCGAGCTGATGGGGCTCTCTGATGCCGCCGCGTGGTGCCGCTGGGGTCGGTGGGAGAGCATCCACGGGATCGTCCGCGCAGAGTTGCGACTCCTGTCGCCCGCCGAAGGTGGCCGGCGAACGCCGATCCCGGGCAAGGGCGTCCTCCGACCGCTGTGGGATGTCGGCAGACGCACGGCCGCGGGCGACCCCGACCTGCTCGTGGCACGCATCTGGGTGGAGTCGGCGCCGGCGTTGCCACCCGGCGCTACCGGGTCGGTCCGCCTTGGCCCGCTGTCCCCAGCCCTCTGGAGGTACCTGCAACCGGGCATGACGATCACGATGCACGAGGGTCGGCCCATGGTAGGAACGGCCCCTATGATCGAGGCGTCGAACGCGCGCTGACATCGGCACGACCGAAGGCGTGCTCGATCGGGTTTGTGGTGTCGCCGCGCAGCATGCGTTGTCTACGGCAGATCGGTTGCTGGCGGATAGATCGCCAGGTAGACAACCGCGTAACTTGGTCCATTCGTGGCCGCAAGGCTCGCCACAAGGACCCGCTGTTCCACTCTTCTCGTTCAGGGACGTGGACGGTGGCAGGTGCCTCCCGGCTCGACCTGATGGGAACACAGCGCGCACCACAGCGCCGGTACGGTCTCGTGGATTGTTGCCCCGAAGACGACCGGGTTCGCGTCGGCAGCCTGCGCCGGTGCCCGGGTGAAGTAGCGGATGGTCCACACGTCTCGGTCGTGTGGCCAGGCGCTGAGCTGGGCCTGAACCGCGACACCGACGTCGTTGTCCAACCACCAGGACTCGGTCGGGCCAGTCGCTTCGGGCACGCGCTGCGGTAGACGCCGCTCGTCCACTACCGGGACCACCTCGCGCGGCGTGTGACAGGTGAAGGTCCGATGGAACCAGCCGCTGACCGTCAAGAGCATGGCGTGGCTTTCCAGACGCTGTTCGACGGAGCGGTCGATCACGCGGTAGGACCACTGGCCGGGTCCCATAGCGGTGCGGCCGTCAGCAAGGATGTCGATGCCCCAGGTCCAGTCGCCGTCCACGATTCCGGTGAAGGCCAGCCCGAGCGGGCCGCGATGAACCACCGCATCACCATCAAGGCCGTACTCCATGCCGTTGGAGCTGATGACCGGGTACCAGAGCCCCCCGAAGCGCTCCTCGAACCCGATCATCGCCTCGATTAACTCGTCGGGTGCCGCCTCGATCCGGTCATCGACGCGGAGGGCGGCCAACGAGCGGATGTCGGTAGCGGCCATGCGCGGCATCCGGCGGCGGGACCGGGGGGCGAGCACTGCTCGAGCACGGCCAGACAAGCTCGGATCATCAAGAACGTATACCCGGCAATCTATCACCGGAGCTCACCCGCGAACCCGCTCACGGACTGCCCGATCGGGCCGAGGTCGAAGGCGTGCCGCTTGAGCACGCCTCGCGCTGTAGGTGGGGTGCTGTCGGGGCGGGGCGCGTTCACCGCTCTGCCCATGCTGTTGCTGGCGAGCCCGGCATATGGTGTCGGCGGCTGGAAGAACGGCGACGTGGCTCTGATCGGTCTGTCGGCGAGAGCGTCGTCTCATGATGTGAGACATCCGATCCGGCTGGTCAAAGTTTTTCTGCCTGTTTCGGCCGGGAATCCGTCCAACTGGAGACAAGTGCGGGTCAGCGGGTGCTACTGCGTCCAGCTGGGTCCAGAAACGTCATGATCGACTGCTGGTGATGCTGGTTGACATGGGTCTGCCTGCGGAGGCGTACTGGTACACAGACGACCAAGTGACGGTCTGCCCGCCGGGTCCGATCGATCGGTGTGGTGACGCTCCTGTGGGAGCGTCGCCGGTCGTTCGAGGCTCGGGAGTGGGCGGGCCGTCGATGGTTTCGAGTGACAGGGGGTTCGCCATGAAGGGTCTCTCTCCGGCGGGTTGAGTCGACGCCCTACCGGACGGTCGTGATGTCGGCGGCTCCCGGAGTATCTGTCCCAGGCTGAGACGATCCCACTGCCGGCGCGGCGCTATGCCGTCCTGCTCGCCGCATCTGTTACCGCTGTCCCCGCTGCCGCGGCTGCCTTTCTGGTGGTCGTGTCGGTCGTTGCTGCCCTCATCCGTCCTCGGGTCGGCCGGTGCGCCGGTCGGCGTGTTCGTTGGCAACTCCACAGTGCACATGTTCGCGGTCTTTCGGTGCCTGCGGCATACACCTACGGCGTCCCGACGTTCGATGTTCTCTCATCCTCTTCGATCAAGGAGTTGCGGTGTTCCTCGTGCATCTCGTCTCTGCGCTCCGGCTTGGTGCCGGTAGCGGTGACAGATCCCGTCTCAGTCCCCGTTGCGGGGTCCGGGTTGGCGTCCGTGTTGAGGTCAGTCTTCAACCGGACGCCGGAACGGACCCCCCGTTCCGCCTTACACCGCAGGCCTGGCCGGCTGTCGACGCGGTCGGCTTGTCCTGCGACAGACCCTGCCTGGTCTCGGGTCTCCCCCTGGGGCTGGCATTCCGTACCGGAAAGGGAGGTGGTAGCCGGTGGATGATCCGGTTCTTCGGGTCCAGTCCCAGCTGACCGGCCGTGACCGCGTGCTGCTGGGCTGGTTGTACGACCATGGGGTGTTGACTTCGTTCCAGATCGCGCACGCCTTGTTCCCGTCTCTCGATTTCTGCCAACGCCGGTTGCGGACGTTGTATCGGTTGCGGTTGGTGGGGCGGTTCCGGCCGCAGCGCGCCGACGGCGGCTCGTACCCGTACCACTACGTCATCGACCAGCTCGGCGCCGAGGTCGTGGCCGCCGGCCGCGACGAACGGCCGCCCCGGCGTGATCACGCCCGGGTAGAGCGGCGGCGCTGGACGTCCAGCCGCACGTTGGAGCATCGGCTCGGGGTGAACAGCTTCTTCACCGACCTCGCCGGCTACGCCCGCACCCACCCGGATGTCCGGCTGGGGGAGTGGGTGTCCGAGGCGGGCTGCCAGCAGTCGGGAGTGTTCACCCGGCCGGGGGATCCAGCTCTCGTACGCGCTTACCAGCCCCGGGTGCGCCCTGACGGCTACGGCCTCTGGGCTTCGGGCGGCACCGTGGTGCCCTTCTTCGTGGAGTTCGACACCGGTGGTGAGCCGCTGTCGGTGTTGGTCCGCAAGTTGGTCGGTTACCGGGAGTGGTTCGGCACGGTGGGGCGGGTGTGGCCGGTGTTGTTCTGGCTGCACTCTGCTGCCCGGGAGCGGAATCTGCGCCGGGTGTTGGCGCAGACGCCGCCGTTGGTGCCGGTGGCTACCGGTGCCCGTGACCACGCCGCCACGGTGGGCCTGTGCCCAGCGGAGGCGGTGTGGGCTGTGGCCGGTGGAGGCGGACAACGGTCCACGCTCGCCGACCTGGCGGCGTGGGTCGTCGACGACCGTGACCCGGCCGGGGAGGCGACGGCGTGAACCTCGACAGATCACCGAACCCGTTCCCCACATGGTTCGCGTACGACACCGCCGCGGGGTGGTTCTCTCACCGGTCTGTCAGCAGCTCATCGGAGGCGGCTGACCGGCCGGTGACAGACCCGGACAGCCTCAGCCTTGACGGGGCAGAGGTATCGTCCCGTCCCCCGGATGGCCGGTCCGCAGTCCACGACGGGATCGGTCCGCTGACGGTTCCGGACCGGCGTGTCGGGACCGTCCGTCGGCTCGTCCGGTCCGCGCGCCGTGTGGGCGGATCGGTTGTGCGTGCGTCCTGGTCCGGGGAGGTGGTCCGCCACGACACCGGCACCACCAGGTGACCCGGACACGGGTCCGGCACGTAACCGGGCTGAAGGCTTCCTCCAGGTCGTGATCATGCTCGCTATCGGTGGGGCGGCTGGTGCGGCCAGCTTCACCCACGTCCGCGACGTGGCCGCCGCTCACGGCCAGCCGGGGTGGCTGGCCTGGGCGGACGCGATCGTGCTGGAGCTGATGTCCGTCGCCTCCGGCCTGGAACTCCGCCGCCGTAAGCGGGCCGGGGTGTCGGTCGTGTTCCCGGCGACGGTGCTGGCCTGCGCGGTGACGCTGTCGCTCGCGGCGCAGGTCGTGGAGGCCGAGCCGTCACCGATCGGCTGGATCGCCGCCGCCGTGCCCGCGCTCGGGTTCCTGGTCATGGTCAAGATCGCTCTCGGCTACGCCGACACCACACCCCAAGCCGCGCCCGCGCCCGCGCCCGCCGACGCCGACGCCGACGCGGCCACTGCCCAGTCGGCGGGCCAGTCCACCACCGCCAACCCGGTCCAGCCGGGCGGGGACCGCGACAGCCGGTCCACCCCACCGGATGCGGACCGACTCCTGCGCGCGCAGGCCGTCCACGACTCCAGCAATTTCCACGATCACCATGAGCCGGACCGTCCCGGTCCTGGTGGACCGGTCCACCAACGCCAGCTGTCACGGCGCGGACGGTCCACGCACCTCACCGACACCCACGAGTTGCTCGCCGTCGCCAGACGCGCCTACGACCGGCTCGCCGCTGACGGTCAACCGTTGACCCGTGCCGCGCTGGCAGCCGCGCTGCGCTCGACCGGACACACCGTGTCCAACACCAGAGCATCGCAGCTGTTGAAGATCCTCAAAGCCGACCAGCCCCTGGCGTCTTCGTCTCGTGACCGGCGGGCCGGGGGACCGGCCAGTGACAGCGCATCACCGACAACCCCGACACCCGCAGCTTCTATGCCGACGACCTCGCTCGCCTCCAATGAGCGTCAACCGCAGTCAGGAGACCCCACACCATGAACGCCACCACCACCTCGACCCGCGACACCCGATCGCCTCGCCCACACCCGCCGGCCGGTACGCCGTGGACCGCCGAGCGGATCCGCGCGCTCGGCGCTGCCACCACCCTGCCCACCGCCGCCGCGGTCCTCGGCATGAGCCGGTCCCAGGCCTACCGCCTCGCCGCCACCGATACCTTCCCCGCACCGGTGATCCGGGCCGGCACCCGCATCATCGTGCCGGTCGCCGGACTTCTACGGCTCCTCCTCCTCGACCCGTCCACCACCCCGGACCCCGACGACGGGCGGGGACTTGATCCCACCCCGGTGCCGAGCGTGGATGCAACGACCCCGCCACCAGCGGACTACACCCACCACCGCTGGCGGCGCCACCCCGAGCATCCAGGAGACCATGAGTGAAGGGATCCACCTTCAAACGCTGCGGCTGCCGCGACAGCGTCACGGGCCGCCGCCTGGGACGTTCCTGCCCGCAGCTTCGCCGGCCCGGCGGCGGCTGGTCCCGCAACCACGGCCACTGGCACTGGCAGATCGAAATCCCCGCCCGCGCTGACGGCACCCGCCGCCCGCTACGGCACGGCCCCTACGACACCCAGGCCGACGCCGACGCGATTCTCGATCGCATCCGGGCCGCGCTCGCCGTGCCCGACCCCACCGACCCGCACGTCACCGTCAAGACCGGCGACCTCATCGAAACCGCCGTCAAGACCGGCGCACCCATCCCCACCCCCGATCAGATCCGCCGGGCGCTGCACCTGGACATCACCCCCACCGAACTCCCGACGATGGAGGTGTATCTGACCGACTGGCTCGCCGGACGCAAGAACATCAAGAAAGGCACCCTGCGCTCCTACGAAGGACACATCCGGCTGCACCTGATCCCGTACCTCGGCCACCTGCGTATCGACCGGCTCCGCCCCGGCCACATCGACGCCATGTACGACGCCATCGACGAACGCAACACCACCATCGCCACCCTCCGCGCCAGCCGAGACCAAGCTAAACGCGACCAGGTCAAAGGCCAGCGCATCGCCGGCACTGCGACACAGCACCGCATCCACGCCACCCTGCGCAAAGCCCTCAACGACGCGATACGCCGCCACCGCTACATCGACACCAACCCAGCCCTGATGGTCGAACTACCACCAGCCCGGCCACCCAAGCCGACCATCTGGACCGACCAACGCGTCAAGACGTGGCGCGACACCGGCAAGACCCCCAGCCCCGTCATGATCTGGACCCCCGAATACACCGGCCAGTTCCTCGACCACACCCACGACGCAGGCGACCGGCTCTACGCCCTCTACCACCTCATCACCTTCACCGGCCTCCGCCGAGGCGAAGCCTGCGGCCTGCACTGGGACGACCTCGACCTCGACGCCCGAACGCTCACCGTCCGCTGGCAACTCGTCCAACACGGCTGGGCCACCGCCATCGACACCCCCAAAACCACCGACAGCGAAGCCACCGTCGCACTCGACACCGAAACCATCGCTGTACTGCGCGCCCACCGCGCACGCCACCACCGCGAACGCCTCGCCGCCGGCACCGCCTGGACCAGGACCGGACTGGTCTTCACCACCCCGACCGGCGGCCGGCTACACCCCGCCGACGTCACCGATCATTTCCACCACCTCGCCGCTCAAGCCGGACTACCACCCATCCGCCTGCACGACCTGCGTCACGGCGCCGCCACCATGGGACTCGCCGCCGGCGTCCAGATGAAGATCATCTCCAACCGACTCCGCCACTCCAGCCCACACTTCACCGCCAAGTTCTACGGCGACGTCCTACCCGAGCTATCCCACGCCGCCGCCGAAGTAACCGCCGCCGTCGTCCCACGTCGCGGCGGGACGAGGCCGGCGTAATCCATGGGCTGACACCGTAGCCAATGCCGCTGGGCCAGCCGGTGTTCGTGCCTGATGGCCCAGCGCTATACCACCGACTTGACCTTCGGGAAGCGGCAAGCGCGGGTCCAAACCCCATGCCTGGGGGCTCCGCCTAAAAACTTTGGCCTGTATGGTGTACCCCTGGCGTGAGTCGGGCGCGGTCATGGCTTCGGTCCTGCGGCGGCGACGCGGGCGCGGTGTTCGCTGCGGATGGCGGCGATCTCCTTGCGGATGCTGGTCAGCGCGTCGATCTCGGCGCTGTTCAGATCTGGGTGCCACAGGTCGATCAGCAAGATGTCCCGTGGCTGGTCGCTGTGGTTCCACGCTTCATGCAGGTACGACGGGGAGAACACGAGCGTCTGCCCGTCGCGCCAGGTTCGCATTTCGCCTCCCACACGGATGCCCGCGTCGGCGGGTATGGACAGCCCGAGATGCAGGGTCTGCTGGTAGTCGTTCTCGTCGTAGTGCTGTTGCAGTGCCGCTCCCGGCCCGAGACGCAGGATGACCGCCTCGCCGGAGATCCGGTGGCCGAGGGCACCGAGCATCGCCCGGGTGGACAGACACGTGGCCGGGAGCGCGCCGGTGACCTTGCCGTCGTCATAGATTTGGATGGCCGTCCATGCGCCGGGATCCTTCAGCTGTACCTTGCTGACGATGTAGTCGTGCTGCAGGTACGTCTCCGGCGGCCGTGCCGCGACCAGCCCGGTCAGCTCCTCGTGGACGCGGGCGGTGTGCGGCCGGCAGACGTTCAGGACCTCGGCCAGCGCGGGCAGCGATTCGACGTCAGGCCAGGGTGTGGTGTCCAGGCCGGGTGTGATGAACATGGCGGGCCGCGCCGCAGTCGTGGTGCGTGGTGCCGCCCTGTCACCGATGAGCACTTCGACGCCTTGCACCACGCGGAAGATGGCGTCGCCGTGGGCGATGCAAAGTTGTTCCACAAGGGACAACAGGCGCTGCCGGCCGCGCCGCCGGATCAGTCGGCGCCGGCCCCGGTCGGTGCGGTTTTGCGGCACGAAGACGCACGTCGGCCCAGGCGGCACCACGAGGTGGTCGTCGAGCAGGTTGCCGAACTCGTCCGGGTGGAGACCCTGCCCGGCGACGACCTGCCGTCTTGCGCTTGGGCCGGCATCGAGGACTGCGGCCCATTCCAGTCCCGCTGCGACCGCCTGGCGGGCGGTTGTCTCTGCGGCGTCGGCCGTCACGTCGGCGACGATGATGCCGTCGCGGGTCAACCGGTCGGCGACAGCGGCCAGGTTTTGCAGCGGTGCTGTGGCGCCGTCCATGATGACGAGCTCGCAGGCCGATGTGCCGGGGACGGTGGCGCCCACCAGCACGGTCTCGGCTGCCGGAACCGGTGACCGACCCGGCGTCAGGAGACCTACCCGGCTGGAGGTCAGTTCCTCCTCCGTCATGAGATCGGCGACAAGGTGGTCCAAGACCATGGCGGGCCTCCGTCCGTCTGTCAAGGCGTTGCTAGATGCGACCGGAGACCAGGACGTCGTGCTCGCCGGGTGTCTCCGGGGCTGCCGAGCCAGTCGCCTGCGCACGGACCAGGCCGACCAGGCCGGTCACCGTGCGATTGGCCATCACCTCACGCAATGTGACCCTGACACTCAGATCCCGCTCGAGACGGCTGCGGATCCGCATGGCGGTGAGCGAGTCGCCGCCCTGTTTGTAGAGGTCCGCATCGTCGTGAGGGGGCGGCCGGCCGACGACCTCGGCCCAGATCTGCCGCACCGACGATGCGGCGTCGCCGGTCTGGAGGGACGCAGGCGTTGCACTCCGAGCATGCGGTCCGTCGTCGTCTGGCGAGACTGTGGCGGACGCCGGGTCGAGCTCCTCCACCCAGGTCCGATGACGCGGCACGAGATCGCCTTTGGCAACCACCACGTGGTAGTGGGTGGCGTCGAGCACCGCCTGCAGGGCCGCCCATGGTTCTCCTCCGCAGAGGGCGTATTGCTCCAGTGCGTCGCGGTCGCGATCGGGAGGATCTTCCGGCAGCCGCCATCCGTCCCAGCCGACGGACGTCCAGCGCAGCTTGTCAAGGTCGTGCGCCTGGCGTGCCAGCGCGTCCAGCCCGGCGTTGGCCGCCGCGTAGGCGGCGAGGCTCGGACCGCCCAGCAGCGCCGCGTTGGAGGAGAAGGTGACACAGCGGGTTTCGGGATGGCTGCGTACCCACTCCAGCAGATGCTGGGCGCCGGACACTTTCGCGTCCCACTGCTCGATGCACGCTGCTCGGATGCCGGCGTCTGCGAGGTCGCCGATCGGGGCATTCGCGGAGTCGGCGTGGGGCTCGCCCGCGAGGTGCAGGATCGTCATCCTGCCCGGCCCGGCCCGGTGGGCGATGTCGAGGGCGTCGAAGGTCGCGGTGCGGTCCCGCAGGTCGGCCTGCAGGATGGTGACATCGGCGCCGGCGGCTCGCATCGCGGTCAGCGCCGCGGCCGCCGGTGTCGTCACGCCGTCGGGCTGACCAGAGCGGCAGACGATGAACAGGTCACGGCAGCCGTGTTCGGCCAGCCACCGGCCGACCCATCGGCCGAACCTGCCCAGGCCACCTGTGATGACATAGCTGCCGACCGGCAGCGGGTGCGGGCCGCCGTGCACGACGCCGACCTCCTCGACGACAGGTCTCCAGATGCTCCGCCGCCGCACACCCAGCAGCGTCCCTGGCCGTTGCGCTGTCACGACACGATCCACGACCTCCACGTCGGCCGGCCACGCGTCGAGGTCGAGACAGGTGACATCCAGGTCCGACTGTTCCTGCGCCACGACCAGCGCCGCGGCGGCCACAGCGGCGGCGGCCGGACCGGCGGGTTCGTCGCCGACGATGTCGAACGCGCCACGGGTGAGCACGACGAGCCGCGGCGGCGGTCCGCTCTGCTGCGTAGTGGCCGCCGCCAGTGCCAGGAAGCTCGCCGCCGCGGTGGGGCCGTCCGGTTCGTCCATCTGCCGGGTGTCGATCAGGACGTCGCACGGAGTCGGTGCGGCTTCGGATTCGGTTACGGTGACCGTGTGGCCGTGCTGCCGGAGGCTTCTCGCCAAGGCTTGGCCGAGTGCGCCACTGGCCGTGCGCAGGACGATTCTGCGGTGGGGTCGCCCGCCGTCGAGGCGGGTGCGCTTCCAGCTGCGGCTCCACAGCGCCACCCGGGACGGCTGGGCCGCAGCCGGCGGCGTCCCTCCGGGTGCGTGGACGGAGCGGGCGAGCGGGGCAACGGGCAGGGGGACCTGGCGGGAGGCACGGCGCGGCAGGGCCGTCCAGTCGACCTGGACTCCGTACCGCCACAGCAGTCCCAACGCTTCGACGAAGGCGTCGGTGTGTGAGACGTCGTCGCTCTGCCGTGCCGCCGTCACGACGGCCTGCGCCTGTTCTCCGACGGTCTCGCGGATGGCACCCGCCAGGCCGGTCGACGGCCCGACCTCGAGCAGCACGGTGTCCGGTCGCTCGGCGACCGCTGTCCGCAGGCATTCGTCGAAGCGCACGGGCTCCCGGAAATGCCGCACCCAGTGACGCGGGTCGGCGGCGGTACGCTCGTCGACGCGGGCCGGCCCGACCGTGCTGAGCAGCTCGCGGATGGGTCGCTGCAGGACCAGACGCGACGCCGCGTCGTCGATGCCGTCCAGCACCGGATCGAGCAGCGAGCAGTGCACCGCGCTGATGAGATCCAGCCTGTGGACCGGGATGTCGTCCTTCGCCAGTTCGTCCAGGAACCGTTGCAACGGCTCCGGTCGCCCGGACACCACAGAGCGGCAGGGCGAGTTGACCAGCGCGAGCTCGACATCCGGCGGAAGCCGGCGGGCGAGGTCGTCCGCGCCGAGACCGACGACCGCGGCACCGCTCGGGACGACGGCTCGCACAGCGTGCTCGCGGGCCATCGCCAGGTCCAGGGCGTCCGTCGTGCCGATAAGCCCAGCCGCTGCGGCTGCGGTGATCTCACCGAGGCTCTGGCCGAGCACCATGTCACCGCCTGCGCCGAATGCGTCGAGCGCAGCGTGCACGGCAAGTCCCTGCGCCACGATCGCGGCGAGCACACCATGCGGGTTGCGCCGGCTTCCGGACATGACGGCCGGCAGGTCTACGTCCCAGCGGGACAGCAGGTGCTGCGCCGCAGCGCGGAGGGTGCTGTCCACGACCGGCAGGTGTGTGCGGAGTTCGCCGAGGGTGCCCGGGACGGGTCTGCCGTAGCCGGGGAAGACGACGACGAGCCTCGGGGCGCCGGTCACCGGCTGCAGCGGCGGGGCAGGCGATCGCAGGGATCGGACGAGTTCCTCGCGATGCGTGCCGAGCACCACCCGTCGATACGGCTCCTCGCTGCGGGCGGTCTGTAAGGTGTACGCGACGGCAGCCGGGTCGGCGCCGGAAGACTCAAGTTCGGTCGCGACGGCGATCGCATATGGCGTGAGCGCATCGGGACGTCGTGCCGACAACGTCAATGCAAACGGCACGCCGTCCGGCCCAGGCACGTCGCCGGCGACGGGTGGTGCCTGTTCCAGGACCACGTGCGCATTGGTGCCGCCGAGACCGAGCGAATGCACGCTCGCCCTCCGGGGGACGTCGACGTCGTCCCAGTCGAGGGTCTCGGCGGAGACGACGAACGCGGAGTCGGCGAGCCCGGAGTGCGGGTTCGGCGCGGTGTAGTGCAACGTGGCTGGGATGCGTCCGTGCTCGACCGCCAGGCAGGCCTTGATGAAGCCGGCGACGCCGGCGGCGGCGTCCAGATGGCCGATGCCGGATTTCACCGAGCCCAGGACGACCGGCCGGTCCCCGCTGCGGCGGGCCGTCCACACCCGCGACAGCGCCTCGATCTCCAGCGGGTCACCGAGCGGGGTCGCCGTTCCGTGACCTTCGACGTAGCCGATGTCACTCGGGCGCAGACCGGCCACGTCGAGTGCGATCCGAGCCACCTCCGCCTGCCCGGGCACACCTGGCGCGGTGAAGCTCGACTTGCGTGCGCCGTCGTTGTTGATCGCGGATCCACGGATGACAGCATGGATGTGGCTGCCGTTGTCGAGGGCGTCCGCCAGACGGCTCAGCACGACGACGCCGGCCCCGTCGCCGCTGACGATGCCGGTGCCGGACTTGTCGTACGGCCGGCACCGGCCGTCGACGCAGTAGACACCCTCCGGCTCGTAGAGGTGCCCGCGGTGCAACGGATGGCGGATGGCGACGCCACCGGCGACCGCAGCGTCACACTCGTGGGTTAGCAGGCTCTGCACAGCGATGTGAATGGCCACCAGGGACGTCGAGCAGGCCGTTCGGACGGTGAACGCAGGTCCCTGCAAATTGAGCAGGAAAGCGACGCGGGTGGCGAAGTAGTCCGAACTTGTGGTGAGGTCGGCGGCCAGCGAGTTGCCCTGGCCCCGCCAGGAGTCCTGAGCGGTGCTGTAGGTGGTGTCGCTGCATCCGGCGAAGACGCCGACGGAAGCGTTGCCGCTCGCGCGCACCCCCGACGACTCCAGCGCGGTCCAGGCGCACTCAACGAAGACGCGGTGCTGCGGGTCGAGTGCGCGCGCTGTCTCCGGCGTGATGCCGAAGTGCAGCTCGTCGAATGCATACGGGTCAGGAATCGGAGCGCAAGCAGGCACGAACGACGGATGCTGCAGCAGGCCTTCGCCGATCCCGGAATGTCGTAGTTCGCTGACGTCGAATCGCTGGACGGCATCGACGCCGGCGCAGAGATTGCGCCAATAGGTCGCCAGATCCGGCGCGGCAGGAAAGCGACACGCCATACCGACGACGGCTATCGCATTGTCGGCGTCGACATTTGTCATCGGCCGCGTCCCCTATCATTCTACAGGCGCGATGTCGTTCATCGATCCTACACCGCGGGCCTATTGGCTTCAAGTATCATAGGCGTTTGCCATTTCGGCTAGAGCTATGCTAATGGACCTGAATGAATTAAAAAATCACTTGGAGCTGCTGGACAGGTGCGAGCTGACTGTGTCAGTGTTGGCAAGGCAGAAGCGGACAGGTCACACGGGGGATCGCGTCGGCGTCGTGTTCCCATGCACGCGTCGAGGCCGGTACCACCGGCCGGACCTGGCCTGCGGTCGGCGACATGTCCCGCGCGCCCGAAGCAGTGACAGGACGAGCGGCGGCGAGACACCCGGCGGCGGCACGGAATCCTTTGGAGGCGTGGATGACCGCCCAGATAGAGAAGTTCATCTGGGATTTGACCTATGCCTGCCCGTTGCGGTGCATCCACTGCTACTCGGAGTCGGGTCGGCGTGCCGCGCGGATGCTGAGCCGCGACGACGCGATGCGCGTCGTGGACGTCGTGTGCGAGACGCGTCCGCAGCGGATGTCCATCAGCGGCGGTGAGCCGTTGCTCGCCCCGTGGTGGAGAGAGGCGGTCGGACGCCTGCACGATGCCGGCATCGCCGTCACGGTTTTCACCAGTGGCTGGGTCATGGACGAGCAGACGGCAGAAGACCTGGCGGCGTCCGTCGCGACCGTCGCGGTGAGTGTGGACGGGCCAGACGCTCGGATCCACGACGCTGTCCGCGGCCGGAACGGTGCGTTCGCCAAGGCCATGACCGCCTTGGAACTGCTCGACCGCGTCAAGGAGAAGCGCGCAGGGGGCGGCGGTTTTTGCTGTTCACTCGGCATCGACTACACCGTGACCCGTTCGGGCATGCGTGGCCTGGAGAACTTCGTGGAGGCGATGACCACGCGGTTCCCCGCCGTGGATTTCATCCGCTTCGGTGCGGTAATCCCATCCGGTCTGGCGGCCGAAGAGGAGCTCGAGCGGGACGAACTGCTCACCTACGACCAGCTCGTCGAACTCACCGATTCGCAGCAGCGGCTCGCCGCGCATGTGCGCAGCGCCGCGGAGGTTTCGGTGACGGACGTCCGCTACTTCCTGCCGGGCAGCTCCGCCAGTGACGCAGGCGAGGCGATCGCTTCGATCGAGGCCGACGGGCAGATGCGTGCCTTCCCGATCTACGAGGCGAAGGTGGGCAACGTCCTCGAGGAACCGCTCGACGTGCTGTGGGCGAGGGTTCTGGCATGGCGCCGGGAGCCGTTCGTGGTCGAGCAACTGCGGTCCATCCGGACCGTGGCGGACTGGGCCAGGGCGGCGAGAGCCCTGGACCGCCGGTACGGCTCACCCGACGACCAGGTACGCATCTCGCGACGAGCCCGTAACTGACGCCGGCCTAGCAGGACCGGTTGGGGGTTGCCGTACATGGACGGGACGCTGTCCGCGCATATCGACGCCGCGCTGCGCCGCAGAGCCGGCCGGACCGCGGTGGTGGCCGGCGGAGTGGTGCTCTCCGGTGACGCATTGCTCCGACGCTCGGACGAGTTGGCCATCGCGATCGGGTCACACGGGGTGCGGCCGGGAGACGTGGTCGCGGTGATGGCCGACCGGTCTGTCGACACGCTCGCCGCGATCCTCGCGATCCTTCGCCTCGAGTGCGCGTATCTGCCGCTGGAGCCGGACGTTCCGGCAGCATGGCAGCATCATCTGATCGATCTGAGTGGGGCGGGGTGCGTCGTGCGTGCCGCCGGCAGCACCGTCGTCGAACTCGGCGCTGCGCTCAGCGGCAGACCGGTGGCGGTGGTACGCGCGGAGTATCCCGCCGGCGCGCGGCGTCTGGCATATGTGATGGGCACGTCCGGCACCACGGGGACGCCGAAGGCGGTTCCGGTCACCGAGGCGAGCCTCCTGCAGTACTGCACCGCATTCGCGGGGCGGGTCGGAGGCGAGACCGAGTTCGCCGGCCTGCGGATGGCCAGCGTCACGACGTTGGCTGCGGACCTCGGCAACACCATGATCTTCCCTGCACTGCTATTCGGTGGTGAGCTGCACCTGGTCCCGCGGAACACCGCACGGGAGCCGCAGCGGTTCGCTCGGTACATGCGACAACACCGCATCGACGCGTTGAAGATCGTGCCGACGCACCTTCGCGCGCTGCTGCAGTCGGGGCTCGCCGTACTGCCCCTGCGGCTGCTGGTCGTCGGTGGCGAGCCGTTCGACCTGGACCTCCTCGAACGCCTGGAGGTGGCCGAACCCACATGCGCCGTCTTCAACCACTACGGCCCGACGGAGACCACCATCGGCGTGACGATGCGGCAGGTCGACACAAGCCCCGGAGCTTCCGCCCGGCTGCGGGCGGAAGGGCGGCACGCCGTACCTGTCGGTACGGCACTCGGCGCAACGCAACTGCACGTCGTGGATGCGGCGCTCGACCCTTGCCCTGCCGGACAGGTCGGCGAACTGCTCATCGGCGGCCCCGGCGTAGCAGACGGCTACCTGGGCGACCCGTCGGAGACCGACCGGCGTTTCGTGATCACCCGATGGAGCCGGGAACGGGTGTTCCGCTCGGGCGACCGTGCCCGCCGGATGGCTGACGGCGAGGTCGAATTGCTGGGTCGCATCGACCGCCAGCTCAAGATCCGCGGCCACCGAGTGGAGCCGGCCGCCGTGGAGTCGATGCTGCGCGCCCATCCCGCAGTGAACGACGCCTACGTCGCGATGCGCGACCTCGGTGACCTCGGCCCGGCACTTGTCGCCTGGACCAGCCCGGCGAGTGACGCCGGCGAGGCCGCGTTACGGCAGTTCCTGCGTGACCGACTGCCGGCTGCGACGGTGCCGTCCCGGATCGTCCCGCTGGTGGCCCTGCCACGCACAGCCAACGGGAAGGTGGACGAGCGGGCGCTGCCGAACCCGCTCGCCGGGCTGAGACCGCCGCCACCGACCGGCGGCGAGGATTTGGTCCGGCAGGTCTTCGCCGAGGTGCTGTCACTGCCGTACGAGGAGACCGGCGATGACTTCTTCCGCCTAGGCGGGCATTCGCTGGCGGCGCTTCGCGCCCTGACACGCTTGCACGACGAGCACGGGCTTCAAGTGCCGGCCGAGGCGTTCTTCGCCGACGCGCACCCGGCAGCGGTGCTGCGTGCCGCCCGACCGGCACCGCCGCGCGACGCGGGAACGGCGGCAGGGCCGCCCTCACCCGGATTGTCGCCGCAGGTTCGGTCGCTCTGGACACACCTGCAGCTCAACCCTGGCGACACAGCGTATGAGGTCCCGCTGCGGCTGCACGTCACCGGCCCGACCTCCGCCGGGCAGATCCGCGCGGCCCTCACTCGGTTCGTGGCGCGGCACGCGGCGCTGCGTACCCGTATCGTCGTCGTGGACGGTGAGCCGGCGCCCGCGCTCGACCCAACACCCGCGGTGACACTACGGTTCGACGAGCACACGATGCTCGACGTGGAAGCAGGTCCGCTGATGCGGGCCACGGTGAACCACATCGGCGGCAGCGAGCACCGCGTGGATCTGCTGGTGCACCACATCGCGTTCGACGGTGTCTCGCAGTCGGTCCTCGTCCGCGAGCTGGCCGCTGATCTGTCGCACGAGCCGCTGCGGCTGCCTGCGGCCGCTCCGGCGAGCCCCCGCCCGGTCGCCCGAGGGCTGCCGCTGGGAACCGGGGCCTCGGCGCAATTCGGACTCGAGCCGGCGGCGCCGTCCAGTGACGCACCGGCGCGGTGCCACGTGCGGGACCTGGCTGCCGAGCTGTGGCGGCTGGTCGAGTCGCGGGCGATCGAGTTCGGTACGACACCGTTCGCGCTGCTCGCGGCCGCTTGGGCGACCGTGCTGTCCAAACAGGCCGGCGAGCCGGCGGTGACCATCGGCACGCCGGCCGACCTGCGTGAGGGACGGGCCGGCGACTGGCAACCGGTGGGCTATCACGTGAACGTCGTGGTACTGGAGCTGCACATCGAGGAACGGGACACCGTCCGGGACCTGATCACCCTGGCGCGCAGCGCCGTCGGCCGGGCACTCGCTGGCCGGGCCCGGCCGTACGCCGATCTGGTCGCTGACCAGCGGGCCGCGACCAGCACCGCACCGACCCGGACCCTGTTGACGGTGGAGCGCACCGAGCGGGCAGCCGCAGCCAGGGTAGAGGTCCGGCAGGAGCCCGTTCACGCGCCGAGGCCCATGCTCGGCGTCGACTGCTGTGTGGTGATCGACGGCGACCACGTCACGGTCCAGGTACACCACCGCACCGACGTGTGCCCGCCCTGGCGGGCCGCCGTACTCGCCGAGCAGCTCGAACACGTCCTTGACCAGTTCGTGGCCGACCCGGGAAGGCAGATCGCCCGGATCGCGCTGACGCCCGCCGCTTGGGCGGCACGCCTGCAGACCTGGTCGTCCGGCGGGACGGCACAGCCGATCGAGCGGTGGGGAGTGCACGGTTTTCTCACTCACGCGCAGGAGGGTCCGGCCGCCACGGCACTGCTGTGGCCGGGCGGCCGGTGGACGCGGCAGCGCCTCGCCACCGAGGTGGAGCGGGCGACACAGACGCTCGCCGGCCATGGGGTCGGACCGGGACATGTCGTGGTGCTCGATGCGGCTCCGTCACCGGCGGCGGTGATCACCTGGTTCGCCGCCGGCCTGCTTGGCGCGGCGGCGCTGGGAATCGACCCGGCGTGGCCGGCGCCACGTCGCAGGTCCGCTGTCGAACTTGCCCGGCCGACCGCGGTGGTCAGTTCCCCGGACGGCCTGCAGTTGGTGATCGAGCGGCAGCCCTCCGGGCCGCAGCGCCATCCGGAGGAACTCGCCTACCTGGTGCTGACATCCGGATCGACGGGTACGCCCAAGATGGCGGCGATCCAGCGAAGTGCACTCGTCAACGAGCTGTCCTGGTTCGCCACGGAGTTCCCGGTCGGCCCGGACGACTGCGTGCTCGCACACACCTCACCCGGGTTCGACGTCGCGGTCTGGGAGATGCTCGGCCCGCTGGCCTGGGGCGCCCGGCTGGTGTTCCCATCCGTCAGCCGCCGCAACGACATCCCGCACCTTGCCGCGCTGATCAGCGAGAACGCCGTGACCGTCGTGCAGACGGTACCGAGTCTGCTGGAGGCACTCCTGGACGAGGACGACGTTGTCCGGTCGCCACCACGCCTGATCCTGTGCGGTGGCGAGGAAATGCCACCACGGCTGGCCGCCGAGGTCCTCGACCGCCTTCCCGGCGTCACGCTCGTCAACATGTACGGGCCGAGCGAAACCGCCATCGACGCCACGTTCTGCCGGGTCGACCGGGAAACGGCCGCCGGTCGACGCATCCCTGTCGGCAGGCCGATTGCGGGTGTGCGCACCTACGTGCTCGACGGGCAGTTGCGCCTGCAGCCGCCGGGGGCGTTCGGTCAGCTCGCGGTCGCCGGCGCGGCGGTCGGCTCGGGCTACCTCGGCGACGCTGCGGCGACGGCTCAGCGGTTCGTGCCCGATCCGCACGGCGCGGAGCCCGGCGCGCGCCTCTACCTGACCGGTGACCGGGCACGCTGGGACGGCACAGGTCGGCTCGAGTTCGGAGGCCGCCTGGACAACCAGGTGAAGGTACGGGGGAACCGGGTGGAACTCGAGGAGGTCGAGGCCGTCATCCGCGCCCTGCCGATGGTCGACGATGCCGTCGTGGTCCTCGTGGAGCCGGGCACCCGGCACGCACGGCTGGCCGCGCTCGTGGTGCCACAGCACGGTGCGCAACTGTCGATCCGGCAGCTGCACGAACATGCGTCCCGCGTCCTGCCGTCATACATGGTGCCGAGTTCCTTCGGCATCCTCCAGGCACTGCCGAGGCTGGCCAACGGCAAGGTGGCGCGTCACGCGCTGCCCCTCGACGTGCTCCAGGCACCCGTGTACGGCGTGCGGTGGCGCACACAGCTGGAGGGTGTGGTGGCGGGTGTGTGGACGACACTGCTGAACCACCCGGTCGCCGCTGCCGACCTGTCGTTCTTCGCGGCGGGCGGCACGTCGTTATTGATCCCGAAGTTGCGGCAACTCCTGGCGAACGAGGTGGGGGTCATGCTCTCCGTACCGGAACTGTTCGAGCACCCGACGGTCCACGCCCAATCGCGGCTGCTGGAGCAACGCCTGGCGGGCACAGACGCTGAGACACCGGTCGTGTCGCAGCGTGGTCTGCTGCGCCGGAAGGCTCTGGCGGCCCGGCAGCACCGGAACCGCTTATGACTGCCGACGACCGAGGCGTTGCCAGCTTGATCGGCCGGTTGGTGGCCGCCGGGACGAATCTGGCGGCCGAGGGTGCGGACCTGGTATACGACGGCCCCGCGCATTCGCTGAACGCTGACGTTCTCGACGCGCTGCGGGTGCACAAGCGCGACATCCTCGCCGTGCTCATCGCCAACCGGTCGCGCGGCGTCGTCTCTCTGGCGGCAACGACCCGCGAACAGCAGCGCATGGAGCTGCGCAGCCGGATGGACCGCAACCCGGCGACGTACAACACGTGTGTCCGGGTCGATCTGCACGGTTCCGTGTGCCCGGACCGGCTCGGCCGGGCCGTCTCTGCCCTGCACGATCGGCACGAGGCCTTCCGGACCCGGTTCGTGTGGTACGGCGAGCACCTGCTGCAGGAGGTGCACGCGCCGTCCGGTCCGGTGCTACAGGTGATGACGCGGGACGTGCTGGCCGGCGCGTCGGACGACGACATCCAACGGTGGTGCGCACGGCGTGGCGCTGCCGGGTTCGACCTCGCCACGCAGCCGCCGGCGCGTTGGTGCTACGCCCCGGTCGAGCAGAACCACGCCGTGCTGGTGGCTGGTCTGCATCACATCGTCTGTGACGGATGGAGCGTCGACATCATGATCAGCGAACTGGTCGAGCTCTACCGGCACACCCCCGGCGACGACCGAAGCGGCCGGCCTGTTGCCGTGGCGGCGACCCCCCGGGGCTTCGCCGCCTGGGAGCGCGGCTGGCTGGTCCCTGAGCGTGTCGAGCAGGCGCGGTTGTTCTGGGCCGAGGAACTCCGCGGGACGGCGCTCTCCCCGGTGCTGACCCGCGCCGCTGCCGGACGTGGTGTGGGCGGCGACGCCGATTGCCTCGTCCGGGTGGTCCCGCCGGCTGTCGCCGCCGGGATCGAGGCATTGGCCCGTAGCCGCGCGGTCACCGAATTCTCGCTGTACTTCGCGGCCTTCGCCATGCTGCTAAGTGAAGAAACCCGGCGATCCGACCTGGCCGTGGTAATCGCCGTCGCAAACCGTACCCAGCCGGCCCACGAGACAGTCGTCGGCCTGTGCCGCAACGCGGTGCCGATCCGCTGTTCGGTGCGCGACGGCGACACGATCGACGTGGTGGCCGGCGGCATCAGCGAACGGGTGGCGCGAGCGCTGGAACACCAGACGTTCCCGATCGGCATGATCGCCGAGGACGGCTCCGAGCTGTCGCGCGACGCGGACCTCCGCAGGCTGCCGTTCACCTTCGGTGTCGAGGCGAACGACTACACACCGGTCGGGTGCGGAGCGCTCCACGTCCGGCTGCGCGATGTCTACCTCGGTGCCGCCCGAGCTGAATTCTCCCTGCTCGTACGACGCAGAGGGAAGCATCTGGAGGCGTTCTTCGAATATGCGACCCCGGCCCTGTCGTGTGACGACGTGGCTGTGATGGCCGACCGGTACATCGACATCCTCACCGATGCGGGAGACATGCATGACCATCCGAGATGAGCTGTCGGCGGAAGAGATCGGCTGCTTTCGCCGCAGCGGCTACACCGTCGTCCGCGGTCTGCTGACCGACCCGGAACTCTCCCGCCTGCGGGACGCCTTCGACAGCCTGGACACGACCGACCAGTTGCGGGTCGACGACTTCGCGAAGCGACTCGTGGTGACCCGCAATCTCTGGCAGCACATACCGGGTCTCGAGACGATCGTGCGGCGGCTCGGGCTGCTCGCAGGCCGGCTGATGGGCGCCGACGAGGTACGGCTCCTCGACGACCTCGCCCTGGTCAAGCCACCCCGGGAGGTCGGCGGGCAACCGACCGTCTGGCATCAGGACGCCCCGAACTTCCCGTTCGACCGACGGGGCTTCCTGACTTTCTGGATCGCCGTCGACGACATTTCCCTCGACCAGGGACCGCTGACGCTGCTTCCTGGTTCGCACCGGCTGGGGCTGCTCGGCTCCGTCGACGGCGGGGGAGAGGAGACCACGCTGGCGACGTTTCTGACGGAGGACGACCAACCGTACGTCGGCGAACCGACGACGACCGCACTGGCCGCCGGCGATGCGACGGTGCACGACGGGAGCCTGCTGCACTCGGCGGGCGCGAATCGGACGTCTTGGGCCCGTCGCGGCTGGGGTGTCCGGTTTATTCCCGCGTCCACCCTCTACACGGGTGCGTCTCATCAGCTGTTCGACGACCTGAACCTGAAGCCGTTCGAACGGTTCGAGCACGAAAACTTCCCGCTGATCCGGGTCAGCTGAGGCATGTCGGCTGGCGCTCGGGCCGCCGCGAGACGGCCCGAGCGCCCGGCTCGGGAGGGTCGGGCTACCTCTGGGCCGCGGGCTTCGCGTCGACGCCGGCTTCCCTGCGCTGCGTCGCGGAGATCGGCGTCGGCGCCGCGGTCAGCGGGTCGTAGCCGCCGCCGCTCTTCGGGAATGCGACGACCTCACGGATCGACTCCGTGCGGACGAGCTGCATGACGACGCGGTCCCAGCCGAACGCGATGCCGCCGTGCGGCGGAGCGCCGTACTTGAACGCGTCGAGCAGAAACCCGAACCGCTCCTGGGCTTCCTCAGGGCCGATCCCCATGACGCTGAACGCCCGCTGTTGCATGTCGGCACGGTGGATACGGATCGACCCGCCGCCGATCTCCGCACCGTTGCACACGATGTCGTAGGCGTAGGCCAGGGCGTTGCCGGGGTCGTCCTCGAAGCGGTCGGCCCACTCGGGCTTCGGCGAGGTGAACGCGTGGTGCAGCGCGGTCCAGCGGCCACCGCCGACGGCGACGTCGTTGGCGCCGAGCGAAGCGGTGGACTCGAACATCGGGAAGTCGACGACCCACACGAACGACCACGCGTTCTCGTCGATGAGCCCGGCCCGGCGACCGATCTCGACCCGCACCGCGCCGAGCAACGAGCGGCTCTGGTCGGGCTCGCCGGCGCCGAAGAAGATGCAGTCGCCGGGGTTTGCGCCGACGGCCTTGACCAAGCCCTCACGCTCCGCCTCGGCGAGGTTCTTGGCGATACCGCCGCCCAGTGTGCCGTCCCGGCCGACGAGGACGTAGGCAAGTCCCTTGGCGCCGCGCTGCTTGGCCCAGTCCTGCCAGCCGTCCAGCTCCCGGCGTGACTGCGACGCCCCGGACGGCATGATGATCGCACCGACGTAGGGTGTCTGGAACACCCGGAACGGTGTGTCCTTGAAGAACTCCGTCAGGTCTGTCAGCTGTAGATCGAAGCGCAGGTCCGGCTTGTCGGAACCATACTTGGCCATGGCGTCCGCGTAGGTAATGCGCGGGAACGGCCGGGGAATCTCGTAGCCGACGGTGCCTTTCCACACGGCGGTGAGAATCTTCTCGCCGAGCGCGATGATGTCGTCCTGATCGACGAAACTCATCTCGATGTCGAGCTGGGTGAACTCCGGCTGCCGATCGGCGCGGAAGTCCTCGTCGCGATAGCAGCGGACGATCTGGAAATACCGCTCCATGCCGGCGACCATGAGCAACTGTTTGAACAGCTGCGGGGACTGCGGCAGCGCATACCAGGAGCCCGGCTGTAGACGCGCCGGGACCAAGAACTCACGAGCACCCTCCGGTGTCGACCGGGTCAGCGTCGGGGTCTCGACCTCCACGAACCGCTCGGCGTGCAGCACCTCTCGGGCGATGCGGTTGACCTCGCTGCGTAGCCGCAGATTGTTGGCCGGGCCGGAGCGGCGGAGGTCCAGGTAGCGGTGCCTCAGCCGGGTGTCCTCACCGATCTCGATGTGGTCGTCAATCTGGAACGGCAGCGCGACCGACTCGTTGAGCACCTCGAGCTCGGTCGCATAGACTTCGATCGTGCCGGTGGCGAGGTCGGCGTTGGCGCTACCCTCGGGCCGCTTGGTCACCACGCCGACGACCTTGACCACGAACTCCGAGCGCAGCCTGTGTGCACGCTCAGCCATCTCGCCCTCGCGGAAGACGATCTGCACCACGCCGCTGGCCTCACGCAGGTCGATGAAGATGACCCCGCCATGATCGCGCCGACGAGCAACCCATCCGGTTAGGGTGACAGTCTGCCCGGCGTGCGCGGCTCGGAGTGACCCGGCCTCGTGCGTTCGCAACACAGTGGTGGCTCCTCTGGCTGACGCTGGATGCTGGCGTCCACCATAGCCAACGATACCGTGCGTGTTGACGGACACCCGGGTCGTCACCGGTTGCGTCGACCGGCTCCGAGTGGTTGTGCGGGTCGAAGATTGTCGATGAAGATTCGGTGCTCCCACTCGGCCTGAGCTGATGTCCCAGCAGACGTTGCTCCCGTCCCGGGCGGCGATGGTGGTCGAACGGCCGAGGGTCGCCCAGGTGGCCAACGCTGCTGGGCGCCATGCATCGACCCCGGCAGTTCACCGAGCCGGGAGCCGCCCCACTCGATCGCCCGAGCCGACAGACACCCGGACTGGGCGCCGGTCAGAACCTCTCCGTCCCGAAGTGGAACCGGACTGCCTCATCTGGGTTCACCACGATGAAGCTGGCTTGTGACTGATCAGGTGCTCGTCAGCGTTTGGCTTGACCTGCGTCGCCGGGTCTGGATCATGGTGGGGTGTCCGGAACGCCGTCGATCGTGGAGCTGTTGGAGCGGCTTGTCCGGTTGGAGGCGCGGATCGTCGAGTTGGAGCGGGACAACGCCGGGCTCCGGGCGGAGAACGCGGATCTGCGGGCTCGGCTCGGGCAGGATTCGTCGAACTCGTCGCGGCCGCCGTCGTCGGACGGCCTGGCCAAGCCGGCGCCGAAGTTGCTGCGTGGGCGGTCGGGTCGGCGTCCGGGTAGGCAGCCTGGTTATGAGTGTCGTACGTTGCGGCAGGTCGCTGATCCGCACGAGCGGATCGCGCATGAGCCGGCCACGTGCGGCGGATGCGGGTGGTGGGCTGGCTGCGGCGCCGGTGACCGGGGTGGCCGCCCAGCAGGTGTTCGACCTGCCGGACATCAGGGTGCGGGTTACCGAGCATCGGATCGTGTCGCGGCGGTGCCGGTGCGGGCGGGTCACCGCCGGTCGGGCTCCGGACGGGGTGGACGCCCCGGTGCAGTACGGGCCACGAGCCACCGCGGCCGCAGTGTGCCTGCAGCAGGCGTTGTTCGGGGCGCAGGCCCGCACCGCCCGGGCGATGGCGGATCTGTTCGTGGTGCCGATATCGGCCGGCGCGGTCGCCGCCGCGCACGCCCGCGCCGGGATCTACGCCGGGCAGATCATGGCCTCCATGGCCGGGATCGCCGTGCGCGACGCGTGGGCGCCGTATGACACCTACACCTCGGCCGGACACCAGTTGCGCTGCGCGCACCTGCTCCGTGAGCTTGCCGCCGCTGGCGAGGTGGCATCGGCGGCGGTGTGGCCCGGGCAGGCGACCGACGCGCTGCGGGCGCTCAAAACCGCCGCTGACACGGCCGCGCTGGGGACTGCGTAGTTTTCGGCTCTGTCTCACATTCGGTGGTGATGGAGGGTGCTGGTCAGCCGAGCAGGATTCGATGGCGCAGGAGAGCGAAGCCCGCTCGTCCGTACATTTGTCGTTTGATCAGTTTGGTTTTGGTGTTGACGCCTTCGGTGCCGCCGTTGTTGAAGGGGTGGGTCAGGGCGGCGTTGACGGCGTCGCGGTCCAGGCCGAGGCCGCGGATGAAGGTGTGCAGGTGGGGTAGGTCCGTGGCCTTGACCTCGGCGATCCACGTGTCGAGATGGTCGTCGTTACCGGCTGCGGGTGTGAGGAGCGCGGCGAACGAGCCGATGAAGCCGGCCAGCGCGGTCATCTGCGGGCAGGCGCTGGTGAGGGCGTGGACGAGCGTGCGCTGATGGTCTGTGAGCTTCTCGGGTGGGGTCAGGAAGTAGCGGGTGAGGCGTCGGGGCGACAGGGCTGGGCGGTCGGCTTCGACGCGGCCTTGGGTGATGTAGCGGTAGAGCAGGTTGAGGCTGCCGGTGTAGCCCAGTTCCCTGATCTCGGCGAGAAGTTGCGTAGCGCCGACGGCGGGGTCTTGTTCCCGGCGTCGGCGCAGGTGGTCACGGTAGGGGTCGACGAGGGTGGGCCGGTACTGCGGTGCGCGGACCAGGCGTTCGGGTTCGCTGATTCGGGCATACCGTTTGACCGTGTTCAGGCCGAGGTTGAGTCGGCGGGCGCATTCGAGCAGGCCGACGCCCTTGTCGAGCAGGTCGTGGACCTGCTGCCACCGCTGCCGGGTGGTCACGGCCCGGATGCCTTGCTGTGGCGGTAGGCCGGCGGTGGCCCAGCATGTGCTGTGGGCGGTGACCTCTTTGCGGACGGCCTCGGCGAGGTTGTGCCACAGGTGCCAGCGGTCGGCGACCTGCAACGCCTCGGGTAGGGCGCGGCGGACCGCTTCGGCGTAGGCGCCCGAGGAGTCCCGGCACACCACCTCGACACCGGGATGCTCACGCAGCCATGTCTCTAACGTGTGGGCCTTGCGGTCGGGCAGCACGTCGATGCGTTCACGGGTGACCGCGTCGATCAGGACGGTGGCGTAACGGCGACGGCGGCACAGCGCGAAGTCGTCGACCCCGAGCACGCGGGGAACCCGCCGCTCGGGCAGCGGAACGCGTAGCAGCGCCCGCAGCGCGGTGTGACGGGACATGACGACCATCGCCAGGACCGACAACAGGCGAGCACCGCCCCGGCCAGCCAGATGACGCACCACCGCAGCGACCTGGGCGCTCAGCCGGGACGTGCGACGCTGGTAACGCTCCAGAACACCCGGAAGCTGTTCCCGGAACGTGCGACGACAGCCCTGCGTCGGGCACACCAGACGCCGCACGCGCACCCGCACCACTACCGGCCGGGCATCGACCGGCACATCCGCCAGAGTCCGCTGGTGATACCCATGCACCCGGCCCGTCACCGCCTCACAGCCCGGACAAGCCACCGTTCCTCCAGGAGTCCGAGCCCGCACCAGGATCCGCTCGCCCTCGTCCGTGACCTCATCGATCACCAACGGGGACAGCCCCGAGAACACCATCTTCGTAAGATCATCGATCTTGCACACATGACCTCAACGACATCGACCACCCTCGGTCACCACCGAATGTGAGACAGAGCCG
>NZ_KI911472.1:0-267136 GCF_000514815.1 Salinispora fenicalii
CAGACCGGAGCACCCCCACGTGCGTGGGGAGGACGCCCAGGTCGTATCCGAACCGCCCGTGTACAGCGGAGCACCCCCACGTGCGTGGGGAGGACGTGGGCAGCGGTGTCGGGGTTGCCAATAGCGACAGAGACTTTCGGAGCACCCCCACGTGCGTGGGGAGGACGGGATCTCCTTACGCGGCCTGGCCAGGTGCACCGGAGCACCCCCACGTGCGTGGGGAGGACGTGCCGTCGTCAAATGTGCGGTCTCTGGTGACCGGAGCACCCCCACGTGCGTGGGGAGGACTACCGCCCTTACCGCCGTACTGATCCTCACCACGGAGCACCCCCACGTGCGTGGGGAGGACATGAGCCCGTCGGTGAAGCGGCCGACGCGCCGCGGAGCACCCCCACGTGCGTGGGGAGGACGTGCTCGCGGAGCCCAAACCCGAGGCCCGATTCGGAGCACCCCCACGTGCGTGGGGAGGACGGATCTGGCCGGGGTTTCTCCGGCGATGTGAACGGAGCACCCCCACGTGCGTGGGGAGGACACTTTGTGACCTGCGCGTTTATCAGCCGTGGAAGCGGTTTTGCGTCGATCGAGTTGTGGTGTCGTATGGCTGTGGTTGCATGCTGATGCCCTTGCCGAGCGGGTACGAATGGAGGGGGTCGGATTGGGGGTCGACCATGACGGGGTCGATGCTGGGATTTGGGGCAAGTCTAGCCATCTCCTGAGACCGTATCCGTTGCTCTGGCATTTGATTGATACCGCGGCCGTTGCTGGTGCGTTGTGGGATCGCTATCTGGCCCCGAACCAACGGAGGGTCATCACGGAGGAGCTGGCCACCGACGACAGTCACGCTAAATCGTTGATCATGTTTTGGGCGGGATTACACGATGTCGGCAAGGCAACCCCAGGGTTTCAGAAGAAGGACGGGAGCGCGTTCGATGCGCTGCGGAGTGCTGGTTCGTATGAGGATGTTGTAGGCGATGGCTCGTTGAGGCACGACACCGCTGGTCAGTTGGCCATGCCGGGTCTTCTTGCTCCTTTGGGGTATCCGCGGTTGGTCAGGCGGGTCAGTGACCGCTTGGCCTACCGCGTCGCTCAGATCGTCGGCGGCCATCACGGGCGGTTCCAGCAAACCAGTGGTCCCCATGGTGGCCGGTTGCAGCTGGGCGAGGGCGGCTGGTCGAAGCAGCGCGCCGCCCTGGTGCGGGTGGTGCACGAGGCCGTGGGTTCACCCGAGCGGCCGCCGGCGATAGGTGCCGCGGCCAGTGTGCTGGTCACGGGGGTCGTGATCCTCGCGGACTGGCTGGCCAGCCAGGAGCACTTCTTGCGTCAGCAGTCTTCACGAGTGCCGCAGTACACGGGCGCCGAAGCTGTGTCGACTCATCTCGCGGTCTTATCCGCGCCCGCTGCCGCCCTGCTCGACGACGCCGGCTTAGGGTCACCGTCGTATCGGGCGTTGGGTTTCGAGGATCTGTTCCCGCACCGTCCGAACGCCCTTCAGCGGTCGATCATTGAGGAGTTGCTGCCGGTGGTCGACAGTCCGGGTCTGTTGGTCGTGACGGCGGCTACGGGGGACGGGAAGACTGAAGCCGCTTTGGTGGCTGCCAAAAGGTTGGCCGAGGTATGCGGGGCGCACGGGTTTTTCTTCGCTTTGCCGACGATGGCGACCTCCGACGAGATGTATCGCCGGGTACGAGCGTTTGCCGCCCGGCTTGCCGCCGGTCCGGCGCCGGTCACGCTGCTGCACAGCATGTCGTGGTTGAACGCTGAGTACGAGGCTCGGGCGGTTGTCGACCCTGGTGGTGCGGCTGAGGTGGTGTCCGATGAACCCAGTGGTGATGTGGTGGCACCGGAGTGGCTGCGCGGCCCCAAGCGGGGGCTGCTGGCGCCCATGGCGGTGGGTACGGTGGACCAGGCGTTGCTTGCCGTGCTGACCACCAAGCACAACGCGCTGCGTCTGCTCGCTCTCTCGGGCAAGGTGTTCGTCGTTGACGAGGCGCATGCGTACGACGACTTCACGACCTCCCTGCTGTGTGGCCTGTTGAACTGGTTGGGGGCCTACGGATGCCCGGTCGTCCTGCTGTCGGCGACGTTGCCCTCGTCGCAGGCGGCGACTCTTGTAGGGGCGTACGAAGAGGGTGCTGGCGTCGGGCCGACCAACACGCCTGTGCCCTATCCGGGTTGGACGTTCGTGCCGGCGATCCAGGGGCGTGACACGGTTTCGATCTCACCAACGATGCGGGAGGCCCTGGTCTCGGGTAGGACCGTGGAGTTCACGCTCGACGTACGCCCTGTTCGTCACCTCGTCGGGTCGGAGAGCGACCCAGCGGATCGTAGGGCCGTGGTGCGGCAGGTGCTGGCGCCGGTGGTCGAGCAGGGTGGGTGCGCTGCCGTGGTCTGCAACACGGTCAACGACGCCCAGCAGACCTACCGCGTCGTTCGTGACTGGGCGTCCGGGGGAGTGGATGTGGTGCTGCTGCACTCCCGTTTCCCGGCTCGGCGCCGGGAGGAGATTACGACGCAGATCATCGGTCGGCTGGGGAAGGACGGCAATCGTCCTAGATCGATGATCGTAGTTGCTACTCAGGTGCTAGAGCAGTCACTTGACCTGGACTTCGACCTGTTGGTGACGGATCTGGCGCCGATGGCGCAGCTGTTGCAGCGTGCCGGCCGGTGTCATCGACACCGCAGGACGAGGCCGCCTTGGGCTGCGCAACCGCGGGTGGTGGTTCTCGACCCGCGGGGCCCGGACGGTATCGAGCATGTCAGGCCAGCTGCTTGGGGAGACGTGTACGCGCGGTACCTGCTGCGGGCTACGCACCTTCGGCTGGCGGCGACCGACAGGATCGCCGTTCCGCACGCGGTGCAGAACCAAGTGGAAGCGGTGTATTCGCCACAGTCAGTCGACCACGATCCCGTGCTAAGCGCCGAATACGACGAGTACCGCGCCGAGGCGATGGCCCTACGTGGGATGGCTGAACTCGGTGTCATTCCTGATCCCGCTCAGGTGGCCGACCTGGCAGCGCTGAGTCTTACCGAAACGCCGGAGTGGCGTGCATCAACCCGCCTGGGAGCTGAGTCGGAGCGGGTGCTCTGCTGCTACCTCGACGCTGGCGGCAGGCAGTGGCTCGACCCCGAGCGGCGCACCCTGCTACCGCAGCGCGGGGCGAGACCCGACGGCCGCTTCTCTAGCCAAGAGGTACGGATGATCCTCCAGGAGACGATCCCGCTCCGAACCGACATCCTCACGGGATATGACCCACCCACCACCTTGCCAGCATCCTGGAGCAACAACGCCTGGCTGAAGCGTCTCCGGCCGCTGTGGCTCCCGATCCTCCCCGACGGGCCCGGGTCGGCCGCTTGGGCTCGTCGATCAGTGCACCTTGACCCCGAACTCGGGCTGGTAGTTCTCTCCTCTTCGGAAGGACGGCAGCCTGGTGTGGTGAGTGAGTGAGCAAAGCGCAACGAACGATGGACGTAGTTAGTGTGGCTTGTATCGCAATCATCAGCGCCTGCTTACGTTCAGGCCAGCTCGAGAGCTGTGGGGTCTCCACCGGGTTGGATGCGGCGGCTTGCGAGACGGCGATCTTGGGCTTGCCCGAGCCCTTCCCGCTGTACCTAGATTCGGCCAAAACCTTTTGGAGGAATTATGGAACGGTGTGAAGCAGGGCTCGGCATCTCCCTCCGGTTGCCGGCTGCAACGGTGCTGACCGTCGTGGTGATTGTGATCCATGTGCTCGTGACGTGGATGTGAGCCGTACGGAGTGAAGTGCGGGTTGCTGGCGGCAGCGCCGCCAGCAACCCGCACACCGCGCCAATATTGAGGAAGTTAATTGCCATGGGTCGTGGATGCGGCCGACGACCGGAGCACCCCCACGGTGAGGATCTCACCGACTGTAAGTCATGTAGATGACATGCAACTTCGCGTCGACACGTGAGTTTGGCAACGTCAGTGGGCCTTCAAGTGGAAGCGATCACGCTTATGATCAAATCTTTCGACCTGACAGACCAGCCGTGGATACCGGTGGTTGCCAAGAGTGAGTTGGAGCTGGTCGGCCTCCGTGAGCTTTTCGTTCGTGCGGCGGAGTTCGATGACCTGGCTGTTCCGGTGCCGCCGGCGGCGTCCGGGTTGTGGCGAATTCTGTACGCGATCACTGCACGGGTGACGGGCCTGGACATGCTGCGTGGGCCACAGTGGCGGCAGCGGCAGGAGTGGCTGCTTGACCAGGGCGGGTTTGCCGCAGGCGACGTCGGTGCCTACTTTGCGAAATACTCAGACCGCTTTGACCTGTTCGATGCGCTTCGTCCGTGGATGCAGGATCCCCGGCTTGCTGTCGAGTGTCCGAAGTCCTCCGGGGTCAACAAGCTGGTGTTCGACCGTCCAGCGGGCAACTCTCAGGTGTGGTTCGGCCATCACACGGATGCCGACGCGGTGGCTCTGGCTCCGGGGGAGGCGGCGTGGTACCTGATCGCGCAGCTGTATTACGGCGCATCTGGGCGGTGCAGCAGCCGTGAGGTGGCCGGGCAGAAGTTCGCCAACAGCAACGCCGGCCCGCTGCGGGGGGCCATGTCTTATCACCCGCTCGGGGAGAACCTGTTCGAGTCGCTGGTCGTGGGGGTGCCCCCACGGGTGTCATCAGGGCAGGACGAGGGGCTTGACCTGTGTCCGTGGGAGCGCGATGAGTTGCCGGATCCGCTCGGTGCGCCATGGTCGGTGTCGTGGCCGTGTGGCGCGTTGACGGGCCGTGCGCGGCATGCTGTGCTGCTGGTTCCAGACGCCGCCGGTGAGGCCGTGTCGGATGCCTACGTCACCTGGGCGTGGCGGCTTCCCGGGGCGGCGTCCCCTGATCCGTACGTGGTGCGTCGGCAGAACAAGGAGGGCGGCTGGTACCAGCTGCCGGCCGACGGCTCCCGGGCTCTGTGGCGGGACGTTGACGCCCTGCTGGGCGGCAACACCGAGGTCAAGACGCATCGTCCCGACATCATGGCTGTCGCCGCCGACCTCGGTCTCGACGGACGGGTGCGCGCGTATGGCTTCGATCAAGACGGGCAGGCCAAGGATCGGCAGTGGTTCATCGCACTGACCCCACCAGTTCTTGGTTGGTTGAGTGAGCGCGACCCGGTGACCGCCGACGGCGTGGCCCTGTTGACCCGGGCGGCGGAGTCGATCGGCCGGCGTGTCGGGGCCGCACTGCGGCAGGCTTGGCGGGAGTTGGTTAGCGTCAAGGACCGAGAGGGCCCGTGGGCTCATACGGGTGAGGCGTACTACTGGACGCGAGCCGAGGCGGTGTTCTGGGAGCACGTGCGAGACGGCCGTTTCGCCGAGGGCGGGCGGGCTTTCGCGCGGTTAGGGCACGAGGCCATCGACCACGCCGCGGATGGCGATGCCAGCTCACCGCGGCTGGTGCGGGCCACGCAGACAGCGCATCGGCTGTTGACAACTCCGTCGAGGAAGGGATCGGGCGCGTGATGTCCACGGAGATTGAAGAACGGCCATCCGACCGGTTCGCGAGGCGGGTCACCGAGCGGTGCCGCCGTGATCGTGGTCAGCGTGCGGCGCTGCGTCGAGGCCTACGTCGTCCTCCCGAGCAGGCGCACACCATGCATGCCGTTGTCGCCCCATTGCTGTCGGCGTCGGTGACGCAGGAACACGAGTATGCCCACTACGCCGTAGCGGCGATGATCGCCGCGTCGGTTCGTGACAGGCCAAACGTCGAATCCAGCGACGTCGAGCCAGCGAACGTCACTGACGCCGAGCAGGTAGCCGCAGCGGACGCCGACATCACGCCGGACTACCGCCCCAATCTGGGGCAGTCGTTGGCCTGGGCGGTGTGCCGGCCGGGCCTTGGCCGTCGGGCGATGAACCGAGCTACCGCGGAGAAGCGACTGCATCTGCTGGTCCGGCAGGGCTACCCCGGCGTCTACCAACACCTAGCCGGGGTGGTGCGGCATCTCGCCATGGTCGAGGTCCAGGTGAACTGGGGGCAACTCCTTGACGACCTCTGTCAGTGGCGGTACCGCCGTGACCAGGTCGCCAAGCGATGGCTCCAGTCCTACTACCGCACCCTGCACGAAGCCGACCGCCGCGCCGAGCAGCAGAAATACAACCCGAGCCTGGAGGAGCCCGCATGACCGCCCGTTACGTCGACATCCATGTGCTGCAGACCGTCCCATACGCCAATCTCAACCGCGACGATCTGGGCTCACCCAAGACTGTGCGCTTCGGCTACGCCGATCGCACCCGGGTCTCCAGCCAATCCTGGAAGCGAGCCGTTCGGCGGGAGCTGGAGGAATCGTCAGGTGACAAGGCCAAGCGCACCCGGCGGCTGCCGCAGGCCATCCAGGCTCGGCTCACCGGGCCCGACTGGGACTCGGAGCTGGCGGCCTTCGCGGCGACGCAGGTCATGGCCACGCTCGCCACGATCGCGGTCAAGGCCGACGGTTTCAAGGTGGACAAAGCCACCGGTGAGGCGCAGGTGCTGTTCTACCTGCCGGAGCGGGCCTTCGAGATGCTCGCTGATGTCTGTATGCAGCAGCGTGATCGGCTCATCGGCCTGCGGTCCGGCGCGCTCAAGCTCAAAAGGGGTGAGGCGCCTTTGCCTGCCGACGCCGTCCGCGCGGCGATGGAGCACCGCAGCGATGTGATCAACCTGTTCGGGCGGATGCTGGCGGAACTGCCCGGCAGCAACGTCGACGGGGCGGTCCAGGTTGCCCACGCGTTCACCACCCACGGCACGGACCCGCAGGTCGACTTCTTCACTGCCGTCGATGACCTCAAGCAGGACGCCGACCAGGCCGGCAGCGGGCACATGAACAGCGCCGAGTTCAGCACCGGCACGTTCTACCGGTACGCCAGCGTCAACCTGGAAGACCTTGCCCACAACCTCGGCGACCCGGCCACCGCGGTCGAGCTGACCAGGGTGTTCCTGTCGGCGTTCATCACCGCCATGCCGCAGGCCAAAAAGAACGCCACCGCACCGTTCACGGTTCCCGAACTGGCCTACATCGCGGTTCGCACCGACCGACCGGTATCACTGGCCAGCGCCTTCGAAACCCCGGTACGGGCCACATTCGACAGCGGATACGCCGAGCCGTCACGTCGGCAGCTCGCCGAGTACGCCGGACAGATCTACCGACTAATCGGCGACCAGGGAATGGTCTACCACGGTTGCGCTAGCGTCGACGACAAAGGCCTGGAACAGCTCGGCGAGACTCGCCAGAGCTTCGACAACCTGATCGCCACCGCCGTCGACAAACTGAGGGCGAAATGACGGGGCTGCTGCTGCGGTTGGCCGGGCCCATGCAATCGTGGGGTGACCACAGCACCTTTAGCGTCCGAGACACCGGCACCGTCCCCACCCGATCGGCCATGATCGGCATCATCGCCGCCGCTCAGGGCAGGCACCGCGGCGAGCCGCTCAGCGACCTCGCCCCGGTGCAGTTCACTGTCCGCGTCGACCGGCCCGGCACGGTCATGTCCGATTTCCACACCGTCGGCGGTGGTGCGCCGCCGGAACGGACCGTACCGACAGCAGAAGGCAAACGCAGGACGGCGGGTGCCGGCACCATCGTGTCGCGTCGGTTCTACCTGGCAGACGCGGTGTTCACCGTCGCGGTCACCGGCCCGGACGATCTCGTGGGTCAAATTCACACGGCCCTGAACAACCCGGTCTGGGGTCCGTATCTCGGACGCCGCTCCTGCCCCGTGGCGCACCCGTTCCTGGTCTCCGGCCCGGTCCCCGACCCCGTCGGCCACCTAGAACACCTGCCGCTCAACCGACGCCGCCCCCCGGGCGATGAGGAGACCGTCAGGGTGGACTTCGTCACCGGGGCACCCCACGGCGACGGCTCCATCAGCCGGATGACACTCAACGACGTACCCATGGAACCAGTGTCCGGAAGCCCTGACCCGCGTCGACGGCGATACCTCACCCGCCAGGTTTACGTCACCACCCGCAGCCTGCCCGCCGATCTGTGCGCCGGCACCGGCCTCAACTACCTGAACGCACTGGACGAGCACCTGCGAGGAGTCCGAACGTGATCGCCTGGCTGACCCGGATCGCACTTGACCTCCGCCATTCGGCGGCACGACGGGACCTACGCGACACGACCGCCCTGCACCGTCGCGTGATGTCGCTGGTGCCGGACGGTCTGGGCGAACAGCCACGACACCACGCGGGCGTGCTCTTCCGGCTCGACCACACCACCACTGGCCCGATGCTCCTGGTCCAGACCACCCTGCCACCTGACCCGAATCGGCTGCCCGACGGCTACGCCACCGTCGACACCCGCGACATCAGCCCGCTACTGAAGGCCCTGACCAACGGAATGGCGATGCACTACCGGATCGCTGCCAACGCATCCAAACGAGCGTGGAAGGGCAACAGCGCCGGCAAGGTCATCGCCTTGTCTGGCCAGCAGGCCGAGCAGTGGTGGCAGCGCAAGGCCGAGGCCACCGGACTCGATCTGCGTCACCTGCGCGCCCAGCCACAACCGGCCGCTCGCGGACGCGCCATCCCCGTACGTCACGCCATCACCCTGTTCGAAGGACAAGCGGTGATCACCGACGCGGACCAGGTCCGCGCAGCGGTGCTGGCCGGCATCGGCCGCGGACGCTCGTTCGGCTGCGGTCTACTCAGCCTCGCACCGATGCGATGAGCACCAGCGCCCAGCGGCGACTCGCCGCACCGACCCTGGCCATGCTGCCCCGCGTGGCGGACTCGCTTAGCTTCCTCTACGCCGACATCGTTCGGATCGTCCAAGACGACACCGGAGTCCTCGCCCAGGTAGATACCCCGAAAGGAGCCGAACGCGTCTATCTGCCCACAGCCGCGCTCAGCTGCCTTCTCCTCGGACCCGGCACCTCGATCACCCACCACGCCCTGTCCACCCTCGCCCGCCACGGCACTACCGTCGTCTGCGTCGGCTCCGGCGTCGTCCGCTGTTACGCCGGCATCACCCCCACCTCTCTGACCACCAACTGGCTGGAAAAGCAGGCCCGCTGCTGGGCCGACGACAACACCCGACTGCACGTAGCGATACGCATGTACGAGCAACGCTTCGGCGAAGCCGTCCCCGAAGGCACCACGCTGGCCCAGCTCCGCGGTATGGAAGGCCAGCGTATGAAAACGCTCTACCGCCTGTTGGCTCAGAAGTATCGAACCGGCAAATTCCGCCGCAACTACGACCCCAACAAGTGGGACACCCAGGACCCGGTCAACCTTGCGCTATCAGCGGCCAGCGCCTGCCTATATGGAGTGGTCCACGCCGTCATCCTCGCTTTGGGCTGCTCACCGGCGCTCGGCTTCGTACACAACGGCACCCAACACGCCTTCGTCTACGACATCGCCGACCTCTACAAGGCCAAGGTCACCGTGCCGCTCGCCTTCTCCATGAGTACCTCCGCCCAACCCGAACGCGACGTACGCCGCAAGCTGCGCGACGGGTTCCGTCTGCTCAAGCTGATGCCGACGATCGTTACCGACATCCAACATCTACTCGACCCCGACAGCACGCTTAAACAGCGGCAACCTGCCGCCGAAATCACCTCACTCTGGGATCCAGAGATGGGAGCCATGCCGTCCGGAGTTAACTACAGCTCAGACCCTTGGGACTAGCATGGCTTCCCTTATCGTCCTGGCAACCACCGCCGTACCCGATCACTTAAGAGGCGCACTCAGCCGCTGGATGATCGAAGTAACACCCGGCATGTTCGTCGGAACGCTCTCAGCCAAGGTCCGCGACGAGCTATGGAACGCAGCAAGCAGCGTCGTCGGCGACGGCGCCGCCGTCCTTATCCACCCAGACGACAACGAGCAAGGCTTCTCTCTACGGACCGCAGGAGCACGCAGACGCCGCCCGGTCGACTTCGACGGCCTCACCCTAGTAGCCATGAGCCCCAATGAACACCACGACGACGCTTCCACCCCAGCAGAAACCGTCTGGCCGGAAGGCTGGTAAAACCGCAGGTCAGTAAGTGTCCTCCCCACGCACGTGGGGGTGCTCCGGCACACACCTGGCATGTGGTGTGGCAATTTGAGTCCTCCCCACGCACGTGGGGGTGCTCCGGCCGAGGGCACGATGGTTGACTTGGAAGACGGGTCCTCCCCACGCACGTGGGGGTGCTCCGTTGCCTCGCCAGAGGTTTCGGCCGCTCTCGCCGTCCTCCCCACGCACGTGGGGGTGCTCCGTCGATCGGATCATCGTCGCAGGACACAGGTCAGTCCTCCCCACGCACGTGGGGGTGCTCCGTTGTGGTCCTACGCCCTGGTGGTCTTGCTGGCGTCCTCCCCACGCACGTGGGGGTGCTCCGAAGTCGCCCATGGCTGGTTGCCGGATGTCATCGTCCTCCCCACGCACGTGGGGGTGCTCCGGTAGAGAACCCCCGAGTTAATAGCTCCGCGTGGTCCTCCCCACGCACGTGGGGGTGCTCCGACGGCGATCAGCTCCTGGGCGTCGGCGAGGGCGTCCTCCCCACGCACGTGGGGGTGCTCCACCAACCCAACACGGCCGGACGGACCCGCTGAGGTCCTCCCCACGCACGTGGGGGTGCTCCGACGGCGATCAGCTCCTGGGCGTCGGCGAGGGCGTCCTCCCCACGCACGTGGGGGTGCTCCACCAACCCAACACGGCCGGACGGACCCGCTGAGGTCCTCCCCACGCACGTGGGGGTGCTCCGTCATCGACCACGGACAACATGCCGTTGAGCGGGTCCTCCCCACGCACGTGGGGGTGCTCCGCGACCCTGCGGTACGGGGTGGCGGTGACCGCCGTCCTCCCCACGCACGTGGGGGTGCTCCGTACCCGGTGAGGGCTTGGTGCTGGGTGGTGGCGTCCTCCCCACGCACGTGGGGGTGCTCCGATTGCGTGTTCGAACGTCACGATCAGTCGTCAGTCCTCCCCACGCACGTGGGGGTGCTCCGTGACCTCTTCCATGCCCAAGGGACAGTCGCACGTCCTCCCCACGCACGTGGGGGTGCTCCGTGACTGATCTGGATGGCCTTGATGGGCCGACTGTCCTCCCCACGCACGTGGGGGTGCTCCGTACGCCGACGAGTTCGCTTTCAACACCCTGCAGTCCTCCCCACGCACGTGGGGGTGCTCCGTCCGACCGCACCCAGGAGGCCGCCCGGGTCGTGTCCTCCCCACGCACGTGGGGGTGCTCCGACGCTGGTATCCCACTCTGCGGCCAGTTCCCGGTCCTCCCCACGCACGTGGGGGTGCTCCACAACGCGCCGCCGCCGCAACGCCCCGACGTACGTCCTCCCCACGCACGTGGGGGTGCTCCGCCACGGGCCAGCAACTCCTAGCGGTCCTCGCGGTCCTCCCCACGCACGTGGGGGTGCTCCCAAGTGGATGCGCCGGGTCGAACGTGTGCTCAGGTCCTCCCCACGCACGTGGGGGTGCTCCGATGCTGATGGGAGTGTCTGACGAACGCGCCTAGTCCTCCCCACGCACGTGGGGGTGCTCCGGCGATCGAGACCTTCCGGACCGGCCGCCCGGGTCCTCCCCACGCACGTGGGGGTGCTCCGGTCTCGATAGAGCGCCGGTCCTCCGCCGATAGGTCCTCCCCACGCACGTGGGGGTGCTCCGCCCGACACGGTGACCAGCGGTATGTCCGCATGTCCTCCCCGCGCACGTGGGGGTGCTCCGCAACATTCAGATTCGGCGAAGCCGAACTCCTTTATCCACGTGGCGTCCGGGGTAGCGCTGCTACGGCCGGAGAAGAACAGGTGTTCGCGGCGATGCTCGATGGCTGGCAACCCAGCAGACGGCGCGGAACCTGTCGTCGGCCATGATCACGGCGCGGTTGAGGGTGATCTGGGCGTTCGCCGAGCACGTCAGCAGCGACAGCGACCAGTCCGAGGCGGTCAAGGTCGTCACCCGCTATCACAAGACGCTGATCTGGGAGCAGACCAGGCACATGCTGCGGCTTCGCAGCGCACTGCGGGAGTACTTCCCAGCCGCGTTGGCCGCGTTCGCTGACCTGACCGCGTCGGAGGCGCTGGAGTTGCTGGCCAGGGCACCTTAGCCGGCTTCGGCCGCCCGGCTGCCCTTGACGAGGATTCTCGCTGCGGTTAAGCGGGCACGGCGCCACCACGCCGCGGTCAAGGCCGAGGCGATCCGAGACGCGCTACGGGCCGACCACCTGGGCCAGCCGCCTGTGGTGACGACCGCGTATGCTGCCATGGTCCGTGCTCAGGTCGCCTTCCTGACCACCCTCAACACCGAGATCAAGGCTATGCAAGAGCAGGTGAGGACCCATTTAGGGCGGCACCCGGACGCTGCATCTACGTCAGCCAGCCCGGGCTGAGCGCTGTGCTCGGCGCCCGGGTGCTCGCCGAGTTCGGAGACGACAAGACCCGTTACGCCAGCGTCAAGGTCCGCAAGAGCTACGCCGGCACCAGCCCGATCACGCGGCAGTCCGGCAAGAGGAAGGTCGTGCTGGCCCGCCACGTGCACAACAACCGGCTCGTCGACGCAGTTGGCCTGCAAGCGCTCACGGCCATACGTGCCTCCCCCGGTGCCCGCCGCTACTACGACCAACTCCGCGCCCGCGGCGTCGGCCACCGCGCCGCGCTGCGCCAGCTCGGTAACCGACTCGTCGGCGTGCTCCACGGCTGCTTGAAAACCAAGACCACCTACGACGAAGAGACCGCCTGTCCCAACCTCACAGAACGCCTCGAATACGCCGCAGCTTGATACCAATTCACACGGGATGTCTGCGCTGTGTGTGAGCGCCGCTCTACCGCTGAGCTACACGGGCGTGGCTCCGGTGGCTGGATTCGAACCAGCGCATGGGCGGATTAACAGTCCGCTGCCCTATCGACTGGGCGACACCGGAATGGTCGCGTGTGCGGAACTCGAACACGCTTCATCGCCGTGAAAGGACGAGGGCCTACCCATAGCCGAACGCGCGTGTGTGCCCCGAGCTGGTGTCGAACCAGCGACCTTCCGCGTGTCGAACGGACGCTCTCCCGCTGAGCTATCGGGGCGGGAGCGGGGGCGGGATTCGAACCACGCGATCTCCGGCTTATGAGGCCGGCGAGGACGACCGAACTCCTCTACCCCGCGAGTGCCGCCGGGAGGAATCGAACCTCCGCAATCCGGATTAAAAGTCCGGAGCCCGGCCATCAGGCGCCGGCGGCATCGTGCTGCGCCCCGCGCTGGACTCGAACCAGCGACACCCGCTTTAGAAGAGCGGTGCTCTATCCGCTGAGCTAGCGGGGCAGATGGTACGCCGCCCGGGACTCGAACCCGGAGCCTGCTGAGTAAGAGTCAGTAGCTCTACCGATTGAGCTAACGGCGCGCGGCGGTGAGGGAGGGAGTCGAACCCCCAAGGCCTTTCGACCCAGACCGTTTTCGAGACGTCGCCCGGCACCTATCGGGTGGCCTCACCGTCGGGCTGGCCGGATTCGAACCGGCGACCTCTCGCTCCCAAAGCGAGCGCGCTACCAAGCTGCGCTACAGCCCGTTGGTCGGGATGACCGGTTTCCCACCGATGCTCTCCCGCCCCGAGGATGTGGCAGCCTACCAAGCTGCGCCGCATCCTGATTTGTACCCCCGGCGCGATTCGAACGCGCGGCCTCTGGATTCGTAATCCAGCGCCCTATCCATCTGGGCCACGGGGGTGTGGTGTCGTCGGGTGGGTTCGAACCACCGCATCTCCGAGTTATCAGCTCGGTGCCTTCACCTTCTTGGCCACGACGACAGTGTGGACAGACGGGTCCCTTACCCGTGCGTGAGCGGCCCGGTGCCTGCCTGCACCGGCTCGGTGCCGCCTTTCTCGGTGTGACGGGCCGGCGCTGTAGCCCCTGAGTCACGGCGCACGTGGATCGACGGGGAGTCGAACCCCGCATGCGAGGCTTGCAAGGCGACGCTGTGCACCGGCATTCGACCCGTATCGCGGCCCTCCGCAGGCCCGCCCGCGCACAAGGGTGCCCGGCAGGGTGCGCTCGGGGGGAGTCGAACCCCCATGCCTGTTCGGCACCGGCGTCTGAGGCCGGCGTGTATCCCCGTTCCACCACGAGCGCGTGGTGCCGACGCGGGGTCTCGAACCCCGGGACCTCTCTGTTATGAGCGAAGCGCTCTACCACCTGAGCTACGTCGGCAGGCCAGAGCCGGTGGCGGGAATCGAACCCGCGTCCGCCGCATTACAAGTGCGGTGCTCAACCACCGTGAGCTACACCGGCACACCAAGCGTCGACCGCGGGCGGGACGCGGCCGGCGATTCGGTGAGTGCCCTCGACACGATTCGAACGTGCACTGCGCGGCACCTCATGCCGCTGCCTCCTACCAGTTGGGCTACGAGGGCGTCGCTGCGGGCGGAGGACTCGAACCTCCTCTTTCCGGTCCAGAGCCGGACGTGCTGCCCGTTGCACCAGCCCGCATCGCGCCGGCGGGGTGATGGCCCGCCGGCTGGGTCACCGTTGCGTCATCGACGACCAGGACGGCGTGCGCGGGGTGGTCCGCAGCCGCATGCCGGCCTCGGCCGGTGTCCGGTCGCCTTTCGCCTGGTTGCAGGCGGCGCAAGCGGCGACGGTGTTGGTCCAGGTGTTCCTACCGCCCCGGGATCGGGGCAGGACGTGGTCAACGGTGGCGGCTGGGCCGGCGCAGTAGCCACACCGACGGTCATCGCGGTGCAGCACCCCCGACCGGGACCAAGCAGGCCCGGTGGTGTAACGCCAGCGGGTGACCACGTACCGGACGAGGCGCACGACCCTCGGCATGGGAAACACGCCGATCAGCCGGTCGGGCACCGCTTCGTGGACCTCGGCGACCCGCCGGCACAGCATGCGGATCGCGTGGGCGACCGTGACCCGGTGCAGGGGCCCAAGGTCGGCGTTGATGACAAGGACCGCGTTCACCTGGGCCCCTCCTTTCCTCCTGTGTGCGTGTGGTGCCGTGCCCCGTGAGGGATTCGAACCCCCACGTCACCCGCCTTGAACGGGTTGCCTCTGCCGTTGGGCTACCGGGGCGTGGGCTCCGGGAGCAGGAATCGAACCTGCGTCTGTACCGGGATCCAACGTCCCGTCGCCCCTGCCAGCAGAGCACCCCGGATCGAAAGCGGCCGGCGGGCATCGAACCCGCTGCTCCGGTTTGGAAGACCGGCGTGTCCGCCGAGTTCACCACGACCGCATGGCATGTGATGTGCGTGGGCCGTACGGGGTTCGAACCCGTAACCTCCTGGCTGAGAACCAGGTGAGCTGCCAGCTTGCTCCAACGGCCCGCGATCTGCGACGACGGACGCGGGCGACGCGCGCGAACCGGTCGACGTGCCCGCCCCCGGGGTCGAACCGGGAACCTCTCGGGCTTCAACCGAGCGCTCTACCGTCTGAGCTTGGCGGGCGTGCGTGGAGCAGGCGGGATGCGAACCCGTGGCCTTCGGCGTGCTCCTCCGTGCTGGGCTACAGCCCCATGGTCCGGGACCGGGGTGTCGAACCCCGTGTCTCTCGCTCCCAAAGCGAGCGGGTTAGCCGTCTCCCTCGTCCCGGAGGTGTTTCCCCGGCCGGGCCCGTATTTGAGGCACCGGCCGGGGTCATACTTATGCCATCCACTGTGGAATTGAGAATAGACGGGTGTCTCCGATGGTGGCCGGAAACGGTAAGCAGGGGCGGCAGGATTCGAACCTGCAACCATCGGTTTTGGAGGCCGATGCTCTCGCCGTTGAGCTACACCCCTACGCACTGGTCGGGATAGACAGAAATGCCGCCCGGTCCCTGGCGGGTGGGCGGCTTCGCAGCTTCGCTGCTGCTATTCGCGCCCAGGCTGCCAGTAGTTTCGCTCGTTGCCACATAGGTCGTGGGCCCGCCCGATCGAGGGCAGCACGACACCGCCGCGCGGCGCGACCCGCGTGGATTCGGTGGGCATGTACTGCAACACGGGAAGCTCCTCGAGGTGTGGTGTGGACCGCTTGACCTTGCACATCGAAGGTAAATGCACCGTGGGGTGGATGCAAGAGATATTCCGCAGACGCGATCGTGATGTGATGCCTACCCCAACGGCAGTCACCCCGGCAAGCCCTGAAACCCTTACAAACTGTCGTGTCGCCGTCCCCTCAGGACAGCGATTCCAGGCGACCCTACCCAGGTGATGCCGCTGGCATCCCCAACGCACACCAACGCACGTCATCCCGATGGACGTGCCCGGCTTCCCGGACTCCTTCCCTGACGGTGCGTGCCTCAGGAGCCGTTCGGCGCTGGCCCGCGCTGGCGCACGCACCAGGGCGTGCAGGTGAACGCACACGCCCACCGCTACCCTGCTCGACATGAACGTCGAGCAGCGCCTCCTGCGCATCCGTGTCTGGCTGTGGATCGTAGTGGTGGGGCTGTTCCTCAGTGGGGTGACCGCGTTCCCACTCGAGATCGAAGTTCGCTGGCTGCTGAGGGTCGTCGACCCGCTGGCCGACCACCTGCCGGCACTAGTCGACTGGATTGAGCGGGTGCACCTCGGGCTGGTCGAGACCGGAGAGCGCTACCCGTTCATGCGGTACGGGACCGACTGGCTGGCGTTCGCTCACCTGGTGCTCGCGGTCGCGTTCTGGGGGCCGCTACGTGACCCCGTACGCAACGTCTGGGTGGTCCAGCTCGGCATGATCGCCTGTTTCGGAATCGTGCCGTTGGCGTTGATCTGCGGACCCCTCCGAGAGATCCCGTGGTTCTGGACGGTCGTGGATCTCTCCTTCGCTATCGGAGCGTTCCCACCGCTATGGTTCGCCTACCGACACATCCGGGCGATCGAGGTACTGCAAGCTAGGCCGGCTGACCAGGCTCACCCGTCGGCGCCGGAGCCTCACATGTCATCGGGCGCGTAGCGGGCCGCAGCTGCCCCAGCGGTGGTGTGGTTGGCGTGTGGGCGCCGTGCAACGGGAAACCACTACAACCTGCCCGCTGCCGTAAAGTGCCCGCATGGAACTCCCCGGCCTCGGAACAGTAACTGAAGACCTCGACGGGTGGTACCGCAGCGAGCCCATCACCGTGCCAGCCCTGGGTGACCGCGTTCTCTACGTGACGGTCAACGGCTACGACGACGATCCGGCTAAGGAAGACTTCCACGCAGCCATCACCGCGTTCCTCAGCATCGACGACTCTGCCCTGAAGGCCGCCGCACCAGCACTCTTCGACTACTACCAGGACATCGCGTCCGAGTTTGCCGACGACGACATGCCCGTGACGATCTTCAGTCCTGACCAAGTCTGGACGCACATCCACCCCGTCGAAATCGTCGTGGAGCGAGACAGCTTCCGCGATCAGCACGTCTACGTCTCGATGGAATGCGAATGCGACTGGGAGCCCGAGCACGGACTTCAAATCGTTCTGCGAGACGGCCGAGCAGTGACCAAGGTCGGCCCATGCGACGGCCACCTCACCAACGCAGCCGCCTTCAACCGCGACGACCTCGAAGGCGTCGTCTACCACCGGCTGAGGTAGCGCAACCGACTGTAGCCATCCGGCACTCGCCATCGTCGAGTGATAGACAGTTATCGCTTTACCAGCAGTGCGTGAACCCACGGACTCGGATCGCCGCATAGCTGCATACCTCCCTTCAGTTCCGGCATGACCGCACTTCGGAATTCGTGAACTCGCGGGACGTTTTGAAGGCCGCCGAGCACGGCGGCGAGAGCGGGATAGCCGAGAAAGATCAAGAAACCGCCGAACAAGGCCACGATGGGCAGGATCATCCGTTCGGTGGCGGCGTTGGCGGCTCCTTCGGCGTCGGTGAACTGGCGCTCTCGCATCGCTATCGCGCGGGAGCGCAGCGAGGAGCGAACCCGTGCGCCTTCGGTGCCGGCCATGCCGACGGTCGCGGCGAGTTGCTGCAATTCGGCTACGGCGAGGCGTTGACCGAGGACGGCGAGGATGTCCCACGGCGGTACCCGGGCTAGCCGGGCCTCGGTCAGCGCGTACCGCAGCTCGGCGTAGGCGGCGCGAAGCCGATGACGATGAGCCACAGCCACAGCCACAGCCACAGCCACAGGCCAGTGCCGGCGCCGAACAGCAGGATCTTGGTCGTCGCGGCACCACCGCCTCAGTCCCAGCCGAATCTGCGACGCCCTGCAAAATCCGACTCGTGTCCCGGTCACACATGAGGTGCGCGAGCCATACGAACGCGAACCCGAAACATCCGCCGGCCAGCAGGAGGACAAGCTGCCCTGCGGCGGTGTCGAACGGTGCCGGTAGCCCCGGTTGATCAGGGTGAGGATGCCAACCATGGCGAGGGTGACGCCGACGATGACCCGGGCCGAGGTGCGGTTGCGGCCGGCGGCGATACGCTGCCGGGACGCGACTTTGGCGCGGGCGGAGGCGGCCAGCTCGCCGAGGACATCGCCGAGTTGCCCGGCGCTGCCGCGTGCGGCCATAAGTAGGCCGGCGACCACGAGGTCGGCGGTCGGGTCGGCCAGCTCGGCGGCGAAGGCCCGTAGAGCGGCGGGGAGTCGCCACCCGTGTTGCAGGCGGGTGGCCAAGCGGTTCACCTCGTCGCGGATCGGCTCCGGGGACTCGATGGCGCTGGTGGTGATGGCCTGTTCCAGTCCGGCCGCGCCGGACAGGCTGTCGCGCAGCGCCTCGGTCCAGGTCGCGATGGCCTCGATTCGGGCGACCCGGCGGGCGTGGTCACGGTTCGGGCCGATGACCGCCGGCAGGACCCACACCCCGACGGCGGACAGGGCCGCCGCGACCGGCCAGCGGGTCAATACCGCCACGACCACGGCAACGGCCAGACACACAGTCACCCGCCTCCGGTCAACCCGTCCACGCCCAGGCGGGGGTCGAAACCGGCCCCGGCGAGGGTGGACAGCAGCCCGGTCGACGGCGGCGCCGCCGGGACCGCCCGCCCGTCGCGGTCGGGCCGGAACACCTCATTCGAGGCAACGGACAAGCCGTCGGCGTCCACAACCTCCCGCACGGACGTGACGACTCGTCGGCCGGTGTCGGTGAGTCCGAGGTGCACCACCAGGTGCACGGACTCCGCCACCAGCAGGTTTGTAGTGGCCGGATCGAGGCGTTTCGGTGACTGTGCCGCATACAGGGCGAGCTTGCGGAACACCCCGGCCGACGACGAAGCGTGGATGGTGCCCAGTGAGCCGTCGTTGCCCTGGCTCATGGCGTTGAGCATCGGGATCACCTCGTGACCCCGGACCTCCCCGACGATCACCCGGTCCGGCGACATCCGCAAACCGGAGCGGAACAACATGGACATGTCGATGGCGCCTTCGCCTTCGACGTTGGCCTCCCGTGACTGCAACGGCACCACATCCGGATGCAGTGTCTTGTCTGCGTCCAGGGCCAGCTCGTAGGTGTCCTCGATCGTCACGATCCGCTCGTCCGGTTCGATCACCGATGCAAACGCCCGCAGGAGGGTGGTCTTACCCGCACCGGTACGCCCCGCCACAAGGGTGTTGAGCCGCACCCTGACGGCGGCGGCGAAGCACTCCCGCAGCACCGGATTGACAGTGCTGAGCTGCTCCAGATTAGCCAGGGTCACCTTGATGTACCCGTCACGGCGCTCACCTAACGACCGGCCCACCAACGGATGACTCATCAGGAAGCCTCCCGACGGGCATCGGCGGCCTCGGGGCCGGCGACCTGCAGTAGGGCGAGGTCATCAAGAAGGTCGGTGTACGCGCGCATCAGTGGCAGCCGCCGCCACCGCCGTCCCGCGACCATCTCCCCGCCCAGCACCGCCGCTGCCTTACCGTCAACCGGCAGCGGCCCCAGCACCCCAATCGAATCCGAAGCGGCGGCCAACTCTTCGGCAATGTGGGTGGTCAGCACACTGGCCACCTCAGCGACCGGGTAACTGGCTGCGAGCAACAGGGCTAGCTGGCCGGCGTTGACGTCAACCAATTCAGCCAGGTATTCGCGTAGGTGGGCCACCTCGTCCGTGCGCGCTCTCGCCATGACGAGCACCACGTCGGCCAGAGGCAGCAGCGGCCAGACCGGGGAACCAGGCGCGAGCCGGCCACAGTCGGCGACCACGAGCCGATCCGACGTGGTCAGTACCGATGCGCCTATACCGGTCAGCTCCGGCAGGGCGGCGCGAGTCTGTGTCCCACCCGCCGGGGCCACCACCACCGGCACGGCCGCATCTCCGACACCGAGGGCCTGCTGGCCGGCGGCCAGCGCGCCCTGCGCATCGGTCGCGCCCCGGGCGGCAGCGGCCAGATCCACCAGACTCGGCGTCGCGGCGAGGTCGAGGCGGTACATCAGATCCCCGCCCGCCGGGTCACACTCCACCACCACTGGGCGTACGCGTGAAGGGGCCACGGCGGCCAACCCGAGCGCCGTCGTGGTGGCGCCGGAACGACCCTTCACATAGGTCACTGCCACCAGCGGCATGTCAGGCACCTCCCGCAGCGGTTTGCATCAGCATCACCCCGCCCGTCGAGGCCACTGCCAACGTCGGTCCGTCAGCCTCGTCCAGCAGCACCGTCACCACCGTGGAGCCCTGCCCGTCCCCGGCGAGGTCTACCCCGAGCACCACCGCTGCCAGCCGAACCGGCGGGGTGCCCGCCGCGCTGGATGCGGGCACCGGCTGATCGTCGGGACCGGTTGGTGAGATGTACACCGCCACCCGCACCCCAGAAGCCAAGCCCTGCGGGTACTGACCCGGCTTCAACGCCAGCGACGCGGCGACCTTACCCGGCGGCGGGATGGCCGCCTCACCCACCAGAGAAGGCGTGAGCAGCGTTCCCGGCACCAACGGCACGACCGCCGTCCGACCCCACCACCGCCTTGGCCTGTCCGGCGGGAATCAACGCCACCTTCGGGTCCAGCTCCAGGGGAAGGGCACACCTGCTCCACCGCGTCCAAAGTGCTGTCGAAACCCGGTGGCCAAGTCCGTGTGGCCGGTGTAATCATCGACATCTGGGGTCGCTAGCTCAACTGGCAGAGCATTCGACTGAGTAGCGCGTCCACTCTCCGCCTGTGCGGTCATGGAGGCGCTTCCTTCTCCTTGCTGGATCGAAGGGTTCGGGGTTCGAGTCCCCGGCGACCCACAACCCGCACCATTGTGCGAAACGACGGGCCGGTCGATGTCTCGACCGGCCCGTCGTCGTCTTGATCGAGTTGTTCGAGAGGGATCTTGTAGACCGGGGTGAGTGTGCTGCCCTGGATCTTGATCTCGGCGACGTGGGTTTCGATGACCGCTTTGCGCTGGCCTGGGGTTCCGTGGCTCAAGACGTGGGCGAGTTCCCGGCGCAGGCGGTCGATCGCCTTGGGGCTGGGCAGCGCTGGCAGGTCGTGACAGAGCTGGTGGAGTTCATCCTGCCGGGCCCGGAGCTGGTCGAGTTTGCGGGTCAGGTCTTGGACGCGGTGGCCGCAGGTGCGTTCGTCGAGGGTGCCGTTCTCGAATGCGGTGAGGTAGCGGTCGATGGCCGCTTCGGCGGTGCTGATCTGTCCGGCGATCGCGTCGAGTTCGGCTTGGTGCCGGTCGGTGCCGTCGGCGCGTAGTGTCCGCTCGGCCGCGACTGCTTCGATGATCAGGTCCGGTTTGCGGAAGAAGTCGATCAGCCCTTCGGCGACCGTGCCGTCGAGCAGGTCGGCGTCGATGCGGGCGGCGTCGCAGCCGGTGGGTCCGTAGCGGGCTCGGGTGAAGCAGGTGTAGTAGCGGTAGCGGCGCAGCTTGCCGGTGGCCGAGGTGCCGACGTACTTGCAGCCGCACTTGGGGCAGGTGATCCGGCCGGTCAGGTCGTAGTCGGAGTTGGCGGCGGCGCGTTGGGAGTGAGCCTCGCCGCGGGCCTCCAGGATCGCTTGGCATTGGTGGAACAGGTCTTGGTCGACCAGGGGCGGGTGGGCGTGCTCGGCGGTGACGTCGCGGAAGCCGACCTCGCCGAGGTAGAGCCGGTTGCCCAGCATCCGGCCGATGGTGTGCCCGGACCATGGCTTGCCCGCGCGGGTGCGTGTGCCGTGCTCGTTGAGCTTTGCGGCGATGGCGCGGGTGCCGAGCCGGGTTCCGGCGTAGAGGTCGAAGATCTCCTTCACGATGTGCTGCTCGTCTGGGTGTGGGACGAGGCGGTGCGTGGTCGGGTCGACGAGGTAGCCGTAGGGGCGGGGTCCGTGGGTCCATTCGCCCTTGGCGGCTTTGCGTTCCATGCCGTTGATGACGCGGTCGATGATGACTTCGCGTTCGAACTCGGCGAACGCGCCGAGCATCTGTACGAACAGGCGTCCGGCGGGGCTGGAGGTGTCGAACGGTTCGGTGGCTGAGCGGAAGTGCACGCCGGCGGCGTCGAGGTCGTCCATGAGGGTGGCCAGGTCGCGGATGCGGCGGGAGAACCGGTCGAGCCGGTAGACCAGCAGCAGGTCGAAACGTCCGGCGCGGGCTGCGGTCAGCGCCTTTGCCAGGCCGGGCCGGTCGAGGGTGGCGCCGGAGGCGTCGTCGGTGAACCGGGCAGTGATCTGCCAGCCGGGCTGGGAGTCGACGTAGGCGGTCAGTTTCTGGGTTTGGGCCTCGATGGTGTAGGGCTGGTGCTCGTCGTCCGTGGATCGGCGGGTGTAGATCGCCACCCGGAGCATGGTTTCCGGTGTGATCGCCTCCCGCCTGCGGGGTGTCGGCTTCGTTGTGCTGCCATAGCGGCTCCTTGAAGTGCTGGGGTGGTGTTGCGGCCGAACCAGGTTCGGCCGCAACGAAGGGGCCATGTTTCGTCGTCGTCTTGTTCGGGTGGGTGGGCGGTCCACCAAGAGGCGATCAGCGCCGCCCATGCCTGGACTGCCTTGCGGTACTCGTCGGCGGTCATCGGCACGGTCTCGGGCGGCCCGATCGTCCACTGCTGGCTGGTCGTCTTGCTCGGGCCGGTGGTCTTGCGCGGACCGGTCCGCCTAGCGGCGGTGGACGCCTCGCGGCGGCCGTGCCGGTCCCGGACCGGACGCCTGGCGGTCCGGCCCGGCTCGGCCTCGTGGTCGTCAGCCTGTCCGGCTGGGCGTGCTGGTGGCATAGGCCTCCTCGGGGTGGGCGCTCGTGGTGAGCACGGTGGGCGTCCATGGGGACTCCTTCCGGTTGATGTCGCTGTTCGTGGTGGTTGGCGGCGGGTCGGTCCCGCTGCCGGTCCCGGTCCCGCTCGCTGTCATGGTTCCGGTCCCTTTGTCGGTCCGAGTCCCGCTTCGGGCCCGGGTCCCGCTCGGTCCCGTTTTGGGTCCCGCTTGCGGTCCCGCTCGGTCGGGAGCGGTCCCGCTTCGCGTCTCGTTCGTTGGGCTATTCGGGCTGGTAGTGCTGCTGCGGGCGGTCCCGTTCGCCGTCCCCTGGTCGGTCCCGGTCCCGTTGCGTGGCCGCAGGGACCGTGGCCTGCCCCGGTCCGGATTGGTTGACCGGCTGTCGTCCGGTGTTGATCAGGCTGATTCCCGCTCCATCCAGGACGGGCCTCCGCGCCGGGCTTCAGCCACGGGGTGCCGACACGGCGTAGCCCGATCAGCTCGGGTCGGGTGACGCCGGGCCTGCGCCGAGGCAGCATCCCGCTGCTGCGCAGGGTTCGCTCCGCATCGGTCCGGCTGGGGCACGGCCCCTCGACCTGGCAGGTCCGGCACAGGCCGCTGCCGCTGAGCGTGGCGTGTTCGTTGACGGCGTCCAGCGCCTCGGCTGCCCTGGCCAACGCCGTGCTCGCCAGGTACGTCGTGCCCATCACCGCGCTCCGATCAGCAGCACCGGCGACGCGGTGGGTGGCGTGGGCGCGCAGGGTGCGGTCTGCGCGCCCACGCCACGGCACGCTCCGGCCGGTTGCGACGTGCTCGCGAAGGCGGCTCGCGGAGCCGGTCGCACGGAGCGTGCGGTCGAGGACGAGCCGGTGCCCGGCCACTTCTCGGCGCGGGGAAACGCCTCACGCGATGGCACACTGGCTACCACGGATCACCGTCCTCAAGGTCGTTGCTGGAGGGCGGGCTCACCGGCCACTGGGAGAAGCCGTTCGGCATGGTGAGCCCGCCCGGCGCTCACCACCGCAGCCTGTCGGCGAGTACAGCAGCAAGGCCAGCCGTCGCCCCGGCGGCGTGTCCGTCGGGGTCGACAACCACGATCGGCCCTTGTGGCTGGCCAGGTCAGTGACTGGTTGTCAACCCTGCGTCGGGTAGCCAGCGGCAGGGGCCGGCCGGGCAACGCCCGCCACAGCGCCGCAGGTCGTTGACCGGCTCAGCGCGGCCGACGCGGCTTCGACCACGGTGTGACAGTGCCCTTGGGCGACCCGGGCGGCTCGCTGGAGCTGGTGGGGCAGCCGGTGCCGTTCGCCGCCGCCGATGGCGTCGTGCAGCGTGGACTCGCCTGTGGTGACGTCTCCGGCGGCGAGCAGCACCTCGGCAATGGTGATCTGCTCGATGATGCGCCATTGCGGCGATGTCGGCAGGGTGGGAGCCGGGGAGGCACTGAGCAGGGCGATCGCTTGCGGGGCGCGGCCGGTGGTGATGAGCCCGCGGAGGTGGACTTCTCGGAGGGCTGTGGCGCTGACGAGCGGATCGTCGGAGGCTGGGCGGTCCTGGCTGCGGTGCAGTTCGGTGAGCGTGGCGTCGAACGTCGCGGGGTCCTGGGCGGCGCGTGCGAGTTGGACGAGCGCCGGTGGCCGTTGGTCGGCACTGACGATGGCGATGGCGTGGGCGAGTCGGACCAGGGCTGCGTTGACCCTGCCTGCCTTGCGGAGTTCGTTGCCGTGTACGCGCAGGGTGTAGGCGTGCAAGTCGGTGTCGTCGAGGTGTTCGGCGACGCGCAGTGCCCTGCCGGTCCACCGTACGGCGAACGCCAGCCGTTCCTCTGGCAGCACGTAACCGAGGGAGATACCGAGTTCGGCGCGTGCGCGGGCGAGCAGGAGCAGCATGTCCTTGTCGATGATGCCGTCGGCGGCGCGGGCTTCGAGGCGGGCGACCAGCGGCCACAGCTCGTTGACGGCGGCGGCACCGTGGCCGGCGTGGCGGGCGATCGTGGCAAGGCGCAGGGTCGAGTATCCAAACTGCAGCATGGTGACGTGGTCGACGGCCTCGGTGTCGGTGACGCCGACCCGGTGCAGTGGGATACCGAGGTGCTGGGCGATGCGCCTCCGGTTGACGATGTCGACGACGTCCCGCCGCCCGGTTTCGATCATGGAGATGTAGGAGGGGTCGTAGCCGAGCTTTTCGGCCAGGGCGAGCTGGCTCGTCCCGGTGGCCTGCCGCCAGGTGCGGATCATTACGCCCAGGTCGCCGGTGGCGAGCGCTGCCGCTGCGTGCGGGCTCGTCCACAGCCACAGCGCGGACGTCGAGGCAGAACGGGCAGGCTCGCGCGGGCTGCCGGTGACCGCGGCGCAGGCCGGGCACAGCGGCACGCCATCAGGTTCGTCGACGGAGGTGGCGCAGGCCCGGCAGCGCATGCCTATCCGCTTACCGGTGTTTCGAGCCGGGTGAACCAGTCGTGGATCGAGCGCCGGTACCCGTCGGGCATGGGTAGGGCCGCGATCTCGTCGGCGGCGAACAGGCGGGCTTCCTTGTGCTCGGAGCTCACCGTGATCGGCGAGTCGTCGTCGACGAAGCAGCCGTAGGTCACGATCAGCACGTCGATGCCGTCGCGGATGTGGTACTGCCAGGAGTCGAGGATCGGGCCGACCCGCACCGTCCAACCGGTCTCCTCGCTGATCTCCCGGCCGACGCAGGCGGCCGGGTCCTCGCCGAGTTCGAGCTTGCCGCCGGGGAGTTCCCATTCCTCGCGCTCGTTGCGCAGCAGCAGGACCCGGCCGTCGCGGACGCAGACGCCCTTGATGGACACCGGGAAGGCGTGAGGCCGGTACATGTTCGCGTCCTTCCGCAGTCGGCTGTCAGCGGACCGTAACACGGCGACGACGTGACAGGCGTCGCCGCAGGCGGCGGGCACCTTGACAATCCGTCACTTGATTGACCAGCACCTCGGGCTGACGGTGGTGTTGGTCAGACAGGGGGCTCACCATGATCTATCACGTTCGTGTCGATCCGCACGACAGTCAAGCCGGGACCCGGCTTGCGGCTGCGCTGAGAGGCGTCGGCCTGGCCACTTTCGAGGGCGTCACCGACCGGGCATCGCTGTTGCGCCTGGCAGGACAGGTGATGCGCATCTGGCACCACCGCGACAGTGATCCGGACGGCGTCACCGCCATCCACGATCGTGGCGAGTTGGCTCGCCGACCTGGATTGGCCGGCTTCGGCCGCGATGAGCTGACCGTGCACACCGAGTCCTCGGCCGAGGACCAGCCTCCCGGGCTCATGCTGCTGTTCTGCGCTCGCGGTGCCGCCGCCGGGGGCGAGTGCCGACTGGTCGACGGCGCCCGGCTGCACCACGAGCTGGCGGTGCGCGACCCCGAGTTGCTCGCCGCGCTGCGGACACCGCGCAGCGTGCTCTTCGGCGGTGCCGCAGGTCACCTCGGTGCCGTCTTCGCCGAGCATGAGGGCACCACCGTCGTCCGGTTCCGGCTCGACGACCTGGCCAGGTTCTCACCGCAAATCACCCGGAAGCTGGCCACGCTGCAGACGGCCTTGCGCGACCTGGAGACACCGGCGCCGCTCAAGCCCGGCCACGGCTACCTGCTGAGCAACACCCGCTGGCTGCACGGCCGAGCCGCCTTCACCGGCGAACGTCTCATGTACCGACTGCTGGGCAACCCGCTGCCCACGGTCGACATCCCCGCGGGCTTCGCGACCTCGCTGGCCGAGCCCGCCACCGTCTGACCACCACACCCCCCGGTGGCCGTCGCCGGCCCCAACCCCAGCACGCCTGACGGAGGTGCTTCGCCGTGCCCGGATTCCTCGCGCTGACCGGACCGCCCGCCGTGGGCAAGACCACCCTGTCAGCCCAGCTCGCCGCCGTCCACGGCGCGCAGGTGTTCCGGCTGCGCGAGTTCGCCCAAGGCTTCCGGCACCGCCCCGACGCCGACCCGGCCCTGTTCGCCACCGAGGACCCGCTCGGCTGGTTTTCAGACCAGACCGTCCGCGTGCTGCTGGACGTCGCGTTGCTCGGCCGGGAGCCGACCGGCGTGACGGTGCTGGAGAACCTGCCAGGCACGGTCAATCAGCTGCGCACCATCAGCGAGATCGGCCGTCGGCTCGGGCTACCGGTCATGGTGATCGAGCTGACCGCGCCGGATACCATCGTGATCGGACGATCACTCGCACACCGAGTCTGCCCGGCCTGCGAACCCGATCTCGACGCCGACCCCCACCGGCCCGCCGGCGCTGCTGCCGCCGACTTCGAGAACTGTGTTACCTGTGGCAACCGGCTTCTCCGTCGTCGCTGCGACGGAACAGCGCTGTACGAGCTGAAGTTGCGCCGCTTCCGGTCCCGCATCCCCGGCATCCGGCGCGAAGCCGCCACCCTCGACCTGCCCTACCAGGCCGTCATCGCCAGCGCCAGCCCGGACGACTGCCTGCGACGAGTGGTGGCCGCGCTCCGCACACCCAGATCCTCCCGTGCCTGCCCGCCGACGTCTCACCCGCCCTGAACGGAGCGACCCCGTGACGATCGTGACCCTACCGACCCCGACGCTGCGCCCCGAGGACCGCGACGGCTACGGAGGCGTATATGAACGACCTCGGCGCGAAGGGGAACCTCGAACTGGAAGCGGAGGTCAAGGTCGTTCTCGATGGGACGGTGACCACCGCGGATATCGATGACTGAGCCTCAAAGTCCGATCTTGCAGGGCGGACGTGATGTACGATCCAACCCACAATCGAGGAGAAGCCTTGCTGTACCGGGTGGATATCCGTCCGTCGGCCTTGCCGATCGCGACTTCGCCCAAAGCCGCGAGTGACTCGCAGCCCCTTAGCGAACATCATGATCGGTTTAGCTCACATGCCGCAATCCGACCGCTACGTAGCGTAGTTTTCCCAGTTGTGTCCGTTGCTGATAGCGCCAACTCGCCAGACCTAGACGTCAGGCATGTCGTGACCTGGCCAAACTGGCCGGCAGCGGGTTGCCGACCACGGTGATGATCGTTTTCGCATTCTGCATCGTCAGGCCCACTGTGCCGCGGCTGCGGGTTGGCAGTTGTTGGAGTCCGCCGGGAGGAGGAGGCACGTGCTGGAAAAGTTGATCATTCAGAGGGCGCTGCGCGTGCCGGCGAGCACCGGCGTGGCCGGTGATGGCACGTCCGTGGCCCGGCAGTTGGACGCGGCGCTGCTCGATGTCGGGTTCTCGGCGTCGCGGGCTCTGCTGGGCCATATCGGTGGCCTGGCGCCCGAGCCGGCGATGGATCTCGCCGCGACCGTGGTGTCGGCGGTGCGGGAGTTGGTCGGTGATCACGTTCGGCACAACGCGTACTTCATCAGCTTCCCGGACGATGTGCCGGACACCGTGGAGTTCTGGATCGACCGGCTGCGGGCGGCCGTTCTCATCGGTGGGGGCGCGGCGACCGACGCGCAGCTGCGTGCGGCTGTCGCCTCGGGTGGGGTGAACCTGCTCGACCTGCCGGCGTACGGGACCTACCAGCACACCTACGCCGAGCTGCTAGCGGCGCACGATGAGCTGATCACCGCGGCCGGTGACCGGGTGACGGTGCTACAGCTCGGTGATGTCGTCGAGGTGGAGGCGCAGCGGCTGTATCTGGCCCTGGCCGGCAGCGCGACGCCGCTGGGTGAGGCGGACCTGACCGTCCTTGGTGAGCTGGCGGTCGCCTGCATGGATGGCGCGCAGCCGGCGGAGGTGCCGGTGCGGGAGAACCGTGCCGTGCTCAACGGGGTCCGGCTGGTGCTTGGCCGGCCGCTGGTCGGTATGGACACCACGACGGATGTGCTGCGGCTTGCCTGTCAGGCTTCCGGCGGGGACACCTCACTGGTGACGGCTACGCGGTTCCGGTCGTTCCGGCGCCCGGAGCGGCGGGTGCTGCTCGCTGCGCTGGACGCTGTCGTCGGGGCGAGCCCGGGCAAGCTCGGTGACGTCGCCCGGTATGCCGAGCGGTGGAAGCGACTCGGGGAGCGGCTGCACCCGCACGAGTACGGCCAGTGGCCGCACGCCCGGGAGGTGTTCGCGGTAGCGCGTGGCGAGCGCCGGGTGCCGAACCTGGCGGGTCGGGCCGAGGCGGCCGTCCGTGCCGGCGCTGTCGGTCAGGCCGCGTCGTTGCTGTCGGCCGCTCCGGGCATGCTCCTGCGATCCGCCGACCGGCTGCTGCGGCTGGCATCGGCGGCCGAGCGCAGCGCCGTCCTCGACGCGGTCACCGGCGCGTTCGGTGCGGCGTCGGGCCGGGTGCTGCTGTCGCTGCGGGAGCACGTCGACAACCGGCTGACACCCGCGTCGGCCCGGATGTACGCGAGCCGCTCGCGCAACGCGTGGGTCGGCCTGGATGCCCGCCCGCCGCTGCCCGCCGAACTGGTGGCCGAGCTGTCGGGCCTGCTCGACGCCGAGATCAGCGCCCGACTGCCGGATCCGCAGCGGCGGCTGCTGGTGGATCCGGAGGTGCTCGACGTCGCCCTGCCGCTGTCGGGCAAGGCGACCGAGAGTGGTTTCGCGGTGCTGCCGCGAGGCTCGCGCGCACCGGTCACCGGTGAGCTGCTGCGCTTCTTCACGTATTGGCGGCAGGCGAGTCGCCGCACCGACTACGACCTGTCGGTGCTGCTGCTGGACGGCGAATTCCACCCGGCGGGGCAGGTGTCCTGGACGAACTACCGCCACGACGGGGTGGTGCACTCCGGGGACGTCACCGACGCGACGAACGGCGCGACCGAGTTCATCGACGTGCCCTTGGCGGATCTCGGGCATTACGTGGTTCCGCAGGTCTACATCTATGCGGGTGAGTCGTTCGACGAGGCTGCCGAGTCGATGTTCGGCTACCAGACCCGGGAGCGGGACCAGCGAGGTGCCCCGTTCGACGCCCGGACCGTGCGGGCGCGTTCGCAGATGCGCGGGCAGGGCCGGGTCGCGCTGCCGATGGTGTTCGCCAGGACCGAGCACGGTTGGCAGGCCGTGTGGCTGCACCTGTACCTGCGGGGGCGGCCGTCGTTCAACCGGGTGGAGGACAACACGTTCACCACGACGGATCGGGTGCGGGCGCTGATGGAGCGGCGGTACCTTACCGCGTCCTACCTTGTCGACCGGTGGCGCGCGCGGGCTGAGGTGACGACGTGGGACGGACAGCTGCCGGACGAGCCCGTCACGTTCATCGGCATTGACGCGCCGGAGGGCTTGCCCGACGGGTCCGAGGCATACACGTTGGATAGGCTGAGTGAGTTGATCCCTGAGTAAGCGGCGAGAGCCGAGGCCATGCGGGCGCTTCCTTCTCATCCGTTCGATTCGGTGCCTCCGCCAAAGCGGGGGATCTGGTAATCAGTGCCCGCGCTCTCTTCGGCTCTCGCTAACTTGAGTTTCAGCCTCCGTGGGTCCTCTGGGGACCCTGGCTGGTCACGGAAACAGTCCTTGGTCGATGATCTTCTTGTCGAGGGAAGAGCATCAATAACCAGCGGCTGTTCTGGTGATCAGTGTGCATGATCGTGCTGCGGCTGAGGCCGTCGGGGACCTGGGCAGGTTCCGGCGAGAGTTCTACGACTGCTTGACCGCGCGGGCTGACGCGTGGTTCGACCTGGCAGACGCCGTGTTGTGCGCTGATGGGCCGGTCCGGTCGTTGGTGGAGTTGTCGCTGATTGGTGAGCACCGCCGCGGTCACGGGGCGTTGTACGACGCCTCGCTTGCCGGCGGCTGGACATCGACCGGCTGCGCACCGCCCTGGCCGGGCGCCGCTGCCTCGGGCGGCCAACGGGCGTCTCGTGCTGGGTGTGGACATCACCTGCTGGTTGCGGCCGGACGCGCATACCTCACCGCAGCGGATCCTGTGTCACACCTATGGGCGTGGCAAGGACCAGACGATCATGGTCCCGGGCTGGCCGTACTCGATGGTCGTGTACTGGCTGGACGCCTACGGCGGCATGGGAAGCATGAGCGATCTGTCGATCAACTGGAGCGGGTCGCTGCCGCCGGATCGAGAGCGCGCCGTCTACGAGAAAATCGAGGAACTCCGAGGGCTGTGTTACCGCCTGGCGGCGCGGCTCAAGGCCGACATCCAGGAATACCGGCAGCATTGACCATTCGAGCGTGCCCGATCCAGCGGTCAACACCGGCAAACGGGGAAGTACCGGCGGGTCGCTGTCGGCCTGGGTGAAGGCGAGGTTGTCAGTGTCCCAGATGACGTTGATCCGGATGATTCGGCGGATGCCCGACCCGCCGCCGGGTATGTGACGGTGCGGGGCGATTGGGACGACGACCTCGGGGTCGCGTGGGCCTACCCCCTCGAACCACTACGGTGGCTACCGTGGGACTCCTCAGCCACGCGGCTGGCTGCGGGGTGACCACCGTCTGATGACGGGTCGGAAGCGGACGGTGGTCACCCCGCGTCTGATCAGTGCCCGCCTGGCGCGACGTGCCGCTGGATATCGACGATGGTGTTACTTCGCGCCGGTAAGGGCGACCAGGGCGTTCGCGGTCCGGAAGTACGGGTTGCGGCCGAGGTCGCCGACGGTGGTGATGTTGAAGGCTTCCTTGAGCAGCTTGGCGTCGCCGTCGCTGACTCCGGAGAGGGCGGACACCGGGGCGTCGACGATCTCGGTGAGGGTCTTGTCCTGGTAGGCCTTGTCAACCAGCTTGCCGAGGTCGGCGGTGACGGGCATGCGCACTCCTTTGCCACTCCGTCCGGAGGCTCCGGCCGGATACGGATGAACCTGCCAAATTAGAACACGGCTACTTCCTCTGATTCCACTGTGGATCTCCGACGAGTTGAGCGCTTTCCTCGCCGGAGTGAGGTGAGGACCTCGTTGCTGGCGGTACCGCCAGGTAGTCGCCGGCTCGTCGCGTTCCACCGGCACGGGTGCCGTAGGTGGACCGCCCGGAGCCGCACAAGGTGACGATGGCACCTCGGTCCTAGATGGATGAGTTGAGCGTAATGGCTGTCCATGACCGCCGTCGTGGGCTCGGCGAACCAGATCCGAGCGGCACCGAACACACACGTTACCCCTCGGGGATTCGCAGATTGGGTCACCTACGCTCACGCAACCTCCACAGGAGGCCCTGTCGCATCCAGTCGACAACCTCCACACTGGATGCTAGCGCGACGGACAGCGACCGACACAACTCATTCATCACTAGATGTGTTCGTCTGGTTGCCGACAGTCTTTGCGGTGTGATCGTGTCCATCGCGGTTACCGCGTCATGCAGGGGGTTGGGTCATGCGTCCTGCTAGCCGATCTTGCGGGTGATCAGTTCCACCAATAAGAGGAGGTCTGATTCACATATTTTGTGTGTGTTGGGGTTGTAGGGGTTCTCGGCAGGTTGGGGTGGTTTCGGTGGTGAGGCGTTTGGCGAGGTTGTCGATCATAGCGATGGTGATCATGCTGGCGGAGTTGTCGGGTCGGGCTTCGTGGTCGCGGACGAGTCGGCGGTGGTGCATGAGCCAGCCGATGATGCGTTCGACGACCCATCGCCGTTTGACCATGTTGAAGCCTTGGCCTGTGGGGGGGTCCCTGGTGACGATTTCGACGTCGACGCCAGGGTGGGCGCCGTGTTCGGCGACGTGGTTTGTGAGGCCGGCGTCGACCCAGGTTTTGGTGAGGGTGGGGTGGGTGGTGGTGGCTTGGTCGAGCAGGTTGATGCCGATGGTGCTGGTGCTGGTGCTGGCGGCGGTGACGGTGACGGCGAGAAGGGGCCGAGGGTGTCGGTGATGTGACGTGCCCGGTGAAGAACGACCGCACCTGCTGCTCGTCCGCGACCTCGCTGTCGTGTCAGTTGTCAGTAAAGGCCCTGGTCGTTGCGCGGACAGCCTGCGGGCACATGAAACTTGTTTCCGGCGTTCCTGGTTGCGCTGAGCTAAACCCTGGGTGACCCTATGGGTGCGACGTTCATGTACTTCGATGTTTCGCTCGCGAGGAGCTGAAAGGCGGCGCAATGAGCCAGACCCCGCGGACGCTTCAGCCAGCACTGTCCGAGCGCCACTTCTTCGGAGCTGAACTGCGTCGGCCGCGCGAACGCCCGAACCTCTCGCGGGTGCGGCTGAGCGTCATGATCCGGTTCGGTGCGGACCTAGTGTGTCGCGTGGAAGCGGTCGACCGGTTCCCCTCCTGTGAGTTCGCCGAGGCCTGCGACAAGGCGTTGGCGACCGGGCGCCCCGATGCGTCTGCTACCCCTGCTCGAATATCAACACCTGACGGACGGACATTCGCATCTTCGCCAAGGAGGGGTTGACCCCGTGGTGGACGTGGCAGTGGTGCAGACCAGCGAGCTCGGTGACCGCAGCTACATCGCCCACGACGGGCACGTCGCGATCGTGGTTGATCCGCAGCGTGACCTGGACCGCTTGCAGGCGGTTCTCAACGAGCGCGGGCTGCGCTGCGCGATGGTGCTGGAGACGCACATCCACAACGACTACGTCTCCGGCGGCCTGCAACTGGCGCATCAGCACAACGCGCCGTACGCGGTCAACGCCGCCGACGAGGTGGCGTTCGAGCGGCACGGCGTCGCTGATGGTGACGAACTGTCGGTGGGAGGCATGCGAGTGCGGGTGGTTGCGACCCCGGGACACACCGATACTCACCTGGCCTTCGTGATTAGCGGTGGCCCCGGGCCGGCGGCAGTGTTCACCGGCGGCTGCCTGCTCTACGGCAGCGTGGGGCGCACCGACCTGGTCGACCCGACCCGCACGGAGGAACTGACCCGGGCCCAGTACCGCTCGGCACATCGCCTCGTCGACCTGCTCGACGACGACGCCCGGATCTTTCCGACCCACGGATTCGGCAGCTTCTGCTCCGCCGGATCCAGGTCCGGCGGCGAGGACAGCACCGTCGGGCAGGAGAAAACCCGCAACGACGCGTTCACCGCGACGAACGAGGACACATTCGTGGCGCGGCTGGTCGCCGGTCTCACCGCCTACCCGGCCTACTACGCGTACATGGGTACCCGTAACCGTGCTGGCGCCGGACCTGTCGACCTGTCCGCACCGCAGCAGGTCAGTCCGACCGAACTGCGGGAACGGATCAGCGCCGGGGAGTGGGTGGTCGATCTGCGCGACCGTACCGCGTACGCCGCCGTGCACCTCGTCGGTACCATCAGTATCGCCCTGAGCCAGCAGTTCGCCACGTACCTCGGCTGGCTCATTCCCTGGGGCATGCCGCTCACCCTGATCGGTGAGACCCCGCAGCAGATCACCGACGCGCAACGCCAACTCGTGCGCATCGGCATCGACCGGCCGGACGGCGCTGCCACGGGCAAGCTGCGCGACCTGGCCGACGGCGTGGCCACCCGCGGCTACCGGCGGATCACCTTCGCTGGACTCGCCGCAGCCCGGCAGGCCGGGGAGGCCCTGACCCTGCTGGACGTGCGGCGCGCCGACGAACGCGCCCTTGGCGCGATTCCCGGCTCGGTGCACATCCCGCTGCACTGCCTGCTGGATCGGCTCGGTGACGTTCCACCCGGCCCGCTTGCGGTGCACTGCGCCAGCGGGTTCCGGGCCGGCATCGCCGCCAGCCTGCTCGACCGCGCCGGCCACGACGTCGTCCACATCGACGACGAGTACGCCGTCGCTGTCACCTCCGGTCAGACCACCGGCTGAACAACCTGACCGACCCATGCCGCCGAGGGAGCGTCACCCCGCCGACGGCCTCACCCACGGAGGCACCGTCATGACCGCACCGGCCGTTCACCATCGCATCCTCATCATCGGCGGCGGCAGCGCCGGCATCGATGTCGCCGCCCGGCTCCGCCGGGCGAGAGTCCCCGACATTGGCCTCATCGATCCCGCAGAAACCCACTACTACCAGCCGCTGTGGACCTTGGTCGGTGGCGGATGCGCCAAGGCTAAGGAGAGCGCCCGCCCGCAGGCGTCGGTCATGCCGAAGGGTATCGCCTGGATCAAGGACGCCGCGCACACCATCGACCCGGACCAGCAGACGGTCACCACCGCCGGTGGGATCCGGGTCCGCTACGACCATCTCGTCGTGTGCCCCGGCATCCAACTCGACTGGGACAAGATCCCCGGCATGGCGGCGGCCATGGACACTCCGATGGTATCCAGCAACTACACGTACGCCACGGCGCCGAAGACGTGGGAACTGATCCGAAACCTGCGCTCCGGGACCGCGGTGTTTACCATGCCCGTCGGGCCGATCAAATGCGCCGGCGCCCCACAGAAGATCGCTTACCTGGCCGCGGACCACTGGCGTCGACAAGGCGTTCTCAAGGACATCCGGGTCGTGCTCGTGCTGCCCACCCCAACCATGTTCGGCGTCCAGGTCTTCGCCGATGAACTCGAACGCGTCGCCGCCCGGTACGGCATCGAGGTCCACAAAAACAGTGAGCTCGTCGAAGTCGACGCCGACAGTCGCCAGGCGGTGATCGCCGATCACAACAACCGCAGTGGACAATCCATCGGCTACGACCTCATGCATGTTGTACCACCGCAGTCAGCCCCCGACTGGCTCAAGCAGACCGCCCTGGCAGACCCCGAAAGCCCGGCCGGCTACGCCCACGTCGATCGGAACACCCTGCAGCACACCCGATATCCGAACGTGTTCGCCCTCGGCGACGCCGGGTCCACTCCGAATTCCAAGACCGGTGCCGCGATCCGCAAACAGGCACCGGTGGTGGCCCGCAATCTCATCGCCACGATTAGGGGCGAGCCGCTGCCGGCGGCATATGACGGGTACGCATCCTGCCCGCTGACCACGGCCCGCAACAAGATGCTGCTCGCCGAGTTCGACTACACCATGCATCCCGCACCCAGCATTCCGTTCCTCGACACCACCCACGAACGCACCGACATGTGGTATCTCAAGCGCTACGGACTGCCGGCCCTCTACTGGAATCTCATGCTTCGCGGCCGTGCCTGAGGCCCACGCGTGGGCGGCTACCCACGGCGGCAGGCCCGCGGTGGTGCGTGGGCCTGCCGCCGATCAGCGTACGGCCGCCGCGGTCGAGTCGAAGCGATCCGCCACGTAGTTCAGCATGCTGGTCAGCTCCTGTGCGCCGACCGCGTGCCCGGCCGGACGTGGCCCGTCGATCGGCAGGGAGCCGACATGTGCCCACTCCAGCCGTCCGTCGGGGGCGACCCGGCTCCTGGTCCGGCCCTGAGTGTCCGGGTGCAGGCAGTACGGTACGTCCAGCAGGCCGCGCCGGAAGGCGATGTGCAGGGCGGTGCCCAGGTCTGGGTCGAGTGACCGGACCGCGTCGATCATCGTGCGGGCCTCCTCGTACAGCCCGGACTCTGACGGCGTCCAAGGGGGGCGGCCGGCGGCCCGCATCTGCTGGGAACATCGGACCTCGCGCTCGGCCCGTTCCACTGCCGCGACGTTGTCGGCGACGTCCGGGATTCGGACCGACTCCATGACTGTCTTGACGATGAGCCGCTCGGCACCACCGAAGACGGCGATCCGGGCGCTTTCATCGAGCAAGTTGGAGGAGCCGGCCCGGGTCCGGGGAAAAACGCCCATGTACGTGTACAGGACGACGTGGACGTCAAGGCCCGGCAGTAGCTCGTCGATCAGGCGCCGGAGGGCGGCCAGGGCCTCCAGGTCCTGTTCGGGCTGGGTCTGCTGGGCGTAGCTCAGTGAGATGCTCGGCACCCCATGCTGGGCGAAGAACAGGCCTTCCAGCACGGCGATGGCCACCAGCAGCGATGGCGGGCACATCTGCCCCAGCATGCAGCCACCGAAGCTCTCCAGGTGGGCCGGTCGTTCCGGCGTGGACATCTCGGCCAGCCGGTCGCAGGCAGCCGACCACTCGCTGATCGCGGACCGCAATGGGGTGCGGCCGTACGGTAGGCAGTAGGAGACCGGCCCGCCCTCGGTGGCGTCCAGCCCGATCCGCGCCATGGCTTCGATGATGTGCCCAGGCCGCGCTGAGCCGTGCCGGACCTGGATCGGGAATCCGGGCCCGTACACTTCGGACAGCATGGACCTGGTGGTGTCGTCGGGATGGGTACACAGCGGGTAGCCGTTGAGGCGGGTCCGGGTCCGCACGGCGGTACGGGCGCTGTGTAGGTCGCCAACGCGGGTGTAGCTGTCGAGGGTGATCGTGCCAACGGTGGTCGCCCGGGCGTCCCGGACCGCGACCAGTCCCGCCCGCATCGCTGATGGCTCGGCGAAGCCCATCCGGGGCTGGACGACCACCAGACCGTCCCGCCGAGTGTTGTTGATCGCACCGGCGAAGCCTGTCCCCGGTGGTGCTGTCATCGCGCGCCTTCCAGCTCGCGGCCGGCGGCGGCAGCGGGAGTGGCAGCGGCGGCGGTAGCGGCGGCGGCAGGGGCGGCGGCACGGATCTCGGCGAGCAGCCGCATCAGCTTCGGCAGGTCGTCCTTCTCGAGGACGGCGGTCACCCCGGCGGCCTCCAGCGCGGGCGTGTGGTCGGCGTTCGGGTCCCCGGCGGTGCCGAGCAGCCCGCCAACGATGATCGGCATCGCGTCGTGCCGGGGGTCGTAGCGCACCGCCGCGGCCGCCCGGGCCGCGTCGGTGTGGCCGTGCCCGTTGACCGAGCTGATCACCAGTGTGTCGGGTCGCAGCCGGACGCAGGTCTCGGTCAGCAGGCCGTCCGGGACGCACGGCCCGAGGTTGGTGACGTCGTGGCCGGCCTCCTCCAGGGCGAGTTGCAGGTACATGAGGTTCCAGGTGTGGGCGTCGGACGACGTGCCGGTCACCAGCACGTGCAGGCGGCGCAGGGTCATGACGGACGCCCGCCGATCAGGGCCGCCAACTCGGCCGGAGTACGGTGCTCAAAGACGTCCACATAGGTCAGCTCGGCATCGAACCGCCGGTACACCTTTGAGATCAGCCGGGTGGCCTTCAGGGAGTCGCCGCCCGCGTCGAAGAAGTCGTCGTTCACGCCGCACGGGGCGCCCAGGACGGCGGAGCACAGGTCGGCCAGCTCAGCGGCGACAGGGTCAACCTCGGGCGTGGCGGGCGCGGTGTCATTGCTGGAGATCATGCTGAGGTTCACCTTTCCGTTCGGGAGCAGCGGGAGCCGGTCGGCGATGCGCAGGGTCGCGGGTACGAGGTAGCTGGGCAGCCGCCCGGCGAGCCAGGTGCGGATCGCGGCGGCGTCGGGGGCGGTACCGAGGTCGAGCGGGACCACCCAGGCGGTGAGACCGCTCGGGCCGTCCGGGCCGTCAACCGGCGCCACGGCCGCGACGTGCAGCTGCGGGTGGGCGTACAGGGCACGTTCCACCTCCTCGGGTTCGACGCGCAGTCCCCGGATCTTGATCTGCCGGTCGCGGCGGCCCAGGTAGTCGAGCCCGCCGTCCGGCCGTTCGGCGACCAGGTCGCCGGTGCGGTAGTAGCGGCCGGTGCCGTCCGGGCCGGGACCGAACCGGGCGGCGGTCTCCTCCGGCTTGCCGGCGTAGCCGAGGCTGAGCGACGGCCCACCGACGAGTAGTTCGGCGGTGCCGTCCTGGTCCGGCAGGAGTATCTGTCGCACGTGGTCCAGGGGCGTGCCGATCGGCACCCGGTCGCCGGGCCCGATCCGCCGGCCGAACCCGCCGCCCAGCTCGGCGGCGTGGGTGACGAGCACCGTCTCGGTCTGCCCGTACGTGTTGAGCAGCCGGATCCGGTCGGGGGCGCGCTTGGCCCAGGTCCGTACCTGGGGCGCCCGGACCTCCTCCCCGCCGATGATCACCAGCCGGAGGTCGCCGAGCAGCGCCGCCGTCGCCTCCGGGGTCTCGTCGGCCTCATCGAGGAAGGCCACCAGCTCGTACCAGAAGGCCGTGGGCAGGTCGATGACGGTGATCTGGTGGCGCCGGGCCGCGCTCAGCAGGGCGGGCACGGATCCGCTGGTCGCGGCCGGGTCGATGACGAGGGTGGCTCCGGACAGGAACGCCGACCAGATCTCCTCGCCGCTGGTGTCCCAGCTCAGTGAGGCGAAGCTCAGCACCCGGTCGCCCGGGCCGGTGCCGCAGAGCCTGATCAGCGAGGTGGCCGCCGTGTACAGGGCGCCCTGTGACACCTGGACGCCCTTGGGGTCGCCGGTGGAACCGGAGGTGTGGATGACGTACACCGGGTCGTCGGGATCCGTGACGTTGTCGCCCAGGCTTTCGCCGGACCGCAGAGCTGGATCGATGTGCAGGAATCCCACCGAAAGGCTGCGCGGGAAGCCCATCAGGGCATCGCACCGCCCGATTACCGTCCGGACACCGCTGCCCGCGATCATCCGTTCGAGACGGGGAGCGGGCTGAGCCGCGTCGAGCGGCGTGTAGGCCGCGCCGATCCGGCCGAGCGCCAGCAGGCAGAGCAGGCTCTGCCGGGTGCGTTCGGCGGCGACGCCGACCACATCGCCGCGGCCGATCCCGTAGCGGCGCAGGGACGCGGCGAGCATCCCGGCCTGCGACCACAGGTCGTGGTAGGTCAAGGTTCCGTCCGGGTCGACGAGGGCGGGGGCGCCGGGCCACAGCGCCGCCGAGCGGCGCAGCGCCGCGACGACGGTGCCGGGGCTCGGTCCAGGGGCGGTCACTGGCTCGGCGGCGGCCGGGCCGGTGCGGGAGTAGGTCGTTGTCATGGCGTGTCCTTGTGGTCGGAGGTGGCGGGGGATCAGTTCGCGGCGGCCTGCTGGCGCTGCCGGAGGCTCAGCGGCCGCATATCGGTCCAGAGGGTCTCGATCTGGTCCAGGCAGGTCTGCTTGGGACCGCGGGTCCCCTCCTCCCGCCAGCCTTGTGGGGCCGGGCGGCTGGCCGGCCAGATCGAGTACTGCTCCTCGTCATTGAGTACGACCTTGAACTGTTCGTCGGTATCGGACACGACTTCGCCTTTCTCGGAGGTGACGCGAAAACGGTGGGTGTCAGTGCGTGCGAACGTCGTCCGTCGTGCGCAGTGCTTCCACGCAGGCGCTGACGACGGTGGGACAGCGGTCGGTGGTGAGCATGGTGGCGTGGATTCCCGGCAGGTGGATGGTCCGCGGCGCCGCGGCCCGGCCCAGCAGCTTCTGCCACCCGGCCGCGTACGAGCCGTAGGCGGTGTGCGAGGTACCGGAGGGGCGTTCGGGCGTGGCGTCGGTGCATTCGGCCGAGACCACGAACTGGGTCCGCACTTTCGACTCGTCCGGCAGGGGGAGCGGGCGGTACTCGGCGAAGGCCGCCAGCATTTGGCCGCAGGCGCGCATCGGCAGGGCGTCACCGAGGCTGATCTCGCCGGCCGAGTAGCCCGCGTCTTCCAGCAGCCGGGTCAGTTCGGCCCGCAGCCGGTCGCCTTCCGGATCGCCGGCGGGCAGCCGGAGGATCCGCTCCGCGAGGTCCGCGCCGCGCAGATAGCTATCCCGGGCCGGCCGGTGCAGGTCGATGGTCCGGGCCACCTCGGGCAGGGTGGGCTCGAGCAGGATCAGTTGGACCGGCTCGCCGAGCCGGTCCAACTGCCGCGCCATCTCGAAGGCGATGGTGCCGCCGAGGGACCAGCCGACCACGACGTACGGGCCCTCGGGTTGCACCAGTCGCAGGTCGGCCAGATACCCGGCGGCCATGTCCTCGATGGTCTCTGCGGGTGCCTCCCGCCCGTCCATGCCGAGCGGCTGGAACGCGTGCACCGGGTGCCCCGCGGGGAGGGCGCGTGCCAAGGGCAGGTACCAGGCGACGCCGCCGCCGCTCGGATGCACGCAGAACACCGGACGCCCGTCGCCCTCGCCACGCAGGGTCACCACCGTCCGCGTCGTGCCGGTGTGCCCGGCGCCGAAGACGGTGTCCAGAACCGGGGCGTACGCATCGTCGCGGCTGCGCGCGATCGCGCGCATGGCTTGCCCACGGACGGTCGGTTGCTCGAAGACGTCCTTGGGGGAGATCTCCACCCCGGCCCGGCGGCAGGCGCCGGAGAGCTGGATGACGGAGATCGACGTACCGCCAAGGTCGAAGAAGTTGTCCTCGATCCCGATCCGGTCGGTGCCCAGGACCGTGGACCACAACTCGGCCAGCAGCTGCTCGCCGGGGGTGCGTGGGGCCTGGTACCGGTCCTCGAGCTCCGGTCGTCCGGACGTCGGGCCGGGCAGCGCCCGGTGGTTGACCTTGCCGTGCGGCGTGAGGGGGAAGGCGTCGAGCGCTACCCACTGGTTCGGCACCATGAACTCCGGCAGTTGCTCCGCGCAGAACCGGCGCAGCGCCGACACGGTGACCGGCGGGTGGTCCTCAGCCGGGATGAACCAGCCGACCAGCTGCTGGTCGCGGACCAGCACCACCGCTTGTTCCACCCCGGGGTGCTCGGCCATGCGGGCCTCGATCTCACCCAGCTCGATCCGGTAGCCGCGCAGCTTGACCTGGTCGTCGACCCGTCCGACGAAGTCGAGGAGTCCATCGCCACGCCACCGCACCAGGTCCCCGGTGCGGTACATCCGCGCGCCCGGCTCACCGGCCGGATCGGGCAGGAACTTTTCGGCGGTGAGGGCGGGCCGGCCGAGGTAGCCGCGGGCGATGCCGTCGCCGCCGATGAAGAGCTCCCCGACGGCCCCGACCGGAACCGCCTCGAGCCACGCGTCGAGAACCTGGAGCCGGGTCTCGCCGAGCGGGCGGCCGAGCGGCAGTGGGCTGTCCACAGCCAGCTCCCCGGCTTCGCGCACCGGGTGCACCACGCGCCCGATCACCGTCTCGGTCGGCCCGTAGTGATTGATGACCTCGGCGTCCGGGCGCAGCTCCAGTAGCTGCTTCACCAGGGCCGGGTCCAGCGTCTCGCCGCCGACGACCCAGCCGCGCGCCGCCGGTGGGAGCTCCTGGCCGGTCCAGTGTCCGACCAGGTGGCGCAGGTGCGACGGGGTGAGCCGGATGTAGTCGTACGCCAGGGGCCCGGACAGTTCCTCGGCCAGATCGGCCAGGGTCGCGTCGGCTGGCATCAGGGTGACGCCGCGACCGGACACCAACGGCTCGAAGAGGGCCGACATGGTCAGGTCGAAGCCGACCGACGAGTGCGCCAGGGTGCCGCGCCGTCCGGCGGTCGGATAGCTCGCGGCCGCCCAGGAGAGGTAGCGCACGATCCCGATGTGCTCCACCGCGACGCCTTTCGGCTGCCCGGTCGACCCGGATGTGAAAATCGAGTAGGCCAGGCCGCGGGGGTCGACGGTCACCTCGGGGCGTTGGTCCGGCATCGCGGTGAGCCGGTCGGCCACCCGGTCCAGCGCCACCACGGGCACGTCGCCGAAGACCTCGGCCCCCGGTAGGCACCCGCCTTGCCCGGTGCGGGTCAGGACCAGCGCGGGTGTAACCGTGTCGGCGATTCGGGTCAGCCGGGCCATCGGGTAGCCCGGGTCCACCGGGATGAAGTAGCCCCCTGCCTTGAGGACGGCGAGCATTGCGACCACGAGTTCCGGGCTCCGGTCCAGCAGGAGCAGCACCGGTGTCTCCGGGCCGACCGGCGGTGCCCCCAGCGCCCCGGTGTGCAGGGCGTGGGCGAGGCGGTTCGCCTGGGCGTCGAGGCCGGCGAAGGTGAGGCTTCTGTCGCCGGTGCGCAGCGCGGTCCACCCCGGGGTCCGGTCGGCCTGCGCCTCGACGAGTTGGTGCACCGTACGGTCGTCGCCGACGTGCTGCTCGGAACGCCCCCACCGGGACGTGCGTACCGTGTCGCTCTCGGACGTGATAGCCAGGCGGGTGACCGCGAGCTCCGGGGTACGGACGGCTGCGGCGAGCAGATTCGTCAGCGATGTCACGAGCCGTTCGGCGGTGCCGGGCAGATAGAGGTCGTCGGCGTACTCGAGGACGCCCTCCAGCGTCGAGCCGCCGTCCACCACAGTCAGGACGAGGTCGAACTTGCAGGTCGTGACCGGTACGGGTACGGGTTCGAGGTCCACGTCGCCGGCGCTCCGGCCGGCCGGCTCCTGGCTGCTGAAGCTGTACATGATCCGGAACAGCGGCCCGTTGCCGGCGCCGCGGTCGGCAACCAGATGCTCGAACGGGAGCTCCTGGTGGGCCAGGGCGTCCGCGGTCCGGGCGTGGGTGCGGCGCAGCAGTTCGTGGAACGTCGGTGCGCCGGACAGGTCACCCCGCAGGACCACTGTGTTGACCAGGCAGCCGACCAGGTTGTCCAGCCGCGGGTTACCGCGCCCGGACACGGTGCTGCCGATCACGACGTCGGCGCCGCCGGTGATCCGGTACAGCAGGGTCTGCAGTGCCGAGAGCACCACGGTGGACACCGTGGTGCCGCACCGACGGGCCAGCTCGCGGATGCCCTGGATCTGCCGCGGTGCCAGCGCGAACTCCACCGCACCGCCACCGCCGCCGGGCGTGGCCGGGCGTGGGAGGTCGCCGGCCACCTCGGTGGCGACGGCGCCGGTCAGCTCGGTGCGCCAGAAGTCCAGCTCCGCCGCGTACCGCCCGCGCTGCGCCGACTGGCGCTGCCAGACCGCGTAGTCCGCCTGCGCAAGGGCCGGCTCGTCGAGCTCGGGTTCACGGTGCCCGGTGTCGGCCGCGTACAGCTCGGTGAGGTCGCGCTGGATCAGGTCCATCGACCAGGCGTCAACCGCCACGTGGTGGGCGGTCAGCAGCAGGACGTGCTCCCGCTCATCGAGGCGCCACAGCACGGCGCGCAGCGGGTGCTCGGTCGCGAGGGTGAAACCGAGGGCGGCTTCGGCCAGCAGGAGCTGCGCGAGGTCCGTGCCCGGTGCGGCATCGCGTTCGGTGAGTGCCGCACCGCCTCCGGCGGGGTCCGCGACCTGGACCGGCATCCCGTCCGGGCCGGGGTGGATCCGGGTGCGCAGCATCTCGTGTCGGTCGACCACCCGGTTCAGCGTTCGGCGCAGCGCCCCGCGGTCCAGCGGGCCGATCAGCCGCAGCGCCAGCGGCACGTTGTAGACGCTGTCGCCGGCGCTCACCTGATCCGCCAGCCAGATCGACTCCTGCATCGGCGACAGGGGCAGCGGCTCATCCCGGGGCACCGGGGCCAGGTGGACGGCGTCGTCACCGGTGGACGTCTCGGCGGCGAGTTCCGCGGCGACGGCGGCGACGGTCGGGGCCGCCAGCAGCCGCCGCAGGGAGAAGCCGGCGCCGAACTCGTCGCGGATCCGGGCGAGGAGCCGGAAGGCGAGCAGCGAGTGGCCGCCGAGTTCGAAGAAGTTGTCGCTGACCGCGACCTCCGGCAGGCCGAGCACCTCGGCGAAAGCGGTGCAGAGGAAGCGTTCCCGGTCGTCCCGCGGCGGGCGGGCGGTGCTGCGTGTGCCGTAGTCCGGCGCGGGCAGCGCGGCGCGGTCGAGCTTGCCGTTCGGTGTCGTGGGGAAGTCCGGCACTGGCACGATCACCGCCGGGATCATGTAGTCGGGCAGCGTCCGGGAGAGCTCTGTGCGCAGCGCGTCGGGGGCGACCGGGCCGTCCGGGATCACGTACGCCACCAGTCGCAGGTCACCGGGCCGGTCCTCGCGGACGACCGCTGCGGCCCGGCGCACCGGACCGGCGTTGATCAGCGTCGTCTCGATCTCTCCGAGCTCGATCCGGAATCCGCGGAGCTTGACCTGGTGGTCGGTGCGGCCCAGGTACTCCAGGTCGCCTGCGGCGGACCAGCGGACCAGGTCGCCGGTGCGGTACATCCGGGTGCCGGGCGGGCCGAACGGGTCGGGCAGGAACTTCTCGGCCGTCAGACCGGGCCGGTTCCAGTACCCGCGGGCCAGCCCTTCTCCGGCGATGTGGAGTTCACCGAGGACCCCGATCGGGGCGGGGTGCAGGTTCGCGTCGAGGACGTACACCTGGGTGTTGTCGATGGGCACGCCGATGGACCCGCGCCGGATGCTGTCCTCGCTGGTCGGGCCGCTGGTAGACCAGATGGTGGTCTCCGTCGGTCCGTACATGTTGGTGACCTCGGCGCCGGCGTCGCCTAGCCGGCGGGCCAGCTCGGCGGGGAGCGCCTCGCCGCCGACCAGGACCCGAATTCCGGCCAGCGCCGGTCCGGAGAGCTCCGGGACGAGGGCCTGCCACAGGGTCGGTGTGGCCTGCGCCAGGGTAACCCGGTGGCGGCCGGCGAGGTCGATCAGTGCCGCCGGGTTGCGGGCGGTGTCCGCGTCGGCGAGCACCACACCGGCGCCGGAGCGCAGCGGCAGGTACAGCTCCAGGCCGGCGATGTCGAACGAGACGGTGGTGGTGGCCAGGACCCGGTCCTCGGCGGTGAGGGGGAACCGTTCAGCCATGGCCGCCAGGAAATTGTCGAGCGCGGCCCGGGTGATCACCACGCCCTTTGGCCGGCCGGTCGATCCCGATGTGTAGATCACGTACGCGCTGTGTCCGGCGGGGACGGCGGGCGGCTCCGTGGCGGGATAGCCGCCGGTGTCGGTCTCCTCGAGGACCACGAGCCCGGTGATGTCGTCCGGGCCGAGCCGATCGGCCGTGGCAGCGTCGGTTACCACCAGCACCGGGCGGGCGTCGGACAGCAGGTAGGCGATCCGCTCGACCGGGAAGTCCGGGTCGATGGGCAGGTACGCGGCCCCGGCTTTGATGACGGCGAGCAGGGTGACGAGCAGATCGGCGGAGCGCGGGAGCAGCACGGCCACGAACGTCTCGGCACCCGCGCCCCGTTCCATCAGGAGCCGGGCCAGCCGGTTCGCCCGCTCGTCGAGCTCGCGGTAGCTGAGTGTCGTGTCCCCCTCGATCACGGCGACCGCGCCGGGTGTGCGGCGGCACCACTGCTGGAAGCGTTCGCGCAACGATGCGGCGGGCAGTGGCCGGGCGGTGTCGTTCCACCTGCATAGGACGGTGTGCAGCTCGTCGGTGTCCAGCAGGTCCACCTCGGATACCAGCCGGTCGGGCGCGCCGGTCAGCCCGGCGAGCAGGCTGAGGAACTGGCCGGCCAGCTGTTCCGCGGCCGCCGGGGTGAACAGGTCCGCGGCGGCCACCAGGGTGACGGCGAGGCGATCGCCGTCGTCCAGGACGCTCAGGTCAAGGTCGCATTTGGCGAGGGCCACGTCGACCGGCTGCTCGGTGCCCGCCGCCTCGCCGAACGTCAGCGCCACGGCGGTCGATTCGGTCCCGGCCATCGCCTGCACCAGCAGCTGACTGCCCGCGATGCGGTCCCGGCGCAACTCGCGGACGAGCCGGTCGAACGGGATCTGCGGGTGGGCGAAGTCGTTGCGCGAGCCGGCGACCGTACGGCTGAGCACCTCGTCGAAGCTGGGCCGGCCGGTCAGGTCCAGCCGGACCGGCACCATCCCGGCGAAGAGGCCGACCACCGATTCGAGGTCGGTGCGCCCGCGACCGGCGACCGGTACGCCGACCGCGAAGTCGTCCTGGCCGGTGAGCCGGTGCAGGAACGTGCCGTACGCGGCGAGCAGCACGGTGAACGGTGTGGTGTCGTGGGCTGCGGCCAACCGGCGGACGGCCGCCTCGGTGGCGGCGGGCAGCTCCCGCCGGACGCTGTGCGCACGCCAGTCCCGGTCTGCCGGGCGCTGCCGGTCGCCGGGAATCTCCAGGTCGGGCAGCCCGGCGAGCCGCTGCCGCCAGTACCGGAGCTGGTCGTCCAGTTCACCGGCGGCGAGTCGCCCGTGCTGCCACGCGGCGACGTCACGGAAAGCCGGTGCCGCCACGCCCGCCGGGAGTTCGCCTGCGTAGGCCCGGGCCAGGTCGGCGAGGAGCAGGCCGCACGACCAGCCGTCCAGAACGATGTGGTGGACGGTGACGAGCAGGACGTGCTGCTTGGCGCCGATCCGGTGGAGACAGGCCCGCAGCAGCGGCCCGCGTTCCAGGTCGAAGGGCTGTTCGGCGGCGGTACGCAGCGCCTGTGGCAGGTCGGCCTCGGTGACGTCGATGACCGGCAGCGCGACCGGTGCCGCGGGAGCGGTCTGCTGGACTGGTTCGCCGTCCGGCCCGAGCCGGAACACGGTGCGCAGCGCCTCGTGCCGGGCCGTCACCGCGTCCAGCGCCGCGCGCAGCGCGTCCACGTCGAGTGGGCCGGTCAGCCGGACGGCGAGCGGCACGCTGTACAGCGGCGTCCCCGGCCGCAGTTGTTCGGAGAACCAGATGCCGGCCTGTCCCGGCGCCAGCGGCACGGGTCCCGGCGGCTGGACCGGTAGGCCGCCGCCGTGCGCCGGGCCCTGGCGCAGACGGGCGCCCGCGCGAGCGATCCGGGCCCGGACCGCCTCCAGGCGCGGGTCCGTCTCGGCACGAGGCAGCTCTTCGATGGTCATGCTGTGCCTTCCTGCGTGTCGGAGACGAGGGCGGTCAGGACGGATTCGGCGACGGCGGCCACCGTCCGGGTGGCGTACAGCTCGGTCAGGGAGAACTCGATGTCGAAGCTCTCGCGGAGGCGGGCGACGAGCTGGGTCGCGCGCAGGGAGTGCCCGCCCAGGTGGAAGAAGTCGTCGAACACCCCCGGCGGGTCCGTCTGCAGGACCGTGGCGAACAGGTCCGCGATGAGCTGCTCCAGGTCATTGCGGGGTTCCGTGCGGCCGGTACCGCGCAGGCCGTTTCGCCACGGATCGGGCAGGGCCTGCCGGTCCACCTTTCCTGCCGTGGTCAGCGGCAGCCGGTCGAGTTCGACGAAGTGGGCCGGGACCATGTACGACGGGAGCGTCGCGGAGCAGAAGCGGCTCAGGGCGGCGGTGTCCAGGCGGTGCCCGGCCTCCGGCACCACGTAGCCGACCAGGACGCGTTCCGCGCCGGTCTCGGGTGTGAGGTGGTCGACGACGGCCGCCGTCTCCACACCGGGCGCCACCGCGAGCCGGGCCGCTACCTCACCCGGTTCCACCCGGTGGCCGCGGATCTGCACCTGGTCGTCGGCCCGACCCAGGAAGTCGAGGCGCCCATCGGCCCGGGCCCGAACCAGATCGCCGCTGCGGTACATGCGTGCGCCGGGGACCACCGGGTCAGGCAGGAACCGCTCGGCGGTCAGCGCGGGCCGCCCGAGATACCCGCGGCTGAGGCAACCGCCGATGTACAGCTCGCCGGTCGTGCCGGGTGGCACCGGCCGCAGGGCGTCGTCGAGCACGTGCACCCGCGCGCCGTACCGGGGTCCGCCGATACCGACGACCTCCGCCTGCGCCTCCGCCAGGGTGACGTCGACGGCGGTGGCGGTGATGGTCGCCTCGGTCGGGCCGTACGTGTTCACCAGCCGGCACCGCGGCGCCCACGCGAGCCAGCGTCGGGCGACGTCACCGGATACGGCCTCACCGCCGAGAACGAGCAGCCGGAGCAGGTCCGGCGGCGGCGCGTCGCCGAGGCGGTTGACGACGGCGGACCAGTAGGCGGGCGGTAGTTCCGCGACGGTCACCGCCGTGCGTCGCAGCAGCTCCGGGAACTCCTCCGGCTGCCACAGCTCGTCCGGTCGCAGCACCACCGTGGCGCCCACCGTCAGTCCGGGCAGCAGCTGTTCGAGCGAGGCGTCGAACGAGTGGCTGGCGAACTGCAGGACGCGGTCGGAGGCGGTGAGCTCGTACGCCGCGGCCATCGCCCGGCAGTGCCGCGTCAGCATGCCGTGCAGCCCGATGACGGCCTTGGGACGACCGGACGTTCCCGAGGTGTAGATGAGGTACGCCGGCTGCTGGACGTCCACCGTGGGCAGCGGGGCCGTGCCGGCGTCCGGGCCGGTGACCGGGACCGGGACGACGCCGTCCGGCAGGGGCAGGCCGCCGTCCACGACGGCGAACCTGGTCCCGGAGTCGAGCAGGAATGTGCATTTGCGTTCGGCCGGCAGGACCGGGTCGACCGGCAGGAAGGTGCCGCCGGCGCGGAGCACCGCCAGCAGGGCGACCACCGAGTCGACGCCGCGCGGCAGGTGCACGGCTACCGGCTGCTCCGGCCGCACGCCGAGGGCGACCAGTCGCCGGGCCAGGCTTCCGGCCCGCTCGGTCAGTTCCGCGTAGGTGAGTCGATCCGCGCCGCAGACCACGGCTGTGGCCGAGGGGGTGCGCGCCGCCTGCTCGGTGATCAGGACATGGATCGGGCGGTCCGGTTCGTCCGCGGGTGTCTGCGCGTCCCACGGGACAATCTCGGGACCGCCGTCCAGTTCGCTCACCCGCACGTCCGGGTTGGCGGCCGTCTGTTCCAGCACGGCCAGGAAACGGGCGGCCAGCTGCTCGGCCGCCGCGGTGGTGAACAGGTCGGTGGCGTACTCGATCGTCGCGCTCAACCCGCCGTCCGCGTCCAGTTCCAGGTCAACGGTCAGGTCGGCTGAGGCGCTGAGCCGGGGGAGCGCGGCATCGCGGACAGTCAGGCCGGCGACGGCTATCGGCGTCCGGTCCACGTGCCGCACGTCAAACAGCACGGTGAAGGGACTCTCGGCCGGCAGGTCGCCCCGGCGGCGCAGCTCGGCCAGCAGTCCCTCCACCGAGCAGCCGGGGACCGCCCGGCCCGGCGCCGACCGGACCCGGCCCCGGGAGTACCGGTGGGTGTCCAGGTCGCCGGTGCGGACGGTCTCGATCAGGGACAGCATTGTCGGGTCTGCGGACAGGTCGACCGGGCGCGGGACGGTGTCGACGAAGAAGCCCGCGACGGTCTCGCCGTCCGCGTGCAGGCGGTCGGCCAGCGGCGTGCCGACACACGTGCGGGGGGTTCCGGTCCAGCGGGACAGCAGCGCGTGGAAGCAGGCCAGGAGAACCGCGTTCGGGGTGGTGCGCGAGCTCGCCGCCAATCGGCGCAGCGCCGCTGTGGTGCCGTCCGGGACGGTGACGGTGAGCGTGGCGCCGCGCCCGGTCCGCGCCGCCGCTCCGGGGGAGTCAACTGGCAGCTGCGGTGCGACGGCTCCGGCGAGCCGGCGGCGCCACCAGTCGAGCCGCTCCGCGGCCGGCTCGGCCTCCTCGGCCACCCGGGCCAGCGTGAAGTCGCGGAATGACACTGGTTCGGGCAGGGCCGGGCTGTCTCCGCCGGCGGCCTCCCGGTACAGGTGCAGCAACTCGTCGCGCAGGACGTCGAGCGACTGGCCGTCGGCGGCGACGTGTGCGACGGACAGCAGCAGCACATGCCGGTCGTCTCCGGTGCGGACCAGCAGGACCCGGGTCAGTGGCCCGGCGGCGAGGTCGAACGGGCGGGCGAGCTCGTCCGCCAGCCGGTCCGTCAGTGCGGCGGCCGGCTCGCCCGCGCTTCGGACGTCGGCGTACCGGGGGATGATCGCGGCCGGGCGGCTCGATGTCCAGTGCGGACGGCCGTCCGCGCCGGCGACGATGCGGGCGCGCAGGGCCTCGTGCCGGGAGACCAGCCCGGTCAACGCCTCGGTCAGGGCGGCCCGGTCCAGCGGGCCGTCCAGCGAGAGGGCCAGGGGACACGCGTGCTCGGCGGAGTCCGGCCGCAGCTGGTGCGCCGTCCACATCCGCTGCTGACCGGCGGTCAGGGCGAAGTCCACCGGCATCGAGCGCCGGGACGGGACCAGGCCGAGCGGTGCCAGCAGCCGCGGGGCACCAGTGGGCGCGACGGCGAAGACGTCCACCCCGGCGTCGGCGTCGGCGGCCACCGCCGTCAGCCCGCGCGTCAGCGTCTCGCTCAGGGCCTCGATACCGGCCGGATCGAACAGTCCGGAGTCATACTCCAAGAACGCGGTCATCGCGCCGGCCTCGTCGGCGACGTCAAGCAGCAGGTCGAACTTGGCGGTCGCCCGGGGCACCGTGACCGGCTCGACCGAGATTCCCGGCAGGTCCAGTGTCTCGCCCACGGCGTTCTGGTAGTTGAAGCCGACCTGGAACAGGGCGGTCCCGGCCGGGGTCCGCTGCGGGCGCACCCGGCGGACCACCTGGTCGAAGGGGATGTCCTGGTGGGCGTAGTTGTGCAGTGCGGTCCGGCGGGTGTCGGCCAGCAGGGCGGTGAACGAGCTGCCGGGCACGACGCGGACCCGCTGCACCACCGTGTTCACCAGGTAGCCGACGACGTCCTCACTACCGGGAACCGACCGGGTGGCGACCGGTGAGGTCACTGCCACGTCCGGGCTGCCGCTCCAGTCGCTCAGGGTGGCCTGCAGCGCCGCGAGCAGCACCATGTACACCGACGAGCGGGACGTCCGGGCCAGCGCACGGACGCCGTCCGCCGTACTGGCCGGGATGACGAAGTGGATGGCGGCGCCCGCGCCGCGGTGATGCCGGTGGCGGGGCCGGTCGGTGGGCACGGCCAGGTGCCGCAGCCCGGCGAGCCCGTCCGCCCAGTACCGCAGGTGCTTCTCGGCGTCGAGCCCGGCCAGGCGCTCGTTCTCCTGCCGGACCAGGTCTGGATAGTCCAGCTCCGGTCCCGTCCAGGCTGCCCCCTCCTGATACGCCGCGCCGAGGTTACGCAGCAGGATGCCGGTGGACCAGTCGTCGAAGACGATGTGGTGGACGTTGAACACCAGGACCGTGTCGTCGGGACCGAGGCGCAGCAGCCGGGCCCGCGCGAGGGGTCCGTTCGCCAGGTCCAGCGGCTGCCAGCCGAACCCCGCGGCGGCGGTCCGGGCCGCCTCGACGGTGCCGCCGGTCAGGTCGACGACATCGAGGTCGAACGGGGCGTGCGGGGCGATCTCGTGCCACGGTTCGCCGTTCTCGTCGACCGTGAACCGGGCGCGCAACGCGGCGTGTTGCCGGGCCAGTGTGTCCAGGGCGGTCCGCAGCCGCTGCTCGTCGAGCGGGCCCCGCAGGCGAACCGCCACCGGCACGTTGTAGGCGGGGGCCGCATCCTCGAAGGTCTCGGCGAACCAGATGCGCTGCTGCCCGGCGGTCAGCGGCAGGCGGGCGGCCTGCTCGGTCTGCGGCGGCGTGACGTTCTGCATGGTCATCGGCGCACCTGTTCGGCAGGCGCGTGCCCGCGCCGCCACTGTCGATAGCTGATGCCGGTCTTCGCCACCTGCGGGGTGCGGTGCCAGTCCGGCTCGGTGAGCTCGCGGCTGCGGTACACGTACGGCTGGTCGGGCAGAGCCGGTGCGGTGGGTGCCGCCTGCCGCAGCGCGGCGGCGTCGAGGGCGGTCTCGGTCACGTCGTCCTCCTCGTGCGGGAAACGGGCGTGGAAGGTCAGCGGGCAGGGTCCTCGACCGCGGCGGCGAGACCGGCGACCGTGGGCTGTTCGAGCAGGTCGAAGTAGGTGAGCCGGACGCCGTGCCCCCGCTGGATCGCGTGCAGGGCGCGCGCGGCGAGCAACGAGTGCCCGCCCAGTTCGAAAAAGTCGTCGTCGGCACCGATCGGGTCGACCTTCAGCAGCTCGGACCAGATCTCGGCGATGCTGGTCTCCAGGTCTCCCTGCGGTGCCCGGAAGGCGGCGGTGCAGTTCCGGCCCGCCATGACGGGTCCGTGCAGCGCGGACCGGTCGACCTTCCCGGTCGGCCCCAGCGGCAGCTCGTCCAGGGCGGTGACCGTGTGCGGGAACTGGTAGGCCGGCAGCGTGTCGCGGAGCCGGTCCTGCACGTGCGCGACGAGGGCCGGTCCGGCAGGTGCGTCCGGGGCGGTGACCACGAAGGCCTGCAGCCGCGTGGTGCCGTCGTCGTCGGCCTGCGCGACGACCGCTGCCTTGCTGATCTCCGGCAGCCGGGTCAGGGCGGCTTCGACCGCGCCCGGCTCCACCCGGAACCCCTGGATCTTGACCTGCTGGTCGGCACGGCCGAGGAACGTGAGGGTGCCGTCCGGTTCCCAGCGGGCCAGGTCGCCGGTGCGGTACATGCGGACCGTGGTCGCGTCCGGTCCGGGCAGGTTCAGAAACCTCTCGGCGGTCGCGTCCGGGCGGCCCAGGTAGCCGCTGGCCAGGCCGTCGCCGAAGGCGTACAACTCGCCGTCCTCGCCCACCGGGACCGGCTGGTACCCGGCGTCCAGGAGCGCCACGCCGGTCCCGCTGACCGGCCGCCCGATGGGGACCGGCCCGTCAATGGCGGCCGGGCCATGCACGGTCCAGCAGGTGGTGAAGGTGGTGTTCTCAGTCGGACCGTAGCCGTTGGTGAAGGTGAGGTGCGGGTGCGCCGCGAGTAGGCGACCGACGAAGTCGGGCGACAGGACGTCCCCACCGGCGAGCAGGTGCCGTAGGCCGCCGAGGGCATCGAGCCGGGTGTCGACCATATGGTGGAAGAAGCCGGCCGTCAGCCACAGCACGCTGACCTGCTCGTCCGCCAGGACCTCGGCGATAGTGCCAGGGGTGGCTCGGCCGGCCGGGTGGATCGCCAGCCGGCCCCCGAGGGTCAGCGGGGTCCAGATCTCCAGCGTGGACGCGTCGAAGGCGACCGGCGCGAGTTGTAGGAAAACGTCGTCCGCGGTGAACGACGCCCAGTCCGGCTGCTGCACCAGACGGGCGATCGCGCGGTGCGGGACGCACACGCCCTTCGGCTCGCCGGTCGACCCCGAGGTGTAGCTGACGTACGCCCGGCTTTCCGGGGTGACCGCGGTGGCGGGCACCGGGTCGGTGACCGGCTCGGCGAGGAGCCGGTCCAGGTCGGCTACGGGTGCACCGCACGCGCCGGCGGTGCCGGGCAGGGACGGGTCGGCCAGCAGCAGCACCGGGTCCGCGTCCGCGACGAGGGTGGCGAGGGCGGCCGGTGGGGCGTCGTGGTCGAGGACGAGGTACGCGCCGCCTGTCTTGAGGATGGCCAGCAGCGCGACGATCAGCCGCGGGGACCGTTCGGCCAGCACCGCGACCACCTGATCCGGTCCGGCTCCGCGCTTGACCAGGTGCGTGGCGAGCGCGGTCGCGACGGCGTCCAGTTCGGCGTACGTCAGCCGGTCCGCGCCGCTGGACACAGCCACCGCGTCCGGGGTGCGGCGGGCCGCCTCCGCGACGAGATCGTGGATGCACCGGGCGGGTGCCGGTGAGGGGTGCCCGCTCCACGAGCGGATCGGTTCGGGCCAGGGGCTCGGGTCGGCGCTGCGCGGCTCAGCCGGACGAGCCGGCGACGTGACGGTCATACTGCTCTCCGATCGTTGTCGGGCGGGCCGGCGTCGAGCCAGCCGGTCAGTTCCTTGGGGGATCGGCGCCAGGGGTCGAACGCCTCGATGCGCCAGGTCGCCCCGGCGGCGGCCAGCAGACCGGTCCGGTCGGCGGCCTGCCCGGTGCCGGGCCGGCTGCTGTCCAGGGCGACCACCTCGTACGGGCGGTCCGGGGACTGCTCGGGTGCCAGGTCGGCCAGGCGGGTCAGCATGGCCGTCAGCTCCGCCGGTTCCGGGCCGCGCAGGTGCCCGTGGTCGTCGCGGACCATGGGGGCGACCCCGTCGAACCGGGCGGCTCGGCGCAGCGCTCCGGTCCGCTGGGCGGGCCAGGTGGCGGCACTCCAGATGGTGACGGCCGGGTGGCCGTGCCGGTCGGTGCTGCGGGGCGTCGGCAGGAAGGTGGCCCGGTCGACCCGGTAGTGCTCGCCGGTGTGGCTGAACTCGGTCCCGCGCCACAGGCCGGACAGCACTCGCAGCGCCTCGTCGAGTTTCGCGGCCCGGATCTGCAGCCCGGCGGGTTCGCCGAACGCCCCGAAGTCGAGGTCCGGTTCGGCGCCCAGTCCCGCCCCGAGCACCAGCCGTCCGGCGGACAGGTGGTCGAGTGTCGTCGCCTCCCGGGCCACCTTCCATGGCCGGCGCCGGGCCAGGGGGGTCATCAACGGGCCACTGCGTAGCCGGGTGGTGCGGGCAAGGATCGCGGTGACGACGGTCCACGCGTCGGCCATCGGGAGGCGCAGTTCGCGGGCGAACATCAGGTGGTCCCAGAGGAACACCCCGTCCCAGCCGGACTCCTCCGCGCGGACCGCGACGTCGACCAGCCGCGCCGGGTCGGCGTAGTAGCCGGCGTTCGGGAGCAGGAGCCCGTGCCGGACGCCCGGAGCGCTCACCGCGGTACCTGTTCGCCGGATCCGGCGGGGCGGGGGATCCGTCGGACGAGAGCGTTCGCTGAGCGGACGGCGCCTTCGAGGTGGCCGAAGAAGTACGGCGAATGCTCTGCGCCCACCCGGTGCAGGGGACCGTCCGGATCGCCGGGGGATCGGGCGTCGAGCCAGGCCCCGGGATGTGGCACCGCCGCGTAGCAGCCCTGGACCCAGGGCTGCCGCTGCCAGTCCTGCGCGGTGACGTGCACGGGTGCCAGGGCCGGGGGGCCGAACCAGTCCGCCAGCCGGGCCGTGAGCCCTGCCCAGGTGATCCGGCCGGCGCGGTAGGCCCGGGCTTCCGCCCCGGTCAAGAATCCGACCAGGACACCGAGGCCGTCGCGCCCGTTGGAGTCGTCGACCAGGAAGCGCAGCGGTGCCCGGTCCGCGGTGACCCAGCCGCTAAGCCCGCTGTCGCGCCAGAACGGCGTCCGGTAGATCAGGTGGATCTTCACCACCGAGCCGCCGGTGGATGCCGGCACCGGCGACACGGCCGCGCCCGGGATCGTCACTTCGACGGCTTGTTCCTGTGCCGGGCCGATCGCTAGGACGACCCGGTCGCAGTCGGCGACGAAGCCGTCGGCCTCCACTCGGATCCCGCCGGTGGTGGCGCAGATGCGGCGGACCGGGCGACCGGTCCGCACCGGGCGGTCCAGCCGGGTGGCGAGCTGTTCGCTGAGTCCGGCGGCTCCACCGGCCAGGCGGAACTCCTGGGCGCCGCCGGCGAAGGCGGTGAGGAAGTCGAGACCGCCGCCGGATTTGACGTAGAAGAGGAAGTGCAGCAGGGACACCTCGTCCGGCTCCGAGGCCAGCATCTCCCGCACGATCTGTTCGATCAGCAACGTGGTTGCGGAGGTCATCCGCTCGCTGCTCAGCCACTCGTGCACGGTGATCCGGTCCTGCTGCGCCGCGTCCGGTGACGAGCCGGGCGCGTGGAGGTCGACGGCCTCGGTCAGCTCGTCGATGCGGTCCAGGGCGAGGCCAAGGGCCAGAGCGTTGAAGGGCGCGTCGGCGTCGTCGTCCCGGTACCGGCGACCGGACAGGTCGAACAGTGCGGCGCCGGGGGCGACAGTACGCTGCAGCGGTACGCCCAGCCGGTCGGCCAGCTGCCGGATCTCGGTGTGCCGGTTCCCGATGTACGCACCACCGCAGTCCAGTTCGAGTCCGAGCGGCGCCGCCTCCGTGCGGGTGCGTCCGCCCAGCCGGTCGGATGCCTCCAGGACCTCGACGTCGTGCCCGTCCGCGGCGAGAGCCTCCGCGGCGCAGAGACCGGACAGACCTGCCCCGACGACGACGACGCCGGTCCGGATTCGCATACCGGTCACCGCTCGGTCCACAGCGGTTGGAGTCGGCTGTCGTTGCGGTACGCGTCGGCCAATGCCCGTAGGAAGGTGTGCAGCTCCTCCTCGTGCGAGGCGAGCGGGCCGGCGATGTACCGCGGATCGGAGACGCCCCGTTGGGTGGACGAGCAGGCGTCCCAGTCCTGCTGATTGGTGGTCTTCCAGAAATCGATCGCATAGTCCGGCGTGAACCCAGTGCTGGTCAGTAGTTCTTCCGGGAAGAACCATTCGCAGATTACCCGGGTGCGATCCGGAGCGACCGGGTCGAGGCGATGGGTGACCACGTAATCGTGCATCGCGGTGACGAAGAGACCGGGTAGCACCGCGTAGTAGCAGACCTGTCGCGCACGGTTCTCGTCGAGTTCAGGAAATGTCCACTCCGGGCCCTTTCCATCGAGGGACATGCTCGCCGCGGAATTCTTGAGATCAAGGGAACCGCCGAGCCACATCCCGGTGCTGGCGAATCCTTCGCCGTTAACGGTCCGCTGGACCTTGCTGAGTTCGGGGTGCGTACTAGGGCAGTGGTAGCACTCCAGGTAGTTCTCGACGAGGAGTTTCCAGTTGGCGTGGACGTCGTAGACCTCGGTGCCGACCTGTTTTAGGGTGCCGAGATGGTAGGGCGCGAGGATGTCGGTGAGATTGCCGAGGGATTCGCCGAAGTCGTTCGCATCCCCGGAGTGGTTGACGAACAGCCACCCGTTCCATTCGGTGGATCGAACCGGGAGTAGGTCCATGCCCTGCGGGTGCCGCTCGGCGGCGTCCTCGAACCGCGGTGCCCGGCGCAGTTCGCCATCCAGGCCGTAGACCCAGGCGTGGTAGGCGCACCAGACCTGGGCGCGTCGAATCGTGCAGGCGGGGGCGACCAGCTCGTGCCCACGGTGGCGGCAGGCGTTGACGAAGACGTTCACCCCGTCGCCGGTGCCGGTGATCAGGATGTTGCGCCCGGCCGACATGACGGCGGCCTGGGTGCCCTTCTCGGCGAACTCGGCGACCCGGCCGACCGGCAGCCAGCCCTGCCCGAAGAGTCGCTCCAGCTCCCAGGCGAACAGGTCTTCCGACGTGTAGGCGAGGCCAGGAAAAGCGTGTGCGTCCTGCGTTTCGGTTATTATCCGATCGATCGTATCGGACCCAATGGAATTGGATGATGCCCCATTTTCGGGCAGCGTCGATCGCATGTAGTTCACCTTTATCGGAACGGGTCGACGGTCAGGGGAATGGCGCAGCGTTAAGCGCGCCGGGTCGGCCGGTCGCGCTCAACTACACGAAATATTAATCATCAAATGAGTGATTATGGGGAAACGTATTAATCGGGGTAGGGGGCAGATCTGCCGAGTTCGTAAAGTTCGGCCCGCCGCCAGTGCATTGTGATTCCCTCCCCTGGTGCGTGGCCGTGAAGTTGGGATGATTATTTACCACTGTGAGTCCGCCTTAAAGGACATGTAATTATCTTCATAATTCCTTATTAAGTCTTGACTGCAGGGCTCTGGCAAGGTAAAGATATGGCGATTGGGGGCGGGCGCTCCGGATTGTGATGATAGATAGACGGATTCGAATATTCGGTGATCACCCAGGTTTCGATGGGTCCTCGCGGACCGGTCGGCAGCGGGGCCGGGCAGCGCGTGCACAGCGTGGACGGGAATGCCCTGCGTGGCGGTGGGCCCGCTTCCAGCCGCTGCTGCGGCCCACGTACCTACCGTGCCGAAGCCCTGGCCTTGACCATAGGAAGTCCACTATGGGCAACTTGGGCCTGTCCCCGGCCACGGAACAGTAGTGCCGCGAGCGCGGGAAGGGTGGCGGCGACGGCGATCGTCGCCCACGGCCCAGTGTTGGTGACCAGCACTCCGCCCGCGGCGTAGGCCAGGGATCCGGCCACCCCGTTCGCGGACGCCAGCCAAGCGAACGCGGTCAGCCGATGCCCGTCCGTGAGGTTCTCACTCAGATCGGCCAGCAGTGCCGCTGCCGCCGGGGTGATGAACACGCCGGCGAGAAACGCCAGTGGGTACAGGGCCGGAGCGGACCGGGCGGCGAGCAGGAGGGCGAATCCGGCGGCGCTGCCGATCAACAGCAACCGCACCTGTCGGCGCGCCGGCGCTCGCCACGACCGCGACCCGTACCACAATCCGCCCACGACACTGCCCGCCGCCCACGTCGCTAGCACTGCCCCGCTGGCAGCCGACGAGTTGAATTCGACCGCGACCGCGATCAGAGCGACCTCCACGAGCCCGATCGCGGCCATCTGGACCGCCGCGACGCCCAGCCACGGGGCCAGCCGGATCAGCGTCCGGCGGTCCATAGCCTGCGCCGGCGCGTCCGGCGACGGGACGCGACGCTGCTGGATCAGCAGAGTGGTGGCACCGGCAACCGGGAGCAACGCGGTCCCGGCCAGGGCAGCCGTCGGGCTGCTTAGGGCCACGACCAGCCCGACGAGGGCGGGCCCCAGTACGAACAACACCTCGGTGCCCACGGTATCCAGGCTGTATGCGGCAATGCGATCCCGCGGGTCGTCGATGGTGGCCGCGATCGTGGCTCGCAGCGTTGCGCTCAGCGGAGGGATCGCCGCTCCGGCCAGCACGACACCGGCCCAGAAGTTCCACGACTGCCATGGCAGGACGATGACGAATAGGCCGGCGCTGGTCAGGATCCCGGCGATCAGCAGGACGACGTTGCCGTAGCGCTCGGCCAGCCGGGCGATCAGCGGCCCGCTCAGGCTCGCGCAGAGACCGTAGGTGGCGGCGGCCGCGCCCGCAATGGCGAACCCACCGTGCCGCTGGTTGGCCAGCAGGAGGATGAGCAGCGGCGCCATTGTCTGGGTCAGGCGTGCGACGAGCGCGCCGATCAGGGCGGCCAGGATCTGCCGGTTCGCGACCACGGCGGCGTAGCGGCGCAGGCCCGTCGTCTCGGTCCCGCTCAATCGGCGGTCTCCGCCCCGGGGGCGGTCTGGGGGAAGCCGCGCACGGCCAGCCGGACCGGGCTGCGTCCGTCGCGGCGGGTCCGGCCCGCCTTCTCGACGTGGCTGCGGGTGACCTCCTCGACCGCCTCACCCCAGGCTTTGAGTTCGGCGGGTGTCATGAGAACGGCTCGGGTGTGCACGGTGGTGCTCGATGCCCAGTCGCCGATCTCTGCCTGCGGTGACGCCAGGAAGCTCAGGAAGAGGCTGAGATCGTGTCGGGCCGAGGCGCCGATCGCGTCCGTGCGGGCGCTGTCGGATCCCGCACCGCCGGTCTCGCCCGGCGGGGGGATCTGTACCTCGTCGAAGCAGCGTCGCCAGGGTCGCTGCCGGGTGTCTTCGGCGAGCGGATGGCCCTGCTCCACCAGGCCCTGGCGGGCGAGTACGTGCAAGTGGTAGGAGCAGGACTTGGGCGAGAGCCGGAGCTGCACCGCGCATTCCGAGGCGGTCAACTGGTCGTGGACACGGAGCAGATCCAGGATTCGGAGCCGTGTGGGATGAGCCAGCGCGCGCAGCCCTTCGACATCCGCGAGAGATGTGGAAGACATGTTCCGAATCTAACCGTGGCGTCGGATCCCCGCAAGGCGAGACGGCTCATCGGGCAGCGCGTTCGAACCTGCGCACCCGCCGGGCGCAGCGCCGCGAGCCAGCGTCGGGCCGACCGCCGTTCGTCCCCGACGGCATTGGTGAAAGCACAGCTGACTGGGGTGCGGGTCGCAGCCGTTACACGGAGGCCACGCTTCTGGCCTCTGCCACGGCGGACGACGCCGACGAATGCGGCTTGGCCGGCACGGGCTGGCGCTGCGCAGCAGTCGCGGACGGTGTGGCGAACCCGCTGCTGCCGCAGTGGCGGGCTCGGCCGGACTCGTCGCGCCGGGTGGCGCGGGCCCTGGGATTCCGTCAGCTTGGCGTTCAGCTGAGCAAACGGATCGAAGCCGGAGCACCAATGCCTCGTTGCCAGCAACGCAACGGACCCGGCGGCACACCCACTTAACGTGGAACAGAGCGTGCCCTGATGAGGTGCTCAGGGTCCGTACGGGTGACACCTGAGCGATTCGGTCCGGGGAACACCTGATTGATCTTGGTAATGCGCATGGGCAGGGTGAACTCATGTCATCGCAACCGCCGTTGAAACGCTCGACCCGCCCTCAACTGTCGCGCCGCGCCGTGTTGACCGGTAGTTGTCTTGGTCTGCTCACCGCCGCCGGCGCCACGCTCTGGGGTGATCCGCCCTCAGCGGCCACGGTCAGCGATCCTGCGGTGGGCGCCATCGCCGAGGACCGGCTGTTACGGCCGTGGGGACGGTTACCTGCCACGGCGCGCATCGGTACCGGCATCACGGTGGGGCCTACCGGGGAGGTAGCTCTGCTGCATCGGGCGGGCACCGCGTTTGCCCACGACGCGGTCATCGACACGGACACGGTCGTCGTGCTGAACCCGCGCGACGGCACGGTGCGCCGGACTTGGGGAGCGGGACGGTTTCGTTCTCCTCACTCGATCACCGCCGACAGTGCGGGACGGTATTGGGTCACCGACGTCAGTACCAACAAGGTCACCACGTTCGACGCGGTGGGACGGCAGGTCGGTGAGCTGGGCCACGACTATCCCACCGGGCTGGAAGCCTGCCTGCGAGTACGTAACGTCATTAGCAACCTGCCGTGCACCCTCGACGAGTACATCTTCGCCCGTCCCACCGACGTGGCCGTGTCGGCCGACGGGTCCATCGTCGTCACCGATGGCTACCGCAACTCTCGAGTGGCCCGGTTCGACACGCACCGCGTGCTGACCAGCGAGTGGGGTGAACTCGGTGACCGGCCCGCACAATTCAACATTCCGCATGGCGTGGCCCTGGACAGCAATGGAGCTGTGTACGTCGCCGACCGGCGCAACGCACGAGTACAGGTCTTCAATGCCGACGGGTCGGTGCGGCACGTGTGGCACAGCAGCGCCCTGGGCCGTCCTTACGACGTGGCGATCGGTCCAGACGACGCGGTCTACGTCCTCGACGGCGGAGATCTCCTGGATGAGAAGAACGGTGAGCAGCGCGGCTACGTTTGCCGGCTGTCGACCACCGGGCAGGTTACCCACCGGTGGGCGCTAGCTGATCAGCGCGCCAACCCCCACCAACTCGCCATCGGTGTCCGGGGGGAGATTTACGTGGCCGCTCTTGCCGGTGCCCCCCTGTGGCGATGGGCTCCCAGTGAATAGTCTCGCGACGGCAGTAGGGGTTAACGGAGTCGGCGGGCGAGACTCCCGCCGCCTACCCGGCGTGCCTCGGCGCAGGTCGGCCATGCGGCTACCCGATCCGGGTGGCCGCGGTGTCGTCGACGATCCGGCCGTCGGTCAGGTGGATGATGCGGTCGCAGGCGTCAGCGAGCCGGAGTTCGTGGGTCGCCAACAGCATGGTGGGGGCTCCTTGCTCGGTTCTGAGCTGGATGAGGAGGTCCAGGATGGTTTCGCCCGTGCGCGAGTCGAGGTTGCCCGTGGGTTCGTCGGCCAGTAGTAGCCGGGGTCGGCCGACCAGGGCTCGGGCGATGGCGACCCGCTGTTGTTGGGCGCCGGACAGTTCGCCGGGAAGGGCGTTGTGGCGACCGCCCATGCCGACGGCATCGAGCAGTTCACGGGCTCGGGCCACCTTGTCGAACGCGACCCGGTGAGGAACCAGCGGTGCGAGGACGTTGTCCAGTGCGGTGAGCGCTGGCAGCAGGTGGTAATGCTGGAACACGAAACCCACGCTGAGACGGAACGCTTCGAGGCGAGATCGGCGCATCGATGTGATGTCGTCACCGTCGACGAGGATCGTGCCTGAGTCGGCCTGCTCGATGGCACCGAGGAGATGCAGCAGGGTCGACTTACCCGAGCCGGAGGGGCCGGTGACCGCCGTCATGCTCCCAGGACCACAGGTGATCGAGAGGTCGTCCACCGCCGGGATTCTCGTCGACCCTGCGGGAAGTGCTTCGAAAGTTCAGAGATCTCGATGGAGGCGCCGTGCGGCATCGCTCACTCCTCGGCCAGAAGGGTGGACACGTACCCGCAGCTGCAGGAGGGCGGGAACGTTGACCACACCGTGTCGCTAGGCGCGGAAGCGACAGCGCTGATCCGTGGCGAGGCATGCCCGGCAGGAAAGCCGCGTCGCTCGGGCTCGACATCGCCCACCGTTCATCGAGACCGAACAGTGCAAGATCGCCGGGCAGGTAGCGCTAGTGACGCAGGTCGACGTCCTCCGGTACGTGAAGGCACTCCGCCAGCAGGGCCACGATGTCGAGCCAGGCCCGTTGCGCGTGCCGCTGGTGGTAGCCGACGCCGGGGAGCACAGTCTGGTCGGCCGCCAACGGTGGGTGGTGGAAGGCGTGCAGGGCCCCGCCGTAGACAACGAGGCGCCAATCGACGTCCGCGGCCTGCATCTCGGCGGTGAACGCGTCCCGTTGGGCCGGCGACACGATCGGGTCCTCCGACCCGACCCCGGCCCACACCGGGCAGCGAATGTGCGCCGCCTCGCCCGGCCGGCCTGTGGTCATTGCGTTAATCGTTGCGATCCCGCGCAGATTGGCGGCGTCGCGGCCGAGTTCCAGCACGATTGCTCCCCCGATGCCGTAGCCGATGGCGGCGATCCGGTCCGGGTCGGTCCGTGGCTCGGCGTACAGCACGTCAAGCGCTGCGTGGCCGATGCCGCGCATCCGATCGGGGTCAGCGAGCAGCGGATTCAGGCGCGCCAGCATCTCCTGGGGGTCGGTGAACCAGCGTCCACCGTGAATGTCGAAGGCCAGCGCCACGTACCCCAACTCCGCGAGGGCGTCGGCCCGGCGGCGCTGAAAGTCGTTGAGCCCCGGCCCCTCGGGTCCGACCAGGACCGCTGGCCGGCGGTCGGCGCCGACGGGCAGGGCGAGGTGCCCGATCATCGTCAGGCCGTCGGCCGGGTACTCGACCGAACTCGTCGTGATGGACGTCATGAAGCCGGACTATAGCGATCGTCGAGCCCGGACAGACAGATGTTTCGCCACAGGCAGATCAGCCGACGGCGTCGGCTCTCGCGGTTCATGTCAGCACTTCCAGTCAGGGCTGCCCACCGACCTACTCGACGGCTTTCTCGCTCACACCAGACTGATACTCGTCGTTGCCGACGCGGACGTCCCCGGTTCATGGGTGCATGAGGATTCCCTCGACGGGCTCGGAGACGTGGTGATCTGGGGACGGGACGAGGAGCAGGTCGCGGCAGAATTTCGGTGGCCGGAGACGACTGACGCCCTTACCTCCCTTGAGGCACTTCCCGCCGCGTGGGCGGCTACCGGTGCTCGGCTGCCCGCTTGAGAGCCTGGCGCAGCGGAGCGAGCGGAGGCGTACCAGACAGGCCCGCGTCATCGCGATAGAGCCGACAGGCGAGCCCGGCCGTTCCCGTCGAAGCGGCAAACGGGTCACAGCCGTCTATCAAGATCGTCGGGGAGCCGGCGAACCCTACCGCCTCCGCCTCAGCCTGGTCGGCCACCACACGGGTGCTGAACTGGACTTCGGGTAGGCCAACGTCGTCTAGGGCCTTACGCAAGATCATCGCGGCCGGCTCTTCGTTGGGACAATCATCAACTACCAACAGCTGCACATCCACCACCCCATCATCACCCCTCCCGACGTCGAGCTGCCCGACAAGCACTTGCTTGACTTCTAGGGATGATCGGATGCCTTGCCACGGTCTGGTCCTGGACTGGGGTACCTTCTGGGACATCGTCGGGCGCGCTCGCGTCGAGGCGGGCAGGGACACCGAACGCGTTGCGCAGGTTCTTCTTCGCCAGCTTCGCGAACTGTCGCCGGGCGAGATCGAAGAGTTCCAGGAACACCTCCTGCGATGGGGACTGAGCGCCTGTGCTTTGGGGTCGGCCTGCCCAACGCGCGGCGCCGGTACCACGCGTTACTGAACCCAGGGTGGCAGCACCGTTCGAGTCGGGCCAGGCTCCGGGGAGCCCGCTCATCAAGAGCGGGCTCCCGAAATCAGCACATCCGGATGTTGCTCTTCAACGGCGACTGCACCCCTTCGCGGCGAGGCGACCTCGCACCAGCAACCGCCCCCTTCTGCAGCCGGTCAGGTGGAGATCCGCAGGTAGCCGTTCCGTCCGAACAACACGCCACGGTCCAGGAACCGATTGAAGACTCGGCACGACGGCTCACCCAGGTGCATGCAGGCCGCACAAGCCCCACTGCCAATCCCGCACCCCGGATCCAGCGGACAACGATGCTCCGCGGCAACGAAGGCGGTCAGCAGGTCGTCGAGGTTCGATTCGAAGACCGCCTGCATGCCGCCGAGTACGAAGTCGCCCCGGGCCGCCGTGTACAGGAAGAAGCCGAGATGGTGGGGCACGAGATACTCGCTGAGCACGTCGCGCTCGATGCCGGAGAAGACAGCGGTCTGCCGGATGAGCCGGTGGGCATAGGTGTGAATCAGCTTCAGTACGTCGGCCCCGATCGACGCTACCCGTGGATCGTCGCGTTTGTCGGGAACCGAGGCCGACTCCAGGATGGCGACTCGGGCCACAGCCGGGTCGGTGCAATCCGGCGTCCATCCCGGAAGCCGGTGACTGCGACCGGCGAGCCACGCCGCGACCCGGATCGGGTCGAGCCGGATCAGGAACGCCTCGGTCTCGGCGAGGTTGCCGTAGAGCCGGTAGCCGCCCCGCTTGCCTCGGAACGGCACCAGCCGACACTTCGACGGATCGTCCTCGCCCCGCGTGTAGCCGTACATGGCGTTGAGGATTGGGAACTTGTCGACCAGGTCGAGCCCGTCGATGCCGGCCCGTCGCAGGGCCGGCGGATACTTCTCCCGGTAGCGCCGCTCGAGCGGGTCGTCGCGGTCCGGCAGGCGTAACGCTGTCGTTGGTGTCCGACTCTCGGCCAGGGCCATCGCGATGTCGACGGCCTCCCGTTCGGCCACGGTACGTCGGGTCGGGGGAAGCCGGTCGACCGGGTGATCGCCCGCCTTGGCCAACTGGCCAGCCTGCTCGGCGGACGTGATCACCTGCAAACCCTCGACCACCCAGATCAGCGCCTTGCGCGGATCACCGGCGTGGGTGAGGTTCTCCCGATGCTTGGACCGAGATGGGCTGATCAGCACCATGCCCCGCGGCACATAGACCATGCGGGCCTTGTGAACGTTCCAGCGCACTGCGCCGGCACCACACACGCACTTCTTATGGAAACCCAGCCCCTGCATCGTCGGCGTGTCACAGACCGGGCATACGAAGCGAATGTCCGCGGCCTTGGCGCTCCTCGGCACGACCACCCGTACGTCGTCGTGCTGCGGGCAACGCCGGATCCAGGGTTCGGTGATCGCCCCGCACTCGTGCACGCCGACGAAGTGCAGCTGACCCCAGGCACGTTTGCCGCACTTGCAGTGTGCCTCCTCGGACGTGCCGATGCGTTTGCAGACCCGGCACAGCCATATTCGCGGGTACCTCTCGACCGTCACGCCACGGCGTTCATCGAGCTCGACGACCTCCACCGGCACCTTGCGCAGCAGCTCTTCGGCCATGCCGCCGTCGGTGTCGTTGGCGGTCCATGCGCCGATCTCGGCCAACAGACTCCACCGCACCACGTCGGAGTCGATCTCGATCGGGTTCGGGGCTGACCACTCATCAACTCGGTAGATGTCGCCGCGCAGGTCAACGGTCTGTGCCGGCAGGAAGGTACGCAGGATTTGGCTGCCGCTGCGGGAACCCAGTTTCGCCATGTCGCCCGCCTTCAGTCGTGAATTGGAGCTTGGGCCTCGACATCGCGCAGGCTCCGCATCGGGGAGGGGTAGCCGATCTCGCTGATGAACCGGGCCGCGGTGGCCGGGTTTTCCAGGTCGGCGAACCATTCACGGACCCACTCGATGATCTGCTGCCGGTGCCGGGAGTCCTCCGGCCCGTCGAGACCGAGGAGCTTCGCCACGGCCGCTGCTTCGAGGTCGGGCGTTAGTTCCGCGTCGCGGACGTACTGGCGCAGCTTCGCCGGTGTGCTCAATCGCTGTCTGCTGGCCGGCTCGTGCACCATCAGGGTGCGCGCCGCAACCAGTCCGGGGAGCGTGAGGGCCAGGACCCGCCGGCTGCGGCGCGTGATCGGGATGGCGTCAACGAACCGATCGCCCTGGCGTACGTACTTGTCGAAGTGCCGGAACGTTTGGGCGTCGCGTTCCCGGCCGATTTTGTGCAGGACGTACACGAGACCCGGGCGCCGGCGACCGACCCGGGCGGTGGCCTGGATGAACTCGGCGGTCGTCAACGGCAACCCCAGCATCACCATCGTGTTGAGCCGGTCGATGTCCACCCCGTGTGACATCATTGAGCTGGCCGCGATCACGTGAATGCGATCCGCGAACTTCTCCTCGGGCTTTCCTAGCCGTTCCAGGATGTCGCGCACCTCGTCGAAGCCGGTCTGCCCGGTGAGCTGCTCGACGTTGATGCCATCGACGGTGTTGTTGCTGTCGAGGCTTCGGCCGGCGGCCTCGACGTCGTAGAGGGTGGAGCCGTACACCACGTTTGTGCCGTAGAGGCTGAGCAGTTCGTCGACGTGCTTCGGATCGATGCCGGCTTCCGTGCAGACAGCCGATGGCTCGTCTACCAGCCGGCGTACGCAGTGCTGCAAGGCGTCCAGGGTCCGGTCGCTGACGTGCTCGAGCGTCACCCCGCGCGGCGCGACCGCCACGAAACGCCGTTGCTTCTCCGCCGTGCGTACCGTCCAGAAGGACTCGCCGGAGCGAGGACCTGGCTGCGGGAAGACTCGGCCTTCGCGCCGGTAGAGGACCTCGACCTGCCGGTCGTACCCGGTGAGCGTCGCGCTGCTGGCGACGATCTTGGCGTGGCTACCGGACAGCTCCTGCTGTAGGTGGTCAAGCAGACTCTCGTAATGCGAGTTGACGGCACCGAGACTGTCGCGGAGCAGGTGCAACTCGTCCTGCAGACGCAGCGACGGTGCGAACCGTTCCGCCGGCATCGGCAGCGGATTGAGTGTTCCCTGGCAGTCGGGCACCAGACAGCCGTTGGGCGCCTTCGACCTGGTCGCGTAGGTGAAGCCGTGCCAGTCGAGTGAGCAGATCTTCTGCGGTGGCCCGACGAGACCGCGCATCGCCTGCTGCAGGCCAATCGATGCGCCCTTGTCCAGTGTTCCCACCACCACGGTGGGGAGGAAGCGGAAGATCTCCTGGTCGACGATGTACACCGGCAGGGCCCCGCGCTTCCAGGAGCAGTGCGGGTTGGTGCAGTGATGTTCCAGCTTCCAGCGTCGTCGGTCGAACTTCATCCGCAGGTTCTCGTCGCGGCAGAACGGACAGTGCAGCAGTACCCGGTATTTGTCAGGTACTCCCGGGCTGTCCGGACCGATCTCGTCACTCCCTGGCTTGGGCACGATCTTGTTGGGCGTACTTGTCTGGCCGACCAGGAAGCCGAGGCTGAACGGGGCACCTTTGACATCGGCTACCCGGCGTGCCACCGCATCCCGGCGCACCAACTCGGCGCCGGCGAGCGCGTCGGCGAAACGCTGCGTCTGTTGCAAGCTCAGCAACCGGAGGGGAAATCGGGACCAGGCCGTCACGCCGGTGCGCTTGCCGGTGAGCCGGTCGAAGAAGGCCGTCATCAACAACAGCCCCAGGTAGGTCTCGGTCTTGCCGCCACCGGTGGCGAACCACACGGTGTCGACGATCTTCGCGTCATCGGCGGGTTCGGCGAGGAAGCGGGTGGCGGACAGCAGAAAGCCAACCTGGAACGGCCGCCAGGTGTCGTAGCCACGCCCCTTCGCGCTCCACCCGATCGCCCTGTTCATCAGCTGGAACGACTGGCGGATATCCCGGTTGGTCTGTAGGAGCTTCAGCCCGGCTCGAAGCCGGTCGACTTCGGCGAACACGTCGGCTGCCGCCTTGTCCGCCTCGGCGCGCATTCCCGCCGTCCAACCCTCGGCAGCCTCCCCGGCGGCCAGCACCGATGGAGACCAGTGGGCCTGGTCGTACTCTTCGAGCGCATCGACCAGTGCGGTGAGTTCCGGAATCGGGTCGGCGGCGAGCCGTTCAAACGACAGCGTCGGCTCCGGCCGACTGCTGTTCCAATAGGTGGGGCGGAAGGTCTGCACCGTGGTGGTGTCGGAACTGCGAAACACCCCGGGTGCGGGCACCTCGACACCAACGTTGATGCCGTACGCCGGTACGTCGCGGTCGTAGCGGAAGCTGTCCGGCAGGGCCTCCAACTGGAACGGGGTGGTGGTGAGACCGGCGACCTCCAGCTCTGTTTCGTACAGGTGCGAGTCGGTCAGATCGCGCGAATCTTCCGGGCTGGTGTTGATCATTTGTACGACAAGTTCGGTGTCCTGGTGCCAATCCTCCACATCGACCCGGACTTCGGCCGTCAGGCCCGGCGCACCCACCGTCGCGAAGGCATCTCGCAGCTGCTCGCCGCCGAAGGTTCCACCATCGGCGGTGGCCACGACGGAGATCTTCTCCTCGACGGGACCGGTACGCCACCAGCGCCGGTTTGGGTCCGGACCATCCTTGGGTTCCTTGATCCAGGCCCGGGCCCGCACCGTTACCGTCATCGACCACGGCGGCACCTCGGCGGGGCGCAACCGGATGCCGATCGCGCACGGGTCCAGTCGCTCGGCTCGGTCGTCGCCGGTGCCCCGACGCGCCTCGGCCTCGCATGCGAGGCGCCCCAGCCAGAAGGTCCCCGATGGCGCCACTTCCAGTCGATCCAGGTCGTCGCCTCTGCCCGCCGCGACCACACGTCGATCGAGCCAGGTGACGAAGGCATCGCACGCCTCCTCCAGCGACTGCGCCGCCTTGCCGCTCATCGGGTCTTCCTCTCCGTCGACGCGCCGTGCCCCGGTTCGCTGACTAGGTACGGCCGTAGCGCCACCGTCTCCGTTGACCGCTGTAGCTTGCTCATGGCTTTTCCCTGGATCTGGCGGATCCGTTCGCGGCTGACGCCATGGTCGGCAGCGATATCGTCCAGGGTCTCTTCCGCGCCGGTGCCGAGACCGAACCTGCGACGGATCACGTTGGCGGCTCGGTCGGGGAGCACCGTGCGGAGCAGGCGGTCGATCTCGCCGCGCAGTGTCGCGTGTTCGACGATTGTCGCCGGGTCGGTCCGCCCATCGCGCTCCTCGTCGTGGACGAGGACGTCCGCGAGGCGGAGGTCGCCATCCATACTGAGAAGCAGGTCGATGCTGAGCACTGGTTGACTGATTTCGAGCATCGCCTGCACCTTGCCCGGCTCCATGCCGGTAGCGTCGGCCAGTTCGTCGAGCGTCGGCTCCCGGTCCAGCCGGTCCGCGAACTTCCGGGCGGCCCGTCGAATCTTCTGAACCCGGTCGTGGACATGCATGGGTATGCGGATGGTCCGGCCGTGGTTGCCGATGCCCTGCTCGATGCCTTGCTTGATCCACCACGTCGCGTAGGTGGAGAACTTGTAGCCCTTGGAGCCGTCGAATAGACGGGCGGCGTGCATCAGGCCCAGGTTGCCGTCCTGGATGCGGTCGGCAAACTCGACGCCGGACTGGCGGTATTGCCGGGCTTTGGCGATCGACACCACGAGTCGCAGATTCGCGCACACCAACGCCGTGTGAGCTCGCTGCCCCTCGATCACGCGGCTTCGTAGTGACCGGCGGTCCGCTGCTGACAGGTCCGTTCCACCGGTGTCGAGCGCGGTCCGTGCCGCTGCGCCTTGCACCATCAACGACCAGAGCTCCACCTCACGAGCGGCGTTGATCAACGGGTACCGACCGATCTCCCGGAGATACTGGCGAACCGTGTCATCGGGTAGTTCGGAGCCCTTCGCGGCGGACCTGACCGGTCCCGCGTCGGACACGGCTGCGAGGTCAACGCCGGCGTCCGCCAAGCGGCCGAGCAACTCACCGGTCTGTGCTGCGGTGAGGCTTCGCCGAGTTGCGAGCAGTGCGACCTCGGCGCGGGTGAGCCTTCCCCCCGTCCGGGTCCAATCACCGAGAAGGTCCTCGAACGCCTGGCCGACGACATCATCTGCGGGAAAGGGAACGGGAGGCGCAGGATCGTCATCGAACATCCACCCGGCGTCACTGTCTGGTGGGTCATCGTCCGGTTTGGGCTCAAGACTGCTTACGTTCGTCCCGGTGGCGGTCCCGGTCCCGGTGGTGGTATCGGTGGCGCTGGTGGTGGCCGGGGCTTCGGCCACCGGGGTGGCGTCTGAAGGCCGGGTGTGGTCGCTGCTGGCGTGAGGCCGGGCCAGCGCCGCCACGAGCGCATCGATATCGCTGCGGGTAAGGCGGTGTCGAGCGACGAATTTCGCAATCGCGGACTGTGCCTGGTGTACGTCCTGGTTGTCGATGATCGCGCGTAGTTCGTCCATGAGTGCAGCAGACGTTCTTGCGGATCGCACCATTTAGGTGATGATGGCGGTAGTCATGCTTCCTCCCCTGGCTGGTAGCGCTCAGCGTAGGGAATGGGTGCGACAAAGGACATGAATCGAACAAATGTTCCATTTTCCTCGTCGGTGCCGCGGGCTCAGACTCCCGACCCGGGCCGCATGTTCGACGAGTTCGTCCGGCTCGTCCACCACGAAAGGTGTTGAGCAATAGCTGACGTGGACGTAGCGGCCGACGCGGCTTCGATCTGCCCGGTGAGTGAGGAGGTGGGAATCAGGAATCTCCGCGCCCACCAGGAGCTGTCAGCGGGGCATGGCAGCGTACTCGGCGATCAGGTATGACCGGTAGGTGATCACCGCGGGGATCGTCACGTTCAACATGCCCGCCGTCTCGGTCAACACCTCCTCGTATCCCAGCAACGCGCCGGACCCCGGATCGACGATCACGGTGTACTGGGCGGGTAGGCCATGGAAGTCGGAGGTGATCGAGAACGCTTCCCCGGGCCGTTCGGCACGGTCGATGACGGTGCCGGTCACCGTGATGCCAGGTAGGTCAGCGAGGAGTCTGAGTGCCGCCGCACGCTGCGCTGGGTTCAGCAGCCGCACCCCTGCGAGTTCGGTAACGGACTCCAGATACTGCACCGGTGCCTTGTGGGCGGGCACGCCCCTGGTGAGCCACTCGCGTAGCGCGCTGGCATCGGTGGACACCGGGCCCTGCCAGTGGCTGTAGTACCCGCCGGCCGTGTAGTCGCGCGTCTTCTCCGACGAGTCGATCCGGCCGCCGCGCCGCTTCCACTCCCGGCGGTCGGCCTCGGACCGGAACATCGGGGGAGCGCCTTCCGGACCTCCCGGCCGGCGCCGTCGTCGGTCCGCCAGGACCGCCACTGCTCCGGTACGACTGCGGACGTCGTCCGTCCGTCGGTGACCGAGGAGTTCAGGAACCAGTTCGCCGACTCCAGGTGCTCCACGGTGCCGGCCGGCCGCGGTGGTGCTGGCTGCCCCGCCGCTACCTCCGCCAGGCGCCGCAGCCGGGTACTGGCCGGTTCCGCGCTCGTCGGCGGGCCGTAGGTGAGCATCGCCGGGGTGGCCGCGTACGCCGGCTGCGGCTCCCGAACGCTCTCCAGCGCCACCGCACCGCCAGGACCACCCCGCCGGCCGCCAGCGCGACACGACGTCGTAGCACCGCCCGGCTGGCCGGGGGAGCGGCGCGGTCGGAGGCGAGGATCCGCGCCAGGTCCCGCGCGCGACGCTCCGCATCTTCGGGCTGACCGTCCAACGCGGGATCCAAGCCGCGCAACGTCAGACGAACCTCATCTGTAGCCTTCACCCTCATCGCCCCCCATTCGACAGCGACGGCGTGGTCCGGGGCGCCGGCCCCGCCTCGGTACTGACCCCACCCAGTTGTGCCCGAAGCCGCCGCCGGGCACGCAGCAGCCGCATCGCGAACGTCGCCCGCGAGCACCCGAGAACGACCGCCGCCTCGGCAGCGGTCAGACGCTCCCAGGCGACAAGCCGAAGGACCTCCCGATCTGCCTCCGGGACCTGATCCGGCACCAGCCGCGACATCACCACCAGTAACGAAGAACCACCCAAGAGCGTCCGCCCGTTTCGGCCGATGGCCCATGACCGGCCGCGCACCTGGCCAACGCGGTACGCCTCGTCACCACCGCCGATGCCCTGCTTTCCCCCATGATTACCCGTCGCCTGGTGGAGCGGTTCACCACCGAGTCCGCCCCGGTGCCACCGCACCACGACCTCAGCCCGCTTACCGGCGTGAGCTCGAGGTACTGACCGCGCTCGGCGCCGCCTGTCCAATACCGAACTCGCCCAGAAGCTCACGCTCAGCGCGGCGACCGTCAAGACCCACGTAGCGCGGATCCTCGCCAAGATTCACCTGCGGGACCGGGTCCAGGCAGTTGTCCTAGCGTACGAGACTGGGCTCGTACGCCCTGGCGACCCGTCCCGCTAACCGGGGCGTACGGTCTGGACCGGGTCACACCAAAACGTCCACTGCCGGCGTCGCTCCGGTCGACTCCGTGGACTTTCCATTCCGCACTATGTGTTGTTGACATCGAGATAGACAGTGCCGCTGGCGGTGTCGAGGTAGACCCGGCCGTAGTACTTGTTCGTGCTCACCGCCTCGGTGAACTCGTCACTGCTCACCCAGGTCCCGTCTGCTGGCAGCAACGGCCGCAGTTGATCGCTCATCTCCGCGTCCCAGTCCGCGGCCGCGGGTTCCCACTGGTAGTACGGAACGATTTCTGCTCGGGCGTCGGGGGAGAGGGTGACCAGGGCATGGATGTAGATGTCGGTTGGCCCAGGTACGCCACCGGAATCAACTCCGAGGCTGCCCCCTTGCCAGTGAACCGCGGCGAAATCTCCCAGTCGGGGGAACCGCTTAGCGATCGGTTCACGGTCTGTCCGCACCGGCGGGGTATTCACGCTTGAGACTTCCCTGTTACCGGGTTGTGGTGTGGTGGTGGTGCCGCGAGTGCAGCCAGCGGGCAGGGCCATGAGTGCAAGCAGCGATACCGTGAGCGTGATGCGTCGGTTAGCCATCGGCGCGTCCGTCCGCGCGGTCCTCGCCGGGAGCGTGGCGTTCTGGGGCACTCCCACTGGTCAGATCAGGCGTCCCACCGACTGTCCAGGTCACTGTGCGCTCCATCTCGCCGTGCGTGCGAAACTCTTTTGCCCATCCCAACGTCGAGAATCGGCCATTCTCGTCGTCAGATGCGCCAGTTTTAATATCGGAATTTCCGGCATTGAAGTTGTACATATCCTCAGCATGGACCCTGATCTTCATAGTGATCCGGTCGCCGTTGACAACAACTTCTGAGGTCCCGTAGATGGCGTAATCGCCGATGGCTTTCTGCCAGTTCTCAGTGGTCGGATAGAGGCCCATGCCGCCTACCATCGCTGGGCTGCCTGTCATCTGAAAGGCGGTTTGTCCGGTCTCTCGGAAGAGTTGCTCTGCTGCCCTCTGTGCGGTCGCGATTTCGTTGTCGACTGCACTGCGGATGTTTGAGTCCTCCCGATACCCCTCCTCGAAGTCGATCTGCCGGTCGGTGCCGGTGCCGTCGCGGTAGTGAGCGTATAGATCGAGGGCGTCATCCAGGTCGGGGCGGGCCACTTGGGCGCCGCGCAACACGGCCTGCCACTTTTTCCAGCTGGCGTAGTCGGCCGGGGTGGCGGTGGTGTTTGGATCGTACGGAAAGTCGTTGTCAAAAGTCAGCTTTGGGGCAGCCGGCGGACCGATGTGGTACTTGCCCGAGCTATCACGCAGTCCGGCTATCCCTTCGGCGATCTTCGCGCTGAGCGCGGAACTCACCAGGAAGTCGGGTAGCAGACGGTACGCCGCGGCGAGCAGGGCGCGCGCATCGGTGCGGGCTTCGGTCTCGATCCGGATCGCATCGTCGTAGGCGCCGGTAGCGGTCTGCCAGAGTTGCTCGGCGTTGGTGCGTACCTTGTCGATCTCGTCTTGAACTCCGAGCTCGATCAGCCAGTCGGTGGCTCCCGTGGTTGCGCGGAGGTCGTTCCATGCCCGCAGCGCGTCGGAAAGGCGCATCACCGGAGACTGGGTTGCGACGATCGGGGCGATCAGCGTGCGTAGGTGCTCCTCCGCAGTGGCTCCGTCGGCGACGATTGCTTGGGCCCGGGTCTGGGCTGTTGCGTATTCGGCGATGGCTGCGCCTGCTCTGTCGAACCCGTCGTGCAGGCCGTCAACCAGATCGAGGGTTTCACGGAGACGCTGCTCGTAGAGGTCCGCCGCTTCGGAGGACCACTCCATCCTGCCGCGCAAGCCGTCGAGCCTCGGCGACACCGCGTGGAGAGCCCTCTTCGCCCGCAGGCACTCCTCGGCCATGGTACTGACATAGCCCGGCTTCATGTCCTCGATGTATCGCACCGCATCTCGGTAGGCCATCGTGTCACATCGGGTGTTGGTCGGCGCGCCGATAGGTCGATTGGGTCAGGAGCGCCGTCATGTCCGCCGCTGTCACCTCGTCGGTGTGCTGATAGCTATTGGCGGTGGTCCTGACCCGGGTGGAGAGTGCCGCTAGTAGAGCGATCACGTCCTGGTGCTGGTCATGAGCGAATTCGACGAACGAACGCATGCTCTGCGCCAACTCCGGGTGACTGGCCGGGCCGTCGGCCGAGTCGAGCACGAAGAGGTCGACCTGTGCGGTCTGCAGGTGTCTGGCCAGGTCGATCAGGACGTTGGCCGTGTCGGTGAGCGAGCCCAGGTTCACCAGAAGATCGTCTGCCACGTCGGCACCCCCATTGGTTTCCGGCGCGACCCTATCAGGCGCATTCAACCGGGAGTGGGCTCGACCGTTTGGATGCTCCATGGGATCGCAAGCTCCGCGGCCGCTCGCCAGCGAGCCGAAATCACCAGAACTGTTCCGTTGCGGCTGTTCTGCAAGGCCGGATTTCCTGGTGTGGAACTGCCAGCCATACCATTCGGCGGAGCTGGCGAGCCAGCGCTTCGATTGCCTGATTGCCCATGCGTGAGTGAAAGCAGAGGTAAGTCCAATGGGTTACGGGACGCCCACGCAGTGGCTGTGAGCCTGGTCGGGGTGGCAATCGCCAACTCGGGCTACGCCGGACTCCGGCCATTCTTTTTCTATGGGGCGTTGGCTTCGAGGTGAAGGCGCATTGGTTTAGTAGCGAAAATCCTCCACCTACTGGATGTAGCCGTATAGCTGGCGTTCTTCTGTTGTCGGGCCTGCTGGGCGATCTCTTGCGAGCGACGCGGTGCTCGATCGCGTCGGCGTTCGCGGTGGTGTAATGAGGTGGTCAGTTGCGGGGCAAGGGTGAGCACTAATCGTATGTGCGCCACACGGATCATTTCCCTGGACGTATCCCGAGATGGTCTGCAGAAAATCGGTGGCCTGGGCGGGGCTCCGCGCCGCGTAACGGCGTTGGGTTGACGCCGCCGTTACACGGCGACGGCGCCCTATGCGGCGATGATGTCGGCGACGACGCAGGCGATGTTGTCCGGCGCGCCGGCCGCATAGGCCAGGTCGATCAGCCGTTGTGCGGTCGGCTCGGGTTCACCGGACTCGGCGAGGGCGGCGTGCAGGTCGCTTCGGCTGACGACGGCGGACAGGCCGTCGGAGCAGAGCAGGTAGCGGTCACCGGCCAGGGCGGTGCGCAGCGCCAGGTCGGCTTCGACAGGCTGGCTGCCACCACCGAGCGCCCGGGTGAGCAGGGCGCGCTGCGGGTGGGCGGCAGCCTCCTGGGGGCTGAGCTTGCCGTACTCGACCTGGCGCTGCACCCAGGTGTGGTCCTGGGTGAGCTGCGCCAGTTCACCGCCGCGGAGCAGATAGACGCGGGTGTCACCGATGTGAACCAAGGCCAGTTGTGTCCCGCGACGCAGCAGCGCGGTCAGGGTGGTGGCCGGCTGGTTGTCGTCGGTGCCGGTGGCATGTACCGCACGATCGACGTCGTCGATGGTCGCGGCCAGCATGGCGAGCAGGTCAACGGCGGGCCGGTCGGTCAGTTCGAGCGCCTTGAGCGCGTTGATGGCCGCGCTACTGGCGGTGGCGCCGGCGCCCCGGGTGCCGTCGGCGACGGCCAGCAGCCGGTCGCTGGCGTAGGCGACGTCCTCATTGCTGTCGCGCCCGTTGCCCTGGTTGCAGCGGACGGCGTAGCGGATGGTCGGGGTGGGGTTGGTTGCGGACATGGTGACGCCCTCCTGGGACAGGTGCGTGACGAGGCGGGCGACGTGGTGTGCGCGGGTCGCGGTGTCGGCGGTGACCTGCTGCCAGTAGTCGGTGACCGCTCGGGCCGCCGCGTCCGGCTCCAGGTCGCACACGGTACGGATGTCGGTCAGCGGCATGCCGATGCGGCGTAACTGGGCGATCAGCCGAGCGTGCGCCAACTGCTCCGGGTCGTAGAGCCGGTAGCCGGACTCGGGATCGACCGCCGCGGGCGGCAGCAGCCCCACCTCGTCGTACAGGCGCAACGCCTTCGGTGTCAGCCGCGCCGCCCGGGCGAACGCACCGATCGTCAGCAGCTCCACGATGTCATCCTCCTCGTTCCCGGCCGGGTGGCCGGCACGGACCACGGTGCTGCTTGCCCAAGGGGCAAGGTCAAGGGGGCGAGTAGGTCCTGCCCAGTGGCGGGGGCCGGGCACCGGGCGGGGCAGGTGTAGCTGGCGGTGCGTGGGGTCGCCGCCGTCCCTGTGTGGAACCGGTTGACCAACAATGCAATAATGAAAACCGTTGTCGTTACCGTTTTCGGCACGCTTCGCGGCGTGTGAGCCGAGGATCTGCTGGCCCGGCAGACCGACGGTGACATCACCACGTACCACCGCCCGGGCACGCGGTGTGAAAGGGGAGGTATGAATGCGACGGTGCGGGCTCGCGGCTTCGCGGCCCTACTAGCCGGGGCGGTGGCCGTTGGCCTGGTGACGGCGCCGGTCGCTGCGTCGGCGGCGGAGAAGGTGGTGCTGTCCAAGGGGCACGCCGACGCGATCGACGTGCGCTACAGCGACGGCGGGCTGTCGTTGAAGGTCAACGACGACACGGTCAGCCCAGCCGTGGTCCGGGATCCGGCGGACGTCACGTTCCAGGTCCTGCCGGAGGCGGCGATGGCCGTTCCGGACGATCCCCGGTTCGCCTTCCTCGGCCCGGCAGGTAGTCAGATCTGGCTGCTGCCGATGACCCAGGACCCGGATCTGCTCTGGCCGGGTTGGAACACCACGAGACTCGAGTCCGATGTGTTCGAGGACGACACGGTGCGACTGAGCCTGGTCGAGGTGCAGGGGCCGGGTAACGTCACGCTCTTCACCCAGGACTCGTTCGGCGGTCCGATTATCAAATTCCGTGGGGACGACGGGCTTCCGGACGCGATCGATGTGCCGGTGCACACTCATGCGCACTCGAACTGGGCGTTCAGCGCGCTGGGCGACTACACGCTGACGTTCCAGGTCGATGCGACGTTGATCAGTGGCACCATGATCAGTACCGGCCCGGTGGACTATTCGTTCCTCGTCGGCGAACTGCCCGGTGACGGCTCGGAGGTCAGCCTGTCGGTCAGCGGCATGGCCGATGAGTACCAGCCCAACGACACCGTCACGCTCAACGCGGTGCAGACGCCGCAGACCGAGCTGGATTCCTACCACTGGTTCAGCAGGTGTCCGGGGGCGACGGAGTGGACGGTCATCCCGGGCGAAGTAGGCGCCAGCTACTCGTTCACCGCGACCCGGGAGCTGAACGCCTGCGAGTACGTGGCCAAGCTCTACGACGAGGATGACGTGGTTTCGGCCGTCAGCGAGCCGGCTATTCTCTGGGTGGCGTTCGCGCCCGCCGAGCCGGGGAGCTCGCAGACGATCACCGCGTCTATCGACGAGACCCAGGGCTCCCTGGTCATCAGCGTTGACCCGGACGACCGGGCGGTGGTGCTGCCACCCGCCCAGCTCACCAGCGCCGGTGACCGGTGGGAGAGCAACGGTGAGCTTCGGCCGGTCACGGTGACCGACACGCGTGCCGGTCAGCCGGGCTGGAGCGCATCTGGGCAGATCCCGGACGACTTCGCCGGTCCCGACGGTGCCACCTTCAGCTCCGGCTACCTCGGCTGGACCCCCCGGGTCCTGGCCCAGGGTGATGGCCAGGGGGTCGTCGCCGGTCCCGAGGTGGCACCGTACGTCGTCGGCAGCGGCGGCGGCCTCGGCAGCAGTGCGGTTCTGGGCTCGGCACCGAACGAGGCCGGGCGGGGCACCGCCCAACTGGGCGCCGGGCTGCGGCTAAGCCTGCCCACTGAGACGGCCGCGGGAACCTACACCGCGACCCTCACCCTTACCGCGATCTAAGGGTGCCGGCCGGTCCGAGGGCCCGGCATTGACTCTCGGCCCCGGACAGCTGCGGGGTGGGCGGAGCGCTACCGCGCCCGCCCACCCCATCTCCTGCCCCACGGAACGGAAATCGTCGCCCCCATGCGTCTGCTCGCCGCCATCGCCACCGGCCTCTCCCTGCTTAGCGCCCTTAGCGCCGCCCCGGCCCCACCCACGCCGCCACCGGGCCGGTCGTCGGGCCCGTCGTCGGCTCCATCCGCCGTGACCTGGGGGGTGGCGCCATCGAGTCCGGACGGACCGAACGGCCGTCCGGCGTTCACCTACAAGCTCGACCCCGGCGCGACACTGACCGACTACGTTGCGGTCACCAACCACTCGACGCGTCCGCTTACCCTGAACCTCTACGCGAGCGACGCTTTCACCACCGAAAGCGGCGGCTTTGACCTGCTGGCCGGCGGTCAGCAACCCACTGATGTGGGTGCCTGGGTCCGCTTCACCCAACGCAGTGTGACGATCCCGTCAACGTCGCGACTGAATGTTCCGTTCACCCTTTCGGTGCCGGACAATGCCACACCAGGCGACCACGCCGGAGGTGTTGTCGCGTCACTCGCCACCACGGTGGCGGATGGCCAGGGCAACCAGGTCGCCGTCGACCACCGCGTCGGTGCCCGGATCTACCTGCGGGTCACCGGTGAGCTGAGACCCGCGTTGACTGTCGAGAACCTTCGGGTACGGCACACCGGGTCGCTCAACCCCCTGGCCGGTGGCACGCTCACCGCCACCGTCACCGTCCGCAACACCGGCAATGTCCGGCTCACCGGTCTACCCGCGCTCGAGGTGGCCGGCCCTCTCGACCTCGGCCGGCGTGCCGTGGAAGCGGCGGACCTGCCGGAGATCCTGCCGGGCGGTGAGGTGACCACCACCGTACGGATGACGGGTGTGCCGCCGCTCTTCCGGCTGACCACGAGGCTCACTGTCACCCCCGCCGCTGTCGGCGACCAGGTCCTGGACCCACCACCGCGGGGCGACACGGCGCGGGCCACCGTCTGGGCGGTGCCCTGGCTGCAACTGGCCCTACTGATCCCGATCGGACTCGCCGGGTGGCTGCTGGTCGTTGCCCGCCGCCGGCGGCTTCGAGCGATTGCGCAGGCGGTGGCCGCCGCCCGTGAGCAGGGCCGGATGGAGGCCAGCCGGACGACGCCGCAGGACGCTGCCAACAACGGTGCCGCTCAGGGACCGCACGAGACAACACCACCACGTCGCCCGGGGAGCGAGCAATGACGATGAAAAGCAGGTGTGCCGGCGCGGCCGGCCTTGCCCTGGCCGTCCTGGCCCTGGCCGTAGGGGCCGCGCCGGCCATCGCTGAAACGGCCACGATAGGCGCGACCGATGCGGACCTGGTCTCGGTGACGCTCGACGGTGACGCGATGTCACTGCGGATCCGAGACGCCGGCCAGGTGGCCCGCGACGTGCCGGGCTACGACCCGGCCGAGGTGGTGCTCGGCCCCGACGGGGGTTTGGCGGGCCGGGTTCCGGCCAAGTCAGCCCTCGCCTTCCTGGGGCCGGCGGGTCAGCCGGTGTGGTCGCTGTCCGCCGGCGACACCGGGTTCCCCGCCCTGGACACCACCGGCGTACCTCTGGGCGCTGTCACCGAGGACACGCTGACGCTGCGCCTGCGGTCGATCGAGGGGCCGGGCACCTTCACCGCCTACCGACTGTCGGGCCTCGAAGGGGCGACCGCGTTGTTCGGCAGCGGCACGAATCTGCCGCGGTCTCTGCGACTGTCAGCGGCTACGCGTACCGGTGGTGTGGTGTGGGCCTTCGACGCGGCCGGCGACTATCGGCTCACGTTGACCGTGTCGGCGGACCTGCGCTCCGGCAGGGCGGCCAGCGCTGAGGCGACGTATCGGATTCGCGTACCCGAGATCGTCCCGGCCGGGCAGGTGCTGCCGTCGGCTGCGCAGCCACCGCGGCCCGGCAGCCAGCCGGACATGGCGCTCGCCCCGACCGCCGCCGAAGTGAGGCCGACCGCGACACCGAAACCTCTCGCCGCGCCGATGGCACCGGCCGCCGCGAAGACGGGCACGACCACGGAGACGGGTGCCCGGCAGGTCATCGCCGACGGACACGTCGATATGGGACCGCAACTCTCCGGAGCCGACTGGACAATTCGGATCAGGGATGATCGCACCAGCCCGGCTGTCTGGCGAGAGACCGCCGACGTGGTGTTGTGGATCAAGGACAACGCGAAGATCACTGTACCCGCGGGTGCGGACTTTCTCGGCGCGCAGGGCGATTCGGTCTGGCTGCTGCCACAGTCCCAGCAGTCCGGCATCGTCTGGCCGGGCTGGAACACGCAGCACGAGTCGGTCGTCTCCGGTATCAAAGGCGACGTCACCTGGACGCTGAAGGGCGTGGACGGGCCCGGGCGGTTCGCACTCTTCCTGACCGGCTCGTTCGGTGAGGCCGACGTGCTGTTCGACTCCACGACGTCGTTCCCGCAGCAGCTGGCTGTCCCGCTGAACACGCATGCGCACGGCAACTGGGCTTTCACCAAGCCCGGCCTGTACCGCCTCGCGGTGCAGATGGGCGGCACCACGACCGCCGGCACGGCGGTTACCGACACGAAGACGCTCACCATCGCCGTCGGCGACAGCACCGACCCGAGCGGTGGCTTCGGATCGGGCAGCGGCTCCGGGGACGACGGACAGGACCAGGGCAGCACCGGCCCGCTGCCGCGTACGGGCGCGGGGTGGGTGTTGTTGGCCGGCGCGGTCGGCGTCGTCCTCGTTGTCGCCGGGGCGTTGCTGGTGCTGCTCGCCCGTCGCCGTGCTGGCGCCAACCAGGAGGGCTCGTGATTCCGGCGCCCCGGTCCTGGTTGCGGCGGGCGATCCTGCCACTACTGATTGTGGGGCTGGTCGCCGGGTGCCGGTCGGAGGTGGCGTTGAGCGCGAACGACGAGCGCCTGCAGGTCATCACGACCACCGGAATCCTGCGCGACCTGGTGCACAACGTCGGCGGTGACCGGGTAGCAGTCAGTTCGCTGGTGCGCGACGGTGCCGATCCGCACAGCTATGAGCCGTCGCTGCGCGACATCCGGGACGTGGTCTACGCCGACGTCGCCTTCAGTAACTATTTGCTACTCGAAGAGCAGTCCGTTATCAAGGCGCTGGACGCCAACCTGCGCGCGGGGGTGCCGAACATCTCGCTGGCAGAGGGAGCGGTGAAGTACGCCGCAGAGATCATCCCGCTGGTCGAGGACGTGTCGCTGGACACCCTCTGGTTGGGCATGCGGGTACGTGGGACCGGTGCGGTGCATGGTGCGAACCGCGCCTCGGACGTGTTGCTCAGCGCGACATCGGCCGACGGTCCGGGTGGTGTGGTCGCCTACCTCACCGAGTCGTTCGGCAACCCGTCGGTCTACATCGACTCCACCGACGGGTTCGATCCGGCCAATGGCTTCCGTGCCGACACCGCCGTGCTCCCACCCGACGCGCACACGCACATGAGCTGGGCATTTACCAAACCCGGTGTTTACCGGCTGAGCATGCGGGCGACGCTGTCCGTTGACCCGCAGGCACCATCGGTTCCCATGGGCGAGCAGGTGTTCACGTTCGCCGTCGGGGTGGATCCGTACTCGGTGCCGGGCATGCCCGAGGCGACGGTCCTGAATGCCGGCCACGCTGATCTCACCGTTGACCTTGACCAGCAACGGCTCTACCTGTTCGCCGACCCGGAGGGCAGCGGGGAGGCCGAACAGCGGATCTACGATCCGGCCCGCACGGTCATCGAGGTGCCGGGTAAGGCGTTGTTGGAGGTGCCCGGCGATCGCCGGCTCCGGTTCCTCGGCCGACCCGGTAGTCGGGTGTACCAGCTTCCGCAGGCGGTACTCGGCAAACACGTGCACGGGGAGATCGATCCGCACCTATGGCAGAACGTGCGAAACGCGATCTCCTACACCGAACTCATCCGCGACACCCTCATCGAGGCCGATCCCCGAGGTGCGGCGGCCTATCGGTCGCACGCCTCGGCCTACATCCACAGATTGGAGCAGCTTGACACGTACGTGCGGAACACGATCGCCGAGATTCCGCCGTCGCGACGGCACCTGATCACCACTCATGATGCCTTCGGCTACCTCGGCCAGGCGTACGGGGTGAACATCTCCGGTTTCGTCGCCCCGAACCCAGCCGTCGAACCGAGCCTTGCCGACCGGCGCCGTCTTACCGAGACGATCCGCAACCTGAAGATCCCGGCGGTGTTCCTGGAGCCGAACCTGGCAGCCCGGTCTACCACCCTCAACGAGGTGGCCCGTGAGGAAGGGCTCCGGGTGTGTGCGATCTACGGCGACACCTTCGACCGCGACATCACCAACTACGTGCAAATGATGCGGTTCAACGCCGAATCGCTGCGTGACTGCCTGACCACCACCAACCAGGGGAGGCCTCAGTGACATCCGGATGGGTGCGACGCCGCACCCGCGTACGCGGACTGCTCCCACGCTGCATGCTCGCGGTGCTGATCGTGCTGACGACGATGCCGGCTGCCGCGGCGGCGCAGGAGCCCACCCCGGGGCTCAGCCAGTCGATCGCCGCCGACCAGCCGCTCACCACCGGTCGGGCGGAACTCGGCGCCGGACACATCGACCTCGGCCCCCATTACGTCGATGACCAGTGGACACTGATGATTCACGACGGTACACCGGCGCAGCCGGTGTGGCGTGACCCCGACGAGACGGTGTTGCGGGTGTCCGACGCGGCACTGCAGACCGTCCCGGAGGATCCGGCGTACGAGTTTCTTGGCGTTGACGCCGGTGCACAGGTGTACGTGGTGCCGCAGGTCCAGAACCCCGATGTCGTCTGGCTCGGCTGGAACACCCAGGATCCCCGGGTGATGCAGAGCATCGACCGTGGCGTCACCCTCTCCTTGCTTGGCGTGGACGGCCCCGGAACCCTCACGACGTACCTGCAATCGGGGAACTTCGCGGCCCCCGAGCCGCTGTGGCGCTCCGTGGAGCCGAAGGCACAGCCGTTCTGGGCCGAGGTCAACACCCACACCCACGCCAACTGGGTCTTCACCGCACCAGGCGTCTACCTGATCGCGGTGCAGGTCTCCGCCGACCTGATCAGCGGTGAGACAGTGTCGGCAACCCGCATGTTGCGCTTCGCGGTGGGCGACGGCACCAGCGTGGACGAGGCGTATACCGCCACCGCCGACCTCCCCGGATCGGCGGAACAGACCTCGCCGGTCAGTGACCGCGCTGAGGCCGGCAAGCCAGCCGCCGAGTCCATGACTCTGCTCCTGCCGGCGATGGTGACGCTGGCGGTCCTGCTCGCCACCGGCCTGGTGCTTCTGCTGCTGCGGGGACGCCGGGCCAAGCGGCAGGCTGAGCGAGAAGGCGGGACCTCGCTGTCCGGGGGCGACCGTTGAACGAGCTCGAGGTTGATCAGCTGGAGGTGGATCTCGGTGGCCGACCGGTCTTGCGGGACATCAACCTCCGCCTGGACCGGGGTGAGCTGGTCGGGCTCCTTGGCCCGAACGGCGCTGGCAAGACCACCTTGCTGCGCGCGATCCTGGCGCTGACCAGTATCCGCTCCGGCCGGGTGCTGGTGGGGGGCAAGCCGTCGCGCCCCGGCCGCTGCGAGATCGGGTACGTCCCCCAGCGCCACGAGTTCACCTGGGACTTTCCCATCTCCGTCGAGCAAGCCGTGTTGAGTGGCCGGACGGGCCGAATGGGGCTGTTCCGCCGCCCCGGCGTCGCCGACTGGCGGGCGGTCGGCGCCGCGCTGGACCGGGTACAGCTCACCGAGCTGCGTCGCCGACCGGTCGGTGAGTTGTCCGGTGGGCAACGTCAACGCGTCCTGGTCGCTCGCGCGCTGGCTCTCGCGCCACGGATCCTTCTGCTTGACGAGCCGTTCACCGGGCTGGACATGCCCACCCAGGAACTACTGGGTGACTTGTTCATGAGTCTGGCCGGTGCGGAGCACGCGGTACTGATGACCACCCATGACCTCGTGGCCGCAGTGGATACCTGTAGCCGTCTGGTCCTGCTCAACGGCCGGATCATCGCCGATGGACACCCGGCGGACCTGCAGGACGCCGCGCTGTGGACGACAACTTTCGGCGTGAGTGACAACTCCCCGCTACTGAAGCTCGTGAAGGCGATCTGATGTCGATCACCGACTTCCTCACCGACCTGTTCAACCCCAACCTCGCGTTCCTACCGAAGGCCTTGGCGATCGCGGTCATGTCGAGCATCGTATGCGGCGTTGTGGGCTGCTATGTGGTCCTGCGGGGCATGGCCTTCATCGGCGACGCCGTGGCTCACGCGGTCTTCCCGGGGATCGCGGTCGCCTTCGTCCTGCAGGGCAGTTTGGTCCTGGGCGGAGCAGTCGCCGGGGTCGCCACCGCACTGCTGATCGCGATCTTTTCGCAGAATCGACGGGTCAAGGAGGATTCGATCATCGGTGTCTTCCTCGTTGGCGCGTTCGCCCTCGGCATTGTGATCATTTCACAGGCCCCGGGGTACGCCGGGTCCCTGCAGCAGTTCCTGTTCGGCTCGATCACCGGCATTCCCGACCGGGACGTCTATGTCGTCGGCGGCGCCGGCTTGGTCATCCTCGGCCTGGTGCTCGCTCTGCACAAGGAGTTTGTCGCGGTCTGCCTCGACCGGGAGATGTCGCGCTCGATGGGGCTTCCGGTCTTCTGGCTCGACATTGTGCTCTACGTTTTGGTCACCCTCGCCGTGGTGATCTCTTTGCAGACGATCGGAAACATTCTCGTCCTCGCTTTGCTGATCACTCCTGCGGCGGCGGCTCGTCTGCTCACCGACCGACTCGGCGTGATGATGCTGCTTGCCCCGGTGATCGGCGGCTCGGCAGCGGTCATTGGTCTGTATCTGTCGTGGAGCTACGACACGCCGGTGGGCGGAACCATCGTGCTGATTGCCACGGCCGTCTTTCTCGCTGCGTGGTTGCTCGCACCTCGGCACGGTCTGCTGGCCAAACGATGGCGGCGGGTGGGGGCGGCCCGGCCTCCTCGTCGGCACCGTCAGCGGCTTCCCGGTAGATCACCGTGACCGACCCCACCCGATGGTCGCCTCCCGTCAGCCTGAGAAAATGACTATCATTTCCAATAATCACGGTCCAAGGGGGACCGCGGGGAAGGAGTTCTTTCGTGCTTAAGCCCATCCGCCTGCTGCTCGCCTCCGGGGCGGTGACCGCAGCGCTGCTTACGGCAACGCAACCAGCACAGGCATCACTGGTGAGGTTCAGCTCCGGGCACATCGACCTGGTCGACATCGCCTACGAGGCCGGCGAGCTGGAGCTCGGTGTCCACGACGAGGACAACGACGTCGAATACGCCACCGACGAGGTAAAGATCGTCGTCAAGCAGCAGGCCGAGGTGACGGTCCCGAACGACCCCGCCTTCGACTTCCTCGGCACCCCCGGCGTGTCGACGGTGTGGATCCTGCCCCAGATCCAGGACACCGATCTCGTATGGCCTGGCGTCGCCACCGAAGAGGTCGAGGCCGGCCTCTTCACCGACGACGAGCTCACCCTCGCGATGCAGTCGGTCAGCGGGCCCGGGGAACTCGCCCTCTACGTTGAAAACGCGGTCGGACAGCCCAACGTTCTCGTCGACAGCGGTGACGGTCTGCCCGACACCATCGCCCTGAACGCTGGCGACCACCAGCACTACAACTGGGCCTTCGACCGCGCCGGCACCTACTGCGTCACCTTCAGCGCCACCGGCACCCTCGCCGACACCGGGGAGCAGATCAGCAGCGAGGCGGTCACCCTGCGCGTCGTGGTTCAGGGGTGAGCACCATGCACCTCCGTCGCCGAATTCTCACCGGCCTCGCCCTCACCGCCGCGCTGCTCGCCGGCACCACCACTCCCGCTGCCGCAACGCCGGTCGTGATCTCCAGCGGGCACGTTGACGTCCTCGACGTCGACTACGCCGGCGGCGCACTGACCGTCAACCTGCTCGACGACGACTCGGTGGAGCGCGACCCCGCCGATGTCATCCTGCGCGTCCCCAACACCGCCAAGGTCACCGTGCCCAGCGGTAGTAAGTGGTCCTTCCTCGGCACCGACAACCAAGCGTGGGTGCTACCGCAGGCCAGCAGCTCTGAGCTGCTGTGGGCCGGCTGGAACACTGAAGAGGTGCCCAGTGGCGTGTTCCAGAACAACCGGGTCACTTTCAGGCTCACCAATGCCACCGGGCCGGCCGGCTTCAGTGCCTACACCGTCTTCGGCGGCACCCCGACGGTGCTCTTCGACAGCGGTGACGGGCTCCCCGACAGCCTGAATGTCAACTACAACACCCACGCCCATGTCAACTGGGGCTTCGACGCCGCCGGAACCTACGACGTCACCTTCGAGGTCACTGGCGTGCTTGCCGCCAACGGCACTACCATCAGCTCCGGTGCCAAGACCTGGACCTTCGAAGTGCTTCCCTGATGCCCTTCCCCGAAGGAGCCAATCCAGACGCCCGCGAAATACGGGGAATCTGTAGCGGCTGAACTGGCCGGCGCGAGACCGCCACCACCTGGGCCTCGCGCCGGCCACTGCGTTCCAGTGAGACCGTCTGGCCCGACGGGGCAAAGAACTGAGAACCGAGAGAGCGGTCTGCCCGTACTGCTCGGCGTGGACCGGCCGAGGCCGGAAGCACGGTCAGGGCCGTTCGATCCGCACCGGATCGCCGCGGACCAGCTCGTCGTGGGTACGCCTTCGGGTGGCGACCAGCGCCCGCCCGGCCGCCTCGTCACCGGCCGTGAGCCGTTGCCGTAGCAACCGCAGCGCGATGCTGCGGTTGAGGCTGAACTGTCGCTCGGTGTCGACCACGACGACGGTGCCGGTCGGGCGGTGTGTGGCCCGCACCGCGGTGCTGGCCTTGTTGCGGTGCTGGCCGCCCGGCCCACCCGTGCGTACGGCAAGCACCTCCACGTCCGCCTCGGTGAACGGGGTGACCGGGGCGTCTACCTCGCATCGTCGGGCTGCGACGTACCAGTTCTTTCTGCCCTGACCGGAGCGGTAGGGGCTGGGCGCCTGCCAGCACAACGTCCCGGTCCAGCCGTCGGCGAATGCCTCCACCTCGGCGCCGGTGAGTCGGAGTAGCACGGACCGGTAGGTGCTGGGGCGGTCGCCGACGACGCTGTCCAGCCGTGCCACGTCCACGTCGTTGCGGGCGGCGTCGGCCTCCAGCCGGCGCAGCAGCCGGGCCAGCGCCCACGCGCACTCCTGGGGCCCCCGACCAGCCGACAGCAGCAGGTACAGGCTCATCGCTGCCCCCGCCGCCGGCGCTCGGCTCGTCGGTCGCCGCGCGGGGTGACCCCCACGTCCGGGGTCTTGTAGGTGACCAGTGGAACCGTGGTCGTCACCGGGGTGGCGAGCCCGTGGGTGACCAGGTCGCCGACCACTTGCTCGATCCGCTTGTACGCGGTCGGCGCCTCCTCGAAGAGCAGTTGCCGGTCGCCGCAGACCACCAGCGAGCCCAGCGGGGTACGGCGCAGCTCCTTGACCGTGTGCTTGGCCCGGCCCCGGCGCAGCGCGTCCGCCCGGGACATCTTGCGGCCCGCCCCGTGCGCCACCGAATGGTTGGCCTGGGCGCCCGCGTGCGCGGCCACCAGGTACGACGGGGTTCCGCGGGTACCGGCGACGAGCACGTCCCGGCCGTCGCCCGGTGCCGCGCCCTTACGGTGCAGGTAGTGTCCGTCGCGTACCTCGACCAGGTTGTGGCATTGGTCCACGATCGGCGTCGTCGGCTCGGCACCCAGCGCGATCGCGGCCCGGGCGGCCAGCAGCCGCCGGTTCAGCGAGCCCCAGCGCACCGCGTCGTCGTGTCGCGCCAGGTACGCGGCCGGGTTCTCGGCGGGCCCGGCGCCGCGCTGTTCGGTGTGCGCACGCAGAATCCGCTCGCCGAGGCCGCGTGACCCGCTGTGGACGACGAGGACCGTGTCGCCGGCGGTGAGCCGGAGCCGCGCGGCGTGGCCCGGGTCGAGGACCTCGCCGACGCGGGCCAGCTCGACGAAGTGGTTGCCCCGCCCGACGGTACCGAGACCATCGAGGTGGCCGGCGGGGATGTCACCGTCCAGCACGGACCAGGCTGGGTCGTCGGCGTCTCGGTCCGGGTCGAGCGGGCGGTCCAGGTCGGGAAAGCGGGCGGCGAGCCGTTCCGGTACGACCCGCTTCAGCGCGATCGGGAAGACGGCGATGCCACAGCCGATGTCCGAGCCGACCAGGTGGGGGTAGAGCACGGTCGAGGCCATCGCGGCGCCGATCGGGGCGCCCTTGCCGGGGTGCAGGTCCGGCATTCCGGCGACATGAACCATCCCATCCAGGGCTGCGACCTGGTGGCACTGGTCGACGGCGTCGGACTCGACCCAGCTGGTCGGGGAGGTGAAAACGGTAACGGTGGCAGGGGTGGGTGCCGGCCGGGACTCCGGCCGGAAAGGTAGAGCAGACAAGGACGCTCACTTCTCGTCAGGGCTGGGTGGACGGCCGCCGATCGCAATGGCGTGGCGACGAAGGTGCTGCCCTCACAACGACATGCCGCCAAGCGTCCCGGAGTTCACTGTCGCCGACAACCGACTTTCCACATGTCTAGGTGCAGTCTGTCGGCCCTGCCTGCGGGCCTTGACGCTGAGAGCCGCGGTAAGTTAGAAAGCCCGGCATGGGCTGGGCCTGGGTCCGCACCGCGACCGTGATCGTCGTGGCGGTCGTGCTGGTGCCGCTGCTGACGCTGCACGCCTACCTGCTCCTCTGGTTCTACCCGGATCTGACTCACCACCTCCGGCCGGCGCTGTGGCTTGTGATCTTCGCGTTGACCGTGGCGGGGGCGGGATGCCTGGTGGTCGGCGGGTTCCGTCGGCACCGGTCCGCGTGGTGGTGGGTCTGGCCGCCGGCGGCGGCACTGTGTGTCGCGGCAAGTTGGCCGTTCGTCGCTCGTCTCTAGATTGGACGTTCGGCTGAGCTGACGCTCGGTGATCACTTGATGGCCTCGCCGCCAACCACGAAGGCGGGGGCGACATGCCGGAAGCGTTGGCGTGTGGTGGTGGCGGCTCTGGCGTTGATGACGGGTGGCCGACCCTGATGGTGACCGCGCCATCGGCGGCCGCGGCGCCGCCGGCCGGCGGGATGACCGGCGCCCAGCTCACCACCGCGTTCGACCAGTACGGGAACACCAGCGGACGGTGGAGTGGGGCAGACAGCACGGTTCATCGCCCAGTGGAATCACGAAGAGTACGGGCACGTGGCCTGGGTGGCCGGCATCGACGGCTCGTACATCAGCATCGAGGAGTACAACTACACAACCGCCAATTCGTACTCACGGCGACGCATCAGCGCAAGCAGCGTGGATAACTATCTCGCACTGCTGTGAGAGCGGGGGACCCGCTGGGCGAGTAGGTCGGCTTCTAGCTGAAGAGGTGTTGCCGGCACAGCGACCCGCAGTCTTGATCTTGTTGTCGGCGGCGCAGATCGTCAGGATAGCGAGGGCTGCCAGGGTAAGAGTGGTGTGCGGCGGCACCAGGAGTCCCCATGTCGGGCTTGGTGCTCGTCCAGGCCGACACCTGAGTCGTCAGCCCGGCGACTCAGGCCTGTGTCCCGAGGGCCAATCGCCGTTGTCTCTTCAAGCTGCCCCGCATCAGCCAGGTGACCGGCGCGGCCGGCAGCGCCTTGCGTTCCTCGGGGCGGGCGGCCGATGCCAGCCAGTGTGGCATGAAGCCGAGAGTCCACTTCGGTGCGGTCCGCGTCATCTTCCGCTCGGAGATTTTCCACTCCCGGTCACCGAGTACGGGCTTTAGTCGTCCCGCAAGCTCTCGCTCCTCGTCGGCGGTGTGTGCCAGCAACGCCTGGCGCACTACGGATCTTTGTTTCTTGCTGTTCGGGATACGGGCAGTGTGTTTCGCTGCGGAAAATGCGGTGGGGCAGGGTAACTCGACAAGGATCTCGTAGAGCCGCGAAGCGCGCGCCCTGGTCGTGGGCCGCCCAGGTGCCGCCCGGAGTTGGGCATTCTATTTTCCTAGGATGCTCTACGGGGTATGAGATGCGCGGGTGGTGCGACGCAGGCGTGCCATGCTGCCGTTTCTCACCCGGCTACAACAGCTGGTTGGTGACGACCACCTCATCTGTGACGTCGCGGTCACGACTGTGCGGTCTATGCCGATTTGGGGTGTGGTCGGGGGCACGGTGGCGGCGGAATCCCGGCCGCCGTCGGGGCGTTACACCACGCGTACGACCGAGCAGGCGCCCCGCCGATGGCGGATGCCAGCCGGGTCAGCCCCCGGGAATGACGGTGGGCGGCCGGTCGTTACATCTGGACCCGGCGCCGTATGTGTGTGCCTCTCTGGTGAGGGCCGCGGTCGCCGACCCCCTTCTTCTCTTCTTGTTCTTTTGAGCGCCGGACGGTGCTTGCACCCCTTTGCCGCCCGAACCCCCCTTCGGGCGTGCGTGTGATGGGTGTCGACCCCCGAATGGAGCATCCCCTGATGAACACGATTCTGCGTCGTAGTGTGCTTGGTGTTGCTGGTCTGGCCCTGTCCACCGGTGTCGTCGCCGGCCCCCTGGCTACCCTCACCGACACCACCCCTACCCCCGCCTCGGCCGCTGCCGTGGTGCAGGCCGAGAAGCCGGACATGGACACCCTGATCCCGCACGGCACCCAAGGTGAGCAGTCCCGCATCGACCTGGGCGACGAGCAGACCGGCAACGTCAAGGCCATCATCGAGGCCACCAAGAACGCCGACATGGACCAGCGCGCCGCCGTCGTGGCNATCGCTACCAGCCTGCAGGAGTCGAAGCTGGAGAACCTGGGACACCTGGGTGACCGCAACGANCACGACTCGCAGGGCCTGTTCCAGCAGCGCCCGTCGTCCGGTTGGGGCACGGTGGAGCAGATCACCGACCCCGCCTACTCCACCACCGCGTTCCTGGAGGGTTTGAAGCAGGTCGAGGGCTGGCAGGACATGCCGTTGACCGAAGCCGCGCAGACGGTGCAGGTGTCGGCGTACCCGTTCCACTACGCCCAGTGGGAGACCCAGGCCGCCGACCTCGTCGCCGAGCACTGGACCAGCTGACCCCACCCACACCACCAGGCACAAACAAACCCCCACCCACAGACCTAACCCGTACAAGGGGGAGAAAGACTGTTGGCCGGCACCCGAACCAGGGTGCCGGCCAACAGCCGCGTCAGGGCGTTTCGTTCCCTGCGGTGGTTGCCGGGGCGCCGGGGCTCATCCGGTGGCGAGCTTCGCGCGGGTGCTCATCAGACCCGAGGAGGTTGCGACCGCGCCATCGGGCGGGATCAGCCGCACGCGGGTCCGTGGCGGATAGGCCAATGCCCCAGACCCGATCTACCGGGCTGGCTTCCACCAGGACCCGCTTCTTTGTGCGCGAGAGGTACTGCCCGAGTCCAGGGTGCTGGCTGAATTTGGCCACGTTGCCGGCGACGACCAGGTCGAAGCAGTGCGCATCCCAGGTGGCCTGGTCGAAATTACGGACCTGCCGGCCCAGGGCCTTGACCGCGCCCGGATGCGACGCTGTAAGCATCTGCGTGACAATCTTCTCGTCGCCAAACAGGCGAGCTTTCCCGATCATCATGTAGTGCTCAGCCGTGACGTATCGAATTCCATCAACGATGAAGGGAGCCGGCCACCACTGGCTCAGGCATCCCGCGCCGATGCTGCCATCTGGTTGGGGTTGATGCCCCCAGAAGAACAGGTACTTTACCTGCCCGCCGGCATCGGCGATCTCCTGCAGTTCGGGCAGGCTAAGCGGCGGTGAAGCAATCTCCGGCATATCCAGCAGGCTGCCAGAACCGGCCACTAACGCGCTATTGATTTGGCTGCCAGGAGTAGCCGGCCGTTCAGTCTTTGGACGGGTGCCAGGTGCGTACGGCGCGTGCGGCTGTGGTGCCGCAGAGCAGGGTGAGAGCAGCGGCGATAGCGGCGATGCCGAGGTAGAGGCGGGTGCGGGCATCGTATGTGGTGAGCACACCGAGGGACCGGATCTGGCTGAGGACGATTCCGGTGGCGGCCAGGATGCCGGCGAGGGCGAGGATGGTCACGCCGGCTACGCCGAAGGAGAGCACCCAGTTGAAGACGGAGGAAGGTCCACGCGGTCAGCAAGGTCACTGCGGCAGCTACGGCCAGGGAGCAACGATGCGTCACGGCACCAGCGCCGGCCCGTCGCCCCGCGCGATGAGCGGCAGCGAGCAGCACGAATGCACGGTTCACGAGCTACCCGCCGACATCGCGGTGAGGCGACCCCCGTCGAGAGCAAGCTGCTGATCCGCGCGCGGCGACCCGGTCGTTGTGCGTGACGACGATCAGCGCGCAGCCGTACCGTCGCGGTAGGTCGAACAGGAGATCACTGACGACCTGCCCCGAGGCGCTGTCGAGAGACCCGGTCGGCTCGTCCGCAAGGATGACACCGGGCCGCGTGATCAACGCACGCGCCACTGCAACCCGTTGGCGCTCACCGCCGGACAAGGTAGCGGTCGCGGCGTCGGCAAGCTCTCCAACGCCGAGATCATGCAGCAGTGTCTTCCCCCGCTCGTAGCTCGCCCTCCGCGGTGCGGAATCCAACAGCGCCGGCAGGGTCACGTTCTCCAACGGTGTCAACTTGGGCAGAAGCTCACCGAACTGATACACCAAGCCGACCGACCGTAGCCGCAACGCCGAACGCGTCCTCGGCGACAAACTTGTCAGTTCTTGACCATTGATCCAGACGCGACCGTCAGCCAGTGGCAGGATCCCCGCGAGACACAGTATTAGCGTCGTCTTTCCCGTACCGCTGGGCCCGGTCACTGCCAACGACGTCTGCGAGGGTACATCGAACGAAACGTCAGCGAAAATCTCGCGTTCGGCTACCGCATAGCACAAAGCTTCGGCCCGCACCGTAGAGGCGTTCCTCATTGTTCCTCCCGGGACGTGGCGATGTGGGCCAGCGTAGGTACTGAGCCAAATGTGCGGCGAACAGAGCACCCGGTGGCGGGGATACCGAACTGCATCGCTCCGATGGCCATCATCGGAGTGGAGGCGAGATCCTAGTTGCAGGCGCCACCTAGGATCGCAATATGTCTATCATTCCTCGGGCGTTGAAGATCGCGGTTGCCAGTGTGACGCTGGCAGCTGCGGCCTTTGTGGTGCCCACATCTGCTGCCGCGTTACCAACTACGCCCGTCGGCGGAAGCTCCGCCGGCGGGCTGGATCGGGTCGAGTTGCGCACCGCACTCGCCACGGTGCCCGAAGCTGGCGTTCCGGGTGCGCTGGCGGCCGTGCGCGACGGCCGACACGACTGGCGCGGCAGTGCCGGCCAGGCGTTCCTGACCAGCCCCCGACCGATGCAGCCGCAGCTGCGGCACCGCATCGGCAGCATCACCAAGACGTTCGTCGCCACCACTGTGCTGCAGCTTGTTGACGAGGGCCGGCTGGGCCTCGACGACCCGATCGGGGAGCTGCTGCCGGAGCTCGTGCCGGGTGACCGTGGCGCCGAAGTCACCGTCAGGATGCTGTTGAACCACACCAGCGGCATCGGCAACTACACCAACGCGATGCTCGACTCGTGGGCGGCGATCAACCAGATGCAGGTCACGACGTACGCACCAGCCGACCTGGTTGCGACGGGCCTGGCCATGCCGCCGACCAACGCGCCCGGGGCGGAGTTCAGCTACTCGAACACGAACTACATCCTGGCCGGCTTACTGATCGAGTCGATCACTGGTAACCCGGCGGCGGCAGAGGTGCAGCGGCGTATTCTGCGGCCACTGAAGCTCACCGGGACCTCATTCCCTGGCACTGATCCGACTATTCGTGGCCCACACAGTGGTGCCTACTTCGCTCCGTTCGGGGTTCGTGACCTCAGCGAGTTCAACATGAGCTGGGGTTGGACGGCGGGCGAGATGATTGGGACCACGGCGGACCTGAACACGTTCTTCCGGGCGCTGCTCGGCGGTGATCTGCTCAGCCCGGCCATGCTCGATGAGATGCTCGCCGGGGTGCCGATGCTGCCGGGACTACCGGAAGCTGGAAGCTACGGTCTCGGTATCCTCTCGATTCCTACCCCGTGCGGTGAATTCTTCGGCCATGACGGTCTGGTGATCGGTCACATGATGTTCTCGTTGCACAGCCGCGATGGCGGTCGCCAGGTATCCGCCGGGATCAACCTCAGCCACTACCAGGTCGGCCTGCCCGATGCGCATCCGATCGACATCGCCTGGCAGTCGTTCCTGCTGACGGCGATGTGCCCGACCGGCGAGACGAGTGGCCGCTCGGCAGCGGACGTGCTGCAACTCCCCAGCGTGACCCGGATGCCGGGCAATGACGCCGTGGTCGCGGGGCCCTGATAGCGAGCTAGGCTTGGTCGATGACAGGCGGCCCTGCCGCTGGGAGAGCGAGGAGGACGTCCCTGATTCGGGCGGCAAGACAATCGGAGCTCGGCGACCTGGCTCGGCTTGAGGTCCACGCTGGCCAGCTCTTTCATTCGGTTGGCATGTCAGAAATCGCTGGTCATGAGGTGGACCAGCAGGCCTTGAGGCGCAGTCAGCGGCAGGGGCTGATCTGGGTTGCCGAGGAAGGCGATCGGACGGTCGGCTACGTCATGGCGGCGGTGCTGGACGGCAACGCCCACATCGAGCAGGTGTCGGTAGCGCCCACGCACGCTCGGCGCGGGATCGGTCGGCGGCTCATCGCACACGTCGAGGACTGGGGGAGGCGTAACGGTCGTCCAGCGACGACCCTGACCACCTTCCGCGATGTGCCCTGGAACGGCCCCTACTACCGCAGGCTCGGGTACCGGGAGCTACCCAACACGGAGATTGGACGCGAGCTGACCGCCGCAATGCGACACGAAGCCGCGCTGCCGGGCCTGGACTCTTCGCTCCGGTGCGCGATGATCAAAGCTAACGGGGGCGGGCTTTGACCTGGCCGACCAGCGCTTGCCGCTGAGTCCAAGCGAGCAGGGGTGAGGGAGCACACGCCGGCGGTACGGCTGGGGCTGGGTGGGCGCATCCGCCGCTGCCCAGCCCCAGCACTGGAGGGCAGCTGGCTGCCCGAGGTCGTACGCGTCAGATGTCGGCCGTGACCGGTAGTGGTCGGCGTAGTCGGTGTAGCAGTAGCGGACGAACCAGCTCGTCACGCACCACTTTGGTGCCTCAACGGCTAACGTCTCATTGTCGCCCGAGCCATTCCGGGCGTGGCCGTTGCGTTGCAGAATGTAGTCGAGCTGTTGGCGGCTACTCTGGCCGTCGTTGTAGCCGGCCATGTCGTTGCGCTGAGCATCCCACGAGTATTGATGGCCGGTGAACGTGGCATCGCTGACGTCGAGCCGGGTCAACATGCTGTCGTACTCGGTGGAGTAGCGGTCAACGTTGAAGTCACCGGCGATGATGACCTGTTCGTCCGCCGGGATCTGGCGGCTGTCCAGGAAGGCGTCGAGCTCGTCGAACTGGGCTGCCCCTACCTGGGCCCCGGTGCCATCAGAGCAGCCGGTGTCGGCCGCCTGCGCATGAGTGCCCACCACGTGTACGGGAGTGTTGTTGACGTCGAACTGCGCGTAGACGAAGCCTTTGTTGGAGAACCAGTCCGCCCCGCAGCCGTCCGCGTAGACGTACTGGATCGTTTCCTGGATGGGCCACCGGCTCAGGATGGTGACTCCGCCATCCTCCGGGGTTGCGCTGGAGTATGAGCCCAAAGTGGCGTCCCAGCCGGACCTGGACCGGCCTAGAACCGGGGTTTGGTGAGGATACTGCGTAGCCAGCTGATCTTTGAGCCGGTCGGATGCCTCGTTGTCGAACATTTCTTGCAGAAGGACAACATCCTGGCCGGCGATGTAGTCGGCCTCAGCGATCAGGTGGGACCGCGTGATCTGCCCCCAGTTTGGGAAGAGTGACTGGGGCAGGAACATGACGTTGTGGGTCAGGACCTTCAGCGGTACCCGGTCGGGTCGGCGGGCTTGCCGACGTCCTGCACCTCGACCAGGTATCGCCAGGCGTCGGGCTGGCTCCCGTCCAGGTCGGTGAAGCCATAGATCTTTGCCAGCTCCCCGCTGGAGAGGGACTTGCCGTGCCAACGGGACACGTCCGGATCCTGTGCCAGGGCCGCCACGGCGCGGCCAACGTAGGCCGGGCTTTCGGAGATCGCGAAGTGGGGCTCGACCGTGAGCGCGTCGCGCCAGTTCTGCTCGGTCACACCGAAGCTGTCCAGCATGTCCTCAGACCGCAACCATCCGGGAGTGAGCAGCACCGATGTCGTGTTCTGTGACCGGAGTTCATGCGCCAGTGCGAACGCCATTCGGCTCACGGCGCCCTTGGCGAGATCGTAGAAAAACGAGTTGCGGTAGGTGGTCGCGTTGTACTCGTCCGTCCCATCGGTCATCTCGACAACCAGCCCACCCGGGTTTTGGATGAGCAGGGGCAGCGCGAAGTGACTGGTGATGGCGTGGGTTTCCACAGCGAGACGGAGCGTGTGTAGCCCGGCGGTCAGGTCTGACTCCCAGACCGTCTTGTTCCACTCCACCTGGGAGGTGCCCCAGATGTCATTGACGAGTACGTGGAGAGCGCCCTGCTCGGATTCGATCCGCGCGATCAGCTCACGTACCTCGTCGGGGACAAGGTGGTCGACCTGCACCGCGATGCCGACCCCACCAGCGGCGCTGACCAACTCGGCAGTGTCCTCAATGGTCTCCGGCCGGTTCATCTCCGACCGTTGGGCTCGGGTCGACCTGCCGGTCACGTAGACCGTAGCCCCAGCCGCTCCGAGCTGGATGGCGGTTCCTCGGCCGGCACCCCGGGTCCCTCCGGCGACGAGCGCCACCTTGCCGGTCAACAGCTTGGTCATGCGCCGTACCCTAGTTGCGCGGAGTGGGGAGTGTCGCCTAGCGAGCCGCGGCTCCCTGCTTGGCTTTCTTTCGGCCAAGGTAGTGGATCCGCTGCTCCTGGTCGAGGTGTTCGATGGCTGGGCGCAGTAGCGTCCGGGGCATGGTGGCCGCGTGCCGGTCGAGGAATTCGAGCAGCCGTGCCCGGTCCTGGTCTCCGGCGCTGCGCAGCAGCCAGCCGGTGGCCTTGTGGATCAGGTCATGCGGATCGGCGACGAACATCTCGGCGATCCGGAACGTGTCGTCGAGGTCGCCGGCGCGTACGAACGCCATGGTGCTGACGATCGCGGTTCGTCGCTGCCACGGGTCGTCGGAGCGTGCCAACTCGTACAGCACGTCGCGGGACTTGTCGACCAGATGCGCCCCGACCACGTTCGCGGCACCGAGGTCGACCAGGTCCCAGTTGTCGATCCGGTCGTGCCGGCGCAGGTAGAGGTCGTACAGCTCCACGCGTCGCGCGTCGGTGGTCTTCTTCCGTGTGGCCTGTTTGGACATGATGCTGACTGCGCCGGCGCGTACCTCGTGGATCGGGCTGTCGAGTAGGGTTTCGATCTCGCCGGGTGCCAGGTCGATGAATTCTTTGGCCAGCGCGAAGACCTGACCCATTCGGACGCCCAGGAATGTGTCGCCCTCGGCGTGCCTGAAGTAGCGCTGAATCTTGCGGAGCTCCTCATCCGACTGGTGTGTCCCCAACTTCTCGACGAACTGCTCGGCGCTGACATCCGTCATGGGTGGCCCCTCCGATCGATAGGCGATCGTACCGATCCCGGAGCCACCCAGGGCCGATCGACCGGGCGTGTCCCGAGTAGCCGGACCCCCGTACACCTGCAGGAACGGGCGCGCTGGCTGGGCGGCCGTTCGGCTCGCGTCGCCTCGCCGGAGCGCCCTCCACCTGCGAAGACATGCCCGGGGCCGAGCTTGACAGGGCAACAGTCAAAGGATATAACCAACTCGTTATGAAACAAGCTGGTTATGCATACGATGAGCCCGAGCGCCTCGACGCCACCTTCGCGGCCTTGGCAGACCCGACCCGGCGAGCGATCCTCGCTCGGCTCGCGCAGGGAGACGCGACCGTGAAGGAGATCGCCGCCCCGTTCCCGGTGAGTCAACCGGCGATCTCTCGGCACCTGAAGGTGTTGGAGAACGCGGGGCTGATTTCTCGCGGACGTGTCGCCCAACGCCGGCCGTGTCACCTCGAGGGGCGCCAGCTCCGGTTGGTCGTGGACTGGCTGGAGAACTACCGCAGCTACTGGGCGGAGGCGTACGGGCATTTGGACGAACTGCTCGACGAACTTCAAGCCGGTGCCGCTGTCCGCCAGTCGAGTGCCGGCCGGGAGGGGCAAGGGACATGACGGCGAAGACCCTGCGGGTGACCACACCAGCGCCGACCGACATCGTCCTGACCCGGGTGTTCAACGCGCCACGTCACCTCGTGTTCGACACGTTGACCAAGCCGGAACTGCTCAAGCGGTGGTTCGGCGCGCGCGGTTGGCGCCTGGTCGAATGCGAGGTCGAGCTACGGGTCGGTGGTAGCTGGCGCTTCGTCTCGGTGGGGCCTGCTGGCCTGAGAATGGGCCAGGGTGGGGTGTACCGCGAGGTCCAGGCGCCGGACCGACTCGTCTACACCGAGTCCTACGACGACCAATGGGTGCCGGGCGAGTCCCTCGTCACCGCCGTACTCACGGAGCGCGCCGGGTTAACCACGCTGAAGACCACCCTGCGCTACTCATCGCAGGAGGTGCGCGACCTCGTGCTGGCCACTCCGATGGAGCGGGGCGTGGGGGAGAGCTACGACCGGCTCGACGAGGTGCTTGCGTCACGGTGATGTGGGCCCGCGGAGGCCACCAAGAATGTGTCGGCGGCCGGAGAGCGTGTCCGTCAAGCAAGGGGTAGCGGGAGCGGGATATATGAACTGGACTCTGGAAGTTGTGCTGGTGCCGGTCGCGGACGTGGACCGCACCAAGGATTTCTTCACCGAGAAGCTGGGCTTCCACCTGGATTTTGATTCTCGTGGTGACGGCGAGTTCGGTCCGGTGCAGCTGACCCCACCCGGCTCCGGGTGCTCGATCATCATCGGAAAGGGCATCAGTGAGATGGAGCCGGGATCGCTGAAGGGGGTGCAGTTCGTGGTCGCGGACGTACGGAAGGCCCGTCAACAGTTGGTGGAGCGGGGGGTCGGGGTTAGCGAGGTCCGAGTGGCCGGGCCGGAGGGCTTTCGCCCGGCTCGGGACGGCGACAGCCTGGACAATGTCGGCTTCATCGTTTTCGACGATCCGGATGGCAACAACTGGACAGTGCAACAGATTTCATCTCGGGGATAGCGCGGCGTGGGGCGTGGGCGGTTCAAGTTGGGGCTTGGGGCTGGCATCGTGGAGCCATGTGTCGGAACATTCGCGTGCTCCATAACTTTGAACCGCCCGCCACCGACGATGAGATCGAGGCCGCCGCGGTCCAGTACGTACGCAAGGTCAGTGGTGCGACCAGACCGTCTGCGGCCAACGAGGAGGCGTTCAACGAAGCCGTTCGGGCTGTCGCCGCGGCCACCCAGACCCTCCTGGGCGACCTGGTGACCAAGGCGCCGCCCCGGGATCGGGCAGTGGAGGCCGCGAAGGCCAAGGCGCGTGCCGCCGAGCGGTACGGGGATCGCGCAGCGGCGGGGCGGGGCTGACCGGGCCACGGTCAGGTCCGGGCGTCACCGATCTGTTCGGCGGAGAGCCGGTCGAGGATCGGTAGGAGTTGCGCCTCCTCGTAGTCGAGATACGCCTCGGCCGGCCGGCCGGCGACCGGCTTCAGCGCCACAACGGGTGACGGAAGCATAGGCAAATATTTCTGTCTCAGCCAAAGCTATCGGCTCTGTCGGGCTGTTGGCTCGGTCGACCACGTGGCCGTTGCGGACGTTCGCCGAGGAGGGAGCGGGCAGCAGGCAGCGGCCCAAACGGCAGGATCCGCTGATCGAATGAGGCGCCTGGGGCGTCCGAATCAGGGGACCCATGCAACATTTCCAGGGCGTGCGGGGTAGTCATAGTATGAAGGTGCCTGCACTCCCGCCGGACGGGTCCGGGTTCGACGCGTTCGTGCGTCAGAGCGCCGCCGGGCTGCTGCGCTTAGGCAACATTCTGACGCTGGACCGAGCCGCCGCGGAAGATCTTGCCCAGGAGACCCTCATCCGCGTCGGGTTGGCCTGGTCACGGGTGCGCGCGGACGAAAATCCGGTCGGCTACGCCCAGCGCACCATGACCAACCTCTTCCTCAACGAACGACGACGTCGCCGGCCGATGCCGACCGACACCATCCCGGAAGCCGGGTACGAGGACAGGGCACTGGCCGCGGTGGAGTCGACCGCCGCGGTTCGGCGGATCCTCGCGAGCCTGCCACCGAAGCAGCGGGCCGCGATCGCCTTACGCTACGTCGCTGACCTGCCGGACGACGAGATCGGTCGCCTCCTGAATTGCACCGCGGCGACGGTGCGGTCGCAACTCTCCCGAGGTTTGTCCCGTCTCCGTACGACGATGTCAGCAGAAGGGTGAATTCAGTGTCCGAGCATCTCGCCGACGAGCTAGCCGAACTGGATAAAGGAGACTTCATGCTCCCGGTCACGGACGCTTTCGTCACCCGGGTGCATCGCGGCGTACGGCGACGTCGAATTTTTCGCGCGGGTGCGGCCGGCGGCGCGGTAGCCGCAACCGCCATCGCTGTCACTGTCGCGGCTTCCCTGACTGGGATTATCCAATCGGCTCCGCTTTCGAACTCGTCCACCGATCCGTCGGTGGCCGCCCCGCCGACCTTCGTTTTGTACCCGCTTTTCCAGCCACTGGACGACTACCGGATCACCTTCGTTCCGGAAGGGTTGCGGAACTATGTTCCGCAGCTTGGACCTGTGAGCTACGCCGTGTCGAAGAACCAACTGCACAACGACCGCGGGGTGCTCACCCCGACCGGTAGCGGAGCGGTCGCCGGCTCCGAGCATCCGACCGCCACGACAACACTCCGTAACTATGTGCGACACAACGGGGAGAAGTGGCTTTGGATTTCTGTGTTGCGCCCGGAACGGACGACGGCGGAGGTTGATCGGGAGCAGGTCACCGAGTGGCTGGTCGGCTGGTCCATCAAAGGCAAGGCGGTGATTGACATCTTCCCGGTTCCGGCGGGCCAGGCCCAGCTCACCAGATTTGTCGGCTCCAAGGTCACCGTCCACGAAGTGGTGATCACGACGCCCAGCGGTGCGGTGATCAATATTAGCGGGAATGGAGCGGTGCCCGTTGCGGACCTGAGGGCGGTGGCCGCCGGAATCCTGCCGTGACGATTCGTCGCTCGCCAGGAGTGCGGCTTACCACCAAGTGGAGGGCCGATGGTCAACGAGGTGGCGGTACGGATCGCGCGTCCGTGCACGGATCTTGCGTGCCGGCTGGGCCGCCACCGCGGCCGTCACCGCTGCGTACGCCCCGGCGATCGGAGAACCCGGGCCGCTGCTCGTGGCCGAACAGGATGCTGCCGAGGTTATGCGGCTCGCGGTGGACTCCGCCGACCCGCACGCCATCAAGTTTGCCGATACCGCGCTCGACGCGTACGCCGGCACCGGTGACGCTGCCCTGCTCGCCGCATCGGTACGCGCGACAGAACAGATCGGGCCGTGGTGAACTGGAGTACCCCGGTCCATGCCCTGTTTGTCACAGAGTATTCACCTCTGACGGGGGGAGTGGTCACGAACTCTTGGTGAGTCGTACGAGTCGGTCGGGCAGGTTGAGGCGGAGGCTGCGCCGGAAAGCGGCGCGAGCCGTTGATCGTCTGGTCTACCGGGAGTCGCTTGTGCGTACGAAGTGGTTGAGTGGGGCGCTGGCCGTGGTGGCCGCGGGTGCGCTGGTTGGTGTGGTGCCGCGGGTGGCGGGGGCGACCGCCTCGGTCGCGCCGACGGCGGTTGTTGAGTCGGCGCCGACTCCCACCATTGCGCAGGTGCGGGAGCAGTTCCTGCAGCACGGACCGGGTGCGGAGGTGCTGGTGGCGGCGCACCGTGGGCACTGGCGGGCCGCGCCGGAGCTGTCGCTGGCGGCGATTGACTCGGCGGTGGAGACGGGCGCGCATGTGGTGGAGATCGATGTGCGGCGTACGGCCGATGGGCATCTGGTGTTGATGCATGACAGCACGGTGGATCGGACGACGGACGGCACGGGTGCGGTGTCGGAGTTGACGCTGGCCGAGATAAAGCAGCTGCGGTTGAAGGTGGGCCTGGGCGGGAGTCAGGCGCCGTTGACCGATCAGCGGGTGCCGACGTTGGCGGAGGCGATGGACGTGGTGCGGGGCCGCTCCATGGTCAACCTGGACAAGGCATGGGAGATCCGGGACGAGGTGTATGACGTCCTGGTCGAGACGGACACGCTTGATCACGGCATCTTCAAGGGGCCGGCGAGGCTGGCGGACGCGCAGGCGTTTCTCAATTCCGACCCCGAGATCCTCTACATGCACAAGATCAACGACGACAACGTGGACGAGATCGGTGCGTTCACCGGTCGAGCTCCGCAGGCGTACGAGATCGGCTTCGACCGCCTGACTGACCCGCAGGTGCAGCCGGCGGCGTTGGCGGCAGTTCAGTCGCATGCCCGGGTGTGGATGAACACCTTGTGGTACGGCCAGGCCGCTGGTTACACCGATGAGTCGTCGTTGCGGGATCCGACGCAGGGCTGGGGTGCGGTGGTGGATCGGCACCAGGCGGACATGATTCAGACTGACAACCCGGAGCAGCTGGTGAGCTGGTTGGCCAGTCGGGACCAGGAGCACGGTGGTCGGGGGCGGTGGCCGTCGTTGCCGAAGGGTTCGGTGCGGGTGCAGGCCGAGGAGTACTCGCTGGCGGGTAAGGGGATCGGCTACCACGACCTGGATGACGAAAACCGGGGTGGCACGGCGGGCCGCCAGTACGAGGGCGTGGACATCTGCGACAGCAACGGCGCACTGGTGATGTGCTATATCCGCGGCGGCGAGTGGGTCAGGTACACGGTCGAGGTGCCGAAGTCGGGGACATACCGGGCGAGTGTGCGGCTGTCATCGCCGTACTTCCCGGCAGGTCGACTTTCGATCATCTTCGATGACAAGACGGTGTTCGGTCCGATGGAGGCGGTCGGTACGACATCACACAGCGCGCTCGAGTCCCAGTCGATTGCGGAGACGCACTTCCTGCGGAAGGGTGCGCACGAGTTCGAGGTGCGGATGGACGAGGCGGCGCACCAGAACTTCAACATCGACTACTTCCAGTTCGACCGCGTCAAGCACTGAGCGGCATCGACGGATCGCGGTGACCACGATTCTTGGCGGCCCCGAACCGCTGATTTCGTGGAGCCGTCGCGCGGCTCAGAGCGGCCACCCTTTCGGAAAAGTGGCCGCTCGTCGTCTCGGGCGAGGAGGTTCTCGACCTGCCCTAGCGGGGTCGGACCCGCCCGCCGTAAAACTTGATTCATTCCAGAAGACTGGCTATCGTCGTCGCGTGACGCCCGACTTCGAGACGCAGCTGCGGGCGGTCTCGTTGCGCGTGACCCGACCCCGGATGGCGGTGCTCGCCGCGCTGCGTGACCATCCGCATGTCGACACTGATGAGGTTATTGCCCTGGTTCGGGTAGATAATCCAACGGTGTCGCATCAGACCGTGTACGACGTGCTCCGCGCGCTCACCACCGCAGGCCTGGTGCGACGCATTCAACCAACCGGCGCCCCCGCTCGGTATGAGTCCCGGGTGGGGGACAACCATCACCACGTCGTGTGTCGGTCCTGCGGAGCGATCGCCGATGTCGACTGCGCGGTTGGCCACGCTCCCTGCCTCACCGCCTCCGACGACCACGGTTTCGTGGTGGATGAGGCGGAGGTTATCTACCGGGGCACCTGCCCCAACTGCATGAAATCGGACGCGCCTCCCGCGCTCCACCACGTGAAGGGAAGTAGATGAGCGACACTCAGGACAACGCCCCCGCCAGCGCGCAGGGCGTGGATCAGAAGGCGGCGGCCGGCTGTCCGGTCGCGCACGACTCCGTCACCGCACACGGCAGCGAGAGCGAGAGCCCGGCGATCGACTCTCCCACCGCGGTCGGTGGTGGCCGTCCGCGTACCAACCGGGACTGGTGGCCCAACCAGCTTGACCTGTCGGTGCTCTCCACCAACTCGGCGAAGGTCAACCCGTTGGGCGAGGACTTCTCCTACGCCAAGGAGTTCGCCAAGCTCGATGTCGAGGCCCTCAAGCGGGACATCACCGAGGTGCTCACCACCTCGCAGGACTGGTGGCCGGCCGACTTTGGCCACTACGGCGGTCTGATGATCCGGCTGAGCTGGCACGCCGCCGGCACCTACCGCATCCATGACGGCCGCGGTGGCGCCGGTGACGGCGGCCAGCGGTTCGCCCCGCTGAACAGCTGGCCGGACAACGTCAACCTGGACAAGGCCCGGCGGCTGCTGTGGCCGGTCAAGCAGAAGTACGGTCAGAAGATCTCCTGGGCCGACCTGCTCGTGCTCGCCGGCAACGTCGCCCTGGAGTCGATGGGCTTCAAGACGTTCGGGTTCGGTTTCGGCCGGGAGGATGTCTGGGAGCCCGAGGAGATCTTCTGGGGCCCAGAGGACACCTGGCTCGGCGACGAGCGCTACGTCTCCGCGCAGGAGCTCTCGGCGGACGTCGGGGCGACCGAGATGGGTCTGATCTACGTCAACCCGGAGGGGCCGCGGGGCAACGCGGACCCGGCCTCGGCGGCGTACTTCATCCGGGAGACCTTCCGCCGGATGGCGATGAACGACGAGGAGACGGTGGCCCTCATCGCCGGCGGCCACACCTTCGGCAAGACCCACGGTGCCGGGGTCGCCGACGATCACGTGGGCCCCGAGCCCGAGGGTGCGCCCCTGGAGGCGCAGGGTCTGGGCTGGATGAGCAACCACGCCAGCGGCGCGGGCGCCGACACGATCTCCAGCGGTCTTGAGGTGACCTGGACCGACCGGCCGACGCAGTGGAGTAACCGCTTCTTCGAGATCCTGTTCGGCTACGAGTGGGAACTCACCACCAGCCCCGGTGGCGCCAAGCAGTGGGTCGCCAAGGACGCCGAGGCGATCATCCCCGACGCGTACGACTCGACCAAGAAGCACAAGCCGACGATGCTCACGACCGACCTGTCGCTGCGCGTCGACCCGGCGTACGAGCGGATCTCGCGTCGCTTCCTGGAGAACCCGGACGAGTTCGCGTTGGCCTTCGCCAAGGCCTGGTACAAGTTGCTGCACCGCGACATGGGCCCGGTTAGCCGGTTCCTCGGGCCGTGGGTGCCGCAGACGCAGCTGTGGCAGGACCCGGTACCCGCCGTTGACCACGAGCTCGTCGGCGCAGCCGACATCGCCGCCCTCAAGACGAAGGTGCTTGAGTCTGGCCTGACGACCGCTCAGCTGGTCTCCACCGCGTGGGCCTCCGCGGCCAGCTTCCGTCACACGGACAAGCGCGGCGGCGCCAACGGTGCCCGGATCCGCCTCGAGCCGCAGCGCAGCTGGGAGGTCAACCAGCCCGAGCAGCTCGCCACCGTGCTGCCGGTGCTGGAGCAGATCCAGCGGGAGTTCAACGCCGCTGGTGGCACGAAGATCTCGCTCGCGGACCTGATCGTGCTGGCCGGCTCGGCCGCGGTCGAGAAGGCGGCGCGGGACGCTGGCGTCGAGGTGACCGTGCCGTTCCGGCCGGGTCGCACCGACGCCACCCAGGAGCAGACCGATGTTGAGTCCTTCCGGGTACTCGAACCGCGGGCCGACGCGTTCCGTAACTACCTGCGTCCCGGTGAGAAGACCCAGCCGGAGGTGCTGCTCGTTGACCGTGCCTACCTGCTCAACCTGACCGCACCCGAGATGACCGTCCTCATCGGTGGTCTGCGGGCGCTCGAGGCCAACGCCGGCGGCAGCCGGCAGGGCGTTCTCACCGACCGTCCCGGTGTGCTCACCAACGACTTCTTCACCAACCTGCTCGCCTCGGGCGCGCGGTGGAAGGCTTCGGAGTCCGCGGAGCACGGTTACGAGATTCGGGATCTGGCCACCGACAAGGTGAAGTGGACCGCCAGCGCGGTCGACCTCATCTTCGGCTCCAACTCGCAGCTGCGGGCGCTCGCCGAGGTGTACGCCAGCGAGGACGCGCGGGAGAAGTTCGTGCAGGACTTCGTCGCGGCCTGGACCAAGGTCATGGAGCTCGACCGGTTCGACCTCGCCTGATCAAACCCCACGACGAGCCCGGTCGACCCGACGAGGGTCGATCGGGCTCGTCGCTGTCCGGCCCAGCACCGGCAGCGGTGTCCGACCAGGGCGACCGGCGGCTGTGGCAGGTGTCAACCGTCCCGCCCGGCCGGCAGGATCCGCGGCCGGTCGAACACCGTGTTGTCGATGATCACGTCAACCAGCCGCAGGGGGCTCACCTCGGTCAGGTACAGCCGCATGGCCACCAGGTAGCGATCGCGGTGTATCGCCTCAGCTTCCGCGCCGGCCCAGGTCTGGTCCCGGTGGGTGCCGCGATGCACGGAAGTCTGCTCGTCGACGTCCAGCCAGATCCGATAGTCCCAGGAGTCATTGATCTCCGGGCGAAACGCGAACACGCCGTCGACGATCAGTACCGCATCCGCCGCCGCTTGGTTGACCACCTCACGGTGGTCACGTTGAGTTAGTGGGTCGATGCTGCACAACACGCATGCACCAGATCCCTCGGGGGCGACCGGCCGCAGCAACAGCCGCGCGACGGCTTCGTAGTCGTACGCGTTGCGGTAGTAACCCGCACCCGATTCCCGGTCATACCGGTGCCGATCCCGCCACGGTTTCTTGAAATCGTCCAGAGTGGCCCGTAGCACCGGTCGCCCCCGGGCGCTGATCCGCTGCGCCAGTTCATGGCCGAAGCTGGTCTTACCCGCAGCGGTCAACCCGTCGATGCCCACCCGCAGCCGTCCGTCACCGCACGCCAACACCCGCTCGGCGACCTCGGCGACCAACGCCGAGCGCACCGCCGACCCGGCGGCCGGTAGCGGCTGCTGCCACGTCGACACCGACATCTGCACCACGCCATGACCCTCCACGACCGGAATCTAACCCAGAGTTCACCAAGGACGACAGACGGTAGCAGCGGATCTGAACCGCTGCCATATTTTTATTGTCATCGAAGCCACAGTCATCACTCTCTGGTGGTGGAGGTGGTCGTCTGCGTAGGCTCATCGGTACGAGAAGAGCGAGCCCTCGCTCGTTTTTAACTTGGGGCGATCCCGCGCAACGGAGTGTGGAGGTGGCTGATCCGATGGACGAAACCACGTACGATGTCGTGATTGTCGGAGCCGGACCAACCGGGCTGCTGCTCGCCGGTGATCTCGCGGCGGCCGGGGTCCGGGTCGCTGTTCTGGAGAAGCGCCGCGACGAGTCGAACCTGACCCGAGCATTCGGGGTGCATGCTCGGACCCTCGAGCAGTTCGACGCGCGTGGGCTCGCCGACCAACTGGTCGAGACCGGCAAAGCGCTGGGCCGGCTCCGGTTGTTCGGCACGGTGTCGGTCTCCCTCGCGTCGCTGCCGACGCGCTTCCCGTTTCTGCTCGTCACACCCCAGTACCAGGTGGAGCGACTGTTGCTGGAACGCGCCGTCGCGGGTGGAGTCGATCTCTTCCGTGGCGCCCGGGTGATCAAGATCGAGTCAGGTCAGGATGAGGTGCAGCTGACCGTTGACCGCGATGGGGATGTTCACACGTTAACGGGCCGGTACGTCGTCGGCACTGACGGACGCCACTCCACGGTGCGGGAGCAACTCGGCCTGGACTTCCCGGGTAACTCCGTGCTCCGTTCACTGATCTTGGCTGACGTCCAGCTCACCGAGTCGCCGCCCGAAGTGCTGACGGTCCTGGGTAACCAGCACGGCTTCTGTCTCATCGTCCCGTTCGGCGACGGTTGGTATCGGGTCATGGCGCGGGACCCGAACTGGGAGCCGCCGGACAGCACGCCGGTCACCCTGGAGGAGATCGCCAACCTGGTGCGCCGGATCGCCGGAACTGACTACGGCATGCACAGTCCACGCTGGATGTCCCGGTTCCACAGCGACGAGCGGCAGGCCACCGCCTACCGGCAGGGGCGGGTGCTGCTCGCCGGTGACGCCGCCCACGTCCACTCGCCGGCCGGTGGCATGGGCATGAACACCGGTCTACAGGACGCGGCCAACCTGGGGTGGAAGCTCGCTGCCGTTGTGCACGGTCGGGCTGGTGACAGTCTGCTCGACACGTACGAGGCGGAGCGGCGGCCGGTCGGTCGAATGGTGCTGCGTACGAGCGGCGGGCTGATCCGGGCGGTGATCCTCCGTTCCTCGCTCGCGCGGGCAGCCCGCAACGGACTCTTCCGTGCCGGCATCGCCGTGCGGCCGCTGGGCGACCAGCTGCGAATGCGGCTCAGCGGGATCGGCGTACGCTATCCGGCCACCCGCGGCGCGCATCCGTTGGTCGGCCAGCGCGCCCCCGACCTCGCCGCCCAGGATGGGAGCCGGCTGTACACGGCGCTGCGAGGTGGCGGCTTCGTCCTGGTGGATCCGGATCCGAACGGCCCCGGCTACAACGACCTGGTGACGTTCCGCCCGGCGGAGCCGACCACACCGATGTTGGTGCGGCCCGACGGGTATGTCGCCTGGGCCGGCTCGACCGGGCCCGACCTGGATCGGGCCGTGTCCGCCTGGGGCGCTGCCCGACCAGCGTCGTGACCTGTTCCAGGTAGTTCCACTCGGTTCTCCCGTCCAGCAGGGTCACCCGGGAGCCGCGGGTCCCGTCGGGATCGCCGAACGGGAGTTGGCGATCACCGTCGGGGCCGCCGAATGCGGGCCGGCGATCACCGTTCGCTGCGTCGGTGGCGGGTGCTGCGGCCGCAATCGGGGCCTCCGAAGCTCATGTTGCTGATCTACTCTGGCCGTTTCTCCGAAACGGGTGAGAAGGGTGACATGAGCTACGACGACACCAACCGGCTGGATGAGCCGATAGATCGGCTGGCGGCTCGGGCGCTTGCCGCCCGGGCCGCTCAGTCTCCCCAGCGTAGGTAGGCCGGGGCCGGCCGCCCGGGCAGTAGCCGCAGCGGCGCGTGGTCCAGCCCGAGCACTTCCCGCACGGCGACGTTCTCGCCGGGCCACTTCGGGTTGTCCACCTCGTCGAAGGCGACAATGCTGCCCCTGGTCAGGCGCGGCCGAATGGCCTCCAGGACCGCCCTGGTCGGTTCGTACAGATCCAGGTCGAGGTAGGCCAGGGCGATGATGGTCTGTGGGTTCTCCTCCAGGTAGCGCGGCACGGTCTCCCGTACGTCGCCCTGGACCAGCACGCTGCGCTGGGTGACGTGACCGAAGAATTCACTCTGTTCGTGTGCGTCCAAGATCTCTCGTAGGTACGTCGGGTAGCCCTGCGGGGTGGCGAAGCGACCCTCGTACGCGGTCGGGCCTACCCGGTCGACGTCGTTGAGGTCGGGAAAGCCGGTGAAGGTATCGAAGCCCACGATGCGTCGCAGCGGGTTGTACGGTTCGTAGACTCCACGAAGGGCGGCGAAGGTGGCGAGGTGGCGGCCGTACCGGACCCCGAACTCCATGATCACGCCGGGGACGTCGAGGACCTGCCGGTACAGCGCGTCCATGGAGAGCAGGTCGGTCAGCTGATGCCGACGGAGGAAGAGCGGCAGATTGTTGATCATTTCCTCGGGCGGGATCGGCGAGGTGGCCAAAAGCTTGGTCAGCCGGAGCGCCGTCTCCGTCTCGGTGGGTGAGTCGTGTGCGAATGACCGCAAATCTTGGTTGTCATCTTTGTCCATTATCGACCTCCCGTCATGAGGGGGTGACATGATGGGCGAAAGCGTAGGGGAGGTCGGTCGGTGACACAATGGCATCGGTGCGGGGCTTCGACCTGAAAGAGGCTGTGTTTGGTGCTGGCTCGACGGCTCTTTCCGAGGTGGGCCGGTAGGTGCGGGTGAATTTTGCGGGTGCTCAGACTCCAGGCTTTGTTCAACTGCGGAGTTTCGGGTCAGCTGGCCGGGTGCCTTCTCGCATAAGGGAAAGCTATGCGATGGTCGCCCTGGTGGGCGCGGTGGCTAGCGGGGCTGACTCCGGACATCGTGGCGGTTCGGAGAGGTAGGCGAACGTCTCGATGATTCGGCCGACCGGGCCGATCGCCAACACCGGCGGGTCGGTTGGCTGCGGCGGTCCGATCAGGATTCGGCCGACCGTCGCGCCGCGCTGGGGCAGCTCCACCTCGGCAGTACCGATCAGGTAGCTCGTCGGCTCCTCATCGACCAGGGCGCTGATCAGCGTGCGGTGCGCCCGTGCCAGCACGATCTGGGCGTGGTAGGCGCTGGGTCGGGCGATGACCGGAACGGCCGAACTGCCGGCGGCTACCGTCCAAGCGGTCGGTACGTCGGTGCTCCGTCCCTTCCCGCGCAGGCCCACCAGCACCAGATCGCCGGGTTCGCTGTCGGGCACGAGCAGGGTCAGCCGGGGGCGGGTGACCACTGCGGCCGCGTGGTGGAGTCGGTCCGCCAGGACGTGGCAGCAGCGACCATCGAGCAGGCGTGCCACCTGCCGGAAGTGCCCCGGCGTGATACCGACCAGCCGGGAGAACTGAGTGGTGAAGGTGGCGGCGCTGGTATAGCCGACGCAGCGACTGATCGCGGTGACGGTCCGATCCGTGTGCAGCAGCAACCGCCGTGCCTCCGCCATACGTAGTGCGGCGAGGAAACGGGCCGGAGTCATCGTGGTCACGTCTCGGAACAGCCGATGGAAGTAGAAGGGGCTGAACGGCGCTACCCGAGCCAGGTCGGCCAGTTGCAGCGGCTCCGCCAGGTGCTGGCGCATGTAGTCGATCGCCTGTGCCGCGGCTGCCTTTCGGGCCTGGTCCGCCAAGTAGGCCGAGAGGCCTGAGGTTGAATTCATACGAGCCCCCTGTACGGTTGTTCGGGCACCCACCGAGAATTCTGCTGAGACCTCCTTGAACTTTTCTTGAAGCCGCCATCACGCATCACCTGGTGTGGGGGTATGTGGCGTCGCGCCGCTTGCGGGCTATGGCCAGCAAAGTAGCGGAATATAATTCAGGAAGATTTGCGACTGCCCTTGGTTCAAGCGCCGAGGTGGCAACCGCATGTGCACCCTGTTGAGGGCGGTGCGCCCACGCAACCGCCCTCCTGGAACAGCTGCCGAGCCAATGCGTGAACCGTGCCGAGCATGTGGTAAGTGCGGCCGCCAGGACCGTGCCGAACCTCCAACACCGATTTGTCAACCAATCGGTCCAGTAGCACCCGCACGGCGCGGGGATCACCGATCAGCGCCGCATCCGCACCGGTGCCGGCGCCGGCGCCCGCGCCGGCACCCGCAGCGGCCGTTAGGTCGAAGTCGGCGGGCATCGCCCCGAGCCCGGTAAAGCAGCGCAGCTCCGCCGTGTCGAGCAGCTCAATGCTGCGGTGCACAGCAGCGTGTAGCGACCGATGGTGACTCGGCACCCCTCGCCGCGGCGGCTGGAGCCAATGCAGCGGATCGGTGACAATCTCAACCAGGGCGTCCAGGCGTTGCGTCCGCAGACACGCTGCGGCCAGCTCGATGGCGAGGGGGAGGCCGTCAAGGGCCCGGCACACCGTGGTGACCCCCGGCAGCGTGGGCTCGTCGAGTTGGAAGCTCGGCTGCACCTGTGTGGCCCGTCGGGCGAACAACTGTTGCGCGGGTGGGGGTGCCGTCGATCCTGGTTCCGGATCGGTGCGCAGCGGCCGGACCGGATACACCGCCTCGTACCGCATCCCGAGTAACTCGCGTGAGGTCAACAGGACGGTGAGGCCGGGACAACCCCGGAGTAGTTCGTCCGCCAGGTCAGCCGCCGCGTCGGTGACCAACTCGGCGTTATCGATCACGAGCAGCAGCCGTCGGTCCTCCAGCTGACGTACCAGGGGCACGGGTGCTTCCGTCGTTCGCCGCGGTCGGGAAGCGACGACAGCCATCACCGCCCGCTCGAGCGCGGCCCCGGTGCGTACGTTCGTCAGGTCGACCACCGCCACCCCATCGGCGTGCCGCCCCCGTTGCTGCTCGGCGACGGCCAGGCCGAGCGCGGACTTGCCTACCCCGGCCGGGCCGGTGAGGCTAACTAGGCGGTATCCGTCGAGCAGGTCGTTGATGGCGGCAAGATCGGCCGATCGCCCGGTCAGTTCGTCGATCAAGGGTGCGGCCCCGCGCCACGGTGGCGCGTGCGCCGGGTTCCGCCGGTGGGTGGGCGACGAGGCCAGCTTGGCGTCTAACACCTCGCGGTACGCCGCGGACAGTTCGGGCCCCGGGTCTACCCCGAGGTCAAGCCGAAGCCGCCCGCGGACCTCGGCGTACCGTTCGATGGCCCGAGCCCGTTGGCCGATTCGGGCCAGCGTCTGCAACAGCCGGGCCTGCACCCGCTCGTTGAGGGGCTCGGTCAGGGCCAGTTGTTCGGCCACGGGCAGGACTGCCTCTGCCCGGCCCAGTTCCAGCCCGAGGCCGACATAGTTGAGCGCCGCGGCCAGGAACTCCTGCCGCAGCGGGCGGATGTCATCCTGCTCAATCAGGAGCGCGGCCAACTCGCCGACCTGGGGATCTCGCCACCGACCAAGGCTCTCGCCGAAGCGGGCGAAGGCGCCGGTCGGCTGGCCGCGTTCGTGGAGGGATGCGGCCTCTCGGACTTCGGTACGAAACGCGTGGAGGTCGAGTTGCCCGACGCCGACCGCCAGCCGGTACCCGCCGGGTACCGAGGCGATGACGTTGGTTCGTTGATGGCGTGGTGTGTCCGGTTCCAGCACCTGGCGCAGCCGGGCAACGTAGGTGTGCACGAGGTTGGTGGCCCGGGTCGGTGACTGTCCCGCCCAGAGCGTGGCGATCACATCATCGAGCGGCACGTGTCGTCCGGCCCGAAGTGCCAAAAGGGCGAGAATTGCTCGCTGTTTCGGGGGGCCTAGGTCGATCACGTTACCGCGGATCGTCGCTTGGATTGGACCGAGGATCTGAATATGAGGGCCGATCTCGATCCGGCTCATGTTCCCCCCCAAGCTGTTGGGGTGCTGCGCTCGTTTCGTAGCTATTTTAGGTTAGGTTTCGAGGTGCCTAAAGTGGCTATTCGGAGAGCCACGAGGAGGACGATCTTTCCCCGCCCGTGCCCGGTCTCGATTGAGCGGTACCGTCAGGCGTCAGGGCGCGTACCCGCTCGACCAGTCCAGCGCCGTAGGTCACCGGGATCACGCCCACCTTGTCCCCCACCGGATGCCCCAGCGACGCCCTCGCCCACCTGGTCGACGACGCCCGCGTACTCATTACCGGGTACGACCGGGAAGGTGTTGTTCACTGTCGGCGGTGCCCACCCCTTCCTGATGGCGGCGTCGAAGAGTTTGACCCGGTCGATCGCACGCGGCGCGCAGGTGGCCGGGGGCGGCCTGCGGGCTGGCGACCTCGGTCAGCGTCAGAACCTCCGACCCACCGAAGGGCGTCAAGACGGCAGCTTCATAAGGGTCACTTCTCACTTCCCTGTGTCCTGGATCTGATTTGATCCCATTTCTGCTGGTGTTGGCCCGATGGCAGACTGGCGGGCATGGCTGACATGCGTGACCCGAAGGGCGTACTGCACCACTACCTACAGGCGGCCCGTGACGATCTGGTCTGGAAGCTCGACGGGCTGGGCGAACGCGAGGCGCGATGGCCGCGTACGTCAACCGGCAACAACCTGCTGGGAATCCTCAAACACTGCCTCAATGTCGAAGCTGCCTACTTTGGTCCTACCTTCGGGCGTGAGTTCCCCACGCCGGAGGAACTGGTTTCAGCGGAGGCGTATGAGAAGGATTCGCAGGCGGACTGGTATGCGGAGGTAGACGAGACGAAAGATGGGCTGATCGAGCTGTATCGTCGGGTGGCCGTCTTTGCGGACCAGACGATCGAGCAGCTTCCCCTTGATGCCCCCGGGCGGGTGAGTTGGTGGCGACCAGACCGGCAGGATGTGACCCTGCAACGAATCATCGTTCACGTCACCTGTGACCTGACCCGTCACGTGGGCCAGGCTGACATCCTGCGCGAGCAGCACGATGGAGCGATCGGTTGGCATGCGGGCAATACCAGCGTTCCCGACTACGACTGGTCGGGCTATGTCGTACGGCTGACCGATCTCGCCCAGCGATTCGGATAGCGCACGGTCTGCGCGACCACGTGCGTGGCGCTCGCGGGTTGCCTTCCTGAGGACCTGCCCCGCGACCGCAGCCATCTCCCATTGCCCGGTTGGCCGAGTTCGACACGCACCTGGCGGATCAACTGCTAGCGGCCTTGAGGTCACCGATCGGATCAAGTTGCGCTACCCGCCCCACCGGGAGGAAGCCGCCCGGGCTTTGGTACATCGGGCCCTCGTAGCCGACGAGGTACTTGCGACTGACTGTGCCGAGGGCACGCCTACCTGGCCGGACGCGGAGTTGCTCACCCGATGAGTCACTCGGCCTGACCTTTTGGCTCCAGCGCGCCTGAGGTGTTGGCGCCCGGGCCAGGAAGGCACCGCCTGGATGATCCGGGCTGGCCTCCCTGGTCTGGATCATCCAGGGCGACGCTGTGGTGGCGCCGCCCCGGATGGCTGCTTTGCTGACCGCTGACCGCGCGGTCGCTGCGCGGTCAGCTGGCGGTGGGCTCCTTGTCGAGAAAGCCGTACACCGCGGTGAGTCGTCCGTCGTCGTCGGCCTTGACCACGTCGAAGCCAATGGCGACCGGCTCCGCTGCCCCGGCTGGGACGAGGTGCCAGGTGAAGCGGGCAATGTCGTGATGGGTGTCGACCGGCCCGGCCAGGGTGAAGGTCATGCCCGTGACCTGCGCCTGGACGGCGCTGATAAACCCGTTGATCGCCTCGTATCCACTGACGTCTGCCTTTGGGTCCGTATAGGTCGCGGTCTCGGTACAGATACTGCGCATCTTTTCGACCCGACGCATTGGGTCTGTCTCGTTCCATAGGCCGATGTAGCGCTGGACGGTGTTGGCAAGGTCGCTCATGACTGCGGATCCTCTCGTCTCGGAAGTCACGCGGTGTTCTCCGTGCCCCTGAAGATTCGCCCCGCCGGCGGCGCGGTGTCGATTATCTGCTAGGTAATGGCTGGTCCCGGGGCCTGGTTGGGGTGCCCGTCGCCGCGATGGCCCGCGTCGTCCTCGGATTAATCGGGTCGGGTTCACCCTGGGACGTGCGGATGTTGATTCACCTCAACCAGATGATCGATATCGCTCGAAATAATCTTGTTCGAGTCTATTGCTTGGAGTTACTTCAGACCTTAGATTAAGACTCGACTTTAGGAGTGCCATGAAGGGGCGAAACAGCGTAAAAGACATCCGGGTCCGCAACCGGGCTGCGGTGCTCCGACGGGTGGTGTTGGTGGGCGAGACCACTCGAGCCGTACTGGCCAACGAGTGCGCGTTGTCCCCGGCGACGGTGACCAGTGTGGTTGGCGATCTTATCCGCGAAGGGCTGGTCGAGGAGCATGGATCGCTGCCCTCCGACGGGGGAAGGCCGATCGCCCGGCTGCGTCCGGTCGGTGCCGGAGCCCATCTGATCGGTGTTGATGTCGGTGAACACGGCGTGACTGCCGAACTGTTCGACCTTTCGCTGCGGCGGATGGACCGGGTTTTCCACCGACTCCCCACCCGGGTCACCAGCCCCGGTCAGGTCGCTGACACGTTGGGTGCGGCTTTCCATCAGCTCCGTACAGCCAATCCTGAATCGGATGAAACGTTGATTGGGATTGGTCTAGGGCTGCCGGGCATTGTCGGCACAGCCGAGGACGGCACGAATATCATCCATGCCCAGAGTCTCGGGTGGGAGCCGACCGCACTGGGCGAGGTGGTTGGCTCCACCGATGTGCCGATCTTCGCCGACAACGGTGCCAAGACCCTGGCCATGGCCGAGACCTGGTTCGGTGCGGCCGCCGGTCAGAGCCACAGCATTGTCGTGCTCATGGGACGTGGTCTCGGAATCGGGGTCATTGCCGGCGGGCAACTGCTGCGCGGGTCATCGAGTAGTGCTGGTGAATGGGGCCACATCAAGGTCTCGCTCGGCGGCCCGACCTGCCAGTGTGGTGCCCGCGGCTGTCTCGAGGCGTACGTGGGCGGAAGTGCGGTCGTCGGTCGTTGGCGCAGGGCCGGCACCGACGTGACCGGATCAGACGAGGAGGCGTTGGCCGGTCTCCTCGACGCCGCCGACAGCGGAAATGCGACAGCTGCCCGACTGCTCGACGAGACGCTGGAAATTCTGGGGCTGGGGCTGGCAAATCTGGTCAACCTCTTCAATCCCGATCAGTTGGTGATAGGTGGATGGGCCGGCCTGCGCTTGGTGGAGCGTCGGCACGCCCAGCTCGATCAGTACATCGCTGAATTTGCGCTGATGCGACCGGCGGACAACGTGACGACTGTGCTCAGCAAGGTTGGCGACGACGCGGTGGCCCTCGGTGCCGCACTACTGCCGCTGGAGCAGTTTATCGATGGAAACCTGCCGGCGAGGAGCGCGCCGCTGTCGAACGGAACCAGATCACTCCTGGCGCATTCTGTGCGAGCTGCTGGCCAACGTCGCCCCATCCGCCTGCCACTATCGCCGGGACATCATCAACGCCCTGCTGCGCCGGTCACCGCTACGGCTGCCGGCGACCGATTTCTCGTTTCGGGGTCCGGGCCGCTCCTATCGGACCAGTGGAGCCACCCCACTGACCGAGTTCCGCTCCGATGACCAGGTCACCATCGTCCGATCGCCGCAGGCCCGCGGCAGGCCGCTGGACTTCGCGCACACTGATGGTGCCCCCCGCGCCGGCGACGACCAGTTGCTCGTACGGCTTTGTCCCGGCGACTGGGGCAGCTACGACGTTTACCTCGCCACCCCCAGCCGACTACAGATCACCGTACTGGCCACTGGCGACCTGACCCTGCAGCTCGACGATGAGCCCCTGGCGCCAACTGCGGGCACCGTCACCACACCGGATCCCGGTGCCAACGGGCCGGCACACCCTCCAGCTCATCGCCACCACCGCCGTCGTTCTCGACGGGCTGCAGGTCACGCCCGCCGCCTGACCGGTCAACGGAGGTAGCTCCGTTGTCGCGTTCTGTCGGCGGACCGCCACAGCCCGGCCACTCAGGTCGAGCGCACCCCTCGGTGGGGTCACCGGAAGCGCTCGGCGCACCACCGCTGTCCGTCGAAGGACTCACCCCCGGGAGCCCACATGCGTATCCGTCCCGACGCACATACCGTCCGCCCACGACGGTTCCCCCTGCTGCTCACCCTCGTACTCGTGCTGATCGCTCCGGCGGTCGCGGTCGTCCCCGCGGCGCCACCCGCGCAGGCCGACCTGGGCGCCAGCGACTTCCTCAAGGCCGACGGCCCGGTCCTACGTCGTGCCAGCGGTACCGGCGATGTCGTCACCCTGCGCGGCACCAATCTCGGCGGCTGGCTCACCTACGAGGACTGGATGTCACCGCTGGGGGAGTTCGCCCTGGACCGAACCGACTGGGCTGCCTCCGCCTCAGTCAGCAGCACCACCGCCGCCGCTGCACTTGACGGTAGCGGCGCGACTCGCTGGACCCCCGGCACCGGCCAGACCAGCGGAGAGTGGTTCCAGGTCGACCTCGGCACGCCGACCCTGTTCAACCGGGTTTACCTCGACGCTGCCGGGTTCACTGGCACGGCCCCCGTCTCCTACCGCATCCAGGCATCGAGTGACGCCAGTGCCTGGAAAGATGTCGCCAGCGGACTCGGTGGCGAGCAACTGCTGGCCGTCCCGTTCAGCCCTCAGATTGCCCGGTACGTGCGGGTCACCCAGACCAGCGCGGGGGCGGCCCCCTGGTCAATTGCCGAGTTCAACCTCTTCTCCGATTCAGTGCTGCACAACGGTCCGGCCTCCGCCAGCGCCTTCGCCACCGCCGCCGGGCACAGTCCGGCCAAGGCGATCGACGGCGACGTCAACACCAGGTGGACCAGCGGCGTCGCACAGACGCCCGGCCAGAGCTTCACGATCGACCTCGGCGGTAGCAAGCCGGTCAACAAGGTGCTCGTCGACTCCGGTCCCGCCGCCACTGGCGACTACCCCCGCGGCTATGAGCTGCTCTCCTCCGCCGACGGGGTCAGCTGGAGCAAGGTCGCCAGCGACTACGCCCGTACCCGGATTGTGGTCATCGAACTGTTTACCACCACCCACGCCCGCTACCTGCGCCTGGTGCAAACCGGTAGTTCCGCGAACTGGTGGTCGATCGCCGAGGTCGCGATCACCTCGGAGGGTACGTTCGACCGGACCGGATGGAGCGTCACGGCCTCCTCCACCGAACCGGGCGGGTCAACCGCCAACCTCGTGGACGGCAACCCCGGGACCCGGTGGAGTAGCGGTGCCGGGCAGACCGGCGGCGAATGGCTTCAGGTTGACCTCGGTGCTACCCAAACCCTTAACCAGATTGTCCTGAGTACCGCGAAGAATTCCGTGGACGAGTACGACTACCCCCGTGGCTATCGAGTCCAGGTGTCCGCCGACGCCAGCAACTGGACCACCGTCGCCACCGGCGTCGGTAACGAGAAGGCCACACCGATCAACTTTCCGGCGGCCCGCGGCCGGTATTTCCGAATCACCCAGACCGGCAGCTCGGGCAGTTGGTGGTCGGTCGGTGAACTGACCGCGGCACTCAACAACGACGACTACTCGATGAACCTGGCCTACCAGCGGCGGTTCGGCCCGACCACCACGGAGAGCATCATCAGCCGACACCAGCAGACCTGGATCACCGAGTCAGATCTGAACAATCTGCAGGCAATGGGGATGAACCTGATCCGGGTACCGATCGGCTGGACCGAGCTACTCAACCTTGACGGGACGTGGAAGTCGGACCCTTGGTCAATGATTGACTGGTTGGTTGTCGAGGCGGACAAGCGCGACATGTACGTCCTGTTCGACTTACACACTGTCCCCGGTGGTGGCTGTCCGTGGGGTAGCTGCGGGCGGATCGGACCCAACCCCAATGGATTCTGGACCACCCCGACCTATCAGGACTGGGTCGTCAATATCTGGGAGGCCATCGCCAGCCGGTACGTGGGCAACGCGGCCGTCGCCGGCTATGACCTGATCAACGAGCCACTGCTCGACTACGGCGAGGACGCCGACGACATCGGCCAGAAGAGCGCCTACTACGACCGGCTCTACGACGCCATCCGCGCCATCGACCCCGACCACCTCATCGTGATGGCGGCCTTCTTTGGCTGGGACGCCATCGCCCCGCCCGCCCAGTACGGCTGGACGAACGTCATGTACGAGGTGCACCCGTACGACTTCCCGGGCGGCAAGGACCACGGCGCACAGGAGTCCCTGGTCAATACCCAGCTCGCGGAGGTAGCGGCGAGGATCAACGACCCGACCTGGGGGGCGCCGGTCCTCTACGGCGAATACTCGCTTTATCACAATGACGACCTCTGGGCCAAGTTCATGGGCGGCCTCAATGCACTTAATGTGTCCTGGGCCAATTGGAATTACAAGGTTCGCGGCGACCACTACAACGGTGGCGGGGGCTACTGGGGCTTCTACAACAGCAACTCGAATCCAGTGCCGATCATCAATAGTGATACTCCGGCAACCATCATGGCTAAGACTGACAAATTCGCCACTACATATTTCCAGCCCAACACTACCTTCATGGACGTGGTGAGCCGGTTCACCCGCGGCCAGCCGTGGCTGGCCACCATTCCGCTGGACCAGGCTGGCTGGACCGCCACCGCCTCGTCAACCGAGGCCGGCGGCGAGCCGGCGAACGCCCTGGACTGGAATCCCAACACCCGGTGGAGCACCGGTCTCCCGCAGGTCGGTGGCCAGTGGTTCCAGGTCGACCTTGGCGCAAAGCGGGTCTTCGACCAGGTCTCCTTCGAGACCCGCAGCGACCAGCGGTGGGACTATCCGCGCGGCTACCAGATCCAGGTCTCCGACGACGGCATCACCTGGACCACAGTACGTAGCGGGCAGGGCTGGGGCTGGAAACAGGCGCTGCCTTTCGCCCCGCAGTACGCCCAGTTCGTGCGGGTCACCCAGACCGCTGTCGGACCCGACTGGTGGTCCATCGCTGAGTTCCACGTCTACGGCACGCCGGCGTTGGACCGCAGCGGCTGGACCGTCTCGGCATCGGCCGCCGGAATCGGCAGCCCGGCGAGGAACGCTGTCGATTCGAGCCAGATCACCCGGTGGAGCGCGGGGGCAGGACAAGCCCCCGGGCAGTACTTTCAGGTCGACCTGGGCGTGGCACAACCTTTTCACCGGCTGCTGCTCGACAGCAGCGGCTCCCCGGGGGATGGTCCGCGCGGGTACCAGGTCCAGGTATCGCCCAACGGCAGCAGCTGGACCACCGTGCACACCGGCTCCGGAAGCGGGTCCATGGTGCTGGCGGAGTTCCCGGCCCAGTTCGCCCGCTACGTCCGGGTAGTGCTCACGGCCACCTCAAACAGCTGGTGGTCTATCCATGACCTGCAGGTGTACGGCGAGCGGGAACGCGATCGAAGTGGCTGGTCAGTCACCGCGTCGGCGACCGGGGCGGGAGTTTCGGCCGGCCACGCGGTGGACGGCGATCCCGGCACCCGGTGGACCACCGGCGCGGCGCAGGCCGCCGGCGAGTGGTACCGGGTTGACCTCGGCGCGGGTAGCTGGTTCAACCATGTCGTGATCGACGCGGGGGCCGGCAGCCCTGGGGACCAACCACGCCGGTTCAACGTGGAGACCTCGAACGATGGCTCGAACTGGACGACCATCGCGACCGGATTCGGAACGGACCAGGTCACCACCGTCAACGTCCCCATCACCCAAGCCCGGTACCTGCAGCTCCGGCTGACGGGTGGGACGGCAAACTGGTGGTCCATCGCCGACCTGCGGGTCTTCGAGTAGGTCACACTCCTCGGTGCGGACCTGCCGGCGGGAAGCGCCGGCAGGTCCGCACCGAGCCCCTGGTTCAGGTGCGGCAGTCGACCAGGTCGGCTACTCCTCGTCGAGGAGGGCGCGCAGCTCACGCAACGCCTCGCGGAGCCGTTCGGCGAACGTGTGCATCATCTCGGCGACCGGGCGGGGAGTGCTGAGGTACAGCTGGAACCGGTCCGGCAGGAGCACGTACGCGATTCCGATGCAACGGCTGCTGGTGGCCCCGAATCCGAAGTAGCGGATATTGGTGGACGGCGCCGAGCTGGTGCTCAGGTAGTCGTCGCGCATCGTGCGCCACCCCGGCGTGTCGTAGAGCCGGGGCGACTCCGGCACGCCGAGTGCGGCCCCTCGCCGCTGCTGGATGAGTTGTAGCTCCCAGAGGTGCTGCTCCGGTGCGGCACCGGCCTGGCACTGCTTCGCCCGTGCGACATGTTTGTCGGCCGCCGCCCGGAACGCTGCCCGGCGCTCATCCCTAGCAGTGGCGGGATCGTCCATTACCGCGACGAACCGCAGCACTTCCGGCGTGACGACGCGCATCGCCTCAGTTCGTCCCCGCGAGTACTGGCGGGTGGCGATGGACTCGTACGTGGCACCGGTGAACCCCTTGGCGCGCTTGTGCGCGAGCTGGTACCCCAGCTGCACGAAGGCGTCGGGTGACATCCGTAGCCGCTTGACCTCGTCCACCCCGAACTCGTCGAGGGACAGCGTGACAGTGGCGGTGTCCGCGCCGAACTGGGCGAAGGCTTGTGCCGCGGTAGCGATCTCGGCTTGCAGCCCGTCGTCGAGCACGAAGGTAACTGGCTCGATCGCCGGCACGCCCTGTGCCACCGCGCCGGACTGCGCGGCGTGCTCCTCCGGCGTTCCGGCGAGAATTGTGTCGACGAAGCTGAGGATCGTGGTGCCGTCCAGCTCGCAGTGTTCGACGTTGATGCCGGCTGTGCCGTCTGCGAAGACGATGAACGACACCGCCTTGTCGAACCACCGGTTGCCGCTGTCGCCGTGCAGCAGTTGGTCGCAGGCCGCCAGGTCGTCGGCCGGGGTCAAGTCCTCCAGGCAGACGCAGAACAGTGCCGTCTCGATGGTCTCCAGCGCCGCGGCGTTGCTGGGGTCGAGCGCGACCAGTCGCAGTCGGGCAGCCGCCCACTCGGCCCGGGCCATGGTGGTGAGATGGCCGGTCGCGGTGGTCATCGCCGCCGGCACGAGGCCGGCCTTCTGCAGCTCCCGCAAGCCCACGGTCAGGTCATCGAGGGAGTACGGGTGCCCGTCCGGACCGAGTACGTCCATCCGAAAGGCGTTGCCGCGGTAGAACACCACGACGTGCCGTGCGGTTGCGGGGCCCGGCGTCTCGGCGCTGTACGGTGCTCGGACGCTGTCCTGCACCGGCCCCGGGATGCGAGTAGTGGAGAAGAGAAACTTGTGTTGCTCCATCGACAGCGGCTGCCCACGGGTCAGGGCAGGTGGGATGCGCTCCGCGTCGAGCTGGACCTTGTAGTTGACGGTGGCGGCGATGAGCCGCACCGCGCGCTCCACCTGCGGGTCGGCGAACCCGCGTAGCGGCGGGTCGCGGAACAGGAAGAAGAAGTTGGCGTTCAACGCTATGCGGTCGCGCCGGCCGAGGTAGCGGGCCGGCCAGAAGGCATCCAGCCAGCTGTGGGTAGTAGCGTCCTCGTTGTACCGCACCAGGTCGGCGTGGAGCTTTGGCCCCGGACCGTCGGCCCGCCCGAACTCCCGCACCGCGGCCTCGGTGTCGGCGAGTTCCTGCTCCGTCAGCAGCGGGCTGGACCACTCGAGGAACCGGGCGCAGGTCTCCTCCAGCGTGGGTAGTGGTACCGAGGGCAGCTTGTCCTCGTTCTCGAACGTACTCACTCGGCCTCCTGGAATGCGCTGCTCGTCGGGCCTTCTGGGTCAGTGGTTGAGGTCAAAGGGTATGCCGTCGGAAGTCTTCCGAGCGGGTTGAAACGCACTGGGCTACGTTCGCGAACGCTAGTCCAGCAGCTGGTCGACGCGAATGGCGTGACGTTCGGCATCGCGGTGCGTGGGCAGGACCCGGCCGAAGAGCTGCTGTGTACGGGTGACACTGCCCATCACGCCGGGGCGCTGGGAGTAGGCGAAGATCGCTGTATGTCGGGCGGTGTCCCCATGCACGGCGCTCACCCGGTGCAGCGCGTACCGTCCCTTGAACAGTTGGAGGTCACCGGGGCGCAGGGTCTGGGCTCGTACTGGTGCCCGATCGGCGCCGGTGAGCACCGAACGGACGGCGTCGAAGTTCTCCGCACCCGCCGAACGGATGTTCGGGCAGTACTCGAAGATGCCCCCGTCCTCCGGCTCCTGGGTCAGCAGGCTGACGGTGAACTCGTTGAGGTCAAAGTGCCACGGATGGTCCATGCCGGGCTGCACGACGTTGAGTACCAGGCCGGAGAGGGGGTCGGCGAGCTCATGGAGCGCCGGGAGTTCGAAGCAGGCGGCGAGGAAGCGTACGAACGACGGGTCGCGGTAGAGCCGGTGGATGACACTGTCGGCGGGGATCAGATCGCGCGGGACGAACGCGTTGCCACGCCGCATGATGATGCGGCCTGGGTGCTCCACCGGCAGATCCGCATCAATTTTCGTATTGTAGACGTTGGTTTCCGTAACATCGTAGTACGCCGACGGGGCAACGGTAGCGCCTTCCCGTCGTAGCGTCTCCCAGCTCGCCGGCCGAATGAACTCCGGCAGCACACTGCAACCGTGGTCGCGCAGGTCGGCGCGGGTTTGTGTGACGACGCGTTCCCATGCGTCGCTTCCTGGAGCGGCCAGTGGATAACGCACGGTGTCCACGTCATGCATTCAGAAGGTTCCCTTCTTCAATGGCGGCGACATGAAGAATTGCGGAATCCTAACAGGACTTACCGGCGCCCAGCCTCATGTTGGTTACCTTTTTCACAGCCGTACGTGCGGAGTTCGGGTTGGCGGGGCTGGATCAGGTTCACCGCTGCCGCCCCGCCATGGGCCTGGTGGTGTTGTGCTGGCTGCCGAGCTGCCCCACCGGTGTTGACCGACGCACTGGTCCGCCTTCGCGTCAAGTGGTGCCTGGTGCGCGGTGTTGGTGCGCCGGTGTCGCCGGCGGTGTCGGCGGCGGCCTTACCGGATCCCGGCATACCGGTGGTCGAGCCGCCGAGGAGGTGACGTTCGCCGGTCGACTCAGGCCGACCACGCTGACCGTCGCGACGGGACAACGCCTGCTGATCTGCGGGCCGAACGGCGCCGGGAAGAGCACGCTGCTGCGGATCCTCGCCGGTGACCTCACTCCAGACGGTGGTCAGGTGACCCGTTCTGGCCGGATCGGGTACCTTCCGCAGGAGGTCTCCACCGCTACGTCGGAGCGGACCCTCCTGGCCGCCTTCGCGCACGGACGGCCTGGTCAAACTGAGGAACACAGCGCCAGCGGCTGGCCGTGGCCCAGCTGTTCAGCGAGCCCGTTGACCTACTGCTGCTGGACGAGCCCACCAACCATCTTTCGCTCGGCCTGGTTGAGGAGCTGGAGGCCGCACTCGAGGAATACCCGGGAGCTGTGGTGGTGGTCAGTCACGACCGCCGGCTGCGTCGGCGATGGTCCGGGGAGACTCGGGAGGTGGCCTGATGGAATCTGCGGATGGTAGGGCGAACGCCACGATGGCGACGAGGGCCAAGATGAGGGCGGTGAACGCGAACGCCTGCGCGTAGCCGCTGACGAGATCGGCCTTGGTGGACGAATGCCGGCTGGTCAACGCGATAAGCGCGGCCAGGCCAAGGGCGCCACCAAACTGTTTGGCGGCGTTCGCCAGCCCGGAGACCGCCCCGGCGTCGGGGCCAGAGACACCGGAGGTCACCACGGCGGTCAGCGGCACGATGAGCAGCCCACCGCCGATCGACATCACGACGGCCGGGCCGAGTACGCCGGACAGGTAGGTGCTGTGGACGGTGATCTGACCCTGCCACCAGAATCCGGCCGCGGCGATGGCGGTGCCGATGATGACCAGGCTCCGCGCGGCAACGTGTCGCATCAACCATGGGGTCACCCGCATTCCGACCAGCATCATCAGCAGGGTGTGTGGTAGGAATCCGGCCCCGGCCTGCAGCGGGGTGAGTTCGAGGACCTGCTGCAGGTACAGGGTCAGGAAATACCACAGCGGAATCTGGAAGCCCGCCCCGACCAACAGCATCAGCAGGTTGCCCAGCCAGATTGCCCTGGTTCGCAGCAGCCCCAGCGGCAGGAGTCGTGGTTCGGCGCTGCGTGCCTCGACCACGACGAAGGCGGCCAGGCAGATCAGGCTGACGACCAGTGCTGCTGCGGCGGTCGACGCTCGCTGGCTGTGCGGGTGGCTGGCCGTGACGGCGTAGGTCACCGTGATCAGGGTGGCGGTGATCAGGGCAGCACCCCTGACGTCGAGCTGGACCAACTGGTCACGTGGCCGCCCGCCGGCGAGCGTGACCGCTGCCAGGGCGATGCAGAACATGCCGATCGGGACGTTGACCAGCAAGGTTGACCGCCAGGTCAGGTACTCGGTGAGGGCACCGCTGAGGAGGTTGCCGGCCGCGCCGCCAGCCAGGCTGACCGCGGTCCAGACCGCCAATGCGCGGTTGCGCGCGGGCCCAGGTGGAAATGTCGTGGTGAGGAGCGTCAAGGTGGCGGGTGCCAGCGCGGCGGCACCCAGGCCCTGGAACGCGCGGGCGCCGACCAGCGCACCGGCGGTGGTGGCGAGCCCGCCGACGAGACTCGCGGCCGTGAACAGTCCCAGCCCGGAGATCAAGGCCAGCTTGCGGCCATATACATCGGCCAGTCGGCCACCCAGCAGGAGGAAGCCTCCGAACACCAGCGCGTAGACGTTGGCCACCCAGAGTAGGCCGGACGGGGAAAGGGAGAGGGCCTGTTGGATGGACGGAAGTGCGACGTTGACCACGGACACGTCGAGCACCACCAGGAACTGTGCGGTGCAGGCAAGCAGGATCACAGCCTGGCCGGAGGTGCGGCGCCGGACGCGCTGCGTGCCCGGCTCGTCCCCGTCCCACCACCTCACGAAGCCCCCGATCAAATCAGTGTACCCACATTGCTATACTACAGAACGTAGCCATGAAGTAGCGTCTGAGCAACCTGGAAGGGGAAGGGTTGGCGACCGGTCGAACTCGAGGGGTGGGATCCGAGCATGAGCATCGGCGCAACGAGATAGCCGATGCGGTACTGGCTGTTGTTGCCGAGCGTGGCCTGGCGGCCGTGTCCCTGATTACGGTGGCCGCTCAGGCTGGCGTGTCGCCCGGCCGGGTCCAGCACTATTTCCCCACCAAGCGAGAACTGGTCGAGGCCGCCTTCGAGCGGGGCAACGCCCTGTCCAGCGGTCGGATATCCGCCAAGGCCAGGCCCGATGACCAGGACGTCAGCCGACGGCGCCTACTCACCGTGGTGCTCACCGAGCTGATTCCGTACGACGCGGTCACCCGTGCCCACCTGCGGGTGCGCCAGTCATTCACCGCGGTGGCGTTGGCCGATGAGGCTATCGCCGCCCGCCTCCGCGTCGACTATGCCAAACTCCACGGCCAACTCGCCGATCTGCTCCGCTACGACCAAGCCGCTGGCCACATTCGTGCCGGGACCGACCCCGCAGTGGCGGCCGTAACCCTGGTGGCGCTCGCTGAAGGGCTGGCCTACTACGTGCTTATCGGCGTCTGTCCGGCCGAGGCGGCTCGGGATCAGGTGCTCGCTGCGATCTTCGAGGTCTACGCCGTGGCGTGAGGCGCGGGCGCCAGGTCAGTCCGACTCGGGGCGAATAGAACGCGCGACGCGGAAGCCCACGTCGTCTACGCGAAACGTCGGATGACTCCGGCGCCGTACGGAGGCCCGGCAACTCCAGTGCTCGTCGAACCAGCCGCCGCCGCGGAGGACTCGGTAGCTGCCGTAGACCTCCGTGTCGTAGTGATCCCAGCACCAGTCCCAGACGTTGCCCAGCATGTCGTGGAGGCCCCAGGCGTTCGGCTGTCGGCCGCCCACCTCGTGGATTTGTTCCCGCGAGTTGTCGCGGTACCAGGCGATCTCGTCCAACGGTCCGTAGCGGGGGCCGGTCGTACCGGCGCGGCACGCGTGCTCCCACTCGGCTTCGGTCGGCAGCCGATACCCATCGGCGGAGGGGTCCCACTCGATCGCCTCGTCGCCGGAGATTCGATAGGCCGGCACCAACCCCTCCCGTCGCGACCAGGCATTGCAGCATCGGACCGCATCCCACCAGGACACCCCCTCGACCGGCAGCTCTGCTCCGCGTGCCGTGCTTGGGTGCGCGCCGGTGATCGCGGCATACTGGGCCTGGGTGACCGGGAAGCGGGCGAGCTCGTACGGCGTCAACTCGACCGACCATCGGCGCTGTGTCCGACGGTCGGAGAGCGTCACCTGCCCCGGCGGGACAGCGATCATCAAATTCAGCTGGTTCCCGTCCACAAGGAGCCGATCGTACCCGTGCCCAGCGCTTCTGGTCGGCGGCTCCGGTGCTGCCGGCGCCCACCCTGCCGACGTCCGGTCCCCGCTCGGTGGCAGGGTCGCTAGGCTGGCAGCGCGTGGGACTCGTCCGCGGGTTGCCCGCTTCGGGTGTTGTTGGTTGGTATTTGTTGGGGGATTGTGGTGGAAAAAGGAACGATTGTTCGGTTTGATGATGTTCGCGGCTACGGGTTTATCGCACCGTTCGGGGGTGGCGATGACGTCTTTGTGCATGCGAATGACTTCGGTGATCAGCGGCATGCAGTCGCCGCCGGCATGCGGGTGAGCTATGAGGTGGTGCAGTCCGAACGGGGCCTGAAGGTCGCCAGCGTGGTGCTGGAGACGCCCCCGGCTGCACCCCGTAGTCTGCCGAATCGCCCACAGCCGCTGTCCGACGAGGACGGTGAGTGTGATGTGCTGGCGGTTGAGCAGTTTGACAGCGCCGTGACCGAGCTGCTGCTGGCGAACGTACCCACGATGACCGGTGCGCAAATCGTCGAGGCTCGCCGGGCCTTGGTCGCCATGGCGCGCCAGTACGGCTGGGTCGAGGACTGACCGCCGCGGGTAGCGGCCCGCTGCCGGGCCCGCTGGGGCGGCAACGGGCCCCCGCGACTGGCGGGGTAGCACGGGTCGCCGCGCCCGCCGGGGGTAGCAACGGCTCGCCGCGCGCGGCGAGGGTAGTCGTCTGGTCACGGATCGGCTGCGACAATCCGGGGATGGATGACAGCGATCAGGGCATCGATCGTGCCGTTGCGGGCGCTGACTTCGTGGAGTGGAACTTTTCGATCATGGCGAATGGTTCGCCGTGGCGCATTGAGGAGGGGATGACACAGCTCCTTGCCCATCAGGGGGCGGAGGGGTTTGGGCCATCCCTGGCCGTCGCGGCGCGTGAGGATGCCCGGGTCATCCAGGAGTTGGGTCGGCGAGAGACACCGACGGCGGTGGCGGCGCTGCGGGCATTCCAGGCGATGAGTCCGGTCGACACGCAGCGGGAACTGGCCGGGTTGCACGCCGACCGGCTCGTCCGACAGGGCGTTCCAGACGCCTCCTGGGCCTCCACGATCGGCCGGGTGCGGGTGGAGGGCTGCTGGTGGGCGCACGACTCCTTCGACGAGACCGCCTTCGTGTTGTGCGTCTTCTCCTACGACGGCGACGATGAACACGGCATTCTGGCCATGATCGACCTTGCCGTGGACGGTGGCTTGTTTCGGGAGCTGACCCTCGGCCTGGACGTTGAGGTGCTGCAGGATGTCCTGCGCCGCGCCGACGGAGTCGATGGTCTGGTCACTGAGCCGGTTGACCCAGCCTATGCCCGGCGGTTGTTCGAGGATGCGGTCGTCACCTCGGACGAGGTGCTGGAAGATCGGGACTACCAGCCGAATCCGGCGCCAGCTGCGTACCGGAAGATGCGCGCGCTGACCTTGGCTCGGGCCCGGGCGTTGAGTGTCACCGCCGCTCCGCCGGACCCGCTGCCCGACAGCGTGGATGTCGAACTCATGAAGCGGGCGTTCCTCGCCTCCAGCATCGGCTCCAAACTGCCCGGGGACGACGCGACGAGCCAGGCGGTAGACCTCTTCGTCGAGCAGCTCACCGATCGGGCTTGCTGCCATCCAATGCGGCTCGGCCCGCGTCGGGTCATGGCCGCTCTGGGCCTGCCAGGTCTGACTCGAGATGCCATCGGTGATTCGGGCGTGAGTGACATCCTTCCGGACGTTGTCCAGGCATGGGCTTCCTGGACCGCAGCCGAACGTGGTCTGTCCCGAGAGGCCACGGAACGGCTGCAACGGGCGTGTGAGCAGGCGTGTGCGCGCCTGCGCGCTACCGATCTGGGGGGCCCGCCGCGCACCTGACCTGTTCGGGCCGGCCGCGACCTTCGTTCATCGTTGTCGTACGCCGAGGCCGCGCGCTGCCGTCGTGCAGATCGCGAGGGCGAGCAGGACCGAGGAGTACAGCAGTACGGCCGCGACCGCACCGAACCCCTGGACCAATACCCCGGCGAGCGCGGGGGCTATCGGTAGCAGGATGCCGCCGAGGAGGTGTACGGCGGCACTCACCCGTCCGTGAAGGGCGGGCTCGGCATGCGTGAGTATGTAGCCACCAGCCCACCCGTGCTGGTAATCGAGAACAGCAGTCCCGTGGCGGCGGGACCCGCGCCGTGGCGCTCCGCCAGGAGGACGCAGACCAGCCCGATCGACTGAAAGACGAAGGTAACACCGGCGAACCAGAGCACCGCGCCGCGGACGAACTGCTCCTGCCACAGCCACCGCAGACCCGCGCTGACGTAACCGTGGCTTCGGTGCGGCGCGCGATCCCCCCTGCTGTTGTTAAGGGGGCGTCGGATCAGGATCAGGCTTACCGCGGAGACGAGGTAGGAGACGGCATCCACCAGGAACGGCACGATCCGGCCGGCGCTGAGGAGTATGCCGCCGAGGGCGGGCCCGACCAGCGTCGCGAGCTGTGTGCGGGATTCGTTTCGGGCCGTGGCCTGGGTCACCTGCTCGCTCGCCACGACGAACCGTAGGGCTGCTGTCTCCGCGGGTTGAAAGCAACTACTCAGGGCCGCTTCGGTGGCCGCCACAGCAACTATGTGAACGAATGTGACCTGTCCGAAGACGCCAGCGATGACTACGCTGCTCAGGGCCAGCGCGCGCCCCAGATCGGCCACGATCATGACACGTCGCCGGTCGTGTCTGTCCGCCAGGAATCCTGCTGGGAGCCGACACGCCACAGTGGTGATGGCGGCGATTGATGCGACGGCTCCCGCGTGTGCTGCTGATCTGGTGATGGCCAGAGTCAGCAGGACGAAGCTTACGGAGGAGATGGCGCTACCCAGTGCGGAAATTGACTGGCTCACCCAGAGAATGACGAAGTCACGATTCTGGGAGAGTGGGCGCACCGATGGCCCGAAGGTCGATGGTTCTTGATTTTCGATCGTCGGATCAATCACGTCACCCGACGCTAGGCACAGGCCTGATTGGGCGCATGCGTGATCTGCGTCACCGAACCCGCAGTATCGTCCGATGTGGAGCTGCCCTAGACTGCGCGCGATGATCAAGACGAGACGATTGGCGGCAGCTCTCGTCGGGCTGCTGGCGACGAGCGTGATGATTGGTCCGGCACCAGCCCTCGCGGACTGGGAGGATCCGGTTGAGCCGCCGAAGGTCGAGCTGGTCCTCGACGTCAGCGGGTCGATGCGGGCCACCGACATCGATGGGCGGAGCCGGATCTCGGTTGCTCAGCAGGCGTTCAATGAGGTAGTAGACGCGCTGCCGGATGAGACCGAACTGGGCATCCGGGTCCTCGGTGCCACCTACCCGGGGGATGACAAGGAGCGGGGCTGCCAGGACACCCAGCAGATCGTGCCGGTCGGGCCGGTCGACCGAGTGCAGGCGAAGGCAGCAGTGGCGACGCTTCGTCCGACTGGGTACACCCCGGTCGGGCTGGCGCTGCGCTCGGCCGCCGAGGATCTCGGTACCGGTAGCACCGCCCGGCGGATCGTGCTGATTACCGACGGCGAGGACACCTGCGCCCCACCGGACCCCTGCGAGGTGGCCCGAGAGCTGGCTGCGCAGGGGACGAAGCTGGTGGTGGACACCCTCGGCCTGGCCCCGGACGAGAAGGTACGCCAGCAGCTGCTCTGTATCGCCGCGGCCACTGGTGGCACGTACACCGCGGCGCAGAGCGCGGACGAGCTGACTGGCCGGATCAAGCAATTGGTCGACCGGGCCGGGGATACACACACGGTTACGCCGGCCGTGGTCGCCGGCACCTCGGTCTGCGACGACGCCCCGCTACTCGGCGCTGGCGTCTACAGCGACCGGGAGAAGTTCTCGGAGCACCGGTGGTACCGGGTGCCGGTGTACCCCGGGCAGGAGCTGCGTGCCTCTGTCAGCGTGGCGTTGGACCGGCCGGTCAACCCCGACCATGCGGTGCTGCTGCGGGCGGTGGCCACCGACGGTCGGGAGTTGGTGCGGGGCGTGGACGCCGGTAGCGGCCGGACTGATGTCGTCTCCGCCGGTCTGCGTTGGTCGGCGGGGGAGGAGCCGGATGATGGGCCCTCCCCAACCCCGTCCACCACGACCGACGCCGAGGCCACCATCGTTTGTCTCGTGGTGAGTAACGCCTTCGCGCCTCAGCCGGGAACTCAGACGTCACCGGGGATGCCGGTTGAGCTGACCGTGGATATGGTCGCGTCCTCGCCTGCCCCGGCTGCGCCGGATCTCGGTCGTGGCTGGGTGCTGCTCGTCCTGCTGACGGTGGTTGGTCTGCTGGCCGGACTGGCGTCCGGGGTGCTCACCCGGTGGTGGGTAGCGACCTGGAGGGAGAAGTGATGCGGGTCCGGTCATTGCAGGGTGGAGCCGTCCTGGCCGCTGTCGGCCTGGCTCTGCTGGTCTCGCCCGGAGCGGCCTGGGCCACCCCGACACCCTCACCGGGGGCGACCCCGGTCACCCGGGCGGGGACCTCCTTTTTGACTGCCACCGATATCACCGCCGGGCAGCCGGTGCAGGTGGACGCCGCTACTGGCGACTACCTGTACTGGTCGTTCCCGGCCGTGGCCGGCGAGCGCCACGAGATCACCGCGACCGTGTCGTTCCCCAAGCAGCGTAGTGGCGAGTCGACGTGGACCGTGGAGGTCTTTGACGGGCTGCGGCGGCGTCAGGCCTGCACCGCCGGTGCCCAGACGCCGACGGCTACGGCCGAGGCCGAGAGCGTTTCGCTCGGGTGCACCCTGCGGCAGGTGCGTTCCTGGGCGGAGCCGTGGTCGGCCGATCCGCTGCCGGGGACGTACTACCTCCGGCTCTCGGTGGCCGAGCTGCCGGAGGAGGATCTTGGCCTGCCGATCGAGGTGGAGCTGCTGGTCGGCGCGGTGGGCGAGGGTTCCCGCGACGACGGCGTGCTGGCAGAGCCGTTGGTGCTGCCCACCGCGGCCGGCACCCTACTCGATGCCGCTCCAACGGAGCCGGCTGAGGGCGACGACGGCGGCTTCTTCGGTTGGCTGCCCGAGCTCGGCTCGCGCTGGGCCTGGAGCACGATCGGCGGCATCCTCGCTGCGGTGGCGGGAGTCGTCGGCTTCGGTCTGACCCGGCGTCCCCGTCGTCGATGACGATGACGGTACGGGTGTAGGCCGGGAGGGCGCCCGCGGATGCGGGCGCCCTCCCGGCCGGTTGGTCACGATGTCCCGGAGGAACGGGTGGACCAGGACCCGTACGGACGCGGGTGGCGGGCGAGTTGGTAGCGGGACTCGGTGCCGGTCAGTCCTGCGACAGCAGCTCGTTGACCGGCCCGCGGGGTGGGAAGGCCAGGGCCAGGGTCAGGTCAAGCACGGTGGCGGGGTCGGTGAGCCGGTCCCCGTACAGCTCGCGCAGCTGGCCCATCCGATAGCGCACGGTCTGCGGATGTACGAAGAGGTCGCCGGCGACGTCGTCGCGTCGGCCGTGGTGCAGCAGCCAGGAGCGCAGCGTCTCGGTCAATCGATCGGCCGTGGTGGGTGGCAGCGCCGCCAGCGGCGCCAGCACCCGTGCGCGCAGGTCCGCCAGACCTTCCGGGTCGTGGCTGAGTAGTAGCTCGGCCAGGTGCGCCTCGGTGTCCAGGGGTGTCCCGGCATCGTCCGGACGCAGCCCCAGGGCGAGCGCCCGCATGCTCCGCTGCCAGGAGTAGGCGACCTGGGTCCACGGCCGGGCTGGGCCGAGCACCGCCCGCCGGCCGCGCAGCAGCCGGGCAAGCTGCCGCCGCCGGTCGCCGTGGGCATCCGGGACGAGGAGTCCGGCGGTCTCGTCGCCGGGCCCGCCACCGGGCAAGTCGTCGGCGCTCTCCAGCGTCTGGGTGGGCAGCAGCTTGAGTACCGGGCGCAGGTTGGACCGGGGTAGCAGCACGGCGGTGAGGGTCTGCGGCGGTGGCCAGTCGGCCCGTTCCGCACTGCGCAGCAGGATGTCCTCGGCAGCTCCGGTGACCAGCTGCTGGGTGAGCCGTTCCAGGTTTCGGCGGCGGATGAGGCCGGTACTGGCCAATTCGTCGGCGTGCCCGGCGACGCTGGCGGCGGAGAGCTCGTCGATGTAGGCGAACATCAGCTCGGCGAACTCGGCCACCGTGGCGGCCGGCAGCTGTCCGCGGACGGCGATGGCGGACATCTCCCGCCAGGAAACCCGGGCACCCACCCGGTACGCGGCGAGTAGCGCGTCCACGCTGCGGCCGGAGCGGGCCTCTCCGCTGCCGAGCGCGTACGCGGCCTCGACGGCGGGGACGAGTGGGGTGCTGGGGTCGGCCCCGTGGGAGCGTTCAACGAGTTGAAGGAAGGTGCCGAGGGCGATCCGTACAGCATTTTCGATCTTGTCCCGCATCTGCCCGGTCAGGGTGCCGGAGTAGCTGGGTACCTCGGCGGTGATTGCGGTGACGGTGTGCTCGGCGAGCAGGGCAAGCCGGTTGCGGAGCTCCGCGGCAACCCGATCATCGAGGTCTAGCCGGGCCGCACGCCGGGTTGCCTCGGACCGTTCGGCCACAATCTTGTTCCTTTCATATAAATCCGCGCATTGGGTTCACCTTCCCAGGTCAAGATTTTATGCCAGTGTGCCGCGACGATCGGGGTATGACCACCACCGCCCAGCCCCCGTCCGCGCCGGCGTCCCTGCGTCGCGGGCTGCTGCGGCTCGCCGCGGCGGTCACCACCCCGCTGCTACCCGACGACTACCTTGACCTGGTCGCCCCGCTGCGTTCCGGCGCCGACCTACGGGGCCGGATCGTCGAGGTACGCCCGGAGACCCCGGACGCCGCTACCATCGTGATCCAGCCGGGGCGGGACTGGCAGGGGCACCGCCCAGGGCAGTACGTCCGGCTCGGTGTGGATGTCGACGGCGTGCGGCAGTGGCGGTCCTACTCGGTGACCTCGGCTCCGGCGGGCCGCCACGGCCCGATCACGATCACCGTCAAGGCGATCCCGGACGGCCTGGTCAGCAACCATCTGGTGCGGCACGCTCAGCCCGGCACGATTGTGCAGCTTGACCAGGCGCAGGGCGACTTCGTGCTACCGGCCACCCCGCCGGCGCGGGTGCTGCTGGTGACCGCGGGCAGCGGAATCACTCCCGTCATGGGGATGCTGCGCAGTGGGGCCCTCGCCGGGGTGGACGTCACGCTGGTGCACTCGGCGCCCACCGCAGCGGACGTGATCTTCGGTGCGGCGCTGCGGGACCTGGCCGCCGCCGGCGCGCTCCGGCTGGTGGAGCGGCATACCAAGGATGACGGCCAGCTCAGCCTCGTCGACCTGGCCGCGCTGGTGCCGGACCATCTCGAGCGGGAGACGTGGGCGTGCGGCCCGGCCGGGCTCCTCGACGTCCTGACCGCGCACTGGGACGCTGCCGGCCACCGGGAGCGACTGCACACCGAGCAGTTCCGCCCGACCATCATCTCACCGGGCGAGGGCGGCACCGTCACCTTTGGCCGCAGCGGGGTGACCGTCGCCGCCGACGGCAGCACCCCGCTGCTGGAGGCGGGGGAGGGGGCCGGTGTGCTGATGCCATCCGGTTGCCGTATGGGCATCTGCTACGGCTGCGTCCTGCCGCTACGCCAGGGTGCCGTCCGTGATCTGCGCAACGGGTCGCTCACCACGGCGGTTCCCGGTGACGGTGTCCTCGTCCAGACCTGCGTGTCGGCCGCCGCCGGCCCCTGCGACCTCGACCACTGATTCCGGAGTACCGACGTGACCGTTCTGCAACGCAAGCCCGTCAACCCGATCGCTCACCTCACCGCTGAAGACATTGAGGTGATCGGAAAGGAACTGGACGCGATCCGGGATCGGGTGATGGCCGACCTGGGGGAACGGGACGCCCGCTACATTCGTCGCCTCATCCGGACGCAGCGGAGCTTGGAACTGGGAAGTCGGGCGGTGCTGCTCTTCTCGCTCTTCCCACCGGCGTGGATTGTGGGGACGGCCGGCCTGTCGATCGCCAAGATCCTGGAGAACATGGAGATCGGGCACAACATCCTGCACGGTCAGTGGGACTGGATGCGGGACCCGAAGATCCATTCCACCACCTGGGAGTGGGACCACGTCTCTCCGGCCGAGCAGTGGAAGCACTCACACAACGAGCTGCACCACCGCTACACCAACGTGATCGGCAAGGACAACGACCTCGGGTACGGCATCATGCGGGTCGATGAGGACCAGCGGTGGCACCCGCTCCACCTGGGACAGCCGTTGTGGAACCTGATCAACGCCTGCTTCTTCGAGTACGGCATCGCCGCGTACGACCTGGAACTGGGGCGCAACCTGAAGAAGGGCCGGCACCGGGATCCGGCGTTCCGTGCCCGGGCCCGCGCGGTCGGCCGTAAGATCCGTCGCCAGGTCCTGAAGGACTACGTGCTGCACCCGCTGCTGTCCGGGCCGTCGTTTTTGAGCACGCTCGCCGCGACCTTCACCGCGAACCTGGTCCGTAACCTGTGGAGCCACTCCGTGATCATGTGCGGGCACTTCCCGGAGGGCGTGGAGACCTTCGAGAAGACCTCAATCGAGGGGGAGACCCGCGGCGAGTGGTACCTGCGGCAGATGCTCGGCTCGGCGAACATCAGCGGTAGTCGGTTGCTGCACATCATGTCTGGCAATCTCTCTCACCAGATCGAGCACCACCTCTTCCCGGACCTGCCGAGCAACCGCTACCGGGAGGTCGTTCCGGAGGTTCGGGCGCTGTTCGACCGGTACGGCCTGAAGTACACCACCGGATCGTTGCCCCGGCAGGTCTTCTCCGCTTGGAAGAAGGTGATCCGGTTCTCGCTGCCCAACCGCCGGCCGCGCGACCGGGCCAACAACCGTTCGGCACCGGCGCTGCGCACGTCTGGTGCCTGAGTTGGGGTAGGTGGTCAGCCCGGGCCGGCTCAGCGGCCCGGGCTGACCCGTTCCCAGCGTGCCCAGGTCTCCCTCCGGCTGCGATCACGGGGCCCGATGAGCTCCTGTGACCTGGGCGTAGCGCGGCCCCGCCCTCCGATCAGGCGGCGAGTAGCCGGTCGCGGACCTCCCGGCGCAGCACCTTGCCGATCTGGGAGCGGGGCAGGTCTTCAACCACCACCACCCGGCGCGGCACCTTGTACGCGGTCAGCTGCTCCCGGCACTTGACCCGGATGCCGGCCTCGTCGGTGGTGCAGTCGGGGTGCAGGATGACCGCGGCGACGACTTCCTCGCCGCCAGTGGTGCCGGGTAGACCAACCACTGCGGCGTCGCGGACCCCGGGGACCTGCCGCAGCGCCTCCTCCACCTCGGAGGGGTAGACATTGAACCCACCAGTAATGATCAATTCTTTGATCCGGTCAACGACCCGTACGAAGCCGTCCGAGTTCATCTCCACGATGTCCCCGGTTCGGAGCCAACCGCCGGGCAGCAGCACTGCCGCTGTCTCCTCCGGCCGGCACCAGTAGCCGGCGAAGACCTGTGGCCCGCTGATCAGCAGTTCGCCTGCCTCGCCGAGCGCGCGGTCCTGGGTCGGGTCCTCCGGGTCAACGATGCGGATGTTGGTGGCGGGGAACGGAATGCCTACCGTGCCGGGTTGCCGGGCGGTGGACACCGGGTTCCCCAACGCCACCGGGGAGGTCTCGGTCATCCCGTACCCCTCGACCAGCAGCCCGCCGGTCACCGACTCCCACAGCTCCACGATGGCCGGGGGCAGCGACATCGCCCCGGAGATGGCGTACCGAATGGAGGTCAGGTCGACTCCACGTTCCCGGGCGGCGATGGCGAGCTTCTCATAGATCGGCGGCACGGCGGGCAGGAACGTCGGCGGGCGGCGACGTATCGCCTGGAGGGTCTCGTTCACATCGAAGCGGGGCAGCAGCACCAGGGTCGCGCCGATGTGCACCGAGAAGGTCAGGCAGAGCGTCAGTCCGTACGCGTGGAACAGAGGTAGCACGCCGTACACGGTCTCGGCGCCGTCGCGGAGGCCCGGCACCCACGCGCGGCCCTGCGCGGCATTGACGCGCAGGTTGTGGTGGGTGAGGATCGCTCCCTTCGGGGTGCCGGTGGTGCCGCCGGTGTACTGCAACAGTGCGGTGTCGCCCGGCGCTGGCGCGGGGTGGTCGGCGGCTAGCGGCCCGCTGTCGGCCAGCAGGCGTTCCCAGGCCAGGGTGCCCGGTGCAGGAGCAGTGATCGCGGCGCGGGCCGTGCGGGCTCGGGGTAGCGGCAGCCGCAGCGCCCAGCGCTTGAGCCAGGGTAGGGCCGCACTAAGATCGACTGAGATTACTGTTTCGACCTTGGTGGTGCTGGCGGTGCGTTGCACCAGCGGGGCGACCTTGTTCCAGACCACGGCGACCCGGGCGCCGTGGTCGGCGAGCTGGTGGGCGAGTTCCTGCTCGGTGTATAGCGGGTTGTGCTCGACTACGACGGCACCGAGTCTGAGCACCGCGTAGAAGGCCACCACGTGTTGCGGGCAGTTCGGCAGGACCAGTGCGACCCGATCGCCCTGGCCGACGCCGAGGCGGCGTAGCGCCTCGGCCGCCCGGTCGACCTGTGCCGCCAGCTCACGGTAGCTGGTGGTGGCACCGAAGAAGTCCAGTGCGGTCCGGTCGCCGAACCGGTGAACGGCCTCCCGCAGCAGGTCGACCAGGGACTCATCGGTCGGGGTGATGGTCGTCGGCACCCCCGGTGCATAGCTATGCAGCCACGGTCGCTCGGCGCTCAGGTTCATGGCGTCCATCCTCCCCACGTTCGTCTACGGGACCGTAACCTACGGTCCCGTAGCGACCCGGCGAGGTACCTGCACCGCACCGCCGATCGGGGGTGCGGCGTGGTCAGTGCCGCCGTTGCCCTTGCCGGGTCATCTGGCGCACCTTGGCCACCGCCATGATGACCACCACCACCAGCGCGATCGCACCGATGACCATCAGCCATTGGGCTGCCTCCCAGAGCAGTCCCAGCAGGATGAGTGCGGCAGCGACGATGCCGATGACCCACAGTACTACCCGCATGTCGACCTCCGTCCCGCCCCCGTCGTCTGGGGGTGCCCCGTCGCCTTCCCGGCCTGGCCGACAACATGCCGGGCGGGAAGCAGCGAGTTCCTGCCCCGTGGTCAGCCATCCGCCTGGTGATTCGGCGAAGCGCGGCGTACCGGCTCTGTTGTCCCGGCGGGTCCGCGGCGGCGCCCGGCGACCAGCAGCGCTCCCGCCGCGAGGGCGCCGGCGAGGGCGGCTACCAAGATCTTGACCCGGCCGTCGCCGGGCACCTGCTGGACCAGCATGAACACGCCCGCGACCACCACGAATCCGCCGAACGTCCGGCGGAGCACGACTTCTGGTACGCGGCCGGCCAGCCGGGCGCCAGCGAGGCTGCCGGCGACCGCGGCGGTGGTGACCGCGGCGGCTAGGCCCCAGTCGATGCTGACGCTGGACAGGAATCCGGCCAGACCCGCGAACGACTTCATCGCTATGACGACCAGTGAGGTGCCAGCGGCGACCGACATCGGCAGACCACCGAGTAGTGCGAGTGCGGGTACCACCAGGAAGCCGCCTCCCGCGCCGACGATGCCGGTGACCAGGCCGACCACGACGCCGTACAGCAGGACCCGCCGCACCGGGAGCTCTCGTGGCACCGTCGGGCCACTGGCACCACGGCGACCACGGATCATCGCGGTCGCGGTGGCGAGCATCATCACCGCGAAGCCGGTGAGCAAGACCGCCTCCGGGACGAACGCGGCCAGCCGGCCGCCGACGTAGGCCCCTACCATGCCGGCGGCGCCGAAGAGCAGGCCGGTACGCCAGCGGATCCGTCCGGCGCGGGCGTGCGGTAGCACACCGATCACGCTGGTCACGCCGACCACCAGCAGCGAGGTGGCGATCGCCTCCTTCGCCGGCAGGCTGGCGACGTAGACCAACAGGGGTACGGCGAAGATTGAGCCGCCCCCGCCGAGTAGGCCGAGGCTGAGCCCGATCAGGACGGCCAGCCCGACGGTCAGGGTGAGGCTGACAGTCACGATCGCCGGCCAGCCGACGAGGCGGCGCTCAGGTGCCCGACGATGGTGTCCAGGTCACAACTGGCGTTTCGGTTGTACGGAAGCTTGCTGAGCAGCATGCCCAGCGCGCAGGTGTTGGTCAGCGCGGCGGCGGTGAGGCCTGCGCCGATGAGTCCGGCTATCCACTCGGCACCGGGTACGAACAGCGAGGCCACGACGCTGGCCAGCACGATGACGCCGGCGACCAGCCGGACCTGCCGCTCCAGATCCCACCGAGGGGTGCCTTCGGTGACGGGTCCGACGGAGCGCCGCCACGCCACCATGCCGCCGGTCAGGACCTTGACGTTCGGTAGGCCGATCCCGGCGAGCGTCCGCCTGGCCTGGGTGGCCCGGGTCCCCGAGTGGCAGATCAGCACCACATCCTCGTCGAGGTGGCTGCGGAGCTCCGCGCGATGTTCCTTGAGTTGGTCGAGGGGCACGTTGTAGGCACCGGGGATGTGTGCGGTATCGAACTCGGCCGGAGTGCGTACGTCGAGCAGGCGCGGGGCGCGGCCCGAGTCGATGAGTTCCCGCAGCTGGGCGGCGTCGAGGGTGGTGCGGGTGGAGGTGGTCATGGTCTCCTCGTTCACGGGGTGCTCCGGATGGGGCGAAGGGGCGCTGCTTGTCGTAGGGCGGCCCGCGCCGGTTCAGCCGCGGGTGGCGTCCAGCCCGACCAGGGTGACTCCGGCCCCCGCCGCCGCCGTGAAGTGGTCATCGATGACGACCACATCGCGTCCTGCGTTCGCCAGCAGCGAACCGGCGACGGCGGCACGGTAGCCGGAACCACAGTGCACCCAGACCGCGCCAGTGGGCAGGTCGGTGAGCCGCTGGGGTAGCTCGGGTAGGGGAAGGTGCACGGCTCCGGCGATGTGGCCTGCGGTCCACTCGGTGGTCATTCGCACGTCGAGTACCACGTCGGGGGCGGGTAGCCCGGTGGGGAGCCGTCCGGCGCGGGCGGCGGCCAGTGCGGCGAAGTCGGCCAGTGGTAGCGCGCGTAGCTGGTCGCGGGCGGCGGCCCACCGCTCGGCCGCGCCGGTGGCCTGGGCGGCAGGTCGGTCGATGCCGATGCGTGCCAGTTCGCGCTGGGCCTCGGTGATCTGCGCGGAGGTCTCGGCGAGCAGGGTGATGGGTGTGCCCCAGCTGATCAGCCAGCCGAGCCAGGTGGACATCGCCCCGTCCAGTCCGAGACTGACCGTACCGGCCAGGTGAGAGGTGGCGTACGCCTTGCGGTGTCGGAGGTCAACCACCCACTGGCCAGCATTGATTCGCCGACGCAGTTCGGCTGCGTCGGCGCGGGCGACGGGGGTGAGGTCCACCGGTGTCGGACCGTTGGTGTTGGTAACTCCCATGTGTGCGTAGTAGGCGGGGTAGGCGTCCAACCCGGCGAGGGTCTCGGTGATGAAGTCGTCGGCGGCCAGCCGGAGCACCGGGTTGGCCTCCTTCTCCCGGCCGATGGTGGATTCCGGGGCATCGGTCTGGCTGGCGGAGCAGAAGCTGCCGAACCCGTGTGTTGGCCACACCTCGGCGCCGTCGGGCAACAGGTCAGCCAGCCGGCGGGCCGAGGCGTGCTGGTGGTGGGCCAGTTCGTGGGCGTGTTGCTGGCCGAGCAGGTCGGTGCGGCCGGTGGTGCCGAAGAGGAGGGAGCCACCGGTGAAGACCCCCGCCGGTTGCCAGGCGCCATCGTTCGCGTAGTCCAGGACGTAGGACAGGTGGTGGAAGGTGTGGCCGGGGGTGGCGATCACCCGTAGGCGCATCGCGTCAGAGACTGGCAGGGTGTCACCGTCGGCGATCGGCAGTCGTCCGAACTCGACCGGCTCGGCCGCGGCGACCAGGTAGTGGGCGCCGGTGACCCGGGCCAGTTCGAGTCCGCCCGAGACGTAGTCGTTGTGGATGTGGGTTTCGACCACGTGAGTAATTCGAACCCCCTTCTCCCCTGCGAGGTACAGGATTCGGTCGATGTCGCGCTGTGGGTCGACGACGACCGCTACCCGGCCGTCGGAGGCCAGGTAGCTGCGGTCGCCCAGCGATGAGGTCGCGAGGACCGACACGGTGAACTTCACGGTCATGCTCCTTCCAGGAGAAGATTTATACCCCGGGGGGTATCAAGCGGGCAGGTGGGTGCCTTTCGGCTGGCGTGCCGGTTACCCCCTCCGGTCGCCGGGATGCGGCCGGAGGGCTGGTTCTTCGGTTGACTCAGGCCAGGGCCAGGAAGAGCTTCTCCAGCTCCTCCTCGGTCATCTCGGGTGCCTCGCCCTGTTCCCGGGCCGTGTTGCAGTGCCGCATGCCCGACGCGATGATTTTGTAGCCAGCCCGGTCGACGGCCTTCGACACCGCGGCGAGCTGGGTCAGCACCTCCCGGCAGTCCTGACCGTCTTCCATCATGTCGATCACAGCGTTGAGTTGGCCTCGGGCGCGCTTGAGTCGGGTCAGCGCATCACCGGTCATCTCGGGTCGAAGCTTCACGTCGCACCTCCGGCTGCCACTATACCCCCGGGGGTATTCATGGCCACTTCTCACCTCATCAACGGGCGGTAGGCGATACAAGATCACTGCTATATCCCCAGATTTCGGGTGGGGTGGTGCTGCTCGTCGCATGATGGCTCCATGCCCACCGTGCCCGGCTGGACCGTGATCACCGCCCTCCTGGCCCCGCTGCTGTTGATCGGCGGCGCGGGGGTCGCGGTCACCTTCCAGCCGCGCGGGTTCGACCAGGTCAGCTACTCGATCAGTGAACTGGCCGCGCACGGCGCCAGCCACCGCTGGGTGATGACCCTCTTTATTCTCGGCTCTGGCCTCTGTCTCGTGCTGTCCGCCATTGGCCTGCGTACGGTGCGGATGGCGGGGCGTCTGATGCTTGCCCTCTCGGGCGTCGCCACGATCGCCGTGGCCACCTTTCCCGACCGGTGGGTGGATGGGCGTCCGGCCGCCGTGGCGGTGGTCAACGCCCACACGGTCTCCAGTTGGCTGGTGTTTTTCGCGGCGGCGCTCTGGCCGACCTTCGCCGCCAACCGCACCGGACCACTGCGTCTCCGGTGGGGCCTGCTGCTCAGCGCGGTGCAGCTGGCGCCGGCGGGATGGCGGATGATGTACGACATCTCCGGAGGTGAACTCGGTCAGGCCGACTACCAGGGGTTGGCCCAGCGGCTGCTGATCGGATTCGAGGGGCTCGTCTTGTTGGTCGTCGTGTTGCTGGCCCGTCGACAGGTCGCCCGACGACGTGTTCGGTGACGACCGTAGGGCGGGCGGCCCGCCGGTCAGCGGTCGCCGCTGCTCGCGCTGTCGAGGAGCTGGCGGAGGTGGGGCGAGTCGATGCTCTTCGCCCGGTACATCGCAGCGTCGGCGCGGTCCAACGCCTCGGAGAGCTGGGTGGGGCAGGTGACTGGCGCCAACCCGACGGAGGCTGTCACTCGCACGCTTGCCGAGTGCAGCCGGATCGGTGCGGCGAGGAGATCGTGCAGCCGGCGGGTGGCGTGCTCAAGCCACCGCCGCTCGACCTCGGGGGCGGTGAGCAGCCCGGCGAATTCATCTCCGCCGAGCCGGGCGACCGGGTCGTCCCCCGCGAAGGCGGCGAGCCGCTGGCCGACGTTGACCAGTACCTGGTCGCCGGCGGCGTGCCCGTACCGATCGTTGATTTGTTTGAAGTCGTCGAGATCGAGGACGACGGCGATCAGCGGTCGCCCATCCGCTCGAGTCAGCAGGGCGGCGGCCAGCCGATGAAAGGCCCGTCGGTTGGGCAGACCGGTGAGGGGGTCGTGGCTGGCCGCATGGCGTTCGGCGGCGAGTTCGGCCTGGAGGACGGCGATCTCCGCCTCGGCCTGTACCGCCCGGCGGTGCAGCTGCCAGGACGAGATGAGGGCGCCCGCGGCACAGACGCCGGACGCGATCGTCAGCGGATCCGGCATGAGTCCTCCCGTCATGCCGATGCCCCGGCATTGCCGACGGTCACCGACCCCGTGTCTGCCCTGGTCGTCGCCCAGTAAAGGTGACTTACGGTAAGCGGATCGACACCACTCCCGTCGGCTATCATGCTCTCTGTCCGATGCAGATGCAATAGCAGATGCACGTGCAGGAGCTTCCCGGTCCACACGTGCCCACTGGGGCTGCGGTGTGGACGGATGCATGACGAGAAGGGCGCACATGCAGCCGCTACCGAATGGCGTTCCCATCCCCGAGCTACCGCCGTTGCGGTGGCAGAAGAGTCGCCGTAGCAACCCCAGCGGCAACTGCGTTGAGCTGGCCGAACTTCCCGATGGTGCGGGCATCGCCGTGCGCAACTCTCGGCATCCTGACGGCCCCGCCTTGATCTACACGGTGGATGAGATCGCGGCCTTCGTGCTCGGTGCCAGGGATGGTGACTTCGATCACTTGATCCACTGATTCACGCCGTGCCGTCGGGACTGATTCCCCTCACCGATGGTCCATGGCATGCTGACCCGGCGACCGGGTCAGGTCCGGCCCGGTGCGGTCCAGCAAATGGAGGGGCGGCAGTGGCGACGATACCCGCTGAGGGAGGCTCAGTGGCTGGCCCGACCGTCCTGCGGATGATGCTCGGCGCGCAGCTGCGCCGGTTACGGGAGTCCTGCGGGGTGACCCGGGAGGGCGCGGGTTGGGAGATTCGGGCCTCGGAGTCGAAGATCAGCAGGATGGAGTTGGGGCGGGTCGGTTTCAAGGAACGCGACGTCGCCGACCTGCTGACCCTCTATGGCATCACCGACCCGCAGGAGCGGGACGCCCTGCTCCACCTCGCCCGGGACGCGAACAGTCCCGGTTGGTGGCACCGGTACGGTGACGTGCTGCCGTCCTGGTTCCAGGCGTACCTCGGCCTGGAGGCAGCAGCTGCCCTGATCCGCACGTATGAGCTCCAGTTCGTCCCCGGCCTGCTCCAGACCGAGGAGTACGCCCGGGCGGTCGTGCTTCTCGGTCACAGCCGTGCCGCGTCGGCGGAGATTGACCGTCGGGTCACCCTGCGGATGCGGCGGCAGCAGGTGCTGCACGGGGAGGATCCGCCGCAGCTGTGGGCCGTGGTGGACGAGGCGGCTCTGCGCCGACCGATCGGCGGCGCGGCGGTCATGCGACAGCAGGTTTCGGCGTTGATCGAGGCGACCAGGCTGCCGAACGTGCGGCTCCAGGTCGTGCCGTTCGCCGCCGGCGGGCACGCCGCCGCGGGCGGCGCCTTCTCCATCCTGCGCTTCGATGACAAGGAACTGCCCGACGTGGTCTACATTGAGCAGCTCACCAGCGCCCTCTACCTCGACAAGCGGGAAGATCTGGACTATTACGCGTTGGCGATGGAGCGGCTCTGCGTGGAGGCGGAGCCGCCGGAGCGGACGCCGGAACTCCTCGGCCGGATCCTGGCCGACCTGCCCTCGGGCTGACTCGGCGGGGCCCGCCTGATCTCGTCACCGGGTGAGCGCCGACCGCCTGGGTGCGCCCTCAGGCTGAGTTCGTACCGTATAGCCCATGCCTCGAACCGTGCACGCCCTCCTCTCCGTCAGTACCACCGCCAGCCAGGCTGAACCCCCACAGGATGGCCTGGTCGGGCACGTGATCGGTCTGGTGGAGCGGCTGGGCGGGCCCGGTGCTGGCCTCGCCGTGGCGCTGGAGAACCTCTTCCCGCCGATTCCCAGCGAGGTGATCCTCCCCCTGGCCGGGTTCGTCGCCGGCCAGGGGCGGATGAGCGTCATCAGTGCGATCTTCTGGACCACGCTAGGTTCGCTGGTGGGTGCGCTCGCGTTGTACTACATCGGTGCGGCATTGGGCCGGGACCGGATGCGAGCCATCGCCGCCCGACTTCCGCTGGTGAAGCTGAGCGACGTTGACAAGACCGAAGAGTGGTTTCTCCGGCACGGCGTCAAGGCGGTGTTCTTCGGTCGGATGATCCCGATCTTCCGAAGCATGATTTCGATACCGGCCGGGGTGGAGCGGATGCCGGTGTGGACCTTCGTGGTCTACACCACCTTGGGCAGTCTGATCTGGAACACCACCTTCGTCTTGGCCGGTTACCTGCTCGGTGACAACTGGCATCTGGTCGAGGAGTACGCCGGTGTGCTGCAGAACATCGTCATCCTGGCCTGTGTGGCGGGGCTCGCCTGGTTCGTCGTCACCCGGCTCCGCCGGTCCCGGACGACCGGGGGAGTGCTGCCCAACGGGCCGGAGGACGAGTTCCCAGCGCCGCTGCCGCCCGTCGATGGTGTCCCCGACCCGCAGGGCCGGGGAACCCTGTACCGGAGTAGCTGGTCTGAGGACACCACCGTGGGCTGACGGTTGCGATCGAGGCGCCGGCGGGCTAGCCGAGGTCGATGGCGGGGTAGAGGGGGAAGCCGGTGAGCAGGTCGCTGGCCTGCTTGCCGACCCGCTCGGCGACGGCCGGGTCCAGCACGTACTTCGCCTTCGAGGCGGTGCCGTCGGCGTTCGCCCCGGGCGAGGTCCGGCTCAGCACGGTGTGGATCAGCTCGGCGGTGGCGTCCAGCTCGGTGGTGCCGAAGCCCCGGGTCGTCAACGCCGGCGTACCGACCCGGATCCCGGAGGTGTACCAGGCGCCGTTCGGGTCCTGCGGGATCGCGTTGCGGTTGGTGACGATGCCCGAGTCGAGGAGCGCCTGCTCGGCCTGCCGGCCGGTGAGCCCGTACCCGGTCACGTCGATCAGCGCCAGGTGGTTGTCGGTTCCGCCGGTGACCAGCTTCGCGCCCCGACGCCGCAACCCGTCCGCGAGGGCCTGCGCGTTGGCGACGATCCGCCCGGCGTAGTCGACAAAGTCGGGCCGCCGGGCCTCGGCGAGCGCGACCGCCTTGGCGGCCATCACGTGCGGCAGCGGGCCGCCGAGAACCATCGGGCAGCCCCGGTCGACCTGCTCGGCGAGCTCCGTACCGCAGAGCACCAGGCCGCCGCGGGGCCCGCGCAACGACTTGTGCGTGGTGGAGGTCACGATGTGGGCGTGCGGAACCGGGTCGAAGTCGCCGGTGAAGACCTTGCCGGCGACCAACCCGGCGAAGTGGGCCATGTCCACCATGAAGGTGGCCCCGACCGAGTCGGCGATCTCCCGCAGGATCCGGAAATTGACCTTCCGGGGGTACGCCGAGTAGCCGCCGACGAGGATCAGCGGCTTGAACTCGCGGGCCGCCTCGGCGACCCGGTCGTAGTCGATCAGCCCGGTCTCCGGGTCGGTGCCGTAGCTGCGCTGGTCGAACATCTTGCCGGAGATGTTCGGCCGGAAGCCGTGGGTGAGGTGCCCGCCGGCGTCCAGTGACATGCCCAGCATCCGCTGGTTGCCCAACTCGCGGCGCAGGGCGAACCAGTCGGCCTCGGTGAGGTCGTTGACGTGCCGGGCCTGGGCGCGCTTGAGCGCGGGCGACTCGATCCGATCGGCGAGGACCGCCCAGAAGGCGACCAGGTTGGCGTCGATCCCGGAGTGCGGCTGCACATAGGCGTACGGCGCTCCGAACAACTCCCGGGCGTGCTCGGCGGCGAGCGCCTCGACGGTGTCGACGTTCTGGCAGCCGGCGTAGAAGCGACGGCCGACCGTACCTTCGGCGTACTTGTCGCTGAACCAGTTCCCCATGGCCAGCAGCGTCGCCGGGGAGGCGTAGTTCTCGCTGGCGATCAGCTTGAGTGACTCACGCTGGTCGGCCAGCTCGGCGCGAATGGCGTTGGCGACCCGCGGCTCGACGGCACCGATCACCTCGAGTGCGCTGCGATAGGCGGTGGACTCGGCGTTGCCCGACATGTGACCTCCTGGTGAACGTTCCCGGTGGACGTGTGGAGGCCCAGGCGCTCGGCATGCGTCCTCGTGATGGGCCGTTCCCCGATGGTGCTCCATCCCAAATCGCGCCAGTCCCGACCCGAGGGGATCCTACCGGTTTCGCATATGCAGCGCCGGCACCCGTTCGTACGCCCTGCAAGCCTGGCTGGGAGCCGAAGCGAAGATCGACGGCGGCGGAGAGCGCGGCTAGGATCGGGGACATGGCGGGGCCGGGCGATCGGGCGGGCAGTCGGGGCAGTCTGCTCGCAATCAGCGATCTGCACGTGCGGCACGCGGAGAACCGGACCGTTGTCGAGCAGCTCCACCCGGAGTCGCCGGAGGACTGGCTGCTGGTCGCCGGCGACGTGGGGGACACGGTCGCACAGGTCGAATGGGTACTGCGGCTGCTGGCTGCCCGGTTCGCGAAGGTGCTCTGGTCGCCCGGCAACCACGAGCTGTGGAGCCTGCCGGCTGACCCGGTGCCGCTACGCGGCGCCGCCCGCTACGCGCACCTGGTCGAACTCTGCCGCAAGCTCGGCGTGGTCACGCCGGAGGACCCGTACCCGGTGTGGGAGGGGCCCGGCGGCCCGGTCACCGTGGCGCCGCTGTTCCTGCTCTACGACTACAGCTGGCGCCCTGAGGGCCTAGACACATCGCAGGCGGCGCTCGCCGAGGCGTACCGGACCGGGATTGTCTGCACCGATGAGTACCTGCTGCACCCTGACCCGTACGAGAGCCGGTCGGCGTGGTGTGCCGCCCGGGTCGCCGAGACGGCCCGGCGACTGGCGGAGCGGGATCCGGCGCTGCCGACGGTGCTGATGAACCACTGGCCGCTGCGTCGCGAGCCTACCCGTATTCTCCGCTATCCGATCTTCGCGCAGTGGTGTGGCACTGAGGCGACGGCCGACTGGCATCGACGCTTCGACGCCGTTGCGGTGGTCTATGGCCACCTACATATCCCGCGCACCACCTGGTACGACGGGGTGCGCTTCGAGGAGGTGTCGGTGGGCTATCCCCGGGAGTGGCGGCGACGGGGCGGGCCGCCGGGGCAGCCGCGCCGGATCCTGCCGGCGCCGGTGGGGTCGCCGCCGACTGCCTGGTGACCCGTTCCGGCCCCGGATAGTCGGGTCCGTGCGGCGGGTGCTGCGCGTCCGACCCGACGCGCGCCCGGATCACGGCTACGGTGTGGGCGTGGCGACGCCGGCCGAGCAGATCCGGGTGGGACGGCGGTTGGTCCGCGTCTCTAACCCGGACAAGCCCTACTTTTCGGACTTAGGGCTGACCAAGCTCGATGTGGTGCGCTACTTCCTGGCCGTCGGCGAGGGCATCCTGCGCGCCCTGCGGGATCGGCCGACGATGCTCGAGCGGTGGCCGCGTGGGGTCTTCGCCGGTGCCAAGATCGCGACGCGGGCGGACAACCGCGGTGACGCCTTCTACCAGAAGCGGCTGCCGGCGGGCGCCCCCGACTGGGTTCGCACCGCGCACCTGACGTTCCCGAGCGGTCGGAGCGCGGACGAGCTCGCGCCGAGTGAGCTGGCCGTGGTGGCCTGGGCGGTCAACCTCGGCACGCTCCGGTTCCACCCGTGGCCGGTGTCCCGGCGTGATGTCGAGCGACCAGACCAGTTACGTATCGACTTGGATCCGCTACCCGGGGTCGGGTTCGACCAGGTGGTCCCGGTGGCGCACGAGGTCCGCGCGTTCCTCGATGAGCTCGGGCTGGTTGGTTTCCCGAAGACCACCGGGGGACGAGGGCTGCACGTCTATCTCACCATCGAGCCACGGTGGGGCTTCGGAGACTGCCGCCGGGCGGTGCTGGCGCTGGGCCGGGAGATCCAGCGCCGCCGGCCCGACCTGGTCACCACCACGTGGTGGCGGGAGCAGCGGGATCGGCCGGTCTTTGTCGACTACAACCAGATGGCCCGGGACCACACGATGGCCTCGGCGTACTCGATTCGGCCCACCCCGGCGGCGCTGGTCTCCGCGCCGGTGGCATGGACCGAACTGGATGCTGTCCAGCCGGAGGACTTCGACGTCACCACGATGCCGGCCCGCTTCGCCGAGCACGGCGACCCACATGCGGGCCTGGACGAGCGGGCGTATTCGTTGGAGCCGTTGCTGGAGTTGGCCGACCGGGAGAAGCTGGTGGCGCCGCCGGAGCGTTCAGGGCCCCGGGCGCCTGGGCCCGGGAGGCGGAAGGGGCGTGGCCGGGCCCCAGGGTGATGTCTCGCCGTCGAACTCGTGAAAGACCAGCCAGGTGCGGGTGGAGAGCACTCCGGGGATGCTCTGCACCCGGGTCAGCACCACGTCTCGCAGCGTGGCGTTGTCCGGGGCCCGGACCAGAGCGAGTACGTCGTGATCGCCGCCGACCAGCGCGGCGTGCTCCAGGTAGCGCACCTGGGCCAGCTCCGCGGAGACGTCACGCCAGGTGTTCTGCTCGATGGTGATCGCGATGTACGCCGAGGTGCCCAATCCGGCGGCCTCCGGCGCCACCCGGGCCTGAAAGCCGGTGACCACACCGTCGCGCAACAACCGCTCCACCCGGGCGTACGCGTTGGTTCGGGAAATGTGTAGGCGGGCGGCGAGCGTCCGGACCGACGTGCGTCCGTCGCGGACCAACTCGGCCAGGATACGGCGGTCCACATGGTCGAGCGGCCGGGCCGATCGTCCCGCCCCGGTCGTCGAGGCCCCACCTGGGCCGGACTCTTGGCTCATCGCGGCACCTCCCATCGACCAACCATCCTGCGTTTACGACGGATCTTGAGTCAACCATCCGACCGCAGGAGCATGGGCGAACCAGATGTCCAGGAGGTATCCGCCGTGACGACCACACCCCGGGCGGTCCGCAGAAAGGCCCGGCCGGCCGCACCGCCGGACCCGGCCCGCCCACTGCTGCCCAGCAGCGAGCAGATTCGGCTGCTCGACCCCGCCGGTACCCCGCTACCGGCGCACCCCGACTACCCGGCGCCCCCGGTTGAGGTGCTGGTCGAGCTGTACCGCCGGATGGTGCTCGGCCGCCGCTTTGACCTGCAGGCCACCGCCCTGACCAAACAGGGTCGACTCGCCGTCTACCCGTCGGCTCGGGGCCAGGAGGCGTGTCAGGTCGGCGCGATCCTCGCGCTGCGCGACGACGACTGGGTGTTCCCGACCTATCGCGAGTCGATGGCGTTGACCGCCCGGGGGATCGACCCGGTGGAGGTGCTGACGCTGCTCCGCGGGGACTGGCACTGTGGCTACGATCCGGCCGTCCGGCGCACCGCCCCGCAGTGCACCCCGTTGGCCACCCAGTGTGTGCACGCCGCCGGCCTCGCCTACGGCGAGGCGTACCAGGGCCGGGACACGGTGGCACTGGCCTTCCTCGGCGACGGCGCTACCAGTGAGGGCGACTTCCACGAGGGGGTCAACTTCGCCGCCGTCTTCAAGGCGCCGGTCGTCTACTTCGTACAGAACAACCAGTACGCGATCAGCGTGCCGCTGTCCCGGCAGACCGCCGCACCGAGTCTCGCGTACAAGGGCGTCGGCTACGGCGTGCGCAGCGAGCAGGTCGACGGCAACGACCCGGTCGCCGTCCTCGCGGTGCTCACCCGGGCCGTGGCGCACGCCCGTGCCGGCCACGGCCCCTTCCTGGTGGAGGCGCACACCTACCGGATGGAGCCGCACACCAACGCCGACGACGCCGGCCGTTACCGGGACGCCGATGAGGTGGCGCGGTGGCAGGACCGGGACCCGGTCGTTCGGCTGGAGACCTACCTGCGGGACCGGGGGGCGTTGGACGACACCACGGTGGCGCGAGTGGCCGCGCAGGCCGAGGAGTACGCGGCCGACCTGCGCGAGCGGATGCACGACAAGCCGAACGTTGATCCGTTGACGCTCTTCGACCACGTCTATGCCGAACCAACGCCGCAGCTGGTCGAACAGCGGGCGCAGGTTCGTGCCGAGCTGGCCGCCGACCAGGAGGGAGCTGGGTGATGGCAAGCATGACCATGGCGAAGGCGCTCAACACCGCGCTCGCCGACGCGATGCTCGACGACGACCGGGTGGTCGTCTTCGGTGAGGATGTCGGCCAACTCGGCGGGGTCTTCCGGATCACTGACGGGCTGGCAGCCCGTTTCGGCGACAAGCGCTGCTTCGACACTCCGCTCGCCGAGGCCGGCATCGTCGGCTTCGCCGTTGGCCTCGCCATGTCCGGGCTGCGGCCGGTGGTGGAGATGCAGTTCGACGCGTTTGGGTACCCAGCCTTCGAGCAGATCGCCTCGCACGTGGCGAAGCTGCGCAACCGTACCCGGAGCGCGCTGACCGCGCCCATCGTCATCCGGATCCCGTACGCCGGTGGCATCGGCGGGGTGGAGCATCACTGCGACTCCTCCGAGGCGTACTACGCACACACCCCCGGGCTGAAGGTCGTCACCCCGGCCACCGTGGCTGATGCCTACTCGCTGCTGCGTTCGGCGATTGACGATCCGGACCCGGTCATTTTCCTGGAGCCGAAGAAGCTCTACTTCGCCAGCGACGAGACGCAGTTGCCAGCTCGGACCGAGCCGTTCGGCCGCGCCGTCGTGCGTCGTCCGGGCACCGATGCCACCCTGGTCGCGTACGGGCCGGCGGTGCCGGTGGCCCTGGCAGCTGCCGAGGCGGCCCAGGAGGAGGGCTGGAACGTCGAAGTCGTTGACGTGCGGACGATTGTGCCGTTCGACGACGGCACCATCGCGGCCTCGGTGCGGAAGACGGGCCGGTGCGTGGTGGTCCACGAGGCCCAGGGCTTCGCCGGGGTCGGCGCGGAGATCGCTGCGCGGGTGCAGGAGCGTTGCTTCCACTCCCTGCACGCACCGGTGCTGCGGGTTGCCGGGCTGGATATTCCGTACCCGGCGCCGATGCTGGAGCACACCCACCTGCCGTCGGTGGATCGGGTGCTCGACACGGTGGCCCGCCTTCAGTGGGACGACCAGCCCGACGAGCGGTGGGTGACGGTCTGATGAACGAGCGAGTCTTCCTCCTGCCAGATCTCGGGGAAGGGCTGAGCGAGGCGGAGATCGTCGAGTGGCGGGTCGCCGTAGGCGACACGGTGACGGTGGACCAGGCTGTCGTGGAGGTGGAAACCGCCAAGGCGGTCGTGGACGTGCCCTGCCCGTACGCCGGACGGGTGGTGGCCCTGCACGGTACGGCGGGCGAGGTGCGGCCGGTCGGCCAACCCTTGATCACCATCGCGTCGCTGGACGCGGTCGAGGCGGATAGCGCACCTGGTGCCTCCGGTGGACCCGTGGTCAACCGCGAGCCGGAGCGCACTGGCTCCGGGAACGTCTTGATCGGGTATGGCACCGGCCACGGCGGAGCGGCTCGCCGCCGCCGGATTGCCCGGGCCGCCCCGATTGGCTCCGTGCCGACCAGCGCTGCCCCGAGTGACGCTGCGCTGACCAGCGCTGCCCCGAGCGGCGGCCTCGGTCCGGCCGGCGAGAGCGTTCGAGTCATCTCACCGATCGTGCGGCGGCTGGCGAAGGAGCGCGGCGTCGACCTGGCCGCCCTGCGTGGCACCGGTCGCGGCGGGGTGATTCGCCGGGCTGATGTGGAGGCCGCCGCCACCCCGGCTCCGGTCGCCGTGCCCGCCGAGAACGCCGTGCCCACCGACGACGACGTGATCGTGCCGTTGGTCGGCATCCGCAAGGTCATCGCCGACAAGCTCTCCCGCAGCCGGCGGGAGATTCCCGAGGTGACGATTTGGGTGGATGTCGATGCGACCGCCCTGCTGGAGACCCGCGCGGCGATCAACGCGGCTACCCCGGCCGAACCGGTGAGCATCCTGGCGCTGCTTGCTCGGATCTGCCTCTCTGGGCTGCGGAGGTTCCCCCAGCTCAATGCCCGGGTAGACAGTGGGGCGCAGCGGATCGTCCAGTCCGCCGGGGTGCACCTGGGTATCGCTGCCCAGACCGACCGGGGGCTCGTGGTTCCGGTGCTGCGCGACGCGCAGCGACTCACCACCGCCGGGCTGGCCGTCGCGCTGGCCGAGACCACGGCGGCGGCGCGGGCTGGCACGCTGCCACCGACCCGGCTCACCGGCGGGACGTTTACGCTGAACAACTACGGCGTGTTCGGGGTGGACGGGTCTACTCCGATCATCAACCATCCGGAGGCGGCGCTGCTCGGCGTCGGGCGGATTGTGGACAAGCCGTGGGTGGTGGACGGGCAGCTTGCGGTACGCAAGGTGACGCAGCTTAGCCTCACTTTCGATCATCGGGTCTGCGACGGCGGGGTGGCCGGTGGCTTCCTGCGGCACGTCGCGGACTGTGTCGAGCGGCCAGCGGTGCTGATCGCGAACCTCTGACCGGAACGCGGGGCCTGCCCCCGGCCCCGCGTTCCGGGCTCTGCCGCACGTTGGAGTGAATTTCGGACGAACGGCCCCGGATGGTTCGGATGTGAGCGGTGACCCATGATCGGGCAGGCTCGGAACAGATAGCGCAAAGCTAGAAAATGTGGGAGATAATCACGCCGCCGAATTTGTCGAAAATGCATGCCCCGGGCAGTGCGGCGGAGAGAATGTGGCGGAGGAGGCGACAAACGGGGGGCGCACATGAAATTCAGGCGGCGAATGACGCTGCTCACGGTAACTGTTGCGGCCGTATCGGTAGCGCTCGGAGGGTGCACCGCCAGCAAACGCGAGGAGGCCCGGCCGGTTCCGCCGGAACTGACCGTGACGCCGACTGACCGAGCGACGGACGTTCCGATCAGCGCCGAGGTCGGCACCGCGGTCAAGGGCGGGACGATCACCGCGGTCCGCGTCACCGATGACACGGGGGCTGAGGTCAAGGGAGAGCCTCGGGAGGATGGCTCGACCTGGGTGCCGAGTACGCCGCTGAAGTCGAAACGGACATACACGGCCGAGGTTACTGCTACCGGTAGCTCCGGTAAAACCACTACTACCCAGAAGACCACCTTCACTACCAGGCCGAAGTCCACGAAACCGGCAATTACCAGTACGTTGTATTTCACGGGTGACCGGACGTACGGAACCGCTATGCCGGTGACCGTCGCATTCGATCCGCCGATTCCGGAGGAGGCCCGGGCCGCCGTTCAGCGGCGATTGTTTGTGCGGACCAACCCGTCCCAGCCGGGGGTGTGGTCCTGGGTGTCCGACGGCAGCCAGGTTTACTACCGGGCGCCGGACTTCTGGCGACCGGGTACGACGATCAGTTTCCGCTCCGGCTTGGAAGGCCTGCCGATCGGTGAGGAGTACGTAGGCGACGCCGACCGGCGGGCTACCTCGAAGATTGGTCGCCAGGTGGCCTTGGAGATCGACAACGAGACCAAGCAGATGTCGGTGTTTCAGGACGGAAAGCTGCTGCGGGAGCTACCGGTGAGCCTCGGCAAGCCGAGCACGCCAACCTCCAGCGGCAAGATGGTGATCATGGAGAAGCATGAGTTCACCACCTTCGACACCCGTGGCTCCGCGGACCCCTACGTGGTGGATGTCGAGGATGCGCAGCGGCTGACCTGGCGGGGTGAGTTTCTCCACGGCGCGCCCTGGTCGGAGGGAGTTCAGGGGTACCAAAACGTCTCCCACGGCTGTACCAACCTCTCGGCCGCCAGTGCCGACTGGCTCATGGGTGTCACCCAGGTCGGCGACCTGGTGACCATCAAGGGCACCGAGGTGACGTTGAACGAGGGCAACGGCTGGACCGCCTGGAACGTGAGCTGGGAGGAGTACGTCAAGGGCAGCGCCCTGCCGGTGCCGGCCGGCCTGAAGCCGAGTCCGGCCGCCCCGAACCCGGGCGCGGTGGCCGGTGGCTCTCCCGCACCGGTGCCATCCGAGGGCAGCGGCTCCCCGGTCCCGGAGCCCTCCGTGAGCGGTGGCTGACCGTCAGCGCTGAGATGACGGGTGGATCCCGGGCGTTCCCTCCGGCGGGCTGGAGGAACGCCCGGGCCTGGTTGGTTAGACCCGGTCAGCGGAGGCCAACCAGGTCAACGACGAAGACCAGCGTCTCGCCCGGCCGAATGACCCCGCCGGCACCGCGGTCGCCGTAGGCGAGGTGCGGCGGAATGGTCAGTCGCCGTCGGCCGCCGACCCGCATGCCGACCACACCCTGGTCCCAGCCGGCGATGACCCGCCCGCCGCCGAGGGGGAACTCGAGCGGCTCACCGCGGTTCCACGATGCGTCGAACTCACGGCCCGTGGAGTGGGCGACACCGACGTAGTGGACGCGGGCGACCTGCCCGGCCTGCGCCTCCGCTCCCTCGCCAACGGTGATCTCCTCGACGAGGAGGTCGCTCGGCGGCGCGCCCTCGATCGGTCCCACCTCGGGCTTCGTTGCCTGGTTCACCAGCGTCTCCTGTCCTTTGTCGTCCTGCCTGACCTGCCCGATCCTGCCGGATCGCCGCTGGTGGCCGAACTCCTGGGTGGGGCAACACGCTGGGCGGGCATCACCAGTGGTGACGCCCGCCCAGCGTGGCTACTGAGATCGTCAACGGAGCCAGGGCATCCGCCGTACGATCGGTAGTCCGGCCCAGGCCCGACCGAAGCCCCAGGTGTCACCGACGTTGAGCAGGGCGATGACCGCCAGCACCGCGGCGTAGATCAGGTGGTCGTCCATGAACGGGTTGTTCGCCGGGGGCAGGGCGGCCGTCCACATCAGGACCATGAGAAGTCCGCCGGTCGCGGCGGCGACCCGGATGCCGATCCCGAGCAGCAGGGCGGTGCCGATGGCCGCCAGTCCGATCATGAACAACCAGTCGGCCCAGGCCGCGCCCGCGATGCTGTTGTAGAAGCCCTTGAACGGGCCGGTCGCACCGAAGCTCAGGAAGCCGTTCGTCGGGCTGCCACCGTTGATCCAGGCGCTGTCGGTCTCGGTGGCCCGCCCCAGCCCGAACAGCTTGTCGAGAAAAGCCCAGAGGAAGATCCAGCCCAGCGCCAGGCGGATGCCGGCCAGTACGTAGCGGGCGGTACGCCCCTGCCCGGTTTCGACCTGGTTCAGGTTGCTGGTTGTCTCGGTGGCGTACCGCTTGGTTGTTGCGGTCATCGTCTCCACGCCCCTTCCTGCCTGTGCTCGAATGGCACTGTCCGTGGCTCTTCCATTCGACCGCAGCGGCAATGCAGGCGGGCAGGGTCAATCGGGCCCTGCCGGCCGGGACCTTGGGCCTATTGGGGTCCCGCCGGGTGGGTGACCGGTGCCGCCAGCTGGGCGGCCAGGACGGCGGGCGCCTCCACCAGGGACGGGCCGTACCACGTCAGATGGCGACCGGAGACGAGGGCACACGGTAGTTCGGGGAACGCGTCCGGCCCATCATCCACAGTGAAACGGTAGGGCTCATCGGGCAGTACGACCAGCGCAGGAGCCCGGTTGCGGAGCTCGGTCAGGGATGGCCGGGGATACCGCTCGGCGTGGTCGGCGTACAGATTGGTCAGCCCCAGCCGGCGGAGTACGTCCCCGGCGAAGGTGTCCCGGCCCAGCGCCACCCACGGGCGCCGCCAAACCGGCACCACGGCTTGCCGCGGCGGTCCATCCTCGGGCAGTTCCGCCCAGGCGCGGCGGGCGGCCACCAACCACTCGGGTTCACCCGGCGAACCCAACTCGGTGAGGAGCGTGGCCAACTCGGTGAGTGCCCCATCGACGGTACGAGGGTAGGTGACCCGGACCGGCACCCCCGCCGCCACCAGGGCGTCCGCGTCCTCGCGCCGGTTCTCCTCGACGTTGAGCAGGACCACATCCGGCCGGAGCGCGCGTACCCGGTCCAGGTCCGGGTACTTGCTGCCGCCGACCCGGGGCACCTCCAGCCCCACCGGGTGGGTACACCAGTCGGTGGCGCCGACCAGCGCCCCGGGCAGCGTCAACGCCACCGCCTCGGTCAGCGACGGCACCAGTGATACCACCCGCATCCGTTCCACCTCCGGTCGGCCCGTTGCGTCGATCATGCCGGTGCGGGAGTGGCCATGGCCACACGGGAGGCCGACAATGGCCGGATGTCGCCGAACCGTGCTGAGCAACCGCCCGCCGTCCGACCGCTATCCGACTACGGTGTGCCGCCTGCGGCGGCGCTGGCTCGCGTACGTGGGTTCGCCGATGCGATGGTCCAGCGCCGTACGGTGCGGGACTTCAGCGAGAAGCCGGTCCCGGAGGGGGTGCTCGAGTATGCCCTTCGGGCGGCGGCCTCGGCGCCGAGTGGCGCGAATCGGCAGCCGTGGCGGTTCGTGGTGGTTACCGAGCCGGAGCTCAAGCGGCGGCTGCGTGTCGCCGCTGAGGCCGAGGAGCGGGTGTTCTACGAGCAGCGCGCGCCGCAGGAGTGGCTGTCGGCGCTGGCACCGCTGGGAACGGATGCGAGTAAGCCGTTCCTGGAGATCGCCCCAGCGGTGATCGTCGTTTTCGAGCTGCACCGTGGCCCGCAGAGTCCGCGTCCCTACTACGTCAAGGAGTCGGTGGGGATCGCGGTCGGGCTACTGCTCGCCGCGCTGCACCAGGCCGGCCTCGCCACCCTGACCCATACCCCGAGTCCGATGCGCTTCCTCAACGAGTTGTTGGACCGGCCTGCTGAGGAGCGGGGGAACCTGATTATTCCGGTCGGCTACCCGGCGGAGGGGGCGACCGTGCCGGACATCTGCCGCAAGCCGCTGGACGAGGTGGTCGTCTGGCGCTGACCTGGGGCGCGGTCTTCATCGTCGACCGCCCGAGCTGTAGGGGACCCGCACGTACCCAGATCATGGGACGAAGGCCGACTACGGAAGCAAGGACGAGGAAGAGCAGAAGCATTGGTCGGTGGCTCGGTATCGACCGTTCGGGACGGGACTGGCGGTGCTCTGCCGTGTCGTGTCGCCAGTTGCTCCTGATGCGGCCGGCGTCGGAGCTATCGACCGCATCGTGATGACTAGTCGCACTGCCTTCCGAAAACCGCTAGCCCGCGTGGTCCAGCAGTGACTTGGTAAACCCGCCGGGGCGATGTGGAGGGCGGCGACGAAGGAGGGATTTCGGCCGAGATCTGGCGGGGATCGGTTGCCCGGACAGCGATCCGGCAGTCGACATCTTTGCTCTCGGGGGCTGATTGCTGCTTGTGCAGAATTTGGAGCATATCACCCATCATCGATCGAGTTGGACGGGTGAAGCCGCTGCCGTTCATCAACAGGGATCACGCTATCGCCGATGCGGGCCGTCGGCTTGCTGTGCCCATCGTGGGACCCTTAACTGACTTGCCTGAACCGACTGCAGCTAAGTCCGGTGGCGGACTGGTGTGACCCCGAGCCTCGGTCACGGTTGAATGTCGGCAAGCCCGGATCAATTCAGCTACCGGGCGCCCGTCGGTGGTCCGGCGATTTCGGTTCCTCGCGGTCGATTGCGCAACCGTGTCCGTGCCGGGTGGAGCTGCGCCCGGCCGGGCGACCGCCCGCAGGCATGGTGGTGCGTGTGGGGCGCGTACCTGGCGGCGGGCCGTTGGCCGGCGCAATAGACGACGGGGCCGTGCCGGAATCGGCACGGCCCCGCTCGGGTGGGTACCCAGGCGCTCAGCGCTTCTTGTACGCCTCGACGACCTCCACCGGGATGCGACCGCGCTCAGAAATCTTGTAGCCGTTCTGCACGGCCCATTCCCGGATCGCGCGGTTCTGCTCCCGGTCTATTCCGGTGCTGGTGCCCCGTCGCAGTGCCCGCGACGTGTCCACGCCGCCACGGCCGATCCTGCGGCCGGCGCTCAGATACGGATCCAGCGTCTTCCGGAGGATGCCCGCATTCTCATCGGACACGTCGATGGTGTACGCCACGCCGTCCAGGCTGAACTCGACGGTCCGATCGGCTTTTCCGCCGTCGAGGTCGTCGGTCAGAACCGTGATTACTTTTCTTGCCATGGCCGATTACTCCCTGTGTGGGGGCGGGGTGTGGTCAAAGTTTGACCTATCCCTGGCCATTTTCGCAACAAAACGCGTCGACTTCATTTCGGGTGTGACGAAATCTGGTGCCCAATCGGCATGGCCGCAACCGAAAACGCCTCGGGCGCACCAGTGCCGACCGTCGTTGGCCGGCAGGTGCGCCCGGAGTTTGGCAGCACTGGTAGCGAGGCGCCCTTCGCCATCACCGAGGGCCAGAAAATGTGCCCTCGTTAATGTCAGGACGTCGGCGAGGGCCCCGCCCCGCTCAACGGTGCTGCCGGCGGCGGTCACCCCCGTCGGTGTCCCGGTCGCGGCGAACGGTTGCCCGGCGTCCCTTGATGGTGCTGCCGCGCAGCCCGGAGATCACCTCGTCGGCCAGCCCCGCCGGCACCTCGACCAGCGAGAAGCGGTCTGCGATTTCGATCGAGCCAATGTCCCGTCCGTTCATGCCGGTCTCGCCGGTGATCGCGCCGACCAGATCCTGCGGTCGGACCCCGGCCCGCCGACCCAGCCCGACGAAGACCTGGGTGGTGCCGGCGCTCCGCGGCCGCCCCGGCCGGCGCTCACCCCGGCCCTCGTGCCCCGGTCGGCCGCTGCGGGCTGAGCGAACCGCGATCTGCGGGATCTCTTCTTCCTCCTCCAGCGCTCCCGGCAGGGTGGCCTCGTGGGCCAGGCGTACCGCGGCGAGAGCAACCTCCATCAGGTCGAACTCGTCGCTCAGCGACTCGACGATTACCCGGAACGGCTCCAGGTCGTCCTCCAACAGGCTCTCTCGCAGCGCGGCCTGGGTGAGTTCCAGGCGACGGTTACGCAGGTCCGCCACGGTGGGGATCTTGTCGATGGTGATCCGTTGGCCAGTGACCCGTTCGATGGTCTTGAGCATCCGGTGTGCCCGCGGCTCGGCGAGAGTGATCGCCACGCCCTCCCGGCCGGCTCGCCCCACCCGGCCGATCCGGTGCACGTACGACTCGGGTGCCGAGGGAACGTCGTAGTTGACGACATGGCTGAGCTGCTCAACATCCAGGCCCCGCGCCGCCACGTCGGTGGCCACCAGCAAGTCGGCGGTGCCAGCGCGCAGCCGACCCATCACCCGGTCCCGCTGCTCCTGACTCATCCCGCCATGCAGCGCCTCGGCCCGGTAGCCGCGACCGTTCATCGTCTCGGTGAGCCGGTCAACCTCTTCCCGGCTGCGACAGAAGACGATCGCCGCGGTGGGGGACTCGACGTCCAGCACCCGGCCCAGCGCGGCGGGTTTGTGCGCCCGGGCCACCAGGTACGCGCTCTGCCGTACCCGGGGTGCCTCGCCGGCTACCGGCTTCTCCCGCGCGATGAGGATGCGGATCGGGTCGGTCAGGTGGGCCCGGGCCATGCCGTCGATCCGGGCCGGCATGGTCGCCGAGAACAGCACGGTCTGCCGTTGTTCTGGCGCGTGTTCCAGGATCGCCTCAATGTCCTCGGCGAAGCCCATGTCCAGCATTTCGTCCGCCTCGTCCAGCACGACGGTGCCGACGTTACCTAGGCGGAGGGTGCCACGAGCGATGTGGTCGAGCGCTCGGCCGGGGGTGGCCACCACGATGTCCACCCCGGCGTCCAGGGCCCGCAGTTGCCGGCCGATCGGCTGGCCGCCGTAGATCGGCAGCACCCGGGCGCCGAGTTCCTTGCCGTATCGATGGAACGCCTCCGAGACCTGCACCGCCAGCTCTCGGGTGGGCACCAGCACCAGTGCCACCGGATCGGCGGTCGCCCGGTCGGGAGGCATCCGCTGCAGCAGTGGTAGGGCGAACGCGGCCGTCTTGCCGGTGCCCGTGGCGGCCTGGCCGAGTAGATCCCGTCCGGCGAGCAGGGGAGGGATGGCCTCCCGCTGGATCGGCGTCGGCTCCTCGTAGCCGAGCGCGGCGAGCGCGGCGAGGAGCTCGTCGCGCAGGCCCAGGTCGACGAAGGCGATCGCCTCGTCGTCAGTGGACGGTTCGGCGGTTGGATCTGGCCTAACGGGTGCGGAACTCATGCGTCAAGCCTTTCATCACGACTCGGGGCCCGCTTCGCCGACCGGCACATCATGGCCGCGCGCCGGTGCTACCACGTACGGCGGCGGGTTGCTAACTCAGGTGGCGTGGCCGCGGCGCCGCCGGGTTCCTGGCTAGCTGTCCAGATGATGATGGTTCACGACCCACGACACTCTTTGACTTCTTAACGGGGATATAGGAGGAACATTCGAACTACTACCCGTAAAACGTGATTACGATTTCACGCAGAGTGACGTTCCCCGTGGTGTGGTGACGAGAGAGGGGGCCGACGATGCGTATGCCCAGTCGAAGCCAGGGCCAGCCGCCCGGCCCGTCCATCCCGGCTGCTTCGGCCCGGCGTGCGGCGGCGGATCTGCCCCGGCGGCTTCCGGCTAGCGAGCCGGACCTGGACGCGTACCGAGCCGCCGTCGCCGACCTGCTGATCGAGGTGGGTGCGCTCGCCGGGGTCGCCAGCACCGTAGCCCGGCAGGTGCTGATCGACCAGCGGCTGCGCGAGCCGGCCATCGCCGCGGTGCTGGATGCCACTCCATCGGGCCTGGTCGGCGCGCGCGAGACGCTGCTGTTGGAGATGGCTCGCTACCAGCCAAGCGAACGCAGTTCCGCAGCCGACCTTACCGCCCTGGTTCGGATCTACCTGCTTTCGCGCATCGATGTTATGTGGTGGCGCGACGCTACCAACTACCGCACCGACGAGCAGGTCAACCAGAGCACCGACCTGGTTGACCTGGAGTGGCTGCGTCGCCGGGATTTGCTGCGCTTCCGCTACCAGGGACAGCCGGCCACGCTCTTTGATCGTGGGTTGCGGGCGCTGCGGCGCCGAATTCGCCCTTGCGCCGCTCCTCAGACAGCCGGGCTGCTGTTCCGTCGAACCCGCCGGGAGATGGTGGCCCTGCTCAATGACGTCGCCCGCGAGTTCACGGCCCATGCCCCCGCCGGTACCCCGCCGCTCTGGGTGACCAGCCTGGTCCGCAGCGCGGAGCACCAACATCGGCTGCGACGGCTCGGGTACGCCGCGATGCTGCCCAGCGGGCACTGCCTCGGCTGGGCCGCAGACGTGGAAATGACCTGGTTCGAGCGTTTCGGAGCTCGGGAGGTCCTTGCCGAACTGCTTCTCGCCCGGCAGCGGGCAGGCGAGGTCAACGTGGTTGACGAGGGGCAGGCCTGGCACCTGTGCCTCGCACCCGGGGCGCGCGGTCGGCTACGTCGGGTGTACGAAGCTGAGCTGGGGGTCTGAACGGATGTGCGGGATCGCGGTGAGCCTCGGTCCGGCGGCCGATCCGGCCGTCTTCCGACGGATGCTCGCCACCCTGGAGCCACGAGGTGAGGTGACCGAGACCTGGTCCGAAAATGGCCTGCTCACCGGGGTGCGCCGGCTGCCGGTAGTGGACCGGAAACGGGCGGTGCAACCCTGGGTCTCCGCCGACGAGCGGTGGGTGCTCTGCTACAACGGCGAGGTCTTCAACCACCACGAGCTGCGCGCGGAGCTGACCGCGTTGGGATACCGCTTCCGTGGGGTGAGCGACACCGAGGTGGTACTCGCCGGGTACTTGCACTGGGGTGAGGCGATCGTCTCCCGGCTGCGCGGTGAGTACGCCTTTGTGATCGTCGAACGGGCCAACGGACGTGCGTACCTGGTGCGTGACCCGCTCGGCGTGAAGCCACTGTACTGGGCCCAGACTCCGGGCTGTCTGCACGTGGCGAGCGAGGTCAAGGCCCTGGTCGGCCTCGGCGCACCGGTCACCGAGGTACCGCCCGGACACCACGGTTGGGTGCAGGCCGACGCCACAGCCCGCCTGCGTCCGTACGTCAACCTGCTCGCCCTCGGTGCGGGGTTGCCGGCGGTGGAGGACCCGGACGAGGCCGCCCTGCTCGTCCGGGCCGCCCTCACCGACAGCATCCGGGCGCGGCTGGACACCGATCTCACCGTCGGCGTGGTCCTCTCCGGTGGCCTGGACAGTTCACTCGCGCTGCTACACGCCCGCGAACTGCACTCGGACTGCGTCGCGGTCACCGTCGGTGTGCCGGAGAGCCCCGACCTGCGCTACGCGCGTCGGCTGGCGAAAGACCTTGGAGTCCCGCACGAGGTGGTGGAGCTACAGCCGCGGGACATCCGCCTGGCCCAGATCCGGGAGGCGATCCGAATTTCGGAACTCACCGAGTACGGCGACATCATCAACGCCGTGGTCTCGGTGCCGCTCTTCCGGCGGCTGCGCGAGTTGGGCGTCAAGGTGGCGCTCACTGGCGACGGCTCGGACGAGTTGTTCGGCGGATATCCGATGTACCACCGGGTCGGCCCGCAGGCCGCCCGCCGGCTATTTCTTCACAAGATCAGCAACCTCTGCCGTACGGAGCTGCAACGCGTCGATCGCACCAGCATGGCGTACGGAGTGGAGGCCCGGGTGCCGTTCCTCGACCCGAGCGTGGTCGAGCTAGCGATGCGGCTGCCGATCGGGCTGAAGCTGCGCGCGGGGCAGGAGAAATGGATCGTCCGGCAGGCCTTCGCCGATCTGCTGCCGGACTACATTCGGCAGCGACCGAAGAACCCGATGTCGTACTCCTCCGGTCTGCACGAGCGGGCCCGGCTCTACAAGCCGGTCTTCGCCCGGTTGCACCGTTCCTTCCGCTACGACTTGGCCGAGCCAGTGCGCCGGGACTTCGACCGCGTGCTGACCAGCTGCGGCAACGACCTGGACCGGGCCATCGCCGCTGGCCAAGCCCGCCCGGACTACACGGTGCTGGAGCACGCCCGAGATCTCGTCGGCGCGGCGAGGTGGAACGCGGCGCCGGTCGTGCGCCGACTGGTCGGGCCGCGGCGCAGCCGGGGGGACGACGTGTCGGCGCCCGGCTAAGGATGGCTGCGTCGGGCCCAGCTGGAGGCGCAGCTTGCGGCGGATGCCGCGCGGTTGACCCGGATCGAGGCGAGGCTCCGGGCGATCGAAAGAGAGGGCCGGATGACCACACAGGATGTCGTGCTCAAGGAGCTACCGACGCTCCGCGTCGCGGAGTTGACAGCAACGGCGGCCAGCTACGAGCCCGGCGACATCGGTCCGGCGATCCAGCCGCTCTACCCGGAGTTGTTCCGGCGGCTGGCCGTGGCGCAGACGGCACCGACCGGGCCGAGCCTGGCCTATTACGAGCCGGCCGGGGACGGTGAGCAGGTTGTGGTGCACGCCGCCATCGAGGTCGCGGTCAGCCCGGAACGGGCGTGGGACTTCGCGGTCGTTGACCTGCCGGCGGTGCCGGCAGCGGCCACGGTGATTCACCGCGGGCCGATGGATGAGGTCGCGGGAACCCTACAGCTGCTGGCTCAGTGGATTGAGGAGAACGGTTGGCGGGCCGAGGGCTACGCCCGTGAGCTGTACGTGGAGTACTGTGCCGATGATCCCGTGACCGGGGTGACGGAGCTACAGCAACCAGTGACCCGGGTCTGACCTACCGCCGGGCCAGAGGGGGACGGGGGTCGACTTCCGAGTGGAAGCCGCCCCCCGTTGCCGTAGGTCGTGATCGGCTCTGCGGGTACCCGTCGGCTACCGGCCGAAGCGACCGGTCTGGGTCTGTACGTTCAACTCTGAGTAGCGGACGAAGTTGGCTGTCCAGGTGCGCCAGTCGGTGAGCCGGAGAACGTCGAGGCCCTTGGCGATGTCGTTGGAGTAGATGTAGCCGTTGTACCAGTACGCGGACCAGGAGCCGCCGGTGATGAGGTTCTCCTCGTCCAGCGGACCCCGCTCCCAGTACGCGATCTCGCGGGGATTGGCTGAGTTGGTGAAGTCCCAGACCGAGATGCCACCCTGGTACCACGCCTGGACCATGATGTCCCGCCCGAATACCGGGATCAGCGAGCCGTTGTGCGCCACACAGTTCTCGGTGTTGGTGTTCTCCCGCGGGATCTTGAAATAGCTGCCGAAGACCATGGTGCGGTCGTCGCCGCGACCGGTGATGTCGTAGACCGCGTCGGCCCCCCGGTTGGGGCCGATGACCTCGTTGCAGGTGGGGGCGCCGCCACCGCCCAGCTCATCCGTGAAGATCACCTTTGTGCCGGCGTTGTTGAACGTCGCGGAGTGCCAGAAGGCGAAGTTTTCGGTGTCCCGGACTCGATTGATGACTCGGGGTGCCTCCCGGTCCGAGATGTCCATCAGGATTCCGTCACCCATGCAGGCGCCGGCGGCCAGATTCTTCGACGGGTAGGCAGTGATGTCGTGGCAACCACTGGTCGCCGACTTCTGCCCCGGCACGCCCTCGTAGCCGCCGTCGGGGAAGAGGTTCGGCACGGCCACGACCGCCGCCTCGGTGGGTCGGTGTACCGGCACCTTCACGATGGAGATCGAGTCGTGCGGGGGCGGGCAGCCGACGTACGTGTCCGACGGGCCGTACGACGAGACGTAGATGTACATCGTCGCCCTGTTTCGGCCGGGCACCAGCGTGTGGGTGTGCGAACCACAGGCGGTCTGCACGCTCTTCAGGTAGCGGGGGTTGGCCTTGTCGCTGATGTCGAAGATCTTGATGCCCTCCCACTGGGTCTCGCTCGACGGCACTCTGGTGCTGTCGCACGAGTCGTCGCTGCGGGGCGAGTCGGTGGAGAGGAAGAGCAGGTCACCGTGGACGGAGATGTCATTCTGTGAGCCCGGGCAGAGCACGCGGGAGACGACCGTCGGTGCGGCCGGACGCGAGATGTCGTAGATGACGAAGCCGTTGTAGTTGCCGGCGAAGGCGTACCGGCCCTGGAAGGCGAGGTCGCTGTTCGTCGCGTCGAGCGGTGTCTCTTTTGGCAGGTTGACGACCAGCTTCAGGTTGGGGCTGCTGCGGATCTCGTCAACCCCGGGGATATCCGTGGTAGTGACGGCGCTGGACTCGGTGGTGGCCGCCCTGGCGTCGTGGGGCGCTGCGGCGACCACACTTGTCAGGAGAAGGCCGGCCGCGGCCAGGCTCAGCGTGCCGAGCCAGCGGGACCGCGGCGTGCAGGATCTGCTCATCGGCGGGGCCCTTCGCGAGGTGTGACGACTGGCCACACCCTACCGCTGTAATGGCGAGTGTCGATAGATATTGCGGTTGATCAGCGTTGGTTCGCGCCCGGTCTGCCGCTGGCTGATCCCGACGGCGTTGAAGCCCTGGGCCTGCCGGTCGCCTCTTCGCTGAGCGAAGGGAGGTGACTCCCGTCACATATACTCTCGGTTGTCGATGGCTACGATCCTCGTGACCTTGACCTCCAGGGGGTGTCGGATGACCGTGCGGGGTAGGTGGGTGTTGGCGGCTGTCGCCACGATGGCTCTGTTGCTCGGCGTGGTGGTGTGGTCGGGGGTCGCCCAGGACCGGTCGCGATCCGTCGTGCCGATGGCAACCGGGGGTAGCGACGATCCCGGCCCGCCGGTCATCGTGCCCGGCCGCCCCGGAGAGCCGGCTCGGGTCCGCCCCGCCGACGAGGTGCGGGCAATCGCCACTGGAGCGCACAACTCGCTGGATACCTGGTACGTCCAGATGATGATCCCGCATCATGAGCAGGCTCTGGAGATGTCGGAGCTGGTCCCGGGGCGGGCCGCTGATCCGCAGGTGGTGGCGTTGGCTGAGCGGATCCGGGCCAGTCAGGCGCCGGAGATCGAGCTGCTGCGGGCCTGGCTCAAGGCCCGCAACCTACCGGTGGAGGTTCCCGGGCACGACCACGACGCGATGCGTGGCATGCAGTCGCCGGAGGCGATGCGCCGTCTCGCCGAGTCTCGGGGGGCCGAGTTCGACCGACTCTTTGTGGAGATGATGAGCGATCACCATGCCGGGGCCGTCGAGATGTCCATCGACCTGTTGAAGGTCGGGGCGGAGCCGATCCTGCTGGAGTTCGCGAACTCGGTCGCCGTCGAACAGAACGTTGAGATCGGCCGGATGCGGGAACTACTCGGCAGTTGATCGGCTGACACGGCTTCGACGCTACGGATCAGGGGTGGCGGTCGGGCCCGGTGGCGTCGTCGTCGAGTCGTCGCTCGGTGGGGGCTCGGGCTCTGACGTTGAGGGCTCGGGCGTTGGGGAGGTCGGCTGCTCGCTCGGGCTCGGCGATGCGTCCGCCGATGTCGATGCTGATGCCGAAACTGACATCGATGCCGTCGCCGATGCCGTCGGTGTCGGCATCGGCGGTGGCTTGCTGGCGGGCCTGTTCGGTCGGTCGGGACGCTGTGGCACCGAGCTGGTAGTCGCGGCGGGCGGCGGCGCCGCCCCGCCGTCACCCGTGGCCGTCGGCGCTGACGACGGCGTCCCGCCCGGCGGCCCGTCCGCGGCAGCGCTGATAGCCGCCACAGCGGCCAGGCCAGCGACCGCTACCACCGCGGTGGCCACCGCCCCGACCAGCGGTCCGCGTCGAGTCGGGCGGTCCGGTTCAATGATCGGGTTGTCGGTCAGGGTCGTCGGCTCGGCGGTGCGCAGTGTCGCTGATCCGGTCGGGGTCAACGTCGTGGTCGCCGCAGTGGGGTCCGACACGGCGGCACGGGCGGCCGCTGCCATCGCAGACCCATTGCTGAATCGGCTCTCGGGGTTCTTCGCCAAGGCTCGGCGGACCAGTGCCCGCACCGCCTCCGGGATGTCGTGGGGCAGTTCGGGCGGGTCTTCGTCGAGGTGCGCGACGGCGACCTGCAGCGGACTCTCCCCGGTGAATGGTGGACTGCCGCTGAGGCAGCAGTAGGCCACCGCGCCGAGCGCGTAGATGTCCGTGGCGCCGGAGACCGGCCGCCCGGCGGCCTGCTCCGGCGCCATGTAGAGCGCGGTTCCCGGTACGGCGTTGGTGTTGGTGATGCTTGTCACGTTCGTCGAACGGGCTACCCCGAAGTCGACCAGCACGACGGTGCCGTCTTCCTGCACCACCAGGTTGCTTGGTTTGATATCCCGGTGCACGACGCCGCGGCGGTGCACGGTCTCCAGTGCCTGTGCGGCCTGCTCGACGATTGACATGGTCTCGGCCACGTCGAGGCGACCGGCGGCCTCGATTCGCCGTGACAGGGGCTCGCCGGTGACAAATTCCATGATCAGGTAGTTGGCCTGGTCGCCGGTGGGCAGTTCGTCCGCGCCGCAGTCGAAGACCTGCACCACTCCCGGGTGCCGCAGGGCGGCCATGATGCGCGCCTCGGACCGGAACCGGGTGATGAAGTCGGGGTCACAGACGAGCGCTGGCAGCAGCACCTTCACCGCCACGGGTCGGTCCAGCACCAGATCGACGCCCCGCCAGACGTCCCCCATGCCGCCGGTGGCGATCCGTTCGTCCAAGCGGTATCGACCACTGAGCACGACACCCGATGTCAACACGCCAACACCGTACCTACAACGAGTGGAGGCGATGCCGGGCGGCGTCTCACGCCACGTGGTGCCCCGAATTCCACCCGGATTCACGGAGTTCGTCTGCTAGACAGAGGGAGACCGGCCCGCGGGCACCCACCTTCGTCGGTGATCCGCGTTACGGTGTCACGGGTCGGACGTCGGCGCGGCGAAGGGGGCCGAACCATGGTGACGTCGCCGGAGGTGGACCACGGAACGGTCCTGACCTCCTCGGCTGCGGTTGCGAGCCACCTGTCCCGGATCTGCTTCAAGACCGGCCCACCCCGATGGCTCGGCGTCGAGCTTGAATGGACCGTGCACGACGCCGTTGACCCCGCCCGCCCGGTCGGGGCCAACCGCCTGCGGGCTGCCCTGGGGCCGCACAGCCCCCGCACCTTGGACACCACGAGCCCCGCCCAACCGCTGCGGCACGGCGGCTCCGTCACCGTCGAGCCCGGCGGGCAGGTGGAGATCTCCACCGCAACACATGCCTCCGTCGTGGCCCTCATTACCGCTACCGAAGCCGAGATCGCCGAGCTCACCGCGCTTCTCGGGCGGGCCGGGCTGGTCCTCGGCGCCGGCGGCATCGACGCCCACCGGTCACCCCGTCCCGTGTTCGAGACCCCGCGGTACCGGGCGATGCGCCAGGTCTTCGACCGTCGTGGCCCGGCCGGTCGCAGAATGATGTACAGCACCGCCAGCCTCCAGATCTGCCTGGACGTTGGCGAGGAGGACCAGCTCGCCGACCGGTGGGCTACGGCGCACGCGATTGGTCCACCTTTGATCGCCGCCTTTGCCACCGCCGGGCAGCACGCCGGGCGACCGACCGGCTGGGTCTCCGCCCGGATGGCCGCGTGGCTCGCCATCGACCCGGCGCGGACCCGGGCAGTGTGGACTCCCGAGCAGGACGCCGCGGATCCGATCGCCAGTTGGACGGCGTACGTCCTCGCCGCCCCGTTGCTATGCGTGCGGGACGGGCCGGACTGGACGGCTCCGGTCGGCGTCACCTTCGCCGACTGGCTGGCTGGCGCGCTGCCCCGACCTCCCACAGTCGACGATCTCGACTACCACGTGAGCACGCTCTTTCCGCCGGTGCGCCCCCGCGGCTACCTGGAGTTGCGCTACCTCGATGCCCAACCGGAAGGCAGTTGGTCCGTGCCGGTGGCGGTGGTCGCCGCGTTGCTCTCCGAGCCGGCTGTTACCCGGGCCGCCCGATCGCTCGTCGGGGCGCAGGCACAGCGATGGATCGCCGCCGCCCGGCACGGCCTGCACGATGACGCTCTCGCGGCGACGGCCGCCGATCTGCTTGATTTGGCGCTGACCGTGTTGCCCCGGCTGGGGCTGCCGCCCGCGCTGCACGACGACATTGACCGAGGCGTACGACGGCGGCGGGAGGCCGCGGGAAGGAGGCGGCGGTGACCGGAACGACCGACCGGCCCGACGGGGTACGACTGCGGGAGCATATCGCGACAGAGCTGGGCCGTGCCCGGGCCCGTACCGAGGTGTTGACCGACGCGGTTGACGACGCCGACCTGGTGCGACAGCACTCCCCGCTGATGTCGCCCCTGGTGTGGGACCTCGCCCATGTCGGCAACCAGGAAGAGCTCTGGCTGGTGCGGGACGTTGGCGGCCGGGAGCCGGTCCGCCAGGACATCGATGAGCTCTACGACGCCTTCAAGCAGCCCCGCCGGGACCGGCCAGCGCTGCCGTTGCTGCCGCCGCCGCAGGCACGGGCATACGTGGCGACGGTCCGGGACAAGGTCTTTGACCTCCTCGACGGGGTGACCTTCACCGATCGGCGGCTGGTCGCCGATGGCTTTGCCTTCGGCATGATCGTCCAACACGAGCAGCAGCACGACGAGACAATGCTCGCGACCCACCAGCTGCGCGCCGGTCCGGCCGTTTTCGACGCGCCACCTCCGCCAGAGCCCCGAGTCCGGGTGGGTGGGGAGGTACTGGTCCCGGCGGGTGAGTTCACCATGGGTACCGACACCGACCCTTGGGCGCTCGACAACGAGCGTCCCGCCCACCGGGTCTACCTGCCGGCGTACGCCATCGACGCGGTGCCGGTTACCAATGGCGCGTACGCGGCCTTCGTCGCCGAGGGTGGGTATCGCGACCCACGTTGGTGGAGCGCCGCGGGGTGGGCGCACCGGCAGGAGGAGGGCCTGACTGCACCGTTGCACTGGCGCCCGGATGGCCACGGCTGGGCCTACCGCCGCTTCGGCCGGTGGGCGCCGGTACGCGACGACGAGCCGGTGGTGCACGTCAGCTGGTACGAGGCGCAGGCCTACGCCAACTGGGCGGGAAAGCGGTTGCCGACCGAGGCGGAGTGGGAGAAGGCAGCCCGCTGGGACCCGGCGACCGGCCGGTCTCGCCGCTACCCGTGGGGCGACGAGGAGCCGACGACCAACCACGCCAACCTCGGCCAGCGGCACCTTTGGCCGGCGCCGGTCGGGGCCTATCCGGCGGGTGCGTCGCCGCTCGGTGTCCACCAGCTGATGGGCGACGTGTGGGAGTGGACCTCGACTACCTTCCGTGGCCATCCCGGCTTTACCGCTTTTCCCTACCGGGAGTATTCCGAGGTCTTTTTCGGCGACGACTACCGGGTGTTGCGTGGCGGATCATTCGGCACCGACCGGGCGGCCTGCCGGGGCACCTTCCGTAACTGGGACTACCCCATTCGCCGGCAGATCTTCAGTGGCTTCCGCTGCGCCCGGAACGCTGCTCCCGAAGAGGCACCCGAGTGAGGGCTGGCTGATGTGTCGTCACCTGGTCTATCTCGGTCCGCCGATCACCCTGCGGGAGTTGCTCTTCGATCCGCCGGCGTCACTGGTTCGTCAGTCCTGGGCGCCGAAGGACATGCGTCGCGGTGGGGTGATCAATGCCGACGGCTTTGGTGTCGGCTGGTACTCGGACGACGGCGATCCGGTCCGTTACCGGCGGTCCCAGCCGATCTGGACTGACCCGACGATCGCCCAGCTTGCCGACGTCACCCGTGCGGGCGCGATCCTCGCGGCGGTCCGGTCCGCAACCGTCGGCATGCCGGTGCTCGAGACGGCCGCCGCGCCGTTTATGGAAGGGCGGTGGCTGTTCAGCCACAACGGGGCGGTGCGCGGCTGGCCGGACAGCGTTGCCCCGCTCGCTGGTGCGCTGCCGGTGCGTGACCTGCTCACCCTCGACGCGCCCACCGATGCGGCGCTGCTCTGGGCGTTGGTCCGGCACCGGCTGCGTGCCGGGGTCGAGCCGGCCCGCGCGGTGGCGGAGACGGTTGTGGCGGTGGGTCGGGCCGCCCCCGGGTCCCGAATCAACCTGCTGCTGACCGATGGGCAGACGGCGGTGGCGAGTGTCGCCGGGCACAGCCTGTCAATCCTTCAGACGCCGAACTCGGTGCTGCTGGCGTCCGAGCCGCACGATGACGACCCCGACTGGCAGGCGGTGCCAGAGGGGCAGCTGGTGGTGGCGACCGCTACTGGGGCGCGGACTTCTGCCCTGCCGGCGGAGTGACCGCCAGGAGATTTCGAGACCCCGAGATTCGATGAGGAAGGGACAGACATGAGCGCAGAGCCGCTGGAGATCCACCTCGAAGAGCAGGACCTGGGACGCAGCCTGCGGCAAGATGTCCGTGCCGGGTTGACCGCCGAGGAGAAGTGGCTGTCCCCGAAGTGGTTCTACGATGCTCGGGGCAGCCAGCTCTTCGAGGAGATCACCCGGCTGGCGGAGTACTACCAGACCGGGGCCGAACGCGCGGTGCTGCTGGATCGGGCTGCTGAGATCGCGACGGTGAGCGGTGCCAAGACGCTGATCGAGCTGGGCTCTGGTTCCTCGGAGAAGACCCGGCTACTGCTGGACGCGTTCACTCGACACGGCGACCTGGGCACCTTTGTGCCACTGGACGTGTCGGTGAGCGCCCTGCGCGAGTCCACCGCCCGGATCGCCGCGGACTATCCGGGCCTGCGCGTCCGTGGAATCGTCGGCGACTTCACCCGGCATCTTGACCGGCTGCCGGCGGGCGGGCGGCGGCTCGTGGTGTTTCTCGGTGGGACGATCGGCAACCTGCTGCCGGCAGAGCGCGCCGAGTTCCTGGCGGCGATGCGCGCCGCGCTGGAGCCGGGGGACTGGCTGCTGGTCGGCACCGACCTGGTCAAGGATCCGGCGGTCATTGTTCCCGCATACGACGACGCGGCGGGGGTGACCGCCGAGTTCAATCGCAACGTGCTGCAGGTGATCAACCGGGAGCTGGGTGCCGATTTCGACCCAGCGGCCTTCGACCACGTCGCGCTCTGGAATCCGAAGCGGGAGTGGATCGAGATGCGGCTGCGAGCCCGGCACCCGATGCGGGTGCAGGTGCTCGACATCGAGGTGGCGTTCGCCGCCGGGGAGGAGCTGCGGACCGAGGTCTCGGCGAAGTTCCGACCCGAGGGGATCGCGGCGGAGCTGCGCGCGGCGGGCTTCGTCACCAGTGAGTTCTGGACGGATCCGGCCGGCCTGTTCGGCGTCACGCTCGCCCGCGCCGAGTAGGCGGAAGTCGCCGTCCCTTCCTCGACTCACCAGCCCGGGCCGGACCACCGACGTCAGCGCCGTCGGTGGTCGGCTAGGGTGGTCGGCGCGAAGGGGAGTAGCCCCCAACGTCGTGGTCGACACACTGGTGTTTCCGCACCCGGCCACACGGCCCCGCTCGGCGGGGCGGGCGAGACCTTCGACCCAGGTTGGTAGCCGGGTCGAGGTCGCTCCGTGCCTCTTTCCGGCCGGATCGGAAGGTTGTCATGGAGGGTTTCCTCGTCGCGCTGGGGGTGAGCTTCGGCGTCGTCTTCGTCGCCGAGTTGGGAGACAAGTCCCAGCTGATGGCTCTGACCTTTGCCACCCGATTTCGACCGTTGCCGGTGTTGATCGGCATCACCGTGGCCACGGCCGTCGTGCACCTGGCCTCGGTGGCGATCGGTTACGGGCTGGGTGCGGCGTTGCCTACCGGATGGATCGCGCTCCTCGCTGGCGTGGCGTTTCTCGGGTTCGGTGCCTGGACGCTTCGTGGCGACCACCTCACCGAGCAGGAACGGCGTAAGGCGAACCGGTCGGGCCGGCCGGCGGTGGTGGTCGGCGTCGCATTCCTCCTCGCCGAGCTGGGCGACAAGACCATGCTGGCGACTATCACCTTGGCGACCCAGTACGGCTGGTTCGGTACCTGGGTCGGATCCACGCTCGGCATGGTCGCCGCGGATGCATTGGCGATCATGGTGGGGCGGGTGCTCGGCCGTAAGTTGCCCGAGCGGACCGTGCGCTACGGTGCGGCGCTGCTCTTCGCCGGCTGTGGCCTCTGGCTGATCTTGGATGCGGTCGGGCAGCTCGGCTGACCTTCTGGGGTACGCCATGAGCCGGCGGCGGGCGAACCGAACGAGTTCGGTTCGCCCGCCGCGGTGACAGCAGTTGGGTTGCTGATGGATGCTGGTTGGCGTCCGCCGGCGACCCGTCGGCCTGGTCAGTTGTCGCGGTGCTGGAAGACGTCGGGCACGCCGTCGCGGTTGCTGTCCACCCGTTCCTTGACGGCGATGCGCCGATAGGCCTTGTTGCGGCGGGTCAGCACGATGGAGGCGAGCAGTGCCGCGATCAGCGATCCGCTGAGTACGGCAGCCTTGACGTTGTCGTCGGAGGCACCGCTGTCGAAAGCGAGTTCACCGATCAGCAGCGACACGGTGAAACCGATGCCGGCCAGTAGGGAGACACCGAGCAGGTCGGTCCAGGTGATGTCTCGGTCTAGCTCGGCGCGGGTGAACCGGGCGAGCAGGAACGTCGAGCCGAAGATCCCGAGTACCTTGCCGAGCACCAGGCCGGCGACGATACCGACGACGATTGGGTCGGTGATCACGGCGCCGAGGTCGGCGTCGCGTAGGGATACTCCAGCGGCGAAGAAGGCGAAGACGGGGACGGCGAAGCCGGCGGAGACTGGCCGCCAGCGGTGTTCAAGGTGCTCCGCGAGCCCGTGCCGGTCACCCTCTCGACCGCGCAGGACCGGCACCGTGAAGCCGAGCAGGACACCGGCCACCGTGGCGTGCACCCCGGACTCGTGCACCAGGGTCCAGGCCACCAGGGCCAGCGGGATCAGCGCCCACCACCAGGTCTTGCGGCGCTGCACGAGGAGGCCGAAGAGTGCGATCGGCAGCAAGGCGAGCAGCAGCGGCATGAGTTGGAAGTCGCCGGTGTAGAAGATGGCGATGACGGTGATCGCGAGCAGGTCGTCCACCACGGCGAGGGTGAGCAGGAAGGCGCGGAGCCCTTGCGGCAGGTGGGATCCGATGACGGCCAGCACGGCGAGCGCGAAGGCGATGTCGGTGGCGGTCGGGATGGCCCAGCCGCGCAGGTTCTCGCCACCGGCGGAGAGGTTGATGCCGACGTAGATCAAGGCCGGAACGATCATGCCTCCGACCGCCGCGACGACGGGCAGTGCGGCACGACGTGGGTCCCGAAGGTCCCCGGCGACGAATTCGCGTTTGAGTTCGAGCCCGACCACGAAGAAGAAGATCGCTAGCAGGCCATCGGCCGCCCAGGCGGCGAGGTCCAGGTCCAAGTGCAGGTCGGACCCGCCCGGCCAGGGCACCCACGATGCCAAAGCGGCGTAGGAGTCGCCCCAGGGCGAGTTCGCCCAGAGCAGCGCGATCACCGCGCCGAGCAGCAGCAGGCCGCCGCCGAAGGTCTCGGTCCGCAGCACGTCAGCCAGGAAGCGGGCCTCCGGCCAGGAGGTACGCGAGAAGAGGCGGCGGGCGCGGCCCGGGGGCGGGGTGCGGTCGGTCATACGCGCGGTCCATCCAAGCGGTGTCGGGGCAGCAGGAAACGGTCGCCGACCAGGCTTCCCGGCACACCGCTCACCACCCTATCCAGGCGAGTGATGGGACGGCGAGCGGAGACGACGTGACCTTGCCCCCGTCAGGCCGCTTCTCCGGAGGAGGAGGTGTGTCGGGCTTGTCGACTGAATGGCGAAACTTCGGATATTTGATGCATAAGACGTTGTAATGGTTTCACGGTATAAGTTGAGCTTAGGAGTTTTTGTGAGTTTCTTTGGGGGTTTCGGGTTGACGCGGCGGCGTACCTGATGAACCGCTGCCGTCCACGCCCGGTACCCCAGCGTGCCTACCTGCGTCGCCGGACGGCCGGCGAGCACCAGAGCGAACCGTTCGGGTCGATGACCAGGACGGATTCGTACGTGGACAGCGGCCAGCGGCGCAACGAGGCCGCCCTGCTGGCAACGGGGGAGCAACGATGAAGATCGGCATCCTGGCGTATCACTTTCCACCGGAACCGGCTTTCATCCCGGGCAGCCTCGCGGAGGAGTTGGCCCGCCGTGGACATGAAGTTCGGGTGCTGACGGGATTTCCCGACTACCCGGGCGGGTACACCTATCCGGGGTGGCGTCAGCGTTGGCGCCACCAGACCCGTAGCGAGCGGCTGACCGTGCGGCGGGTGCCCCGCTACGTTGGCCGGAGCGGCTACGGGCGTGGCCGGTTGGCCGGTCCCCTCTCCTTCGCAGGCAGCGTGTCGCTGGTCGGCCGGCGGTTCTTCGCCGGTGTTGACGCCCTCTACGTGCACCAGCCGCCGGCCACCGCCTTCGCCGCGGCCCGCCTGCTGCGGGCGCTTCGTCGGGTACCGGCCGTCGTACACGTTCAGGACGTGTGGGCCGGTCCGGAGCCGGCGGCAGCCGGGCCCGATCGGGGGACCGCTCGGCTCGCCAGGGCGATGGCCACTACCTATCGACGCGCCGACCGGATCGCGGTCGCGGCACCCTCACTGCGGGAATTCGTCGTGCCGGAGGGGAGTGACCCGGGTCCGGTTGAGGTGGTGCTCAACTGGACCGACGAGCGGATCTTCCAACCGGCTCCGCCGAGTAGGGCCGCCGGTCAACTCATCCGTCGCGACGACCGCTGCGTGGTCATGTACGCCGGTACCATCGGTGCTCGACAGGGGCTGGAGACCGCGGTGCGGGCGGCGGCAGCCCTCGATCAGCGGATGGATCTGGTGCTGGTCGGGTCGGGTGAACAGGAGCGGCGGGTGCGGGGGCTCGCCGCCGAGTTGGGCGCCGACAACGTACGGTTCGTCGAACGGCGCTCGCCGCTGGACATGCCGGAGTTGTACGCCGCTGCCGACTACCAGTTGGTCATGCTTCGGGACCTGCCTGAACTACGCAGCACCCTGCCCGGCAAGTTGCCGACGGCCCTGTCGTGCGGGGCGCCGGTGATCGCCTCGGCCGGCGGCGACACCGCGGAGGTGGTGGAGAGCGCCCGGGCTGGACTGTCGTGTCCGCCGGAGGAGTGGGAGGCTCTCGCCGACCGGTTCTGGTTGGCCACCACCATCCCGCCGGCTGCCCGTGCCGAGATGGGGCGGCGGGGCCGGGAGGCCTACCTGCGGCAGATGTCGATGCCCGCCGGAGTGGAACGGATCGAGTGCCTGCTGGACGAGGTCGCCAGCGGACGCCGACGGTGAGGGCGACCGGCCTACCCGTGGTGCGCTTGGGGACGTAGGCGAGCCGAGTGGGGAATTTGGCGGCGGACGCCGGGCACCCATGAGTGGCGCCGGTCGGGGCGGGTAGTCGCCGCCTATGCCGACCATCGAGGACAAGAAACGCTTGGTCCGCCGGCTCGCCGGGGACGGGCGGGGCTTTGCTGAACAGTACGGCTTCCGAACCACCAACAACCCGTCGAGCCTCTTTCAGCTGCTCTGCCTCGCCGTGTTGTTGTCCCGCCGCGGCGATGCTCGGCGAGCTATCGAGGCGGCCCGTGCCCTGCCGGCCTTCGGCTGGGACAGTGCCGCCCGGCTCGCCCGCTCTACGCCCGCAGAGCGGGTCGGGCTGCTGCGCGACTGCGGTCTTCGCACCGCAGCCGAGCAGACCGCCGACACGCTCGGGGAGCTGGCGCAGGCGGTCGTTGACCGGTACCGCGGGGATCTTCGACGGTTGCGCGTCGTCGCCGCCCGCGATGCCGATCGGGAACGTGCCCTGCTCACCGAGTTGCCCGGGGTGGACGATACGGCGGTTGTCTTGTTTCTCCGCGAGGTGCAGGCACTCTGGGCTGAGGTACCGCCGGTCGCCGATCGGCGGGCGCTGGCCGCGGCCCGCCGGCTGGGCCTCGGGCGTTCCGCTGACGACCTGGCCGGGCTGGCGGGCAGCGGCCGGTCCGAGCGGCTGGCCTGGCTGGTGGGCGCGCTCGCCCGGGTGGACCTGGAGCAGCGATACCCGGAGCTGGTCGGCACACCAGCGCCGTAACTGGGGGCAGCCCTGGGCCGACGTCCGGGGTCAGTCTCATGAGCCAGCTCGTAGCTGTGCCGAGCTTCAGGCGCCGTTTTTACCGAAAGTCCGGCCCGTATTTCTACAAAAGCTGCGCCCCGGCGAAGTCCTATCGTATGGTAGTGGGGGCCGGGCATTGATGTCCGTCTGGTTGGGGCGAAGCAGCTGGCTACCGATGGTGGTGACCCGGTTCGGGCGTGGATTTCCTCCGTCGGCCTGGTCCGCGGGGCGGCGCCTCTGGTCGCGGTTCGTGGCCCGAGGCGTCCGGCCCTCCCACTGATTCGGCCAGAAAACTCCTTCTCAGTCACGAAACTTATCCGGCTTTTCCCGACTCCGCCGGGCCTTTTCAGCCTTGACCCCGGATTTCTCGATCCGGCACGCGTGGCCGTACAGCGCGATGCGTCTCGGGCCGGGCCATGCAGCGGCCGCCGACAACCCGGCAGTTTCCGTACTGCGCGGGGTGGGTATCCGGTCGGCCGGACCGAAGGGAACAGCATGGACTATCACACCTTTGTCGACCAGGTCGGGCGGCGGACGGGTACCCCTGCCGCGCAGGCGGTGGAGCTGACCCAGGCGGTCCTGGAGACGCTCGCCGAGCGGCTGACCGGCGGGGAGGTGTTGGACCTGGCCGTACAGCTGCCGGCGCAGCTGCAGGTGGTGCTGAAGCCGGGACCCGACAACGAGGCAGCGCAGCGACTCGCAGCGGCGGAGTTTGTCACTCGGGTGGCCGCTCGTGCCCACGTCGACGAAGCGACTGCGCACGGGGCCGTTCGAGCGGTCTTCATCACGCTGCGGGAGGCGATCAGCGGTGGTGAGTTCGACGATGTGGCGGTGCAACTGCCCCGCGACTACCGGGAACTGGTGGAGCCAGCACTGGCACCGGGTTCGGCGCTGCGCCGGCCCTGATCCGTCGCGCTGACTCACTGCACCCTTCGGTGGCTAGGCGACGGCGCCCGCAGCATGCAGGTCGGCGATACGGTCAGCTCCGAAACCCGCCTCGGCCAGCAGTTCGTCCGTGTGTTCGCCGGGGTGCGGCGGTGGACGGTGCAGGGCCGTCGGCGTACCGGAGAAGCGCGGTGCGGGCGCCGGTTGGGTCACCCCGTGGTGTTCCACGAACGTGGCCCGCGCCGCCAGGTGCGGGTGTGCCGGTGCCTCCGCCCAGTCCAGAACCGGGGCCACGCAGGCGTCCGAGCCGGCGAACAGCGCCGCCCACTCGTCCCGGGTCCGGGTCCGGAACAACCGTGCCCACGCCTGTCGCAGCGCCGGCCAGTTCGCCGGATCGGTACGGTCCAGCGCGGTGTCGCCGGGCAGCGGAAAGCCCGTGCGCTGAACCAGTTCGTCGTAGAAGCGGGACTCCAACGCGCCCACCGCCAGGTGCTTTCCGTCGGCGCACTCATAGCTGTCGTAGAACGGAGCGCCCCCGTCGAGCAGGTTTACCCCGCGGGGGTCCTGCCACTGGCCGAGGTGGCGCAGGGCGTGGATCTGGGTGCTGAGCACCGAGACGCCGTCCACGATGGCGGCGTCCACCACCTGGCCGACGGCGCCGCCACGCACTGCGTACAGGGCGCTGATCAGGCCGAGGGCCAGTATCATCCCACCGCCACCGAAGTCGCCGAGCAGGTTCAGCGGCGGCACCGGTCGCTCGCCGGCCCGTCCGATCCCGTGTAGTGCCCCGGTCAAGGCCAGGTAGGTGATGTCGTGCCCTGCTTCCGATGCGGCGGGACCGTGCTGCCCCCAGCCGGTCATCCGCCCGTACACGAGGTGCGGGTTCACCGCGTGGCAGTCCGCCGGGCCGAGGCCGAGTCGCTCGGTCACGCCGGGCCGGAAGCCCTCGATCAGCACATCTGCGCCGGCGGTCAGCGCGAGTGCCACGTCGCGACCGGGGGGTGACTTCAGGTCCACGCCGATTGATCTCCGTCCCCGGTTCAGCAGATCGGGGTGGGGGGCGCCGAAAGCGGTCGGGTTCACGTCGGTCGTCCGGTCCACCCGGATCACCTCGGCGCCGAGATCGGCCAGCATCATTGCGGTGAATGGGCCCGGACCAATCCCGGCCAGCTCGATTACCCGCACCCCGGCGAGGGGGCCGGCCGGTACGTTGTCGGTCATCGGGCCACGATAAGCGCCGATGGGCCGGGGTGGTAGGGGGCGGGCGTTGCGGGTAGTAGCGGAAGTGCCGCCGGTGGGACCGGGGTGCCGCCTGGCAGCTCGGCCCGGAACTGCCCTAACCTTGGTCGCGACGAGGGGAGTACTTCCCACGAGCTATTCCGGTCAGTACGGCGGGCCCGGAGCCTGCCTCGGATGGCTGCCTACGAAAGTGGGTGAAGGAGACCTCGAGCATGGCATCGTGTTCGAGGAGGCTCCATGACCGAATTGTACATTTCTGCCGAGCTGCAGTCGATCGGTACACCGACGCTGTGGGGCGTCACCGTCGCCGGAATCGTCGTGCTGCTGGTACTCGACTTTCTGATCACCCGGCGTCCGCACGAGGTGTCGCTCCGGGAGGCGTTGGCCTGGTCGGCGTTCTATATCGCGTTGCCGCTGGCGTTCGGTGCCTGGCTCTGGTCCCGCTACGGCTCGCAGCAGGGCGTCGAGTACCTGACCGGCTACCTGGTGGAGAAGTCCCTCTCGGTAGACAACCTCTTCGTCTTCATGCTGCTGCTGGCCGCGTTCGCGGTACCTCCCGTGCTCGCCCAGCGGGTCCTCCTGTTCGGGATCACCGGTGCCCTGGTGCTGCGTGCGGTGTTCATCGCACTCGGCGCGGCTGCCTTGCAGACTCTCGACTTCGCCTTTCTACTCTTCGCCCTCGTCCTGCTCGCCACCGCGGCGAAGCTACTGCGCGATGCGATCTCCGGTCAGGAGCAAGAGGTCGATATCAACGGGATGCGCTCGGTGCGGCTCCTGCGCAAGTTCATGCCGGTCACCCAGGACTATCAGGGTACAAAGATGGTCGTACGCCTGGCTGGCCGGCGGACGCTAACCCCACTGGCCCTGGTGGTCGTCGCGGTACTCGCCACCGATGTGGTCTTCGCCGTCGACTCGGTGCCCGCCGTGTACGGCATCACCGAAGATCCGTACCTGGTCTTCGCCACCAACGCTTTCGCGCTGCTCGGACTGCGGGCGCTCTACTTCGTCCTGCATGCCGCGCTCAGCCGGCTGGTTCACCTAAATTACGGACTCGCGGTCATCCTCGCGTTCATTGGAGTGAAACTGGGCCTGCACTGGGCGCACGGGGTCTGGCAGGGGGTGCCGGAGATTCCGACCATGGCCTCACTCGCAGTGATCATCATTGTCCTCATGGTGGTCACCCTCACCAGCCTGTACGCGACTCGTACCAGCAGGTCGGGCGGGGATCGGCAGGGGTCGACCGTTAGTACCTCGGGCGGCGACGGGATCCCTCGTTAGGCCCCTGAGTCCCTCCGCCGGTCCGGAGGGTAGACCGGTCCAGAGCATGCCGGGCCGGTCTGCGGGACGGGGCCAGCGCAGCCAACAGCATCACGTCGATGCCCACCGGGCAGCAGGGCGCACCTGACCGAGGGCGTTCACCTGCGATGTGCGGCGCCCGCGGCACCGTTGCCCCGCTCACCGGGAGGTTTGTCCGGCCTTGCCCGGGGAACGGCGGTGGAATGACGAAGCCTCGGGTGGTGATCGTAGGGGCCGGTTTCGCCGGATACCACGCGGCAAAGACGCTCAGCCGGTTGGCTAAGGACCAGGCCGAGATCGTGCTGCTGAACACGACCGACTACTTCCTGTACCTGCCGCTATTACCAGAGGTCGCCGCCGGCGTCGTCGAGCCGACCCGGATCTCGGTGCCGCTGGCGGGGACACTCGACGGTGTCCGCCTCGTGATCGGCGAAGCCGATCACGTTGACCTGCGGAACCGTTGGGTCGGTTTCACGCAGCCGGAGGGGGAGCGGAACCGTCTCGCGTACGACCGGCTCGTGTTGGCCGTCGGCAGCGTCAACAAGCTGCTGCCGATCCCCGGGGTCACCGAGTACGCGCACGGCTTTCGCGGCCTGCCGGAGGCGCTCTATCTTCATGACCACGTGATCCGACAGGTTGAGCTGGCGGAACAAGCCACTGACCCGGCCGAACAACGGGCGCGCGCCACCTTCGTCGTGGTGGGAGCCGGCTACACCGGCACCGAGGTGGCCGCCCACGGACAGCTCTTCACCGACCGGCTCGTCGGGCAGCGGTCTCGGTTGAACCTTCGGCCCCGGTGGATGCTGCTCGACGTGGCGCCGCGGGTGCTACCCGAGCTGAACCGGCGGATGTCCGACACCGCTCACCGGGTCCTGGACGAGCGCGGAGTGGATGTGCGGATGGGAACCTCGGTAGCGGTGGCGACCGCCGATGGGGTGAAGCTCACCGACGGGGAGTTCATCCCGACCTGCTCCCTCATCTGGTGTGTCGGGGTCCGTCCCGATCCGTTCGTCGCGCAGCTCGGCCTGCGGACGGAGAAGGGCCGTCTGGTGACCGATGAGTACCTCAACGTTCCGGGCTTCCCAGAGGTGTTCGCCTGCGGCGACGCCGCGGCCGTGCCCGACCTGGCCCAGCCGGGGCAGGTCTGCGCGATGACCGCCCAGCACGCCCAACGGCAGGGCAAGCTGGTTGCCCACAACATCGCCGCCTCGTACGGGCAGGGCACCCGCAAGCCGTACAAGCACCATGACTTGGGGTGGGTGGTCGACCTGGGGGGTCGGGACGCGGCGGCGAACCCGCTGAAGGTGCCACTGGCCGGACTACCCGCCAAGGTGGTGACCCGGGGATACCACCTGCTCAACCTGCCCGGCAATCGAGCCCGGGTGGGCGCCGACTGGCTGCTGGACGCGACGTTGCCCCGGCCGGCGGTCCAACTGAGCCTGGTGCCGGCGCACTCGGTTCCGTTGGAGAGTAGCTCCCCGGAGGTGCCCGCCCGCGCGGGGTAGGCCGGGAGGGAGGAGGGGCCCGCCCACCCGCCACTACCAGGTCGTAGAGGTTAGTGGCCGGCCCCTCCGGGCGCCGGGTTAGCCCGCCATTCCGGCCCCTACCTCGTCGATCGCATCGTCCACGGCGTGTGCCAGGTCCACGTCCGGTCCGGTCACCTCGGGAGCCCTTCGGGGCCGGGCAGTCGCCACTGTCAATACCGCGGTGGTGCGGTCGGGTTGACCGATCGAAGGCCCGCGCCCGATCTGTCGTCGGAGCTGGTCGAGTCGGTCGAGCACGCGGTCGAGGTTCTCGGCGGGCAGCACGACGGTCCGGGACAGCCCGTGTCGATTCCCAGACCAGTACGGGAGGCGGGCCAGCACCTCGCGCAGCTGCACCTCATCGAGCGGCGGGGTTGCGGCCGTCGCTCCGATCACGCCGCCGCCGGGCTCGGGCGGGGCGAGCAGGTCCCGCAGCCCTTCCGGGACGTGCAGCGACTCGACCAGGTCACCGTCCCGGTCCGCCAGCGCGGTGAGGGTGGCCGCCGCCTGGTAGCGGGCCTGCTCCGGGGTGCGGCCGCTGAGCCGTCCCACCTCGGCGAGGAAGCCGGATAGGTCGGAGCGGTCCTCGATACCGTCCACCGGGGTGATGTCGTGGAGCCGGGTCGGTACGGCCGCGAGCAGCCGGCCGCGTTCGGCCGCACCCAGCGCGCGGGCCAGGGTCAGCACTGTCGCCGCCACACCTACCTTGGCGGTGGGAAAGTCGACTCCGGACCGCAGCCCGACATCGGTCACCAGATCCTGATAGGTGATCGTGGTGGTGCTGGTGGGGCCGTTGTCCGGGATGGGCCGTGAGTTTTCCGGGGCGCCGATCGGAGGCGGGGCGGGGCCACCGCTAGTGCTGGTCGGTTTGTGGCGTCCCGCCGGCGCGGGTCCGTTGCGCCGCCGTTGGTCGAGGCTGGTCAACTGCTTGGTGGCGCTCAGGCTAGCCCCGGTCTCGCTGGGCCGCTGTCCCTGGCTTCGGGCCTGTCGGGCGAGCGCCCGGCGGCGTTGGTTGTCGCCCTCCATCTGCTTGCGCATGTGACAACTCCTTCGCTGCGGTTCCGGCTGTCGCCACCTGCCTTCCCGTCGCCAGCAAGCAGGAAACAGGCCCGGGCCGTGGTCCAGAGCCGGCGGGTGGCCCGGGGCGCGCTGGTGGTGCCGGGGCGCGCTGGTGGTGCCGGGGCGGGCTGGCGGTGGCCGCCCGTGGCGGGCTGGATTCGCCGGGACCACTGGCTCGCAGTGGGGATCCTCATCCGGCCGGGGTGATGGTCGCTCACCTCGTCGAGCCGGACGATCGCAGTGGACCGGTGGACTTCCGAGGTATGCGGAAGGGAAGGTCGTGATGAAGCGGATCGTCGAGATCATCCCCGCCCGACCCGGCTGGTACGCGCGGTGGCGTCTTACACCCGACGGCACCCGTTGCTACCCGGTCACCCTGTGGGTCCTGCTGGAGGAGACCGACGGCACTGGCCGGGAGGTGATCGGGGTGGACTGCATTGGGCAGTGGCCCGGTGCGGATGACAATGAGGCCGGCGGGGAGTTTATCCGCTACCTCTTCCAGACTCCGGATTCGGGAGCGCCGGCGGACGCCGAACCAGCGACGGTGCTGTCGGGGCGAGTAGCTGGCCCCGACCTGCGGGCGGCGTAGGAGCGGACGGTGTAGAAGTGGTGGCCATCGATGATGGAGAGCGGAGCGATGCCGCCAGTACGTCCGGTTGGACCGGTCAGCAGAAGGCAACCCGAAGTATCGGAATTAGCCGGATTGTTCGGATGTTGAAATATTTTCCCGAATATTCCTCGATGGTGGTCCCCGGGCACCGAGGATCGATGGTGCGGATAGACGTAGCAGGTGCCTGGGGGCGACAGCATGAGGTTCTCCGTCGTAGACGTCGGTTACGACCAACGGCAGGTTGATTCCTGCCTGAATGAGCTCGGGGTCCGGTTGAGTCGGTTGGCGGCACGCGCGGAGGGCGCCGCGCGAGCCGGGCGGGAGTGGGACGAGATTCGCGAGGAGGCGACGGGTCTCTGTGGGTTGCTCCAGCGGCTCGACCTCGGTGATGCGGCTCGGCGACCCGTCGACGTCGTCAACCGTGAGGCGGCGGAGCGGGAGGCGGCCGAACTGCTCCTCCGGGCGCGACTGGAGTTCGACTCCGCCCGGGAGGAGGCCCGACGGGTGCGTGAGCAGGTCTATACCGAGGCGGTTCAGGCCCGCCGGGAGCTTGAGGCGGCGCTACATGCCCGACAGTGCCGGGCGGCCCGGGCTGACGAAATTCTCGGTGGCCCGACGGAGACGGTGCCGGCCGACACGCCGACCGCCGCCTCCGCCGTGGGGCCGAGCCGAGCCGCCCGTTGAGGGCGAGTCGCCCGCTGGGGACGACTCACACGCTGAGGGAGGCGAAACTCCGTCACACCAACGCGCTGACGATTGTGGTCGCCCGAGTCTCGTGCTGGGCGTACGCGTCGGGGAAGGCCGAGACCTGGACAGATTGGGCTGCCCAGGCGACGCTCATGTTCTGCCAGCCGGGGACCTGTAGGAGTGCCTGGTAGAACGCCTTGGCCGCGTAGGTGGGAGTCATCAGCTCGGCGATGCTGCCCCAGCCGGTGCTCGAGCGCTGCTGGAACAGGCCGACCGAATCGTGGTCCCAGCCAACTGCCTCGTGTGGGTAGTTCTGTGACTCCGGTACGCCGGCGTTGGCGTAGTTGAGCAGCCTGCTCTCCTGCATAGCGGTGGCGATGGCAACGATCAAACCACGATGCGGGATGTTCATCTCGGTCCCAACATCGACAATTGTCTTCGCATTGTCCATCTGGGTCTGGGTCAGCCCGGCGACCGGTTGGGGTGGCACCGGTTGGCTGGAAGTGGGCTCCTGCTCCGCCGGGGTTGGGCTGGCGGTTTCAGTTGGGCTGGCGGTTTCGGTCGGGTTGGCGGCTTCGGTCGGGCTGGGGCTCGTCGAAGTGGGGATGGCGTCATCTCGGAGGAGGGAACGTGAGGCGCGATCGGCGGCGCCGACTCGTTCCGCTGCCGCCTCGGCGACCGGGGTCTGCTCCGGTTCTTCGGGAGTTTGCCGTGTCCCGGCGTAGGCGGCCGCGCCGAGGCAGAAGGTGAGGCCGGTGGCCAGAGCGACCCGGGCCGGGGTCGACGCCAGCAGTGCGCGTAGCCCGTGGTTGGGGGCGCGGAACGGTGAGGTAGTCCGTTCGGTGGAGGTCTCGTCAGCCGGCCGGGCAGCCGATCCGTGTTGGGTCGTCTCTTGGGTGAAGGTGTCGTCAGGGTGCATCCGCCGAGGCTAGAAAGCGGATCGCTCACTGCCACCGGTCCGATTAGTGGGGCGCGTCACTATTTGCAACAAAGTTCGGATGGGGCGGACGAGGCCCGGGGAAACCTCACAAACCTCGGCTATCCCTAATACCGGAAATGAGATAGAAAGAATTGTTAAAGCCCGCAAGTTTCCGATCTTGCTGGGGGAGTGGATCCGAGCGCGAACCCCTCCTCCGAACGGCTGAATGTAGATCGGCTGACCGGGCATTCACGGGTCGGTCGCAGTGCTGATCCGACGGCTATCGGGCTCCCGTGAGTTGGCTCAGTGCCGGCCGTTGTCGGTCAGCGCCACCGTCAGGTGATGCCGGCTCGCGTCCTCGGTAGAGAAGGGCCAGAGTCGGTCGGCGTGCTCCACCAGGTCGGCTAGTTGTTGGCGGGTCAGTCCAGCCGACGAGATGGAGGCGTTCACATCGGCCCGGTAGCGACCGTCGTCGTCTCGGCCGAGCTTCGCCTCGGCCCGTACCTGGACCGTGTGCGCTTCGTCGGTGATCTCCCCGGCCGCCTCCACCGCAGCGTGGTGTAGGCATGAGGCGAAGGCTGCGGCGAGCAACTGCGACGGGCTCAGCCCGGTGCAGTGCGGAGCTAGTGGGGACGCCAAGGCGGTGGAGAGCCCGCCATCCTCGGTTCGGACATGCCCGCCCTCCGCGGTTGCGGTGGCCGTCTCGTTCAGCCAGGAGCTGTGCTGGGACATCGCGTTCCTCCCGTCACTCACCCCGGCCTACCCAGCGTTGCGCTGGCGAAACCGTGTTCCGGGCACGGAAGAACAGCTCAGGGGTGGGTTAGCTCGAACCCGTCGGTTCGTTTCGGCCCATCGGGCTGTCCGAGTAGCCTGCACAGCGGGGGCACAGGAACCGCACAACCGCCCTACAGCGGGGGCACCCATGATGAGGACCATGATGACCAACGAGCAGGTGGGAGCGGCCCGGGTTGACCTCCGCCGCCCCGACGGCCAGCCCGTGCGTGTCCTGGTCGTTGACGACGAATCCACCCTGGCTGACCTGTTGTCGATGGCGTTGCGCTACGAAGGCTGGCAGGTGCGGACGGCCGGCAACGGGATGGCGGCGTTGAGCACGGCCCGCCAGTTCCAGCCGGACGCGGTGGTTCTCGACGTGATGCTGCCCGACCTGGACGGCTTTGCGGTGCTGCGCCGCCTGCGCGAGGTGGCTCCGACCGTGCCGGTGCTCTTTCTGACCGCACGGGACGCGGTCGAAGACCGGATCGCCGGGCTGACCGTCGGCGGTGATGACTATGTGACCAAGCCGTTCAGTCTGGAGGAGGTGATCGCCCGGCTGCGGGCGTTGCTGCGTCGCTCCGGCTTCGCGATCGCCGCCCGGCAGGAGGCGGTGCTCACTGTCGGTGACCTCTCCCTCGACGAGGACAGCCATGAGGTGAGTCGGGGCGGGAAGTTGATTACCTTGACCGCCACCGAGTTCGAGTTGCTGCGCTACCTCATGCGTAACCCGCGTCGGGTGCTCAGCAAGGCGCAGATCCTGGACCGGGTCTGGAATTACGACTTCGGGGGACAAGCCAACGTGGTCGAGCTGTATATCTCGTACCTTCGCAAAAAGATCGATGTCGGTCGAGCCCCGATGATTCACACTCTGCGCGGGGCCGGCTATGTACTCAAGCCCGCCGAGTGACCGGGTGGGTTGGCGGCGGTGGCTGGCCGGTTGGTCGCTCTGGACCCGGCTGGTGGTCATCCTGGTTACCCTGCTGGCCTTGGTCAGCGTCGGCATCGGTGGTATCACCACCGTCGCCTTGCGGGAGGTCCTGACCGACCGGATCGACGGGCAGCTTCTGCCCGATGCCGGGCCGCGTGTCTTTCCCCCACCCCCCGAGCGGCGCGAGTGGCAGGACCTGAAGATTCCGGCCGGCATGGAAACGGGATCCGTCCTCGCGAACCTGCGGGACGGCCGGGTCGTCGAGGCCCGCATCCAGACCGAGACCCGGGACAACGGTGGGCAGAACATCGCGCCGGAGGAGGTGGCGGCGTTGGGCACGCTGGTACCGGGTGCCGCCGAGCCGCGCACCGTGGACCTGGGCGACCTGGGCGACTACCGGGCGATCGCCCGGCAGTGGGACGACGGTCGGGTGACCGCATTCGCCCTCCCCCTCGCCGAGGTGCAGGAGACGGTGATGTGGATGGTCGTCGCGCAGGCCGGAATCGCAGGCAGCGGGCTCATCATCGCGGGTACCACCGGCGCGCTGATGGTCCGGCGCACCCTGCGTCCGCTACGGCGGGTCGCGGCCACCGCAAGCCGGGTCAGCGAACTCCCGCTGGACCGAGGCGAGGTGACGCTGCCGGTGCGGGTGCCGGCCGCTGACACCGATACCCGTACCGAGATAGGCCAGGTCGGTGCCGCGCTCAACCGGATGCTCGGGCACGTCGCTGCCGCGCTCGCCGCGCGGCAGGCCAGTGAGACGCGGGTGCGTCAATTCGTCGCCGACGCGAGTCACGAACTGCGCACCCCGCTGGCGGCCATCCGCGGGTACGCGGAGGTGGCCCGGCGAGGCCGGGACCAGGTACCGCCCGACGTGGCGCATGCCCTGCGCCGCGTTGAGTCCGAGAGCACCCGGATGACCGGTCTGGTGGAGGATCTGTTGCTGCTCGCCCGGCTCGACTCGGGTCGCCCGCTCGCCGTCGCGCCGGTGGATCTCTCCGTGCTGGTCGTGGACGCGGTCGGTGACGCGCATGTAGCTGGGCCCGAGCACCGCTGGCAACTCGACCTGCCCGAGCAGCAGATCGCCGTGCCCGGTGACGCGGCCCGGCTGCACCAGGTGATGGCCAACCTCCTGGCCAACGCCCGGGTGCACACCCCTGCCGGTACCACCGTCACCACCAGCCTCGCCGTCGAGCCGGACGCGGCGGTGCTCCGGGTCGCCGACGACGGCCCGGGTATCCCCGCGGAGCTGCAGCCAGAAGTCTTCGAGCGCTTCGCGCGCGCGGACAGTTCGCGTTCCCGGTCGCAGGGCAGCACCGGGCTGGGGCTCGCCATCGTCGCCGCTGTGGTGGACGCCCACCACGGCACGGTCTCGGTGCGCAGCCGGCCTGGCCGCACTGTGTTCACCGTCCGGCTGCCGAATTCCACAGCGGAGACATAGCAAACCCATGGGGGTCGCGCAGCCCTGCCGACCAGGCTTCCCGCCATGGACAGAACTGAGACGACCTACGGGCCCCAGGCGGCCGCCCCGGCGGTGAGCGTCGCCCGAACGCCGTCGGCAGAACCGGAGGCGGAGCCGACCGCCACGCCACGTCGGTCGGCCCGCTGGGCCCGTCCCTGCCTCGCCGGGCTACTACTCGCCACCGCCGGGCTCTACCTGTGGGGGCTCGACGTCTCCGGCTGGGCGAACGCCTACTACTCGGCGGCGGCACAGGCCGGTGCGCAGAACTGGACCGCCTTCTTCTACGGCTCGTCGGATGCCGCCAACTCCATCACCGTTGACAAGACTCCCGCCGCGCTGTGGCTGATGGCCCTCTCGGTGCGGCTGTTCGGCCTGAATAGCTGGGCGATACTGCTGCCGCAGGCGCTGTGCGGGGTGGCCGCGGTTGCGGTGCTCTACGCCACGGTACGGCGCTGGCACGGCCCAGCGGCAGGGTTGATCGCTGGTACGGTCCTCGCCGTCACGCCGGTGGCCACGCTGATGTTCCGGTTCAATAACCCGGACGCACTGCTGGTGCTGCTGCTGGTAGCCGCCGCCTACGCCACCGTACGGGCGGTCGAGACGGCCGCCACACGATGGCTCGTGCTCGCCGGCGTGCTGGTTGGGCTCGGCTTCCTCACGAAGATGCTGCAGGCGTTCTTGGTGGTACCGGTGCTCGCCGGCGTCTATTTGCTGGCCGCGCCGACCGGGCTCGGCCGGCGAATCCGCCAGACCCTGCTGGCCGGCCTCGCGGTCGTGCTGTCGGCGGGGTGGTGGGTGGCCATCGTCGAGTTGGTCCCTGCCGGCACTCGCCCGTACATCGGGGGGTCGCAGACCAACAGTGTCCTCGAGTTGACCCTCGGCTACAACGGTCTCGGCCGCATCACCGGCCGGGAGGAGGGCAGCGTGGGGCGGCCCGGCGGAGGAGGGTTCGGTGACGGGACCGGACTGCTGCGCATGTTCGACGACCAGGTTGGCGGGCAGATCGCTTGGCTCCTACCCGCCGCGCTGATCCTGCTTGTGGTCGGCCTGCTGGTGGCCGGCCGGGCTCCGCGTACCGACCGGACTCGCGCTGGGCTGCTGCTCTGGGGCGGCTGGCTATTGATCACCGGCGCGATCTTCAGTTTCATGTCGGGGATCTTCCACGAGTACTACACAGTGGCCCTGGCGCCGGCGGTCGGTGCCCTGGTCGGGATCGGTGTCACGCTGCTGTGGCGGGCGCGGTCCGCTCCGCCCGGCGCCATCTGGCGTCGGCAGCCCTACGCTGCCACCGCCGTCCTGGCCGGGACACTGGCTGTCACCGCGGGATGGTCCTGGCTGCTGCTGGGCCGTAGCCCCGACTGGTATCCGTGGTTGCGTACCACAGTTCTGGTGGGCGGCCTCGTGGCGGCGGCGCTGCTGGCGCTCTCCCCTCGGCTGTCCCGATCGGTTGGGGTGGCGGGACTCGCCCTGGGCGCTGCGGCGGCCCTCGCCGGTCCGATGGCGTACTCGGTACACGCCGCCGCGACGGCGCACAATGGCGGGGTCCCCACCGCGGGCCCCGCGGTGGCTGGCGGTGTCGGCACCCGACCGGGTGGCCCGGGGGACGGTTCCGGCGCCCCCGGCTCTGGTGCCCCCGGTGGCGCGCAACCTCCCCGGGCCGGGCAGTTGCCGCAGAGGCCGGATCGGCAACCCGGCGCGGCGCTCAACGATCGCCAACCGGGTCAGCTGGGCCAGCCACAACAGCCGGGTCAGCTTGGCCGGCCAAGTCAATCTGGTCAGCCGGGTGGGCCCGGTCAGCTCGGCCAGCCGCTCGGTGGCGGTGGGCGCGGCGACGGTGGGCTACTGGGTGCCCGCGTTCCCAGCACGCAACTGCGCGAGCTACTCGAGCTCGACAGCGACAGCTACACCTGGGTGGCGGCCACGGTGGGGGCGAACAACGCCGCCGGCTACCAGCTGGCCACCGGTGATCCGGTGCTGCCCGTCGGCGGGTTCAACGGCACCGACCCCTCCCCGACCGTCGCCGAGTTCCAGCGCTACGTCGCCGACGGAAGGATCCACTGGTTTATCGGTGGGGGCGGCTTCCGGGGCGCCAACGGTGGCAGCTCCGCCTCCTCCGAGATCGCTGCCTGGGTGGCGGAGACGTTCGAAGCGCGAACCGTGGACGGAATCACGATCTACGACCTGAGCAACGGGGGGGCCGACGCATGATCGACACTACGGAGGCCCGGACGGTCGGGTGGACCCAGTCAGCCGGCACGGCACCCGTCCTGGACGTGGTGATTCCCGTCTACAACGAGGAGACGGACCTCGAGCCCTGCGTGCGGCGGCTGCACGCGCACCTACGTGAGCATGTCCCGTACTCGTTCCGGATCACGATCGCGGACAACGCCAGCGTCGACGGCACGCTGGACGTGGCCCGCTCACTCGCCACCGACCTGGCCGGCGTCGAGGTGCTGCATCTGGCGGCGAAGGGGCGTGGGCGGGCACTGCGGGCTGCCTGGTCGGCCTCACCCGCTCCGGTGCTCGTATATATGGATGTTGACCTGTCCACGGATCTGGCGGCGCTGCTGCCGTTGGTCGCGCCGCTCATCTCCGGCCATTCGGACCTGGCCATCGGCACCCGACTCGCCCGTGCCTCGCGGGTGGTCCGGGGCGCGAAGCGGGAGATGATCTCACGCGGGTACAACCTGCTGCTGCGGGGTGCCCTCGCCGCTCGGTTCTCCGATGCCCAATGTGGCTTCAAGGCGATCCGAGCAGATGTGGCGGCCCCGCTGCTGCCACTGGTACGAGACACCGGGTGGTTCTTTGACACCGAGTTGCTGGTCCTCGCCCAGCGGGCCGGCCTGCGGATCCACGAGGTACCGGTGGACTGGGTGGATGATCCGGACAGCCGGGTGGACGTGCTAGCTACTGCCCTGGCCGACCTGCGTGGCATCGGCCGCGTCGGGCGGGCTCTGGTCACCGGCGCGCTACCGCTGCGGCAGCTGCGAGAGCAGGTCGGACGCGCCCCGCTGGCGCCGCCGCCGGCCCGGGTGCCGGCGGGGCTACCCCGACAGCTAGCCCGGTTCGCCCTGGTCGGGGTGGCCAGTACGGTGGCCTATCTGCTGTTGTATATCTCCGCCCGGGGGGTCCTTGGCGCCCAACCGGCAAACCTGCTGTCGCTGCTAATTACTGCGGTCGCCAACACGGCGGCGAACCGGCGACTGACCTTCGGGATCACCGGCCGGTGGCACGCCGGTCGCCACCACCTGCAAGGCATGGTGGCCTTCGGGCTCGGCCTGGCGCTGACCAGTGGCTCGCTCGCGTTGCTGCACGCCGTGGTGGTGGCTCCGGCGCGAGCGGTGGAGCTGGTGGTACTGGTCGCTGCGAATCTGGCCGCCACGGTGTTGCGGTTCGTGTTACTCCGCTACGCCATGCACCACCGGCGGGGCGGGTGATCAAAAGATCGCACCACACCAGATCGGAACAAGGGTGTGGTTATCGCCCGCATTGCCACCGACATGCGCGTACTGTGTCCGAATACATCCCGAGCGTATTGGACAAACCCTCCCCGGTGGGCCGGTTCGGTGTGCCGAGGGTCGAGATCGGAAGGAGTGGCCGGTGGATCATCTGGCCTACCTGGACGCGGGATCGGGCAGCCTGATCGTGCAGGCGGTGGTTGGCGGGGTAGCTGGTGTCGCGGTGGCCGGCAAGCTCTACTGGCGACGCTTGGTGGACCGGTTCCGCAAGCAGCCCACCGACCGGCACTGACCGGCATGACATCTGCGTACCCCGACCTGCGGGCTGAGCCAGCGTCCTTCCGGGACCCCGCGAACCGGGTCTTCCACCGTGGCGACGACGTGCTGCGTGGGTTAGACGAGCGGGCCGCCGCTGACTGGCGGGCCCTCGCCGGCAGCGACTTCTTTGCGGCGCTGCTGGCCGAGGGCAAGGTCTGCGACACTGTCGAGACCAGCCCGGCGCCGCCGGGCTGGGCCGCGGTGCTCCGGCACGAACGCATCCCATTCGTCTCCCACCCGTACGAATGGTCCCACGGCATGCTGCGGGACGCCGCCCTGCTGCACCTGGACATCCTCCAGGCAGCGCTGCCGGGGGGCTTCACTACCAAGGACGGCTCGGCGTACAACCTGCAGTGGCGCGGCGTCGAGCCAGTCTTCATCGACATCGGCTCGTTCGCCCCGGTCCGGGACGGCGAACCCTGGGCCGGCTACCGCCAGTTCTGCCAGACCCTGCTCTACCCGCTGCTCCTCGGTGCCCACCTGGGGCTGGACTTTCAGCCGCTGCTGCGGGCCCAGGTTGACGGCATCGAGGCGGACCAGATTCGCCGTCTCTTCACCGGCCGTCGCCGGTTTCGCCCCGGCGTGCTGACCCACGTCCACCTGCACGACGCGATGCAGCGACGCAACGCCCGATCCAGCACGGCCGAGGTCCGCAACCAGCTGCGCGACGCCGGCTACTCCCGGGAGCTCGCCGTCGCCACGGTACGTGGTCTGCAACGCCTCGTCCGCCGGCTGGATCGTCCGCCGCCCGCCAGTCACTGGATCGACTACCAGCGCACCTGCGGTTACACCGCCGAGGACCGGGCCGCCAAGGAGCGCTTCGTCGTCGCTTCGCTGACCGCCGGGCCCCCGACCCGGCTGGCGCTCGACCTCGGGGCCAACGACGGCCGATACGCCCGCCTGGCCGCTCGCCACGCCGAGCACGTTATCGCCGTCGAACAGGACCCCGGGGTGGTTGACCGGCTGTACCGGGAGCTGCGGGCCGAGGGGGAGCAGCGGGTCCTACCGCTGGTAATGGATCTGGCCGACCCGTCCCCCGGCGGTGGTTGGCGGGGGGTTGAGCGGGCCTCCTTCGGCGATCGGGCACGGGCTGATGTCGTCCTCGCCCTGGCGGTGGTCCACCACCTCGCGGTGGGGCGCAACGTCCCGTTGCCGGAGGTGGTCGCGTGGCTGGCCGGTTTCGGCCGGCCGGGCACCCGGCTGGTGGTGGAGTTCGTGCACCCGGAGGATCCGATGGCCCGCCGGCTGCTGGCCAACAAGCCGGAGAACACTTTCCCCCGCTACCGCCGGGACGAGTTCGAGCGGCTGCTCGCTGCCCACGGCCACCTCGAGGAGCGTCTCCACCTGCCGTCGGGTAGTCGAACCCTGTACCGGGTGGTCCTGAGTGGCTGATTCGGGCGTCGCGCCCACACCAGATCGATCCGAGGGCGTCAACGGCGTCGCTGACCGACGAGCTGAGACAGCGGAGGAATCGGACGGTGCGCCGCGGCGTGGCTGGAGAGCGGAGGGCGTTCGGCTGCTGGAGCTCTCCGCTCTGCTCGGGCTGGCGGTTACTCAGCCGTTACTGGATGTGCTCGGCCGGAGTCCGGACTTCTTCCTCTTCCACCGGGCCAGCCGGGGTGAGATCGTGCAGTTGGTCGTGCTGGTCGCGCTCGTGCCGACCGTTGCGGTCGGCGCGCTCGCGGCGACGTCGCGGCTGGCCGGCCGTGCCGCCCGGGAGCTGACCCACACGCTGCTCGTGGGTCTACTGGTTACCGCGTTGGCCGTGCAGGTTGGACGGCACGCGACACCGTTGCGGGGCGTACCGCTGCTGGTGCTGGCGCTGGTCGTCGCGCTGGCGGTGACGGTGGCCTACCGGCGGTGGCGTGCCCCGGCCCGCGTGCTACGGGTCGCGGCGCTCGGACCAGCCGTCTTCGTTGCGCTGTTCCTACTCGTGTCGCCCACCTCGACGGTGGTGTTGCCGCGCGGGGACGGCGGCGCCGTCGGGCTGGCCCGCACTGGTGGCCACCCGCCGGTGGTCCTGTTGATCCTCGACGAGCTGCCGTTGATCTCCCTGCTCGGCCCGGACGGTCAGATCGACGCGGATCGGTTTCCACACTTCGCGGAGCTGGCCGCTGGCTCGACCTGGTACCGCAACGCGACGGGGGTCAGCGGTTGGACGCCGTACGCGTTGCCGGCGATGTTGACCGGCCGCTACCCGGCCACGGGGGCGGCTCCACACTATTCGCAGCACCCGGACAACCTGTTCACTGCCTTCGGCGGCCTGTACGATATCCGCGCCGAGGAGAGCATCACTCGTCTCTGCCCGCCCAGCCGCTGCGAGACGCCGCCGGGTCGGGAGCAGGGGGTGGGCGTACTGGCTCGGGAGAGTGCGAAGTTGCTAGCCCGGATATCCGCGCCGACGGAGAGCCGGGTTGACCCGGCGGATTCTTACCGGGAGCAGACCGCCGTCGAGGCGGGCATCGACGCCGCCGAGCCGATACCAGAGGATCCGAAGTTTCGCTGGGACCGGCTGAACGACAACCAACCGGCGCGGTTCAGTAGCTTCCTCGCCGGACTCCAGCCGTCTGACCGGCCTACCCTGCACTTCCTGCATCTGCTGATGCCGCATTCGCCGTGGGCGTACCTGCCCTCGGGGGTGCGTTATACGGCACCAGAGGACTTCCCGAACGAGGGGGAGGGCTGGGTGGAGCTGGCCCGTCAGCGGCATCTGGCCCAGCTCGGCTACACCGACCGGCTGATCGGCGAGACCCTGCGTAGGCTGCGGGCCACCGGACTCTACGACGACGCCCTGCTGGTGGTCACCGCCGATCACGGGGTGAGTTTCACCAAGGGGGCGCAGGGGCGGGGGATGGGCGCGATCGAGGTCGCCGCCGACGAGGTGGCCTGGGTGCCGCTGTTTGTCAAATACCCCGGGCAGCGCACCGGGCGGCTCGATGACCGGAACTGGCAGCACGTTGACCTGCTGCCCACCCTCGCCGACGAGGCGGCGATCCGGCTGCCCTGGGCGGTTGACGGCCGGTCGGCGCGGGAGGCACCCCGGGCGGAGGCGAACAAGGTCTTCTATGACCGCCCCGCGCAGCCGACCCCGATCGGCGGCGGCGTACCCAGCGCGGCGCCGCCCGCCGCGCCGCACCCGCTGATCGGCAGCGTGGTGCCGGATCAGCCGACGGAAGGGGTGGCCCGGGTCGAGAACCTGGCTGCCTTCCGGGAGGTGGACCCGGACCAGGGCATGCTGCCCGCGCTGGTCTGGGGTGACCTGCCCGACGAGGTCCCCGACGGCACCCCGCTGGCGGTGGCCATCAACAACCGGATCGCCGTCGTGGTTCCGGTGGTTGGCCGGGATGAGGGTGGGCGCCGATTTGCCGCTCTGATCGGTGACGATCAGCTCTTCCGGTCCGGAACGAACCAGCTCGGTCTCTTCCTCGTCGCCCCCGATGAAACACTGACCCACCTCGCACTCTCCTGACCGACTCTGCTCTCCCGCCCCCGGTCACTGGTAGCTGGTCGGCTCGGCCTGGCCGTGGTTGCCCGTTGCCCGGCCCGGCCCCCCATCCCGCCTCCATGCCAGGCCATTTGTAGTGTTTTGTGGTTATTTCATCCGGTGTCTGTGGTCGAACGGTTTCGCTCGTCCTGTCCTACCCCGGGCGAACTCCTTGTCCTGACGGTGGTCAACCGGTCGGCGTTTCCTGGCCGGTCGGCCGGGAAAAGGGGTGACGCATACCTCACAGCGAACCACCGCGGGCGGTGTCCTGGGAAGCGCGAATACGGTAAAAGCGAAGGAAATTCAACGAAGAAGATCTGTCGGCAAAGCGAGGACGCACATGACGGAAGTCAAGCTCGATCACCCCGGTGGGCAGCTGTCGATGCCGGTGAACACGGCGATCGAGGGTCCCGCCGGCATCGGGGTGAGCCAGCTGCTCAAGCAGACCGGGATGACGACCTACGACCCTGGTTTCGTGAACACGGCCGCCTGTTCGTCCGCGATTACCTACATCGACGGCGACGCGGGGATCCTGCGCTACCGTGGCTACCCGATCGAGCAGCTGGCGGAGAAGTCCTCCTTTCTGGAGGTCTCGTACCTGCTGACCTACGGTGAGCTGCCCACCCAGCAGCAGCTGACCGAGTTCACCGAGCGGATCCGGCGGCACTCGCTGCTGCACGAGGAGATGCGTCGGTTCTTCGACGGCTTCCCCCGGGACGCGCACCCGATGGCGGTGCTCTCCTCGGCGGTCAGCGCCATCTCCACCTTCTACCAGGACAGCCTCGACCCGTTCGACGACGAGCATGTGGAGATGTCGACGGTCCGGCTGATGGCGAAGGTGCCGACCATCGCCTCGTACGCCTACAAGAAGTCGATCGGCCAGCCGCTGCTGTACCCGGAGAACTCCCTCGGGTACGTGGAGAATTTCCTCCGGATGACCTTTGGCGTGCCGGCCGAGCCGTACGAGGTCGACCCGGTGATGGCTCGGGTGCTGGACATGCTGTTCATCCTGCACGCCGACCACGAGCAGAACTGCTCCACCTCGACCGTGCGGCTGGTGGGTTCCAGCAACGCCAACCTCTTCGCCTCGGTCTCGGCCGGTGTGAACGCCCTCTTCGGTCCGCTGCACGGCGGCGCGAACCAGGCCGTGTTGGAGATGCTGGAGACGATCCGCGCCGACGGTGGCGATGTCCGCTCCTTCGTGCGGCGGGTCAAGGACCGGCAGGCCGGTGCGAAGCTGATGGGCTTCGGCCACCGGGTCTACAAGAACTACGACCCCCGGGCCACCATCGTGAAGAAGGCCGCCCAGGACGTGCTCGGTCGGATGTCCAACTCGGATCCGATGCTGGACCTCGCGATGGAGCTGGAGGAGATCGCGCTCGCCGACGACTTCTTCGTCTCCCGCCGGCTCTACCCGAACGTGGACTTCTACACCGGCCTGATCTACAAGGCCATGGGCTTCCCGACGAAGATGTTCACGGTGCTGTTCGCGCTGGGCCGGCTCCCCGGCTGGATCGCCCAGTGGCGTGAGATGATCAATGACCCGGAGACGAAGATCGGCCGTCCGCGGCAGATCTACACCGGTGCCGTGCAGCGCGACTACGTCAACCTCGAGCAGCGCTGAGCGGAGCGAACTCGCCAACTCAACCGGCCGGCAGTCGTTGACACGTTGGTGTCAGTGACTGCCGGCGGTTCGCGGGTGTCCGGGGTTCCCGGCACCCGCTGATGTGGCCGAGGGCCCGGCGATATGGCCGAGGGCCCGGCGGAGGCTTGCCCGAACTGGCGTGCCTGCACAGTCATATGCGTTAATTGCGAGATGTCTTATTTCGTACACGGCGCCACCGGCGCCCAGGGTTTCCCTGTTCTGTCCGCTCTTCAGGCGGCGGGGCAGCCCGCAGTCGCCGCGGTCCGCGACACCACCACCGTGCCGGACGGCTTCGCCTCAACCGCAGTCAACCTGGCGGACGCCGACTCGTTGGCCGCGGCCTACACCGGTGCGGAGGGTGTGTTCGTCCACCTTCCGTTGGGCGCCCCGACCGATCTGGAAATCTATGCCAAAGCGGTCGCCGCGGCAGTCGCAGCGGCCCGACCGCACCGGGTGGTCATCTCCACCAGCGGTCAGATCGTTGACCAGCCGGGGACGCCGCTGCAAGCCGCGCCGGAGACTCCGGTCGTCCAGCTCATCCGCGACCTCGAGGCGAGTGGCGTCCCGACGGCGGTCGTCGCTCCGCGCCTCTACCTGGAAATCTGCTACTGCCCGTCGTCATGGGGCCCGTACGTGCGGAGGGGATCCTGCGCTATCCGCTGCCGGAGAACTTCTCCATGTCGTGGAGCTCCCACCTGGACGTCGCGGACGTCGTCACCCGGCTCCTGACTGACGCGACCGCTACCACCGGTACGGTCGCCGTCGGGCATCGGCCGGGGTTGACGGGGGCGGACCTGGCCGCGGGATTCTCCGCCTACCTGGGCGCGGAGGTGCGCTACGAGGCCATCACTCCGGCCGCGTTCGGCGAGCTCATCACCCCGCTCTTCGGCGCCGGTGCCAGCGCCGGCGTGGTGGGTCTGTACGAGCTGTTGAACGCCCAGGCCGGGAACACCATCGCCGAGGAGAACAGCGCCCAGCGGTTGCTTGATCTCGCTCCACGCTCCGTCACCGACTGGCTCACGCAGGTACGCGCCTAGGTCGGTGGGGTAGTTTGTCGGCCGCCGCTACGGACGTACTTGAGCTTCCACGCTGGCGGCCGACACTGTTCGTTGCCGTGCGGCCTCGTACAACACGACGGTCGCCGCGGCGGCGGCGTTCAGGGAGCTGGCGGCGCCGGTGATCGGGATCCGGACCGTACGGTCGCAGGACTGCCGCCACGCCGTGCTGAGTCCGCGCGTCTCGTTCCCCACCGCGATGATCTTCGGTCCGGTGAGGTCGTGTGCGGCGATCTCCACTTCGCCGTCCTCGTCGGTGCCGACGATCTCGATGGGGATGCGGGTAGCGCGCAGCGAGTCGGCCCAGTCCAGCACCGCACGATGGCTCGGCACGCGTACCACGGGCACGGTGAACATCGAACCGGTACTCGCGCGCACGGACTTGGGGTCGTAGGGGTCGGCCGCATGCCCGGTGATGACCACGCCGGCGGCTCCGAAGGCGTCCGCGGAGCGCACCAGCGAACCAATGTTGCCGGGAGCGGTCGGTCGGTCGAAGACCAGCACCAACATGTTGGCCGTGCAGGGAATCCGCGGCAGTCGGTCCTCGGGGAGCCCAACCACCGCAAGTAACTCTGGCGGCTCCTCGTCCTTGCCCCCGAGCTCACCCAACAGCTCCGGCGACACCGCTACCCGGCTGGCCCCGCCGACCCGGTCCAGCAGGTCTCGACTCCATCGGGAGAGGTTCTGCCCGTCGGGATAGAGCAGGGCACGGACCTGCCAATCGTGCTCGACGGCGAGGGTGATGGGCCGAACCCCCTGGACCACGAATTCCCCCGCACGCTGGCGTTTGGTGCGATTGGTCAGCAGGGCCTGCCATTGCTGGAAGGTCGCGTTTCGGGTGCTGACCCTGATTGTTCTCGCCACGTGCTCAGTGCCTCCTCGCTGCGCCTACCTCTGGCCGGCGACAACCGAGCGGCACGGCGGGTGCTGCCCGAGAGTACCTAGTCCTTATCCACGACCCGCTTACCCCCGCCGTGCTCCCCACATCTCTCGGGTCAGCTCGTACTCGACCTCTCCCTCCTCGGACCCCGGCAGCGCGTCATCCCAGACCGGGAAGTACATGCGGACGTACCGCATGCCGACTGTCTCCATCGGCGTCAGGGGCGGACGGTCACTGTGCAGTGTCGGCCGCGGCTTGCGCAGACGGTCGCAGCTCGGGCACCGGCCGGCAATCCGAATTCGACCGGCGGGTCAGGGAATGGGCCACTCGTGGGCCGGTCGATTGCTGTGCATCAGGTCCACGTAGTGGCGGACCACCTCGCGTAGCGCCTCGGGCCGGCCCAGGCGGTCAGCGGACTCGAGCCGGTTCAGGGTGGCGACTTGCCAGCTCGCCCCGTTGCGGCCGGTGAGGCAGCGCTGCTCGATGATGCCGAGCAGCCGATCCCGCTCGGTCGGGTCCATTCCCCAGCGGTCCAGCCCGTGGTGGGCCAGCGGTAGTAATCGGCGGAGCACCAACTCGGTGACGGATAGGTAGCCGAGGCCCGGCCAGAAGACCTGCGCGTCGATGCCGTGCCGGGCGCAGGTGGTGAAGTTCTCCTCGGCGGCGTTGAAGGACATCTGCGACCACAGCGGGCGGTCACTCTCCGCCAGCGCACGGACGAGGCCGAAGAAGAACGCCCCGTTGGCGACGGTGTCCACCACGGTGGGCCCGGCCGGCAGCACGCGGTTCTCCAGCCGTAACTGCGGCTGGCCCGCTACGACGTCGTATCTCGGCCGGTTCCACCGGTAGATGGTGCCGTTGTGCAGGCGGAGCTCGGCCAGCTGCGGCATGGCACCAGTCGCGATCGCGTCGGCTGGGTCCTCCGGGTCGCAGACCGGCAGCAGCGCGGGGAAGTAGCGGACGTTCTCCTCGAAGAGGTCGAGGGCGGTGGCTATCCAGCGTTCCCCGAACCACACCCGGGGACGGACGCCCTGTGCCTTGATTTCCTCTGCGCGGGTGTCGGTCGCCTGTTCGAATAGCGGGATCCGCGTCTCCTGCCATAGCTCCCGGCCGAAGAACAGCGGTGCGTTGGCACCCAGCGCCACCTGCACGCCGGCGATCGCCTGCGCCGCGTTCCAGTAGTCGGCGAACTGGGCGGGGCTGGCCTGGAGGTGGAACTGAGCGCTGGTGCAGGCCGCCTCTGGAGTGATGGTGTCCGCGCTGATCGCCAGTCGCTCCACGCCGTTGATGGCGATTCGCAGATCTTCGCCCCGTGCAGCGAAGATCTGCTCGTTGAGCAGTTCGAAACGGGGGTTCGCGGAGAGCGCGGCCGAGGTGAGGTGTTCGGGCCGTAGCGTCGGCAAGACTCCGATCATGACGAGACGGGCGCCGGTGGTGCGGGCCCGGGTGTCGGCGGCGTTGAGGCGCTCACGCAGCGTCTGCTCGAACTCCGATGCCCCGGTGCCGGCGAGCTGCAGTGGAGTTACGTTGATCTCCAGGTTGAACTGACCCAGCTCGGTCTGGAAGTCTGGGTCAGCCACCGCGGCCAGCACGGCGGCGTTGCGCATCGCGGGCCGCGACTCGTCGTCGATCAGGTTGAGCTCGATCTCCAGCCCGGTCGTCGGCCGATCCACGTCGAACCGGGAGTCCGGTAGCAGCTCGGCGAAGACCCGGAGGCAGCGGCGGAGCTTTTCGCGATATCGGGCTCGATCCGCACGGTCGAAGGTCCGCACGCTACCGTTTTCGCCCATGGTTACCGCCCTGTCACCGCTGGTCCCCCTGACATTCGCACAGTGCGTCCAATAGCGGTAGACCTGTTAGGTTCTCCCACCCACCCGGTGGGGTCGCGATAGTTGCCCGTCGATCCGGTGTGGGGTGCCCGCCGCCGTGCGGGCCGCGCGGCTACCGGGCCCGGCTCACAGCAGGCTGGAACAGGCGGCGACTGCGGCCAGTAGCAACAGGCCCAGACTGGCCTGGAGCAGGAGCGGCGGCCCGAGATGTGACCAGAGCGTCGCCGTACGCGGGGTGAGTGACTGTCCGGTGGTGAGGTTGACGATCCGCTCGATCTTCGGTGGAAGCTCGGAGTCGCGCTGGCGGCGTAGGGTCAGTTGCACGTGGTCGGCCGGGTGCAGGGCGCTCTGCGGCAGGTGTCCGTGCAACTCGACCTCGCACATCCGTCCGGCGGAGTCCCGCAGGCGGACGGGGGTAACCAGGAACTCCGGCCCGTTCCTGAGCTCCTTGAACGTGCGTCGACCGCGGCCGGAACCGGCCGCCACGAGCTGCCGGAGCAGGGCCATCAGCATTCTCGCCACGCCGGCTGCCACGAGCACGGCCACCAGCACCGGCTGGCCCACCCGTACCTCGCGCGGGTAGCCCTCAAGTAGCCGGACGATTCGCCCGGTGACGACGCGCGCCGTCGGATGAACGATCCGTGGGGCATGTAGGTCGCTGTCCATCGCCACCACCCAGAGGTTGATCTGTACCCCGATGGTATCGGCCGGTGTGGGTGAATGGGGGGAATGAACGTCGGTCACGTGGCGTGGGTCAGGTGACAAGCCAGCCGGCACGGGTAAACACAGGGTCGAGCTGGAAAGGGGTCGCGCATGCAGCTGTCCTTCCTGCGCCCACTCTACGATCGGCCGGGCCCGTGGTGTTCGGTGTACCTGGACGCCTCCGCCGATACTGAAGATGCCCACGCCGCGCTGGATCTGCGCTGGCGCGCGCTCCGGGACCGACTTCAGGAGCAAGGGGCCGACCCGGCGTCGATCGAGGCGATAGATCGGGTGGTCCGGGGGCACAATCCGATGCCGGGGGACTACGGCATCGCTGTCTTCGCCAGCCATGGTCGGGTGGCTCTGTCGGAGTACCTGTCCGCCCCACCGCTGCGAGATATCGCCGCGGTTGGGTCGCTGCCACACGTGATGCCGCTGCTGGCCCAGCGGGGCGAGCAGGTGGCCTGGGTGCGCGTGATCGCCGACCGGACTGGAGCGGACGCGATGGCGGTCAGCGCGGGGGGCGTGCCCCGGCACGCCCAGGTGCGGGGCCGGCAGGACTACCAGTTGCGTCGCGTGCGGCCGGGCGGTTGGTCCCAGTCCCGCTATCAGCGGGCTGCGGTGGAAGCCTGGCACCGCAACGCGGGTGACATCGCTGCCGCCGCCGCGGAGCTGGCCGAGAAGGTGCGCGCCGACGTGGTGGTGGTGTCCGGAGATGTGCGGGCAACCGGTGTGATCGCCGCGCAGCTGCCGGAACGCTGGCAGGAGGTGCTGGTCCGTACCGATGCCGGAAAGAGGGCTGGAGGCGCCGACCTCACCCAGTTGGATGACCTGACCGTGCAGACCATTGCCGAGGTGGCAGACCAGCGGGTCAGCACCGCCCTGGACCGGTTCGGTCAGCAGGAGGAAGTTGGGTCCGGGTTGGATGCGGTGGTCTCCGCACTGCAGCGAGACCAGGTCGAGAACCTGCTCATCGTGGACGACCCGGCGGCGACGGGAGAGCTGTGGGTTGGGTCGGATCCGACCCAGATCGCCACCGATCCCGAGCAGCTGTCCGCCATGTCGGTCCGGGACCCGGAGCAGGTACGCGTCGATGCCGCCCTGGTGCGGGCATTGGTGGGGACGGATGCGGAGTTGACCGTCCTCGGCCCTGACGAGGCGCCGGAGCTGACTGGCGGGGTGGGCGCGGTACTGCGGTACGTCGATGCCGCCACGCCGGGGCGGGACCGCGCCTGAGGTCCCGCCGCTCATCCGTCGGACTACCGGGTAAATCCCGATGAGTAAGGGATGCCCAGTTTGAACCCGATCGGGGCGGGAAGCCGGGCTGCGTGGTTAGCGAACGAGGACAGGTCGGGCCGGCGCACGGGGTGCGCGCGGGGCGCGTCGACGGGCTGGCCGGCGACCGCATCGTGGCAGCTGGCAGCGCAGCCCGGACCCTGGTCGCGGCCACCGCCCGGGCCCTGCGCGGCACCGACTGCGCCGACCTGGGACACCCCAGAGGGATGTCTCGCCTCAGCGGGGCACCCGAACCGGTCCGGCGGGCAGCGGCTGCCCGGGCCGCAGGTCGGGTCGCCCTGACCGTCGGGCAGGCCGCCGAGGTGGACGCAGAACGGGTGGCCCGTTGGTTCGTCGACCAGTACCCCCGCCGCCGCTACCCCGGGATGCTGCTCGGCTCCCCGCACGGCGCGGCGGCGCACCTCGCGGTCGCGCTCGGCATCCCGTGGCTACCCACCGGCTTCGAGCTGAGCGTGCACTGGCCGCAGGGGGCGGTGGACGGACCGCAGGCCGCGCTCGATCACGGTGCCGCGCTGGCCGCACGGTTGCTGGTCGGCAACCCCGAACTCCACGTACGGCAGGTGCACTGCCCGGCCAGCCGCGGCGCGCTGGCGGGGGCGACGGTCGCGTTGGCCGCTCGCTGGCGCTGGCTGCCCGCGGCCTACCTCCAGTTGCTGGCCGAATGCCTGGATCCGGGAGCGCCGGTGCTGCTGCTCTGCGATGCCCGTACCTGGCCGGTGTTGGACTCCGCCCCCGGGCACAGCTTTCAGGTCGGCTCTCCGGGCAGTGGGTTTGATCCGGTGGACTTCCACCCGGACAGTCCCGCGTTGCGTCAGGTGCTCCACGGGGCTGGAAGCGACGGCGCACGGTGGTGCCCGCCAGCGGTGGCGGGGGCGCCCCGCCTGGCCGAACAGGGGGTGGAGCCCGGGTTCGAGCAGTCCGTTCGAGAGTGGGGTTCGGTGCACCGGCATCCGTCGCATCGGATACTAGTGCCAGAGCCGGCGGTGTTGAGCGCGGTGACCGCGGACCTGTACCGGCACTGGCTGCGCGCGGCCGGAAAGACCGGCAACCGATTGGTCGTCGAGTGCGGTCGGTTGCTCGACCCGTGGCAGGTGCTTCGGGCCGGCATGGTGCCCTACTGGTGTGAGAACGCCACCCGGCGCAGCGTGGAGGGGGTGGAGTGGTGGCTCGCCGGCAGTGAGCCGTTCAGCTCGGTGGACGTGCTGCCGGAGCCGCCGGGGTTGCGGTCGCCGGCGGTCGCCGGGCTGCCCCAATGGCTGGCCGTGGCCGGCTTCGGCCGTCGTCGGCGGGTTCTGGATCGGTCGGCAGCCCGGGGTTACCCGGTCACGTCGGTGCCCACCCGTCGGGCCACCGAGGTGCTGCGGGCGCAGTCGTACGACCTGCCGACACCGCCGCCGATGACCGTTGCGGCAGCCCTGGCGGCGCTCCGCGACGGCGGCTCCCAGCAGGGCTTGCTCGTCTCCTGACCCGGACGCGCCGAAACATCCTCGCGAACCCCGGGTCCCGTGATTGAGTACCTACGGAGCGGGAACACCGCTGGCTCGGCGGCCGGATCCTGCCGGCGCCCGCTGGCGTCCCAGCACGAAACCCACTTCCGACCCGGTGCGTGGTGTCGCCACGCGCACGACCGGTTTGCCAAATCCGGGCGGGACCTTCCTGAGGGAGGCGCGGATGTTCGGACAGACCACCACAAGTACTCCGCCACCGACCGAGCGGGGCCTGGAGGACCTCGACGCGGCGGCTCTGGCGTACGCGGCACGGATCGCGGGGTTGCCGCCACACAGGTGCCAGGAGGCCCGGGACGACCTGGTCCGCTTCGCTCTGCCGTTCGCCGGACGACTGGCCCGTCGGTATCGCGGGCGGGGCGAGCCGCTGGAGGACCTGGAACAGGTCGCGCGGCTCGGGTTGGTGAACGCGGTGGATCGCTACGACCCGGAGCGCGGCTCATTTACCGCGTATGCGGCGATCACTATCGTCGGTGAGATCAAGCGCCACTTCCGGGATCGCACTTGGGGGGTGCATGTGCCCCGCCGGCTGCGTGACCTCATCCTCGAGGTTGGCCAGGCCACCGCGGCACTGACCAGCGAGCTGTCTCGAGCGCCCACGGTGGCGGAGCTGGCGGCGCGGTTGGAGACGCCGGAAGAGGAGATCCTCGCGGCGTTGGAGTCGGCTGCCGGCTACAGTCCGGCGTCGCTCAACGCCCCGGTCGGCGGCGAGAGCTCGGCCGAGTTCGGCGACCTGGTGGGTGAGTCCGACAACGCGTTGGAGTCGGTCGATGATCGGGTCACCGTGAGCGGTCTGCTGCATCGGCTGCCCTGGCGGGAACGGCGGATTCTCGCCATGCGTTTCTACGGCAACCAGACCCAGGCGGAGATCGCCGCCCGCTTCGGCATCTCCCAGATGCACGTGTCCCGGCTGTTGTCCCGGGCGTTGACCTGGCTGCGGCAGGCGATGCTCGCCGACGCGCCGCCGCCGTGGCAGAACGGTGTCGCCGAGGCGGAGACCGCCCGCCCCAGAACTCGGTAAGTCCGGTCCGTCATGGCGCTTGTTTGGACCGGCCCGCCCTAGAGCCTTGGTAGGACCAGCCCGCCGGCTCAGTTCTCGGTGCTGGTAGGACCGGCCCGCCGGCTCAGTTCTCGGTGCTGTCGCCGGGTCCACGGGGATGGCGCCACCGGTCGGTCGGTTCCTGCGGGGTTTCGAAGTCGGTGGTCCCCTCGGGCTCGTCGGTCTCCCCGAAGCTGGGTCGGCGTATGTCCTCCGGCTCCGGCACCTCGACTGGCCGCGCCCCGGACTGGGGAGCGGGGTGGTAGGCCTCCGCCTCGCGCGCGCCGACCGCGCCCTCGGCGCTGGGCGGCTCGGGCAGGTGTGGCTCCCGGTGTAGCTCGTCGCGGAGCTGCTGCGGCGGTCGGGTGGTGCGCTGCGGCAGATCACGGCCGAGGTTGGCGACGAGGGGACCGTACTTGGCGTCGAAGGCCGGGCGCTCCGAGCGGATCCGGGGCATCTGGTCGAAGTTGCGCAGTGGTGGTGGGCAGGTCGTCGCCCACTCCAATGAGTTACCAAACCCCCATGGATCGTCCACGTTGACGACGGGCCCGTACCGCCAGGACTTCCAGGCGTTCCAGATGAAGAACAGGGTGGATGCTCCGAGTACGAACGACGAGATGGTGGAGATTGTGTTCAGGGTGGTGAACCCATCGCCGGGCAGATAGTCGATGTACCGCCGGGGCATTCCCTCGTTGCCCAGCCAGTGCTGGACCAAGAAGGTGCCGTGGAAGCCGAGGAACATGGTCCAGAAGTGGACCTTGCCGAGTCGTTCGTCGAGTAGTCGGCCGGTCATCTTCGGGAACCAGAAGTAGATCCCGCCGAAGAAGGCGAAGACCACCGTACCGAAGAGCACGTAGTGGAAATGCCCCACCACGAAGTAGCTGTCGGTCACGTGGAAGTCCACCGGTGGGCTGGCCAGCAGCACCCCGGTGAGACCGCCGAACAGGAAGGTGACCAGGAAGCCGATGGAGAAGAGCATCGGTGTCTCGAAGGTGAGCTGCCCCTTCCACATGGAGCCGATCCAGTTGAAGAACTTCACCCCGGTCGGTACGGCGATCAGGTAGCTCAGGATGCTGAAGAACGGCAGTAGTACTTGACCGGTGCCGAACATGTGGTGTGCCCAGACCGCCATGGACAGCACGGTGATGGCGCCGGTGGCGAACACCAGTCCGGTGTATCCGAAGACGGGTTTGCGGGCGAATACCGGGATGATCTCGGTGATGATCCCGAAGAAGGGCACCGCGATGATGTAGACCTCGGGGTGGCCCCAGAACCAGAACAAATGCTGCCAGAGCAGTGGTCCGCCGGTGGCCGGATCGAAGACGTGTGCCCCCAGGAGCCGGTCGGCGAGCAGGGCGAAGAGCGCGGCGGCCAGCAGGGGGAAGACCAGCAGGATCAGGATGCTGGTGAAGAGCATGTTCCAGGTGAAGATCGGCATTCGGAACATGGTCATGCCGGGGGCCCGGAGAGTGACGATGGTGGTGATCAGGTTGACCGCGGTCAGGATCGTGCCGACACCGCCGAGGGCGAGGCCGACCAGTACCATGTCGGGGCCGATTCCGGGGGAGTGCTCGGCCTGGCTCAGCGGGGTGTAGGCGAACCAGCCGAAGTCGGCGGAGCCGCCCGGGGTCAGGAAACTGCCGAAGAGCAGCAGGCCGCCGAAGAGGAAGAGCCAGTAGCCGAAGGCGTTCAGCCGGGGGAACGCGACGTCCGGCGCGCCGATCTGGATCGGGACGATGTAGTTGGCCATCCCCAGCGCCGCCGGGGTGGCGAAGAGCAGCAGCATCGCCAGGCCGTGGGTGGTGAACAGCTGGTTGTACTGCTCGGGGGAGAGGAACTGGAGCCCAGGCCGGGCCAGCTCACCCCGGATCAGCATCGCCTCGATTCCGGCTAGCACGAAGAAGCCGAAGGCTGTGATCAGGTAGAGCAGGCCGATCTGCTTGTGGTCGGTGGTGGATAGCCACCGGGCCAGCGTGCTACCGGGTAGCGCCGGCCGCCTCGGGCCTGGGTAGCCGCCAAAGCGTGCCGGTGCCAGGATCGCCGGACCCCGGTCGCGTGGTTCCGTGGTGACCCGCTTGGGCATGGACCTTCACCCCGCTGACGACAGATAGGACGGGCACGGCTACCCGCCCCTCTGACCATGAAACCAGGCGAGAGGGATTATTCAGGCTAGAGCGGTATTTTCGCTCACCAGGACCGGCGGTGGCGCGCTCCCGCCCTGGGTCGACCTGGTCACCTACGGCAGTTAGCCACCAGCGGCGCTTGTCGACGCCGCCGGCGGAACCGGGCGGGCCGCTGAAGATCGGTCCGGTCGCGTACCGTTGCCGCTCATGGGTGTGTCGCAACGGTTGAAGAGCAGATTCCGCCGGTTCCTCCAGCGCCCCGGGACGACAGTCGACCTCGCCCCGCTGGAGAAACTCCTGCCCGCCATCGAGGCCCGGGTTGAGGAACTGCAGGCTCTCGACGATGCCGAGCTGACCGAGGCCGCCGGCCGGGCCGAGGGCTACGTGGAGATCTGTGCGGTTGGCCGCGAGGCCGCCCACCGCGGATTGGACCAGCGGCCCTACGATGTGCAGCTACTCGGCGCGATGGCGCTGCTCTCCGGCAAGGTCGCCGAGATGGCCACCGGTGAGGGCAAGACCCTGACCGCGACGGTCGCCGCGTACGGGCACGTTCGCCTCGGCAACGGTCCGGTGCACGTACTGACCGTCAACGACTATCTGGCCCGTCGGGACGCCCAATGGATGAAGCCGGTATATGACCTGCTCGGGCTGACCGTCGGCTGGGTCAACGAGGCGTCCAACCCAGAACAACGGCGCGCGGCGTACGCCTGCGATGTCACGTACGTGTCGGTCAGCGAGGCGGGCTTCGACTACCTGCGCGACCAGCTCGTCACCGACATTGAGGAGCGGGTCCAGCCGGCGCTGCGTACCGCGATCGTGGACGAGGCCGACTCGATCCTGATCGACGAGGCCCGGGTGCCGATGGTCCTCGCCGGAGCGGTTGCCGGTGAACAGGATCCAGTGCACACCGCCGCGGCGCTGATGCGTGGGTTGCGCGAGGGCCGGCACTACACGGTGGCCGAGGACGGTCGCAGCGTCGCCTTCACCGCCGACGGTCTCAGCGCCGTCGAGGCCAAGCTCGGCATCGACCTGTACGACGAGGAGCAGGTCGCCCAGCTCTCCGCGGTGAACGTGGCGCTGCATGCGCACGCCCTGCTGCACCGCGATGTGGACTACATCGTGCGGGACGGCACGGTCGAGTTGATCGACGAGATGCGCGGACGGGTGGCGCAGCGTCGCCGCTGGCCCGACGGACTGCAGGCGGCGGTCGAGGCCAAGGAGGGGCTCGACGCCACCGCCGAGGGGGAGGTTCTCGGTACGATCGCGGTGCAGGCATACATCGGGCTCTACCCGACCGTGTGCGGGATGACGGCAACCGCGGTGCTGGTCGGCGAGCAGCTGCGCGAATTCTTTGATCTCGAGGTGGCCGTGGTCCCGCCGAACACGCCGTGTATCCGCGAGGACGAGCCGGACCGGATCTACGCGACGCAGGCGGAGAAGGAGGAGGCGCTGATCGACGAGATTCGGCGCAACCACGAGCGAGGGCGGCCGGTCTTGGTCGGCACCCTCGACGTGAAGGAATCCGAAAGCCTGGCGGCGGGCCTCGACGCCGCTGACGTCCCCTGCATCGTGCTAAACGCCAAAAATGACGACGAGGAGGCGGCGATCATCGCCGAGGCCGGCGCCTTCGGCGCGGTCACGGTCTCGACTCAGATGGCCGGCCGGGGTGTCGACATCCGGCTCGGCGGCAGCGATCAGGCGGACCGGGATCGGGTGGCCGAGCTGGGCGGCCTCTATGTGATCGGCAGTGGCCGGCACGACAGCCGCCGGGTGGATGATCAGCTGCGCGGGCGGGCCGGTCGGCAGGGCGACCCGGGTGGGTCGGTCTTCTTCGTCAGCCTGCAGGATGATCTTGTGGTTCGGCATGCCGGCGACACGGTGCCGCCGTCGCCGCGGATGAACGCCGACGGGCTGGTCACCGACCCGCAGGTGGATTACGCCGTGGAGCACGCCCAGCGGGTCGCGGAGGGGGTCAACCATGAGATCCACCGCAACACCTGGCGCTACAGCGTGGTGGTGGAGCAGCAGCGTAAGGCGCTGGCGGAGCGCCGCGAGCGGCTGCTGACCAGCGATGTTGCCGCCCTGATGCTGCTTGACAAGGTCTCGGACAAGGCCGGCGAGATGGACGAGGATCTTCTCGCTCGGGCCGCCCGGTCAATTGCGTTGTTCCACCTGGACCGGCTCTGGGCCGAACACCTCGCCGAGCTCTCCGAGGTCCGCGAGGGTGTTCACCTGCGGGCGTTGGGCCGGCTGGACCCGCTCGACGAGTTCCACCGTGCTGCGGTGCCCTCCTTCAACGAGCTGGTGCCGGAGATCGAGCGGCGCACCATCGAGACATTTACCGAGACGGAGCTCGACGAGGACTGGGAGCCGGACGAGTCCAAGCTGGTCCGGCCGAGCGCGACGTGGACGTACCTCGTGCACGACAACCCGTTCGGTTCGGAGCTCGACCGGCTCATCGCCTCGGTGGGGCGGCGGCTCAGCTCCGGATCCCGCTGACCTGTCCGGAGTGTTCCGGTAGCCTCCGGCTTCGGAGGTCGCCCTGTTTGGGTAGTTTCGGCCCCTCCCCGCGGGGTAGTAGGCCGGGGCCGCGGAGTCGGGATAGGTACGAAACTCAGGCGGCTCCGGTGATGGGATTCGGTGCGTACGGCGTGATGGAGGTGGGGCTCTGGTGAACCTGGAGACGCGGGAGTCGGTCGGGGAGACGCTCGGTGTTCTGGAGACCGCGGGACTGCTCCGGGAGCTGACCGCCGGGCTGATCGGCGCGACCGACCTCGACGCCGCGCTGACCGCCCTCGTCCAGATCGCTCGGGACGGCGTCGCGGGGGTCAGCTGGTGCGGGTTCACCTCCCTGCGCGCGGGGGAACCGGCCGGAGCGGTGGCCTCCGACACCCGACTCGCCGAGCTCGACGACCTGCGGCACGGCCCAGACACGCCCGCGATGGCGGCGATCGGGCAGCGGGAGCTGGTGGTCGCCGAGCAACTGAGCGTCGAGACGCGGTGGCCGGACTGGACTGTGCGTGCCCGTCGGCTCGGGGTATCGGCCGTGATCTCCGCACCGGTCGACATCGACGAACAGGTGATCGGCGCGCTCAACCTCTATGCGGGAGTTCGGGAGGTGCTTACCCCTCGGCATCAGCTGACCGCGATGCTGGTGGCCGAGCAGGCCGGTCTACTGCTCGCCGCGGTACGGGATCGGGCGCGGGTGGTGGCCGAGGCCGGTCAGGTCGACGTGGCGCTGCTTGGCGAGAGCGTTGTCGGGCAGGCGATCGGGGTCGTCATGACCCAGCGGGGATGCCGGGCTGAGGAGGCCGTGACGGTGCTGCGCAGCGCGGCGTCTTCACTCGGGATTCCGCTGCGGGAGGTGGCCGAGCGGTTGGTTACCACGGTTTCTCGGCCTCGCGACAACTAATCAGTCGCGCTGGAGAGGTCCGTGCGGCCGAGGTGGGGCAGTTCCGGCGGACTCGCCGCAGGCTTCAGTGGGCGACCCGGTGGTGGGCAGCCAGCAGGTCCAGGTCGGCGCCGAAGTCACTGCTCGGGCGGCGCAGCACGGTGTGGGCGTGGTTGCCGTCGTCCGCGGTGTTGTCGTACTCGATCAGCAGGTCGTCGCCCTGCACGCGGTAGTAGTGGCGCTGACCCGGCCAGCTCGGTCCAGCCCAGGCGAAGTGCACCGGGGACCCGGCGAGCCGACGGGCCTCTCGGTCCGCCAACTCTGGCGGGAACCGTTCCAGGTATAGGGCGACAAGTTGGTCCAACAGGGCTCGGCCGGTGGGGCTGAGTCGGTCAGCGGAGACGCCGAGGGGAGCCATCGGGGTGTCCACGCGAGGTCGGGTCGCGCTGATGATGTCGGTGGGAGCCGCCTCGGCGATGACGGCTGTCGCCCGTACCTGCGGGCTGAGGGTATCCAGTAACGCCCGGCCCAGGTCCTCCTCGGGGCCGAGCGGGCGGGTGACTGGCCGACCGGCCCACCGGACGGCGGCCGGGTTCGCCCCGAAGAAGACCGGAGCGGGGGAGACCTGGTCGGCCACGATGGTCATGCTGATCGACAGGTGGTGTCCCTCGACCCGCCACCCCCAGGCCTCGTCCCGGATCGGGTCACCGAAGACCGCCACCCAGTAGTCGTCGCTGTGTCGGCCGCGGCGCCACCCCTCGGCCCGGTCGAGTACCTCCTCCAGACCGATGATCGCCACTGCCTGGGCATACGCTGACGGGCTCAGGGCGCTTGCCAGTAGTCGGTGGGTGGCCTTCCGGGCGGCGCGGCGCAGGTCGGCCAGGCAGACGCCGGGCCGGGGCCGGGGCCGGTACTCGATCCAGCGCCGTGCCCTCAGATCGTCGAACTGATGGGTTGCCCGGGTGCGTTCCGGCTCGTCCAGGGCAGCGAGCAACGCCGCGGCGGCGGCGCGTAGCTGCTGGGGGAGTGAGTTCTCCACCGTTTCTGTATACCCCGCCAGGTGCTGGGTGACACGGGCGGTGGGCAAGGGCTGGGAAATGTGAACGCGGAGGGGACCCCCGGATCGGGTCCTCTCAACGGCTCTGCTGTAATCAGTTGACCTCGTACGCAGAGCGAGCGTTCCGCTCCGATGTGTTAGTCAATTGTCACATTCATGCAACGCAGCTGCCCCTTGACCACCGAACGGGTGCCGGGAAGCATCGGTGAAGCGGCGTCCCGGGCCGTTGGGGAGATACCCGGACCAGCCAAGGAGGACCATGTCGGTCAGCCCCGCTTCGTCGCGCGCCGGATGGCATTCGTCCCAACCCGCTGTTCCCGGCCGCCCTCCGGGTGGTCAGCGCCGTCCCACCAATACGGTTCCTCCCGTCCTCACGGTGACCCTGTCAATCCCATTGGCCAGCGACGAGACGCTGAATCCGGCGGCCCGGCGGTTGCTGGACGCGGCCCGTGAACTGATGGAATGTGGTGACAGCACGGTCACCATGACCGGCAACGGGTTTTCGGACCGGCGAGTGGAACCGGTTCCGGCAGGCCGCTCGCCGAGCCGGTCGCTCGCCCCCACCATCCCCACCTTGCACATCCTCGCCTCCTCCCGTTCCGTGTTGCGTGACGGCGACCCCTTGTCGCTGACCCGGCTGGAGTTCGATCTGCTGCTACACCTGGTCGCCCACCCCCGACGGGTCTTCACGCGGCTGCAACTGCTCAATGCGGTCTGGGGCTACGAGCATGCGGGGGTGCGCACGGTGGATGTGCACGTGCGCCGACTGCGGGGCAAGGTTGGCGTCGACGTTCCCCTGGTCACCACCGTCTACGGGGTCGGCTACCGGCTCGCCGACGACGCCCGGGTGAGCATCGACCGCAGTGGTTGACTGCGGCCTACCCGTCTTGGTGCTGCCTTGTGCCAGCGGTCCCGGGTAGCCGGATAGACGGCGGTTTGGTCCGTGGCGGTGCGGGGTATTCGGTCGGCTCATCACACGGGTCGCCACCCGTGCAGCGACGACCAGCACCGGTCCAGTGGACCGGGAGGCCCTCAGGAAGGCAGGCAGCGATGCTCGTCCACGACCCGGTCGACCCGCCCCGACCCCAGGCGGAAGCCGATCAGATCCGGCAGTCCCTGCAGGCCCGCTACGACGAGCTTGCCGCCGAGTATGAGCAGGCTGTGATGCAGAGTCAGGTGCTGCGCCTGGTCGAGGTCGGGGACACCGCGGGCGATGACCAGGCCGACAGCGGCACGAAGACCGCGGAGCGGGACACCGCGCAGTCCCTGTTGCGAACTATCCTCGACCGCCGGGCGCAGTTCGAGCACGCCCTGACTCGGCTGGAAGAGGGCACCTACGGCTTCTGCGAAGGCTGCGGCGCCTCCATTCCAGTGGAGCGGCTGGAGATCTTCCCATCGGCGACGACCTGCGTGACCTGCAAACAAACTCGGGAGCGTCGCGCGGCCTGACGCGTCGTTGCCGCCGGATTGGCGCGGCCGGAGCAGACGGAGGTGGCTGGATGGTCATGGTGCAGACGAGACCGAGGCGCCGCCGAGGCGTCGTTCTCCACGTCGTCGGAACGCCCGGCGATCGGCGGCGGACGCCCCGGCCTGGCCGGGTCAGCCCGGTGCGACAGCGCCGCGGCCCGGTTGGTCCCCGGCGGCGAGACGACGATGGCCGCTGGGAGCCCGACGTTCGGGGGTGGAGAGATGGCTGAGCAGCTACAGTCCGCGATCGACGCGTCCACGCAGAAGACGAATCTGATCCTTCAGGACATCGAGGAGGCCCTCGGCTGGCCGAAGGGACAGCGGAACCAGTCTTACTGCGCCCTACGGACGATGCTGCACCTGCTACGTGATCGACTGCCGGTGCAGGAGAGCGTGGCGTTCGCCGCGCAGCTGCCGTTGGTGATCCGCGGAATCTACTTCGACGGCTGGCAGCCGATGGACGTTCCGGTCAAGCTGAACCGAGACGACTTCCTCCTTGAGTTCCGGAAGCAGTTCACTTATGACCTTCAGGGCGATGCGGAGCACCTGGTGCAGGTGGTGCTCGACGTCCTGCACCGGCATGTCAGCTCGGGGCAGTGGGACGACGTGAAGGACAACATGCCAAAGGACCTGGCCCGGATGATGTCCTGACCGCGTCGGCGCCCGCCCGGGCACCAGGGCGGACCCCGGGCTGTCGACTGGCGAACCACCAGCGTCGGGCCCCTGGGGCGGCTACCGTGTGGTGGGGAGGGCTGGAGGTGGGGGAATCCCCGCCGTACGACGGACCCCGGCGCTCGCGGACGGGGCACAGCCGAGGAGTACCCATGGCACTCAACGACGACGACATGACGACCTCCGGCGGCGCCGGCCTCGAAGGTCCGGCTGATGGTGGNGCGACTCCGGGGCAGCACGATGGTGGTGCCGACGGNAGNGCGGAGGGTCCGGCTGATGGTGGCGCGACTCCGGGGCAGCACGATGGTGGTGCCGACGGNAGNGCGGAGGGTCCGGCTGATGGTGGCGCGACNCCGGGGCAGCACGATGGTGGTGCCGACGGTAGCGCGGGCTGAACCACGCAGTGCCGTACCTCGACTCGCCGGGTAGCCCTGGTCGCCCGGTATCTCCGTTCCCCGCCGACTGGTCCGCGACACCCGCTGAGTGGGCGTCGGCGCTAGCCCGGTGCGTCTCGGTCGAGCCGGCGAAGTTCGTCGCCCGGCATTGGGGACAGACGCCGCTGCTATCCCGCGCCGATGAGCTGCCCAACCAGCGTGGCTTTTGCGACCTGCTCAGCCCGGCAGATGCCGATGAACTACTCAGTCGGCGTGGCCTACGCACGCCGTTCCTGCGGGTGGCGCAGGACGGCGTGTTGGTGCCGGCGGCCCGATACACCGGCGGTGGGGGCGCGGGTGCCGAGATCGCCGACCAGGTCCTCGACGAGAAGATCCTCGGCCTGTACGCCGGTGGCGCCACTCTGGTGTTGCAGGGCTTACACCGCACCTGGCCGGCACTCATCGACTTCACCCGGGAGCTTGGCCTGGCTGTCGGGCAGCCGTTGCAGGTCAACGCCTACCTAACTCCCGCCGGCAGCCAGGGATTCGCCACCCACTACGACACGCACGACGTTTTCGTCCTCCAGGTCGACGGCGGGAAGCACTGGCGAATCCACCCGCCGGTGCTCCCCGACCCGCTAGAGCAGCAGCCATGGGGCGGCCGAGCCGATGAAGTCTCCGCGACCGCGACGGGCGCACCCGCTCTGGACGTGCTGCTCGCCCCCGGGGATGCGCTGTACCTGCCCCGTGGCTGGTTGCACAGTGCCAAGGCCCAGGAACGCAGCTCACTGCACCTGACCGTCGGTGTTCGGGCGCTAACGCGATACACGCTGGTCGAGGAGCTGCTCGCGCTCGCCACCGAGGAGCCGCGGCTGCGGGCCAGCCTGCCATTCGGGATTGACGTCTCCGACCCGGAGGCGGTGAAGCCCGAGTTGACGGAGACCGTTGAGGTACTGCGGGACTGGCTGCGCTGCGTCGATCCAGCAGCGCTCGCCGCCCGGCTGCGGCAACGGGCATGGCCGGCGGCCCGGCCGGCTCCGCTGTATCCCCTTGCCCAGACGGCTGCGTTGGAGGCGCTCGGCCCAGACAGCCGGGTCGCTCCTCGCCCGGGCCTGCGGTGGCAGCTCACTGCTGCGGGCGAGCGGGTGGCGCTGCGGGTCTTCGACCGCACGATCACTCTGCCGCAGGTATGCGCCCCGGCCCTGCGTGCGTTGCTCTCCGGAGAAGTCAGCCGAGTCGGGGACCTGCCCGGCCTGGCCGACGACACCGACCGGATCACCCTCGTGCGCCGCCTGCTCCGGGAAGCGGTTGCCGTCCCTACCCAGAGCAGCTGCCTGAACCTGCCCGACGGGGGCGCAATAGTGGACCCGACGCTGCCGCCGCTGACCGGTTCAGCGGGCCAGGGCCAGCAGGAGCCCCGTCGTCAGCAGTCCGGCGACCACCACCACGGCCATCGGGCGCGGACCGAGCACCGCGTGTCGCCGGTCGGCGAGAATCTTCGCAGGGACCAGGCCGACCAGCGGGCCGAGCAAGGTCACTACCAGCGCCAACACCGGCAGCCCGACCGCCAGGTCCCCGCCGTACCGGTCGCCGGCGGTCCGGGCGACGGTGCCCAGGGCGTACGTGACCAGCGCACCGCCAAACCCGCAGACGGCTAGCAGCGGATTGGCGGATCTGGGCAGCTCACCGGGTTGGCCGGTACGCGCCAGGAGGTCCCGCACCGCGGCCAGCATCGGCAGGGGATTCCCGGTGATGCCGTTTACCGGGCCCGGGGGGCCGTCCATCCGGCGGCCGGCCGACCGAAACCGCCCCCGTAGCTCCTGCCACAACAGGCGGACTTCAGCCTCGACCCGCTCCTGCAGCCGGCGGGCTGCCGTCACCTCCCGTTCCGCGTGCCGGACCTGGTCCTCGGCGCTCGCCACGGCGCGCCGCGCGGCCGCACACTGCTGCTCGTACCAGGTGTGTGCCTCGGCCCGCTGCGCCGATAGCTGCTCGGTCAGGTCGGCCAGTCGTCGTACCTGCGCCGGGTACGACTCACTCGGCACTGGTTGGCTCACCGCTGGTGCCCGTACGGGATGATCGTCTGTCCGGAGCGGTGCACCGCCCGGTCGAAGAAGAGGCCGCGCCATGGGCGGGGGTACCAGTCCGGCCCGCCGGTGCCGGGGTAGAGCGAGGCGCCCAGTTCCCCGCCGTGCGTGTCGAGCGCCACCCACGCGCCGACCTGGTCGGTGCGGGCGGCTGGTCCGCCGAGATCGGCTCGCATCCGCGCGACCCCCCGCCACCAGGCCAGCACATGTGTCCGCCGCTCCGGTCCGTCGTGCAGGATCCGACGCAGCTGCTCCAGCCCGGTCTGGCCACCGACTCGGGCGGCGAGTGCGCCGGCCGCCGCGTCAACGGCGAACAGCAGCAGGTAATGGGGGTCGCCGGCGCCAGACGCGCCCAGCCCGGCGGTGGTCTCGGCCATCAGTTCGGTCACGGTCTCCTCGTCGTACCAGGCGGCGTCCGCGGCGAGGTCGGTGTAGAGAGATCGGGCGGCGGAGTCGGCGTCCGGGTCCAGACAGGCGATGGAGAACCGCGCCGTCCCGGGGCGGTGCTGCCGGGCGAGCGACCGTCCAGCAGCGCCGAGTACGGCGCACGCCTCGTCAACGCGGGTGCCCAGCACGGCGAGGTTACGTCCCGGTGCGCGCGGCAGCCGAAGCACCGCCGAGCGGGCCTGTACGTCGATGATCTCGCCGAGGAGCGCCGTCGGGGCCCGCGGCGTCCCGGTCTCCGGTGCGGAGAGTGCCTGGAAGTCCGGGGCGTCGGTTAACCGGGGGATTGCGTCACCATCGAACAGCCGGGCTGGGGCGGCATCCGGTGGGCGCATCCGCCAGAGTCGGTGCTGCAGCCCGCTCCACGTCTCCCAGTCACTCGCCGACGGTATTCGGGCGATCTCGTTCCCCTCGGCCAGCCCCGACTCGGCGTTGACCACGGCGTGGTGGCGGGATAGGGCCTGCGCGGCGTCGTTGCGTTCGGCGAGGATCCGTAGCGCCTTGGGCAGGGCGATGCGGAGGGTGAACTGGGCGACGAGGGCCGGCCGCCCCCACAGCGCCTCAATTCCTCGGACGTCCTGTGAGGCGAGGATCAGGTGGATGCCCTGCGACCGACCGCGGCGGGCCAGGTCCTCCAGGAGGTCGGCGGCCTCCCGGGCGACCGCGTCCCGGCCGGCGAGCAGCATCTGGAACTCGTCAACCACGGCGACGATCCGCGGCCAGCGCCCGGCTGGGTCCACCGCGCGCAGTTCGGCGAGCTTCGTCACCTCGTGTTCTTTCGCTGCGTCGGCGCGCCGACGCAGCTCTTCGGCGAGGAAGCGAAGCAGGGCGAGACCGAACTCCCGGTCCGTGTTGACGTTGATCCCGACCAGCCGCATGTGCGGCAGCCAACTCGGGTCGCGGCGACCCTGTGCGAACCGGGCGAAGGAGACACCTTCCTTGAAGTCGAGCAGGTAAAACTCCAACTCGGCCGGGGAGTAACGGGCGGCGAGGGCGCCGATCCAGGCAAAGATCAGGTTTGTTTTGCCGGTGCCCGACGGGCCGCCGATCAGCGCGTGCGGTGGATAATCACCGAGAGTGACTAGCACCGGCTGGCCGTCCGTTCCTTCGCCGATCGGCGCGATCAGGCCGGCGGCCGAATCCTCCCGCCACATTTGGTCCTGCGGTGGTAGCAGGTCGGTGAAGGGCGTCGGTTCCGGTCCGGCGTTGACCCGGGCAGCGACGGCCCGGCAGGTCTCGGTGACCAGGGTCGCCGGGGGCGCCGGGTCGAGCTTGACCGGCGGTGCGCCAGCGAGTTCGGCCCGACCCGATTCGACGCGGATCCGGGCTACGGTGGCGTCCTCCGGCAGCGCCAGGCCGCGTACCACCAGGTGTACGCCGCACGCCGCGCCGGTGCGGACCACCCGATCGAGTTGGCCGCGTTCGTGCCGGGATGGTTCTTCCCCGCCGAGCAGTACCGCCACCCGCCACGGCTCGGGCCGGCGACCGGTGGCCGCGGCCAGCTCACGTAGCGACCGGTGCTCGCCGGCCAGGACGGTGGAGTTGATCCGGTGAATCTCCTCGACGAGGTCGTCGAGGAGTCGGCCCAGCCCGCCAGGGCCGACGAAGGTCAGCAGCCCGGCGGTGCTCAGCGGCGCGAAACCGGCCAGGCCGCCGCCAAGGTGCTCCGGGTCGTACCCGGTCAACCGGACCGCGCCCGGGTCGGCCCGGCCTACCGCACGCAGCAGCAGCGCGGCCACCACCGCCTCGCCCGCTACCCGGTCGCTACCGGTCAGCTCGACGTGCCCGGCGTCGAGCAGCGGCACCAGCGCGGGCACGGGTTCCCCGCCCGGGACAGCGAGCGTGCCGACCCGAAGTGGGCCGGGCAGCTCCCTCCGGTGGGCGGGGGTGGGGTGCCACTGCGGCCAGTCGGCGGTGGCCGCGCCCGGGGCCTCCCGGCGGGCCGCGTCAGCCGCCCGCCGGGACAACTCGGCGATCCGGGTCGAGTGCTGGGCGTCGATCTCGGCGAGCCGCCGGTCTCGCTCCGCGCCGACCCGCGCGGGCACCGCGGCGGCGGCCTGGCGGACTCGGTCGAGTCGGCCCCGCTCGGCGGCGAGTTCGGTCTGCGCCGCGGCCAGCCGGGTCCGCGTCGCGCCGAGGGCCTCGCCGAGGGTTTGCCGGACCCGGGCGGCGAGCTGCGCCCGTCGGTCAGCCATCGGCGTCCCGTCGAGACGAGGGACGTCCGGTGTCGATCGCCCCGCTCCGGCTCTCGCCCGGCAGTGGGCCACTACGGCGTCCGGCGACGGGCTGCCGCTGGCGGGTGGGCGCCTGTTGTCCGATGCTGGCGGCGCGCCGCTCCCACTCGGCGTCGGTCCGCCGGTCGCGGTTCGCGGCGGCTCGCCGCTGGTCGTCCGCCGCCGCCTGCCGGGTCCGCGCGTCGTCAGTGCGGCGCTCGCGCTCCGCCGGGGTCGGTAGCTCGCGACCGAGCCGGTCGAGCAGGACGCCGGTCAGCACCCCGGCGGTGACCGCCGGATCGGCGGCATGTGGCTGTTCGGCGTCGTCCCGGCGGGGCGGGGGCATCCGACAGACCCGGGCCAGCAGGGTCTCCACCACCGGCGCGGGCAGGCCCGGCAGCAGGTCGCGGGTTCGGCTGCCCAGGGCTTGGCGGAGCCGCGGCAGGTCCTCGGCGCGGGGCGGGTGCCCAAGGAACTCCCCGGCCAGTTCCCGCAGCAGGGGAGGGGCCAGTGCGGCCAGCCCCAACCCCACGTCGGCGTGGGCCCGGCCCAGCTCGACGCGGAGTCGTTCCCGGTCGCCGGCGCGGACCTCGTGGACGACTCGGCGCAGCAGCTCGTTGGCGTCGGCGATCGCTTCATCCGGTTGTCCCGACACGCTCCCGCCACCGGTCAACTCGGCGACCCGGACTGCCCACCAGCGGGGTGCGGTGGCCGGGCCGGGCGGGGCAGCGGCTGTCGCCGGTGGCGTGGCACCACGGGGAGCGTCGTGCACCGGTTGCTGTTCGGGGACGGTACGTGGGGCGGGTGAGTCGTCGGCGGCGAGCCCGATCATGGCCAGGTACGCCGTCAGCTGCTCCTGGGCGACCCGCAGCGCGTAGCCGGCGGACTCGGCGTGTTCGACGGCGTTGGACAGCTCCGGCACCCCCATCGGGTTGGCGGATTCCTGGCGTACCCAGCGCAGCCGCTCGGCGGCCAGTCCGAACCGTTCGAGCGCCGCGGCGAGCTGGCCGAGCGGCAGGTCATCGCTGGCGGCACGCACTTGCGCGCCGAGATCTTCGACGATGGACACAGCGGCGCTCAGAGGGTCGCGACGTATAGCTGGGCCTGCTCGACCGCGACGAGTGTGGCCGCCAAGCACTCCTCCAACTCCTGCCCTGCCTGGGTCAGCGAGGCCTGGGCCGCATCCACCGTTTCGTGTCCGCTGCCCTCCAACGCGCCGGCCAGCGTCTGTTGTGCCTCCGCCAGCTTCTCGCTGGCAGCGTGCACAGCGCTCTGGCCGTCACCGATCTGCTGGAGCGCGACATCGATGGCTGCCTTGAGCTCGGCGACGCTCGCCACGACGGAACCTCCTGGGGCAAGGGGAGGCCTCCATTAGAGCCTATCGGCACCGGGGAGAGAACATCCTCCCTGCCAGTATTCAACCCTACTGAGCGGTTGTCACCTGGAAGCGCTGGGAGGCCGGAACCGAAGTCCGCCTGGGGGAGGGGCTCAGCGGCCGGTCAACCAGCGCGGCCCGTACACCTCGGCGCCGTGCCGGACCACGCGTTCTCGCAGCTCACGGTCGGCGGTGATGACGACCCGGCGGCGCTGCGGGTCGGCGGCGACCAGGTCAACCACCGTGTCATCGCCGGACCGTTGGGCCGCCACCACCCGCACCCCCGACACCGGCGGTACCCCGCGCGCCGCACCCTCGACCACCAGGACCACCTCGATCGGCGGCGGTAGCTCCGGTGGCATCCCGGAATCGGGCAGGCTGGTGAGGCTGTCCCGCAGTCGGGTGGTCGCCCCGACCCGGTCCCGCCACCAACCGTCCGGCCGGGATCCCACCACATTGGCGGCGTCCACGATCAGCAGCGGTGTCCGGTTCATGCCGCCAGCCTGCCACCCGATCCGCCCGCGCCCGGGCAACCTCGGTGGCCAGCCGGCGGAGTTTGTCCCGACGACTGCCGGGTAGCCCCTGGCGACCGTGCCGCGCCGAGCAGCGGAGGAGACAGATATGGGACCCGGCGACTTCGGCTCCGACCCATGGGACGAGTTCCTGGCCCGGTACTTCGGCCGGAGCGAGGGTGGGCGCCGGCCCGCGCACCGGGTCGACATTACCCGGCTGATGACCGCCGATGCCCGAGAGATGCTCGCCGATGCGGCACGTCGGGCGGCGGAGCGGCACAGCACCGACCTGGACACCGACCACCTGCTCTGGGCCGCGCTCCAACGCCAGTCCCTGCGCGAGTTGGTCAAAAGAGCTGGTGCCGAACCCGAGACCCTGCTCAATGCGCTGGGCGGGCGGGGTGAGGGGGCGCCGGGGGGCGAGGTCCCGCCGAACCTGTCCCTCACCCCCGCGGCCAAGCGGGCGCTGCTCGATGCCCATCAGCTGTCCCGAGCCATGAGCGCCAACTACATCGGGCCGGAGCACATCCTGATGGCGCTGCCGCTGAACCCTGAGTCGCCCGCCGGCCGGATGCTCGCCGCCGGCCGGATTCAGCCGGAGTCGTTGCAGGCGGCGAGCGCCGACCGGGGCCCGACGAGTGGGCAGCGACCCGATCGGGGCACCCCCACGCTCGATAAGTACGGGCAGGATCTCACCGAACTCGCCCAGAACGACCAGATCGACCCGGTCATCGGCCGGGCCGACGAGATCGAGCAGGCGGTCGAGATTCTGTCCCGGCGGACCAAGAACAACCCGGTGCTGATCGGTGAGGCCGGGGTCGGCAAGACCGCCATTGTGGAGGGGCTCGCGGAGCGGATCTGCGACGGGGACGTGCCGCAGACCCTGCTTGGTAAGCGGGTCATCCAACTCGACCTGGCCGGCCTGGTCGCCGGTACCCGCTACCGGGGTGACTTCGAGGAGCGGCTCAAGAAGGTCATTGATGAGATCCGGACCCACCGCGAAAAGCTGATCATCTTCCTCGACGAGATCCATACCCTGGTCGGTGCGGGCGGGTCCGGCAGCGAGGGCGGAATGGATGCGTCCAACATGCTCAAGCCGGCGCTGGCCCGCGGTGAGCTGCGCGTGATCGGTGCGACCACGCTGGATGAGTATCGCCGGACCATTGAGAAGGACGCCGCGCTGGCCCGCCGTTTTCAGCCGGTCCTCGTGCCCGAGCCGGGTGTCGACGACACGGTGGCGATCCTGCGTGGCCTCCGCGACCGCTACGAGGCGCACCACCAGGTCCGCTTCACGGATGAGGCGCTGGTCGTCGCCGCGGAGCTCTCCGATCGTTACGTCACCGACCGCTACCTGCCGGACAAGGCGATCGACCTGATGGACCAGGCCGGCGCGCGGGTCCGGCTGCGCACCCGTACTCCGGCCTCGGACGTACGCGAGTTGGAGACTCAGCTCGACGAGGTGCGCCGCGACAAGGAGCAGGCCGTCTCCGACGAGCAGTACGAGAAGGCCTCTACGTTGCGCGACCAGATCGCCGAACTGGAGGCCCAGATCCATCGGGTTCGGGGCGACGAGGGTACCGCCAATCATGTGCCGCAGGTGGGGCCGGAGGAGATCGCCGAGGTGGTCTCCCGGGCCACCGGCATCCCCGTTGCACAGCTCACCGAGGAGGAGCGGGATCGACTGCTGCGGCTCGAGGGGCACCTGCACGAGAAGGTCGTGGGTCAGGACGACGCGGTCAACGCGGTCGCCGAGGCGGTGCGTCGTTCGCGGGCCGGGTTGGCGGATCCGGATCGGCCGATGGGCAGCTTCCTCTTCCTCGGCCCCACCGGCGTCGGCAAGACCGAGTTGGCCCGGGCACTCGCCGAGGCGCTCTTCGGCGAGGCCGACCGGATGGTGCGGGTCGACATGAGCGAGTTTCAGGAGCGGCACACGGTCAGCCGGTTGGTCGGCGCGCCGCCCGGCTACGTCGGGTACGAGGAGGCCGGGCAGCTCACCGAGGCGGTGCGGCGCCGCCCGTACGCGGTGGTGCTGCTGGATGAGATCGAGAAGGCGCACCCGGATGTGTTCAACATCCTGCTCCAGGTGCTCGATGACGGCCGGCTCACCGACAGTCAGGGTCGGACGGTGAATTTCAAGAACACCGTTCTGATCATGACGAGTAACCTCGGCTCGGAGCTGATCACCGGCACCCAGCGGGCCGTCGGCTTCGGCGCCGGGGCGGCCGGTGGGGAGAACGACGAGCTTCGCGACCGCTTGTTGCGCCGGCTCCAGGAGAACTTCCGTCCAGAGTTCCTCAACCGCGTTGATGAGATCATCATCTTCCGCCGGTTGGAGGCGGAGCAACTGCGGCAGATCACCGAGCTGCTGTTGGCGGAGACCCGCCGTCGGTTGCACGCGCAGGATGTCGATGTCGAGATCACCACCGCCGGCATCGACTGGCTCGCCGAGCACGGCTACCAGCCCGAGTTCGGGGCCCGCCCGTTGCGTCGGGTCATTCAGCGCGAGGTGGACAACCAGTTGTCCCGGATGCTGCTGGAGTCCGCGGTGTCGCCGGGCCAACGGGTGGTCGTAGACGTCCGCGACGGCCAGCTCACCATCGACGTCGCCGAGGACGGCGGCTACACCGCGGCTACCACCACGCATCCGCGTTGATGAGCCGGGAGGCGGAGATGACCGAACCCGAGGAGAGCCAGGAGAACACCGAACGGACCGAGCCGATCGTCGCCGCACCGACCGCGAACCCCGCCCGGGTGCAGGTGCCACCAGAGGGTCCGGGGCAGGAGGGGGCCGGCGAGCCGGACCCGGCGGCGACCGACGGACGGCGAGAGGAGGGCTGATGGTACGCGAGCAGCGGCTCGATCCGCAGGTGGAGGAGCTCTGGGAGAGTTTCCACGAGCGGGTCAACGTGCCGTCCGAGAAGCTGCGGCAGTGGCTGCTTACCCGGGGCTCCGGCGAGGAGACGTTCGGTCCTGACCCCGACCTTGGCCTGCCCGAGCCGGGCCGGCGCATCCTGCGGGTGCTCACCAAACGCAAGGTCGATCTGACCCGGGACGACATCGAGACGATGCGGGACACGATCGACGAGATCGAGAATGTGCTGGCCGCGAAGCCGCCGCGGGGCAACGCCGATGACCAGTGGCGGCACGCCCTGCTGGATCTGGGCCACGACGTCCTGGTGGAACGCTGACCGCTCCCGTCCGGTCGGGTGGGCGCCGGCTACGGTCTCACCGGCACCCACCCCGACGGGTCACCCCGCGCCAGGTTCCAGACTGGCGATCGTCAGGCCCGCCGCGTCGGCGGCGGCCTCCCGGTCGGCACGGGTCTGCCGTTCCCGGGTGAGCAGGTTGGCGTATTCGGTGACGTCTGCCGGAGCGGGAACCGTCGGTAGGCGGCGCAGGAAGAGCTCCACGTCCCGGGTGGCGGCGGTGTGCGCGGTGGCCGCCTGCCGCAGTGTCTCGCGGTCGTCGGCGGCGGGGTACAGGTCGGTCATGCCCGTCTGTTACCCGGCGGCACGGCGTTCGCACCCCGTGGACCCGTTCGACAGATGTTGGACCCGGCGTCGATCCCACCCCGGGCCGCTCTCCTGGTATCAAGGAGCGATGAGGAGCGACGTCGCCTGCGCCCATCCCGAGCCCACCGACGAGGTCATCGACCTCTGTCAGGATCTGCTGCGTATCGACACCACCAACACCGGAGACAACGACACCAGCGCCGGGGAGCGCCACGCGGCCGAGTACGCGGCCGAGAAGCTCGCCGAGGTCGGCATCGACTCGGTGCTCTACGAGTCCGCACCCCGCCGGGCCAACTTGGTTGCCCGGATCCCCGGCACCGACCGGACCCGACCCGGCCTGCTCGTCCACGGCCACCTGGACGTGGTGCCCGCCGACGCTGACGAGTGGTCGGTGCATCCGCTCTCGGGTGAGCTGCGGGACGGCTACCTCTGGGGTCGTGGTGCGATCGATATGAAGGACTTCGACGCGATGGTGCTCGCGGTGGTGCGGCACTGGCAGCGCAGCGGGTTCCGGCCGCCCCGGGACGTGGTGCTCGCCTTCACCGCCGACGAGGAGGCCGGCAGCGAGTACGGCGCGCACTTCCTGGTGGAGCAGCACCCCGACCTCTTCGCGGGCTGCACTGAAGGCATCGGCGAGGTCGGGGGCTTCTCGTATTCGGTGAATGAGAACCAGCGGCTGTATCTGATCGAGACCGCCCAGAAAGGCATTGACTGGCTGCGGCTGCACGCCAAGGGGCGGCCGGGGCACGGCTCGATGGTGCACGACGACAATGCCGTCACCGCCCTCACCGAGGCGGTCGCCCGGGTCGGCCAGCACCGCTTCCCGGTCGTCGTTACCGACACCGTACGCGCGTTCCTCCTTGAGGTGTCCGAGGCGCTCGGCATTGAGCTGGACCCGGACGACCCGGAGGCGGCCATCGGCAAGCTTGGCCCGATCGCCAATCTCATCGGGGCGACTATCCGCAACACGGCCAATCCCACCCGGCTCGCCGCGGGCTACAAGGACAACGTCATTCCCGGACGGGCTAGCGCCACCATCGACTGCCGTAGCCTGCCCGGCCAGTCGGAGCTGCTGGAGCGGCAACTGCGCGAGTTGGTCGGCCCGGACATCGAGATCGAGTACCTCCAGCGCCAGCCCGCGTTGGAGACCACCTTCGACGGTGCCTTGGTCGAGGCGATCTCCGCCGCGCTGCGGGCCGAGGACCCGGGGGCCCGGCCGGTGCCGTACATGCTCTCCGGCGGCACCGACGCGAAGGCCTTCGCGCGGTTGGGTGTCCGTTGCTTCGGCTTCGCGCCGCTGCGTCTCCCCGCCGACCTGAACTTCTCCGCGCTGTTCCACGGCATCGACGAGCGGGTTCCAGTGGACGGACTACAGTTCGGCGTGCGGGTTCTCGACCGGTTTCTCCGCAACTGCTAGCCGCTTCCGTACTTCGGCGCGGCGCCTTCCGAACACCGAAGGGACGCCTTACATGATCGACCAGCATGGTGAGCTGGACTCTGCCCTCGAACGCGTCATCGAGGCGGCCCGCCACCACCTGGCGGCCGTGCGCGCTGCGCAGGGCCGAATCGACGACGATGCCGTCTGGCAGGCATACGTCGCGTTGAACAACGCCTCGTACGTCTACGACGAGCAGCTGATGGATGCCTTCGGCGAGGTTACTCCCTGGGATGTGCAGGCGATCGACCCGGAGGAGGCCGACGAGCGCTTCGCCAGCCCCGACGGATCACCGGCCACCGACAGCCACCCCCGGGTCATCTCGGTACGGCAGCGTCGGGACTACCGGGTGCCAAGCGTCTCGGCGTTGATCCGGGCCGCCGCGGCGGCCCGGCGGGCGGAGACCCCCGCCGAGGACGAGCCGGCACCGGTCGAGGGGGTCGGCGAGGCGGTTCTGGAGCTGTTGCAGAGCGGGGACGGATCGCTCGCCGCGCTGGATGTGCCGGAGCTGGAGCCAATGGATGGCGTCGTCATGGTCAGCGAGGTGGATGCCGCGGTTGATCTTGAGGCCTTCGACGATGACGATGCGGTGGGTCCGTTCCAGCCCGCCGCCGAGGACCGGCTGGTCGGTCGGCTCGACGAGCACCCTTTCCTCGAGCTGGACGACGAGGAGTACGACCACTCTCACTAGCCGCCCCTGCGGCGGCCTCGCCTCGCGAGCGAGGGTGAGTGGGGCCGACTCTCGGGCCGCTGCGGCTAGTAGGAGAGGCCGGGCTGTGGTGGGCTGATCCGGCGACGGCGCAGAATGACCTGCCGCGTCCCGTCCCGGAACAGCCGGACCCGGGCCAGCTCCCAGCCGGAGAACTCTGCCTGGATGGCGAGCTGCGCCGCCGCGGTCGGCCGGTCAACATTTGGGGGCAACCGGAGCGGCGCGTATTCGTAGTCCATGGCCCTATGCTGCCCATCCGCCCAGCCCAGCGCCACCCCGCAGACACCCCGCCCGACCCGGTTACCCCAGGCCAGGCGGGGTGTCTGCGGGCCCGGAGTCAGCCGTCGCGCTCCGGGTAGCCGACGGGGACGGCGGAGACATCGTCGAGGGCAGTTTTGATCTCTTCCGGCAGGGTCATCTGTTCGACCTGGAGCGCGCCGAGCAACTGCCCCACCGTGCGCGCGCCGAGGATCGGCGCGACGACCCCGGGCCGGTCGCGGACCCAGGCCAGCGCGACCTCCAGCGGGGAGACGCCGAGACCGCCGGCGGCGGTGGCAACCGCCTCCACGATGCTGGAGCAGCGCGGTTCCAGATAGGTCGCGACGAACCGCTCGAAGTGCGGTGAGGCCGCCCGGGAATCCGCCGGTCGGCCGTTTCGGTACTTGCCGGTCAGCACTCCCCGCCCCAGCGGCGACCAGGGCAGCACTCCCAGCCCGAGGGCCGCGCAGGCCGGCAGCACCTCCCGCTCGATGCCGCGTTCCAGTAGTGAGTACTCCACCTGGGCGGCGACCACCGGTGAGCGGCCGGGCCAGGCCGCCTGCCAGGCCGCGGCGCGGGCGGTCTGCCAGCCGGAGAAGTTGGTGACGCCGACGTACCGGACCCGCCCGCTGGCGACCGCGTGGTCCAGGGCCGCCAGGGTCTCCTCCAGCGGGGTGTCCGGGTCGTACCCGTGCACCTGGAACAGGTCGACGTGGTCGGTGCCGAGCCGACGTAGGGACGCGTCCAGGGTGCGTAGTAGGTGCCCACGAGAGCCGTCGCGGCGTCGGCTGTTGCCTGGGCGGAGCCCCGCCTTGGTCGCGATCAGCAGCTCCTCGCGGGGGACCAGGGCGCCGAGCAGTGAGCCGATGACCGACTCGGCGTCACCGTCACCGTAGACATCGGCGGTGTCGACCAAGTTGCCGCCGGCATCGAGATAGCTCTTCAGCTGGGCCGCCGCGTCGTCGGCGTCGGTGTCTCGGCCCCAGGTCATGGTGCCGAGCGCGAGCCGCGAAACCGCCAGCCCGCTTCGGCCGAGCGGTCGCTGTTGCATGGCTGAATCTTATTTCCATCAAGGGTCGCACCGATATCCTCGCTGCCGTCAAGTCTGTCGCCCCTTCGTCGTCGTGCTTCTCGGGGTTTGTCGCCGCCCACGCTGTTTGCGTGAGCCGGTGATCGAGGGCGGCGATGGTATTGCGTAACCTGATGCGACCTGTGGTGTGAATGGGGGAGGACTAGTGCGACTCGGGCTCAGCCTCGGCTACCAGACGGCGTGGAGTACACCCGCTGACCATCTGGCTCTGGCCCAGGAGGCGGACCGGCTCGGCTATACGGTGGTGTGGGCGGCGGAGGCGTACGGCTCCGACTCGCCGAGCATGCTTGCGTGGATGGCCGGCCAGACCCAACGGATCGAGCTGGGTAGCGCGGTGATGCAGATTCCCGGCCGCACCCCGGCGATGACCGCGATGACTGCCGCGACCATCGATGCCCTCTCCGGTGGCCGGTTCCGGCTCGGCCTGGGGGTGTCCGGACCGCAGGTCTCCGAGGGCTGGCACGGCGTACGGTTCGGCCGGCCGCTCGCCCGGACCCGTGAGTTCGTCGACATCGTCCGGCTGGCGGTGGCCCGCAAGGAGGTTGCCTACACCGGCGACTTCTACACCCTGCCGCTGCCCGACGGCCCCGGCAAGGCGCTGCGCCTGGGCTTCCACCCGCCCCGGGAGTACATCCCCACCTACCTGGCCGCCGTTGGTCCGAAGAACCTGGAACTCGCCGGAGAGATCGCCGACGGGTGGCTCGCTGTCTTCTACGCGCCGGAGTTCGCCGCGGAGCAGCTCGCGGCGATCCGCGTGGGCCGGGCCCGCGCCGGAAAGGAACTGTCCGGCTTCGATGTGGTTCCCTCGGTGCCGGTGGTGATCGGTGACGATGTGGCCAGCTGTGCCGAACTGGTCCGCTGGTACGCCGCGCTCTACATCGGGGGCATGGGCAGCCGGCAGCAGAACTTCTACAACCAGCTCGCCACCCGGATGGGGTACGGCGACGCCGCGCGCGAGGTGCAGGATCTGTACCTGGCCAAGCGGCACCGCGACGCGGCCGCCGCGGTGCCGCTAGAGTTGATCGACCGTACCTCGCTGCTCGGTCCGAAGGAGCGCATCGCCGAGCGGATGCGGGAGTTTGCCGCTGCCGGCGTCACTACCCTGTCGGTGACTCTCTTCGTGGCCGACCGGGACAGTGGCGTACAAACCTTACGGACCGTCGCGGAGGCGCTGGATCTCGCGGGAGTTGGGGAGTGACCTGGGTCGAGGCCATTGTCCTGGGCATCGTGCAGGGCCTAACCGAATTCCTGCCGATCAGCTCGTCGGGCCATCTGCGGATCACCTCAGCGATCTTCTTCGAGCAGGACGCCGGGGCGTCGTTCACCGCCGTCACCCAGCTCGGTACCGAGGCGGCGGTGCTGCTCTACTTCGCCAAGGACATCTGGCGAATCAGCCGTACCTGGGTCGTTGGCATCTGGGATCGGTCGGTGCGCAGCAGCCTCGACTACCGGATGGGCTGGTACGTCATCGTCGGCTCGATTCCGATCGGCGTCTTCGGCTTCTTTTTCAAGGATCAGATCCGGGAGACCGCGCGGAACCTGTGGTTGGTCGCCAGCACCCTGATTCTGTTCGCCTTCGTGCTGGCGTTCGCCGAGTATTGGGGCCGGCAGACGCGTACGCTGGAGAACTTCCGGATGCGCGACGGTGTGGTGATGGGTTTCGCGCAGGCGATGGCGCTGATTCCCGGCGTGTCCCGTTCGGGCGGGACGCTCACCGCCGGCCTGTTCCTCAACCTGACCCGCGAGACCGCGGCCCGATACTCGTTCCTGCTGGCCATTCCCGCGGTGGTGATGTCGGGCGTGCTCAGTCTCGAGGACGTCTTCGCGCCGGCCGCGCCGGGCACCTCGGTGCCGAGCGGGGCGCAGATGATCGTCGCCACAGCGGTCGCCTTCGCCGTGGGTTACGCGGCCATCGCCTGGCTGCTGCGCTACGTTGCGCACCACACCTTGTACATCTTTGTGCTGTATCGGGTGGCGTTGGGAACGCTGGTGCTTGCCTTGTTGATGACCGGCACGATCAGCGCCACCTGATCCCCTCGCGCCGACGCGCATCCGGGTGCAGACACCGGCCCGGAGCGCATCGGCGGGCCAGGGGCGGGGTAGGCCCTAGGGTGGTCACCGTGGCGACCCTACTGCTTTTGCGACACGGCCGGACGACCGCGAACGCGGCCGGAGGGCTGGCCGGTCGGCAGCCGGTCGAGCTGGACGAGACCGGCCGTACCCAGGCTGCCGCGGTCGGCGAGCGGCTCCGGCTGCTCTCCTGCGCGACCGTGGTGACCAGCCCCTTGGTCCGTTGTCGGCAGACCCTGGACCTGGCGTTGCCCGAGGCCGTGCCGGTGGTGGCGGAAGGGCTGACCGAGTGCGGGTACGGCAGCTGGGAGGGGCAGCCGCTGAAACAGCTCGCGAAGGACCCGCTCTGGCCGGTCGTGCAGCAGCATCCCAGCGCGGCGGTCTTCCCGGGTGGGGAGGCGATGGCAAGTATGGCGGCCCGGGCGGTGGCCGCGGTGCGTAGCTGGGATGCTCGGGTGAGTGCGGAGCACGGGCCGGATGCGGTCTGGCTGGCCTGTACTCACGGTGACGTGATCAAAGCGATTGTGGCGGACGCGCTCGGCCTGCACCTGGACCTCTTCCAGCGTCTCGTCGTGGATCCGGCATCGGTCACGGCGATCCGTTACACCCCGCTGCGTCCGTTCCTGGTGCGGCTCAACGACACCGGCGGCGATCTGACGGCGCTGGTTCCACCCCCGCCGGAGCGAGGTGGGCGGAGCGCCGCCGATTCGGACGCCGCGATTGGTGGCGGCGCCGGGGCAGGGGCCTGACGGTGGCGGGACCGCGTCGGCGCGCTGGTGCGGGTCCACGCGCTCTGGGCAGCCACGGCGGGGCCGAGGGGTGCCGCGCGGGCAGGCGCCGCGGCGATTCCGGTCGGTGGGGTGCGCGCTGTGCGGGTGCGCCGGATAGGGTCGAGGTATGACCCACCAGGTGCACGCCTTCGAGCCGCCGGAGCGGTTCGTCGCCGGAACCGTCGGGCCGCCGGGGGATCGCACGTTCTTCCTCCAGGCCCGCGGCGGTGGCCGGCTGGTCAGCGTCGCGCTGGAGAAGGTCCAGGTCTCACTGTTGGCGGAGAAGTTGGAGGAGCTGCTCTCCGAGGCGCAACGGCGGTTCGGGGTGAAGCTGCCGGAGACCGGCCCGGTCGGTGGCGACAATGACCCGCTGGACACGCCCGTCGATGAGGAGTTCCGGGTCGGCACCCTGGGGTTGGCCTTTGACGTGGACACTGAGACGGTCGTGATCGAGGCGATCGCGGTCGGCGAGGCCGAGGCCGAGGTTGGGGCCGAGGCTGCGGCTGAGGTCGAGTTGGACGAGTCAGATGACGAGGAGTCCGCTGACGAGTCAGACGAGGACCTGGACCGGCTGCGGGTGCGGTTAACCCCGGAGGCGACCCGCGAGTTCATCGGACGGGCCCGGCGGGTGGTTAACGCGGGCCGGCCGCCGTGTCCGCTCTGCGGTCAGCCCCTGGACCCCGTCGGTCACCTCTGCCCGCGTCACAACGGCTACCACCGGTGACCTCATCCGACCTGCGCGGTAGCCGGGACCGGGAGTGGCCCCACCAGGACGACGATCAGTCGCTTCGGCTGCTCCGGGAGGGCACGCTGGATCTGGAGGGGCGGCTGGTTGACGCCTCGAACACGACGCTGCGCGCGGTGCTGACCCTGGACGGGATGACCGCGCGTTGTGTCTACAAGCCGGTACGGGGTGAACGGCCCCTCTGGGACTTCCCAGACGGCAATCTCGCCGGGCGCGAGGTCGCTGCGTATCTGGTGTCGGCCGCCACGGGCTGGGACCTGGTGCCACCGACGGTGCTGCGGGACGGGCCACTCGGCCCCGGCTCCTGTCAGCTGTGGATCGATGGGCCGGACGAGTGGGAACCGCTGGTCGGTTTTGTTCCCGCCGACGCGCTGCCGTCTCGGTGGTTCGCGGTCGCGGCGGCCCGGGACGACGAGGGCACCCCGTACGCCTTGGCGCACGCCGATGACCCGCGGCTGGCCCGGCTGGCGGTGCTCGACGTGGTCATCAACAACGCCGACCGGAAGGGCGGACATGTGCTGGTCGGCCGGGACGGCCGAATCTACGGCGTGGACCACGGGGTCAGCTTCCACGTGGAGGAGAAGCTGCGCACGGTCTTATGGGGTTGGGCGGGCCGCGAGCTGCCGGCGGAGGTGGCGGAGGTGCTCGCGGCACTCGCCGACGCGGTCGCCGGTGACCTGGGCGGGGAACTCGCCAAGCACCTCACCGGCGGCGAGATCGCCGAGATTGCTGCCCGGATCGGGCGGCTGCGGGCGGCCGGTCGCTTCCCGCTGCCGTCGCCGCAGTGGCCGGCGATTCCGTGGCCGCCCATGTGAGTAGTTGTCACAACCGATTGGAGATCAACAAATCGCCCTCCTCACCCAGAGCCTTCGGCGGGGCATCCATCCTGGGCCAGCCGGGTCAACGCCGGCCGCCACAACGCGGATCCCAGCCGGCGTGATTCTCGAGGGCATCGCTTCGAACCCCGGGTGCCACAACACTCATGGCTACGAGGGCGGAGAGGTTCCTTGTTTGTCCACCTACCTGGCTGGCGATCCGACATGTATGCGCGGATTCCGGCGCCGAAGCCTACATCAGTTGCAAAAGTAGATCAGGTGCTCGGTGGCAAGGCTTTATGAATATTTGTCGTAAAGGGCGTCATTGTGTAATGAGTTACCCAGCATTTTGGGGAGATATTTCCGTTTTGACCATCTCAGGGTGTTTGCATAACGGTGGTCCGGGTGACTAGCCTTGACAGTCGTCCGCCTCAACCTCGGAAAGTGAAATCGTGAAATATCAGGCGTGGATTCCCCATCCCGTCCTGCGTCGCGGAGCGGTAAGCCGCCCCGCGACGCTTCGGGTGCCCGGAAGGAGGCGACATGCCCCCTCGGCTTAGCATCGTTGTCCCGTTCTACAATGTCGGTGACTACATCCGGGACTGTGTGGAGTCGTTGGCCCGTCAGACGTTTCAGGACTACGAGGTCGTCATGGTTGACGACGGCTCGCAGGACAACAGCGCCGACATCGCTCACGCGTACGCCTCGCGTGACTCCCGCTTTCGGGTGGTGACCCAGGAGAACCTGGGCCTCGGTCCGGCCCGCAACACCGGCACTCGGCACAGCGTGGGCGAATACATTACTTTTGTCGATAGTGACGACCTGGTTCCGCCTTACGCATACCAGTCGATGGTGAGTTCCCTGGACAGCAGCGGTTCATCGTTCGTCGGGGGCAACGCGCGCCGGTTCAATAACGCCTCTGGTGTAAAAAAGAGCTACCTGCAGAATCTCGTCTTCACAGGCGATAAGAAGGCCACTCACATTCTGGAGAACACCGTTCTCGCGTTGGACAGGATGGTGTGGAACAAAGTCTACCGCCGCTCCTTCTGGGATGAGTTCGAGCTGGAGTTCCCGGCGATTCGGTATGAGGACTACCCGGTCACCCTCAAAGCACATCTGGATGCGGTGACCGTCGACTGCCTCGCCGCTCCGGTCTACTTCTGGCGCGAGCGTGAGTCTGGCGAGTCAATCACCCAGCAGAAGTTCCACTACGACAACCTGGCCGACCGGATCCTGTCGGCCGAGATGGTCCTGGACCTTATTGACACGCGAGCGCCCGAACTCCGCGACCGGGTACACCGGCACTTCGCCCAGATCGACTTGGCAACGGTGGTGCAGGCCTTCGCTACTGCGCAGGAACACGAAGAGCTGTCTCTGGTTGAGCTTGGCCAGCGACTGACCCGCCGGCTTGATCTGCGCGTGCTCCGGCGAGCCTCCGCCTATGACCAGTTGCAATACCACGCGTTGGCAGCCGGTGACACCGACCAACTGCGCCGGCTGGCCGAGTTCCGTGCCACGGGCGGCCTGGGCTCCGGCGCCCGGGCACGCCGGAGCTCCCTGTTTCCCTGGCGGTTCCAGAACCACTATCCCACCGCCGGGAGCGATTCGACGGTGCCGCGTCAGCTCTATCGGCTACGTCGGCGTGAGCTCAGCCTCTACACCACGGTCACCCGGATGTCCTGGGACGACACCGCACTGAGCATTCGGGGTACGGCCGAGATCCGGCACCTGCCGGTAGGAGCTAACTCCACGCTACGGTTAACACTGGTTGCCGGCACCCTGCGGATGGAATTGCCGGTTGAGCGGTTCACCGCCCGGGACTCGCACGGCGAGGAGACTCTGGTGGGCTTCCAGACCCGGGTGTCGAAGGCGGTGCTAGCCAAACTGCCGGCTGATGTGTCGGGCGCCCGAATCAAGGTGAGCCTGCGCGCTGGCGCTTTTCACCGGCGTAATCTGCTGCGCAACGTTCAGCCCGGCAACCCGCAGAATGCCACTGGCACCTGGATCGACGAGGACACCTGGATTCAGCCGGGCAATACAAACGCGGGGGAGGTAGTACTGCGCCGGATGATCCGGCCACTGGAGCTAACCGGCGCCACCGTCGATGGCGAGGAGATCGTTCTCACCGGCCGGATGCCTACGGATCTGAATGGGGCATGGCTGCAACTGGCCCGCTCGTCCGAGACCACTCAGGTTGAGTTGGAAACTCAGCTGTCGGGCAAGCAACTGGCGTACACCGCCCGGGTTCCGTTCACCAGCCTCGTCGACAGTGCCAGTCCGGACGACCCGTTCACCCTGCGCACCACGCGGGTACCGAGTGTCAGGCGGGGCAACCAGCGCCACCTGATACTCGCAACTGGGCTGGACGCCCCGGTCGCCACCGTGTACAAGGACCGGTTGATCGCCGTCACCCGCTCGCCCGGCCAGTGCCTCAACGTGGTTGAGGGGCCGTTGCAGCTGCAGGCCGACACGGCAAACGCGACGCCGGCCGGCGTCGGCCATCGTCTCTCGGTGCAGGGCCGGCTCTGGACCGACGCGGACCCTGGCGCAGTCGTGTGGCGGCGGTACGTTGACGCGGCGGACCACCACGTGGACATGTCCTGCCGGGTCACCCGGTCCGACGGCAGGTGGTCTGCTGAGGTGGAACTGTCCGAGCTACTGGCGCCAGGAGGGATAGCGCAACCGGGCAGCGACCTGCTCGCTGACTGGACCCTGTGGGTGCTGCCCCCAGACGGCGAGTCACCGTACGCCCTGCAGGCCGACATTTTTCTGGTCGCTCAGCTGCCGCTACCGATTGACGCTGGCGGACGAACCGCTGGTCTGTACCCCCGCTCTGGCCGCCTGCATCTCGAGGTTCGGTGAAATGCACCATCACAATCACTACTATGCCCAGGCCCACATCCTCGCCCGGTACTGTGGGCTGGACGACGATTTCCCGCCCCGGATCCGGGGCTACCTACAGCACGGCTGGAATGTCGGCTGTGGTTGGAACCCGGTGCACGAGTTCTTCGATGGCGCCTGGCGGTTCGTGTGGAGCGACGCGCCCCGGCGACGCGGCCATGCCCTCGGTCGCCGCAACTACCATGTCGTCGGCGCCCCCTGGCTGTATCTGATGGACCTCGAGCCCGAGTTGGGCGCTGTGCCTGAGGAGGACCGGGAGGGCACCTTGTGGTTCCTCTTTCACGGCTGGGAGGGTGGAAAAATCAGCGGGAACCACGCCCGACTGATAGACGAGATCCGGGAGACGGAATCAGGTCCGGTAACGTTTAGCCTCTACTACACCGAGTACGAACGCCCTGAGATCCGGCGCTTCTACGACAAGGCTGGCTTCGACGTGGTGAGTTTCGGCCGACGTGGTTGGAACTATGAGGGCACCGATCGGCGCTTCCTCTACAAACAGTTGGCGGCGCTCCGCAAACACAAGCGGGTGGCCGCAAACCGGCTGTCCTCGGCGGTCTTCTATGGCGTCGCCGCCGGTTGCCAGCCCGCTGTCTATGGCGATCCTATGGAAATGGCGGGTGAGAACCCGCTGTTTGGCGGCACTGCACGTATCGCCCGGCTCTGGCCGGAGATGCACGGCAAGGACATCGATGTCGCGGTGGCCAGGGAAATCACCAATGAGGAGCTCGGCTGGGCATGGATGATGCCACCGGCCGAGATGCGCATGCTATTCGATTGGAATGAACGTGACTGACAACCGATCGACCGACCGTGAGTTCGTCCGGGGTGAGATGCAGCCGTGGACCGACTACTCGGGCGGCCGGGCTCCGGCGAGTGGCTCGGTGCTCGCAGCCCTACTCGCCGACCTGCTACCGCAGTCCAAGCGGGCGCTGGTAGTCGGCCCCCACGGCAGCGACCTCATCGACGCCGTAGCCGCACGCAGTGCCCAGACGACCGTGTTGGTCCGCTCGGTCGGCGACGCGGAGTCGTTGCGGGCCGTGATATCAAACACGACCGTCACGATCGTCGCCGGATCGCTGGACGGACTGATTGACAGCCTCACCGAGGATGAGACGTACGACCTGGTGCTTGCTGCCGACGGCCTGGATCGGGTGATGGGCTATGATGCGCCGCAGCAGGACTGGCATACCCGGGCTGCCGCACTGGTCCGGGCCGCCGCCGCCGGGGCCATGGTTGTTGTCGGCATGCAAAACGACTTCGCGCTGACTGAGTTGTTTGACTCGCGGCCGTCCCACAAGCGGCACGGCGACGACGAGTGGTGGCCACTGCACGATGACCCGACCCGGCCCGCCTCCCCCGCCCAACTGCGAGATGCCCTGACCGGTCTCGGTCTCGAAACGTCCTTGCTCTGGGCAACGGTTGATGTTGCGGGCGAGACGCACACATTGGTTGAGGTCGACGCGCTCGCCGCTACCCGCCCGGGTCGGCCGGCGGCTCGGATCGCCGTCCGGGCATTCGAGACCGCAGCGACCGCCGTGCCGCTACTCGCGTCGCTGGCGGAGGGGGTCAACGCGGCCGCCTGCGCCGGCCAATTGGGCGCCGTCACACCAGGCTGGCTCGTAGTGTGCGGGCCCCGCCCGCCCGCCGTCCACACCATCTACACCCGGGGAGGCAACACCTCATCGGTGCTCGCTGCTGACCTGGCTGACAACCGTTGGAAGCTGGTCACCGTGGCCGGCGCCGGCTCGTCGCCAGCTGGTCTGTCCGCCAACGAAAGCCCGGCCGAAGTGCCCGACACCGAGTCGGTAGAACGGTTGCTGCTGCGGGCCGCCGCAAAGGAGGATGTGCCCGAGTTCCGTCGGCTCGCCGAACAGCTGGGCGACTGGGTTGGCAAGAGCGCTGCCGAGTTCGGTCCCGGTGCGGTGATCTGCCTGGACGATACCGGTGTGGACGGCGACACCTTCGCCCGGGGCGTGCTGGCAAGGCAGACTGCGGAGGAGTCTGATACCGCCGAGTTGCTTGCCGCTGCATGGCATCGGTTCGCCGACAGGCTGACCCGTGGGCACCACCGGCACCCGTGGCCACCGTGGATGTCTGGCGCTGACCTGGTGCGAACCTGGCTGAGCATGAGTGGTGAGGAGCCGACCGACGCCATTCTCGATCGAGGTCGGCAGATCGCCGAGGCGGTGGCCGTAGTAATGGACGCGCCGCAGGTTGCGACGCCCAGCCCGGACCTGCGTACCCAGCTGGTTGACGCGGAGACGGCAAGGACCCAGGCGGTGGAACTTGCCGGACACGTCTTCGGCCTAGAACGCACCCTGAAGATGCGCGACCAGCAGCTGAAGGTGCGGGAGGGTCGGCTCCGGTCGCTGCGTTCGGAGATGAGTAGGTTTAGGGGGTCGCGGGCCGCCCGCCTGGCCGTGGTGATCCGCAAGGTCGGGGTCGTCCGCGACCCGAAGCGGCTCGCCCGCGCGGTCAAGCGTCGCCTTCCGGGCCACTGACGCTGCTGACGGCCAGGCCGGCACCACATCGTGCGGTCGCGGAATCCGCGTCAGCATCTGCCTCAAGGGCCAGCTTGACCTCGAGCAACACGGCGGACGGACCTTTGCCGGGGGGCCGTCCGGATCGCCCAACGCCTCCTCGCGATGGCCCCGCGATCTGGTACAACAACAAGACCGGCGCACCCGTCACCCGGCTACTGACCGCCTACGACCACTGAGGGACTTCGGAACAACTCAAGTCGGTCACTCGGTCAGGCCGGTGACCCTTCACCGCCAAAGATGATGATTTCTCATGTCAACCAATGGCATGGTTTGCTGCCTGCCGGCGGCTGGTTAGGCTGGCGGTCATGGACTCTTGGGCGGGACACGAGGTGCCGCGGCTACCGGGCCGGGGCGGGCCGCTGATGTTGTTTGACTCGGCCCGGCGAGGCACCGCCGCCAGCGTGCCGACCGGGACCGGCACGATGTATGTCTGCGGCATCACCCCGTACGATGCCACCCACCTGGGGCACGCCGCCACGATGATCACCTTCGACCTGATCCAGCGGGTGTGGCGCGATGCGGGACTGGACGTGACGTACGTGCAGAACGTCACGGACATCGACGACCCGCTGCTGGAGCGGGCCGCTCGGGACGGCGAGGACTGGAAGGTCCTGGCGATGCGGGAGACCGCCCTGTTCCGGGAGGATATGGCGGCGCTGCGGATCATCCCGCCGGAGCACTACGTCGGTGCGGTGGAGTCGATTCCAGACATCGCCGAGCGGGTCCTGACGCTGGTGAAAGAGGGTGCTGCCTACCGGCTGGAGGACGGCACCGGTGATGTCTACTTCGACATCTCGGCCGCGCCCCGATTCGGGTACGAGTCGCACCTGAGCCGGGAAGAGATGCTGGAGATCTTCCCCGAGCGCGGTGGCGACCCGGATCGAGCCGGTAAACGAGACCCGCTCGATCCACTGCTGTGGCGGGGTGCCCGCCCGGACGAGCCGTCGTGGCCCGGCGGCGATCTCGGCCCGGGCCGCCCCGGCTGGCACATCGAGTGCGCCGTGATCGCGCTGAACCTGCTCGGCGAGCAGGTCGACGTGCAGGGCGGCGGCAATGATCTGATCTTCCCGCACCACGAGTGCTCGGCCGCGCACGCCGAGCTGCTGACCGGGCAGACCCCGTTCGCCGGGCACTACGTGCACGCCGGCATGATCGGGCTGGACGGGGAGAAGATGTCCAAGTCCCGCGGCAACCTGGTCTTCGTCTCCCGGTTGCGAGCCGACCAGGTGGATCCGATGGCGGTCCGGCTGGCCCTGATGAGCGGGCACTACCGCAGCGACCGCTCCTGGAGCGACGGGCTGCTGGCGACCGCGCAGGAGCGGCTGGGTCGATGGCGGCAGGCCGCTGCGGTGCCCCGTGGGCCGTCCGCGGAGGCGTTTCTGGCCACGCTTCGTGCGCGCCTCGCCGACGACCTCGACGCCCCGGGGGCGCTTGCTCTGGCGGACTCCTGGGCGGAGGCGGCGCTCGTCGGCGCCGGCGACGATCCGGCGGCACCCGCGCTCTTCACCCGGGCACTGGATGCCCTGCTTGGCGTCCGTCTGTGACCTGCTGCGCACTCTGATCGGCCGCGTCGGCTTCCACTCAGGCCGCCTGGTCGATCTTCGCTGCCTCGGTGGCCCGGTGCCGGAGTTGGGCTGGTAGGAGCCCGATCAGCCGAGGACGAGCCCTGGGCCCGGATCCGGGTCGCTCGTCGGGGCGGGGATCCGGTACGCCTCGGTCAGGGTGGTGACCGGGCCGGGCCAGGTGGCCTGGGCGACCTCGATTGGCTTGCGGTGCTCGTCGTAGGCGACGTGCAGCAGGTGTAGCACCGGGGTGTCGGGTCGGATCTGCAGGGTCTCCGCCTCGTCCCGGCTGGGCTGCCGGGCACTGATCGTGTCGGTCGCGGTGATGTACCGCCGGCCGGTGGCTTCCTCGGCCTCCTGGTAGAGAGGGCGGCCGAACGCCTCGGCCCGCTCCAGCGAGGTGCCGGCGGTGTCGGTCGGTAGGAACCAGGCGGCGCCCACCTCTACCGGGGAGTCCTCGGTGCGGACCAGGTGCCGCCGACAGAGCAGCTCGGTGCCGTCGGATACGCCGAACGCATCGGCGACCTCGGGCGGTGCGGGGGCGGGCCCGACGGAGACGAGCTGTTGCCGGTACCGGGCGGCGAGGTCGGTGTGGTAGCCACGGAAGCCGCCGTACCGGCCCCGGGAGAGCCGGTTGAGGCGGCGTCGGGTGCCGCGGACGTACGTACCGGAGCCCGGCTTGGTGATCAGGATGCCCTCGACCCGTAGCTGGTCGACGGCGCGCTGCACGGTCTGCTTGGCGACGCCGAACATTTCGGCGATGGCCGGGATGGAGGGTAGCCGCTCGCCGGGGCCCCAGTCACCGCGGCGCACCTGTGCCTTGATCTGCGCGGCGATCTGCCGGTGCGGGAACTCGGCCGCACCCGGGTTGATCTGCATGCCCGCCTCCTCGATCATCACTAGGTTCCTAGGATGCAGTAGCGAGTGTGTTCCGTCCACACCCGACCCACCTGCACGGAAAATTTAGTGCCCGCTCACGAGAAGGACGCGGGTGCCGCGTCCCGTCGTCGCGGACAGAAAGCCAGTGGCCCGCCACCTTTACCGGTGGCGGGCCACGAGGATCAGTGTGGTACGGGCTACCAGGAGCCGGCGGTAGGTCCGGCGGAGCCGCCACGCCGGCGCAGGTATTTCTCAAACTCCTGTGCGATCTCGTCCCCGGTCAGCGGGGTGATGCCGGCGTCACCGACCCGTTCCTCCAACTCGCGGATGTACTCACCGAGCTCGGCGTCTTGCTCGGCGGCGCCGCGGACCCGCTGCTCCCACTCGGCGGCCTCCTCGGCGAGGTCCGCCATCGGCACCGGTAGGTCCAGCACCTCCTCGACCCGGTGCAGCAGGGCCAGGGTCGCCTTGGGACAGGGTGGGTTGTTGGCGTAGTGCGGCACATGCACCCAGAACGACACTGCGTCCACCTCGGCCCGCGAGCAGGCGTCGTGCAGGACCCCGACAATGCCGGTGGGCCCGTCGTAGCGGGTGGGGGTGAGCTGGAAGCGTTGCGCCGCGCCCTTGTCGGAGGCGCTCCCGCTGATCGGTAGCGGCCGGGTGTATGGCACGTCGGCTAGGAGCGCGCCGAGCAGTACCACCCGTTCGACCTCCAGGCTGTGGCAGATCTCCAGCACCTGCTCGCAGAAGGTGCGCCAGCGCATGCTCGGCTCGATACCGCGGATGAGCACGACATCCCGTTCGGTTCCGGCCGGACTGGCCGCCATGAACCGGGTCGTGGGCCACTCCACCCGCCGGGTCTCGCCGGCCGACATCGCGATCGTGGGGCGGCTGACCTGGAAATCGTAGAAGTCTTCTGGATCCAGTTCGGTTACCGACCGGGCCTGCCACACCTGCTCCAGGTGCTCGACGGCGGCCGTCGAGGCGTCGGCGGCGTCGTTCCAGCCTTCGAAGGCGGCGATGGCCACGGGGGACCGCAGAACCGGCAGTCCGTCGAACTCGGTCACGCGGTCACCTCGTCCCGCCCATCGGGGCGGTGCTGGGTGGGCGCCCGATCGGCCGGCCGCCATGCATCGTGGCGTCGCTGTAGTCCCTCACGTCCGTCAGCCTACGTGCCAGGGGCGGGAACCGGACCGTCGGCCGCGCCGATCTACCAATCGACAAACAGTTATTCTGGCGGTAAAAGGGCAGCGTGTGCTAGTCGCGCCAGGTGGGACCGGCGGCTGGGGGTAGACCACATCCCGTGTAGTCGCAGTAACCTGAAGCCGTGGTGATCTCTGTGCTTGACGCGCTGACCGACCGGATCCTCGTCGCCGACGGGGCGATGGGGACCATGTTGCATGCGGCAGACCTGACTCTCGATGACTTCGATGGACTGGAGGGCTGCAACGAAATCCTCAACGTGACCCGGCCGGACGCTGTCCGTGGCGTCCATGAGGCGTACCTGGCGGCGGGTGCAGACTGCATAGAAACCAACACATTCGGCGCAAACCTGGCTAACCTGGCCGAGTACGGCATCGAGGGGCGCATCCGTGAGCTGTCCGAGGCCGGCGCCCGGCTGGCCCGCACCGCCGCCGACGCGTACGCGACACCGGAACAGCCGCGCTTCGTCCTAGGCTCGATCGGGCCGGGCACAAAGCTGCCCACCCTTGGGCACGCCCCGTACGTCGCGCTGCGGGACGCCTACCAGGAGAACGCCGTCGGCCTGATCGCCGGCGGATCGGATGCGCTGATCATCGAGACCTGTCAGGACCTGCTTCAAGTGAAGGCCGCGGTAGTCGGCTCGAAGCGGGCAATGGCCGAGCTGGGCCGATCGGCGCCGATCATCTGCCACATGGCGGTGGAGACCACCGGCACAATGCTGCTGGGCAGCGAGATCGGCGCCGCGCTCACCGCGATTGAGCCACTGGGCATCGACCTGATCGGGCTGAACTGTTCCACCGGCCCGGCGGAGATGGGTGAGCACCTGCGCTACCTGTCACAGCACTCCCAGATCCCGGTGTCGGTGATGCCGAACGCCGGCCTGCCGGTCCTCACTTCCGACGGTGCCTACTTCCCGCTGACGCCGGATGAGATGGGTGACGCCCTGGAGCAATTCGTCACCGACTACGGTGTGGCGCTGGTCGGCGGCTGCTGCGGGAGCACGCCGGAGCACATCCGGGTGCTGGCCGAACGGATGCGTGGCCGGGCGCCGGTGGTGCGCGAGCCACAGCCTGAGCCGGGCGCCTCGTCGATCTATCACCATGTCCCCTTCGCGCAGGACGCGAGCGTGCTGATGGTGGGGGAGCGGACCAACGCCAACGGATCTAAGGCGTTCCGGGAGGCCATGCTCGCCGAGGACTGGCAGTCGTGCGTTGAGATCGCCCGTGGCCAGGCGCGGGACGGCTCGCACCTGCTGGACCTCTGCGTGGACTACGTGGGCCGCGATGGCACCCAGGACATGCGCGAGCTGGCCAGCCGGTTTGCCACCGCCTCCACCTTGCCGATCATGTTGGACTCGACCGAGCCGGGCGTGATCGAGGCGGGGTTGGAGACGCTTGGCGGGCGATGCGTGGTCAACTCGGTCAACTTCGAGGACGGCGACGGCCCCGACTCCCGGTACGCCCGCCTGATGCCCGTGGTCAAGGAACACGGCGCGGCGGTGGTGGCGCTGCTCATCGACGAGGAGGGCCAGGCGCGCACCAAGGACTGGAAGGTACGCGTGGCCGCCCGGCTGATCGATGATCTGACCGGCCGTTGGGGGATGGCCCGGTCGGACATTCTGATTGATGCCCTGACCTTCCCGATCGCCACCGGGCAGGAGGAGACCCGGCGGGATGGGATCGAGACCATTGAGGCGATCCGAGAGATCGCTGCTCGCTACCCGGGGGTCAACTTCACCCTGGGTATCTCCAACGTCTCGTTCGGCCTTAACCCAGCGGCCCGGCAGGTGCTCAACTCCGTGTTCCTGCACGAGTGCGTCCAGGCCGGGCTGACCTCGGCGATTGTGCACGCCAGCAAGATCCTACCGATGTCGAAAATTCCTGATGAGCAGCGGGAGATCGCACTCGATCTGGTCTATGACCGGCGCCGCGAAGGGTATGACCCGGTCCAGCGCTTCATCGAAGCCTTCGAGGGAGTGGACGCCGCCTCGGCCCGGGCCAGCCGAGCGGAGGAACTGGCCGCGCTGCCGCTGGAGGAGCGGCTCAAGCGGCGGATCATCGACGGCGAACGCAACGGTCTCGAGGCCGATCTGGACGCAGCCCTGGCCACCGGGTTGGCGGCGATGGCCGTAATCAACGACATCCTGCTGGACGGGATGAAGGTGGTCGGCGAGCTGTTCGGGGCCGGCCAGATGCAGCTGCCGTTCGTGCTCCAGTCCGCCGAGGTGATGAAGTCCGCGGTGGCGTACCTGGAGCCGCACCTGGAGAAGGCCGATGACGGCGGTAAGGGACGGATCGTGCTCGCCACCGTGAAGGGCGACGTCCACGACATCGGCAAGAACCTGGTCGACATCATCCTGTCGAATAACGGCTATGAGGTGGTGAACATCGGGATCAAGCAGCCGATTAACGCCATTCTCGACGCCGCTGAGCAAAACCGCGCGGACGCGATCGGCATGTCGGGGCTGTTGGTGAAGAGCACCGTCATCATGAAGGAGAACCTGGTCGAGATGGCCACGCGGGGCGTTGCGGAGCGCTGGCCGGTCCTGCTGGGGGGCGCGGCGCTGACCCGTGCGTATGTCGAGGACGACCTGCGATCGATGTTCCCCGGCCAGGTGCACTACGCCCGGGACGCCTTCGAAGGGCTTTCCCTGATGGACCGGGTGATGGCCGCCAAGCGCGGTGGCGCCCAGGTGGTGGACCCGGAACGGGAGGCGGCGCTGGCTGCGCGGCGGGAGCGGCGGGCGCGCCAGCGGGCGATCGTCAGCGAGTCGTTGCCGGAGCTGAACGATGCCTCGGTCCGCTCCGACGTGGCCACCGATGTGGAGGTGCCCACCCCGCCGTTCTTCGGCACCCGGGTGGTCAAGGGGCTGCCGCTCGCCGACTACGCAGCACTGCTCGACGAGCGGGCGACGTTCCTCGGGCAATGGGGACTGCGCGGTACCCGCGGCGGTAAGGGACCCACCTACGAGGAGCTGGTGGAGACCGAGGGTCGGCCGCGGCTGCGCTACTGGCTGGATCGGCTCATCGCCGACCAGGTACTTGAGGCGGCCGTCGTGTACGGCTACTTCCCGGCCTACTCCGACGGCAATGACCTGGTCGTGCTCGACGAGAACGGGCACGCTGAGCGGGCCCGGTTCAGCTTCCCCCGGCAGCGCCAGGAGCGGCGGCTCTGTTTGGCCGACTTCTTCCGTCCTCGCGGGGGCGAACTTGACGTGGTGGCGCTGCAGCTGGTCACCGTTGGCCAACCGATCAGCGAATACACGGCAAAGTTGTTCGCCCGCAACGAGTACCGCGACTATCTGGAGGTCCATGGGCTGTCGGTGCAGCTCACGGAGGCCCTTGCCGAATACTGGCACCAGCGGATCCGCACCGAGTTGAGGCTGCCCGACGACCGTACGGTGGCCAGCTCCGACCCGGCTGACCTGGCCGGGCTGCTGCGGAACGAGTACCGGGGCTGCCGGTACGCCTTCGGCTACCCGGCCTGCCCCGACCTGGAGGACCGGGCCAAGCTCGTTGACCTGCTGGGGGCGGAACGGATCGGCGTGCAACTGTCGGAGGAGTTCCAGCTCGTTCCGGAACAGGCCACCGACGCGATTGTCGTGCACCATCCGGAGGCAAGCTACTTCAACGCCAAGTGACACCGTTCCGTCCGAGTGGAGGACCGTGCAGTGCTCCACCTGTGGGGAGAGCCCGATTCTCCTGCTAGGGGCTGGCCGGGGTCACCCCGACGGGTACCCGGCGGCGGCACCCGCCGGAGCAGATCTCCGCAAGCGTAGGAGGGCGAGAAGCTGAGGTGACTCCGGAGCGCTGTCGCCGCGCCGTGACGTGTTGCAGCAGCGCTTCGGAGCTCTCCGACGCCGGGCGTGCCGGACGGTCGGGCAGCGCCGGTCGGCTGGTCGGTCAACCGCTGGTACTGCGCCGGATTCTGGTCCAACTGACTACCCAGACTCGGACGGTCCGGGGTAGCGGCGATGCGGTAGGGCGGGAGCTTGCTCGGCGGTGGGTGGCAAGCCGACCAGGCGGGTGCCAACGTGCCGAGACCTCGGGGGCAGCTATTGCGATTGCCGGCGCTAGCCCCGACGGCGGCGTAAGGTGTGCCCGACGGAGCCTATGCTGTCGGGCCCAACCGTGGGTTTGCATACGCCCGAATCTTCGTCGCTGGCAAACCCGAGGAGCGAAATGCCGAACATGGGCCAAGACACGGATGCAGCTGGTGTAAGCCCCGTTGGGCTGAATCCGATGTTTGCGCGCCCAGGCGAGTCGACTGAGCTTGCCCGGTTCTCAATTCCGGATGCCGGGTCTTTGCCCGAAACCGCGTACCAGATCGTGCACGACGAGGTGGCTCTCGACGGTAATGCACGACTCAACTTGGCAACGTTTGTCGGTACCTGGATGGATAGCTACGCTGAAAAGTTATTTGTCAATACTTTCGACAAGAATCTGATTGACCGAGATGAGTATCAGGCGACCGGTGCAATAGAGAGTCGGTGTTTGGTTATGCTGGCAGATCTCTGGCATGCACCGGATCCGCAGAGTGTGATCGGTGCATCCACGACTGGCTCCTCGGAAGCGTGCATGTTGGGCGGGCTGGCGCTCAAACGCCGTTGGCAACATGCCCGTCGCAGCGCGGGCAAGTCAACCGGTTCTCCGAATCTGGTGATGTCCAGTGCGGCGCAGGTCTGCTGGAAAAAGTTCTGCAACTACTGGGAGGTGGAACCCCGATTTGTCCCGATCTCCGAGGAGTATAGAGTCCTCGACGGTCATGACCTCGGATCATACGTGGACGAGAACACGATCGGCGTCGTCGCGCTCTTCGGTGTGACATACACCGGCATGTATGAGCCGGTCAAGCAGATCGCGGCGGCGCTGGATGAAATTCAGGCGTCGAGGGGGCTCGACATACCAATTCATGTCGACGGGGCTACCGGTGCATTCGTTGCGCCCTTTATTCAGCCTGAGATTGTCTGGGACTTTCGTGTAAGTCGAGTAGCATCAATCAATGTTTCCGGTCACAAATATGGCCTGGTGTATCCGGGCCTAGGCTGGGTGCTCTGGCGGGATTCGACGGTACTGCCCGAGGACCTGATATTCCATGTGACCTATCTCGGTGGCGAGACGCCAACGGTCGGTTTGAGTTTCACCCGACCGGGAGCCCAAGTTCTCTTGCAGTACTATCTCTTCCTGCGCCTCGGTCGGGAGGGCTACCGGCGGGTGCAGTTGGCGATGCATGACGTTGCACGCTACCTGTCCCAAGAGGTCATAAAGATGCCGCAGCTCGAGCTGTGGAGCGACGGTAGTGATATTCCCGCGCTGACCTGGCGCCTCCGTGATGGGTATACCAACAATTGGAACCTGTACCATCTGTCCGATCGTTTGCGTATGAAAGGATGGCAGGTTCCTACCTATTCGATGCCCGATGATCTGACGGACCTCACGGTGCAGCGGATCGTTATTCGCAACGGGCTCAGCCGTGACCTTGCTGAGGTCTTCATCGCTGATCTTCATGCCGAGATGTCGTACCTTGACTCTTTGAACGCTCCGATGCCAGCTGTTGGCCAGCGGCCCGGCTTCCACCATTGACCACTTAAGTCATTTCATCGCTCCATTGGCTAGCAGGGCGCTGGCCAAGAACTCGACGAAGATCAGCGTGCTCGAGCTGGCGTTGCTCCACATTGCAGCGGTCGTTGCGACCAGCCGATACGCCAGGACATGGCAAGCTGATGGCAGTGAGCCATTCCGTGCAACGAGGCCAGTGCGGTAGGTGGCGGTCAGGAACACCCCGCGCCCGCCCGCCCAGTAGCCCGCCGTTGCCGGGCCTACCGCCGCAGGACCGCGCCGGCCGCCTCTGGTCACCGTCGAAGGACTGCGCCAATCACCCCAGGCCAACCACTTGGCGGGGCGCCCCGGGCGCCATGCAGGCTCCACCTGATGGGGACTGCGATGGTCGCCACGATCACGCCGAGGGTGACCGGGATGGGTAGCACCACCTTCCAAGCACTCCGCAACATCAGCCCTTGTCCCCGGAAACTCCGCGATATCGTCGCGGTGGCCCTCGTCATCCCCACACCGACCACCAACAAGCCACCTGATCACCCAACGTCACGACCCGCTACGCGGAACGACTCAGTGAGTGGCCACGGCGCGGCGGAGGGCGGCTCTGTCGGCCAGGGCCTGGCGCCCAGCAGCGGTGTGCCCGTGGGCTGGGCAACCGCACGGAAGCGCCCAATCGCCCACGGATCGCCGATGCTCCGCCTACCGTGATTTTATGGGTGCTGGGGCTGAAGCCGAGACGGGGGAAACTCGTCCGTGGACCCGGGCCCAGAAGTGGACAATTGTCGCTGCTGGTCTTGGTGTCTTCATCACCCTGCACGACGTGCTCGTAGCGAATGTGGCACTGCCCCGAATTCAGGCCTTCTACGATTTGGGGGAGTCCGGGCTGCAGTGGATCGTAGCCACGTACAGCATGGGAATGGCTATTGCCATCATGCCCGCGGCCACCATGGCTGATCGGTTCGGGCGGCGGCGACTGTATTTGACCGCAGTGGTGGTCTTCATCGTGGCCTCGGTGGCCGCCGGACTAACCTCCACCTTCGCCGTCATGCTGGTGGCGCGGGGGATACAGGGGGTGGCTTCGGCCGTCATCACCGTCTCCGCGCTGGCCCTCGTCTCGGCGACGTTCCCGCAGAAGCGGCAGCGCTTCTTTGCCCTTGGGCTCTTCGCAGCGGTCGCGGATATCGGGCTGGCGCTCGGCCCACCGCTCGGTGGGATGCTGACCGAGGTTGCGAGCTGGCGAGTCGTCTTCTTCGTCAATGTTCCGGTCGCCGTGCTGGCGGTCGGGCTCACCCTTCGGTTTGTGGCCGAATCACGTGAGTCGACCCGCCGTGTTGTCGACCTGCCCGGGCAGCTACTGTTTGTGATCACAGTCGGAGCGTTTACTTTTGCGGTAATCGATGGTCACGACTTGGGTTGGGGGTCGCCGATAATTCTTGCAGCGTTCGTGGCATTCGCTGTTGGCCTCGTTGTCTTTATTCTCCGTGAGCTCCGCACGCGGTCACCGATGATGGATCTGCGGCTCTTCACCAACCGCGCCTACTGGTTGGGGAACATGGCCATATTTTTTGGCTTTTTCACGGTGTATGGCGCTTTGTTGATCGTCACCCAGTACTTTCAGAACGTCCGGCTTTACAGCCCGGTCGAGGCGGGTCTGCTTATCTTGCCATCCTCCCTTGCGTCGGTGGTGTTCTCCCCGGTGGCGGGCTTCATCGCTGCCCGTCGTGGCGCCCGCCTGCCGGCCCTCGCCGGTCAGATTTTGCTCGTTGTCGGATTGGTCATCATGGTGGTCGGGGTGGCGCAGAGTGTCGTCGCCGTCGTGCTGGGCTTCTTGCTCCTAGGTGCCGGTCTCTCCCTGATCATTCCGCCGGTGCAGGGGCTGGCGTTGAATTCGGTTCCGGTGGAGCGGGCCGGCATGGCCTCGGGCATCGTAGCCACCCAACGAGGTCTTGGATCAACTGCCGGCTACGCGGTTCTGGGAACGATGGTTTCGGTATGGGTGGGTATCTCCTTGGACGGAGACCTGTCCAGGACGATTCCCGACCGTGATGAGCGGGCTGCTGTCGTCGAGCAAATCGTTGACGACACGAACCCGAACGCTTTCGAGGCGATCGTCGGGCCCGGTCGACCAGTCGACCATCCCGAGTCCGACCAAGTCACGACGATTCGTGCGGTCGCAGACCATACCTTTGTACGGGGGATGCAGTTCAGCCTGGGGTTCGCCGCTCTGGTCGCCCTGATCGTCTTGGTGATCCTCATCCGGAGCTTTCGCGACTCCCAAGATCGCTAGCCTCTGGCCTGCGTCATGAGCTCGGCCTGCCCCTTGACCGTCTGGCCAGGGGTCGTAGCGATGTGAAATGTTTCCGCTTCGGCGGAGGAAGTTCCGCTGACGGTCCATGAGGAGTGCGACGCTGATGATGGATTGGTTCGGAATCGAGAAGGCGTTGCTCGCTACAGGTGGTTAGCTTGAGAGGCATGCTGACCATCGGACGGACAAGAGGAGCAGTGCATACGTGAGCGTTACGTCGAAAGCCAGCAAGGAAGGCAAGCAGGCAAATTCCAAGGAAGAAGGGCTTTCCGAGGTCGAGCGCGCCGCCATCAAGGACCGGGCGGCGGAGTTGAAGTCGGAGGCTCGCCGTAGCAAGAGCGCGAACAAGGCGGCAGCCGACGAGAGAGACGTCCTCGCGAAGATCAGCGACATGGCGCAGCCGGACCGAGCGTTGGCTGAACGCCTGCACGCCGTCATCACCGAGACCGCCCCTGAGCTGGCACCGAAGCTGTGGTACGGCCAGCCCGCCTGGGCCAGGAGCGGAAAGGTGATCTGCTTCTTCCGTAGCGGGCAGGGAGACAAGCAGCGCTACTCGACGTTCGGGTTCTCGCCGGAGGCGAAGCTCGACGACGAGCAGGGTCTGTGGGCGACATCGTTCGCCCTGGCCGAGCTGACCGACAAGGCCGAGGCAACGATCAAGAAGCTACTGCGGACGGCCCTGGGCTGAGGTGGCCGACGTCGCGGCCCCGCCCGGGTATGAAATGTGTCGGCTGAGGCGTTTGGTGTTGCTCTCGGACGCCACCAGCCCATCGTTCCACCGCTGACCATCCGTCCGCTCGGGCGCTCCCCGGCAATGGGGAGCGCCCGAGGCGACGCGAGTGGATCAGGCGTCGCGGCGGTTCAGGAGGAAGGCCGCGAGCGCTAGCAAAGCAGCGGTCCAAAGGCCGAACACTCCGAAGCCTTGCCAGGGCGTGAGGAGATCTCCCTCGTGCTGAGTGGCCTGGCCAATCAGGATTCCAGCCTCGGTCGGCAGGTAGGCATGGGCGTACTCGCCGAACTTGCCGGGCAGTAGCTGCACCAGCGGAGCGAGTACGAGCACAAACATGATCACGCTAGTAATCCCGGCCGCAGTTCGCCGCACGACGGCCCCGATAGCGAGGGAGAAGAGGCTGAGCATAGCCAGGTAGAGGCCCGTACCCACCACTGCCCGCAGCGCACCGGGGTCGCCGAGGGATGCCTCAACCTGCTCGCTCAGCATCGCGGCGCCGATGAAGAACGAGACGAATGCCGCCACCAGGCTAACCGTCAGGACTACCAGGCTCAGTACCACGCCCTTGGCGGCGAGCATGGACAGCCGGTGGGGCTTCGCCAGCAGGCTAGCCCGGATCATGCCGGTGGAGTACTCCGAGGCGATGACCATGACGCCCAGGACGCAAATGGCTGGTTGGCTGATCAAGAAGCCGCTGCCGAGGATGACGGCCGTCGGATCACTGGCGATCAAGTCGCGGTCGCTCGCCTCTGTCTGGTCCCAGTTAGCGGCAGTCAAGCCGACGAGTAGCGCGGTGAAGGATGGGTACAGCAAGGCGAGTAGTCCGAGTGACCAGCCGGTCGACCGGACCGATCGGAGCTTTGTCCACTCGGAGCGCAAGAGTCCACCGAAGCTGGCGCGGCTGGCCACCGTGGTGGCGGTGGGGCGGGCGGCAGTCGCGGTCATTGGGCATCCCCTCCGGACTTCGGGGCGTCGGCATCTCGGGTTGAGCCGGTGCCGGCGTACTCCACGCTATCCCGGGTCAGCGCCATGAACGCCTCCTCCAGGGTGCCGCGTTGCGGGACTACCTCGTGTAGAACGTGCCCACCGGCCGATGCGATCTCACCGATCCTGGTCGCATCCATGTCCTCAACGCTCAGTTCGTTGTCGTCGTTGCGGGTCACCGTGCCGCCGGACCGTACGATGGCCTCGGCCAGTTCGTCGGCGTTCGGACTGCGTACGAGCACCGTCTGCTTCTTGCCCCGCTCGATGAACTCCTCGGTTGGGCAGTCCGCGATCAGGCTGCCGCGGCCGATGATGATGAGATGCTCGGCAGTCATTGCCATCTCGTTCATCAGGTGGCTGGAGACGAAGACGGTTCGACCCTCGGCCGCCAGCTGCCGCATAAAGGTGCGAACCCAGAGGATGCCCTCCGGGTCAAGCCCATTGACCGGCTCGTCCAACACCAGCACGTTTGGATCACCGAGTAGGGCGGCAGCGAGCCCGAGCCGCTGCCCCATGCCGAGGGAGAAGCCACCGGCCCGCTTGTGCGCCACGTCGCGAAGCCCGACCAGGTCGAGCACTTCGTAAATCCGCTTTTTGCCGATGCCCTGCGACTGGGCCAGGCAGAGCAGATGGTTGTAGGCGGTCCGGCCGGGGTGTACGGCCTTGGCCTCCAAGAGCGCGCCGACCACGGCGAGCGGGGTGGTCAATTCCCGGTATCGCTTGCCGTCGATGGTTGCGGTGCCGTGATCCGGATGGTCGAGACCGAGCAGTAGGCGCATGGTCGTCGATTTGCCGGCGCCGTTGGGGCCGAGGAACCCGGTTACTTTACCGGGCCCGACCGTGAAGGATAGATCCTTCACAGCGACCTTATCGCCGTAGCGCTTAGTCAGGTTCTTGGCTTCGATCATCCGTTCCGTCCTGAAGAGGCCGATGGTTGGGAGGATGGGGGGTCCCCGGAGTCGCCACCGTCGCCGGTGTCTTTTCTCCGGCGGCGGAGCTGAGCGAACCGCAGCGCGTTGCCGGCTGGGTCGCGGAATGCGCAGTCCCGGACACCCCAGGGCTGGTCAGTCGGCTCTTGCGACACCGTCGCGCCTCTGGCGCGAAGGTGCTCGAAAGTCGCGTCACAGTCCTCAGTGCGGAACACCAAACCGGGCAGTAGGCCCTTTACCAGCAGCTCCGCCAGGGCCTGCTGGTCAGCGGGCGAGGTTTCCGGGTAGACAACCAGGGACTGCAGAACGATGTCGGCATCGGGTTGCCCGGGCGAACCGAGGGCAACCCAGCGCAATCCCTCGAAGGTATGGTCTTGGCGAACCTCAAAGCCGAGAATGTCTCGGTAGAAGGTGAGCGCCCGGTCATGGTCGTCCACGGCGACGAAGCGCTGCGCAACCTTGACTCCCATGTGCTTCATGCTACGAACGGCGGGACGCCGGGCGCTTCTTGATTCCTGATGGACCTGGGGCGAATTGTGGTTGACCGAAACGTCAGCTGCCTCCGGTTTGCGCGCGTTCATCCGACAGCTCCTTTCGCGGGCGGTGGGTGGGTATCAGGTGGTGGCGAACTCGACCAGGACCTGACCGAGCGCCTCCATCTCGATCCGGTGCCAGGACCCGGGCAGCTCTCTTCCGGAGGCGTTTGGTAGGGCCGCTGCCGTCGCCTGGGCCGCGGCCCGCAGCCAGTCGCTGGTGCCGTCGCTGTTGACGACCAAGGTGGGAGTCCGTAGGGCGGCCAGCCGATTGACCGGGACGGTGTAGTCCCCACAAAGAGTGACGTCATAGGCGAGTGTGTGCGCATTCGCCTCGTTCGTCGCCCAGAGTGGGCCTTGCCGCCACTGGGCGATTGCCGTTGGGGGCAGGTCCATCAGCACGCTCAGGAAGTACTCCGCAGCCGCGCCGCGTTGGTCGTCGGCGACCAACGCGCGCAGCCGGTCGGCCGCATCGAGGGGCGGTCGTGGGTGGTCACCGACCCGAAAGTACGGTTCGTGTAGGGCCAGTTTGGTGATCGGTGTACCCGCCAGGGCCGCCTCCAACGCGAGGTTCGCACCGCACGAACCGGCAAACACCACCGCGTGGCCGCCCGCCTCCTCGATCACGACGGCGAGGTCTTCAATCTCGCGTTCGATGGCATATTGGGGGGAATCTCCGCTCTGCCCCCGTCCCCGGCGGTCGTAGACGTAGGTGGTGCAGTGCGCTGTCAGCTCGGGGACGAGCGCGTCGAAAATTTTGTGATCGCGGAATGCGCCGTTCAGGAGCACGATCGGCGGTCCGGTGCCGGCCCGTTGGTAGGCGATCGTGGTGCCATCTCGCGAAACGACCTTTCGCATTTGAGTCTCCTCGGTGTTACCCACGTCGATGTTCGTCGCCGAATTCTGGTCGCTTGATTGGCCTCTGTCGGGGTCTGGTTGGCTGCCGAGTTTCCACACCAGTGGGGCAGCCTTCGCCGTTCTCGGTACCGTGCTCACGCAATTGCGTGGTAGGGAGGTCTGCCCGGCATGGGGAAGTAGTATTCTGCGGAGATGGACTCCGCTTAGGAAAAGCGTGCCGCTCCGGCGGGCCGGCCGTGGTTAGGGATGGCGCACTGTGAATTGGCCCGGGGGCGAAAGCGGTGACGTCTCCTCCAGTCCCGGATCGCCCGCGAGGATGGCGGCTAGGAGTCGCTGCACTCGTGGTCCTGGTTCGACGCCGAGCTCTTCGTTGAGGATGGAACGGAGGTGATGATAGGCCTGAAGTGAGCGTCCAACATGACCGGCGCGATACATGGCCATCATGCGTAGCGCGCATAGGTTTTCGTTCATCGGGTTCCGGGCGGTGACGAGCGTTAGTTCGGCCAGTAGGTCGGAGTGCCGGCCCAGGGCCAGGTCCATTTCGATCCGGCGCTCCAGTGCACAGAGTCGACTCTCTTCCAGTGACGCCGCCTCGATCTCCAGAACTGGCCCCATTCGGACATCTACCAAGGCTGAACCACGCCAAACCTGGAGTGCGTGGGTGAACTCTTGCGAGGCCCGGTGCTGGTTGCCCGCCTCAGCCGCGGTGCGACCGGCGGCCAGGTGGCGGTTGTATATTTCGACATCTGTTTCACACGCGAGGCCCTCGAGTAGATAGCCATTGTGGCGGGTGCCGATGATCTGACGGGCCGCCGGGCTGCCGTACCCTGCCGTGGCGAGTGCGTTGCGTAGCTGCAAAATGTAGGTCTGCAGGGTAGTCGCGTGGCTTCGTGGTGGACGGTCTCCCCATAGTTCTTCGATGAGCATCGGCACGGTGACGACGCGTCCGACATTCAATGCGAGTAGGGCGAGCACCTGACGTTGCTTGGGTGCGCTGGTCTCCACCGGCGTACGACCAAAGTGGAGCGAGAGTGGGCCGAGCAGCCCGAATCTCAAAAGTGTCTGGTCCCTTTCCACCCGATCTCCTCCGTGTAACGGACTATCAACATCAAGCCGTTCGTGTTGGCCTGGCGGCAGGCTTGGGTTGACATAGAAATGGAGCCGAATTGTTTGGTGAAGCGAGTCCGGTAGCGAATGCTTACCGGGTTGGGAAAATGTTTTCAGGGCGCCTACAGGTAGGCGCAGTCAGGTGTTCGATGTTTCTCCCCCCATCGATCCAGTCCCTGGGTGCCGCAGGTAATTGCGTAATATTGTGCCATGATCCAGCGGTCCAGGGAACTGGTGATTAACTCGGTGCCCACAAGGTAGAAATGTCGGTTCCAGGTGAGAAAAGTGTTTGTAGGTTTCGGTGGAGATATAATCGGTTTCGTCACGATTTTCTGGGACGGTTGACCTCTGTCTGCCGGCAGAGCCGGTTGTCGTTCTCATGCAGCGGCTCAGGGCGGAGATGGACCTCCTGTTTCTGGTCGGCTGGTGCGCGGAGCCTCGGCGATTTAACGGATGTAAATATGTCTTATCGCCTCGAATCATGCTTTCCCATCACTTAGGGTGTCGCGCCTGCCTGGAACGGTGGTCGCGTCGGCCCTGATGGGTTGCGGTCGTAGATGCTGCGGTGAATCACACCGATATGCGGACAGTGACAAATTGTTGCGGCTCTTTCGCTGTCGGTGATCGCCGACTCGGATCCTGTCCCCAGTGCTGCTCGAGCTGATCCCGATGGGGGTTGGTCACCCTGATGGCCGCGACGATGCAGTGAGGTGCGTATGGACAGTGCAGTCGAACGGGCGATCGAGTATCTCTGGGAGCGTTATGACAGGCCGCTGACGCTGACCGAAATCGCGGAGAGCGCTGGGTTGAGTAGGTTTTACTTCGCCCGGCTTTTTCGCAATATAACCGGCATTACTCCCGGTCGGTTCCTGGCCGCTATTCGGATTTACCAAGCCAAGCAGCTTCTTCTCGAGACCTCGCTGCGGATAACAGATGTCTCTGTGCTGGTGGGGTATAGCAGCCTTGGCTCTTTCAGTAATTGCTTCACATCTAGTGTCGGAGTCTCGCCCGGCCGGTTCCGTCGCCTCTCGTCCACTGGTGCGACTGAGTTGCCGGACCTGGCGCCCGTCGCGCGTGTCGGCTCCGGGGCGATCGCCGGGACGATCAGTCTTCCGGAAGGACACGGCAATGCCCAGGTCTATCTGGGCGCGTTCTCGACCCGGATCGTGCAGCACCGCGCGGTTTCATCGATGATCATAGACGTGCCGGGCGGCCGTCCGTCCTGTTACCACCTGCCGTACGTACCCGACGGCACCTGGTTCGTGCACGCGGTCGCGGTAGCCGACGGCGTCGGGACCGATGCCCGCCGTCGTACCGCCCTGATCGGCATGCACCCCCTGGTAACGGTCGTCGCCGATGGTGTGACCAGTGCCGCGGTCCGCCTGCGCCGGCGGTGGGCGATCGACCCACCTGTTCTGCTCGCGCTACCAGAACTCACACCCCTGCCCGCTCCGGCAGCTGGCGGGTGCCCGGCCACGACGGCACGGCAGATACCGATTGCCCGCTCCGCGGACCCATCCCGTCGGCTGGCGCTGACGGGCCTGGCGCGAACGCTGCCCTGACCCATGGTTTCACCGCAGCAGCCTGTTCGACTGACGTCACCAGTGCGGTTGAACGTGGCCAGCCAGCCGGAGCGTCTCGGCCGCACCGGGTCCGGGGCAACGTCGAGGATGCCCGTCGGGGCGGTCCCTAAGCACCATGGCGGGACCGGTGCCGGGGCGTTTTCGGACTGACGCCTACCAATCGGCGAGCGCCCGTTCCGGTGACCTCCTATACGGCTCGCGCACTAAGGAAGTGGTGATCGACCGTGACCTCAGCCATACTGCTCCAACCGCGTTGCGGCACCGCACTCGCCGAACGACTCGCGCATTCGGCCGCCGCCACCGAGGGCGCCGGGATCGCGACGTCCGATGTGCTGGGCTGGCTCGCCGCCGAGCGGGTAGCGTGCCGCACCCGAGTGCGGCGGATCCCGTTCGCGGAATTGGACGGGTGGTCGTTTCGGACGGGAACCGGCAATCTGCAACACCGCAGTGGGCGGTTCTTCACGGTGGAGGGTCTGCACGTCGCCCGACCGGATGTGGGCGCCGAATGGCAGCAGCCGATCATCGTGCAAGGGGAGATCGGCATCCTCGGGATCCTGGCGAAGGAGTTCGACGGAACGTTGCACTTCCTCATGCAGGCGAAAGTGGAGCCCGGCAACCCCAACCTGGTGCAGCTGTCGCCCACCGTGCAGGCCACCCGGAGTAACTACACGAAGGCCCACGGCGGGACGGCGGTGAAGTACCTGGAACACTTCCTTGATCCACCTCCAGGCCGGGTGCTCACCGATGTCCTGCAGTCCGAGCATGGCGCCTGGTTCTACCGCAAGCGTAATCGCAACATGATTGTCGAGGTGACGGGTGAGGTGCCGGCGGACGAGCGTTTCCGCTGGCTTACGCTCGGTCAGATAGGTCGGCTCCTTCGGCATGACAATGTCGTCAACATGGACTCGAGGACGGTACTGGCGAGCGCACCGCTGGCCTATCCCGAGCGTGGCGCCATCTGCTCCGACGCCGAGGTGGTCTCCTGGTTCACCGGTCAACGGGCCAGCCACGAGGTGTCGGCCCACTGCATGCCGCTGGCGCAGGTAGCCGGCTGGTGCCGCGACGAGTACAGCATCTACCGTCCGGACCAGCGCCACTTCCGGGTGTTGGCGGTCGCTGTTGAGGGCGCGAACCGAGAGGTTTCAAGCTGGAGCCAGCCGCTGATCGAGCCGGTAGCCCCAGGTGTGGTGGCCTTTGCGTACCGGAGCTTCGCCGGTGTACCGCACGTTCTCGTGCACGCCCGAGTGGAGGGGGGCTTCCTCGATACCGTGGAGCTGGCGCCGACCGTGCAGTGCGTCCCAGCGAGCTACACCCAGGTGCCGGCGGCGCAACGCCCTCCGTTCCTGGACCTGATGCTGGACCCACCCCCGGAACAGATCCGATATGCGGCGACGCATTCCGAGGAGGGCGGTCGGTTCCGCGATGCCGAGAACCGCTACCTCGTGGTCGCCACCGACGAGGCGGCGACCCCGACAGAGGCGCCGCCCGGCTACCACTGGATCACTCCGGGCCAGCTCAGCTGGCTAGCCGGACACAGCCGCTACGTCAACGTCCAGGCCCGGACATTGCTGGCAATCCTGCAGACTGGGGCCGCCGATATCGGCCAGGATTCGTGGTGAGGTGTAGTGGGCCGCCGCTCTCCGTTGCCCGTGGCCCCGCGGCCCGCACGCTACGGCGGCGACCTCAGCCTGATCTTGGCTTTTCCCGCCGCACCGCCGCACCGCCGCACCGCCGCACCGCCGCACCGCCGCACCGCCGCACCCGCTGCACGAGTCAGTTCGTTGTCGCGCCGGCGGCCCCGCCGCTGGCCTCTCGGATGACCCGGCGCATCGACTCGCCGTCGTTGGCGTGTGGGAAGTTCTCCGCCGGCACCGTGACTCCGAGGAACGCGCACAGCGGCTCCCATCCCTGCTGTACGTCGTAGATGAGTAGGTTGTCGGGGGCGACGAAGTTGGCGACCTCCTCGTTGTGTCGGCGAAATACGTTAATGGCGTGCTCCTTGTCGGTGAAGCGTCCACCGAAGAGTCCATCCCAGACCATGGTGTTCACGAATCGGTACATCCGCGCCGGCATAGAGCCGGGTTCCGGTGGATTGTCGCGGTTCCGGAGGGCGAACTGGTACAGGGTGCCGTACGTGCTTCGGTACCACTCTTCGCCGTCTCGAATGGTCAGAATTACTTTCGCCTCCGGGAACGCCTGAATGATTTCCTTGTGGTACACCGCGCTGGGTCCGTCCACTACGGAGGTGAAGCCGTTGAAGAGTGCCTCCCAATCGGGATGCTGCCCCTCGCAGACGACCTTTTCCCACTGCCGGAGCCGGTCCGAGTCGTTGACGATATCGAACATGTGATAGCAGGGTCCGTAGCCGAGGCGCTCCAGCGCCACCTTCAGCGACGTGGTGCCAGTCCTGCCCAAGCCGGTGTTGATGAGCCGTAACATAGGTGACCCCTCCTGCCGGTGTTCGTGTCGGGTTGGCTCGGATTTAGCGCCAGTCCCCTGGGTCCTGTCGAGTGGATAGATTGATGCAATTCCAGAGGTTGACCAGCCCGATATGCATGATCAACGCGCTGAGCTCTGGCTCGGTGTAGTGCCGGGCGGCCTCGTCCCAGACATCGTCTGGCACCGGATCTGCCCGATCACTGAGGCGGGAGGCAGTCTCGGCGAGCGCCAGCGCCGCCCGTTCGGCATCGGTGAAACAGTCGGCCTCCCGCCAGGAAGCGACGGTGGGTAAGCGGTTGTCGATCTGTGCTGCGGCTTCCGGGTTGGCCGGCAGGATCCAGACTCGACCATTGAGCTGGCTGACCCGCATCCGTACTAGATCGAGCGTCCGGACCGGTACGCCGACCTGGTTGATCACTTTACCGAGTTCGAGCAGGGGCGGCAGCGCGTCGGGCACGATCAGAGACGGGTTGTTCATCCGCGATGCCATCAGATTCTCCCGGGGTTGAGGGTCGTTGTCTCGTACGTCCGGCGGCGTCGGCGAGCGCGCGGTGCAGTCGTGCGTCGGAGTCCTGCCCGGCCTCCCACTGCACGCCGAGCACGAACGGGTGCCCGGTCGCCTCGATCGCCTCGATGACCCCGTCCGCCGCCCGGGCGGTCACGGAAAGGCCCGCACCGACCCGGTCAATGCCCTGGTGGTGGTGGCAGGCGACAGTGGGGACATCGGCGCCGTAGGCAGCGGCGGCGAGGCTGCCGGGCTGGAGGTCCAGGTGGTTGCTGCCGAGAGTGAAGGTCGCGGTCTGGGGACAGTGACCGTCGTGGTTTACGGCCTCCGGTAGGTGCTGGTGCAGGGTGCCTCCCGACAACACATTGAGCACCTGCATCCCGCGGCAGATCGCCAAAACGGGCCGGCCGGCGTCAAGCGCTGCCCGGAGCAGGGCCAGTTCGGCCCGGTCCGCGGCTGGGCTGCCGCACTGGGTCCGGGCGTGCCGGGGCTGCCCGTACAGCTTCGGGTCCAGGTCTGGTCCCCCGGGCAGCAGTAGGCCGTCGAGTTGCGGCACGAGGTCCTCGGCGCCCGGCAGCAGCGGAACCAACACGGGGGCGCACCCCGCGGTGGCGAGCATGTCCACGTGGGCCTGCAACGCCAGGCTGACTGTCGTGTCCAGCCCCTGCACCGTCACAGGAGTCGTTCGTGCGCAGATCCCAATCACCGGCCGTGCCTCGCAGTCGTTCCGCACTGAGCTCATGCGCATCCACCATTTCCCGGAGGTCGCACCGTCCGGGGCAGCTCGCCCCAAAGATCGGTGGCGGACAGTTGAAATGCAGCAAGGGTGGTGTGGTCTATTCCATACGCGCCGGACTAATCGGCGACCACGGGGTGAACCTATAACGATGCTCGGACCAATGGCAACGGTCGGAACTGAGGCAGTCGGCTGCTCACTGGAAGCGGTCGGCGGTATGGCGGATCCCCTTGTTCAACCGCTGGCGAAACGCAGTCGAAAATCGCCGACTGTTGCTCGCTGTTTCGGGTCGGCGATAGCGTTGTTGAATCAATCCGTCCTTGACCGGGACTGCAGAGGCGCTCGGCAGACTGCGAGCGGTCCGGCCGGATCGTCGATTCCCTCTCCGCGCGGCGGTCGACAGCCGCGGGTCGGCGAGGCCGTGAGCAGGGCCACGTACACGCCCAGCAGGGCGGTCATCATTCGGAAGGACGACTATGGCAACGATAGAGGTTCCGGTTCTTATCGTGGGCGGGGGTGGATGTGGCCTGGCTGCCTCCGTCTTTCTGTCCGACCACGGCGTACGCCACCTGCTGGTGGAGCGGCACCCGGGTACGTCGAGAATGCCGAAGGCGCACTATCTCAACCAGCGGACGATGGGCATCTTCCGTCAGCACGAGCTCGACGCTGAGGTGATCCAGCAGGGGGCGTGCCTGGATGAATTCGGCAAGCTGCGCTGGCTGACCTCACTCGGCGGGGAAGGCCCCCTCGACGGTCTGGTCATTGAGGAAATGGACGCGTTCGGCGGCGGTGCGTTGCGGGAGACATACGAGGCGGCTGGGCCGGTACTTCCGGTCAAGCTGCCCCAGGTCCGGTTGGAGCCGATCCTGCGGCAACATGCCGAGCGGCGTAACCCGGGCGAGATCCGGTTCGGTCATGAACTGGTCACCTTCGCGGAGGAAGGCGGCCGGGTGGTGGCCCAGATCCGAGCGGTCGACACCGGAGAGGTCACCACGGTTGTGGCCCGTTACCTCATCGCGGCGGACGGGGGCCGCACCGTCGGCGCGGCGCTCGGCGTACAGATGCTGGGCCTTCCGGGGTTTCTCGAGGTCACCACCGCCTACTTCTCCGCGGACCTGTCGCCGTGGTGGCGCGAGGGCACCCTACTCACCCACTTCCTCCATCCGCGGGACCCCGATCTGTCCAGCAATCTCATCGAGATGGGCCCCACCTGGGGCAAACACTGCGAGGAGTGGGTCCTGCACTTTCCGCCAGGTGACCCGCAGCGCTACCCCGAGGAGAGCATCGTCTCCAAGATCCGCGAGGTCCTCGGCTTGCCCGGCTTGGAGCTCACGCTGCACCAGGTCACGAATTGGTCGGTGGAATCCCTGGTCGCCGACCAGTACCGGGTCGGTCGCGTGCTGCTTGCCGGGGATGCTGCCCACCGGCAGCCCCCCACCGTCGGGCTGGGACTGAATACCGGTATTCAGGATGCACACAACCTCGCGTGGAAGCTCGCTGCGGTACTCACCGGCCGCGCCCCCGACAGTCTGCTCGACACCTACCAGGCCGAGCGGCACCCGATTGGCCGGCATAACGTCGACTGGGCGGTCTCCGCGGCCCTGCACCACCATGCGATCCTCGAAGCCGTCGGGGTCGGTCAGCACACCGAGCCGCAGCGCCGGGAGCGAGCGTTCGCGGCGTTCATCGATCCATCCCCGATCGCCGCGGCGGCGCGGGCCCGGGCCGCCGAGCTGTTCGCCACCCACCGGGGCGGATGCCAGGCACACGACGTCGAGCTGGGTTTCGCGTACGAACAGGGTGCGGTCATCCCCGACGGCAGCCCGCCGCCACCGCGGGAGCCGCTGCGGGACATCTACCACCCCACTACCCGGCCCGGGCACCTGCTGCCGCACGCCTGGATCAAACGCGCCGACCGGGTCCTATCCACCCACGATCTGACCGGCTCCGCCGGCAGCTTCGTGCTGATCATCGGCCAGAAGGCGGAGCGGTGGCGGGCGGCGGCCGCGGCGGTGGCGGAGAAGCTGTCAGTCCCGATCAGCATCGTCGCCATCGGGGTCGACGCGGAGTTCGTGCCCACCGACGACCGGTGGCCACAGGTCCGGGAAATCACCGACGAGGGTGCCATCCTGGTCCGTCCGGACAACCACGTGGGGTGGCGCAGCAGGGGCGCCGGCGCGAACCCGACCGGTGAGCTGGCCGGAGCCCTTGGACGCATCCTTGAGAACGCGGGGCCGGTGGAAGCCTGATCCCGGCACCGGCAAGTACCCTCGCGCCCGCCCGGGCTGGCTGGCCTAGGCGGGCGCGAGGGTACTTCTGTGGCGTTCCCCGGTGGGTGGGGGAGAAGGGGCACTCCACTCAGGTCAAGGTGGCGACGGTCTTGCCGGCCAGCCCCACGAGCACCTGGTCAACAGCTTTCTGCGCATCGGCGATGCACGTGCCAACCCCCACGCCCTCGTACGCGGCGCCGCAGACGGCGAGCCCCGGCGAGCCACCTACCGCCGTCCGGATCCGCTTCACCCGATCCAAGTGGCCGACCGAGTACTGGGGCAGCGCGTTCGCCCAGCGGGTGACCCGCGTCGCCAATGGGGAACCGACCGCCCCGGTAGCCGCGGCGACTTCGGCGGTCACCAGCCGGACGAGGTCGGCGTCGTCGCGCTGTAGCGCTGCCTCGTCGCCGACCCGCCCGACCGAGCAGCGCAGGATCTCCACCTCACCCGCCAGGTGCGGCCATTTCACCGTGGAGAAGGTCACCTCGTTGACGGTCCGTCCGTCCACCGCCGGAACGCGGTAGCCACAGAATCCCCGCGCGGCGAGCCCGCCGGCGAACGCCGTACGGGGGTAGGCCAGCGTGACGATGCCGATACTGGCGTACGGGATCTGCGCGAGCTCGGCGGCGGCCGAAGCCACTCCGGGTACGCCGGCCAGCAGCCGCCCGGCGGGCCCGGCAGGGACGGCGACAATTACCGCGTCCGCGGTGAGGTGTTCTGTCCCGGCGTCGGCGTTGACGGTCAACCGCCACCCTTGCTGGTCTGGAGCCAGGCCGGTGACCTCGGCCCCGGTTCGTATCTGCGCGTTGGGTGAGTCGGCGAGAACTGCGTCGACCAACACCTGGGGTAGGTTGCCGAGCCTGCCGGTCAGGGTACCGATCCCAGTCGGCGGTTCCTGACCGTCCGGTGGCAGCGGAGGGAGCAGCGAGCCCGCCGCCTGGATTAGCGACGGGTACCTGCGGGATGCGTTCGCCAGCGGGGCCAGCATGGCCTCGAAGGAGAGCTGGTCGGAGCGGCCGGCGCAGACGTCGCTGAGGAACGGGTCGACGAGGCGGTCCAGTAGCTCCTGGCCGAGCCGTTGCGAGACGTAGGCTGCGACGGAGACGTCGCCGTCCCGTTCGGTCGGCGGCAGCTCAAGGTCACGGCGGGCTTCGGCCACTCCGTCCGGCGAGAGGATGCCGGACTCGGCGAGGGCGTCCAGGTCCGCGGGGATGCCCATGAACTGGCTGGCGGGCAGGGGTCGAAGCGCGCCCCTGCTCCAGATCGCTGTCGTGGTGGCGCCGGCCAGGGCGAGCTGATCGCCGAGACCGGCAGCGTTGATCAACCGGGTGGTCTTGGGTCGTCGGGCGTACAGCCCTTCCGCCCCCTCGTCAACGAGTATGCCCGCCACCTCCGATGCGGACAGCTTCCCGCCGAGCCGCGGTGCGGCCTCGAGGAGGGTGATTCGTACTGGCTCATTCCGGAGGTAGAACGCCGCCGTGATTCCCGCGATACCGCCCCCGACGATGACCACGTGGGGCGCCGTACCTACCCGATCCTGTTCGTTGTCCACCATGTCGCCTGCTCTTTCGTGGGCTGCGATGTCGTAGCAGTCTCGCCGTGCTCCCGCGAATTCCGGTCGAGTAAGAGTTGACCCGGGCAGGTGCTGGCGGCGGCCGGCGGGGCGTGGCGGGTGGCGCTACGATCCGTCCTCCTGCTTGCGCTTGAGTTGTTCGGCGAAGAGGCTCCACTCCTCGCTGATGCTGTCCGCGAGCGGGGCGATCACACTGAGCCAGTGCGGCGGGATCGAGCCGGCGACCTCCCGCCAGCGATGTGGGGCACCGGCGTGCCAAGCCATCCACCGAATGAACGCCCGGCCGCCTTCGGTGTACCGGATGGATGGATCGGTAGCCAGTTTGTTCGCCACTCCGGCCCAGGTCAGCGGCGCGGACGGGCGTCCCGGGCGGCGTATGGCACCACCCCGGGGGGTTGGCAACGTGGAGGTGGGCACCGCGGCTTGCGGGGCTGGTACCACTGGTGGCTCGGCCGGGGGAAGACGCTGCCCAGTGCGCTCCGGACTGATGCCCCGGCGCAGCCGAGCACTCACATCATGGACTGTGCCCAGCGATACGTCGGCCTCGCGGGCGACCTGCCGCAGCGGGGCGTTCGGGTGGGCGTTGAGGTAGGCGGCGGCGCGACGCCGGCCCTCCACGGCGGTGACCGGACGGCGCCGTCCGTCCCGGCCGATCCGCTTGGCGCCGACTTCCGCTGCCCCCGTCGACCGGGTACGCAACGAGGCGATCGTCTTTGCGCTCAATCCCGTGATGGCGGCGAGCGCCCGGTCGGACCAGTCCGGATACTCCGATAGCACCCGGTTGGCGCCGGCGAGCCGGTCGGCTCGGGACAGCGGCAGACCGTGGGCGATGTTTGCCTGCATCGCCAGGATGAGCGCCTCGGCATCGGTGCAGTCCAGGAAGCGTGCGGGAATGACGTGATCGCCGCGGATCCGGGCGGCCTCGAGCCGGTGTAGCCCGTCGATTACCCGCCAGCCCTCCTCCTGGACGAGTAAGGGCGGTAGCTGCGTGCTGCCGCCCGCCTCGACGAGTAGCTGGACGTGGGCTCCGCTCGTACCGCCCTGCCGTAGCCGCAGGCTGGGCGACAGTGCGTCCAGGGGAACGTCTCGTGCCGGCAGTCGCTCGAAGTTTTTCAGATCGAATTCGTCGTTACCCGTCGACTCGTTGCTGCCCGCCCTGGCGAGCCTGAAGCCTTCCGTGGCCAGCGCAGCTTGCCCGTGGTGACGAGACATCCGGTACGCCCTCCTCGGTTGCCGTTTGGCTGAGGGTGGCAGGGGTGTCTTTAGCCGTAGTCGAGACGGGGTGGACCGGCGGCCGGCGCCGGTGCGCTCGGTGCGGTTCCGTTCTGGGGGGCGCCGAACCAGCGGGTGAGGGCGTGGGTGAGGTCGTGGGTGCTGCCGGGTGCGGTCCAGGCGAGGTATCCGTCGGGGCGGATGAGGGCGGTGTTGAGGGTGGGGTGGGGTTGGTGGGTCCAGGTGCCGGTGATGATGTTGATTCGGTCGGTCCAGGCGTGGGCGGTGGGGTGTTCGGTGGTGGTGGTGATGAGTAGGGGGCGGGCGGGGTGGAGTAGGTCGGCGATGCGGGGGGTGTCGCCGTTGGGGAGGGTGAGTTGGTGGTGTGGGGGCATGCGTCGGCCGAGGAGGGGGTGTTCGCCCGGTCCGAGGTCGTAGCGGATGCCCAGTCCGCTGAGCATCCCGGCGAGGTGCTCGGCCGCGTCGGTGAAGGTGACCAACTCGGCGAGGATGCCGCGGATCGGTTCCATCTCGGCGCCGGTGAGTCGTAGCTCGATGGCGGCCCGCGCGTTGCGGGCCAGCTGCCGCCCGATTGGGTGGCGTTCGGTGTGGTAGGTGTCGAGCAGGTCGGGTGGTGCCCAGCCGTGCACCGCCGCCGCCAGCTTCCAGCCCAGGTTCACCGCATCCTGGACGCCGACGCTTAATCCCTGCGCCATCGCCGGGGGTTGTACGTGGGTGGCGTCACCGGCTAGGAAGACCCGGCCGCGCCGGTACTCGGAGCTGACCCGGGACGTGTCGGTGAAGCAGCTGATCCAGCGACAATGTCCATGATGTATGGATTCGCCGGTGAGTCGTTGCCAGGAGTCGGCCAGCTCCTGATAGCTCAACGCGCTGCGGTCTTTCGGCGGCATGCCCCGCTCGTACACGACGACCCGGGTGACGCCGTTCTCCAGATCCATCGCCATGACCATGCTGCCGTCGGGCAGATTCTCGCCGATCCGACGACGCCGGGTGTCGATGCCGGTGACATCGGCGGTGTAGAACCCACGGGTGGGCTCCGAGCCGGTGAAGTCGATCCCGGCCAGCGCCCGGATGGTGCTGCGCCCGCCGTCGCAGCCGACCAGAAACCGGGCGACCTCCCGGCCGGGGCCGGTGGGGCCATCGACGGTGACGACGACGCGGTCGGGGCCCTCCTCGAAGCCGGTGACCTCATGGCCGCGGAATACCGGCACCCCCAGTTCGGTCACCCAGCCTTCCAGCATCCGTTCGGTCCGGTACTGGGAGATGCCCCGGGCGCCGGCATGGTCCTCCGGTAGCTGACCGAGGTCGATGGGTACTCCCCCGAAGTGACTCTCTGCGGGCTCGGTCGGGCCCAGCCGGTCCAGCAGCCCGCGTTGCTCGAAGCACTCGGCGGTACGTCGGGTGAAGCTGGCGCCGCGGGACTCTGTCGGTCGCGCCGACAGCCGCTCGTAGATCGCCACATCGACCCCGCTGAGCCGCAGTTCACCGGCGAGCATGAGGCCCACCGGGCCGGCACCGACCACGATCACGTCCCGGCTCATCGGACTGTCCCGTTCTGGGGGGCGCCGAACCAGCGGGTGAGGGCGTGGGTGAGGTCGTGGGTGCTGCCGGGTGCGGTCCAGGCGAGGTATCCGTCGGGGCGGAT
>NZ_KI911472.1:267211-391712 GCF_000514815.1 Salinispora fenicalii
GGGTGGCGTTCGGTGTGGTAGGTGTCGAGCAGGTCGGGTGGTGCCCAGCCGTGCACCGCCGCCGCCAGCTTCCAGCCCAGGTTCACCGCATCCTGCAAGCCGGCGCTGAGTCCCCACGCCGCCAGCGGCGGCATCTCGTGCGCGGCGTCGCCGGCCAGGAAGACCCGGCCGCGCCGGTACTCCTCGGCCAACGCGGCCGCGTTGCCGCAGGCCCACAACCACGGTGCCGACCCGTGGTGCAGCGACTCGCCGGTGAGGCGTTGCCACGCGTCGGCGACCTCGGTAAACGTCAGCGCGGCCGGATCTGGGTTCGGCGGTAATCCCCGGTCGTGGATCACGATGCGGTAGCGACCGTCCCCCAGCGGTGTGCACACCACCATGCTGCCGCCAGGTCGTCGTTCGCCGATTGGACGAGGGCGCAACTCGACTCCGGTGATCTCCGCGGTGTACATGCCCCGGGTGGCTGCGGGGCCGGAGGCCTTGATCCCGGCCAGCGCTCGGACGGTGCTCCGGGCGCCGTCACAGCCGACCAGGTAGTGGGCCCGCACCTCGGTGCTTCCGCCGGGCTCGTCGAAGGTAGCGACGACGCTGTTGTCCGCCTCCCGCACGCCGGTGAGCTCGTGCCGCCGTAGTACCGGAACGCCGTGGTCGGCGAGCCAGTCCGCCAGCATCTGCTCGGTGTGTGCCTGCGGCAGACCCAAGATGCCACTGTGGTCATCGTCGAGTTGGCTGAGGTCGATGCGTACGCCGCCGAAATGTCCCATCGGTCCCCAGCGGATGCTGCCCAACCGTGCGAGCAGGCCGCGCTGGTCCAGCGATTCGGCGGCACGCCGGTTGAAGCCGAGAGCACGGGACTCGCCGGTGGCTGCGGCGAGGCGGTCGTAGACCTGTACCCGCGCGCCGCTCAGGTGCAGTTCAACGGCGAGCATCAGGCCGACCGGCCCCGCACCCACCACGATCACATCGGTTTCCATTTCCGGACCTTTCCGCCTCGCGGCCGGATAATCGCGACGCCCAAAGTATCTGCGGGCGCTCCGCGTTTCAATATTGATTGTTGCTGAGGGGGGAATTGTTCGACTGCGGATTTCGGCTCGGTTGAACCCTCACGATTGCGCGGCAATCTCAGAGATGCCGGATTCCGGTCCGCCGTTCAGCATGGACGCGACAGGGCGACGGAAAGGAATTGCGGAGGTGCCAGTCGAGAAGATCGCGCTGATCACTGGCGCGAACAAGGGAATCGGGTACGAGATCGCGCGTCAGCTGGGCGAGCGAGGGCACACCGTCCTCGTCGGGTCCCGGGACGAGACCCGGGGCAAGCAGGCGGTGGATTCGCTGGTCACCCAGGGCATAGTGGCCGTCTTGGTGCGCCTGGACGTGACGGATCCTGCCACCATCTCGGCGGCCGCGATGGAGATTGAGCAGCGCTTTGGCCGCCTGGACATCCTGGTTAACAACGCCGGCATCGCCGGTGCTGCCAGCGGTGCGCCCAGCACGATGCGCGCCGATGATCTCCGTCAGGTGTACGAGACCAACGTCCTCGGGGTGGTGTCGGTGACCAACGCCGTGCTTCCGCTGCTGCGTCGGGCAGCGGCCGGGCGGGTGGTCAACGTCTCCAGTCACCTGGGCTCCCTGACGCTGAACTCGCAGTTGGACTCGCCACTGGCCGGTGTCAACCTGATGGCGTACCAGTCCTCCAAGACGGCCCTGAACGCGATCACCCTCGGGTACGCGAAGGAACTGCGGGACACGCCGATCAAGGTGAACGCGGCGAGCCCCGGAATGGTGGCCACGGACCTCAACGGCCACCGGGGAAACCGGACTCCCGCGGAAGGAGCAGCGATCGCCGTCCGGCTGGCGTTGCTGGACGAAACGGGGCCTTCCGGCTGCTGCCTCTCCGCGGACGGTGTCGTGCCCTGGTGACCGAACTTCCTCGCGGACACCGGCGGGTGTGCGCGCCGCACGAAGGAGTAAACGTGCCGACAGGTGGGGCGATTCTGGTGCTGGGCGGTACCGGCCGACAGGGTGGGGCGACGGCCCGCGAACTACTACGCCGAGGGTGGACGGTGCACGTCCTGGTCCGGGACCCAAGAAAGCCCGCAGCCCAGGCGCTGGCGGCCGCGGGCGCCGTGCTGGTCCCCGGCGATTTCGACGATGAGGCGTCGTTGGCAGCGGCGATGACCGGTGTGTACGGGGTGTTCAGCGTCCAGACGTTCCGTACCCCGGGCGGTGTGGTCACCGAAGAACGCCAGGGAAAGGCGGTGGCCGACGCCGCAGCCCGCACCGGCGTGGATCACTTGGTCTACAGCTCCGTTGGGGGTGCGGAGCGGGCCAACGCCGTTGACCACTTCGCGAGCAAGTGGCAGGTCGAGCAGCACATCCAGCAGCTGGGGATCCCGGCGACGGTACTGCGGCCCACCATGTTTCACGAGGTCTTTCACGACACCGGTCCGCGGCTGACCGATGGGGGACTGGTCCTCAGTCTGTGGCTGCAACCCGAGGTGCCGTTGCAACTGATCGCGACCAGCGACATCGGTGCCTTCGCAGCGGACGCCTTCGACGACCCGGACAGCTGGCTGGGGCGGCAGGTGGAGCTCGCCGGTGACGAACTAACCGGACCCGAGATGGCGGCAGCGTTTGGGCGGGTTGCTAGCCTGCCGGCCCGCTACGAGCAGCTGCCGATCGGTCAGCTGCGCGTCGTCCGTCCGGATCTGGCGGCCATGTTCGACTTCTTCAACAACGGGGGGTACCGCGCTGACCTACCGGCGCTACGCCGGATTCGGCCGGACCTGGTCAGCTTGGAGGCGTTCCTCCGGTCAACCTGGACGGCGCCGGGGCCGGGCTAGTGACCGACGGCGGTGCCGGCGCTCCGCCCCCGGGCCGCCGGCACCGTTCCCGGGCCGCCGGCACCGTTCCCGGGCCGCCGGCACCCGTCCCGGTGCCGGCGCCCGCCATGGTTGCGTTAACCGAAGACCGGACCCTGGGTACGACTACGCTTGAGTTCGAAGAACCCCTCGGTCGTGGCCAACGCCAGCACGCCGTCCCAGAGTCGGAGCGCGGCAGCGCCCCGTGGCGCCGGTGACACCACCGGGCCGAAGAACGCCACGTCCCCCACCGCGACTACCGGCGTACCGACGTCGGTGCCGACGCGGCGGACGCCGTCGTCGTGACTGGCGCGTAGCGCCCCGTCATATTCAGCAGAATTCGCCGCTGCCGCCAGCCCGGGATCCAGGTTCGCGGCGACCAGCGCCGCCTCGTAGGTGGAGCGTTGCTGGGGGGCGCTCTCAAGGTGAAACCGAGTGCCCAGCTCGGTGTACAGCCGGCCCAACGCAGGGGCTCCGTACTTCTGCTCGACGGCGACACAGACCCGCACCGCCTCCAGCGCGCCCTGCATCCCTCTCCGGTAGCGCGCTGGCAGGTCGTCGCGTCCTTCGTTGAGTAGCGTCAGGCTCATTACGTGCCAGCACGGCGTGATCGGCCGCTGTTGGGCGACCTCGAGGAGCCACCGGGAGGTGATCCAGGCCCAGGGGCAGGTCGGGTCGAACCAGAAATCGACGGGAGTGCGGACCTCGTCCGGCATCACCGTCCTCCTTTCAGCCGCTGGCGGACCAGTGATAGAACCGGGTGGCCAGAGCATCCATGGGGGAACGCCAGGTCGTCGGGTCGTAGGGCTGGATGAACGGCTTCAGATCGTCGCTGATCTGAAGAAAGCGGGGGTCGGTGCGGGCCTGGGCGATTCGTTCGCCGCCGTGCTCGCCGTCGAAATCCTGCAGGTGAAAGTAGAGCCCTTGGTAATGGAACAGCTCGCGGCGCCGGGTGCCCATGCGGTGCGGCATCTCGGTTCCGTCGAACGCGTCGAAGAGCTCGGCGACGTCCGCCGACCACTGCGGACGCATTCGGCCCACGATCAGGGTGCTGTACATTGTCGAGTCACCGCCCTTAGCTGCGAGATTAGTAGTTTCCGAGGCCACCACAGACGTTGATCGCCTGCGCGGTAATCGGAGCGGCCGCATCGCTGACCAGGTATCCGACGAGGCCGGCGACCTCCTCCGGGGTGGAGTAACGGCCCAACGGGATCTTCGCCTGGAATCGCTCCAGAATCTCCGCCTCGGTCGTCGCGAAGTGCGCGGCGTACCCCTGCCGTACCCGCTGCGCCATCGGCGTCTCGACGTAGCCGGGGCAGACGGCGTTGACCGTGACCCCGGTCTTTGCGAGCTCCAGCCCGAGCGCCTTGGTGAAGCCGATCACCCCGTGCTTGGACGCGGAGTAGGGCGCACCGAGCACCACCCCCTGCTTACCCCCGGTGGACGCGATGCTGATGATTCGTCCCCAGCCGCGCTCCAGTAGCTGTCCTGACCGGAGTACCTCGCGGGTCACCCGGAAGACACTGTTCAGGTTGGTCTCGATGACGTCGTTCCAGAGCTCGTCCTCGATCTTGGCGGTCACCCCGCCACCGCTGCGTCCGGCGTTGTTGACCAGGACATCAACATGTCCGTACCGCGCGACTGCAGCGCCCACGAGGCGCTCGACGTCGGCCTGGCGCCGGACATCCGCGACGACGCCGGCGGCCTGGTGACTGTCGGCCCGCAGCTTGCCGACCGTCTCCTCGATGGCCTCCGGAGTTCGCGCACAGAGGAAGACTTTGAGGCCGCGGCGGGCGAGCGTCTCCGCGACCGCCAAGCCGATTCCACTGGTTCCACCGGTGATCAGCGCTACTCGCTGTTCGTTCTCCGCCATGGGGCCGCCTTTCCCGAATACGGTGTCGCGGCAGTATGTCAACGATTTGCGAAATATCGCTCGAGCCTCGGTGGAAAGCGCTGTTCCAACCGCGTCAACTCGTCAGTTGAACGACCTGGTTGGGCTTGCGACCAGAAAACGACCCGGCCTATCGTCTGGCATCTCACTATTGCCTCGGAGGAAAAGGATTATGTCCGCGTTGCCTGCCGCTCCCGTGGTGCGGGACAATTCCGCTGCTTACCAGTTACTTGACCTGATTCAGGGCTCGGTGATCACTCAGGCGATCTCGACTGCAGCCAAGCTCGGCGTCGCCGATGTGCTCGCCGCTGGCCCGTTGCCGGCTGAGGAGATCGCCAAACGCGTGGGTTCCGATCCGGAGGCGACCTATCGGCTGCTGCGTACGCTCTCCGGCTGTTCGGTGTTCGCGCTGCAACCGGATGGCCGCTTCGCGCTCACCCCGATGGGTGAGGCGCTGCGCGATGATGCGCTGGACTCTATGCGCGGCATAGCGATGCTCATGGGGCATCCGCTGCTCTGGGAGGAGTGGGGGCATCTGATCGAGTCGGTGCGTACCGGCGCGGCCAACCTGCCGAAACTGCGGGGCATGGGTGCCTTTGAATTCCTGATGGCGAACCCGGCGTACGCGGCCGAGTTCTTCCAGGGCATGGGGAGCCTCTCCGGCGCGGAGACCGACCCGGTGCTCGCAGCGTACGACTTCTCGCGGTTCCGTACCGTGGTGGATGTCGTCGGTGGGCGCGGCACGCTGCTGACCGGCATCCTCGCCCAGACCGGGGACCTGCGCGGCATCCTGTTCGACAACGAGGTCGCCACCGCGGACGCGCCAGCGCTCTTCGCCTCGGCCGGTGTCGGTGATCGAGTGACGATCGAACACGGCGGCCAGTTCGACAAGCTGCCGGCCGGTGCCGACGCCTACGTGCTCAAGCATGTCCTGCACGACTTCCCGGAGCCCGCCTGCCGGCAGCTGCTGCACAACGTGCGGGAGGCGATTGCGCCCGGCGGGACCATGCTGGTGATCGAGTATGTGCTCGAGGAGCAGAATGAGCCCCACATCGGCAAGATCATAGATTTGTGGCTCCTGCTGCTGCTCGGCGCCAAGGAGCGCACCCGGTCGCAGTACACCGAGCTGTTCGGCGAGGCCGGCCTGAAGGTAACCCGGGTCATCCCGACCGCCTCACCGGTCTCGATCATCGAGGCGGTTCCGGTATGAGACTCGCCGTACCGCCGCTCCCACCGCCTCCACTGAGGAGCTGAGGTCAGAAGATGGACACGGACGTAATTGTCATCGGCGCCGGTCCCACCGGACTGATGCTCGCAGCCGAGCTCCGGCTCGGCGGTGCGAGCGTCACCGTCATCGAACGGCGTAGCGAGCGGAGCTGGGAGTCCCGCGGCATCGGATTCACGGCGCGAGCGGCGGAGGTCTTCGCGCAGCGAGGCCTGCTGGAGCGGCTGGAGAATGCCGAGATCACCCGGCAGGGGCATTTCGGTGGCATTCCGCTGGACTTCGGCGTGCTGGAGGATTCGCACTTCGGAGTCCGCGGGGCGCCCCAGTTCACCGTCGAGGAGATGCTGGAGAACCGTGCGTTGGAGCTCGGGGTGACCCTACACCGGGGGCACGAGCTGATCGAGCTGAGTGATACCGGCGATCACATCACGGCGACCGTGCAGGGACCTGATGGCCGGGTCGAATACTCGGCCCACTACCTGGTTGGTTGCGACGGCGGCCGAAGCACCGTACGCAAGCTCGCCGGTTTTGACTTCCCTGGCCAGGACGCGACCTGCGAGATGTACCTGGCGGATGTGACCGGCTGTGACATCCGGCCCCGGATGATCGGCGAACTGCTGCCGAACGGCATGGTCATGGCGGGGGCGCTCGGCGAGGGCTACTCCCGCATCATCGTCTGTGAAACCGGCACTCCACCGGATCGGGACCGGCAGGTTACCTTCGTTGACGTGGCGGACGCCTGGCAGCGGCTGACCGGTGAGTCCATCCATCACGGTACGGCGCGCTGGGTAAGCCGGTTCACCGACGCCACCCGGCAGGTTACGGAGTACCGGCGGGGGCGGGTGCTGCTGGCCGGGGATGCCGCACACATTCACCTGCCCGCCGGTGGGCAGGGGATGAGCATTGGCGTGCAGGACGCGGTAAACCTCGGCTGGAAGCTGGCGGCCACGGTCCGGGGCACAGCGGACGCCGGGCTGCTCGACACCTATCACCGCGAGCGGCATCCGGTGGGGGCCCGGGTCCTGCGCAACACCCGTGCCCAGGGCATTCTCAACCTCAGTGGGAACTCGGTCGAGCCGCTGCGGGCCGTGGTGGCCGAGCTCATCGCGCTTCCGGTGGTGGCGCGGCACCTCTCCGGCATGGTGAGCGGACTCGACATTCGACACGCTCCGGATCCGGACGACGCGCCGCTGGTCGGCGTGCGGATTCCGGACCGTGAACTGGAGCTGGTGGGGGGCGGCCGGGACCGGATCGCCCGGCTGCTGCAGTCGGCGCGAGGCGTCCTGATCACCACTGCGGACTCCGCAGCGACGGTTCGGTTGGCTGCTGCCTGGTCCGACCGGGTCGACCTGGTACAGGTGCGACGTATGCCCACTGGCCTCGGCGCGGACGGCCCGCCCCCGGAGTCGGTGCTGGTCCGCCCGGACGGCTACCTCGCCTGGGTGGCGCCGGGCGGGGGCGAGCTGGTGGATGCCCTGCGGCGGTGGTTCGGCGCGGCCCGACCCGCCGGTGACACCCCGGACGCGGACCGCCTCGCACGCGCCCACTAGACAACCGGTAGCCAGGGGAGGTGAAACGTGACCACCGATACGGTGCATGAAACGGAGCATCAGGTCCTTGTGGACGCACCCGCCGAGCGGGTGTATGCGTTGATCGAGGAGGTCGGCCGGTGGCCGGAGGTGTTCCCACCGACAGTCCACGCCGAGTGTCTCGAACGTGACGGCGAGGCCGAGCTGATCCGGATCTGGGCGACCGCCAACGGTGCCGCCAAGACGTGGACCTCGCGGCGGCGGCACGACCGGGAGCGGTGGACTGTCTCTTTCCGGCAGGAGCGCTCGCAGTATCCGGTCGGCGGGATGGGCGGGGCGTGGGTGATCGAGCCGATCTCCGTCTCCGCCTGCCGGGTGCGGCTGCTGCATGACTTCTTCCCGGCCAGCGATGACCCCGCCGATTTGACCTGGATCCAGCAAGCGGTGGATCGCAACAGCACGTCGGAGCTGGCGGCGCTCAAGACGGCCGCCGAGCTCACCGCCGCGGACCAGCTCTTCTCCTTCGACGACACCGTGCCGGTCGCCGGCGACGCCGCGGAGGTCTACGACTTTCTCAACGACGCCCGGCGTTGGCCACTACGGCTTCCGCATGTTGCTCGGGTGGTGCTGGCGGAGGAGACGCCGGGGCTTCAGGTGCTGGAGATGGATACCCGAACCAAGGACGGGCCGGTGCACACGACGCGCTCCGTCCGGGTCTGTGAGCCGCACCGCGGCATCGTCTACAAGCAGATTGTCCCGCCCGCCTTGCTGATGCTGCACCTCGGTCGCTGGTTGATCGAGGAGCAGGGCCCGGGGCGGGTGCTGGTCACCTCCCGGCACACCGTCCGAATCAATACCGCGCGGATCGCCGAGGTCCTCGGGCCGGAAGCCGATCTACCAGCCGCGCGGGAGTTCGTCCGGAATGCCCTCAGCGCCAACAGCCTGACGACCCTACGGGCCGCGAAGGCGTACGCCGAGGGCGCTGGTGGCGGACGTGTAGCGCCGTGACGGTCACCCCGGTCGTCATCGTCGGTGCCGGCCCGGTCGGGCTCCTGCTCGCCGGTGAGCTGGGTCGGGCCCGGGTGCCAGTCGTCGTCGTGGAGCGGCTGGCCGACGCGATGACCGAGTCGCGAGCGGGCCAGCTCTCCACGCTTACCGCCGAGTTGCTGCACGAGCGGGGCCTCGACGCGCTGCTCGCCGAGGCTGGGCACGAGTCGCGGGGCCACTTCGCGGGCCTGGGTTTCGACCTGTCGGGGCTGGACAGCGCGTACCGGGGCAACTGGAAGGTGCCCCAGTACCGGACCGAGGCCGCGCTCGCTGAGAACGCCCGGCGCTGGGGCGCGACGGTGCTGCGGGGACATGAACTGACCGGGCTCACCGCCGGGTCGGACCACGTGGTCTGCCAGCTCGAAGGGCCCGCGGGTCGGCAGCGCCTCGACGCTGGCTTCGTGGTCGGCTGCGATGGGGCTGACAGCGCCGTACGTCGGCTGTGGGGCTTCCCGGTGTCGGCTACGGCGGCGACCAAGGAGCTACTGCGGGCGGACGTGACCGGGCTTCGGATTCGGGACCGTAGGTTCGAGCGGCGGCCCGGCGGACTTGCGGTGGCGGCGACCCGAGCCGGTGTTACCCGGGTGATGGTGCACGTGGCCGGCCAGCCGGTGACCGCCCGGGTGGGGCGGCCGGAGTTCGGTGACGTCGTCCGGGCCTGGGCGGCGGTGACTGGCGAGGACCTCTCCGGTGGGACTCCAGTCTGGCTGGATGCCTTCGACAACTCCCGGGGTCAGGCCGGTGCGTATCGACGGGGTCGAGTGCTGCTGGCCGGGGACGCGGCTCACTGGCACCTTCCGATCGGTGGCCAGGCGCTCAATGTCGGACTCCAGGACGCGGTGAACCTGGGCTGGAAGCTGGCGGCGACGGTGCACGGCCGGGCCGCACCCGGACTCCTGGACAGCTATCACGAGGAGCGGCACCCGGTCGCGGCGCGGGTGTTGGATCACGTTACCGCGCAGGAGACGTTGCTGCTGGGCGGAGCTGAGGTCGAGCCGCTGCGGGCGATCATGGCGGAGCTTATCGGCCTGCGGTCGGTCCATGATCATCTAGCCGGGACCGCCGCCAACCTGATTGACCGGTGCGGCCCACCCGGCCCGTCGCCGATCGGGCGGCGGGCTACGACGTTACGGCTGCGAACCGACTCGGGGCCGCTTCCGTTGGCTGACATCGAGCCCGTCATTGTCCGGCTCAGACCCGGTGCGCACCGTCCGCTCCACCGCACGGTGCGGACGGTTCACGCGCGTTGTGACGGTGGTCCTCCCCTGGAGGCCACCGCCCTCCTACTGCGCCCAGACGGCTATATCGCCTGGGCCGGGGACGACGAGGAGGGCCTGGAACAGGCAATCGAGAAGCTGCTGTGGGTGGAAGGTAGGAAGGAAAATGCCAGACTTTGACGCAGATGTCATCATCGTCGGGGCCGGTCCCACTGGACTCATGCTCGCCGGCGAACTGCGCCTCGCCGGTGTCAAGGCCCTCGTCCTGGACCGGCTCACCGAGCCGACGAAGCAGTCCCGCGCGCTCGGCTTCTCGGCCCGGACGATCGAGGAGTTTGACCAGCGTGGGTTGCTGCCCCGCTTCGGCGAGCTACAGACCATCCCCTTCGGTCACTTCGGTGGGCTGCCGTTGAACTTTCAGGTGGTGCCCGGGGGCTCGTACGGGGCCCGGGGCAAGCCGCAGTCGCTCACCGAGGGGATCCTGACCGGCTGGGCCACCGAACAGGGCGCTGAGCTCCGCCGCGGCTACGAGGTGACCGGGCTGCGGGAGATTGACGGGGGCGTTGAGCTGGACGCCGACACCCCGACGGGCCCCAAGCGTCTGCGGGCCCAGTACGTGGCTGGCTGCGATGGTGGCCGCAGCACCGTACGGAAGTTGGTCGGGGTGGACTTCCCCGGCACCGACGCCACCATCGAGATGTGGTTCGCCGACGTGGCGGGCTGTGCGCTACGCCCCCGATTTTCCGGGGAGCGGGTACCCGGCGGAATGGTCATGGTGCTTCCGCTGGGCCCGGAGGTCAACCGGGTGGTGGTCTACGAACGCGGCATGACCCGGCAAGACGAGGGGGCGCCGAGCTTCGAGACGATCGCCGCCGCCTGGAATCGGTTGACCGGCGAGGACATCAGCGGTGGGAAGCCGCTCTGGACCAGTTGGACCACCGACGCCAGCCGCCAGGCGGCGGAGTATCGGCGTGGCCGGGTGTTCCTGCTCGGCGACGCGGCGCACATCCACCTGCCGGTCGGCGCGCAGGGGATGAGCGCGGGCATCGGCGACGCCGTCAACCTCGGCTGGAAGCTCGGTGCGGCGATCAATGGTCACGCTCCGGACGAACTACTGGACACCTATCACACCGAGCGGCACCCGGTCGCCGCCCGGATCCTGACCAATACCCTCGCGCAGCGCATTCTGTATCTGGGCGGCGACGAACTGGACCCGATGCGGGCGGTGATGACCGAGCTACTCGCCTATCCGGAGGCCCAGCAGCTGCTGGTCGGCATGGTCACCGGGCTGGACATCCGCTACGACGTCGGTGCGGACGGCCAAACGCTACTCGGCCGGCGGCTGCCCGACACCGAGCTCACCGGTGACTTCGGCTCGGCCGGCACGGCCCAGGCCTTCAGCTTCCTGCACAGCGGCCGAGGCGTCCTACTCGACCTGGTCGGCGATGCCGAGCTGCGCGCCGTAGCCGCGCCATGGAAGGACCGGGTCGACGTGGTAACTGCGACCTCGCGGCCGGCCGGTGCGTTGGCGGAGGTCAACGCCGTGCTGGTGCGGCCGGACGGCTACGTCGCGTGGGCCCGTTCCGGCACTGCGGACAGCACCGGCCTGTCGGCGGCCCTCATCCGGTGGTTTGGCCGGCCCTGACCGGCGAGCCCAGCCCGGGTAATTCCGCGCGGCGTAACCCCGCCGCGTGCCCCTTAGAGGAGCGAGGAGACACATGCCCTTCATCGACCCCGAAAACGGTTACCTGACGGTCATCAACTTGTTCAAGACCGATACCCCCGAGCGAGTGGATCGACTCGTCGGCGAGATGCGGGCGATCGTCGACACCGCGGACTACCCCGGTTGGATTTCCAGTACGGTGCATCGGGGCCTGACCGAGCCGGGGACCGCCAACTTCATCCAGTGGCGTGGCAAACAGGATCTGGAGTCGCGGTACGCCGGCGACGAGTTCAAGCACCGTACGGTTCCGGTGTTCCACGAGATCGCCACCTACATTCGGTTGCTGCAGACCGAGGTGGAGGTGAGCCAGCGCCACCCTGCGCTCGGCGCGGTCACGGAGATTTCACCGGCCCGGGATGACTACACGGTGATTGAAATCCTCGGCGTGGCCCCCGCCGATCAGGACGAGCTGATCGGCACCCTGGGTGCGGCCCATCAGTGGCTGGTGGACGTACCGGGCTATCGCTCGCAGAGCTTGCTCCGCGGCATTCGGGCGCGGGGCGTCGAGGGTGGCGGCAGTGGTCTGACCACGGTCGGTGAGGAACGGGACTTCGTGGTGGTCTACTCCCAGTGGGACGGCCCGGAGGCCTTCGACGCGTTTCGTACCCGTCCCGCCGCCGACCAGCCCGCGGCCCGTCGCAGGTCGCTGGAGAAGCGGAACTCCCTTTCGAGCACCACCGTCTGGAACACCTATCGGGTGGTCCACACCCGGTCCAGCGCCCAACCCGCGTCGGCCTGATCTTCCCCGGCATTCGGTCGCGGCCCGTGCCTGTGCTACGGGCCGCGACCGAATACTGCACCGCGCTACTGGCCGGTGATATTCGCCCAGTGCCACTGGCTGTCGAACGCGGCCACCTCGAGGTCGGTGCCGGCGGCGACGAGCGCGGCGGCCTGGGTCGTGGCGGTGGCGATGAAGTCCGACGCCCGATGCGCGGCGAGTAGGTCCTGCTCGTCGAAGGGGTGTCCCGCACAGCGCAGCAGCCGCAAGTCGACGAAGCCGGTGAAGGTGCGATCCAGCACCGCCACCGGCTGTGGGCTGCGGATGCTGAACCGTACTTGGGCGGCGACGTGACCGTGGTGGTGTTGGTCGGAGTGGTAGGCGAGATCCGGGATGGTGGGTGGGGCGAAGTAGTCGCGGTCCACCACCGCCGGTACGGGCGGCAGACTACCGGCGAGGAAATGCCACGAGTTGTACTGCATGCGTGCGGACATCGACCAGGCGGCGTCGGCCAGGCGCGCGGCGGATCCGCCGAAGTGTCGCCCGGCCGCTGGCGCCGGCACCACACAGCAGAAGAAGTGCGGGATGTCCCAGGAGACGATCGTGTCCCACCGCTCGTCCCGCAGCGCCGCGATCAACCTTGTCAATGACCGCATGCCCCGGCTCATCGCGAAGTCAGCCTCGAAGACCGTGGTCGCCGCGGCGACGGTTTCGTACACCAGGGACTCCAGCCCGGTCCTGAAGTCGCCCTGCGGCTCGGCCAGCCAGTCCGGGGAGGCTGCCACCGCAGCACCCAGCTCGCGTAGGGTGCCGCCGGTGATGGGGAGCCGGTCGCGCAGGTGGGCGCTGAGCGCCGCCTCCGCGCGCTGCGCCCGGCCCGTGGCGGGCCCGGCGACTCGCTCGATCTTGTGCATCAGAGGCCCGTGGATGTCCCGGTAGAGCTGAACCTTGGTGCTGATCTCCCGACGGCGTCGAGCGATCGCCACCGCGAGCGCGTCCAGCGCCGTCACCGTGGTTGAGGTAGCGGGCGGCACCGGAGCACCGCCGGGGATCTCGTTGTACGCCACCCGGGTCCGCTCGAGGAGGTGGGCCACGTGGTCGAGGGTCAGCTGGGTACCGTTCGCCTCCTCGATCCGGGCGTACCCCGCCGACCGGACCAGCAGCGTGAGCGACACCACCAGCAGCACGTCGTCGTCTGACCACAGGTCGAGTGGGACGGTGACCAGCGCGCTCAGTGCGCAGTCCGGGTGTCCCGGCCACAGCGTCTTGCCGGTCAGGGTGTTTCGGTCGCGGAAGTTGGTGTATTGCCGGTCCCCGCAGTAGAACACCACCGGAGCGGTACGGTGAACCGCCTCGGTCAGCTCCGCCAGCAGCTTCTCCCGGCCGTCCGACCGGGCCTCGGCGAGCCAGCGGCGACAGTCGGCGACCGAGTCGTGTAGCCGGGTGGTGGCAGCGGTGAGCTCGGCCTGGTAGGCGGCCAGGTCCCGGGTCGACCACGGCACCCGCAGCACCCCACCGACCAGGTCGTCCGTACTGGTCAGTGGCCCCTGGGAGGGAACCCGTACGGCAATCCGGCCGCTTCTGGTCAGCCCCACCTCGCCGAGGAAGGCCGTCCCGGCGCGATCCGGGTGCCGGGCAGCCGAATCGTCGTCGCGCCACGATCGTCCGAAGAGCACCCGGATCGCGCACTCCGCCGTGGTGGGCAGCGCCCGTAGCTGGATCTCGGCCGGAACGTGTCCGTCGAGGGTCAGTAGCGTCTCCACCGCCACCGCCGGGTTGGCGGCGGCTACGGCCTGCTGCCAGACGCGGTTCAGCAGGCCGGGAAAGCCGGCATCGCTGCCGACCGGATGGTCGGGTGTGGCGGTAGCGCCGGCCTTCTGGCCGAGCCGACTCGGCCGTCGGCTCTGCCGCGCCTTCGCCAGCGCGGCTCTGCGGGACAACCCGCTATCCGGCTCGACTGGCAGTGTCATGCCCATCCTCCGTGGTCAGGCCGATGTGATCCCAGAGCTTGTCGTCGGTAGGGGTCCACTGCGGATCCAGGTAGATGCAGTCGACCGGGCAGACCAGCACACATACCGGGCAGCCGGAGCACAACTCGGGAATGATCACGACGTCGAGTCCCCGGTCGAAGATCGCCCCGAACTCGGGCGGGCAGTTGCGCAGGCAGGTGTCGCACGTGATGCATTCGGATTTTTCGATCCGGCGCGGTGGCTTCTTCCACGCCTCGTTGCGGGTGCGCTGCGTAATCCGCGCGTCCCGCGCGGCGCCTGCCTGGGCAGCGGCCTCTCGTGTCCACGGCATCCTGCTCACCTCCTGCTGGGGTGCTCCGGGCCGACCGGCGGCGGCCCGGAGCGGAGTTCCCCTCGGTCAACGGGCGGACCGCTTCAGCTGCGCGGAGATGCCGTCCCACAGCTGGGTCCGCGCGGCCAAAGCGGTGTTTACGGTGTCCTTGCACTGCTCCCACCGGTCTTTGTCGTCCCCGCACAGGTCGGCGAGCATCTGCATCGCCATCGGCGTGTGCTCCTCGCTGTCGACCTGAATGTGCCGCCGGAGGTAGTCAACGAAGGTGGAGAGCACGCCGACCCCGGCGTTGAGCGCGGCGACCTGGTCGAACATCTCCGGGATCAGGTCCTCCCGGCCGAACGCGAACGCCGCGGCCTGGCAGTGCACCGGGGCATGCTCGATGAACCGCCAGGTGGTGCCGATGAACTCGGCCGCCGGGCCGGGGACGCCGGCCTTGGTGATCGCTGCGGGGACCGGCACGCCGGCGCGCAGCAGGCTGATGAAGGAGTCGATGCTGCTGGTGTCGGCGCCGGCCTGGCGCATGCCGTCCACGTACAGCTCGAAGTGGCTGATGAAGCCGTCGCCCAGCTCGTCGCTCTCCTCAACCAGGGTGATGTCGTTGATCAGCCGGCTGCTGCTGCGCTGCCCGGACGGCACCCAGGGCACCTCGACGCAGGTGAGCTGCCGCTGCAACGACTTGAGTAGGGACATGAAGTCCCAGACCGCGTAGACGTGGTGCTCCATGAAGGTGGCCACCGCGTCAACGCTGTCTAGCTGCCCGTATACCGAGTGGCCGAGCACCTTCTGCCGGGCCGGCTCGATGGTGTCCTTGAGCATGTCGATGGCCGGAGTTGATTCGCCCCAGTCGTACCGTGACATCGCTTTTCCTCTCGTCTCGCCCTGCGGTCCGGCCCACCGGGCCGGGTGGTCAGAAGACCCCGAAGTACTCGCGCTGCTCCCACTCGGTGACGGAGTCGGTCGCCGGGTGCTCCGTCGCGCACCAAGCACGGAACCGGGACGCCTCGCTCTCCTTGAGCTTGCGCAGGCAGTTCTTCAGCGGTGCGCCCAGTAGTTCCTCCGCACGGGCGCTCTCGCCGAAGGCGGCCAGTGCCGCGTCAAAGGAGGCCGGCAGCGTCGCGGCACCAGCCGGCGCCACGTCAGCCGAGTCCAGCCCGGCCAGGCCCGCATGTAGCTGCGCGGCGATGACCAGGTACGGGTTGGCGCACGGTTCCCCGATCCGGTTCTCGACGTGAGTTGCGCTGCCGGCGTTGAACACCCGGACCATGGCGCTGCGGTCCTCCTCGCGCCAGTCGGCGGAGGTGGGGGAGAGCGGGAACCGCGGCGCCAGCCGGTGGTAGCCGTTGACGGTCGGGACGGACAGCAGACAGAACTCGCGTGCGTGGGCCAGCAGGCCCCGCACGTAGGCCTCGCCCGCGGCGGACAGTGGGCCCGACGCGCCGTCGTCCGGCATGAATAGGTTGCGGTTCGTCGTCGTGTCGACGACCGACTGATGCAGGTGCCAGCCGCTCGGGTCGAACCCTTCCAGCCCGGGGAGGGTCATGAACGAGGCGTGGTAGCCGCGGCGGCGGCACTCCTGCTTGACCTGGGTGCGGAACAGCAGCATCGCGTCCGCCGCCGCCAGCGCCAGCATCGGGTCGAAGGTCGTCTCCAGTTGCCCTGGCCCGGATTCGTGTTCGATGGTGCGCAACGGCAGGCCGAGTGCCATGAGCATGGCCGCCAGGGGGTCTGCGACGTCAGCCACGGCGTCGTAGTAGCTGTCCAGGTTGAACTGGTATCCGGCGTTCATCGCCGACACCGCCGGGGCCGCCCCCTGCCGGCCGAACCCGTTGCCCGCGTTGCCCACCGGCCCGGCGACCAGCCGGGTCAGGTACCACTCGACCTCAAGTCCGATCACGGGCGCCAGGTCGCGTTCGGCGTAGCGGGCGCAGACCCGGTGCAGGAGGTGCCGGGTGGCTAGCGGGTGTGGCGAACCATCCCGGAGATATTCGTCGCCCACCACCCACGCGGTCCGCCGTTCTCCCCGGGGCAACACCTGGAACGTACGTGGGTCCGGGACCAGGACGAAGTCGCCGGCGCCGAGTAGTTCCCCGACTCCAACGCCGGGGTCGGTGCGGAAGTCCACGGCGACTGCGTGCCCGGTGTCGAAGAGGAACGGACCAGGGCTGAAATCCAGACCGTTGCGCAGCACCGTACGGAAGACGTGCGCCGGCACGGTCTTGGAGCGGGCCAATCCGTGCGGATCACAGAAGACGACCCGTACCAGGTCGACCTCGTCGAGCGTGGCCTCGATCTTCTCGGCCGCGGCGATCTGTTCGTCGTTCCAGTGGCCGAACTCGGCCACGAACGAGGGGCGCCCGACGCCGCTGTCGTTATCGGGCAGGGACCAGGTCCTGGACATCGTTATCGCTCTCCTCGGAAGTCGCCGCCCGGCTGTGGCGTCGGGCGGGCCAGCTCCGCTTCCAGCCGGGTGGCTGCCCGGAGCACCAGGTCGTCGTCGCCGACTCGACCCACGAGCTGAACCCCGACCGGGAGTCCGTGGGGTGTCACGCCGGCCGGCAGGGAGAGGGCCGGCTGGCCGGTGAGGTTGAACGGATAGGTGGCGGGTGACCATGCGAGCCACCGCAGACCGTCCGGGTCGATGCTGGCAGCCGGGGCGACGGCATCAGCGGCGAACGGCGTGATCGGAACGGTCGCCATCGCCAGCAGGTCGTAGCGCTGCATCACGCGGTGCATTTGGGCCCGCAGCGCCATCCGGGTCTCTTCGGCGCGGAGGACGGCGGCGCCGGTGAGCGTGCGCCCGTACCGGATGAGCGCGAGCCGGCCCGGGTCGCAGAGCTGGTCCTCCTCCGGCGTCGCTGCAGCGGCCTCAGCGGCAGCCAGGAGGTCCACCAGCGCGTCGTAGGGATCGCTGAACGGCACCGCGATGCGCTCGACCCGGTGCCCCAGTCGGTTCAGCGCCGGTCCCACCCTGCCCGTGACCGCACGGACCTCGTTGGTTGTCCCAGGGAACTCGAGCCAGCCGATCCGCAGCGTGGCCGGAGCGGCCGTTGGTGCGATCACTCCCGGCACCGAGTCCGGGTCTCGGTGGTCTGGCCCGATCAGCACCGCCATTAGGGCGGTGATGTCGGTGACCTCGCGTGCCAGCGGCCCCAGGTGGGACAGGCGCTCGGCGCCGGGTGGCACGTAGGGGATCCGGCCGAAGGATGGCTTGAAGCCGACCACCCCGCAGAACGCTGCGGGGATGCGGATCGATCCAGCCCCGTCGGTACCGACCGCCGCGGTGCTCAGCCCGGCCGCCACCGCGGCGGCCGAGCCACCGCTTGACCCGCCGGCGGTCCGTTCCGGTGCCCACGGGTTGCGGGTCGGGCCGGCGACCCGGCTCACCGTGCTGGCGCTCCATCCGTACTCCGAGGTCGCGGTCTTGCCCACCAGGATGGCGCCCGCCGCCCGCAGGCGGGCCACCGCCGGTGCGTCCACCGCCGGGCGGTGGTTGGGCACCAGGGACCCGCGTCCGGTGGGCAGATCCCGGGTCTGGACGAGGTCTTTGACCGCGATCGGGACTCCGAGTAGCGGCCGGTCTCGGAAGGCGACCGCACCGACAGCGTCGAGGAGCTGGTCGGCCGCGTCCGCCTCGTACCGGGCGCGGTCGTCGGCGACCGCGACGAACGCTCTGATTGTCGGGTCAATCTCTCCGACGGCCGCGAGCACGTTCTCGAGATGCTCGGCAACTGTCGTACCACCGGTGAGGAACAGTCGTTTGGTCTCTCGGATGGACCGACAAGCCGGGGTCCGAATGGCGGGAAGTGTGAATGCGGGCACCACCCCAATAAAGGCCATAGTCGCTCGTTGGGCAAGTGTTGGGGGAGGGGCACCGTGGTCCGGATGGCAACTCTGAAGAAAAGACCTTCGGTGCTCCTTGGATCCGCCCCGTTCAACTGAAGAAAAGCTACGGAAGTCCGGGAGGCAAGTATGGATAAAGTGCGGATAAGTGCTGTACTCTGCGCCAGCAGAATCGCTACTCTACGGCTCGTGGGTTCGGTTCTCGTTGGGGGTTCATAGTCATGATTTCTCGATATTCGCTGCCGGAGATGGCCGACCTCTGGTCGGACGAGGCGCGCTATGCCACCTGGTCGAAGGTGGAGCTCCTCGCGACCCAGGCGCAGGTGCTGCTGGGCCGGGTCCCCGAGCCGGCCCTGGCCGACATCGAGCAGGCCCGAGTGCCGTCGGTGGCGCGGGTGGCCGAGCACGAGCGCCAGCGGGACCACGAGATTCTCGCCTTCCTCGCGGCCTTCTGCGAGGACATCCCTGCCGACTCGGCCCGCTGGGTCCACCTCGGCATGACCAGTTACGACCTGGTGGACACCGCGCTGGGGGCCACCCTGGACCGCGCTTGCGACGTGCTGCTTGGGGCGGTGGTGCGGCTGCGCGGTGTGCTGGTGGATCAGGCGCTCGCGCACTGGGAGACGGTCTGTATTGGCCGTACCCATGGCATGCACGCCGAGCCCACCACGCTTGGTCACAAGCTTGCGGGCTTCGCCTTCGCGATGGACCGGTCCGTGCGGCGGCTGCGAGCGGCGCGTACCGAGGTCGCGGTCGGCACGATCTCCGGGTCGGTCGGGACCTATGCGCTCATTGACCCCTTCGTTGAGGAGCATGTCTGCGCCGAGCTCGGCCTCGGGGTGGAGCCCGCGCCGTCCCAGGTCGTGGCCCGGGACCGACACGCGCAGCTGCTGCATGCTCTGGCCACGCTCGGTGCCTGCGTGGAGCAGGTTGCCACCGAGGTCCGACTGCTCTCGCGGAGCGAGGTTCGCGAGGTGGAGGAGCGTCGCGGGGTCGGCTACCAGGGCTCCAGCGCCATGCCGCACAAGCGGAATCCGACGGCCAGTGAGCGTCTGGTGGGGCTCGCCCGGCTGCTACGCGGGTACGCGGGTACGACGGTGGAGAACGTGGCGCTGTGGCACGAGCGGGATCTGTCCCACTCCTCCGTGGAGCGGGTGGTCCTGCCCGACGCGATGATCGTTGCGCATTATCAGGTGAGTCGAGCCGCGGACCTGGTGGCGGGGATGGAGGTCTTTGCGGACCGAATGCGGGCCGCGGTCGATGGGAACGGTGGCGTGGTCTACAGCTCCGCGGTCCTGGCCGACCTGCTGGCCGGCGGCACCGAGCGGGAACGCGCCTATCGGTCGGTGCAGGCCGCCGCGAACGGCGCCGCCGCCGGCGATGGAGAGTTCGCTACCCTGCTGCGAGCCGAGGGCATCGATGTCCCGCCGCTGCGCCCGGAGCGTTTCCTGGTTCACCACAACGTCATTCTCAAGCGATTGGAAGATCTTCGTGACCTGGCACATTGAACGCGAAAACGGCGTCGACCTCGACCTGGACGCGGTTCTGGCGCTATACCGGTCGTCGGGGCTTGGCGAGCGGCGGCCGATCGCGGAGCCCGGCCGACTGGCCGCGATGGTAAGAAACGCTAACCTCGTCCTGACCTGTCGGGTCGGGGATGAGCTGGTGGGAATCGCGCGGAGTATTTCCGACTTCTCCTATGTAACGTACCTTTCTGATATCGCCGTGGACCGGGCGTACCAACACTCCGGCATCGGCAAGGCCCTCATCGCGGCGACCCAGCAGGAGGCGCCGCAGGCGAAGATCGTGTTGCTGTCGGCGCCCGCCGCGGTCGGCTACTACCCACGTATCGGCTTTACCCAGCACAACTCGGCCTGGGTGCGTAATCCGTAGCGGGCAACGGTGACCAGTAGCAGCGGTGGACCTTCCCATCCCAACTCGACACCCGGTGTGCGCAGCACCTAGCGGGCGTCTGCCGGCAGCTCGACTTCGCGGTTGACGAGCATCGCGTAGTGACCCCCCAGCTCCAGTAGCTCGGCGTGGGTGCCGCGTTCGACGATGGTGCCGGCGTCCAGCACGATGATCTCGTCCGCGTCGCGGATCGTTGACAGCCGGTGCGCGATCGTGATCGTGGTACGACCGGCGCTGGCCGCATCGATGGCTCGCGTGACGGCCTCTTCGGTCTGGTTGTCCAGGGAACTGGTCGCCTCGTCGAGTACCAAGATCGGTGGGTCGCGCAGGACCGCCCGGGCGATCGCCAGGCGCTGCCGCTCCCCGCCGGAGAACCGGAACCCCCGCTCGCCCACCACGGTGTGGTAGCCGTTCGGCAGCGACAGCAGGTGGTCGTGGATATGTGCGATCTTGGCGGCCGCCACCAACTCGTCGTCGGTCGCGTCGGGTCGGGCGAATCGCAGATTCTCGGCGACCGAGGTGTGGAACAGGTAGGTCTCCTGGAACACCATTCCGACCGTGGCTGCCAACGTCTCCGCGGGCAGGTCCCGCACATCCGTACCGTCGATTGTCACCCGCCCCGACGTCGGGTCGTACAGCCGCGGGATCAGGTAGCTGAGGGTGGTCTTGCCGGAGCCGGTCTCGCCGACGATCGCCAAGTTGTGGCCGGCGGGGACCGCCACGTCGATGTCGCTGAGCGTGGGCCGGCTCGCACCCGGATAGGTGAAGCTGACCTGTCGGAGCCGAAGTTCTCCACGCGGCCTCGCGACGGGGGCGGTACCCGCCGGCTCGTCGAGGTCGACGGGCAGGTCGAGGTACTCGAAGATCCGGCCGAACAGGACGAGTGAGGTCTGCACCTCCACGGCGACCTCCACCAGGGAGACCGCCGGTCGCAGCAGAGTCTGCTGCAAGGTGGTGAAGGCGACCAAGGTGCCAATGGAGATCGCCGCCTGGCCGCCGCGGCCGTTCAGTCCCGCCACCCAGTACGTCGCCGCCGGCATCGACGCCAACACGATCCAGGTTGTCGCCTGGGTCCAGCGGCCCGCCATATGTGAGCGGATCTCCAGGTCGGACAGGAGTCGCGACTCTGCGGTGAAGATGTCGGTCAGCGAGCGGGAGCGGCCCATTGTCCGGGCCAGCAGCACACCGCTGACGGAGAGCGATTCCTGCACTATCACGGAGATCGCCGCAGCCTGGCGTTGCCGCTCTCGGGTGATGCGGCGGCGCTGGTTGCCGACCCGTCGCCCGACCCAGACGAAGAAGGGCACCAGCACCAGCGACACGATGGTGAGGCGCCAATCCAACACCAGCATCCCAATGACCGTGGCTACCACCACGGTCATGTCGGAGACCAGCGTCGTCGCGGTGGTGGTCACGGTGGCCTGCATGTCGCCGATGTCGTTGGTGATGCGCGACTGCACCTCTCCGGAGCGGGTCCGGCTGAAGAAGGCCAGCGGCATCCGCTGCAGGCGTCCGTAGACGGCGGCGCGCAGATCGTGCATCACCTGCTCGCCGACCTTCGTGGAGAGGTAGGTCTGCCAGACGACGACGGAGCTGTTCGCGACGGCCGCGAGGAGCATGCAACCTGCGAGGACGGTGAGTAAGCCCGTCCGGCCTTCCGGTAGGGCCACGTCCAGAATCTCTCGGATCAGGAACGGGTTTACCAGGAAGAACAGGGACGAGAGGCCGACCAGGCCGGCGACGAGTAGCAGGCTCCATCTGTAGGGGCGGAACAGCCTGAGGATGCGCCGTACCGGCACATCAGGGGCAGCGGTGGTCACCCAGCCTCCTCAACCGGCCGGTGCCGGCACGACGTGTCGTCGGGTAGTCCCGGCCAGCGGCCACGGGGCGCCGGCAGGTCATCGGGGTTACCGGTGCGCCATGCTGATCAGGGCTGGGCTGCGCCGGAGGCGACGTAGACGTCCCCATCCTCGACCCGTACCTGGTAGGTACCGATCGGTCGGGTAGCTGGGGGATTGGTGGGCTCGCCGGTGCGCAGATCGAAGCAGGAGCCGTGCAGCCAGCACTCGATCGTGCCGTCGTACACCTCTCCCTCGGAGAGCAAAACCTCCGCATGGGAACACCGGTCATCGATCGCGTACACCTGTCCCCCGCTTTGGACCACGGCCACCGCTCGCCCTTCGACCTTTACCTCGATCGCGCCCTCGGCCGGGAGCGCCGTCACCGGGCACACCTTGACGAAATCCATCGACCACTCCTCTCGACACGTTCGCTTCGCCCCGGATGCCGGATGCCGGATGCCGGTTCACGGGCTACGGGCTGGTCCGCCGGACGGTAGCCGACTCCGCAACCTTGCGCATCGGGCCTCAGGCGGAGGCCGAGCGGGAGTCGAAGTCCGCTGGAGCCGCCGGCCCGCTCGCCGGTGACCAGGAAGAATGGATCAGGAATCAAGAAGCGCCGGGGTCGGGTGACCGTTAGCGTTAGCGCTATGAACATCACCATTCACTCGAGCTTTCTGCCGCACGAGAATGCGGATGCGTCGATCACCTTCTACCGGGAAGTCCTGGGCTTCGAGATTCGAAACGATGTCGGTTACGACGGGATGCGGTGGGTCACGGTGGGGCCGGCCGGCCAGCCGCAGACATCGATCGTGCTCCAACCACCGGCTGCCGACCCCGGGATCACCGACGATGAGCGACGCACGATCGAGGAGATGATGGCGAAGGGCACGTACGCCGGTGTTCTCCTCGCCTCCTCCAACCTTGACGAGGTGTTCGAGCGGGTGCAGGCCAGTGGAGCCGAGGTGGTGCAGGAGCCGATCGATCAGGACTACGGGGTCCGGGACTGCGCCTTCCGGGACCCGGCCGGCAACCTGATTCGGATCCAGCAGGCGGGTTGAGCTCCGCCCGGAAGCGTCATCTCCCTCGTGGATCGCAAGCCCACTGATGCCAAGGAGGCCATCACCATCATGCTGCTGCCTGACATGATCACGCTCGGTGCAACCGACGCGCAGGCCGCACACGCCTTTTACCAGTCCGTGTTCTCACCTACCGGCGTAAGCCATCAGGACGACCGGGTGGAGTTGGATCTGCACGGTGTGGCCCGGCTCGCCGTGTGCCCGGTTGCGGAGCTGGCGGCGCAGGCGCACGCGGGGCCCGCAGCACCGAACTACCGCGGTTACGTCCTCAGCTATATCGTCAACCAGCCCGACGAGGTGCGGAGCATCCTTGACACTGCCGCCGGCCAGGGCGCGAGCGTTCTCAAGCCGGCGAAGAAGGCCATGTTCGCCGGCTTCTCCGGCGCCTTCCAGGCTCCGGACGGTGCGGTATGGAAGCTGACCTCGGCGACGGCGAAGCCGACCGGGCCGGCTCAGGAGACACCGGTGCCGAATGAGGTCGGTATTCTCCTCGGCGTCGCTGCGACGAAGTCTGCCAAGTCATTCTATTCGGCCCTGGGCATGGTGGTCGACCGGGACTACGGCAGCAAGTACATCGACTTCCAGCCAAGTCCGGCCGGCTGCCGGCTGGGCCTCATGGACGGGAAGGTACTGGCCAAGGATGTCGGAACCAAGGAGGACCGCGCCGACTTCCGGGCGGCGGCCTTCGAACGGTTGGTGCCCTCGCCGGACGAGGTCGACTCCCTACTGTCGGCAGTGACCACTGCCGGCGGCCGGGTCGTCGCACCGGCGGCGAAATCCGGGTCGGGTGTCTACGCCGGCTACTTCACCGACCCGGATGGCTTTCTGTGGAAGGTGACCTCCGGGTAGTGGGCGGGACTCGCCCGTGCCAAGCCACCGCGGAATCGAGTCCGCCGGCCCGCGCTACCGGCCGGCGGACTCGTCAAGCGCGTTGCTCAGCCGGCTTCCGGAACTGGTAGCGGATTCGCGTCGCAGGTGGCGTCAACGCCGGTGGTGGCGCTCGGACGGGTACCGTCCCGTAGGTAGGCGGTGACGTGGCTGTTGAGGCACTCATTGGCGTTAGCGGTCAGGGAAGCGCCGTGGAAGACGCCGTCGCGCTCTAGGACCAGCCGGGAGTTCGGGAACTTCCGGTGCACCTCGTAGGCCCCGGCCACCGGGGTGAGCGCGTCGTGCTCCGCCTGGATCAGCAATATGTTTGCGTTCCGGTCGCCGACCTTCGTCGGGCGGCGGGCTGGCACCGGCCAGAACGCGCACGGAGCGTTGTACCATGCGCTGTTCCAGGTCATGAAGCGGTCGCCTCGGTCGTACTGGCGGCTCAGGTCGGTGTGCCAGCGGTTCCAGCGTCGGGGCCAGTAGCCGTCGATGCACTGCACGGTGCGGTACGTGGCGTGGGTGTTCTGGGCTGGGAAGCCCGGCTCGCCGCCGAAGTTTTCCCGCAGCCCGGCCGGGTCGCCCCGCAGCACCCAATCCGCCAGCACCTGTGCGTGGTAGGTCCAGACGTAGCTGCGATACACGTTCACCGCGAAGATGTCGCTGTACTCAGCCGGACCGATCTGGCCGTCGATCGGCGCCTCCCGGAGTGCGGCCATGCCCTGGTAGTAGTTCGCCTCTACCTCCGCGGCCGTGTCGCCCAGGTGGTAGTACGAGTCGTGCTCGGCGATCCAGCTGAAGTAGATCTGGGCTCGCTTCTCGAATGCCGCATTCGTTCGAGACAGCGAGGCGTACCCGACGGTGCTTGGCTGCACCACACTGTCCAGCACCATCCGGCGTACCCGGTCCGGGAACAGGGAGGCGTAGACCGAGCCGAGGTAGGTGCCGTAGGAGTAGCCCAGGTAGTTGATCTTTTCCTGGCCGAGTGCGGTCCGGATGAGATCCATGTCCCGCGCGGTGTCGGTGGTCCGGAAGTGCCGGAGGGTGTCGCCGTACTTCTCGCCGCAGCTCTCCGCGTACGCGCGGGCTCGCTTCGTCCACACCTTCTCCTCGGCGCGGCTGTCCGGAACGTAGTCGGGCCGCGCTTCGCCCGGATATAGGTAGGTGGGGTCGCAGGTGATTGACGGCTCGCTCGCTCCGACGCCGCGGGGGTCGAACCCGATCCAGTCGTAGGTCGAACCCACCTCGATCGGCAGCCCGCTCCAGCCTTTGGCGAACCGAGTGGGCAGATCCCGTCCGATGGTGCCGGGCCACTGACCCCGGTTCAGCAGGACGACGCCCTGGTATTCGGATTCCGGCGCCGTGTGCTTGGCTCGGGTGAGGGCCAGGGTGATCTTCTGGCCGGTCGGTCGGGAGTGGTCCAGCGGCACTGCGAGCGAGCCGCACTCCAGCCCGACCAGGTAGTCATCCATCACCGGGTCGTCGGCCGGACAGGGAGACCAGGAGATTGGGCTGGTTGGTTGGGCGGTGCCGTCCGCCGTTGGTGCCGCCCCGACCGGGGCGACGGCGATGACCTGTGCCGTGAGGCCCAGTACGACCGCGGTCGCACCAGCGAAAAGTCTTTTCACTATTCCCCCAAATTGCTCGTGGGCTATGTACCCAACAGCGGTGAGGCGGCTGAACCCTACCGGGTTAGGTTCGCAATTGTCGAACTTTTGACGTCAGCTGGTAATGCGGAGCAGCGCTCTCTGTGTCGACATGGAGTAAAGGTATCAGTTAATACTGTAACCACACCTATTAACTGCCTTTACTCGTCAGTCGGACCATTCGGATTATCGGTATTCCCGTCAAGCGGCAGCAGCCAGCGCTTCCATCGTCCGGACGATGTCGGCCGGGGTCGGCAGTGCGGCCAACTCGGCGGCGAGGGCCTGTGCCTGCCGGGCGTACCGGGAGTCGGCGAGCAGCTCCCGGCTGCTGGTGGCCAGTACGTCCGCCAGCTCGTGGTCGGCCTGGTGGGGAGCGCGGATCGTCGTTGCGGCACCGAAGTTGGCCAGAGCGTCGGCGATCGCCCTGGTGTGGGTGTTCGGGGGAGTGATCACCTGCGGTACGCCCGCGGAGATGACCGCCATCGTGGTGGTGGCGCCGCCATGGTGGACAGCCAGGTCGCAGGTGGGCGCCACGGTGTCCAATGGGATCCAACCGATCCGGATATCGTCCGCCGTTGCGCCGAACTCCTCGGCGACCCGCGTCGGCGCCGCGATCACCACCTCGGCGTTCACAGCGGTGAGCTGCTCTGCCAGCCGCCGCAACGAGCGGCCAGCGAGCATGCGATGGTGCGTTCCAGAGGTGATCAAGACCCGGGGGCGGCCCTGCGGACGGGTGTATGCCCACCGCTGGAGTCGGCGCTGGGGATTCGTGGCCACATAGCGCATCGGGTGTACGTCGGCGGCGGAGGACGACCGTAGCGATGGCGGGCTGACGTCAACCACCAGGTCGGGTTCGGGCAGCCCGACCAGACCCCGGCGACTCAGCTCCGGCGCGAGCTCCTCCGCCGCCACCGGGTCGATCTCCGCCATCGGAATTCGCAGATACTCGATGTGACGTACGAAGGGGACATCGCGGTCCGCGGCGAGTAGCCCCGCCGCATAGCTCATCGAGCTACCGACGATGGCATCCGGCGGCCAGTCCTGCGCCAGTTCACGGAGGCGTGCCAGCGTGGCAGCGGCCATCCGCCCCAGGCCGCGGCCGGTCACCGCCATCTCGTCCGGTGCGTCGACGGTGGCGAGGAAGTGCCGGATCGACTTCGATGTGATCGACACCCCTGGTAGGCCGACGGTCTCCACCGCGTCGATGAGGGGTTCGTTCGTGGCCACCAGTACTTCGTGCCCCGCGTTGCGTACCGCATGGGCAAGGGCGGCGATCGCATAGACGGTGACGTGGCTGCCCGTGGTGAGGAAGAGGAATCTCATCGCCGGGCGTTGGTCTTCCGTGCGGTGCTGCCCGCCGCGGGACGGCATTCGGTGACGAACTGGCCCGACGGGCTGTGGCCGGACGCCGTGACGGTGAGGCCGGCGCGCGCGGCGAGACCCCGGAACTCGTCCAAGGTCCGGGGCTTGCCGCCGGTCTGCACCATCATCAGTAGCCCGGCCGAGGCGGCCGCTCGCCCCGGGGAGACCCCGCCCACCACGACCACCCGGCCGCGTGGGGCTGCGGCCTCGGCGCAGCGGGTGAGCAGCACGACAGCCTGCTCGTCGGGCCAGTCCAAGAGCAGGCGTTTGAGCAGATAGACATCGGCTCCGGTGGGCAGTGGGTCGAAGAAGCTCTGCCCCTGAACGGCGGCCCGGTCGGCGACCCCCGCCGCCGCGAAGACCTCGGTCGACCGGGCGACCGTTCGGGGCAGGTCAACCAGGGTGCCGCGGACCGTCGGCCGGGCCCGCAGGATTTCGGCGAGCGTCTCGCCGGTGCCACCGCCCACGTCAACGACGTGGGCGACCTGGGTCCAGGTGTCGTCGTCGAGGAGAATAGCCGGATCCGATGCCTCGCCGGCCCGCCGGCCCATGTTCACGTCGTAGCTGGCCGCGAGGTCGGAGTCGGCGTCGAGGTCGGCCCAGTAAGAGCGTCCGAAGACGTTCTGGTAACCGGGTTGCCCGGTCCGCACCGTGGCCAGCAGCCCGTTCCAGGCGGCGGCGCTGCGGCCACCGTGGCCGTCCAGAGCCAGGCCGCGCAGCGGGCCGGACCGCAGCAGGGAACGGGCCGCCTCGTTCAGGGCGAACTCGCCCTCGACCGGCTCCTCGAAGACGCCCTTGCTGACCAGGTGGCGCAGGACCCGGGCCAGGCAGTCCCGGTCACACTTGATGTGGCGCGCGAGATCCCCGATTTCGGTGACTCCAGCCGCCAGCTGGTCGGCCACGCCCAGGGTTACCACCACGCGTAGACTCCACGGCGTCGCCAGATCGCTGAGTGAATCGACATCTACCCTTTTTGGCACTGTGTCGTCCCTCCACTGTTGGGGTGGCCCGCGGCGGCCCGCTTCGGGGTCATTATCGGTGTCCTGCTGCTCATTCGAGAATGTGTTCAATCCCGGTTAGCGGCCCGCTTGCGGGAACTGTTCAACTGGGGACGACAGTCAGTTGAACGTGGGGTACACCGCAACTGCGGAGTTGTCGCGTGTCGGACCAGATGCCAGACTCCGTCGAGATCGATCTACGGTCACACCGTCGAGCGTGGAATAGCGTTTCTATACCTTCCCTGGGTGAAAGACGGTCGAGATGACAGGCGTATACCGAGCGAGTCGACAGTGGGAACGCATCATTCGGCACTGGTTCACCGCGGAGGCGGCGAACGATCTCACGCACTTCAAGTCGGAGCGGCCGAACCACAAGATGTCGTTGTGGGACCCCGAGGTGAACGGCGTGCGGTATCTCAAGACGCTGGTCCACAACTTGGCGACCACGCTTGATCCGGACGACTGGGCGCGGTTGCGACGGACAGCCCGGCGTGAGGTGGGCGATCCGGTCGCGGTGCGGTGGCATGGCATGCCGGTTTGCCTGGACTACCTACAGGCCACGCTCGAGGTCGGGTTCATCGAGCGGAGCGTCGACCTGCGGGGCGCTCGGGTGCTCGAGATCGGAGCCGGCTACGGGCGGACCTGTCATACTCTGCTGTCAAACCATGAGGTCGCCGCGTACTGCATCGTGGATCTGCGCAGCACCATGTGGTTCAGTCGCCGCTATCTGCGGGCGGTCTTGGACGATGTTCAGTTCGCGAAGCTCCGCTTCGTCCCAGTGGAGGACGGGGACGTGGGATTGGCCCTCCGCGGAAGCGACTTCGACCTCGGCATCAATATCAACTCGTTCGCCGAAATGGTGCCGGAGACCGTACGCTGCTACCTCGATCTGATCGACCGGCGATGCGCGGCCCTGTATGTGAAGAACCCCGTCGGCAAGTACCAGGACCGGAGCTTGGACGGGCACGTGGAGGGCGACGAGGCCCGATTGAGGGCGATGGAGACCGGTCTGCTCCGTCAGGTTCTGGATATCCACGACGACCAGGCGGTACGGGCCGCCGTGCCGGGGTTCCTCGGGGCCTACCAGCCCAGTGCCGACTGGCGCGTTGTCGCTGATGCGTGGGCAGTGCCGTGGAGCTTCTACTGGCAGGCCATCTATCGCAAGAAGCAACCGGACGGTGGCGGCTGACCGGCCGGACCGGGAATGAAGCCGGAGGAGCGCGGCAACCTGCGAGATCAGGAGATCGGAGGAGCGGTGGACCAGGAGTTTGCGATGGGCGGGGACCCACCCGTGGTGAGCGTACTGGGAGCGTCTGGCTACCTGGGGTCGGTCGTCACCGCCCGGCTGGCGCAGCTTCCGATCCGGCTGCGGGCCGTGTCGCGTCGCCGTAGCCCGGTGCCGGAGCAGGCGGTGGCTGAGGTGGAGGTCTGCACCGGGGACCTCACCGAACCAGAATGCCTGGCCGATGTCGTCGCGGGTGCCGACGTCATCTTTCACCTGGGTAAACACAGCGGTGGGTGGCGTGACGCCGACACCCCGGAGGGAGAGCGGGTGAACGTGGGCATCGTGCGCGACCTCACCGAGATCCTCGGCCGGCGCCGGCCCGCCCAGACCGCTCCGTTGGTGGTGTTCGCCGCGACCACCCTGCAGGTTGGACAGCCACCGAAGCAGCCAATGAACGGCAGCGAGCCAGACCGCCCGGAGACCGCGTACGGCCGGCAAAAGCTGACCGCCGAACGGCTGCTGAAGGCCGCGACCGCGGCGTCGGTACTGCGGGGGGTCAGCCTGCGCCTGCCGACCGTGTTCGGGCAGAGCTCGCTGTCTCGGGTGGCTGATCAGGGCGTCGTGGTCACGATGGCCCGCCGGGCCATCGCCGGAAAACCACTGACGATGTGGCATGACGGCACAGTTCGGCGGGACCTGGTGTATGTCGAGGATGCCGCGGACGCCTTCCTGGCCGCCATGCGCTACCCAGCGCAGCTGACCGGTCGACACTGGCTAGTGGGCTCCGGCCGACCCGACACGCTGGGCGCAGTCTTCCGTACGGTCGCAGGGGCGGTCGCGGCGCAGACCGGCGAGCCGGCCGTACCGGTGATCTCGGTGCGGGCTCCGGCCGACGCCCCCGTGATCGATTTTCAGAGTATGCAGATCGACCCGATGCCCTTCCAGCGTGTCTCGGGATGGTGCGCGCGCACGGAGCTTGCCGACGCGGTGCACCGCACCGTGGCGACCCTGCTCGACGGGAGTGACCGGTTCTAGGGAGATCAGGTGAAGGTCGAAAAGCTTGCGGTCCAGGGTGCGTTCGGGTTTACCCCCGAGGTGTTCTCGGATCGCCGTGGACTGTTCGTGTCACCGTTCCAACAAGCTCCGTTTGCTGCGGCGAACGGTAGCCCGCTCCTGCCCGTCGCGCAGACCAACCACAGCGTGTCCCGGCGGGGCGTGGTCCGCGGAATCCACTACACCATTGCTCCACCGGGTACGGCAAAGTACGTCTACTGTGCTGCCGGTGAGGCGATCGACATCATCGTTGACGTCCGAGTCGGTTCACCGACTTTCGGTGTCTGGGACGCGGTGCAGATGAATTCGCGGGAGTTCCGGGCGGTGTACTTTCCGGTCGGGGTCGGGCACGCCTTCGTGTCGCTCGCTGATCACACCGTCATGTCCTACATGCTCACCGGGTCGTACGTGCCGGAGCATGAGCGGGTCGTCTCCGCCTTCGACCCAGCTCTGGGGCTACCGATCCCCACAGACCTGGAAACGATCGTCTCCGATCGGGACCGGGTCGGTCCGAGCCTGGCCGAGACCGCCGAGGCCGGTCTTCTCCCCGACTACCAGCAGTGCCAGGTGCTGGAGCAACAGTTGTATCAGGTGGCCCACTGACCGCCGCCGGGCCGGCTACCGACCCGGCTCCAGTGAAGGGAGGCACCGTATGCCCGCTCTCATCCGCCTGGGAGTCCTGGGATGTGCCAGCATCGCGCTCCGCCGGTTTCTGCCGGCGCTGACCGAAGCGACCGGTATCGAGCTGAGGGCGGTCGCGAGTCGCGATCCGGCCCGGGCCCGCACGGTCGCCGAGCGGTTCGGATGTCGGGCCGCCGACGGGTATGACGAGCTACTGGACCGGTCCGACATTGACGCGGTGTACATTCCGCTGCCCACCGGGTTGCACGCGTACTGGGTGAGCCGGGCCCTGGCGGCCGGCAAGCACGTGCTCTCCGAAAAGCCGCTCACCAGCGATCACGTCACCGCCCGCAACCTGGTGAACCAGGCGGAGCAGGCGGGACTCTGGCTACTGGAGAACTACATGTTTCTCCACCACCGGCAGCACGAGGTGGTTCGTGACCTTGTCGCCCGGGGCCGGATCGGCGCGACCCGGCTCTTCACCGCACGCTTCGGGATCCCGCCACTGGCTCCGACGAACTGGCGCTACCACGGCGAGTTCGGCGGGGGCGCGCTGCTTGACGTCGGCGTCTATCCGCTCCGCGCCGCCACCTACTTCCTCGGCCCGGAGCTCGACGTCGTCGGATCGGTGCTACGGACGAGTCCGATCCGGGGCGTTGATCTGGCCGGCCACGTCTTGCTGTGTACCCCGTCGGGCGTGACGGCCGAACTCTCCTTCGGCTTCGAGCACGCGTACCGATCCTGCTACTCGCTCTGGGGTGAACGGGCGCGGCTCACCCTCGACCGGGCATTCACTCCGCCGGCCACCCGGCCGCCGGTGATCCGGATCGAGGCTGACGGCGATGCCGAGGAGGTGGTGCTCCCCGCAGATCATCAGTTCCGAAACATCGCCGAGTTCTTCGCCCGGTCCCTGCTCGATGGTGCGGACTACAGTCCGCAGGCGAGAGCGATCATCCAGCAGGCGGAACTGATCGACAAAGTGCGGTCACGCGCCGTGTGCGTCCCCGAGCCGCACGGGGACGCACGGAGCGGGCTGATCGACTGACGGGCCGTGCCCCGGTGCTACTTCATTGGCCGGGCTGTGCTGCCGCGGGCTGCCATGAACTCCGCGACCATCGCCACAAGCGCCTTCTTGTCGGTATCCGGAAGGAAGAAGTACGGCGCGATGACCTCGGAGAGCCCGGGCCGTACGAAGGTCATCGGCTGGTCGCGCCGGTGGAGCGGCTCGATGACGCAGACATCCTCGGGGCGGGTGTCCCGGTAGGCCATATCGGTGGCGACCGTGTACCACTGCTGTTCCTTCGCGATCAGACCGTGCGCCCGGGCGACGGTCTGCTCCTTGAGACAGCGGGGCGCATGACTGGCGGCGGTGACCTGTAGCACCCGGTGGACGCCGTGCGCGGCGAAGATGCCGGCCGCGGTCTCCAGTTCGGAGACCGTGTTGCCGGCCTGCGGCATGATGATGATGTCCCGTACCGCCTGGCGGAAGGCAGCCCGTTGCGGGCCGGACAGCCGGGCTAGGAGCGGTCGCAGCCGGGGGAATTCATCGAGGCGGGCGAGGTTTGCCAGGAAGAATCGTTTCGTGTACTCGCCCTCGCTGATGCCGTCGCGCTGGGAGAAGCCGCTGCCCATGACGATGCAGCTGAGCTCGTGATCGTGGCTGAGGGTCAGGACCTCCCGCGCCAGCGTGGCCGCGTCGCCAAACTCGTCGTTCCGGGGGCGACCAAGGACCAGATCCTCCCACGCCTCCGTCTCGAGGTGACGACTGTGCAGGAGTACGCCCACCTTCGTGGTCAATACGGAACTCCTCCGGTGTCGGCCTGCCGGTGCCGGTGTTCAGGATAGCCAGCATCGATCCTTGGCCGGGGCCAGCCGGCGGCCAAGGCGGGGCCGGGCTTCGGCTGGCCCAAGGCCCTGGCCAAGGTCGGGGCCAGCCGGCGGCCAAGGCGGGGCCGGGCTATCGGCTGGCGGCCAACTTCTCGACGGTGTACACGACCTCGGCGGGTGTCGGAAGTCCGGCGACCTCGGCGGCAAGCAACCGGGCGCGTTCGGTGTACCCGGGGTCAGCGAGGATTCGCCGGCAAGCCGTGGTGATTGCCTCGACCGCCGCCCGATCACCGTCTGGGGGCACTGGGGCGGCGGTCAGGCCTACGCCGACGTCGGTGATGGCCTTTGCGACGGACCGGGAGTAGTCGTTGTCGGGGACGACCAGATGCGGTGCGCCGGCGTTCAGCACCGTCATCGTGGTAGCCGCGCCGCCGTGGTGTACCGCCAGGTCGCAGGTGGGGGCGACGACATCCAACGGGACCCAGCCGACGCGGACATCGCGGAACTGCGCACCGAACTCAGCGGCGGCTCGCTCCGGTGCCGCGATCACCACCTCGGCGCCGGTCGCGATGAGCTGGTCCACCAGGTGTCGGATGACGCTGCTGCGCGAATGCAGGAAGAGGTTGCGCGTGCCCGCGGTCACCAGTACCCGGGGACGGTCGGCGGGCCGGGTGTACATCCATGGCTGCAGGCGACCCTGCCGGTTCTTCGGAATCCAGCGCATCGGCCGTGCACCGGGGGTGGGTGACGGCCGTAGGCCCGGCGGGCAGACGTCGATGAACAGGTCGGCCGCCGGTGGCCCGCTCAGGCCCAGTCGCTCCAGGTCAGGTTTGATTCCCGGCTCTGGCCGTAGCGGCACGATGTCCCAGTAGTGGCGCACGTATAGCGCCTGGGTCTCCACGGCGACGAGGCCGGGAACGTATGACAGGCCACCGACAACCACATCGGGCGACCACTGCCCCGCCAACTCCCGCAGGGCCCGCAACCGGGCTGCGGGCTTCCCCGGGTGGGGGGTGGGGACCGCTGGTAGCCCGATCGCCGCCGCGGTCTCCAGCAGTGGTTCGTCGGCGGTCAACATTATCTCGTGGCCGGCGTTGCGGGCCGCGGTCGCCAGTGGGGCGATGCAGAACACGGTGGACTGGCTACCCCCGACGGTGAACATGAACTTCATCGAATTGAGGTGCTTTCTAGGAGGCGGCAAAGGGACGGGTGGGGCTCGGACCAAGTCGGTTGGTGAGCTCTGGTCCGTGGGAGATCGCGCATCGCACGATGCGGCAAATTCGGTCGATGTCCGCCGCGGCGACCGCAGGGCCGGTCGGCAGGGCGAGGACCTGCTCCGCCAGGCGCTCGGTGTGCGGCAGGGAGACCGGACGCTGAGAACGGTAGGGCTCCAGCCGGTGACAGGCCGGGGAGAAGTAGCGCTGCGCCCCCGCGTTCTCCGCTCGGAGAATCCGCATCACCAGGTCGCGGTGGATGCCGGTAATCGCTTCGTCGATCTTGAGAATGACGTACTGCCAGTTGGGCTCCTGGGCCTCGTCGAAGTCGACGACCGTCAGGCCACTCAGTCCGCGCAGCGCAGAACTGTAGCGCGCGTGATTGACGCGATTGTGGCGCACCGTCGCAGCTAGTGCATCCAGCGAGGTCAGTCCCATCGCCGCGGAGGCCTCGGTCATCTTGGCGTTGGTGCCGACCCCCAGGCTACGGCCGTCGGTGGTGATCCCGAAGGTACGCAGTGCGCGCAGCTCCCCGGCGAGGGCGTCGTCGTTGGTTGCCACTGCACCGCCCTCGAAGCAGTTGACCACCTTGGTGGCGTGGAAGCTGAACATCTCCGCGTTACCGAAACCACCGATCCGACGGCCCTGATGGCTGCACCCCAGTGCGTGCGCCGCGTCGAAAACGAGCGTGAGGCCGTGCTGGGCGGCTACCTTCTCCAACTCGCCCGCCGGGCTGGGTCGACCCCAGAGGTGAACCCCGACGATGCCCGACGTACGCGGGGTCAGCACCGTCTCCACCTGCTGCGGGTCGAGACACCCGGTCTCCGGATCGATATCGGCGAAGACCGGCGTCAGCCCCAGCATCGAGGCAGCATGCGCGGTGGCCACGTAGGTCATGGCGGGCATGATGATCTCGCCGGTGAGCCCGGTGGCCTGGTAGAGCAGTTGCAGCGCCATGGTGCCGCTGCAGGTCGCCACGCAGTGCCGTACGCCCGCCAGTTCAGCGATGCGTTCCTCGAACTCTCGGACTAAAGCGCCGTTGGTAAGCCACTTGTTGTCCAGCGCGGTGTTCAGCCGCTCGAACAACCGCGACCGTTCTCCCACGCTCGGCGTTCCCACCTGCAACACCTGCGGGAACATCGGAGTCCCGCCGAGGATGGCGAGATCAGCGACCGTGTATTTCACGCGCGGGCCTCCAAAGCCGTACGACCTGTCGGACGAGCACCGTCGCGCACTGGGCTCGTACCCCGGTGGAGCCCGGCTGGTGGCGTGCGCCGTCGGCTAGTGCGGCGGCCCCGCTCCACCGCCGTTCCAGTGGACCTCCACTCGGGATCGGTTGCGTCCGGCGAGGCTCGCAGACATGAGAATCCTCGTGACCGGGGGAGCCGGCTTCGTCGGCTCGCAGTACGTACGCAACCTCCTCGACGGCGCCTATCAGGGCTACCAGGACGCGGAGATCACCGTCCTGGACCTCCTCACGTACGCGGGCCGCCGGGCGAACCTGCCGGCGGCGGACCGTCGGCTGACCTTTGTCCAAGGCGACATCGGGAACCGGGGGCTGCTCCTCGACTTGCTGCCGGGGCACGACGCGGTCGTCCACTTCGCGGCCGAGAGCCACGTGGACCGGTCACTACAGGACGCGTCGCCGTTCGTGACGACCAACGTGCTGGGTACCCAGACCCTGTTGGAGTGCTGCCTGCATGTCGGCATCGAACGGATCGTGCAGGTCTCGACGGATGAGGTCTACGGCAGCATCGCGGAAGGCGCCTGGACGGAGGAGCATCCGCTCCTGCCGAACTCCCCGTACGCCGCCTCGAAGGCCGCGGCCGACTTGCTCGCCCGCGCCTATCACCGCTCGTACGGACTGCCGGTGGTGATCACTCGCTGCACCAACAACTATGGGCCGTACCAGCACGTCGAGAAGGTGATCCCGCACTTTGTCACCAACCTGCTGACCGGCCAGCCAGTGCCGCTCTACGGTGATGGCCAGAATGTTCGGGAGTGGCTGCACGTCGCGGATCACTGCCGCGGGGTGCAGCTGGCGCTGGAGAAGGGGCGCGAGGGCGAGATCTACCACCTCAGTGGTGGAGCCGAGTTGACCAACCGAGAGCTCACCGCTGCACTTGTGGAGCTCTGCGGGGCCAGCTGGGACGCGGTCCGCTTCGTCGCCGACCGGTTGGGGCATGACCAGCGCTACTGCCTCGATGACGGCAAGGCCCGCCGCGAACTCGGCTATGCCGCACAGGTGCCGTTCGCATCGGGTTTGGCTGCGGTCGTGAACTGGTATCGGGACAACCGCACCTGGTGGGCGGAGCATACGCGTGGCACGCGACCAGACCGGGAGAATGTCGGTTCGAATGTGGCGGTGCCCCGGTGAGCGCACCAAGGGTGGTGGTCACAGGCCTCGGCGTCGTGGCGCCGGGGGGCGTGGGTACGAAGGCGTTCTGGCACCTGATCACCGCCGGCCGGACCGCGACCCGGCCAATCACCGCTTTCGACGCTGCCGCGTTCCGGTCGCGGATCGCCGCCGAGGTGGACTTCGAGGCGGCTCAGGCCGAACTGTCCCACCGGGAGCGTCGCCGACTGGACCGAGCCGCCCAGTTTGCCTTGGTCGCGACGAGGGAGGCGATGGCCGACAGCGGCTTGGAACCGGACCGGTTCGATCCCACCCGGGTCGGCGTGAGTCTCGGCACCGCCGTCGGCGCCACCTGCAATCTTGAGTCCGAGTACCTCGCCCTCAGCGACACCGGTCGGGAGTGGGTCCTGGATCACCGGTACGCCAGCCCACACCTCTACGACTACTTCATGCCCGGCTCGATGGCGGCGGAGGTCGCCGCGGAGTGCAACGCTCAGGGCCCGGTCACCGTGGTCTCGGCGGGCTGCACCTCCGGCCTGGACGCGGTCGGCCATGCGGCCGACCTGATTCGGGAGGGTGCCGCTGACGTGATGGTCACCGGTGGTACCGATGCGCCCATCTCGCCGATCACGGTCGCCTGTTTCGACGCCATTCGGGCAACCTCGCCGAGTAACGACGATGCCGCCCATGCGTTGCGGCCCTTTGATCGCACCCGGAACGGCTTCGTTCTCGGCGAGGGCGCCGCCACGCTCTTGCTGGAATCCGAGGAGCACGCACGCGCCCGCGGCGCCCGGATCTATGCCGAGATCGCCGGCTTCGCCTCGCGGAGTAACGCCTACCATATGACCGGTCTGCGGCCCGACGGTGCCGAGATGGCCGCTGCCATCACGGCCGCCCTGGCCGAGAGCCGGCGCTCGCCCCAGTCCGTTGACTACGTCAACGCACACGGCACGGCGACCAAACAGAACGATCGGCATGAGACCGCCGCGCTCAAACGGGCACTCGGTCCGCATGCTTACCAGACCCCGGTCAGCTCGATCAAATCGATGATCGGTCACTCACTCGGGGCCATCGGCTCGATCGAGATCGCCGCCTGCACTCTCGCCCTCGACCAGGGCGTCGTCCCACCCACCGCGAACCTGCGCGAGCCGGATCCCGAGCTCGACCTGGACTACGTCCCGCTGCACGCACGGGAGCAGCGGCTCGACACGGTGCTCAGCGTCGGCAGCGGCTTCGGCGGCTTTCAGAGCGCGATCGTGCTCACCCGGTTAGGCATGGGACCGGCATGAGCACAGCGGTGATTACCGGCATCGGCGTTGCGGCGCCGAACGGCGCCGGGACAGAGAACTTCTGGGCCGCAACGCTCCGCGGCGAATCCGGTATTGGTCTCGTCCGCCGTTTCGACACGCGGGGCTATCCAGCTCGACTGGGTGGCGAGATCAACGATTTCGATCCGGCCGAGCACCTGCCCCGCCGGCTGCTACCGCAGACCGACCGGATGACCCAGCTCGCCCTCGCGGCGTCGGCGTGGGCGTTGGCCGACGCCGGGGTCCAGCCGGGCACCTATGACCCGGGCGAGACCGGGGTGGCGATGGCCGGGGCGTTCGGCGGCTTCGAATACGGCCAGCGGGAGCTGGAGAATCTTTGGTGCTCCGGACCGGAGCGCGTCAGTGTCTACATGTCGTTTGCGTGGTTCTACGCCGTCAACACCGGGCAGTTGTCGATCCGGCACGCGATGCGCGGTCCGGCCGGTGTCGTCGTCGGTGACCAGGCCGGCGGGCTCGACGCGGTGGCGCAGGCCCGGCGCAACATCCGCAAGGGGGCACAGCTGATGCTCGCCGGCGGCTTCGACAGTTCCTTCTGCCCGTACGGGTGGGTTGCCCGGATCAGCGACGGGGCGCTGAGCACCGCTGAGGATCCGCGCACCGCCTACCTGCCCTTCGATCTCCGTGCCCAGGGCCAGGTCCCCGGTGAGGGTGGTGCGGTCCTGGTGGTCGAGGAGGCTGCAGCGGCCCGCCGTCGCGGTGCTCAGATCTATGGGGAGATCGCTGGGTACGCCGCGACGTTCGACGCCACGGTTCGGCACGGCGGTGAGCGGGGTCTGGGCCGCGCGGTGGAGGCCGCTCTCGCCGACGCGGGGGTGACCGCCCGGGAGATCGGGGTGGTCTTCGCCGACGGTTCCGGCCGGCCGGCCGACGACCGCGCCGAGGCCGAGACCATCGCGGATGTCTTCGGTCCGCAGGGGGTGCCGGTCACCGTCCCGAAGACCATGACTGGACGGATGAACTCCGGCGGCGCCCCGGCCGACCTCGCCGGTGCGTTGCTGGCGATGCGAGACGGGCTCATTCCGCCGACGGTCAATGTACAGACGGTGGCCCCAGGCACGCGGTTGGATCTCGTCACCGATGTTCCCCGGCCATGGCGGCCGGGACCTGCGTTGGTGCTGGCCCGGGGCCGCGGCGGGTTCAACTCCGCCATGGTGCTCCGTCCTGGTGCCGCGGCCCCCGGCCGAACCGGAGCCGCCGGAGTTACCGGCCGCGAAGCGCCCACCCGATCAGGAGGGAATCCGTCATGAAGCAGATGACACTGTCGGCCCTGGAGCAGATCATGCATACGTGCGCGGGGGAGGACGAGTCCACGGACTCATTCCAACAGGCCCCCGAACGGGCCTTCGCCGACCTCGGCTACGACTCCCTCGCGCTCCTGGAGACCCAGAGCGTGATCCGACGCGAGTACGGCGTTGACCTCTCCGAGCAAGCGTTAAGCGCGGCGGAGACGCCGCAGCAACTGGTTGACCTTGTGAACCGATGGCTGTCGGCCGCCTGACCGGCGCTCTGGCCCTGCTGATGCCGGGTCAGAGCGCCCAGTACCAGGGGATGGGTACCGGACTGTACCGCGACGTCCCAGCGTTCGCGAGGGTCATGGACGAGCTGTTCCTGCTGATGGGGGCGGCGGGAGACGAGCTCCGTTCGGACTGGCTGGCCGCTTCGCCCCGGGTGTCAATTGATCATGCCAACCGCTCCCAGCCGTTGCTCTTCGCCATCGACTATGCGCTCGGCCGGCTCCTGCTGGACTGGGGACTGCGGCCCACAGTTCTGCTCGGGCACAGCATCGGCGAGTTGGCCGCGGCGACTCTGGCTGGGGTCTTCGATCTGGCCAGCGCGGTCCGGATCGTGCGGCATCGGGTGGGCCAGTTCGCCACGGTGCCGGCGGGCGGGATGGCCGCCGTCGCCGCGTCCCAAGCGCAGGTGCAGCCCCACCTTCGGCCGGGGGTCGACATCGGCGCGGTCAACGCGCCCCGGCAGACGGTGATCGCGGGTGCGGTCGAGCCGCTGCGGACGACCTTGGACGCGCTCCGGTGTGCCGGCTACACCTGGGCTCCGGTGCCGGCAACGGTGCCGTTCCACAGCGAGCTACTTCGCCCGGTGGTTGTCGCGGCCGGCCCGTTGCTGGCCAGCCTGCCGGCCCGGCCGCCACAGATACCCCTGGTCTCCGGGTATACCGGCGGCTACTTGACCGACGCCGAGGCACGGGACCCCGGGTACTGGGCGAGTCATCCGGTGGACCCGGTGTTGTTCTGGCCGGCCTTGACGACCCTGGCGGGCGCCGGGCCGCAGCTGTTGGTCGAGTGTGGCCCGGGGAACGGCCTGACAACACTCGCGCGGCGGCTGCCGCAAGTTCGCTCCGGGCACAGCGAGGTGCTGGCGTTGCTCGGCCCGCCGACGGACCCGTCCCGGGAAGCTGGGCAGCTCGCCGCTGCCGCTGCCCGCCTCGGGGCTTCCCCGCCCTGATCCGCCGCCGGCGGCGGAGCCAGTGCTACTGGTGCCGGCACCTGCGGGCGGTGACCGCGTTCCGCGCGGGCCCGGCTTTCCGGAACACCAGCAACGGAGGGGACATGGCCCCTTCCTGAATCGTGGAGGCGATATGGTGACCTACCAACCGGCCCCGTTCGCCCAGGTCGGTCGTCCGGCGCTGGTGCGAGGCCCGGGCGACTGGTGGGAACGCGTCGAGTTGATTACTCCGGCGATGTGCGGGCCCAACTCGCTCTTCGTCGGGCAGCTCGGGGACTGGACGTGGGACGCGGTGGGCGCTGCCTGCCACCTTGACCCCTACTCTGCGGTGGACCCCGCCGGCAATCCGGTCTATCTCTCCTTCGCGTACTTCCGGGTTCAGGCCTGCCCGGAGCTGTCCGTAGAGCAGTTGACCTTTGGGGATCGGCTGCGGGTGCGCTCCAAGGTCTTCTCCTGCGGCGGCGACTCGGTGCTGACCGTGCATCAGATCAGCCGCTACGAGGGGGAAGCCGGCAAGGCGCCGAGTGGGGCCGCTGCCAGCACGGACGACTTCTTCCGTTACGACACACCCGGCTGCCTGCATGTCGAGACGTTCAATCGGTGGATTCAGCGCTCCGGAGCGGGAACAAACCATGGGTTGCGGCGAGCCACGCCGGTCGGCTTCCGGGCGGATCACCTGGAGTTGATCGCCGACGAGTACACACCGCGGCGAATCGTGTCGAATGTCCGCCGGGCCGCCGGATTCCGATCGGTGGGGGAGCCGCCGCCGCAGGTTCGCTTGGCGCTGACCTACCAGGTGAGCGCCAGCCGCGATCTGAACGGTGTCGGTCTGCTGTACTTTGCGTCGTACTTCTCGATTGTGGATTGGGCCGTCCTGCAGCTGTGGCGCTCGCTTGGCCGGTCGGTGGCGGGCTTCCTTCGCCGGCAGGTCCGGGACCGGCAGGTCTGTCTGGTCGCCAACGCCAACGCCGACGACCTGCTCGATATCGAGGTCTCGATGTACCGAGATGTTTCGGGGGAAGAGGTGATCGATGTGAGCCTACGCCGCGGCCAGGACGGCAGCCTGCTCGCCGTGGCGCGTCAGCGGATCACTCATCCAGCGAACTGACGGCGGGCTGTTCCGCCGTCACGACCCGAGATGCTCATTGATGAACGTGACCAACGCGCGAGGCGTGTGGACGCGCTCCAGATCGTCCTCGGAGATCAGGACGCCGTAGTCGCGCTTGATTCGGCTATGCGTCTCCAGCAGGGCCAGCGAATCGTATCCCAGCTCGTCAAAGGGCTGGTCCGGGGCGTGCTCGAACGACTGCCAGTCCCCGTCCCAGACGTACTGGCGCATGAGGAGCTCGAGCTCCCGCAACGTGATCGGTGGCACGAACGACTCCTTCGCCTTGCGGTCGATGCGGCTGCCAGCGCCCGGTGCCGCATCCAGACCGTTCTCGGATCGCATCGTGCCGATCCTGCGGCCCCGAGCTCTGGGGGTGCTCGAGGGCGAATCGAACCTCGTCCCGGCGAGTCGGCGGCGAACGGCTGGACGGGGGCCGTGGAGCTTTGCAGAATACGTGCGTGCGTGCTCAGCAGCTGAACCTGGACGACGTCCGATTCCGCCTGCGCCATCTCGCGCGGCTGCGGCGGGTACGGGACCGCATTGACCGGGAGTACGCGCAGCCGCTGGACGTGCAGGCGTTAGCCCGTGGGGTGAACATGTCAGCCGGACATCTCAGCCGTGAGTTCCGCCTTGCCTACGGTGAGTCGCCGTACGCGTACCTGCTGACCCGGCGGGTGGAGCGGGCGATGGCGTTGCTGCGACGGGGCGACATGACCGTTACCGAGGTCTGCTTCGCGGTCGGGTCCTCCTCGCTGGGTACGTTCAGTACTCGGTTCACCGAACTGGTGGGCGTGCCCCCCAGCACGTACCGACGGATGGCGTCGGAGGCGACGGCGGGGATGCCGTCGTGCGTGTCGAAGCAGGTGACCCGGCCGGTACGGAGCCGAAAGGCGGGGGAGCGGCAACCGGCCTGAAGTCGGGACGCGAGCTCGGCTTGAGGGCGGGGACGCGAGCTCGGCTTGAGCGCTGCCTGAGCACCGCCGGCCAGACTTCGGCCGCGTAGCCATCGTTCGGCTGGAAGTCCTTGTTTGCCCGGCCTGAAGTCGAGGGGTGGCGGCGGCCGCCCGCGGCACCTGCCCGTGGGACGGCACAGGGAATTCCGCGGTGAGGAGGACTCATGTGAAGGGCATCATCCTGGCCGGCGGCTCGGGGACGCGGCTGCACCCGGTGACCCTGGCGCTGTCAAAACAGCTCCTGCCGGTCTACAACAAGCCGATGATCTACTACCCCCTCTCGGTGCTCATGCTCACCGGGATTCGGGACATCCTGATCATTTCGACCCCACGGGACCTGCCGCTGTTCGAGCGGCTCCTCGGCGACGGCTCCCGGTTCGGCCTGTCAATCTCGTACGCCGCCCAGCCGGTTCCGCGGGGCCTGGCCGACGCATTCATCATCGGCGCGGAGCACGTCGGATCCGACCCGGTCGCCCTCATTCTGGGCGACAACATCTTCCACGGCTACCGGTTCTCGGAGCGGCTGCAGGCGGAGAGCCGAGACATCGACGGGTGCGTGTTGTTCGGCTACCAGGTCACCGATCCGCAGCGGTACGGGGTGGGGGAGACCGACGCGACGGGGCGGCTCATCTCTATTGAGGAGAAGCCACGCGCGCCGCGGTCGAATCGGGCGATCACCGGGTTGTACTTCTACGACAACGACGTGGTGGATATCGCCAAGAATGTTCGTCCGTCGGCGCGTAACGAGATCGAGATCACCCGGGTCAACCAGGTCTATCTGGAGCGCGGTAAGGCGAGACTGGTCGATTTGGGCCGTGGGCTGGCCTGGCTGGACGCTGGTACCTATGACTCGCTGCTCCAGGCCAGTCACTACCTGCAGACCCTGGAGCAGCGGCAGGGCATCCATATCGCCTGTCTCGAGGAGGTGGCCCTGCGGATGGGCTTCATTGACGCCGAGGCTTGTCACGCTCTCGGTACCGAGTTGGCGCATACCGACTATGGTCGGTACGTCCTGAATGTGGCCGCGGAAGCACGCTGAGCCTCTCGTTGCTCCTAGCGACCGGAGCCTGGTGTGGTGCTGGTGGTCCGGGGTCTTTTTGCGTCATCCGGGCGGAGCGGATCGGTCAGGCGAGAAGAGATTGAGTAGGGCGGCGGTCAGGGCGATGGCGAAGAGCCCAACGATGACCAGAACGGGTATGCGGAAGGCGGTCAGCCAGTCGCCGGTCCGGTCCAGGCTGGCGAAGAGAACCGTGCCGACGAGACCAACTCCCAGACCGCCGCCGAAGGCCTGCCCGGTCTCGAGCATGCCGCCGGCGCTTCCACCCTCGGTCCGTGGCACGGGGGAGAGGGCTATGGTCAGGTTCGGGGCGATCACCAAGCCGCCGGCCACCCCCGAGGTGACCAGCCCGCCGCCCAGTCCGGCCAGGAGCAGGGGCAGCGTGGCCGCGTGCGGGGAGTCCGGGCCGGGCAGAAAGAGGTCGGCGACGAGTAGCGCGATGAGCCCGACCGCCGCGAGAAGCAGCCCCGATACCACCAGCGGTCGGCCCAGCCGCCCCGCCTTGGACCCGGCGATCACCGAACTGATGGCGGCGCCCAGCGCCAGCGGGGTGAGCGCGACACCGGTCACCAACTCGTCATGCCCGAGCCCGTGTTGCAGATACTCCGACATCAGGTAGTAGATGCCGTCGTAGCCGGCGGTGTAGAAGACGGCGATGATCATCCCCACCCAGAACGACTGGAACCGGAATAGCCTCATGTCGAACATCGGCACACCGCGGCGGGCGTATCGCTTTTCCCAGCGCACGAACCCCACCAGCACCACCACTCCCGTGGCTAGGAGCGTCCAGGTTAACCACTCGGGCAACTGTTCACCCTGGGTCAGCCATACCACCCCTAGCCCGACCATTAACAGGATGGCCCCCACCAGGTCCATCCGTGGCCGGTGGGCCCGTTCCGCGACCGGGAAGAACCGCCACCCGAGGATCGCGATGACGATCCCGACCGGCACGTTGACCAGAAAAGCCCACCGCCAGCCCCATTCGGCGCCCCCGACCGCGACCAGTCCGCCGCCAAGCACCGGACCGACTACCCGGGCAACGTTGATCCCCGCGGAGACTGCTCCGAACGGTAGCCCCCGCTCCTGGGCGGTAAATATTCGCTGAATTGTCCCGAACACCTGGGCGAGTGCCAGCCCGATGCCCATCCCTTGCACCAGACGGGCGGCGATCAGCCATGCCTCATGCGATGCGATAGCTGCGGCTCCGCTTGCTACGACGAACGCCGTCATGCCGGTTACGAAGATGTTGCGCCGGCCGTGTATGTCACCGAATCGTCCCGCGGGCACCAGCACCAGGCCGATCGCCAGATAGAACGCCGAGACCAGCCACTGTTGGGTGCTCGAATCCAACCCGAGCGTGGCACGGATCGTCGGCATGGCGATCACCACCAGGGCGATGTTGAGCCCCGTGATGAAGGTCATCATCGTGCTCACCACCACTACTGGTATCCGTGGCACCGGACGACCCGATCCCGTCCGAAGCGGCTGCTCTTCCTGCTGATGCTCTTCGGTCACGACAGGGTTGCCGGGCAGGCTGCGAGAACGGTCATGTACCCACTAACGATCTGCGGTGAGCTTGGCCGCGTGGAAAGGAACGATCCTGGCCCGGACAACCACCGGTGGTGGCGCGAATCCCGGTTGGCCCGGCCGCCGAGCCAGGTGCGCCTCGCTGGCTGCTGCCGACGGGCTCCAGCCAGCGGCGAATGTCACCGGTGAGCGGGATCGGTAGCGAGGCTGGGGCGCGGCTGGCACCATCTGTGGTCTACCCGAGGTGAGGAGGCCCATGCTGAGTGCCCAACGTCCTGCCGCTGTCCTCTTCGACATGGACGGCACCCTGGTGGACAGCGAGAAGCTGTGGGATATCGCGCTGCACGAGCTGGCAGTCGTCTACGGCGGCGCGCTCTCCGCGACCGCCCGCCGGGCCATGATCGGAACGAGTATGGCGGCCTCGATGCAGCTCCTGCACGACGACCTTGGCCAGCCGGAACGCGACCTGCAGGCTAGTGCCGCGTGGATCAACGCGCGGATCCTGGAGTTGTTCCGCAGCGGGCTGCAGTGGCGGCCAGGCGCGCTGACCCTGCTGCGCGCCGTCCGTGCTGCGCGGATCCCGACGGCCCTGGTCACCTCCAGCGCTCGGACGTTAGTGGAGGTTGCCCTCGACACCCTGGGGCGGGACAGCTTCGATGTGGTGGTGTGCGGGGACGAGGTGGATGCCGCGAAGCCACACCCGATGCCCTACCTGGCCGCCGCCCGGCTGCTCGGTGTGCCGATCGGACGGTGCGTGGCGATCGAGGACTCCCCGACCGGCGTGGCAAGTGCCCTCGCCGCGGGTGCGGCGGTCCTCGCGGTACCGGCAGAGGTGCCGGTGGAGCCCCACGCCGATGTGCATCAGCTGGCGAGCCTGGCCACAGCAGACCTGGAGCTGCTCGCGGCGCTGCTCGGGGACCGCGCGCCGGACGCCGCCGTCGGTGGTCGGTAGCGCGCAGCCGTTCCGGCGACGCTCCCTCAGCGGGCGGAAGGGCCCCGTAGCTACGGGGCCCTTCCGAGCTGGCTCAGTCGTGGGCGATGGCGCCCAGGACATCGATGCGGGCGGCGCGGACTGCGGGGATCACCGCGGCGAGAACGCCGACGAGTGCGCCGAGGCCGACCATCGTCCCCATGTCTGCCCAGGGCAACACCAGGTCGGTGATTCCCTCGTCATGCAGCGCCTCGACGACGGCCGCGCCGAGGCCGGAGCCGACGGCGACGCCGAGCAGTGCACCGAAGACCGAGATCACCACCGCCTCGACGGTGATCATGCCCATGGTCTGCGCCCGGCCGAGGCCGATCGCGCGGAGCAGCCCGAGCTCCCGGGTGCGTTCGAGTACCGACAGGGCCAGGGTGTTGATGATGCCGAGCACCGCGATCACGATGGCCAACAGCAGCAGGATCTGGATCATTCGCAACAGGTCGTCGAGCGGTTTGGTCTGCTGCTCGATGAACGTTTCCCGGTCGGCCACCGACACCTCCGGGCTGTCCGCCAGGAGCGTCTCCACCCGCGGCAGCACATCAGCGGGCTCGGCGCCGGGCGTGAGCTGGATGAAGCCCGCGATCGGCTGGGGGATGGTGAATCCCTGCGCCGCGGTGACCGGCAAAGTGACCGGATCGAGGAGCTCATCGGATTCGTAGATCCCGCTGACCGTGTAGGTCTTCGCCTCAGCGCGGGCCAACTGCACCGGCACGGTGGAGCCGACGGAGAGTCCGCGCGAGGCCGCCACATCCGAGCTGACCAGCATCTGATCCGGCCCGAGTCGACTGATGTCCCCGGCGGTGGCCCGCGCGCCGAAGATCTGCGTCAGCGTCAACACGTCGCTGTTGGCGCCCACCCAGGTGCGTTCGTCGCCGACCTGGGCCAGATCGCCGTATGCTCCGCCGACCAGCGCCACCCCGGGTAGCGCCGCGGCCTTCTCCAGCACCGCTGGGTCGAAGGTCGGCGGTCGGGGCCCGGTCTGCGCACCGCCGATCACCAACTCGGCCTTGATCTGGTCCTGGGCCAGGCCGCTGATGCTGCTCTTGGTGGAATCTAGGATGACAGTGACCCCGGTGACCAGGGCGATGCCGACCATCAGCGCGGCCGCCGTGATCGCCGTACGGCGCGGGTTTCGTCCGGAGTTGAGCCGGCCCAGCTTGCCCGGTATCCACCAGGAGAAGATCCCGCCGAGTAGAGCGACCACCGGCCGGCTGACCAGCGGGGTCAGGAGCGCCACCCCGATGAAGGCGAAGAGCACGCCGCCGAGGATGGTGACCAGGGTGTTGCCACCGGCATGCCCGCCGAGGCCCAGGAAGAGCAGCGTGGCGCCGGTCGCGGTCACTGCCGCGCCCGCCACCGTGACCTTGGTCAGCGGCCGGTCCGGCGTCGCCACATCCTGCATCGCCGCGATCGGCGGGATCCGGGACGCCCGCAGCGCGGGCAGCAGCGCCGCCACCACCGTGATGATCAGGCCGACCCCGAACGCCCCGATAACCGCGGCCGGGGGCACGGCGATCCCCGCCAGGTCCAGCCCGCCGGAGATGTTGCCGAACACGTACGCCAACAGCGCGCCGATGCCGACGCCGGCGCCGAGGCCGAGCACGGAGGCGAGTAGGCCGACCGCCACCGCCTCCAGCACCACCGAGCCGATGATCTGGCGACGGCCCGCCCCGACGGCGCGCATCAGCGCCAACTCCCGGGTGCGCTGCGCCACGATGATCGAAAATGTGTTGAGGATCAGGAACGTCCCCACCAGCAGCGCCACCGCGGCGAAGCCGAGCAGGATTCGGTTGAAGAAGGACAACCCGTCCTTCAGCGTCGCCGAGGCATCCGCAGAGACCTCTGCGCCGGTCTTCACCTCGAAGTCGGCCCCGAGCGCGGCGGCGACGTCGTCGCGCAGCCGATCGTTGGCGACGCCGTCCGCGGCGGTGACCGTGACGTTGGTGTAGGCGTCGCCCTGGCCGAGCATCAACTGCTGCGCTACCGGGGTGGTGAACATGATCTCGTTAACGCCACCGATGGAGTCGCGGCCCCCGCTGTAGCCGGAGATCCCGACGATGGTGAACTCCCGCTTCGGCTCGAGCGTGAGCACGCCGACCCGATCGCCGACGGCGACCCGGCCGGCCTTGGCCAGGCTGGCGTTGACGACGATCTCGTCATCCGCCTGTGGCTCCCGGCCCTCGCGTAGCTGCACGAGATCGCTTGCGCCCACCCAGTTCATACCGAGTTGGGGCGGCCCGAAGGAGGTGACCACCTTGCCATTGCTGCCGATCAGGCGCGCGCCGTCGGCGGCCACGACGCCGGTGACGTCGGCCACCCCGGGAACGCCCTGGATGCGCTCCACCGTCTCGGCCGGCACCGGCGCTGCCACCGCCTCGCCCTCGAAGTCGCCCACCTCCATCGTCGGCTTCGCGGAGACGTTGACGTCCACCCCTTCGTACGCGTCGGCGAAGACGGCGTCGAAGGAACGGCCGAGGGTGTCGGTGAGCACGAACGCGCCCGAGACGAACATGACGCCGAGTACCACCGCCAACCCGGACAGGATTAGCCGGAGCTTGCGTGCCAGCAGGCTCTTGAGGGTCGCCCGGAACATCAGTCGCCCACCTCGACCTGGCTGTCGAGCTTCTTCATCGTGTCCAGCACCGTCTCCGCCGTCGGCTCGATCAGCTCGGAGACGATCTGTCCGTCGGCGAGGAAGACCACCCGGTCGGCGTAGGCGGCGGCGGTCGGATCATGGGTGACCATGACAATGGTCTGCCCGTGCTCCCGCACCGAGTTGCGGAGGAACTTCAGTACCTCCGCGCCGGCCCGTGAGTCGAGGTTGCCGGTCGGCTCGTCCGCGAAGATCACCTGTGGGCGGCTGACCAGGGCCCGCGCGCACGCCACCCGCTGCTGCTGCCCACCGGAGAGCTGCGCCGGCCGGTGATCCAGCCGATCTTGCAGGCCGACGGTCTCGATCACTGTGTCGAACCAGGCTGGGTCCGGCTTGCGCCCGGCGATCGACAGCGGCAGCAGAATGTTTTCCTTCGCGGTCAACGTCGGCAGCAGGTTGAACTGTTGGAAGATGAATCCGACCTGATCGCGCCGCAGCTTGGTCAGACCGGCATCCCCCAGGCCGGTGACCGTGGTCTCGCCGATCGAGACCGTGCCCCGGGTCACGGAGTCCAGCCCGGCGAGGCAGTGCATCAACGTTGACTTGCCCGACCCGGATGGACCCATGATCGCAGTGAATCGGCTCTGCTCGAACTCACAGGTGACTCCGCGAAGCGCGACCACCTGTGCCTCCCCGCTGCCGTACACCTTCCATACCTCGCTCGCGCGGGCCGCGGCCTGCGCCTGACGGCCTACCGTCGCGGTCACGTCTTCTCCCTCTCGTCGATCGGTCCACGCCGTCCCCCTCGGCCGGCGCGGCAGTCCCATCATGGTTGTTTCCCCGCCCGCATCCCTCCGACTTGCGGCGGAGCCGTGGCGGATATTTGTGCTGCGGGTGTCCCCGAGCGCCACTCAGGGTTGCCCCTGAGCGCCCATTGGCGTCGAGCCAGTTCCCGACTGCCCGGGGACCGGCCCCACCTGGTGACGTCCAATGGATGATCAAACCCGCTGCCCCCCAGTTGGTCACGGTAGGTGAGCGGGACAACCTGGCGGGGCGGGCGCTCAGCTCCGGGGCCGGACCAGCCCGGACTCGTACGCCAACACCGCCGCCTGCACCCGGTCACGGAGCCGGAGTTTGGTCAGGACATGACCGACGTGCGTCTTCACCGTGGTCTCGCTGACTGACAATGCCTGGGCGATCTCCGCGTTGGACCGGCCCCGGGCGACCTGGATCAGGACCTCCCGCTCCCGCCCGGTCAGCTGGTCGAGTACTTGCGACGGGGTGGCCGCCGGGTCGGGCAGCAGGCCAGCGAGGTGATTGAGTAGTCGATCGAGGATTTGGGGGGCCACCACTGCGTCGCCGGCAGCGACCGCGCGGATCGCGGCCGTCAGCTCCGCGGAGGACACATCTCGGGGAAGGAAGCCGCGTGCACCGGCGCGTAGCGGCCCCAGCACATTCTCGTCGAGGTCGGCGGTGGCGAGGATCAGCACCCGTACCGGTAGCCCAGCTTTGACGATCGCCCGCGTCGCGGCCATCCCGGCACCGCGGGGCGTGCGAGCATCCAGGAGCACCACGTCGGGCAGTAGCCGACGTGCCAGCTCCACCGCCTCGCCGTCGGTGCCGGCCTCGGCGACGACGGTGAGGTCGACCTCGGCACCGAGCACCGTGCGGTAGCCGGTGCGTAATAGTGGCTGGCCGGCGACGACCAGGATTCGGACTGGCCGCCGCTGCGAGTCAGGGCCCGCGCGGTGTGCATTCACTCGTCGGCGCCCGGCGGCATCGGCTTGGATCGCGAGTCACGGAGCGAATCGGCCGGATTCGGGCCGGCCGGGAACGGCGGCGGCGTGCCCCCGAAACTCGGACACAGCCGCTGGTGGCTGCACCAGTCACAGAGCCGGCTTGGCCGGGGGCGGAAGTCCTGAGCGGCGGTGGCTGCCTCGATCGCCTGCCACAGCGCCACCACCGTGCGCTCGAACCGCACCAATTCGTCGGCGTCCGGGGTGTAGTCGCAGACCTCCGCATCTTTCAGGTAGAGCAGCCGCAGTACCCGTGGCACCACGCCGCGGGTACGCCACAACACCAGGGCGTAGAACTTGAGCTGGAACAGCGCCCGCGCCTCGAACGCCTCCCGCGGTGCGCCGCCGGTCTTGTAGTCGACCACCCGAAGCGCGCCGTCCGGTGCCACGTCCAACCGGTCCAGGTAGCCTCGGATTAGCAGTTCCTCGTCCACCACCGCGGAGATCAGACTCTCCCGCTCAGCCGGCTCCAGGCGGCGCGGATCCTCCACCGCGAAGTAGCCCTGGAGCAGCCCCGCGGCCGAGCGTAGGAACGCCGACCGGGCCTCGGCATCGTCGGTGAATAGGGCGGCCAGCTCCGGCTGCTCGGTGACCAGCCGTTCCCACTGCGGAGCCACCAGGTCGCTGGCGGCCCTCGGGGTGCGGCCAGCAGGGGATAGGTCGAACAGCCGCTCCAGTACGGCGTGCACCAGGGTGCCCCGGGCTTGCTCCACGGTGGGCTGCTCGGGCAGCCGGTCGATGCTACGGAACCGGTAGAGCAACGGGCAGGTCTTGAAGTCGGCCGCCCGTGAGGGGGACAGCGAAGCGCGCACCGTGGCCGGCACCTCCGCCGCGGGCGAGAGCTGCTGGGTTGTCACCGGATCCGCTGTCATGACCGGAAAGGGTAGGGCACCGGGCTGACAACGTGACCCGCGCCGTCTGCAAGGCATGATCCGCTCCCGCGTAGCATCGGGCCAGTGGAGTCCAGGAGGCAAGCCCCGCACCGGCCGGCCGGGGTAACCGTCGGCCGGGTAATCGGGGTGCCGCTGCACCTCGACTGGTCCATGCTGCTGCTCACCCTGGCTGTCACCGTGCTGTACGCCGAGTTCGCCCGTCGAGAGCTCGCCCTCTCTCCGGCCAGTGGATACCTGATCGGTCTCGGTTTCGTCGTCTCTTTGCTCGGGTCGGTGCTGCTGCACGAGCTCGGTCATGCCCTCACCGCCCGCCGATTCGGAATCGGGGTCCGTGGCATCACCCTGGAGTTGCTCGGTGGCCACACCGAGATGGACCGAGATGCCCCGACGCCCCGGGCTGATCTGCTGGTGTCCCTCGCCGGGCCGGCGGTCTCCGCGGTACTCGGCGCGGCGGCGGTCGCCATCACCCTGGCGCTACCTGAGCGCACCCTGGGTCATCAGCTCGCCTTCCAGCTCGCGGCGAGCAACGTCGTGGTCGCGGTCTTCAACGTGCTGCCCGGGCTGCCGCTGGATGGCGGTCGCGCGCTGCGGGCCGCCGTCTGGGCCGCCACCCGGGACCGGCACCGGGCCACCGAGGTGGCGGGCTGGGTCGGTCGGGTTGTCGCCGTCGGTACGGGTGGGACCGCCATCGTGCTAGCCCTGACCCGTCCCCCGACGCCGCCGGTGCTGCTCGCGATGCCGCTGATGTTGCTGGTCGCGTTCACCCTCTGGCGGGGCGCCGGGCAGTCCATTCGGCTGGCTCGGATCACCCGAAGGCTTCCGCTGATCGATCTCCCCCAGCTGGCCCGTTCGGTTTGCGCCGTTCCGGCCGGCACCCCACTCGCCGAGGCGCAGCGCCGCGCCACCGGAACCAACCCGCCGGCCGCGCTGCTGGTCACCGACTCCGCGGGCTGCCCACATGCCCTGGTCAACCCGGCTGCCGTCGCGGCGGTCGCGGTCAACCGCCGGCCCTGGTTGCCGGTGGACGCGGTGGCTCGGCCACTGGTCGAGGTGCCGACCTTGCCGGTCGGCCTCGATGGTGAGCAGGTGCTGGAGACCGTGCGGCGCCACCCGGGCGCACAGTACGTGGTGACCGCAGGCGAAGATGTCGTCGGCATCCTGTACCTCGCGGATCTTGCTCAGCTGCTCGAACCCCACCGGAGATGAACACGTGACCGCACCGCCCTCCGACGCGCCCGACCAGTACGTCCCCACCCCGCCTCCAGCGCGCCGTGGACCGTTTCAGCCCGGTGACCGGGTGCAGTTGACCGACCCGAAGGGGCGAATGCACACCGTCACCCTTGAGCCGGGCAAGGAGTTCCACACTCACCGCGGCATCCTTCACCACGACGCCCTGATCGGCCAGCCCGACGGCAGCGTCGTCAGCACCGCCGGCGGCGGTACGGCGTTCCTGGCCCTGCGTCCGCTGCTCGCCGACTACGTCTTGTCGATGCCGCGCGGGGCCCAGGTGATCTACCCGAAGGACTCGGCCCAGATCGTCGCGATGGGCGATGTCTTCCCCGGCGCGCGGGTCCTGGAAGCGGGGGCCGGCTCCGGCGCGCTGAGCTGTTCCTTGCTGCGCGCCGTTGGTCCCACCGGAGAGCTGCACTCGTGGGAGGTGCGCGACGACTTCGCTCAGATCGCCCGACGTAACGTCGAGGCGTTCTTCGGCGGCCCGCACCCGGCCTGGCGGCTGAGGGTCGGGGATGTGGCGGCCAACCCGGAGACTGGGTTCGACCGGATCATTCTGGACATGCTCACGCCCTGGGAGAAGCTCGACATGGTCGAGCGGGCCCTGGTGCCCGGTGGGGTGCTGATTGGCTACGTCGCCACCACTCCGCAGCTTTCCGAGCTGGTGGAGGCGCTGCGGGAGCGGGGCGGCTGGACGGAGCCACGGGCCTGGGAGTCCCTGGTCCGGGACTGGCACGCGGAGGGGTTGGCCGTTCGGCCCGACCACCGCATGATCGCGCACACCGCGTTCCTGGTGTCTGCGCGTAAGCTCGCCCCGGGGGTTACCGCCCCACCCCGCCGTCGCAAGCCCAGCAAGGGTATGGAGGCATACGCGCAGCGCCGGGCGGTGCTGCGGGAGGCGGCAGCCGCCCAGGCTGGTTCGGCGGAGGAGGGATGACGGTCATGACGGTCGAGCAGGACAGCGGGGAATGACGCGAGGGCGGCCGACCGGCGTGGCCCGGTGGTGCGGGGAGGCGGAATGAAACGGCCGGGCCTGGGCGGCGGCGACGTGCCAGCGGTGTTTCCGGACTGGTCGCCGTATCGGGACCTCGAGTCCGCGGCGCGCGCCTACCTGCGCGACCCGGATATGGCCCTGGAGTCGCTCGGTGGTGTGCTGCGCGGTGCGTCCGTGCTCGGTTTCACCCTGGAGCGGTTCGTCAACGAGGTCAACGGAGTCTGGCAGGAGGTGGCCATCTGTGACGGTAGCCGGCTGGTCCTCTGGCACGGCGAGGATGTCCCGCCCGGAGAGGGTCCACCCGGGTCGATGACCTCCTCGCTGCGGGTGGTTCCGGTCTCCTCGGTAACCGAGGTGGGGTGTCGGCGGAGGCTCACCCGTGCCGACGGCGGCGCCGCGCGGGTGGACGGCATCGATGTCTACCTGTTGTTGAGGTCGCTGGACGAGGTGCCGGCGGGCGAGGAGGGGGCCGGTTCGCTCCGGCATGACGCGTTGCGGTTCGGTAAGACCCTCGACGATGGCGGCGCCGGGCAGATCGCCCGTCTTGAGGAATTCGCCCGGTTGGTTGCCTCGGCCGTCGGTCAGCCACTGCGCTGAGGGTCGACCGCTCACCGTGCTGAGGTCCGACCGCTCGCCGTCCGGCTGGGGAAGCTGCTCGGGTGCGGCAGCGCTACCCCCGGCGAGCGCTCAGCCCCCGGCGGTGGCGGTCAGCCTCCGGCGCGAGCGGTCAGTCCTCGGCTTCTGGGCCGGCGACCGGCGTGCCGTCGCCGGCGCGGAGCACGTGGATGCACTCGCCCGGGCACTCCTTCGCCGAGTCGATCACCTCTAGGCGGAGGTGTTCTGGCACCTCCACCCGGCCGCCCGGGGCCTGTACCAGCTCACCGTCTGGCCCTTTGACGTAGGCGAGTCCGTCGATGTCGAACTCGAAGACCTCTGGCGCGTACTGGACGCAGAGCCCATCGCCCGTGCACAGGTCCTGGTCCACCCAGACCTGTAGCTGGTCCGTCGCGACCTCGATCACCGTTCCCCCAGGTTCATCCGTCGTACGCCTTGACGGTACCCGAACCGTCGGAGGGAATCTCCGGCCCACCCGGGGCGATCAAGGTTCGGTGACGAGGGTGTTGCATGGGACCGAATCGGCCTCATAGCGGTTAGTGTTAGGGCAGAACGTTCAAGCCCCCCGGGGAGGTGGGACGTGGCACGCAGCGACGACGCGGACTCGCGCGCCGCACGGTGGGAGAAGGAGGCCCACGATCTCTCCACGCAGGTCGCGTTCCTGCAAGAGGAACTCGCCCTGGTGCGGCGCAAATTGACCGAAAGCCCCCGACAGGTCCGGCAGCTCGAAGAGCGGCTGGCGGCCGCCCAGGCGCAATTGGCGCGGCTGACGGAGAACAATGAGCGGCTCGTGAGCACTCTCAAGGAAGCGCGAGCGCAGATCGTGACGCTCAAGGAGGAGATTGACCGGCTCGCCCAGCCGCCGAGCGGCTACGGGGTCTTCCTGGCACGGCACGACGATGGCACGGTCGATGTGTTCACCGGTGGCCGTAAGCTCCGGGTAGCCGTCTCACCGTCCCTGGAGGTCGCCGACCTGCGCCGGGGGCAGGAGGTCCTGCTCAACGATGCGCTCAACATTGTTGACGCGTTCGGTTTTGAGCGGGCTGGTGAGGTGGTCATGCTCAAGGAGGTGCTCGCCGGGCCGGACGGCGCTCCCGGCGACCGTGCCCTCGTGGTCGCCCACTCGGACGAGGAGCGCGTCGTGCACCTCGCGGAGACGCTGATCGACGCCCCGATTCGGGCGGGTGACTCCCTCATGATCGAGCCGCGCTCGGCGTACGCCTATGAGCGGATTCCGAAGAGTGAGGTCGAGGAGCTGGTCCTGGAGGAGGTGCCGGATGTCGATTACACCGACATCGGTGGTCTCCACGCGCAGATCGAGCAGATTCGCGACGCGGTGGAGCTGCCGTTCCTGCACGCCGACCTGTTCCGGGAGCACCAGCTCCGGCCTCCGAAGGGCATCCTGCTCTACGGGCCGCCGGGCTGCGGCAAGACCCTGATCGCCAAGGCGGTGGCGAACTCGCTGGCGAAGAAGATCGCCGAGCGGCGTGGCGAGGAGAAGCACACCAGCTACTTCCTCAACATCAAGGGCCCGGAGCTGCTCAATAAGTACGTCGGCGAGACCGAGCGGCACATTCGGTTGGTCTTCCAGCGGGCCCGGGAGAAGGCCGGCGAGGGCACACCGGTGATCGTGTTCTTTGACGAGATGGACTCCGTGTTCCGCACCCGGGGCTCCGGTGTCTCGTCGGATGTGGAGAACACCATCGTCCCGCAGCTGCTCAGTGAGATCGATGGGGTGGAGGGCCTGGAGAACGTCATCGTCATTGGCGCCTCCAACCGGGAGGACATGATCGACCCGGCGATCCTGCGGCCGGGCCGGCTCGATGTCAAGATCAAGATCGAGCGGCCGGATGCCGAGGCGGCGAAGGACATCTTCTCCAAGTACATTCTGCCCGGTCTGCCCCTGCACCCGGACGACCTGGCCGAGCATGGCAGTGATCCGCAGGCCACCGTTGCAGCGATGATCGACGCGGTCGTCCTGCGGATGTACTCGGAGACCGAGGAGAACCGCTTCCTCGAGGTCACCTACGCCAACGGCGACAAAGATGTCCTCTACTTCAAGGACTTCAACTCCGGGGCGATGATCCAGAACATCGTGGACCGGGGCAAGAAGATGGCCATCAAGGAGTTCCTCACCTCCGCCCGCAAGGGTCTGCGGCTGCAACACCTCCTCGACGCCTGCGTGGACGAGTTCCGGGAGAACGAGGACCTGCCCAACACCACCAACCCCGATGACTGGGCGCGCATCTCCGGGAAGAAGGGGGAGCGGATCGTCTACATCCGTACGCTCGTCTCCGGTGGCAAGGGCGCCGATGCGGGCCGATCCATCGAGACCGCCAGTAACACCGGCCAGTATCTCTGACGGCGGTGGACGCGGGCCCGGGTCGTGGTAGGACCCGGGCCCGCAACCTTCGCTGGGTAATTGCTCCGCACCGCCGCGTCACGATCGGGTGCGGTGCCGACTACTCTCGACGAAGGGATCGGTCGGGGCGAGTGAAGCGGGTAGGTTGATGAGCGTTAGACGGATTATGGGCACCGAGGTCGAGTACGGTATCTCCGTGCCCAGTCAGGCCGGGGCCAACCCGATGGTCACCTCCTCGCAGGTGGTCAATGCCTACGGGGCGCGTCCCGAGCTCAACCGCGGGGGGCGCGCTCGCTGGGACTACGAGGAGGAGTCGCCGCTGCGCGACGCCCGTGGCTTCACCTATTCCGGTGCCGCGTACGACCCGGCGGAGGCCCTCGCCGACGAGGATCTTGGCCTGGCCAACGTGATTCTCACCAACGGAGCCCGGCTCTACGTGGACCACGCCCACCCGGAGTACTCCACTCCGGAGGTGACCACCCCGCGGGACCTGGTGCGCTGGGACAAGGCGGGGGAGCTGGTGATGGCCGAGGCGGCCCGACGTGCCGCGACCATTCCCGGTAGCCACCCCATTCACCTGTACAAGAACAACACCGACAATAAGGGCGCCAGTTACGGCGCCCACGAGAACTACCTCATGCGGCGGCAGACGCCATTCGCCGACATCGTCACGTATCTGACTCCGTTCTTTGTCACCCGGCAGATCGTCGCGGGGGCCGGGCGGGTCGGCCTCGGTCAGGACGGCGGGCAGAGCGGCTTCCAGATCTCCCAGCGGGCCGACTTCTTCGAGGTTGAGGTGGGGCTGGAGACCACGCTCAAGCGGCCCATCATCAACACTCGCGACGAGCCGCACGCCGATGCCGACAAGTATCGCCGGCTGCACGTCATCATCGGCGATGCCAACCTGTCGGAGATCTCGACGTACCTCAAGGTCGGCACGACCGCTCTGATCCTGACCATGATCGAAGAGAAGGCGCTCGTCCCTGACCTCGGCATCGCGGACCCGGTCAGCGAGCTCCGTGCGGTCAGCCACGACCCGTCCCTCGGCCACCTTATGCGGCTGCGGGACGGGCGGCGGCTCACCGCGCTGGATGTTCAGTGGGCCTACTACGAGCGGGTGCGCTCGTTCGTGGACGACCGGTACGGCAGCGACGTCGACGAGCAGACCGCCGATGTGTTGGACCGCTGGGAGAGCGTGCTGGACCGGCTGGGCCGGGACGTGCTTCTCTGCGCTGACGAGCTCGACTGGGTGGCGAAGCTGCGGTTGCTGGAGGGCTACCGGGAGCGGGAGAAGCTCGGCTGGGGCTCACCCAAGCTGCAACTGGTCGACCTGCAGTACTCCGATGTTCGCCCCGAGAAGGGGCTCTATCACCGGTTGGTGTCGCGGGGCGCGATGCGGACGCTGCTGCCGGCGGAGGCGGCCCAGATCGCAATGACCGAGCCTCCGGAGGACACTCGAGCGTACTTCCGGGGTCGCTGCCTCGCCCAGTTCGCCTCCGAGGTGGTTGCGGCGAGCTGGGATTCGGTCATCTTCGACGTGGGCCGGGAGTCGCTGGTGCGGGTGCCGATGATGGAGCCGGAGCGCGGCACCCGGGCACACGTCGGTGCGCTCTTCGACCGCTGCGAGAGCGCCAAGGATCTGCTGGAGACGCTGACCGGTGGCTGAGCCCTCCGACGCGGTGGCCCGGTATCACGTGACTGGCGCGCGACGGGCCATTTCGTCGTCCGCGCGAGGTAAGTTCGTCGCAGACGATCGTGGAGGAGGCAGCCATGGCGACCCGTGACAGCGGTGGGCAGTCGCAGACCGGCCGGTCCCAGCAGAATGAGGAGATCGAGGACGTCGCGACGGAGGCGAGCGCAGAAGCCGCCGAGCGACACGCCGAGATCACCGAGGACGTGGACGACCTACTCGATGAGATCGATTCCGTCCTTGAGGAGAACGCCGAGGAATTCGTCCGGGGCTACGTGCAGAAGGGCGGCGAATAGGCATCGGGGCGGACTCGCCACTACCTGGACACGATCACCGCGCCGGAAGGGGTGCGGGATACCCTGCTTGAACCGCAATGGTGGTCCTGGCTGGTCCCGGAGAAGTCCGGGCAGACCGACCAGGACGATCACGTACCTGAGAGGAACCACGTGGCAGCGGCTTTCGACCCATCCGGGCGTCTTCCGGATCTGTTCACCAGCGCCGGGACGTCCTCCTTCTCCGCGTTCCTGAGCAAGGCGGCGCCGGAGCTGCTGCCCGGACGACGGCCACTGCCGCCCGGGATGGCCACGGACCTGACGCCGCACGCCACCACTATCGTCGCCATCGCCGCCGCCGATGGGGTCGTGTTGGCGGGCGACCGTCGTGCCACCATGGGCAACCTGATCGCCAAGCGGGATATGGAGAAGGTGTATCCGGCGGACGCATTCTCCCTGGTGGGCATGGCAGGTGCCGCCGGAATTGGGATCGAGCTGCTTCGACTCTTCCGGGTCGAGCTGGAGCACTACGAGAAGATCGAGGGCGCGATGCTCTCGCTCGACGGTAAGGCCAACCGGTTGGCGGCGATGGTTCGGGGCAATCTCGGCGCGGCGATGCAGGGGCTCGCTGTGGTCCCGATCTTCGCCGGGTTCGATCTGGCCGCAACGGACCCTGCGAAGGCCGGTCGGATATTCAGCTTCGACGTGACCGGCGGCCCGTACGAGGAGACCGGTTACGACGCGGTCGGCTCCGGCTCCTTGTTCGCCAAGTCGGCCCTGAAGAAGCGGTTCCGGTTCGGACTCTCCGTTGACGACGCGGTGCGTTTGGCCGTGGAGGCCCTGTATGACGCGGCCGACGACGACACCGCGACCGGCGGGCCGGACCTGACCCGGCGGATCTATCCGGTGGTGATGTCCGCTACGGCGGAGGGCACGCACCGACTCACTGAGGCGGAGACGGCGGCGATCGCCGGAAGTGTGGTCGCCGGCCGGACGGAGAATCCGGGCGGCTGAGCCTCCTACCCGACCCCAGTGACCAGCAGAGAGCCGTAAGGAGAACTTCTGTCGTGGCCATGCAGTTCTACGCCTCGCCCGAGCAGATCATGCGCGACCGCTCCGAGTTGGCCCGCAAGGGCATCGCCCGAGGGCGCAGCGCGGTGGTCCTGAGTTACACCGGCGGGGTGCTCTTCGTCGCGGAGAACCTCTCCAGCGCCCTGCACAAGGTCGGTGAGATTTACGATCGGATCGGCTTCGCCGCCGTGGGCCGATACAACGAGTTCGAGAACCTGCGACGTGCGGGTGTGCGGATGGCTGACCTGAACGGTCTGAGCTACGACCGGCGGGACGTGACCGGGCGGGCGCTCGCCAACGCGTTCGCGCAGACGCTTGGCGCGATCTTCACCGAGCAGTCCAAGCCGTTCGAGGTGGAGATCTGCGTCGCCCAGGTCGGCGTAACCGCGGCGGAGGATGAGTTGTATCGGTTGACCTACGACGGCTCGGTCAACGATGAGCCCGGCCGAATGGCGATGGGCGGTCAGGCCGAGGCGATCGCTGGAGTGTTGAAGTCGAACCACCGTCCGGACATGTCGCTGGGCGACGCGGTCAAGGTGGCGGTGCAGGCGCTGGGTAGCGTCGGCGGTGAGGGCGGGGCTGCTCGTACGATCGCGGCCGACCAGCTGGAGGTCGCCATCCTGGACCGGGGCCGGGCCGGGCGGACCTTCCGGCGCGTCACCGGTGCGGCGTTGACCGCCCTGCTCGACGACGGCGAGCCCGTGGTGGAGTCGGCGGACACTCCGGCCGGCTCCGCTGACTCCGCCGACACGGCGGAGGGCTCCGACTCCTAGGCCTGGTGGGAGCCGCTGAATTCGGCCGCTCACGCGGTGATCAGCGGCTCCCACCAGGCCCGGTTCTCCCGGTACCACTCGATGGTGGCGGCCAGACCCTGATCGAAGTCGACGGTGGGTTTCCAGCCGAGGTCGCGCTGGGTCGTGGTGGTGTCGAGGGCGTACCGGCGGTCGTGGCCCTTTCGGTCCGCCACCGGCGTTACCCGTTCCCAACCGGCGTCGAACGCGGCGAGGAGTAGGCCGGTCAGGTCCCGGTTGGTCCGAGCGGTTCCGGTGCCGAGGTGGTAGATCCCCCCAGCACGGCCGTTGCATTGCGCGAGCGCTATCCCGTGGCAGTGGTCGTCCACGTGCAGCCAGTTTCGGATGTCGCCGCCGTCGCCGTACAGCGGCAGGGTGTGCCCGTCGATCAGGTTGGTGACGAAGCGGGGGATCAGCTTCTCGGGGTGCTGGTATGGCCCATAGGTATTGGCACCCCGGGTGATGACCACGTCGAGCCCGTGCGTGCGGTGGTAGGAGAGGGCGAGCAGGTCGGCGGCGGCCTTGCTGGCCGAGTACGGAGAGCTGGGATTCAGCGGCGCGGAGGCAGCCCATGAGCCCTGGTCGATGGCGCCATACACCTCGTCGGTGGAGACGTGGAGAAACCGCCCGGTCCGGTGCCGCAGCGCGGCGTCGAGCAGGACCCCGGTGCCGCCCACGTTGGTGCTGATAAACGGGGCGGCGCTAGCGATGGAGCGGTCCACGTGGGATTCGGCGGCGAGGTGGACGATGACGTCATGTCCGGCGACGGTGGCGTCTACCAGCTCCACATCGCACACGTCGCCGTGGACGATGCGGAGGCGGGGGTCGTCGCGGACCGGGTCGAGGCTGCCCTCGGTGCCGGCGTATGTGAATGAGTCCAGCACGGTTACCCGGTCTGCCCGCAGGACGGATTCGGTGCCCTGGAGTAGCCGGCGCACATACGCCGAGCCGATGAAGCCGGCCCCGCCGGTGACGAGGAGTTTCACGGCTTGCACCGTACCGTGGGGGCGGGGCAGCGCGGGCCGTAGCTGGCGTCGGATGGTCGGGACGGGTGCGGTGAGCACTGCCCAGATGTCGGCTTGTGCGGCTAGTGTCGCATCATGGAGCGGCGAATCTTCGGCATCGAGACCGAGTACGGCGTCACCTGTACCTATCGTGGGCAGCGTCGGCTCTCCCCCGACGAGGTTGCGCGGTACCTGTTCCGGCGGGTGGTGTCGTGGGGCCGGTCGAGCAATGTCTTCCTGCGCAACGGCGCCCGGCTGTATCTCGACGTCGGTTCGCACCCGGAGTACGCGACGCCGGAGTGCGACTCGGTGGCGGACCTGGTGGCACATGACCGCGCCGGCGAGCGGATCTTGGAGGGCCTGCTCGTCGATGCGGAGAAGCGGCTGCACGACGAGGGCATCGCCGGCGAGATCTACCTGTTCAAGAACAACACCGACTCGGCGGGAAACTCGTATGGTTGCCACGAGAACTACCTCGTCTCCCGGCACGGCGAGTTCGGCCGGCTGGCGGATGTGTTGATCCCGTTCCTGGTCACCCGACAGTTGATCTGTGGTGCGGGGAAGGTTCTCCAGACGCCACGGGGTGCGGTCTACTGCCTGTCGCAGCGGGCCGAGCACATCTGGGAGGGGGTCTCGTCGGCGACCACGCGGAGCCGGCCGATCATCAACACCCGAGACGAGCCACACGCGGATGCTGAGCGGTACCGCCGGCTGCACGTGATCGTCGGCGACTCGAACATGAACGAGGTCACCACCCTGCTGAAGGTGGGCGCCGCGGACATTGTGCTCCGGATGATCGAGTCCGGGGTGGTGATGCGGGATCTGACGCTGGAGAACCCGATCCGCGCGATCCGCGAGGTGTCGCACGACATCACCGGGCGGCGAAAGGTGCGGCTGGCTTCCGGAAAGGAGATCAGCGCGCTGGAGGTCCAGCAGGAGTATCTGGCGAAGGCCACGGAGTTCGTCGAGCGGCGCGGCGGCGACCAGACGGCGAAGCGGGTGGTGGAGCTCTGGGGCCGGGTGCTGCGGGCGGTGGAGACCGGTGATCTGGAGCCGGTCGCCCGGGAGATCGACTGGGTGACCAAGCTGCGATTGATCGAACGTTACCAACGCAAGCATGAGCTGCCGTTGTCGCATCCGCGGGTGGCACAGATGGATCTCGCCTACCACGATCTTCGTCGCGGTCGGGGCCTGTATGGCTTGCTGGAGCGGCGGGGCCAGGTGGACCGGGCGGCGACCGACCCGGAGATCTTCGAGGCGAAGGAGACACCGCCGCAGACCACTCGAGCGCGACTGCGGGGCGAGTTCATCCGGCATGCCCAGGAGAAGCGGCGGGACTTCACCGTCGACTGGGTGCACCTGAAGCTCAACGACCAGGCGCAGCGCACGGTGTTGTGCAAGGACCCCTTCCGGGCGTACGACGAGCGGGTGGAGCGGCTGATCGCCAGCATGTGAGCGCCCGGCGGCCGGTGGGTCGACCCATCGGCCGCCGGGTAGGCTGGCCACGCCATGATGCCAAGCCAACCGGGCGGTTCCGGCTCCGAGAAGCAGAGCTGGACTGAGCGCCGCCGCCAGAAGATTCGTGCCGAAATCGAGCGAAACCGCCGCGGCGAGTACACGGTGCCCACCTGGGTGCTGGCGCTCGCCCTAGCCGCGATCGTGCTGGCCTGGGTTGCATTGCTGATCTTGGCCTGAGCGGCGGCCAGCTGATTTGGGTCTGAGCGGTGGTCAGCCGCTCAGCTAGCCAGCCGCGCGGCGTGCCGTCCGGCCGCCGCGGCGGCGAGGAAGTAGGCGTGGTCGGCATCCAGGCCGCGCCCCATCGTCGACAGCGGTACCGGGCTGGCCCGCAGCGCGGCGTCGAGGCCGACTACCGGTACCCGGCGCACCTGGTGCCGGGCGGTGAGCGGGGCCAGCGCCGTCTCGACCGCAGCGGCCAGCGCCGGCTCGAGTTGGTCGGGCACGACCAACTCGGCGGGGGCCAGGGCTACCCGGCCGTACGCGGTCAGGCTGTGGTGGGAGATGCCGTGGTGTCGGGGGCGGGGGTCCGCGGCGGAGATGCGCAGGGAACCGACCGGCCGCCCACCCAGTGCAGCGATCGCGTTGACCGCCTCGCCGACGGCCACCCCGGAGAAGCCCCAACGGGTGCCGGTGCCGAGGTTGCCGGGTCCCTGGGCGACGACGGCCAGGTCGGCGTGGAGCACGTGCCGTGCGGCGAGCAGGCCGGAGTGCAGGGTGCTCGCCTCCAGGTCGCCGCCGAACGCCTGCCCGACACTGATTGTGCCGGCGAGGTGTCCGTGGAGCCCGGCGAGGGTGCGGGAGAACCAGGCCGGCAGCGCGCCCCCGTCGGTGAGCAGGTACGCCACCCGCGCGTCGGGCGCGTCGGCGCGGATCCCAGCGAGTATCGCCGGGAGGGCGGAGTGCAGGTCGGCGGTGACCACGGGTAGGCCGTCCAGGTCGTCGGCGTCGGCCAAGGCAGCTCGGTGTGGGGACGCCTCCTCGTCCACGCCGAGCAGGATCGGCTGCAACGGCGTGTAGCGAGCTTTGACCAGGTGCCCCCCGGCGCGACTGTCCGCCGGCGCGGGCGGATCCGGCGGTAGCCGGTCCGGCAGGGCCACGACCAGGGCGTAGCCGCCGGTGCCGAGGCCCATCAGCAGGGCACCGGCGTTGAGCAGCACTCGATCCCCGAGGCGTGGTCTACCGACCAACTCGGGGTAGGCGAGCGCGCGCATCGTCGAGTCGTCGGCGAGCGTGACAGTCAATTCGACCGCGCCGCTCCACTCCCGCCGGACCGCCGCTACCGTTCCCGACCGCCATCGCACCATGTGGGCGACGCTAGCGGTCGAGCCGGGTGGGCCCGGCGTCCGGGGGTGGCACGGGCGGCGCGACGGCCCGGTGCCGGTGACCCACCGGGGCGAGACGCGCGGCGCGATAGGTACATTTGTTCGCCGGCATTGGCTGCTAGCGTCGTACCGTGTCGCGGAACCGTACCGAACGCCTGGTCAATCTGGTGATCTGCCTCCTGTCCACGCGACGGTTCCTGACCGCCGTGCAGATCGCCGCGACCGTGCCCGGTTACGAGCATGATCCACACGACGTGCGGGACCACGAGGCGTTCCAACGCAAGTTTGAGCGAGACAAGGCTGAGCTGCGCGAGCTCGGCGTCCCGCTGGAGACCGGGACGGCCAGCGCCTTCGACATCGAGCCGGGCTATCGCATCGCCCGCCGGCAGTATGCGCTGCCCGAGATCCCGCTCGAGCCGGATGAGGCCGCGGCGGTCGGCATCGCCGCCCGGCTGTGGCAGCACGCTGGTTTGGCCGCCGCCGCTTCATCCGGGTTGGCGAAGCTGCGCGCGGCCGGTGTCGACGTGGACCCACAGGCCACGCTCGGGCTGGAGCCGATGGTGACCGTCGACCCGGCCTTCGCGCCGCTGACCGCCGCGGCCCGGGACCGCCGCGAGGTGGCCTTCGACTACCGGGTCCCGGACCGGGACGAGCCGTCTGCCCGCCGACTGCAGCCGTGGGGGGTGGTCTGCTGGCGGGGTCGGTGGTACGTGGTGGGGCACGACCTGGATCGGGCCGCGGCCCGCTGCTTCCGCCTCTCCCGCATGGTGGGGGCGGTTCGGACGGTTGGCCCGTCGGGGGCGTACGAGCCGCCGGCCGAGGTGGACCTGATCAGCTATGTCGCTCGCTCGTCCGGTCCAGTGGAGCGCACCGGCCGCGCCCGGGTGCTCGTCGCGCCCAACCGGGCTGCCGGGTTGCGCCGGTGGGCGGTGGAGACGACCTCGGGTCCCACCGGTGATCAACTCGTCTTGCCCTACGCGGACCCGGAGGCGCTCGCCGGTCAGCTCGTCGGATATGGCCCGGACGTGCGGGTGCTCGACCCACCGGAGGTACGGGAGGCAGTCATTCAACGGCTCAAGGAGACCGCAGCGCGCCACGACATCGGGATCGGGGGTGCCCGGTGAGCCGGTCTGTTCGGCCCGGGTCCCGTACCTCTGCGGACCGGTTGGCCCGGCTACTCAACCTGGTGCCCTTCCTGCTGGCCCGGCCCGGTATCGAGATCGCCGAGGCGGCGGATGACCTGGGGGTTACCGAGCGGCAGCTGCGGGAGGATCTGGAGCTGCTCTGGGTATGTGGGTTGCCGGGCTACGGCCCGGGGGACCTGATCGACATGGCCTTCGACGGCGACCGGGTGACGATCACCTACGACGCCGGCATTGATCGGCCGTTGCGACTGACTCCCGACGAGGCCCTCGCGCTGGTCGTGGCGCTGCGCATGCTGGCGGAGACACCGGGGGTGGCCAACCGGGAAGCGGTGGAGCGGGCCCTGGTCAAGATCGAAAGTGCCGCGGGTGACCGGTTGGGTGCCCCGGTCGCGGTCCGGCTGCCGGCGGACAACCCCCGGGTGGCAGAGCTGCGGGCGGCGGTAGAGAGCGGCCGGGCGTTGCGGATCACCTACTACTCGGTGGCCCGGGACGAGACGATCGAGCGGACCGTTGATCCGCTGCGAATGCTCATCATCGGCGGCCGGGCGTATGTGGAGGCCTGGTGCCGCCGGGCGGAGGGAATGCGGATGTTCCGGGTCGACCGGATCGACGCGGTGACCCGGTTGGACGAGCCGGCGCAGGTACCGCCGCAGGCGGTGCCGCACGATCTCACCGGCGGTGTGTTCCGGCCTACGGCGGATCTGCCGCTGGTCACCCTGCGAATCGGTCGGAGCGAGCGGTGGATCACCGAGTACTACCCGTGTGAGCGGGTCGAACAAGGCGATGGCGAGTGGTTGGTCTCGCTCCGGGTCACCGACCTGGGCTGGGCCCGCCGCTTCGTGTTGGGCCTGGGCCCGGAGGTCACCGTGGTGGCGCCGGCGGAACTGGCCGCCCAGGTGCATGCCGCGGCGACCGCCGCCCTCGAGGCTTACGCCACGCCACCGCCGGACGCAGTGGCCGACCCGGCGGCGCCGAGGCGGGGCCAGTAGGCTGGGCGCCGTGGTGGTGTGGATCGTGGTCGCGCTGGTGGTGCTCCCGTTCGTGCTGCTCGGGCTGGCCCTGCGGCCGGTGTTGACCCGGCTGCATCGGCTGCGGCGGGCGGCGGTGGTGTTGCAACGGCAGGCAGGTGAGGCCGCAGCGCTCCAGACGACCGCGGCGGCGCTGCAGGCGCGGGCCGAAGGGCTGCAGGAACAGCTGGCGGCCACCCAGCGGCAGGTCGCCGCGGTCCGATCCCGCCGCGGCGGGTAGCAATCGCCATCCGCCCCTGGTGGCCCGGGTCGGAGGCGAAGCGGGCGGCCGAGGACATCCGCGGTTGGCCTAGACTTCATCGAGCCGGAACGGTCCTGTACCGCCCAGCGGGTGGCAAGGCCGCAGGACGCACGTACGATGGCTGCGACACCACCTGCCCGACACCGAGAGACCGGAGCTTTCCATGGGTGCCCTAAGGCCGTGGCACATCGCCGTACTCGTGGTCGTGCTGATCCTGCTCTTTGGCGCGAAGCGGCTCCCCGACGCGGCCCGCTCGCTGGGCCGTTCGTTGCGGATCATCAAGGCCGAGACGAAGAGCCTGCACGACGACGACCGTGACCTGGCCGAGAAGGCCGACGCCCAGACTGGCTACCAGCCGTTGCCGCCGCAGGTTCAGCAGGGGCAGCCGTACCCCCAGCAGCCGACCTACCCGGCCCCGCCGCAGCAGCAGCCGGTCGTTGACCCGGTGCAGCGCACCCGCGACAACTGATCGAGGGGCCCCACCACCGTGGCCTTCGCCCTGCGTAAACGCGGCCCGAGCAGTTTCCAACGGGCCTCGGAAGGCTCGATGACGCTGGTCGAGCACGTCCGCGAGCTGCGCAACCGGCTGTTCAAGGCGTCGCTGGCGATCCTGATCGGCTTCGGCGTCGGCCTCTGGCTCGCCGGGCCGGTGCGCGGCGTCTTGCAGCGGCCCTACTGCGAGCTGCCCCAGGCGCAGACCACCGACGGCGCCTGCGACTTCGTGCAGCTCGGTCCCGCTGACCTGTTCCTGCTCAACCTCAAGATCGGTCTGTGGGTGGGGCTGATCCTCGCCGCGCCGGTCTGGCTGTATCAGCTGTGGGCCTTCATCGCCCCCGGCCTGCACAAGCACGAGCGGCGCTACGCGTACGCCTTTACCTCGCTCGCGGCGCCGCTGTTCGCCGCTGGCGCGGTGCTGGCGTACTTCGTGACCGCCAAGGGCCTGGAGTTCCTGCTGCAGGTCTCCGGCCCCGAGATCAATACCACCCTCGACATCACCCGGTACATCTCGTTCGTTACCAACCTGATTCTGCTGTTCGGGGTGGCGTTCGAGTTCCCGCTGATCGTGTTGATGCTCAACTTCGTCGGCGTTGCCAGCGCGAAGCGGTTGCTGGGCTGGTGGCGGGTGGCCGTCTTCGTGTTCTTCGCCTTCGCGGCGGTGGTCACGCCCACGCCCGACCCGTTCGGTATGACCGCGTTGGCCTTGTGCCTGTGTGCCCTCTACTTCGCGGCCGTTGGTGTCGCGTTCCTCAACGACAAGCGTCGGGGCCGCGGCAAGGAGATCTACGCCGGCCTCGCCGACGACGAGGCGTCACCGCTGGCGGAGGGGAGTGACCCGGTCGAGGCGAGTGCCCCGGTTGGAGCGCCGGAGTCGATCGCGGAGCCGGAGCCGGTCGCCAAGCCCACACCGATCGAGCGCCGCTACGACGACATGACCTGACGCGGGTGCCCCTGCCCGCATGCCGGGTGGGGGTGCGGGCCCGGGTCCCGTCCCGGTACGGTGCACGCCGTGACCGCAGTCGATTTTGCTGGTGCCGGTCGTCCGGTCGCCGTCCTGGTCAATCCAAGCGCCGGCCGGGGGCGGCATCGCGGGATGCTCCCCACTGTGGTGCACCGGCTGGCGGCTGGCGGCCATCCGGTGCGGGTGCTTGCCGCACACACTCCGGCGCAGGCCCAGGCGGCCTGTCGCGCGGCGGTGGCCGACGGCGCGGTAGCGCTGGTCGCGGTCGGTGGTGACGGGACCGCGCACCTGGCGCTACAGGCGGTGGCGGGCACTCCAGTGCCGTTCGCGGTGGTGCCGGCGGGGACCGGGAACGACTTCGCCGGTGACACCGGGTTCCCGGCCGATCCTCTCGCCGCGGCCGACGCGATCGCCGCTGCGCTGCGGCACGGGCGCTCCCATCCGATCGACCTAGCCCGTACCACTGCGGCGGACGGCACGCAGCGGTGGTACGGGGCGGTGCTCGCCGCCGGCATCGATGCGATCATTAACGAGCGGGCCAACCAGATGCGGTGGCCCCGGGGCCCGCGCCGCTACGACCTGGCGATCCTGGTGGAGCTGGCCCGGCTGCGGCCCCGCCGTTACACGTTGCGCCTGGACGGGGTGACCCACGAGTTGGACGCCGTGCTGGTGGCGGTCGGCAACTGCGCCCGCTACGGCGGTGGGATGCGGATCTGCCCTGCCGCCGATCCGACCGATGGGCTGCTCGACGTCGTGGTCGGCGGGCGGTTCAACCGGCGTACGCTGTTGCGGATCAAGCCCCATATCTATCCGGGGACGCACGTTGAGCACCCGCTAGTGCGCAGTTTTCGGGCGCGGACGGTGGAGGTGTCCGCCGCGGGCATCACCGGTTACGCCGACGGGGAGCGGGTGGCTGAACTGCCGGTGACGATCACCGCGGCCCCGGCGGCGGTACGGCTGCTGCGCTGATCGCCGGTCAGCCGGCCCAAGGTCCGGCACCGTGCCCGGTTAGCGCAGCACGGCCAGGTCCCGCACCGCGTTGAGCCCGGCTAGCGTGGCACGGCCAGGTCCAGCACCGCGCCGAGCCCGTTTGGTCGACCCGCCTCGCCGGGCGGGAGCACCAGCACCGCGCAGCCGGCCGCCACCGCGCCCGCATCGGCGGGGGTGTCCCCGACCATGAGTACCCGTTCCGGGTCAACGGCCAGCGTCCCGCAGGCGTGTAGGAAGATGCCCGGGTCGGGCTTGCAGCGCCCCACCTCGTACGACAGCACGTACCCGTCTACCAGGTCGGCGAGCCCCCAGGCGGCAAAGAGCGGCCGGATGTCGAAGCCGATGTTGCTGACCACACCCACCCGTACCCCGGCGGCGCGCAGCGCGGACAGGGTGGGGGCGGTATCCGGGTACGGCACCCACCCCTGGGGCACCAGCAACCGCTCGTAGAGCGCGTCGGCGAGCCCATCGATCCCGGCATCGACCGTCGCCGCGAGTCCCGTGTACGCGCCGCGGTGCGCATGTGGGTACAGGTCCCGGTCGGCCCAGAGCTCGGCCAGCGCGGGCGGGACCCGTTGGGGTAACGGCCCCCCGGCCCGGCCGGCGGTGAGTAGCCGGTCGGCGAGTGCGGTGGCGCGGATCCGGTCCAGGGTGGTTCCGCAGGCAGCGGCTGCCGCGGTTACCCAGGCGGTGGCCTCCTCCACCTGCGCGAGCGTGCCGTGGAAGTCGAAGAGCACCGCTTCCACGGGCCGCCGGGATGCCGTCGGGGCTGTGGCACGACCCGGGGCGGTTGTCTGGGCGGGTTCGGTACGGTCCGGCACGCCGTGCACCCTACCGACTCCCCGGACGGCCCCGGACGGGACGGCCTCGTGGGGCGTGCCGGCGCGACACACACTAATCTTGGTCCCATGTCGAGCCCCGCCGAGCGGTACGCCGCGGCACGCCGCCGGGCCGCACAGGTCCCCCTGTCCCCGGCGTTGGACGAGTTCGCCCTCGACCTCGGTGTCGACCTTGACGACTTCCAGCGGGAGGCGTGCCAGGCGTTGGAGCGCGGCAGCGGGGTCCTGGTCTGCGCCCCCACCGGCGCCGGTAAGACGGTCGTCGGCGAGTTCGCCGTCCACCTGGCGTTGCGGGGTGGGACCTCGGCGGACGCGGGGCGCCGCAAGTGCTTCTACACCACCCCGATCAAGGCGTTGTCAAATCAGAAGTACCACGATCTTGTTGACCGGCACGGCGCCGACCAGGTCGGGTTGCTCACCGGTGACAACGCGATCAACGGTGATGCGCCGGTGGTGGTGATGACCACCGAGGTACTGCGCAACATGCTCTACGCCGGCTCGGCGACGCTGCAGGGGCTGGCGTACGTGGTGATGGATGAGGTGCACTACCTCGCCGACCGGTTCCGTGGCGGTGTGTGGGAGGAGGTGATCATCCACCTGCCCGCCTCGGTCACGCTGGTGTCGCTGTCGGCGACGGTGTCCAACGCGGAGGAGTTCGCCGACTGGCTGGTCACCGTGCGCGGCGAGACCGAGGTCGTGGTCAGCGAGCACCGGCCGGTGCCGTTGTGGCAACACATGCTGGTTGGGCGACGGATGTTCGACCTGTTCCACGACGCCGACGCCGCGCGTAAGCACGATGTGCATCCGGAGTTGCTGCGCTACACCCGGGACACGCTGCGCCGCCTCGAGTTGGGGGAGGGGCGCGGTGGCGGCCCGGGGGGTCGGCGTGGGCCGCGCTGGCGGGGGCCGATGCGCCCGGACATCGTTGACCGGCTCGACCGGGAGGGGCTGCTGCCGGCGATCCTGTTTATCTTCAGCCGTGCCGGCTGCGACGCGGCGGTGCAGCAGTGTCTCGCCGCTGGGCTCCGGCTTACCAGCCCGGAGGAGCGGGCCGAGATCCGTCGGGTGGTGGAGAGCCGGATCACCACGATCCCTGGCGAGGACCTGTCGGTGCTCGGCTACTGGGACTGGCTGGACGGGTTGGAGCGCGGCCTCGCCGCACACCACGCCGGGATGCTGCCGGCGTTCAAGGAGGTCGTCGAGGAGCTGTTCGTCCGGGGGCTGGTGAAGGCGGTGTTCGCCACCGAGACCCTCGCGCTGGGCATCAACATGCCGGCCCGCTGCGTGGTGTTGGAACGCCTGGTCAAGTACAACGGCGAGGCGCACGTGGATTTGACGCCCGGCGAGTACACGCAGCTCACCGGCCGGGCTGGCCGACGCGGTATCGACGTGGAGGGGCACGCCGTGGTGGTCTGGTCTCCGGAGACCGACCCGCGGCACGTGGCCGGCCTGGCATCCACCCGTACGTACCCGCTGCGGTCGAGTTTCCGGCCGTCGTACAACATGGCGGTGAACCTGGTCGGCAGCGTGGGCGCGGAACCGGCCCGGGCGTTGCTGGAGTCCTCGTTCGCGCAGTTCCAGGCGGACCGGTCGGTGGTCGGGCTGGCGCGGCAGGTCCAGCGCAACACCGAGACCGTCCAGGCGTACGGCGCGGAGGCGGCCTGCCAGCACGGTGACTTCGACGCCTACTTCGCGATCCGGGTGGCGATCGCCGACCGGGAGCGGGAGCTGGCCCGGCAGGGGCAGAGCCAGCGAAAGGCGGCGGCGATCGTCTCGCTGGAGCGGCTGCGGGTCGGCGACGTGATCCGGGTGCCGTCAGGTCGGCGAGCTGGCCTTGCGGTGGTGCTGGACCCGGCGGCTGCTGGCTTCGGGGAGCCCCGTCCGTTGGTGCTGACTCAGGACCGCTGGGCGGGCCGGGTGGGCCCGGGTGACTTCACCACACCGGCGGAGGTACTCACCCGGATTCGGGTGCCCAAACATTTCAACCACCGCTCCCCGGCCGCGCGCCGGGACCTGGCCGCTGCGGTCAGTGGCACCGGATTGAACCGGCACGGCAGTCGGCGGGGTGGCCGGCCGCGGCGCGGCGGCGGGGAGGACGACCGGCTCGTGCAGCTCCGCGCCGAGCTGCGCCGTCACCCGTGCCACGCCTGCCCGGAACGGGAGGAGCACGCCCGCTGGGCGGAGCGTCGTCGCCGGCTGGAGAAGGACACCGAGGAGCTGCGGCAGCGGGTGACCGGCCGGACCGGTTCCCTGGCCCGCACCTTCGACCGGATCGTGGCGCTGTTGACGGCCCGCGGCTATCTGGCCCCAGACGGGGGCGTCACCGACGCCGGTCGGATGTTGAGCCGGATCTGGACGGAGGCGGACCTGCTGGTCGCCGAGTGCCTGCGTCGTGGCGTGTGGAGTGGGCTCAGCCCGGCCGAGTTGGCGGCGGCGGTGTCGGTGGTGGTCTTTGAGGCCCGCCGGGACGTTGACGAGCGCGCGTCGCTGCCGCGGGGCGCGGTGGCGACAGCGGTTGACGAGACGTTGAAGCTGTGGGGGGAGATCGAGGCCGACGAGGCGGCACAGGGCCTGACCGTGACCCGGGAGCCGGATCTCGGCTTCGCCTGGCCGGTCTACCGCTGGGCCCGTGGGGAGCCACTCGCGAAGGTCCTCGTCAGCGGCCACATCGACGGCGAGATGCCGGCCGGCGACTTCGTCCGCTGGGCCCGGCAGGTGGTGGACCTGCTCGGCCAGCTGGCCGAATCCGGCGGCGCCTCGGCCGAGTTGCGCAGCACCGCGCGGCAGGCCATCGCCGCGGTGAACCGCGGGGTGCTCTCTTATCAGGCCACCGCCTGACGACATACATCTCGTCCGGCAACGCCGCGTCTCCAACGCCGCGCGCTGTGCCGCTGGGCGGCGGTCAGTCGGCGGGGATCGCCAGGGCGTCAACCAGGCGCCGGACGGCGCCGGCGAGGTTCCACCGCTCGGCGAGGTCGAGCAGCCGATCGGGGTCGGCCGGTGCGGCCGGCAGGTCGGTGGGCAGGGCGGGCAGCGGCACATCGAGGGCGACCCGGACCACCGCCGGGGCGACGGCCAGGTAGTCCCGCGCGGCGACGAGTTTCGCCCGTAGCCCCGGCGCGAAACCGGCGTCCGGATCGTCCAGGGCGGCGAGCACACCGGCGATGTCGCCGTGTCGGGCAACGAGCCGGGCCGCGGTCTTCTCACCGACGCCGGGCACCCCCGGCAGGCCGTCGCTGGGGTCACCGCGCAGCGCGGCGAAGTCGGCGTAGCGGGCGGCGGGAACCCCGTATCGGGCCTGGACCGCAGCGTCGTCGCAGTCTGCCAGCTTCGCCACCCCCCGCCCGATATAGAGCAGCCGCACCCGGCGTGCGTCATCGACTAGCTGGAACAGGTCGCGGTCACCGGAGACCACCTCGACCGGGCCCGGCTGGGTGACCGAAAGGGTGCCGAGCACGTCGTCGGCCTCGTAGCCGGTGGCGCCGACGGTGGTGATGCCGACCGCGTCGAGCACGTCGAGGATCACCGGGACCTGCGGACTCAGCGTGTCGGGGACCACCTCACCTCCCTCCGGTGCCACCCGGTGCGCCTTGTACGAGGGCAGGAGAGCCACCCGCCACTCGGGTCGCCAGTCGTGGTCCATCGCGCACACCATCCGGCTCGGTCGGCGGGTGCGGATCAGGCTCGCCAACATGTCGAGGAAGCCGCGGACGGCGTTGACCGGTTGACCCTCGGGACCGACGGCGGCGGACTCTGGAATGCCGAAGTATGCCCGGAAGTAGAGGCTGGGCGCGTCCACGAGCATGAGCGGGGCTGGCATGCGCGACAGCCTGGCACATCGCACCGACATCGGCGTGGAGGCTGGCAGCGGGGACCGGCCGATGGTCTCCGCTGCGCGTTTCGGTGCCGCGGCGGCGAGGCGAGCCGAACGACCGTTAAGCTGGTAGGTGCGACGGCTCAACCCCACCCCCATGGAGCTCATCAAACCCATGACTGTCGACCGGATCCTCCCCACCGACGAGGCCCACGACCTGCTGGACCTGGCCACCGAACTCGCCGACCGGGAGCTCGCGCCGAAGGCCGCCGACCACGAGGAGCGCGCCGAGTTCCCCCGGGAGGTGCTGCGCACCCTGGGCCGGTCGGGCCTGCTCGGCCTGCCGTACGCGGAGGAGTACGGCGGCGCCGGCCAGCCGTACGAGGTGTACCTGCAGGTGTTGGAGATCCTGGCCAGCCGCTGGCTCGCGGTCGCCGAGGCCGTCAGCGTCCACACCCTGTCCTGCTTCCCGCTCGCCGCGTACGGCACGGCGCAGCAGCGGAAGCTGCTGCCCGAGCTGATCGGTGGGGAGCTGCTGGGCGCGTACTGTCTCTCCGAGCCGCAGGGCGGTTCGGATGCCGCCAGTCTGACCACCCGGGCCGTCCTGGACGGTGAGGACTACGTCGTCTCCGGCACGAAGGCGTGGATCACGCACGCCCACGTGGCAAACTTCTACAACATTTTCTGCCGTACCGGGGGTGCGGGAGCGTCGGGCATCTCCTGCCTGCTCGCGGACCGGGACCTGCCCGGGATCGAGCCGCAGCTGCCGGAGCGCACGATGGGGCTGCACGCTTCCCCGGTGGCGCAGGTCGTCTTCGACGGGACGCGGGTGCCGGCGGACCGGCTGATCGGCGAGGAAGGCCAGGGCTTCGGTATCGCGATGTCCGCGCTGGACTCGGGCCGGCTGGGGATCGCGGCCTGCGCGGTGGGCCTGGCCCAGGCGGCGCTGGACTACGCGGTCGGCTACGCCCGGGAACGGCAGCAGTTCGGCCGGGCGATTGTCGACTTCCAGGGGCTGGGATTCCTGCTCGCCGATGCCGCCACCCAGATTTCGGCGGCTCGGGCGCTGATGCTGGCGGCGGCGCGGCTGCGAGACGCCGGCCGGCCGTACTCGATCGAGGCGGCGAAGGCGAAGCTGTTCGCTACCGATGTGGCGATGCGGGTGACCACCGACGCGGTACAGGTGCTGGGCGGCGCGGGCTACGTCGCTGATCACCCGGTTGAGCGGTACATGCGCGAAGCGAAGGTGCTCCAGATCGTTGAGGGGACCAACCAGATCCAGCGTCTGGTGATCTCCCGCGCGCTGGCGAAGGGCTGACGAGGGGCGGGCCTGCGGCCGAGCCGCTTTCTGGCGACCCAGCGTCGCGTGGCGGGCCTTTTCCCGGTAGGTTGCTCGCCGTGGAGGAGATCGACCGGGCCATCGTCGCGGAGCTGGCCGTGGACGGCCGGCTGTCCTATACCGACCTCGCGGAGCGGGTGGGATTGTCGGTCTCCGCGGTGCACCAGCGGGTCCGTCGGCTGGAGCAGCGCGGGGTCATCGGCGGGTACGCGGCCCGGGTGTCCTTCGAGGCGCTGGATCTGCCGCTGACGGCGTTTGTGGCGATTCGGCCGTTTGACCCTTCGCAGCCGGACGACGCGCCGGAGCGGCTGTCCCACCTACCGGAGATTGACTCGTGCTACTCGGTCGCGGGGGAGGACTTCTACCTGCTGTTGCTGCGGGTGGCCGGGCCGACCGACCTGGAGCGGGTGCTGCAGGAGATTCGGATGGCAGCGAGTGTGACCACGCGGACCACCGTGGTGTTGTCAACGCCGTACGAGAGCCGGCCGCCGAAGATCAGTGCCGGGGTGTCTGGGCGGTTGCGGCCGCGGGGGCCGGGGGAGCCGGCTGGTTCCACCGACGGATGACCTGCCGGCCGTGTTCGTGGCCGAGCACGCTGACGGTCGCGGTTTCCAGTCGGAACAGCGCTCCGGCGGAGGGCGGTAGGCCGAGCCACCGGGCAGTGAGCACCCGGAGACTGTGCGCGTGCCCGACCACGGCGACGGTTCCGTGGTCGAGGACGGGCCGCAGCCGGGTGAGGAGTCGGTCGAGCCGCTCGCCGATCTGGCCGGGAGACTCGCCGCCGGGGCAGCCGTCGGTCCAGAGGTTCCAGTCGGGATCTTCTTCGTGGACTTCGGCGGTAGTGCGGCCTTCGATTTCGCCGTAGTTCCACTCGGCAAGGTCGTTGTCCGTCCCGGTCGGGGTAAGGCCGGCGAGCTGCGCGGTCCGCACCGCGCGGGTGCAGGGGCTGGTCAGGACCGCGGCGAAGCGCCGGCCGGTGAGCATCGGGCCGAGTGCGCGGGCTTGCCGTTCGCCGTCGGGCGTCAGCGCGAGGTCGGTGTAAGAGGTGTGTTGCCGACGGGCGCTCCACGTGGTCTCGCCGTGTCTGATCAAGAGGAGCTCACCCATGTGCTTAGTCAATCACTGGTGGTGCCAATCTTCCTGGCTAGCATCCTAGGATGTACTACGCGATGTGCCGCACCGTACGAACCCAAACGAATAGTCCCCAGCACCACGGGAAACCCGATATCGATGGCCGAGACGCCACGAGGGGAGAGCGGAGATGGGCTTCGCCACCAAGACGAAAAACCTGGTGGACGAGCTGACCGGCGCCGCCAAGGAGCGGGTGGGCGATGTCTGCGGCGACGAGCGGCTGCGGGTCGAAGGAGTCCGGCAGCGGGGTGACGCCCGCGCTCGCCAGGCCAGGGAGGAACGCGCTGAGCAATCGGATCGTGAGTTGGATCGAACTGGGGTGCGGTGACGTGACCGCTTGACCCGACGGGCCCGGAAGCATCTTTCTTCCGGGCCCGTTGTCGGTGCCGGCTACGGCCAGATCTCGGAGCGTGGTGCCGCCGACGAGTCGTGGTCACGGACGGCGGATCGAGGTGGGACTAGTCGTCGCGGTGCGCCGCCCACCAGGCTTGACCGGTCTCGGGCAGGGTGTCGATCGGGTCGTAGTACGCGTACCGCTTGTTCAGCGCCTCCAGGTCGGCGGACTCGATGGACGTGCGGTAGTTCTTGGTCCAGTACGAGATGCCGCGTTCCCGGTCGTATTCGGTGAGCATGTGCACCCAGCGCTTGCCGACGAAGGGAACGTCGCAGACGATGCGCGGGGTGGCGTAGCCGGGCAGGTAGCCCATGATGTCGTGTTGGAGCTGTTGGGCGTGCCCGACGGGGACCCGCCAATGCTCGGCGTTGGGGATCATGTCGCACAGGTAGAAGTAGTACGGCAGGATGCCGGCTTCGCCCTGCAACGCGAAGCAGAGATCAAGTAGGTCGGGTGTGGTGGCGTTGACGCCGCGCATGAGCACGCCCTGGTTGCGGACGTCTCGAACCCCGACGTTTAGAGCGGTCTGGGCGGCCTTGGCGACCAGCGGAGTGAGGGACTGGGCGTGGTTGACGTGGGTGTGGATCGCGAGGTTGACGCCACGGCGGGCGGCGGTGCGGGCGACCCGCTCGAGGCCTTCGACGACATCGGCCCGGAGCCAGTGCTGGGGCAGGCCCATCAGGGCCTTGGTGGCGAGCCGGATGTCGCGCACGGTCTCGATGTCGAGCAGGCGCATCAGGTACGACTCGAGGTTCTTCCATGGCACGTTGGCCACGTCACCGCCGGAGACGACGACGTCGCGGACGCCGGGGTGGGCCCGGAGGTAGGTGATGTGGGCGTCGTAGCGGTCGACGGGTTTCAGGGTGAGTTTGAGTTTGTCGATGGTGGGGGTGGAGTTGCCGACCAGGTCCATCCGGGTGCAGTGCCCGCAGTATTGCGGGCAGGTGGAGAGTAGTTCGGCGAGGACCTTCGTGGGGTAGCGGTGGGTGAGACCCTCGGCGACCCACATGTCGTGTTCGTGCAGGGAGTCGCGGCTGGCGTATGGGTGTGAAGGCCAGTCAGTGCGTCGGTCGGAGGCGACGGGGATCATGTAGCGCCGGATCGGGTCGGCGTAGAGGGCGTCGGTGGTCATCGCCTCGAAGGGCACCATGGTGTTGAGCATCTGGGGCGGTACCAGCATGGACATGGTGGCCAGATTCTTCTGGTCGGCTTCCAGGTCGGCGTAGAAGGTCTCGCCGACGAGGTCGCCGAGGACGGCCCGGAGTTGCTTTATGTTCTTGATGCAGTTGGTGCGTTGCCACTGGGCGGACTCCCACTGGTCGCGGCTGATGTGGCGCCAGCCGGGGAAGCGGGTCCAGTCAGGTTCGACGAGGGGGGCCCGTCGGTATTCGTAGGGCTGGCCCGTGGTGGGGGCGGCCGGTGCAGGGTGGGCTGCGGAGATGGCTTCCGCGGGGTGGGTCTGGGTCACGGCCCCCTCCTTGAGGGTGGTGGTACAGATGATCATTAGCACCGTAGGGTACTGGAAATTATCCGGTGAAGTAATTAGTCTGCCGGAAGTCTTCCCGTCATGCGAGTCATGGTCCGGGCTTCAGGCGGCTGGTCAGGGGAGGTCGGCGTGATATCACCGGTGGGTTTGCACCGCGTTCTGGAGCCCGCGGGGGTGCTACCGCAGGCGGCCTGGCGGCTGGATGCGAGCCCGGAGATTGCACCGAACGAGGTACGGATCCGGGTGGAGCGGTTGAACCTGGACGCGGCGAGCTTCCGACAGCTGCGGGAGAAGCACGGTGGGGACGGCGCGCGGATCCGCGCTGAGGTGCTGGAGACTATCGCCGCGCGGGGGAAGATGCAGAACCCGGTGACCGGTTCGGGCGGCATGTTGATCGGCACGGTTGAGGAGGCTGGTCGGCGGTCGCCGCTAGGGCTGCGGGTGGGCGACCGGGTGGCGACTCTGGTGTCGCTCACGTTGACGCCGTTGGCCGTCGCGGATGGGTTGGCCCGGTGGGACGGGCGCAGCGAGCAGGTCCCGTGTGATGGTCATGCGATCCTGTTCGCCCGCTCCATCGCGGCGGTACTGCCGGCGGATCTGCATCCGGAGTTGTCCCTCGCCGCGCTGGATGTCTGTGGGGCTCCGGCGTTGACCGCGCGGGTGGTGGAGCGGTATGTGGCCGACCGGGCGCGGGAGGGGGACGCCCGGCCGGTCAGCGTCGCGGTTATCGGCGGTGCGGGCAAGAGCGGGTCGCTGTCGCTGGCTGCGGCGCGGCGGGCGGGCGCGGCGCGGACGGTCGGGGTGGTGCCGGTGGCGGGGGAGCGGGACGCGCTGGCGGCGTCCCGGGTGACGGATGCGGTGGTGGTGGCCGATGCGCGGGATCCGGTGGCGTTGTCGACGGCGGTGACGTCGGCGCTGGGGGTGCCGGCGGATGTGACGGTGGTGTGCGTGGATGTGCCGGGCTGTGAGCATGGGGCGGTGTTGGCCACGGCTGACGGTGGCACGGTGGTGTTCTTCTCGATGGCGACGAGTTTCGCGGCGGCGGCGTTGGGTGCGGAGGGCCTGGCGGCGGATGTGACGATGCTGGTCGGTAACGGGTTCACGCCGGGGCACGCGGAGTTCGCGTTGGAGCTGTTGCGGGCTGAGCCGGGGGTGCGTCGCCTCTTCGAGGCGCGGCTGGCGGCAGACTGAGTGCTATGACGAACCCCTCGACGCTGTACCGCGGTGGTGTGCTGCATTGTCCCGCTGATCCGGGTGCGACTGCCTTGTTGGTCTCTGATGGGCGGATTGCCTGGTTGGGGGCGGATGCGGATGCGCCGGTTGCCGATCAGGTGGTGGATCTGGATGGGGCGCTGGTGACGCCGGCGTTCGTGGACGCGCATGTGCATGCGACCGACACCGGGTTGGGGCTGTCGGGGCTGGACGTGTCGGGTGTGCGGTCGGGGCGGGAGTTGTTGGCGGCGGTGGCGGCGTTCGCTGAGGGGTTGCCGCCTGATGGTGTGGTGCTGGGGCATGGCTGGGACGAGTCGACCTGGCCGGTGCCGGTGCCACCGGATGGGCAGGAGTTGGGTCGGGCGGCGGCGGGGCGGCGGGTGTATCTGTCGCAGGCGTCGATGCATTCGGCGTTGGTGTCGACGGCGCTGTTGGCTGCGTGCCCGGGGGTGGTTACCGCGGCTGGCTTTGATGAGTCGGGGTGGTTGCGGCGGGATGCGCATCATGCGGTGCGGACAGCGGCTTTTGGTTCGGTTGGTCGGGCGCAGCGGGCAGCGGCGCAGCGGGCGGCGTTGGCGCATGCGGCGGCGTTGGGGGTCGCGGCGGTGCATGAGTGTGGTGGGCCGGAGATTTCCGGTGAGGAGGACTTCACGAGGTTGTTGGGGATCTCCGGGGCGGGGGTGCCGGAGGTGTACGGGTATTGGGGTGAGTTGGGTGGTGCGCAGCGGGCTCGGGAGTTGGGGGCGGTGGGTGCTGGTGGGGATGTCTTCGCTGATGGGGCGTTGGGGGCGCGGACGGCTGAGCTGACGGTGCCGTATGTGGATGAGGGTGGGTGCGGGCACGGGTACCTGTCGGCGGAGCAGGTACGGGATCACCTGCTGGGGTGTGCGACGTTCGGGGTGCAGGGCGGTTTTCACGCGATTGGGGATGCGGCGATCGCCACGGTGTTGGAGGGGTTCTCGGCGGTGGCGGCGAGGCTGGGCACGGATCGGGTGCGGGCGGCTCGGCATCGGGTGGAGCATGCGGAGCTCGTGGACAAGCGGATGATTGCCCGGTTTGTGGAGTTTGGCGTGGTGGCGTCGGTGCAGCCGGCGTTTGACCGGTTGTGGGGTGGCGCGGGTCGGATGTATGAGTCGCGGTTGGGGCTGGATCGGTCGTTGGCAGCTAATCCGTTGGGGGCGATGCATTCGGTGGGGGTGTCGTTGGCGTTTGGGTCGGATTCGCCGGTGACTCCGGTGGATCCGTGGGGGTCGGTGCGGGCGGCGGTGGCGCATCACAATCCGGCGCAACGGATGAGTGTGCGGGCGGCTTTCGCGGCGCATTCGCGGGGTGGGTGGCGTGCGGTGCGGCGGGATGGTGACGGGGTGTTGGCGTTGGGGGCGCCGGCGACGTTCGCGGTGTGGGATACCCCGGCGGGGGTGGAGCGGGGGCTGCCGGTGTTGCAGGCGGAGGATCCGGAGGCGCGGGGAGTGCTGGACCCGACGCCGTTGCCGGTGTGTCGACGTACGGTGCTGCGTGGTTCGGTGATCTATGGGGAGGGCGGATTGTGACCGGGAAGCTCGATCTGGATCCGGTGTTGGTGGCGCGAGCGCGGGAGTTGGCGGCTCGGGCTGGGGCGCCGGTGGTGGAGTTGGCGCGTAGCCATACGACGGTGTCGGTGGAGCGGGCAGTGCTGCGGCTGGCTGGGGTGCAGGGGGCGGATCCAGATGGGATTCCGTGGGTGAACCGGTTGGTGGATGCGGTGGCCGCGGATGTGGGCTTGGGGCATGGGGTGGCTGCTCCGGTCTTCGATGCGTTGGCGCGGGAGCAGCTGGCGGATGTGACGTTGTTGGCGCAGAAGGCGGCGGCCGGGTCGGTGCGGTTTGAGGTTCCGGCGGGGCGGGCGGCGACGGCGGCGCGGCGGACGGCGCGGCGGGCGGTCGCGGCGGGGGTGCGTCGTATCGATCGGCGGCGGGCTGAGCGGGAGCGGTTGGTGCGGCGGTTCGGGGATCCGCCGCGGCGGCCGTGGATCTATCTGATCGTGGCGACGGGGGATATTTACGAGGACATTCCGCAGGCGCAGGCGGCGGCCCGGGCGGGGGCGGATGCGATCGCGGTGATCCGGTCGACGGGGCAGTCGTTGTTGGACTATGTGCCGGAGGGGGCGACTCGGGAGGGTTTCGCCGGTACGTATGCGACGCAGGAGAATTTCCGGCTGATGCGGGCGGCGTTGGACGAGTCGTCGCGGGAGTTGGGCCGGTATGTGCGGTTGACGAATTACGCGTCGGGGCTGTGCATGCCGGAGATGGCGACGTTGGCGGGCCTCGAACGACTTGACATGATGTTGAACGATTCGATGTACGGCATCTTGTTTCGGGATATCAATCCGATCCGTACCTTTGTCGATCAGCGGTTCTCCCGGCAGGTGCACGCCCGGGCAGGGATCATCATCAATACCGGTGAGGATAACTACCTGACGACTGCCGATGCGGTGGACGAGGCGCACACGGTGACGGTGTCGCAGCTACTCAACGAGTACTTCGCGCATGAGGCGGGGTTGGCGGACTGGCAGTTGGGGTTGGGGCACGCGTTTGAGATCAACCCGGATGTGCCGGAGTCGTTGCGGTTGGAGCTGGCGCACGCGCTGTTGGTGCGGGAGTTGTTTCCGGATGCGCCGTTGAAGTGGATGCCACCGACGAAGCACATGACCGGGGATGTGTTTCGGGGCAACCTGCTCGACGGCTTCTTCAACCTGGTGGGGGCGCTGACCGGGCAGGGGATTCTGCTGGTGGGGATGATGACCGAGGCAGTGGTGACGCCGTGGCTGTCGGATCGGGATATCGCGTTGCAGAACGTCCGGTATGTATTGGGTGCCGCGGGTGGGCTGCACGAGGATTTCGTGCCGGCGTCGGGCGGGTTCATTCAGCAGCGGGCACACCAGGTGTTGGGTTCCGCGGTGGAGTTGTTGGACCGGATCGGGGAGCAGTCGTTGCTGACGGCGATTGGCGAGGGCACGTTCGGGATCATGAAGCGGCCGGCGGACCGGGGTAAGGGGTTGGACGGGGTGGCACGGCACGAGGGCGACTACTACAACCCGGCGGTGGAGATCCTGGAAGGGGCGGGGTCGTGACGGTCGTGCCGGAGCAGGCGGTCGTGCCGGAGAAGCAGATCGTGCGGCCGTACGGGGACACTACTGGTGACGGCATGGTGCAGGTGTCGTTCACGTTGCCGCTGCCGCATGACAAACGAGCTGAGGGTGCGGCGATTCAGCTGGCGGGGAAAATGGGCATCGACCCGGCGATGCTGGTGCATGCCCGGCCGATGGGGGACGGGTTCACCTTCTTCGTGGTGTACGGGCGGGTGAACCATCTGGTGGACACCGCAGCGGTGCGGGTGGTGGAGCGGGACTTCCCGTTGCTGTCGGCGAAGGAAGTCAACGCGGTGGTCAAGCGGCAGCTGCGGCGGAAGCTGTCGGTGGTGGGGGCGTGCATCGGCACCGACGCACACACCGTGGGGATTGACGCGATTCTCAACGTCAAGGGCGTCGCTGGGGAGAAGGGGCTGGAGTACTACCGGGAGTTGCGGGTCAGCAATCTGGGTGCGCAGGTGAGTGTGCCGGATTTGGTGGCGGCGGCTCGAGCGGAGCGGGCGGATGCGGTGTTGGTGTCGCAGGTGGTCACGCAGCGGGATGCGCATCTGCACAACACGCGGGAGATGTCGGCGGCGTTTCGGGAGGCGTGGCCGGCGGGGAAGCGGCCGTTGCTGATTGTGGGCGGGCCGCGTTTCGACGAGGCGATGACCGCCGAGTTGGGGGTGGACCGGATCTTCGGCCGTGGTACCACTCCGGGTGAGGTGGCCTCCTACCTGGTCCATACGTTGATCACAAGCCGGAAGGCGGCGACGGGATGAGCGACCCGAGGGTCGGGGTGACGGTGGCGCACCGGCGGTATGTGCCGTACTCGCATGCGCACTACGCGGGGAGCCTGGTTGATGGGGCGTACGCGTTGGGCTTGTTCGGGGATGTCGCCACGGAAGTCTGTATCCGTACCGACGGGGACGAGGGGTTGTTCGCCGGCTATTCGGACGTGCAGTTCGTGGCGCCGGTGCGCGCCGGTGACGTGGTGGAGGTGACCGGTCGGGTCACCAGGGTGGGTACGCGCAGCCGCACGTTGGAGTTGAGCTGCGTGGTGGTGTGTCGGGGCCGTCCGGATCGGGGGGAGTCCGCGGCGCAGGTGTGTGATCCGCCGATCGTGGCGGTCACCGCGACGGGCACGGTGGTCGTGCCGCCGGTGGCGTGAACGTCGCGATCTGCGCGGATGTCGGCTCCACGTACACGAAGGTGGCGGTGGTCGATCTCGACGGCGCGGGTCTGGTCACGACGGCGGCGGTGCCGACCACGGTGGGCAGTGACGTGTTGCGGGGGTTGGACGCGGCGGTAGCGGCGGCGACCGACGGACTGCCGGTGGGGGACGCCCCGTGGTATGTGTGCTCGTCTGCTGGGGGCGGGCTGCGGTTGGCGGTGGTCGGCTACGAACAGTTGGTGACCGCGCAGGCGGGTCGTCGGGTGGGGCTGTCGGCGGGGGCGAACGTGGTGCATGTGGCCGCGGGGCGGCTTGGCGCGGCGGATCTGGCGGCGCTGCGGGCGGCCCGCCCGGATGTGCTGCTGCTGGTCGGCGGGACGGACGGCGGTGACGTGGAGACGTTGACGCACAACGCGACCCGGCTGGCGCGGGCCCGCTGGCGGGTTCCGGTGGTCCTCGCCGGTAACGCGCAGGTCCGCGACGACCTGGTATCGATGCTGACGTCGGCGCGGGTGCCAGTGACCGCGGCGGAGAATGTGCTGCCCCAGATCGGGGCGTTGGCGCCGGCTGGGGCGCGGGCGGCGATCCGCGAGGTGTTCTTGCGGCATGTGATCGGCGGCAAGCGGCTGTCATGGGGGCCGCGGTTCCCGCGGCTGGTGCGGGCGGCAACCCCGGATGCGGTGTTGACCGGCGTGGAGTTGCTCGCGGATACGCTCGGCGGCGACCTGGCGGTGGTGGATGTTGGTGGGGCGACCACCGACGTGTATTCGGTGCTGACGCCGGATGAGCGGGAGAGCGGGCCGGGCCGGGAGGTGGCGGGGAGCCTGTGGCGGGCCCGCACCGTCGAGGGGGATCTGGGGGTCCGGTGGAGCGCCCCGGGTGTGGTGCGGGCAGCGGTGGAGGAACGGCTGCTCGACGGGGCCGACGCCGAGATGTTGGCGGCGGCGCGGCGGCGTGCGGACGACCCGGCGTACCTTCCGGTGGGTGGGGCCGAGCGGGCCACGGACGCACGGTTGGCGGCCTTGGCGGCCACGGTGGCGTTGCGGCGGCACGCCCGCGGGGCGGCCACCGGTGAACGTGCGGGACGGGATCTGCGGGATGTCCGGCTGCTGGTCGGCTCGGGTGGGGTGCTGCGGCACGCCGCGCCGGCGGATGCCGCGGCGGTTCTCGCGGGGGTGTTGGCCGACTACGCCGGTGGGTGGCCGTTGCCGCGTGCCGCCCGGCCGGTGGTTGATGTGGACTATGTGCTGGCCGCCGCCGGGTTGCTCGGCGCCGAGCAACCGGTCGCGGCGCGCGCTCTCATGGACCGGTTGCGCGAGGGCTAGGCATGTCCTTTTTGCCCGGTTTGCGGGCGGCTCGGTGTGGGCTGGTCGGGTGCCGGTGGCGCGACACGCCCGGGTCGTGGTGACGACTCGTCGGGGCCGGGTTGACAGCGCCCCGGGGGGAGCACGTACCGTCTTTGAGTCCTACTACGGGAAGCGGCTGTTGTTCGCTTCGTCCCTTCGTCCGCTGGCCGAGCGACACGAGTGTGTGGTCGCGGCGGCCAGGTCCAGCGGGCGGGGGTCGGCGGGGCGGCGCGGACCGGCCGCGGTTACCGGTGTACGGGCAGGGTGAGAGGCACGGCCAGTAGACAACGGCCAGGCGGGGGCAGCCAGTCTGCCGTCCGGTCGGTCCGAAGGTCGGCGCGTCCCATTCTCGCCCCACCGGCCGGGAAGGGCCTGGGAGCATCGGGGCGCGGCAACCGCCGCGCCCCGATTTCCGTTTACCCCGGGGGCCGGTCGAGTGAGGCTGTCGTGGTCTGCGCTGGCGGGGCGGCTCGAATCGGGCCGGGTACCCTTCGGCAGGTGATCGTGGACATGCCGGCGACGGCTGTGGGAGTTATGCGGGAACGCCGGTTGCCGTTGCCGGTTGCGATGGTGGCGGCGGTTGGTGGGGGCGTGGCGATGCTGCTCGCGTTTCCACCGTACGGGGTGTGGCCGCTGGCGGCTGTCGGAGTGGCGCTGTTGGCTGGTGCAGCCCACCGTCGGCGTCCGCGCGCTGGCGCTGGTCTCGGGTTCCTGACCGGGGTGGCGTTTTTCGCTCCGCTGCTGGGCTGGACCAACCTGCACACCGGCTACTTGCCGTGGGTACTGCTGTCGCTGTTGCAGGCCGGCTATCTGGCGCTGCTGGGCGCGGCGACCGCGTGGGTTTCTCCGCTGGTTGACCGGTTCCGGTGGGGATGGCCGGTGGTGACCGGGGTGCTGTGGGTGGCGCAGGAGGCGCTGCGTGATCGCACTCCGTTCGGTGGTTTTCCGTGGGGTCGGCTGGCGTTCAGCCAGGACGGGTCGCCGCTGCTGCGGTTTGCCGCCCTGGGCGGGGCGCCGTTGGTCACCTTCGCGGTCGCGATGATCGGTGGGCTCCTGGTGGCCGCCGTGTGGACGGGCTGGGCGGTGTATCGCCACCCGGGCCGGCGGTGGGCGCCGGCGGTGGGGGCGATGGTGGCGGTGCTGGCAATGCCGGCTGTCGGGCTGCTTGTGCCGATTCGCGCCGATGGTGGTGGGGAGGCGGTGACGGTGGCGATCGTGCAGGGCAATGTGCCGCGGCTGGGGCTGGACTTCAACGCCCAACGGCAGGCGGTGCTGAACAACCACGTCGAGGCCACCGTCGAGTTGGCCGACCAGGTGGCCTCCGGCGCCCGACCCCGCCCCGACCTGGTGGTGTGGCCGGAGAACTCCAGCGATATCGACCCGCTGCAAGACGCTTCCGCCAGTGACCGGATCCAGTCGGCTGCGGACGCGGTGGGTGTGCCGATCCTGGTTGGGGCGGTGCTACGCGGCCCAGGGGAGGGCCAGGTACGCAACGCGGGGCTGCTGTGGCGGCCGGGGACCGGTCCGGACCTCGACCAGTTGTACACGAAGCGGCATCCGGTGCCCTTCGCCGAATATGTGCCGTTTCGTGATGTGGCTCGACTGGTCAGCAAGCAGGTTGACCGGGTGCGGTCTGATTTCGTGCCGGGTAGCACCCCGGGGGTGCTGGCTGCCGGTCCGGTGGTGCTCGGCGATGTGATCTGCTTCGAGGTCGCCTACGACGAGGTGGTCCGGGACACTGTTACCGGTGGGGCGCAGCTGCTGGTGGTGCAGACCAATAACGCCACCTTCGATGTGGCTGAGGCCCGTCAGCAGCTGGCCATGGTGCGGTTGCGGGCGGTCGAGCATGGTCGCCCGGCGCTGATGGCCTCGACGGTGGGCGTTTCTGGGTTCGTTTCCCCGGATGGGCGGGTAAGTGATGCCACCGGGTTCAATACCCGCGCGATCGTGGTGCGGCAGCTGCACCTCGCCGACGGAGAAACCTTCGCGACCCGGGTCGGGTTGTGGCCGGAGGCGGCGCTGACGGTCCTGGCCGTGGCGGTCCTGGCCGCAGCTGGGGTGCGGCGACGCGCCCGCGGTGCGGCGACGGCTGGTACGCCGGTGAGAGGGAGGCAGGACGGTGCGTGATGAGACCGGTCATCCCGGGGTGGGGCGGGTGCTCGTGGTCATCCCGACCTACAACGAGGCCGACAACCTGAGCTGGATTGTGGAACGGGTACGTCGGGCGGTGCCGTCGGTGGACATTCTGGTTGCCGACGACAACAGCCCGGATGGCACCGGCGCGGTCGCTGAGGCCCTCGCCGGGCAGGATCGGCGGGTGCATGTGCTGCACCGGGAGGGCAAGGAGGGGCTGGGCGCCGCCTATCTGGCCGGGTTTGGGTGGGCGCGGCAGCGCGGCTACGACGCGGTGGTGGAGATGGACGCCGACGGCTCACACGCGCCGGAGGATCTGCCGGCGATGCTGGCCGCGGCCCGGGACGCGGACGTGGTGATCGGGTCCCGGTGGACCCGGGGGGCGCAGGTGCTCAACTGGCCGCTGCGGCGGCTGCTGCTATCGCGCTGCGGCAACCTGTACGCGCGGCTGGCCCTGAGGATGCCGGTCTCCGACGCCACCGGCGGCTACCGGGTGTACCGGCTCAGTGCTCTGGACGCGTTGGACCTAGCGTCGGTGTGTTCGCAGGGGTATTCGTTCCAGGTGGAGTTGTCCCGGTTGGCGCACCGGGCCGGGGCGCGGATCGTGGAGGTACCGATCACGTTCGCCGAGCGCGAACGGGGCAGCAGCAAGATGAGCCCGTTCATCGTCGCCGAGGCGTTGTGGCGGATCACCGGATGGGCGGTGGCGGATCGGCGGCTGGCCTTCCGCCGGGGGCTACACGGTACGACCACGGGGCAGGTCCGTTGGCCGTAGTGCCGCCCCCGGGTTCCCTCCGCTGCCCGGTGGTGGCGTCGCCGACGCCCCGGCTGCTGGTGGCGTGGAGACCGGCGGCGGTGTGGCCGTGTCATGCTGGACAGGCGGGACGACGTACTCCACCCGGGGAACCGGACGGTGGGGGCGTGGCGGTCGGGTGGTGAGGTGAGGATGCGCCGGGGACTGAGGTTCGTACCGTTGGCGTTGTTGCTGGCGGGGTTGGTGGAGCTGGCGGTGTTCGTGGCCGTGGGTCGCGCTGCCGGGTTCGGAATTGCGGTGTTGGCCGTGTTCACCGCATCGCTGTTGGGCATGGCGTTGCTGCGCCGGGAGGGGATGCGCGCGTGGCGGGGCTTCCAGACCGCCGCACGGGCTGGTCAGCCGCCGGGCACGCAGGTCACCGATGGTTTGGTGGGGTTGCTCGGTGCGCTGTTGTTGGCCACTCCGGGGCTGCTCAGTGGCGCGCTGGGGATGGTGCTGCTGGTGCCGCCGGTGCGTCGGCTGGCCCGCGCGGGGGTGCGGCGCACGGCCGAGCGGCGAGTGTCGTCGATGGTCGCCGGTGACCTGTTTGGGCCGCGCCGGGTGCGGGTGCACCGGGGCACTCCGCAGCAGCAGCCGCCGTCGGCGGAGCCGACCGTGGTCGACGGCGGTCAGCCCATTGAGGGCGAGATCATCGAGCCCCGGCAGAGTTGAGGCGGGCACCCGGAGCGCTGAGGTGGCGCACCCGGCGTTGAGGTGGCGCACTCGGCGCCCGCAGCCGCCGACCGCAATCCGGCGCCCGGGCTGACTGACCCGCGACCCGGCGCCCAGGACCGCGGCTGACCCGCGACGCGCCCCGGGCTGACTGACCGTGATACGACGACACCCGCCCCGGGTGGGATGACCTGGGGCGGGTGTCGTGTCGAGTGGTTCAGGCGCGCCCGCGGCGGGTGCGGACTTCCTTGAGCCGTTCGGCGAGAATGTCCTCAAGTTCGGCGATCGAACGCCGCTCCAACAGCATGTCCCAGTGGGTGCGCGGCGGCTTCGCCTTCTTCTGCTCCGGTTCGTTGCCGTCAACCAGCCGGGCGACGCTGCCGTCGAACTTACATTCCCAGGTCATCGGGACCTCGGCGTCAACGGCGAACGGCACCTCGAACTGGTGACCCTTAGCGCATAGGTATTCGCGGGTCTGACGCGGCGCGAGCTCGGTGTTACGGTCGGATTCGTAGCTGACCGCGCCCAGACGGCTTCCGCGCAGCATGCGCTCGCCCATGATCGTCTTCCCCTCGTTTGTGGTGCTGGTCTGTCTCGGTGTAACAGTCGGTGTCCGTCGGGCCATTCCCGCCCGGTGGCACGTGACGGGCCGGCAACCAGGGTAGCCGGAGGGCAGCTCGGCCCGGCGGGGTCGCCCCGACCTGGTCGAAAGTTCGCGGGGTGGCTGAACCGTGATGATGTCGCCCTCGGGTCAGCGTACGGGTGTGGACGCCTCCCGGTGTGCCAGGGCAGCCGCCAGCTGGGCGACCTGGTCGGCGAGTTGGGCGACTCGCCGGTGTGCCTCGTCCCGGTCGCTCTCGGCGGCCCGCAGCCGCGCCGTCAGCTCCGCCAGTTGGCCCTGCGCGGTGGCCTGGTCCTGCTGGGCGGCGGTCAGCTGCCCGCGAAGTGATTCGCGCTGCTCGGCGAGGGTCGTCGCATCCGCGTGCGCCCGTTCCGTGTCCCGCACGGCCTGCTGGCGTTGCGCTTCGGCCTGGTCCCGGTCGGCCACCGCCCGGTCCCGCTCCTGCGTCGCCGCCGCGGCCTGCGCCTGAGCCCGTTGCGTGTCCTGGCGGGCCTGTTGCGCGTCGGCGCGGTGTCCGCGGGCCTGCTCAGTGGCCGTGGCCTCCGCCTGCGCGGCCCGTTCCGCGGCGGCGCGGGCGGCGTCGCGTTCCGCGGCCAGGTCCGCGGCGTGCTGCCGCTGGGCGGTGAGTTCGGCACTGGTGCTACGTAGCTGCGTACGGGCGGTGTCGCGGTCCTGTTGGGCCTGCCCCAGGAGTGCCTGCGCCGCGCTCGCCTCCTGGCGGGCCTGGTCCCGTGCCTGTCGGGCCTGGTCGGCGCGGTCCACGGCGGCGGTGGCCTCCGCGACGGCGCGGGCCGCTTCAGTGCGGGCGCGTTCCTGCTCGGCGGTGGCGTTGCGGGCCTGCTCTCGGGCCTGGACGGTGGCTGCGGCGGCGTCCTCGGCGGCGCGGCGTGCCTCGTCCCGATCGGTCTGCGCCGCCGCTACCTGGTTGGCGGCGTCGGCCCGCGCCTGGGCCAGTTGCTGTTCCACCCCGACCGGGGACAGCTGGGCGTGCAGCGCCTCGGTGAGCGCCGCCACGATCTGGTCGAGCCGGTCCACGGCCTCCCAGGTACGGGCGACCTGCCCGGGGAGCCCGGGGGCGTTACGGTGGCGCATCCGGCTGGTACGGGCGGCCTGTTGGCAGGCGCCGTCGTTGTCCCGGCAGTAGCGAAACGGTCGGCCCGCTCCGGTGCGCTGCGGCACCGGGCGTCCGCAGTGGGCGCAGGGGCGGGGGTCGGCGGGTGCGGCCTGCTCGTCCATCGGACGCCGAGTCTAGATGCCGTCGCTGCCGTCGGTGGTGCGGTGGGCTATCCATCGTCGCCGGCGGTCGGCTTACGCGCCCGGAGTGAGAAGAACAGCGGCAACTCGCCCTGCCCGCCGGGCGGGAGGGTCCACCCCAGCCCCTCCTGCTTGTGTAGGAACGGCCACGGCCGATCCAGCCACGGGAACTCGTGGAAGAACTCGATCACGAGCCCTGCCCGCGCGACAGCGGTGATCAGTTCCGCGACGCTGTGCGGCCACAGGTACTCCATCTCGGTGACGACCTGGGCGTCGCGGTCGACATAGCTGCCCCGCACCGGGTAGCCAACCGGTTCGATTCGGGGGAAGTAGGGCCGGCTGATTCGAAGCTCGGACGCGGACGAGTCCAGGACCTCGGCTATCGGGTGGATGTCGGTGACGTAGAAGACGCCACCGGGTGCCAGGAAGTGCGCCACCACCTGCGCCCACCGGGTCAGATCTGGCAGCCAACCCAGCACCCCCCGCGAGGTGTAGACAATGTCGAAGGTTGCGGTCAGGGCGGCCGGCAGGGTCAGGACGTCGCCGCAGACGAAGTGGGCGTCGATTCCGGTGTCGGCGGCGAGTTGGCGGGCGACAGCGACCGCGTGGGGCGAGAAGTCGACCCCCGTGACCGTCGCACCCCGCCGCGCCCACGAGACGGTGTCGGTGCCGAGTTGGCACTGAAGGTGCAGCAGGCTTCGGCCTGCCACCTCGCCCACTTCGTCGATCTCGTATGACCGCAGTTTGCAGGTGCCTCGGCGTACCGACGCCAGGTCGTACCAGACCGACCGGGCGTGTATTTCCGCCCATTCATCCCACAGTCTCCGATTCGACTCGAGGAATCGGTCTGCGCTGAGGTCACTCACCTGGCTTCACGCCTCTCACCTGGTCGCACGCCCTCGCCGGGACCGTGCGTGCAAAGCCCTCCCGTTGTTCGCTCCGGACCGCTTTCAGGCCGTGATTCTCAGCGTGTCACAGACGGGTCGGCCACGTCCTCGGAAGCGCGCTGGTGCGGCGGCTCGCCGTCCTGGTGAACGGCGACACCTGCGACCACCAGACCGACCCCGACGATCTCCGGTGCGGCGGGGATCTGGGCCAGCACGATGACCCCGATCACCGTCGCGGTCGCCGGGAGAATGCTGACCAGGAGGGCGTAGGTGGCCCGGGGTAGCCGGGCCATGGCGAGCTGGTCGGTGACGTAGGGGATGACCGACGAGGTGACGCCGACGCCGACGCCGGCAGCCAGGGTGACCACGTCAACGGCGGCGGGTGCGGCGTCAACGATGCCGACCGGTAGCGCGAAGACGGCGGCGATCAGCATGGCCAAGGCAAGACCGTCGATGCCGGACAGCTGTTGATGACGGGCGACGCGGTGCCCCAGCACAATATAGGCGGCGAACAGCACAGCGTTGGCCGCGGCGAAGGCGATTCCGAGCGGTTCGGCGACCAGGCGAACATCGGTGAGCAGGTACACCCCGGCGACCGCGCAGGCCAACGCGACCAGGTTTCGACGAGTTCTGGCGGCGTAGGCCGCCAAGACGATGACCGGCAGGAATTCGATTGCGGCGACCGTGCCCAACGGCAGCCGCTCCAAAGCTAGGTAGAAGACGCTGTTCATGGCCGCCAGAACGGCGGCCCACCCGGTCAGCAGCCGGCGGGTGGGCCGGTCCAGGTGCCGCCAGCGTCGCCACGGCCGCCGCCACAACGCGAACACCGTGGCGGCGGCGGCGATACGCAGCCACGCCACGCCCAGCGCGTCCACGCGGACGAAGAGCAGTACCGCGAACGCCGGACCGAGATAGTGGAACACCGCGCTGACGACGAAGTAGGCGTGGGGTGGTACCCGCGGTGCCGTCACCGCCGTCGGTGACGGGGTGCCCGAGCGGGAGATTGATCGTGGCATTCCCCTATCGTCGAAGGTAGTAGCGCGTGACACCATGCACGATCGAAGGTGGAAGGAGTATGACGATGACCTACCGCACGCCAAGACCCCCGACTGGCCTTCCAAATGGAAATTCGCTACTCGACGACACCAATCGCCGCCTGCTCCGCGCCCTGCGGGACGACCCGCGCGCCAGCGCCGCCGAGCTGGCGCGCCAGGTCGGCATGTCCGCGCCGGCCGTGCGGGAGCGTCTTCACCGGCTCGAACAGGCCGGCGTCATCCGCGGCTACCGCGTCGAAATCGACCCTGCGGCGCTGGGCCTCCCCGTCGCCGCCTGGGTGCGGATCCAACCCGGCCCAGGGCAGCTGCCGAAGATCGCAGACCTGGCCGCCCGCACTCCCGAAGTCAGTGAGTGCCACCGGATCTCCGGTGAGGACTGCTTCCTGCTCAAGGTGCACGTAGCCGCCGTTGACGCGCTGGCGGCGGTCCTCGACCAGTTCCTGCTCTACGGCCAGACCACCAGTTCGTTCATCGTCTCCACACCGGTGGCACCCCGCACGCCCGGGCGAAGCTAGTGCCTGGACCACGAAGTTTCGCGGTGTTGCACCCCCCTCGAGGCCAGTTTTCCTCGCTTGCCCGTCCTGCTCAGGAAAGGGGGGAGCTGACGAGGTCGAGTGCTCGGGGATGGCCCGCCCGGCGGAGGGTCCGCGCGCCATGGCGGACTACATAGCGCATCTCCCGCGGCTGCTGGAGCGCTGAGCTCCGCCAGCGCTCGAGAGTGTCGAGTGCCAGTTCCGGGTCCTTCTTACAGATGTCATTGACGTGGTTGGCCACGGACCGGGTGACGTAGCGGGTGGGGTCTGCGAAGAGCCGGTCCAGGACCGGGATCCCCACGTCGTGGGGCAGCGTCAGATTCCGTGCCCACGGGAGCCGCGGCCGCGTGCCCTCGCTGCACAGTCGCCGTACGTGATAGTGCTGGTCCTCGGTCCAGGCCAGCAGCGTTGTCAGTACCTGGTCGGGGAAGGCGTCCAGGAAGGGCCGGATCGCGAATTCGGCGGAGAAGCGCGTGGTGATTTCGCGGAGCGTGGCCAGCGAGAACTCGAGGTCCTCGGCGGTGCAACCGTGCCGGGCGACGTACTCGGCGTATGGCGCGTAGATGAAGTCACCGAAGTCGCCGTCGGAGAGGGCCGGGTCGGCCGGGGCGGGCAGCGAGCGCGTCAGTGTGCTCGCTGCCTCCCGGAAGCTGCGCGGCAGATATCTATCCAGGCAGGTGGCGATCCAGGCGATGCGGGCCTTGAGCTCGAGTTCCGGGAACCGAGCAACGACCATGGCAACGAAATCGTCCGCCCTGAATGCCGAGTCCACATCTTTGATCTCGCCAGCGATATGCTCGACCTTCTCCCGCGTGAAGAACAGGTCCTTGAAGGGAATCCGCGCCGCCGTCACTCGTAGCTCTTCAGGACTTCGTAGACGCGGTGCGACCCGTCACCGTCCATGATCGAGAAGAATGCGGCGCAGACGTCGCTCTTCCGCTCTGCTTCGACGACCGCGTCGATCGATCGCAGGTCGCGGAAGAACACGACGTCGGCGTAACCGCCGCCTTCGCCGTCCTTCACGAGAATCCTCTTGATGATCCCGTCCTGCTTGCTGACAAACTCTTCCTCAAACCGGTCGGAGGCGCTGAGCAGGGTGTCCTCGGAGACGCCTGCCTGGAGTCCGAACGGTGCCAGTGCGATGTGCATGGTGCTCTTCTCCTTCCGTGGTGAGAGTGACGATAGGGGGTAACATGTCACGGGCTGACATATTTGGAGGATGAGTAGCGATCAGTCCCGGGAGAACCGGATCCTGCGCCTGGACCGGCTCAAAGCGCTCTTGGCGGAACGCGACCACCCAACGGCCGCCGACCTCGCCGCGGAACTGGGGGTCAGCACACGCACCCTGCACCGCGACCTCGCGCTGCTACGGGAGACGGGCGTCCCCATCGAGGGAGACCGGGGAACGGGTGGCGGGCTGCGCCTTGAGTCCGGATGGTCGCTCGGCAGAGTCCACCTCAATGAGTCTGAGGCGCTCGGCCTGCTTCTCAGCCTCACCATCGCTGAGAAGGTCGGCTCGCCGCTGCTGCTGGATGACCTACGCTCGATCACCCGTAAAGTCGCCGCGGCGTTCGCACCGGCGCAGGCCCGTCGCATCCTTGCACTGCGTCGACGGATCGTGATCGGTCAGACCGCATCCGTGCCGGTACTTGCCAGCTACGCCTCGCCCCGGGGCGCAGTGATGAAGGAACTGCTGGACTCATTCACGCGATGCCGCACGGCGCTGGTGCGCTACGAGGACCGGCACAGCGCCGTCACCGAGCGCGAGATCGAGATCCAGTTCCTCTACTACAACATGCCCGTCTGGTATGCGCTGACGTGGGACCGGCTCCGGAACGACATCCGCTCCTTCCGCATCGACCGGATCCAGGACATCCAGACGATGTCCACCGAATTCCGCCTACGACCACCCGCCCCCTTCCTGGCGGCTGGCGAGGAAGCCGTACGAACCATGTAGACGCCGTCAACGCGGCAGGTGCAGGGCTTGGCGATCCGCTTGTCGAATCCGCCCGGTCCGGCCCCTGCGCCGAGTGCCCGCCTTCACCGGGGGCGCGGTGGAGTCAGGGCCTGCCGTGCCGCCCGCACCGCGTTCCGGAACACCATCGCCACCGTCGTCGGGCCGACCCCGCCGACGCGGGGAGTCATCGCCCCCGCCACGGTCGCGCATGACTCGTCCACGTCCGGCAGCAGCCGCCGCCCCTCGTACCGCACCCCACCACCGACCACGACCGCTCCCGGGCGCAGGTGCTCCGGGCGGACGAGACCCGGCACTCCCGCCGCCGCCACCAGGATCTCCGCCCGCCGGGTGTACCGCGGCCAGTCCGTCACCCCGGTGTGCACCACCGTCACCGCGGCGTTCGCCGTCGGCCGCTTCTGCGCCAGCAACATCGCCAGCGGACGCCCCAACGTGGCACCCCGGCCCAGCACCACCACCTCCCGGCCGGCCACCGGCACCCCGTGGTACGCCAGCAACGCTTCGATCCCCGCCGGTGTGCACGGAGCCGGCCCCGGCAGCCCCAACGCCAACCGGCCCAGGTTCACCGGGTGCATCCCGTCGACGTCCTTCTCCGGATCCAGTGCCTGCATCGCCCGGTCAAAGTCCAGGTGCCGGGGAACCGGGTGCTGCACCAACACCCCGTGCACCGACGCATCCGCACTCAACTGGGCTACCACCGCCTGCAGGTCCGCCTGCGACGACGACTCCGGCAGCCGCACATGTGGGGAAGCGAACCCCAACTGCATGGCCTGCCGCTGCTTGATCCGGATGTATCCGACGCTCGCGTCGTCGTCGCCCACCAGCACCGTCGCCAGGGCCGGGGTCACCCCGGCGCCCCGCAGCTGGGCGACCTCCTGCGTCACCTCGGTCAGGATCTGCTCGGCTACCGGCGCACCCGGCAGGGACCGTGCGACCGACTTCGACATGGACTTGGACATGGCGCACCTCGCCCCCACGGAAGGCCCAGGCGGTCGACCCTCCGCGACGAGCTCCCTGATGGTCGTCCATCCTCGGTGCCGCCAGTCGCGTCGACCCCAGCCTGCCACAGCCCGCCCACGGTGGGAACGCCCTCGCCAGCGCCGATCGGGTCGGGTCGTTGCCGGACCGCGGCAGGGGCGTGGAAGGCGGTGCGTGGGCCGCCGGACCGTACCCGAGACAATGACCGACATGGACGTTCGATATGACGAGGTTCTCGACCCGCTGCGGCAGGCGTATGACACTCGCGCAGCCTGGCGCGACGGGCTGCCCAAGCAACCGTGGAAGTTAGCGGAGCGTCAGGTGTTCCGGGACCGTCTGGCATCGGGTGCGCGGCTGCTGGAGGTCGGCGCGGGCACCGGGCAGGACAGCGTGTTCTTTCAGCAGGAGGGGCTTGTCGTCGTCGCGGCCGACCTGTCGCCGGTGATGGTCGAGCACTGCCGGGCCAAGGGCATCGATGCCCACGTGATGGACTTTCTGCACCTGGACTTTCCGGCCGGTTCCTTTGATGCGGTATTCGCGATGAACTGCCTGCTGCACGTGCCCAACCATGATCTGCCTGCGGTTCTGGCAGCAATCCGGGCCGTCCTGCGACCCGGTGGCCTCTACTTCGTCGGGGTGTACGGCGGCGACGAGAGCACCGAGGGTCCCAGCGACAATGACCTGCACGTGCCGCCGCGCTTCTTCTCGTGGCGCACCGACGAACAGCTGCTCGGCTTTGCCACCGCCGCGCAGTTCGACGTGGTGGACTTCCACCTGGTCGATACCGGTCATGGCTACTGCTTCCAATCATTGACCCTGCGACGTCCGGACCGCGACTGACGATCCGGCAGCAGCGGACCCGTGGTCACGGTGCGTTGCGGGTTGGCTGTGGCGGATTTCGCCGCCGCCAGCCCTGGCGCGTTGCCGCCAGGGCACTACGCTCACAAGGGTGAACATCGGTCCTGTTCCCTTAGCTGATTCGATTGTGATGCGTCTGCTGGAAGAGTCCGATGCGGGGCCGCTGAGCGAGGCATACCTTCTCAATCGGGCATACCTGCAGCCGTGGGAGCCACGGCGGGCGGACGCCTTCTTCACGTTGGAGGCGCAGCGGAGCCGGGTTCAGGATCAGCTCCGGCTCCTGGATTCGGGCCAGGCATGGCCCTGGGTGTTGGACGAGGGGGGTCGGGTCGTTGGGACGCTGACACTGTCCAACGTCACACTCGGACCCTTCCGCAGTGCCAACATCGGCTACTGGGTCGACCATGGGTATGCCGGGCGAGGGCTCGCTACGCAGGCTGTTCAGCATGCCTGCCGGCTCGCTGACGACGTGGCCGACCTGCACCGGCTTGAGGCCGGCACCCTCGTGCGCAACGTAGGAAGTCAGCGCGTTCTCACCAAAGCTGGGTTCACGCTGATCGGCACCGCGGCCAACTACCTGCATATCGACGGTGCCTGGCAGGACCATCTGATCTTCCAGCGAATCCTGAACGAACGTCGTCCAGCGTGAGGTCGCGTCCAGGAAAGTCGGACCGCCGGGAGTCCGTCGGCGACCATGACGCCTGGAGCTGTCGCTACTCCCGGTGATCCTGGCTGCTCTTCAAGGGTGAGATACGCGATAGATCGGCTACCCGACCTGCCGGTCGGCCGGGCCAGGGCGGGCGTAGCGGAGGAACAGGTTGCCCCGCTCGTCGAGGAGAGACCGGCGCAGCTGCCACTGCCCGTCCGCGGGTTGCCCCGCCGGGCCGGCGGTGATCCGCGGGCCGGTCACCGCCAGCAGCTGCGGGCTGATCGTCATGCAGATCTCGTCGAGCAGGTCCGCCCGGGCCAGCTGACCGGCCAGTGCGGGACCACCTTCGCAGACGATGCGTCGGTGCCCCCGCTGTTGCAGCACCTGGATCGCCTGGTTGAGGTCGACGTCGTGTTCGCCGGCGACCAGGAACTCCGCGGCTTCGGCTATCGCCGTCCCACCCTTGGGCGCCGCAGCGGCGGGGATGATCAGGAGCGGCCGTGGCTGGCTATGACCTCCGACGCTGCGCTGGAACAACGGGCCACGCAGGTCGAGATCGAGACTGCGGGTGACAACCGCGACGACCGGATAGGGCGGTAAGCCGTTGGCCCGTCGACGGGCGATCTCGGGAGCCGACAGGGCGGTCTGCCCGTACTGTTCGGCGCGGATCGTGGCCGCCCCCAGCAGCAGCAGGTCGGCGTCTCGTTTGATCAGGCGATAGACCCGCTGGTCCCCGCTGCTGGTCAGCGCGGTGCTGGAGCCGTTCACCGCGGCGAGACCGTCGAGGCTCGACACCGTGACGAGGCGTACGTGACCCTCAGTGTGGGAGGGCAGCGCGTAGCGTTCGTGGAGTTCGTCCTCGTCCAGGTCGATCAGCCCGGCAACGGGCCACATGTCGCGGATGCGAGAACCGGCAGCGGCGGGCGGTGGGCCCGCCAGCCGCCAGACCAACTCGGCGAGCCGTTCGGTGAGGAGATCAGGAAGGTGGGTGCGGGCCGCGACATCCGTGCCGCTGGTGCCGCACCGTCCGGGAACGCGTCGTTGGCCTCGCACGAGGTATTCCCGGCCGTTGCGGTCCATGGCGTAGCCGATGTACTGGCCATCGATCTCACCCGAGACGGCTACCGCGTCCACCCCGAGGTCCCGCTGGGTGTGGACGATGCCACGATGACGGCGACATTGGTCGATCCAGCGGGCTAGGAGGTCGAGCGGGCCGTCCCCGTCGACGCCGCTGGCGAGGATAGCAGGCACGGTCGGCTTCGGCGGCCGATGGCTGATCGTGAGTAGCGTCGGTGGGCCTCCCCAGCGCCAGGTGGCGCTGAGTTCTTCCAGCACCGACAAGATTGAACTGCTCGTGTCCCGGTGGGCTGATGTCATACCTGACCGTTTCGCGCTGGTGGTGGCATGCTGGTCTGGTCCGACCAGCATCGGAGCTGCCCTGGCTCACGACTCATCCGGTGTGGCCCGCAGCGTTGGTGGGGCGGCGTGGTTCCCGCTTGGGAAACACCGTGTGCGCGAGCGGCCAGAAGACAAGCCAGATCGCCATCGCCAGGCTGAGTCGCCCGATCCACCCCCAGAGCTCCTGGGTCCGATCGGCGTCACCGACGAAGGCGATACCGGCGAGCAGGAGAGCGCAGGCAACGGCCCAGCCGAGCAGGCCCCGGCCCCACTCGCGCCACTCGTGTCGGGTGCGCTCCAGTCCGTACCGGGGCGCTCGAGGCGGTGGCGGCCCGCCGGCGAAACGGTGCGCGAAGCGTACGTCTGCCCAGCGAACCATGCGGTGACCGAACGCCACGGAGAAGCCGAGGTACGCCGCGGCGAGGCCGTGTGCGGCGGTGGCGGTCCCGCCGCCGCGCAGGTCGATCGTCGTGGCGGCGAGCAGGACGAGGTCGACCGCCGGGACCGCTAGGAGCAGGGCAGCGCCGACGCGGGGCAGGCGAAGCGGGTACCGGGCTAGCAGTCCGGCCGCGAGTAGCAGCCAGAAGGCCACTTCACAGGCGACGATCACCGCGATAAGCACCCCAGACCCCCTTTTTAGTACGCTGTACGATCACAGTAGCAGGGGGATGTCATCGACTGTCGGAGGAGCCGTGCCGAAGATCGTTGACCACGAGGCGCGCCGCGCCGAGCTGGCCGAGGCGATGTGGCGCGTCGTATACCGCGATGGTGTCGCCGCGGCCACGGTGCGTACCATCGCTGCCGAGGCCGGCTGGTCACCCAGTGCGCTGCGGCACTACTTTGCCACCCAGGCCGATCTGTTGATCTTCGCCATGGAGCACGTGATAGCGAAGGTGACCGAGCGTTTCGCCGCGGAGAGCTGGACCGGGCCGCCCCGCGAGACCGTTCAGCGGGTGCTGGAGGAGTTCCTGCCGCTGGATCGACAGCGCCGCCGAGCCGCTGAGGTGTGGCTGTGGCTGACCTTGCACGCCCAGGTCGACCCGGCGGCCCAGGCGCGACTCAGCGAGGCCGATGACGGTGTTCGGCGGGTGGTCGACATCGCTGTCGACGCACTCGCGGCGGCCGGGCTGGTGGCTCGGGGCGCTGACCTCGGCGTGGAGAAGGCCCGACTACACGCCCTGCTCGACGGGCTTACACTCCACGCGCTGGTGCGTGCCGAACTCATGCCGCCCCGCCGCCTTCGCCTGTTGCTTACCGGGCATCTGGACAGCCTGAGGAGCACCGGGGCCGACGACGCGACCCAGTAGCCCGATCGCCGGAGCCGACAGCCGTCATGCTTCCGGGTTTGTCGAGGGTTGGCCGGCGCTGCGTTCTAGGGACAGGACGTGATCCAGGATGGCATCGAGGTTGGCCCGGTTGGCCTCGGACAGGCCCCGCGCCTTGAGCGCCACGGCCCGGACACCGGGGGTCTGCAGCGCTTCGTTGAGGTCGCGTAACTCCTGGAGTTGCCGCAGCTCAGCGTCGATATTCCTGGTGTCGCCACTGAGAAAGTATGCGGCGGGGATACCGAAGAACGCTGCCAGCGCCTCCATGTGCTGCTTGGTCGGGTTCGTTCGCTTCCCAGTGCGCAGCGCGTGTAGGTAGCTGGCGGAGACATCCCCGCCCGTACGTCGTACGGCCTCAGCCACCTCCCGATCGGTGTAGGGCTTCTTGCGGCCGGTAGGCAGCTTGTGTTGGTACAGGTGGTTGAGCTTGTCGGCCAGAGACCGCTCAGTGTCGCCCCGCCTCCGAGGGGTGTCGTCGGTCATGGGGCACCTCCAGCTCCGTCCCCTGAGGCGAGAAACGCAGAGTTCATCATCGTCACCAGTTGACAACACTCCGTGCGCGATGGCTATCCTCGGGCCAGTCCACTCATGTGGACAGGCATATATTAGGTGACAACTGAGGTAGATTGTCAGCTGTCCGTCCGGTGGCGGTCCGGGCCAAGCGTCGAAGGCCCTTCGTCCGGCAACCGGTTGGCGGACCTACTGGTAATCGGTCCCCACGCCTGGTCAGCGATGGGATCGTGACGGTAACGGGGGACTGACCCGCGCCTGCGCTCAGGCGCGGGTCGTGCCGCATCGGTTCACGCTGTCCGGGGTGGGTGCCCGTGGTCCTGGCTGCGCAGTGCCACCCTTGCCCGATTCGCCGGCGGCAGTACGCCGCGGCCGCCGATCCTGTTGGCCGTTGACCTTCAGGTCGGTTGAAGGCTCAGGATGGTCGGCGTGACAGAACAAGACGATCGGATGACGATCGGGGTCTTCGCGCGGACCGCGAAGGTCAGCACCAGTGCCCTGGGCTTCTACGACGACTGCGGTTTCGTGCGACCCCATGCGGTCGACCCGATCACCGGGTACCGGTACTACTCGCCGAATCAGCACGCCTGGCAGGTGCGGGTGCTCCAGCCGTCGCTACACCTCAACCTCGCTGATGACCATCGGCGCCTGGGCGACCCCGCTCGAGCGCGGGAACATCTGGCGCAGGCCGGAGCCTGGTTTCGCGCCTCTCCGACGACCAGTACGGCGGCCTGATCCGCAGCGGTGTCCAGCACGTTTCTGAAGCTTTGGCGGCGGGTTCGACCCAGCGCCTCGACTCCCATCCGTCGGCACCGCAGTCGGGCAGGTTCAGGGCAGCATTGTTATAGACAGTTCACTATACAGTTAAGTATATTAACAGAACGTGCCACGTGGAGTCCCTGTCCCGACACCAGCCGCGGCCGAGCTGATCGGGCGTTGTCTCTCTAGGAGGGCAGATGAAGCTGGGCATGAGGACTGTGGCCCTGGCCGGCATCTTCGCGGTCGTGGCCGCGGGGGCCATGGTGGCCACCACCACCGCGAACGCAGCGGCCGCGCCGACCGCGACGTTCGCCAAGGTCTCCGACTGGGGTAGTGGCTGGGAAGGTCGATACACCATCACCAACGGGGGGAGCAGCACCCTGAACTCCTGGCAGGTCGAGTTCGACCTGCCAGTGGGCACCAGCATCAGCACGTACTGGAACGCGCTGATGGACCGCGATGGGCAGAACTACCGCTTCACCAACCAGCACTGGAACGGCACGATCGCACCGGGCGCCTCGGTGACGTTCGGCTTCCTCGGTGCCGGCTCCGGCAGCCCGAGCAGTTGCCGCCTCAACGGCCAGCCGTGCCAACCGACAGCTCCTCCAACCACGAGTCCACCCACGCCACCACCGACCACCGCGCCTCCCGGTAGCACACCGGTCGCGGCGAATGGACAGCTTCGGGTCTGCGGTGAACAGCTCTGCAACGACAACGGCAAGGCGATCCAACTGCGGGGCATGAGCACCCACGGTCTTCAGTGGTACGCCAACTGCGCGACCAGCGCCTCCCTCGACGTCCTCGCCCAGCAGTGGGGCGCCGACGTCCTGCGGATCTCGATGTACATCCAGGAAGGCGGCTACGAGACCGACCCGCGTGGCTTCACCGATCTGGTCCATGACTACATCGAGATGGCTACCGCTCGTGGCCTCTACGCGATCGTTGACTGGCACATGCTCACGCCGGGAGATCCGAACTACAACCTGTCGCGCGCGCAGACCTTCTTCGCCGAGATCGCCGACCGGCACCGGGACAAGGTGAATGTCCTCTACGAGATCGCAAACGAGCCCAACGGGGTCAGCTGGGGCGCGGTCAAGAGCTACGCCGACCAGGTCATCCCGGTGATTCGGGCGCGGGACCCGGAGGCAGTGGTGCTTGTCGGCACCCCCGACTGGTCGTCGCTTGGGGTTTCCGGAAGTGGCGGCGGCGTGGACGCCATCACCGCCAACCCGGTGGCGGCCAGCAACCTGATGTACGTCTTCCACTTCTACGCGGCATCGCACGGCGACCTGTACTACAACACTCTGGCGGCGGCGGCTGACCGAATCCCGATCTTCGTGACCGAGTTCGGCACCCAGCAGTACACCGGCGACGGCCCGAACGACTTCACCATGTCTCAGCGCTACCTCGACCTGATGGCGAGCAAGAAGATCAGTTGGGTCAACTGGAACTACTCTGACGACTTCCGTTCCGGCGCGGTCTTCACCACGGGAACGTGCGCCAGCGGGGACTTCGACGGTACGGGCCCGCTCAAGCCGGCCGGCAGTTGGATCCGTGACCGGATGCGTACCGCTGACGACTTCTGACCGCCCCTCCGCCCGGAACGGAAGACCGCCGCCCCGGTCGATCAGCTGCCGGGGCGGCGGTCTTCCGTTCCGGGCGGGTCACGTGGCACTCGCCGCGGAACTCCGCGAGTTCCTACCCACCCCCGGTCCGACCAAGTAGCCGCCCAGCTACAACGAATAGGTGACTCTGCCAGTCGGACAGCTCGATATGGCCCAACCGTAAGACTCGCCCCCTGCACGTTTACATGCGGATGGTCTGCGACTGGTAGGGCTCTTCGAGGTAGTCGATCTGCTGCTCGGTCAGCGAAACGTCTACCGCCGCAACAGCATCATCAATGTGCCGCTCCTTGGTGGCCCCGACGATGGGGGCGGTCACCCCAGACTTACTCAGCAGCCAGGCGAGGCCGATCTGTGCTGGTGGGAGAGCGCACTCCTTGGCGACCTGGGCCACCCGCTGGAGGATCCGCTCGTCGCCGCGCCCGTACAACGCCTCCCTGCGGTCGGCGTCGCCGCTGGACATGCGATCGGTGGCGGCTGCTTCGGTCGTTCCGGCGCGGGCGACCAGTCCACGGGCCAGCGGGCTCCACGGGATGACGCCGACTCCCTGGTCGCGGCAGAGCGGGATCATCTCCCGTTCTTCTTCCCGGTAGAGCACGTTGTAGTGATTCTGCATGGAAACGAACCGGGTCCACCCGGACCTGTCTGCAGTGTATTGCGCCTTGGCGAACTGCCAGGCAGCCATGCTGGAGGCACCGATATACCGGGCTTTTCCGGCGCGCACCACCTCGTGCAAGGCCTCCATCGTTTCCTCGATCGGTGTCTGGTCGTCCCAGCGGTGGATCTGGTAAAGGTCCACATGGTCGGTCCCGAGCCGGCGCAGCGATTCGTCAATGGCAGCGTGAATATGCTTGCGGGATAGCCCACCGTCGTTGGGTCCGCTACCCATTGGAAAGAAGACCTTGGTGGCAAGTACGTAGTCGTCCCGCCGCGAGAAGATCTTGCTCAGCAAGCGGCCGGTGACCTCCTCACTCGTTCCTGACGAATACATATCGGCGGTGTCGAAGAAGGTGACTCCGGCGTCCACCGCCCGCCGGACGAGAGGTTCGGCGGCGTCCTCGGTGAGCACCCACCCATTGCTCTTGCTGCGATCGCCGTAGCTCATCATTCCCAGGCAGATCCGCGAGACCTTCAGCCCTGTCCTACCCAAACGTACGTACTGCACTCGGTTCGCTCCCCATGCGACAACCAGATCACCGTGACCCTACGGGCAGGTGTGTGGTAGAACGCAATACCTGAGATCTCCGTCACCTGAAGCTCTCTCGGTTGGTGTCTCCGAGGTGTTCCCGCTCGGCTGACCGGGCATGGCCCCCGGCGGTGCCGGAGACGTCCAGCGCTCGGGGTGCAGCGTCGAACGGCTGACACCGAGGTGCGCGGTGATCGCGGTGATCGACTCGCCCCGAGATTGCCGGGCCTGGACGATGTCGAGCTGGTCGGTGGTGACGGCGACCGACCGTGCGCGGGTTGGCTGTCCCTGTCGTCGTGGCGGTGAAAGTGTCGTACCCCCTTCTAGTCTGGGATTCGTCAGACGTTGTGACCCGGCCCGGTTCTCGCTGGCCGGGATCCGGCTGGCCGGTTTCCCTCAAGGAGTTATGGTGCTAAACCACATCGCCGTCCATGTGCGTGATTTCGACGCCAGTCGTGTCTTTTACGATGCTGTCCTGGCCACACTTGGGGGGCGTCGTCTGTTGGAGTCCCCCACTCAGGTCGGCTATGGCACCAGCACTCCTGACTTCTGGCTCTATCCGCTGCGCGGAGCGGACGAGGGGGCCGAGGTGCACATCGCCTTCACCGCGGCTGACCGGGCTACCGTGCGGGCATTCCACGACGCCGCGGTGGCGGCCGGGGCGGAGGTGCTGCATGCCCCCAGAATCTGGCTGGAATACCACCCGAACTACTTCGGTGCTTTCGTCCGCGATCCGGATGGCAACAACGTCGAGGCGGTCTGCCATGAACCGGAGTGATCGCCGTCCCGCCACGCCGGGCACATGCTCGGCGGGCACATCGACGGCTCCGTGGCGTTCTGGGACAACAATGGCGTCGACGTCCCGGCCGGCTACCGGTTACTCGACGTACCAGAACTGGCAGAAGGAAAGGTAAAGCACACATGGTGCCGCTCTCTCACGATATGACGGGAACCGGTGACACGGTGGTCCGGCAGGTCGCCATCGACCTGACCAACCGCCCCTCCGACACCCGGCACGTACAGCGGCCGTGGGGCGGGCACCTCCCGAGCCTTGAGCGCCCCGCCGAGACCGCGACGCTCCTCAAGAACTTCCTGAGCGCGTCCCCCTGACCCGCCCCACGCCGATCCCCGGGCCCCGCTCGCCCTCGGAGGGCGAGCGGGGCCTCAGCGGTTCCGCGCCCGGCACGTTGGCGAAATCGGGGGTGGCCCTCATCTGACAGTCCTAATACCACGAGATATGGGCCCGTCCGACTGGCAGAGTCACCTGTTCGATGTTTGCCGGTATTCCCCCGCCTGAGCGGGCTTCGGTTACGGAGGGCAGCAGCCTACGGCGGTCGTGTGGTTGCGGGGTGACGCCGTGGCAGCTACTTAGTCGGCGGTTTGTCCACACCCGCGGCCTCGGCCGCGTCGGCCTCCTCCTTGGTGCGATGCACCGCCTGGTCGGCGTGCTCCGGTGGGCCGTAGACCGTGTAGAGCACCAGCGGGTTCGGCCCGGCATTGACGATGTTGTGCCTGGTACCCGCGGGCACCGCCACCAGGTCGCCCTGGGCGATACTCCGCTTCTCCCCGGCGACAAGCGCCTCGCCGACGCCGCTGACGAAGATCAGGATTTGGTCGGTGTGCTCGTGCACCTCCGCGCCGATCTCACCACCGGGCGGGATGGTCATGACGACCAGTTGGGTATGCTTCCCGGTCCACAACACCTGGCGGAAGTCCGCACTCTCCTGGGCGACAGTCCCGATCGTGAAATGCTCCATGCCTCCGCCCATACCCGTCACGGCCGAATAGCATGCCGCCGCCGCGACACCGCGCTCCCGGCCGTGGCGTCGGTCAGAGCGGTTCCCCGAGGGGCCCGTGCTGGTCGGCCAGGTTCCTCGCCCAGTGAGCGGCGAAGTCCGGTTGGCTGCCGTCGGCGTCGGTGAACCCGTACTCCCGATAGAGGCCCCAGGTGGCCAGGGCGCGCCCGGTCTTGGCCATGATGTTCGGGTCTGCGGCCAGCGCCGCGACAGCCCGACCGAGGTAGGCCGGGGTCTCGGAGTAGGCGAAGTTCGGGTCCTGGGCTACGCCGTCGCGCCAGTTGGCCTCGGTGACACCGAAGTGTTCCAGCATGGCCTCCGAACGGAGAAAGCCCGGCGTGATGGCTACGGCCGCCACGCCGTGGGGCTTGAGCTCGGCAGCCTGGGCGACGGCGAGCCGGATGACCGCGGATTTCGCCAGGTCGTAGAAGAGGCTGCCACGGTAGCGGGCGGTGTTGCCGTCGGTCACCTCCACGACCAGTCCGCTGCGGCGGGCGACCAGGAGGGGGAGCGCGTACCGGCTGGTAATGATGTGGGTATCCACTGCCTGCCGCAGCAGCCGCAGACCGGTGTCCAGCTCCTGCTCCCACAGTGGATGTTCCCAGTCGGTCAGCGGATCGCCGCCCCACACGGAGTTGACCACGATGTCGAGTTGACCGTCCTGCTCCGAATCGATCTGGTGGATGAGCGCCTGGACCTCGTCGGGACGGCTGTGGTCGGTGCGAACGGCAATACCCAGTCCGCCAGCGGCGGTGACGTGCTCGGCGGTCTGTTCGATGGTCTCCGGGCGGGCGAGGTCGGAACGTTCTCCGGCGCCGCTTCGGCCGGTGACGTACACCGTCGCACCGGCGGCACCGAGCTCGACGGCGATACCCCGTCCGCCGCCTCGGGTGCCGCCGGCGACCAGGGCCACCTTTCCGGCCAGCGGGCGTGTGTCAACGGTCATGACTCCTCCAGTTCAGGGTTGGCAGGTAGTGGCAGGTGGGACGCCAGCACGGCATCGAGCTCTTGCCGAAGCCGCTGCTCAAGGCGGCCTTCGCGCTCCAGCGCCCAGTTCAGGCCGGTGCCGGCGATGACTGCCTGCACCGTGCGGGCCAGCGCTGTGGGGTTGCTGTTGGTGCGAAGCTCGCCGGTGCCCACTGCCTCGGTGAGTAGTTGCTCGATCATCCGTTGCTGAGTGCGGTGAATGGCCAGGGCGCGTTCGTAGAGCTGTGGATCACCAAGATCCATGCACAGGAATGCCAGGTGATTGGCGTAGCTCTCCGGGGTGCTCAGCGCCGCCAAGGACCGCACCATCAGCGCCGCCAGAGCTCCGAGCGCCGAGTCGTGCGACCGACGCACTCGCCCGACCAGCTCGCTCATGTCCTTCTCCGCCTGGTCGGCGAGGGCGAGGAGTAGGCCGTGTTTGGAGCCGAAGCGTTGCACCAGGGTCGCCGGTGCCAGCCCGACCTCGCGCGCCACGGCCGCCAACGTGAGACCTGCCGGACCCACCTGGCCCATGACCTGCGTCGTCGCACGCAAGATCACCGCATCGTCAACCCCGCGCGGGCGTCCCACCATCGCCACCCCCTTCATTAATAAATGACTGTTCGTTCATTAAAGCAGCTGGGGTGCCCGGACAGCAAACTGTTTGCGGTGCTGGAGCTGGGTTCTGCCGCTAGCGTCGGCTCATGTGGCTTCGTGCTGTCCTGGGGGCCATCCTCACGGCGATGGGAGTAGGCCAGCTTGCTTCGTGGCCAGCGATGCCGGACATCCTCGACACGTACGAGATCGCGCCCGCGGCGGCGCTGCCGTGGCTGGCCGCGGTGCTGATCCTGGCGGAACTGGCCGGTGGGCTTTGGCTACTGAGCCGACCGCGGTCGTGCGCGCTGACCCCGGTCTGGATCTACACGGGGGTGGCGGTGACCTGGGCCGGTCTGGCGGCACAGGCGTTCGCGCGCGGGCTGACGGTCGACAACTGCGGTTGCTTCGGGAGCTTCCTGACCCAGGGACTCGGCTGGTTCGTGCTGCTCCAGGACGCCCTGCTGCTGCTCTACGCCGGACTGCTGCTGCGCGCCACCCGCAAGGTTCGAGCACGGTCGGCAGCAGCCGAGGCGACACACTGAGATCGGGGCCGGGGGCAGGGCTTCAGGGCGGGCGCCCGTGCGCTAGGAAGATCGCCATGGCAGAAGAACCTTCCCTTGGCAGCGCGGGCCGGGCCATGGCGGTGGCGACCTTGGTATCACGGATCGTCGGCTTCGTCCGGCTGGTGGTGCTGGCCTCCGCCCTGGGAATGGGGAGTCGTCTGCTCGACAGCTACAACGTGGCGAACACCCTGCCCAACGCCGTCTACGAGCTGGTCCTCGGAGGTGCGATGGCCAGCGTGGTGGTGCCGCTGCTGGTGCGTGCCACCCTGACCGAGCCCGATGCCGGGGTGAGCTACGCCCAGCGGCTGCTGTCGCTGGGCGGCTACGGGCTCGGGGCGGTCACGCTGATAGCGATGATCTCAGCTCCGTGGCTGGTCGCGGTCTACGCGCCGGGCTTCTCTGGCGAGCAGCACGACCTGGCGGTGCTGCTGTGCCGGTTCTTCCTGCCCCAGATCCTGTTCTACGGCTTCAGCGCCACCGCTGGCGCTGTGCTCAACACCCGGGGCCGGTTCGCCGCGCCGATGTGGGCGCCGGTTGTCAACAGCCTGATTGTGATCGCTGTCGGGCTGACCTACCTGGCGATCGGCGGCACCACCAGCATCACGTCAATGCCCACCGGGCAGCTGCTGTTGCTCGCCGTGGGCACCACCGCGGGCGTCTTTGCCCAGATGACTCTGGTGGTGTGGGCGCTGGCACGCAGCGGCTTCACCCTTCGGCCCCGGCTCAACCCGCGGGGTATCGGAATCCGCCGCATCGGCCAACTCGGCGGCTGGGTCCTCGTGTCGGTCGTCGCCGCGCAGATCCTGCTCGCGGTGGCCACCCGGGTCGCCTCGATCAGCGGACCAGGCGGGGTCAGCGCCTTCCAGAACGCGCTCGCGGTGTTTCAGATGCCGTTCGGGGTCATCGTCATGTCGGTGATGACCGCCATGCTGCCCCGGCTCAGTCGCCACGCCGCCGGCCGGCAGCACGGCCACATCGTCGAGGACCTATCTCAGGCGGTACGGCTGGCCGTCGTCGCTCTCGCCCCGATCGCGGTAGCCATGACGGTGCTCGGCCCACAGATCGCCACGCTGTTGTTCGCCTACGGCCGCAGTTCACCGTCGGCGATCGCCCTGCTGGGGGCGGTGGTAGCAGCCTTCGGGGTAGCCCTGGTGCCGTTCACCGGATTCATGATCTTGCAACGCGGGTTCTACGCCCTGCAGGACACCAAGACCCCCGCCCTCATCACCGTCGGAGTCACCGCCGTCGGCGTGGTCGGATGCTTCGCCGCGTCGCGGCTACTACCCCGCGCCAACGCCGTGGTCGGGGTTCCCCTCGCGTACGCGGTCGCCTACACGGTGGGCCTCGGCGCTGCCGCCCTTCTCCTGCGCCGCCGGCTGGGCCGAATCGATGGGCGCCGACTGCTTCGTACGCATGCCCGGGTAGCGGTCGCTGTCGGCCTCTCCAGCAGCTGTGCTGGGCTCACGGTCCACGCCCTCACCCCGCTGCTCGGCTCCTCGAACACCGGGGCGCTGATCACCGTAACCATGGCGGGCGTCACCGGCGGCGCCGTCTACGTTGCGGCGGCCCGCCTAATGCACCTCACCGAGCTGCGGCAACTCGTGACAACCGCCCTAGGGCCTTTGTCGAAGTCGGTCATAGCCACTCGTTGACCGCGGCGATGTGCACGGTGGCTTCGTAGCACGCGCAGCGAACTTGTCGAATCGGGTGGCTACGGCGCGCTACAGGGGCCACGAGCTCACCGTGTTGCAGGAGACTCCCCGAGCTGGAGTCACCCGGCAGATGTATCAGGCGTCGTGCACCGAACCGTCCGGTCCAGGAACTGTTGGATCTGACTATTCTTCCATCGGGCTATTTCGATACCGGACGCGTCGCCGAGGTGTCCCAACCATCGCAGAATTGGTAGTACGACGGTAGCGTCATGGAAGTCCAGGTGCTTTGCCCCGGGTACTGTCATCTCGTGGAACTCGGCCTGTGCGATGTCTCGTGCGAAATCGTTGCTGCCAGAGTTTAACTCACTGTAGATCATCAGGTACGGAACGCTGAGTGGGTCATGAGGGCGTTCGCTGTAGAGCCCACCATCGATGTTGATGGCTGCGGTGCACCGGTTGTCAATCTTACTGAGCTCGCTGGCGACCGCCCCGCCCAGAGACAGCCCCATCGTGGCGATCGGCCGCCCTGACCCCACTTCACCGGTGGGATACCCGGGAACACTGGCCAGGATGGTGGGAAGCCGGTCAAGCACATGCTGTGAGTCTTCGGTACGGCGGGCAACGACGGTAGCTGTGCTGGTGCTTAACTGGTAGAGCTCCGCAGAGATTCGGGCGCGCTCGGATCGGGTGAGCTTACCCCGCAGCTCGCGGTTGATCTCCTGGGTCCGTCTGGCTGTGGCCGGGGCGACGGCTGCGTTTGATTCCTCCAGCTCGGCACGCTGATCGATGTGCCTGACACTCACCACGATATAGCCGTGGCTTGCCAACGATTCCATCAGGAGGGAGTTCTCCGAGGTGATGGACACGAGCCCGGGCTGGTAGAGGACTATCGGTGCGGTCGTAGCGTGTCGGCTGGCGTGGGCGTCACGAATCGCATGCGTCCGTACCTGCTTCAGGTAGCCGGCGAGCCGCCGTAGCCCGGAGGGAATCCCAGGAGCTTCGTGGAATTCGGACCACAGGGCTTCGCCTCGTCGTTGAGTCAGGTTTGCTTCCGCCGGATACCACGTGGTGACGAAGAGTCGCCTGCGTCCCATGCGTGGTGCCGTCCCGACATCGCGCTCCTCCGTTGTCGTGATCATGCCGACCCCGAACGGACCGTCGGGCTGTGGGAGGCTAGGGATGGGAAAGCCGACTACCAACGCGGCAGACGCTGTCGACAACAACAGGGCGACCAGCCCGCCGACGATGCGTACGCCAACGGGCAGTTCTGTGACGACAGCGACGCAAAGCCAGACGACGGCGAGGTAGCCCGGTGCCATCTGCCACCGGGCGCTGTTGTTGACCAGGCGGAGGATGCTGAGTGCGGTCACCGCGACGATCGCCGGCAGCGCCACGCTCGTCGGAGCGGCAAAGAGGATCAACGTTGTGGTGAGGGCGGTAGCAGTCAGAGTGGCCCGTTCGACAAAGGTCCACATCATCGATTCCGCCGGTCCGACGAGCCCGGGACGTTGGCGACACCGAGGTAGCCACATACGAAGTCGGCGAGTTCCTTGGCGAACTCGTCGGCATCGGTGGGAAGGTTCCAGCCGGACATCCCCTCTGGGTGAAGCAGGCGTCCCAGGAACATCAGGTTGAAGAAGTACGCAGTCATGCTGGCCGCTCTGGCCAAGTCTGAATGGCGTATCTCGTCGGCGTGACTCTGTAGCAGTGAGCGAAAGCCGGACACGGCAACCTCCTCCCGGTGCCGCCAGTGCTCGTCTAGCAAGTCCGGGTGCAACCGAGACTGAAGGTAGGCCGGTTGCATGACATAGCGCAGGTCCTCGGATTGACGCCATGCCGCACGGCCGACTTGGACAAGTGCCTCGCGCAGCGAGGTGCGGCTGCTCGGCTCGGCGTTGTCCCGGGAGAAGTCGTCCCACCATTGCGTCACCCGGCGCAGGTACAGGGCGACGAGGATGGCGACCGCGGCGTTCTGATTGTCGAAACGCTGGTAGACCGAGGCCACGGACACACCGGCCCGGTTGGCGATCTGCGCGACGCTGATCTCGTCGAAGCTCTCTTCGTGAAGCAGTTCGTCCAGTGCGGTGATGAGCTTGTCCCGGGTCTCGCGGGAGCGCCGCTGCGTGGCGGGTTTGGTGCCGGGCGACGTACCGTCCACAGAACTAAACATGACTCAGGTTTACCTTACCCCTGGAGGGATCTCAACCCCTGACAACCGCGAGTTGTGGTGGCCGCGCACCGGCTGGGACGCCTACCCCCGTTGCAGTACCAGCCGGTAGCAGATTCTGCTGATTCCTGCGGGAACGAGCCCGAGCCACCAGCCGGGTCACGTCCTCCGCGGTGGCCTGACCCGGATTGACGACGCTGACCCAGCCCTGCCCGGCGTAGACCGGATGGGGGAGCAGACGGTCCGGCTCCGTGAAGTTGATGCCGTCGCTGTGTGCGGCGAACTCCTCCGGGCCGTAGCCGAACAGGTTGCGGAACTCGGCTCGATCCACCTCGATGTTGAGCCGGTACCGTCCGGGGCCGGCCAGGCGGGACCGTTCGTCGAAGCCCGGGACGTCATGCCCGACGATCGTGGCGAACGGTCGCACTCGGTCCGTGTCAGTGAAGAAGAACCGGTCACCCCAGGTGTGGGGTGGCTGCTCGGAAGCCGGCGGGATCCGGGTCTCGGTCACCCCCGCCAGGCCAGCGATCCGGGCCGCGTCGGCCGCGCCCGGCGCGAAACCGAGGTGCAGGATCGCGTCACAGGTCTCGACCGTCGCCGCGTCCAGCGACGACAGTCCGAGCAGGTCGGCCGCGCGTTCGCGGAGACCGTCGCCGGTGGGCGGCGGGAAGATCCCGGTCTCGGCGCCGAGCTGATACTCGTAGGTGCCGGGCTCCGGCTGCCCGAGACCGAGCGGCCCGCTCGCCCCGAGACTGCCGGCCACATAGACGTACCTGTTGCCGAGCGACACGGACACGATCGAGCCGGCGCCGTTCCACTGCGCTGCCAGGTCCTGGCCATCCCAGCGGCTGTCCCACCGGCCCGGGTGCCGTTGCAGGTGGACGTTGTGGGCGCAGACCAGGACCGGCCCCCGGTCCCGCTCACGGGCGTCGATGTCGAGCAGATTCTGTGCCATCAGCGCATCCCGAACGGCGAGCAGGCGACCGATGCGCTGCGACTGGGTGCCCGGTACGGCCATCGCGCCGTGGTAGGTGAGTAGGCCGACAGCCGTGCTGGCGAGTACCGTGGCGCGGTTCCAGGATTCCAGCGATGTCTCCCGGACCAGGCGGGGCGCGTCGGCGTACAGCTGCGTGCGGAAATCCTCGGCGATACCGCGCAGCGCCGTCGCCTCCGGTGACCGGCCGGGTGATCGCGCGGCATCGAACATGATTTCGGGGGCGCTCCAACGCTTCTCGTCGCCTACGAGGCGATCCAGCTCGGACAGGGCTTCGCCGAGGTATTCGCGCAGCTCACGCAGGATCGGCCCGGGACTGGGCGCGCCGGTGATCTCGGTTGGCGCGTCGAAGCCGTGGAAGGTGACCCGCTCGTCGGGCGGTAGCCCCTCGTTGTGCGCGCGCAGCCAGTCGATCAGTTCGCGGCTGGCGGGGTGGGTGCCCCAGCCGTGGCTAATGCCGGCACTCAGGTCCACCTCGTCGCGGCGGCCCTGCACGTAGTCGTTGACGGCGAGCCCGGCGACCCGGTCCGATTCGATGGCGATGGACCGGAAGCCGTGCTTGACGAGGGTTTCGAGGATCCGATTGCGCAGGTGGGGGAAGGCCGGCTCACCGTGGTAAGGCTCGCCGATCGCGAGCAGCCGCGGCCGGTGGGCACGGACAAGGGCCTGCAACTCCGTATCGAAAGCCATGACCTTAACCGTATCGTTGAACCTTCGGTTTAAACTGTTCCCATCGATGACCGGGGGACCGGCTGTTGAAGTCTCAAACGACGGTGTATCGGCCTGTGGATCTGGCCCGGCCGCACGGGCTCTCCGCGCAGGCGGTCCGCAACTACGAGGCGGCCGGAGTGATCCCGCCGGCTTTCCGGACGGCGAGCGGCTACCGCAGCTACACCGACGACCACGTGGGCGCGCTGACCGCCTACGTCGCGCTTGTCCGGGGGTACGGCTTTCAGTCAGCCGGAGAGATCATGAGGGCGGTCCTCCGGGGCGACCTCCCGTCCGCCCTGGCCATCGTCGATGCCGCCCACGTACTGCTGCAACGCGACCGGGAGACCCTGGACCAGGTCGCCGCGGCTGCCATTGTCCTGGCGTCCGGATCCACCTCGACCGCGCCCGGTCCGGCCGCGTCGGTCTCCGTCGGTGTGCTCGCCCGCCGGCTCGGCGTAACCCCAGCCACACTGCGCAAATGGGAGCGGGCCGGCATCCTGGCCCCAGCCCGGTCCCGGACCGCGCGGGTCTACTCACCCGAGGACGTACGCGACGCCGAACTCACCCACCTCTTGCGACGTGGGGGCTACCTGCTGCATCACATCGCCGCGGTGATCGAGCAGGTGCACGCCGCCGGTGGGGCCGGCCCGCTGGCGGCATCGATCGAACAGTGGCGAGAGCGGATCACGACCCGCGGCCGGGCGATGCTCACCGGGTCCGCTCGCCTCGCGGACTACCTCTCCTACCGTGAACTGACTCGCGGTGACGCCGCCGCCCCAGCTATGGACTCACCAGGCCAGCACCCGACGGGCTGACTCGTACTCCTTGGTCAGCTCGTCGTCGATGCGGGACGAACGTTGCTCGGTGAGCACCACCGTCAGATCGTGGGGCTGAACGCCCTCGAGCATCAGGTGACGCAGACCGGTGGGCGGATGGGAGGAGAACAGCGACGCCTCCTCGCGGCCCGACAGCTGCCGCAACAGCGGCAGCTGGTCGGCACTGGCCGCCCGCGACTCGGCGACCGCCGCCCGCCACCGTTGGGGACCGTGCCCCGCCCTGGACTCCCGGCGTACAGCGAGCGACATTGACTCGACCCGTAGCGCGGTATCCAGCAGGCTCGTTGCAGCGGCTGTTCCCGCGACCTTCGCCGACATCTCGTCCGCCAGGTACTCGGCCCGCTGACTGTCTCGTAGCGCCACGCACACGAGTGCCACATGCAGCGTGAACAACAGACGGGACAGCGGGTATTGGATGACTCGCCCAAGGGCCGCCCCCATCCACTCGATGAGGCCGGGGGCGGTCGATGGCGCCGGGCGGAGAAGGTCCGCCGCGGAGCCGAGGGTGGTGAACGCCGGCTGGGTGAGCAGCATCCGCCGCGGGTCGCCGTTGACGAAGTGGCCGAGTTCGTGACCGAGCAGGGCGACGCGTTCCTGCGGCGCGAGGCATCCCCAGTACGGCAGTCCGAGACACAGCACCCGGCGGCGGATGCCTATCGTTGCCGCGTACGCGTTGAAGTCGGCGTTGACGACAATCACGTCGGGAGTCGGCGCCCCAACCGCCTGCGCCACCTCATCAACCAGGGCGAAAAGCTCGGGTGAGCGGTCTCGGCGGAGGACATCGGCGTCGGGGTCGAGCCGCCCGAAGCGGGGCCGTAGTCCGACGGCGAGGGCGAGTAGGGGAACCGCCAGCAGAAGCGACGGGCCCGGAAAGGAGAAGGCGACGATCAGCCAGATCCCGGTGGCAGCGAGGGCCACGACGCCGAGGAACAGCAAGCAGGATGCGGTGGCGGTGACGATGGCGGCTGTGCCGACGCCACTACTGCCCAGCGGTCGCCCGAGCAGCCGGTCGAACTGGCGACGGGTCATGCGGTACCCGACGTCATGGATCCGTCGGTCCAGCCAGCGCCAGCCAAAGAACGGGCCGATGCGTTCAGCGTCGTACGCTTCGAGGTTCCACTCGCAGGCCGGGCACCATGGCAGGGCCTCGCGCGGAGCGACTGTGGCAGTACCGCACTCCGGGCAGGTGTTATCGGTGACCCTTGTATCGATCATGAGCGCCGATTCTGCCGACCAACGCTGGCACGTGGTACCGCCCGTTCGGCCCGATCCGCCGCGTGTTTCCCGGGTGGTGGTTGGGGGACGACGTCTGTCCGGTTGGCCAGCCATTCTTGGCGGGTGGTCGCGTACTCAACCTCACCGTGCTCGCTGCCGGGTAGCGGGTCGTCGAAGTCCAGGTGGAAGGTACGCACGTAGTCCAACCCGACCGCCGCCATGGTCGTGCGGGAGGGCAGGTTGACCGCCATCGTCTCGGCGAAGATGCGGTGCAGGCCCAGGTCGGCGAAGCCGTGCCGGATCAGTTCGCGGGCGCCCTCACTGGCCAGGCCTTGACGCCAGTACCGGCGCAGTAGTCGGTAGCCCAACTCCGCCTGCCCCTCGACCGGCCCCTGATCCGCACGCTCCGGCGGCTGCAAAATCCACCATCCGACAAACGAACCCTCCATCAGCCCGGCCCAGAAACCGAGCCCGGGAACCGCCGATGCGACGACGATTCGCCGCCGATGCGCCTGCTCCACCTCAGCCCGCTGCCGCGGCCGGCCCAGGTAGCGCATGACTTCCGGATCCGCGTCGAGCTGGACCTCACCCTCCAGGTGATCGTCGCTCAACGGCACGAGTTGAAGCCGCGCGGTCCGCAAGGTTGCCTGGGTCACGAAGCGTGATCCTGCCTGGCCGAACATGTCACCTCAATCGATTTCAGTCGCGCGGCTACGTCCAGCGAAAGTGACGTGTCTCGGTAGACGGGCGGATCGGTCGGGCGCGCTTGACCGGACTGAGGGCATCTATACTCGGCGCAGCCATGAACCCAGACGGTTGTGCCACCGTTGCCCTTGCAGGTCATGCACGAACTCCTCGGCTTGCCCACCCAGGCCAGCGTCGACTTTCGGACGTGGACGAACACGCTGCTGTCCGCCGACGCCAACCAGCCCGCCCAGTCCCGATCGGCCATGGCAAACATGCGGCGGTTCCTGATCGAACAGGTGGCGCGCAAGAGAGCGCGGCCCGGCGACGACCTGCTCGACCGCTTTCCCGGGATACGGCTGGCCGTGCCGGCCCACGACATCCGTTGGCGGGAATCGTTTCGACTACGCGGGCTGATCGCCCTACCGGTGTTCCGGTAGGGCGACTGGGTGGGCGCGGGGCAGGCCAGCGTCGCCGCCCTGGCCTGCGAGCGCTGACGCGGGGGCGGGCAGGTAGGGGGAGATGTTGCGCCAGACACGCTCGATGTATTCCTCCTTCTCGCCGACCGGGACGACATAGTGCAGCGCGCCTTCGGCGGCGTCCTTGCCCTGGAGGCGGGCGATAGCCCAGGCGGCGAGGTAGTGCGAGGCCAGGCAGCCGCCCGCGGTGGCGACATTGTCCTTCGCGTAGAAGGGCTGGTTAAGCACCTCGACGCCGGCGGCGACAACCCAGGGCTTAGTGATCAGGTCGGTGCAGACGGGGATGTCGTGAAGCAGACCAAGCTTGGCCAGTACAAGTGCGCCCGAGCACTGCGCCGCGATGAGTTGGCGCGAGGGGTCCAGGTCGCGTAGGACATTCATGATTGCCGGGTCTTCGACGACTTCGCGGGTGGCATTGCCGCTGCCGACGATTACGGCGTCAGCGGCGCATGCCTGCTCAAGGGTGGACATTTGCTCGATAACCACCCCGTTCATCGACGTCACCGTGGGGCTAGGGGTGGCGATCGTGACGCGCCAGCCGTCGGTCTTGATGCGGTTGAGTACACCGAGCGCGATCAGGGAGTCGAGTTCGTTGTAGCCCTCGAAGGTGAGGATGGCGATGTGCACGGTGGCTGTCCTTCCGGCTGGGCGGGTCTGGACCGACGGTAGGAGCTAGCGAACAGAACAGTCAAAGAATTGTCATGGATACAATTCGGCGTATGGCATCCGCACGTTACAAAGCCCTGGTGGACGCGCTCGCATCCGACATCCGCGCGGGGCGGCTCGCCGCAGGTACGCGGCTGCCAACCCACCGTGGGCTCGCCGCCCGCGAGGGCATCGCCGTGGTCACCGCAACCCGGGTGTACGCCGAACTGGAAGTGATGGGCCTGGTCAGCCGGGAACAGGGCCGCGGCACGTTCGTACGCGACCCCGCGGTTCCGGTCGGCCATGGCATCGATCAGCAGGCAGTCGCCACGGACGCGGTCGACCTCAACTTCAACTATCCGTCGCTGCCCGGCCAGGCCGACCTCCTACGGCAGGCCCTGCGGGAGGTGGCCACCTCCGGTGACCTCGACTCCCTGCTGCGCTACCAACCGCATCGAGGCCGTCCCCGGGACAGAGCCTCGATCGCGCGGCACTTGAGGCGTCGCGGAATCACCGCCGACGCGGATCAGATCCTCATCGTCACTGGCGCGCAGCACGGCCTGGCCATCACCGTCATGGCCGGGCTCAATGCCGGCGACGTCGTCGTGGTTGACGCACTCACCTACCCGGGCTTCAAGGTGCTCGCGCACGCCTTCCACCTCGACCTGCAGCCCATCCCCACAACTACCGACGGGCCGGACCTCGAAGCCCTCGAAACGCTGTGCGCGGCCCGCCCGGTGCGCGCGATCTACACCATGCCCACCCTGCACAACCCGCTAGGCTGGGTTATGCCGGCGGCCGACCGCGTCCGTCTGATCGAGATTGCCCGACGGCACGGCGCGATCATCATTGAAGACGCCTCCTACGCCTACCTGGTCGAGGACCCCCCACCGCCGTTGGCCGCGACCGCGCCGGAGATCACCATCTACGTCTCGGGACTGTCCAAGAGCATCGCCACGGGCCTGCGGGTCGGCTTCGTCCTCGCTCCGCCGCCCACCGTGCCCTCACTCGAACGCGCGATCCGCGCCACCACCTGGAACACCCCGGCACTGACCACCGCGATCATCTGCCGCTGGCTCGAAGACGGCACGGCGGACCAGTTGGAAGCACAAAAGCGCAACGACGCAAGGGCCCGCCAAGCACTCGCCCGACAAGAACTGGCGGGCTTGCCGCTCATCAGCCACCCCTCGTCTTACTTCGCCTGGCTGCCGCTGCCCGACGACGCACGCGCCGACCGCCTGACCGCCACCCTCGCGCGGCACCACATCTCGGTCACCACGGCGCAGCCGTTCACCACCACGGTGCACACACCGCAGGCGATCCGCCTCGCCCTGGGCTCCACCGACCTCGACAGCCTCCAATCGACGCTACGTACCGTGCGACGCCTCACCTTCGAAGACACCTACGCCTGACTGCCACGATGAACGGCCACGGGTGCGGTCACCGTCGAGTTCAGCGCATCGGCGGAGGCGGATTTGGGAGGTGCCGGCTTCCGCGCAGGTCCGCGGCCAATGCGTGCGGCCGGTCCGGAACTACCGCAGGAACGCTTCGTCCGCGCTGGCAGCGTGACATGCCGGAACGGCTTCGCTCGGCCGAGCTTCGGGTCATCCGGAGAGATGACCCCCGCGAACCGGCTGTAGCTTGTAGAGCGTTATGAACCGGTCAATCCTGGGGCTTTGCAGGAGTGTTCCGGGTACCGTAGCCAACGAGTCGCTGCGCTTCACCCCTGACCTGTGGGGAAGCGATCGGTGCCCAGGCGGCGAACAGGCCGCGGAAGTACGCGCCGTACTTGTCCGCGGCCGGTAGCCCGTCAACATGGGTGGTTCGTCATACCGCTGTGCCCTTGCTTCCTCGGGTGTCCAAGCAGTTGGGTCAATGGCATGGCTCGAATCGCGTTTGACGATGCGGACGCCGCGGCGTTCGAGGCGACCCGTCACCTCACCGACGACGGGCTCTCGGCTTGGCGGGAGGCCGTGACCCGGCACCTTGCCCCTCATGCAGGCATGCGAATACTCGACCTGGGCTCCGGTACCGGAATGTGGGCGCGATCCTTCATTGACTGGTACGACATCGAGGTCACCGCGGTCGAGCCCTCCGAGGCGATGCGCGCCCGCTCGATGTACCAGCCTGTGGTGCATGGCGACGCCGAGCACATCCCGCTCGACGACGGCAGCGTCAACGCCGCCTGGATCTCCACGGTCATCCACCACGTGCCAGACCTGTACCGTGCAGCCCGAGAAGTACGCCGGGTTGTGCGCCCCGGCGGCCGGGTGCTGATCCGCTCCGCGTTCGCCGGCCGACACCAAGCGATCACCCTGTTCCGCTACTTCCCCGAAGCCATTCGTGTACTCGACACCTACCCCAGCGTGGCCGACGTCGAAGAAGCCTTCAGTGCCGCCGGGTTCGTCACCGTCGGCCTCGAACAGGTGCCGCAGGTAACCGCGGCCTCATTAGGCGAGGCTGCGACGGCACTGCGCCGCGAGGCACACACCCCTCTGCAACTGATCAACGACGACGAGTACATCGCAGGCCTGGCCCGACTGCAAGGCGCAGCGCGAACCGAAACCGGACCTGTGGTTGATGCCTTGGACCTTCTCGTCCTGACCTGAACGGCTACAAGATCTTCAGAACCAGCTGAAGACGCGGTGGGGTCTGTCGTCCGCTGCCGGCAGCCAGCCCCACTGCTCGGCGGAGTGGTACTGGTGGCTGCGCGGTCTGATCGGGGAGTGACTACCACACGACGGGGTAGCGCCGCTGTCGGCGGCCGCTTGCTGCCGCACCACGACGACATCCCTGTCCGCGATGCCAGCTTCGACCATCGAATCTCCACTCACGTTCAGTGCGAGCAGCCTTTCCTGGCCGACCACATCGTTGGGCAAGGCCAGCATCTCCTCAAGGTCTGAGGTTCCCCCGGGATGTAGACACCGGGTTATGCCGCGACCTGATGCGGCGTAGTGGGTGTGAGGGTCTGTTCGTAGTCGGCGGGGCTGCGGTAGCCGAGTGCGGAGTGCTGACGGCGGTGGTTGTAGAACGCGATCCACCGGAGCATGTCGCGGCGGGCGTCGGCTTCGGATACCCAGCGGCGGTGGTCGACGTCTAACTCTCGTTTGAGGGTGGCGAAGAACGCCTCGGGATGCGCGAGGAGCTGGGCGTTCACATTGCGACAGAGTTCTCTTCACGGTTGGCCAACTGGCATGCGGGCAGTGGTGAGGACGCCGTTCACGTGAGCGTCTGGCTGATCGGAGACTGGGTTGGCTCTCCGATCAACCGTGCTCCTGAGGAGCATGACGACATTGCGTGGGTTGGGATCAGCGAGCTGGGTGGCCTTCCTCTCGTGTTCGGCACCCTGCCAGCATTGCTTCGTTCCCTGCCTGAGCTCGACCGGCTGGCTCGTCGCGACGAGGCACGGAAAACCGCATCGCCGAGCGGTCCGTAGATCCATCGCTGCTCGTCACTACCATCCGGATGGATCACCTGCATCCGGTCATCGACTACTCGGCATGGCCTGCCGGCGGTTGGACTACCGTTCGGGAAGTCACGCTAGTTAAGATCAAGTGATAATGATCGATAGTTGTGGTCGTTGATGCGGTGTGAGAAGTTTTCTGACTTCCGCCGAAGAGGCGGTGTACGGCCGGTTCACCGGCCCGCCGGAGCAGGCGGTCCTTGAGCGGTTCTCCTTCCTGGATGATGCGGACCGGGACCTGGTGGCGTTCAGGCGTGGTGATCACAACCGGTTGGGCTTCAGTCTTCAACTGGTGACGGTTCGTCATCTGGGCCGGTTCCTGGAGGATCCGCTCGACGTGCCGGGCGTGGTGGTCGACTACGTGGCCTCGCAGATCAAGGTGGCCGATCCGTCGTGCGTGAAGGCGTATCTGGAGCGCAGGCCGACCCGGTTCGAGCATCAAACGGAGACCTGTGAGGTATACGGCTTCCGTTCGTACCCATCGGTGAAGGAGTCGCTGCTGGCGTGGGTGGGCGATCAGGCGTGGGCTACCGGGGACGGGCCGAAAGCGTTGTTCTACTCGGCGGTGGCCCGGTTGCGGGCCGAGCGGGTGCTGCTGCCCGGGATGACGACGCTGCGCGATGACGTGGCCGGCGCCCGGAAGGCGGCCGAGACCCGGCTGTACGCGGCCCTGGCCGGTGTGGTCACCGCGGAACAGGCCAGTGACCTGGAGCAGATGCTGAAGCGTTCGCACGGTCAGGCCCGGCACGCCGGGGTGCTGTCGGCGGCGGTGCAGGTGCTGTTCGAGGCGGAGACCTGGGGTGAGGCGGTGCCGCTGGCGGTGGTGTGGGACGCGATCGAGTCCGTGGTCGGGTCGCGGGCGAAGCTGCGGACCGCGATGGAGGCGGTGCAGGAGTTCATCCCGCCCTAGGACGCCACCCCGGACGGGGAGTGGCGGGCGCAGGTGGTGGAACGGTTCAACACGGTGCGCGGGTTCGTGCGGCTGCTGTGCCAGGTGATCGGCTTCGGGGCGACCGCGGAGGCGGTGTGGGTGGTCAACGCGATGCGGGAGCTGCCGAAGCTGATCGACGCTGGTGACACGGTCCGGGTGCCGAAGGGTTGGCTGGACGCCCGGAAGGTCGACATCGGCGCCGACACGCACCGGCTGCAGCGCGCGACGAGTTCCAGCGCTGAAACCAGCGAGTGAATCCCTGGTGCCTCGGGTCATGGCGTCGTCGCGGCGCGGCGGCTTCCGGCATGCGCGGGACGCACCTGGCAGGGTGCGCGGTCCCCGGTCGGGCAGGAACGGACAACGAATCCTGCCGGGACATGCAAACTGTGGCCGGTGCATCTGGGGCTACCGGCAGCGGGCCTGTCCCATGAGGTGAACACCGTCGACGCCCCCTGCACTCCGTATGCATGGGCTTGACCGGTTCCGTCGGATGCGCATAGCATGATCGCCCCGTTCGGCACGGATAACGGCGCAGTCGGAGCGGGTCGAAGGCACGACGTGCATGACTGAGGCGGGCGGCAGTGCAGAGCGAAGGATTCGGCGCGAGGGATCATTCTCGGAGTTCCCGGAGCTCCGAGAATGAGGAAGTGCTGGAGGCGGCCCGGGTCGTGCTCCGCTACCGCAGGATCGCCGCACGACGCAACCGCATCTCGCTGGTCTGCTTGTGCCTGGCAGCGGGCCTGTCCGTGTACGCGGTCGCTGTCGTGCTCTTCTGACCTCCGATCCGGTGAGAAGCCGGAGAATCCCTTCGCGGTGGCAGGCTTCCATACGCAGACCTCGTTAACCGGGCCGGCCGAGGTGGACGGTCACGGTGAGCCACCGGCGACTGCCCGACCACGGGAGATCCGGCCGAGAACCAGCAACGTCACCAGGGTCGCGCCGAGCAGGATCAGCGTGGCCGCCGCTGCATCGAACGTACGGCCCCGGTCGGTCAGGGTGAAGACGGTGACCGGCAACGTGCGCCAGTCCGGCGGGTACACCATGATCGTGGCGCCGACCTCGCCCATCGACAACGCGACCGCGAGTGCCGCGGCCGCCGACATTGCCGGCAGCAGCATCGGCAGGCGGATCCGCAAAAGTACCAGCGCGGGCCGCGCCCCCAGCGACGCGGCGACCTGGGCGTACGAGTCGTCGATGCGGGTCAGCGCGCTGGCCACGGTGGCATAGGAAAAGGACAGGACGAGCACCAGGTGGGCGATCAGCACGATCCAGCGCGTGCCGTTGAGCAGCAGCGGCGGTCGGCTGTACGCGACCAGTAGCCCGAGCCCAACCACCACCGATGGGATGGCAACCGGTAGGTGCAGGAGCCCGTCGGCACCTTTGCGTAGCCAGCGGGGTGCCGCGGCGAGCGCGAGCGCCGCCCAGGTGCCGACGGCCACGGCGGCCAGCCCGGCGACAGCTGCGGTCTGCAGGCTAAGGAGGTGGACGCGGTCTACGGCACCACCCTTTGGTCGGCAAGTAGCTCTCACCGCGCATCCGCGACCTCGGGAAGATCACCCTCTACCGGACCGGGCCGAACGCCGAGTTCCTCCCCCGCTACCCACGCGCCGGTGGCCTGCTGACCCGGCGCCTGAACACCGACCTGATCACGAGCACCTAGGACGATCTGCTGCGCGTCGCCGCGAGCGTGCAGGGCGGCCACGCCACCGCCGCACTGGTCGTCGGGAAGCTGTGTTCCTCGAAACGCCAGCAGAACACGCTGACCAGCGCGATCAAGGAGTACGGGGCGCTGCGCCGCACCGTCTACGCCGCCCGGTACCTGTCTGGCCCACCCACCACGAGAACGTCCGCTTCTACAGCACCCACTCCATCGACATCGACGGCGAACTCTCCCAACTCGACACCGACGGCTACCGGCCACTGCGGTGCGCCGAGGTCACCCCGGCGCACCGCTGACCACGAGGGCACGCCCGGCGGTCCTCCGCCGGGTGCAGCCCACAGGGGCGAAAATCACCTGGAGCTTCTTGTCGGTCGCTCTCGGTAGCATGCCGATATGTCTGCGTTGACATACGAGGTGAAGGACCGGCAGAGCCCGGTGGCGGCGTGGCTGGGTGTCACGTTCCCGCAGCACAAGGAAATTCAGGCGGAGTTCCGCGTCGGGGCCGGTGCCCAGCAGGTGCTGATGCCGGCTGGGGCGGCGCCGGGTACGCAGGGGGCGGCGATCGACTTCTGGTTGCGGATGCTTGTCGACCCGCAGCCGTCGATCGCCCTGCCGCTGGTCGGGCTCTTGTCGGGACGGGCGCGGTGCCTGCGGGCAGGCAAGGAGTTGCTCCACGAGCTCGCGGCCGGGGAGTCACCCCGCCAGACGGCGAACCGTGAGGTGGAGCTGCGGATGCGCCCGGCCGGGTTCGCCGATCGCGGTGACGAGTTGTGGGCGCGGGTCTGTTACGCCCTGGCGCTGCTGGTGGAGCTGTACCGGGCGGAGTCGGTGGAGCACTCCCGGCTGATGCGCCTGAACGCCTCCAGTGGCGCGGCGGACCTACTCGCGCTGGCTAATGATGTAGAGGTAGCTGACCTGGTCGCGATGCGGGCCCTGGCGGTCGAGCGGCTGCTGCCAGTGTTGCCGGCCGGGCCTGTGACGACCGGGATGACGTTCGAGGGCAGCGCTGACCTCGCCGCCGACGCAGACCTGATCGCTGGTGGGATGCTGGTCGAGTTCAAGGCCGGCCAGGGCGGCAAGCCCCGCGCGGACGGTAGCCGGGCGGCGTCGCTGCCGCGCACCGACCTGGACCAACTGTTGGGGTACACGTTGATGGACTACTCGGACCACCACGGCCTGCACGTGGTTGGGGTGTACGCGGTGCGGTTCGGCTACCTCGCGTCATGGCCCCTCGCCGACTTGGGCCAGCGGATGGGTGCTCGGGCGGTCGACCTGGCGGCCCTGCGGATGGAGTTCGCTGGGGTG
>NZ_AZWQ01000019.1 GCF_000514815.1 Salinispora fenicalii
CTTTCCCTGAGGTCGGGTCTGGTGCCGTTGAGTCGGGATAGCTGATCTGATGCCTCGGCCAGGAGCTTGTCCTGGTGGGCCAGTAGTGCTGACCTCCTGCCGCGATACTCGGCCAGCAACGCGAGCCGCGCGGGTTGGCAGGGCCAGTCGGCGCCGCAGGCCCGGCACCGCCACAGCGGGCGCATGGGGTCGTGTGCGCGGATCATGGTCGGTTCCCGCCCGCGTGGTCACGTAGGCAGCGTTTGAGGTCACCACACCGGGGGCACCAACTGCCCGAGCGGCTTTTGGTCACCAGGCCCAGAATCACGCCAACGGCGAGCCCAACGACTACGGCAGTAGCAATGCCGACCATCGATACCCCCCTCAGTCTCGCCTGTCGGCGCCTCGGGCAGGCGGCCGGTGCGCGGTCACCAGCGACCTCCGTTGGCTCGCCACTGCTGGGCCGGAGTGAGCCAACCAACGCGGCCTACCTGGGGGTTGGCGACGGTGGGTTGAGTCATCCACGCCGGCAGATTGATCGACCTAGCTCGCTGCACCATCACAGGGCACAGGACACCGTTCCTCTGCTGCCGTGCGATCGCGGGGGACGGTGAGTTCTTCCTCTGGCGGCGGAACCAACGACTGGGGCGCATGTCTCCTCCTGCACGGCTGGGGATGTGGCGACCTATACGGGTTGCACATGGGGCGCTACGTCGAGTCCATCGTGCATCATGCACACAGGGCCATGCAATACACGTGATTCAAATCGGGTCGACCTTCGGGGTATCTGGATTCGCGTCTGCGTGAGTACGATGCGATGCATGGCCAACTCACGGCGGTACCAACCAGGCAACATGGCTGGTCGACGGCTCGGAATGATGCTCCGGGCGCTTCGAGAGGCGGCCGAGCTAAGCACGGCTCAGGTTGCGGAGCACCTTGCCAGCAGCCAGCCGAAGGTCAGTCGGATCGAAAATGCCGTATCCCCTGTATCCAAAGGGGATCTGATGCTGATGCTCAACCTGTACGGCGTCACCGACCCGGACGAACAAGATCGGCACTGGCAGCTTGCCCGCGCCGGACGAGAGCGGGGTTGGTGGGAGTCGTACCGGGACGTCATCACCGGTTCCCTCGGGTCATACATTGGATTCGAGAACGACGCCACGTCCTTGAAAGTTTGGTCCTTGGGAGTCTTCCCCGGGCTGCTCCAAACCGAGTCGTACGCTCGGGCGCTGTTTGCGGCGGACCCCGTACGAACGGAGCCCGAGGAGGTGGATCGGCTGGTGGCGGCTCGAATGCAACGTCAGCAGCGGATCGAGAACGACGGGCTGAGCTTGTGGGTCGTCCTTGACGAATCGCTACTACACCGTCAAGTCGGGTCCTCGGAGGTGCTTGCAGGGCAGCTTGAGCGAGTGACCGAACCACCATCAGGAGTTACTGTGCAGGTGCTGCCATCAAACATCGGATGGCATTCCGGACTGAGCGGCGCTTTCACGATCATGGAATTTGCGGAGTACCCCACGATCGCGTTCCGTGAGGCGTTGACCGGGGACACCCCGGTCGACGCCGCCCGCGATGTGGGGCGATACACCTTGGCTTTTGATCACCTCCGAGCTTCAGCCTTGAGCCCGGTAGAGTCACAGAAAGTCGCCGCGTCGGTGGCCCGTGAACTACGGAGGGACCAGGTATGAACCTCGACGGCGCCGTGTGGCGCAAATCCACCCGAAGTTCCGGTGGCGGTAACGGGGACTGTGTGGAGGTCGCCGACAACCTTCCCGGCGTCGTCGGCGTCCGTGACAGCAAGGACCCAACCGGGCCGGCGCTGGTGTTCGGTCCGGAGGCGTGGCAGGCGTTCGTTACGCAAGCCCGGCGCTGACAAGCACTTAAGCCCCCCAGTGCTGGCGCGCTGGGGGGCTTAAGCATGCCCGGTCCTCGACGTCAGGTATCACCCTCCAGATAGCCGATATCGGCTTCGAGCCCGGCCGTACTCGGCTGGTGAGCAGGCCGCGAACACCTGTTCGTGAGCACGGTCATCGGCCTCGGTCGGCCCCCCGAAAGGTCAAGCCGGTTGACGGCACGGTCAGAATTCGGGGGTGCGTGCCTTCCAGGAACTGGTTGACGAGGCAGCAGCGGCGGACGTGTCCGGGTGGAGCTTCGACTGGCTCAACGGCCGCGCCACCGAGCAGCGACCGCCATGGCGGTACTCACGTCTGCTCGCGTTTGAACTCATCGAGTACTTTCGCGGCCCCCTGCCCCACGAGCGTTTTGCTCGTGACCCACACCGGGAGGTCGCCGCCGCTCGGCGCTCCGGGTTGGAGATCGTGGAGCTGCGCACCACCCGCTGCCGGATGGAGTTCTTCGAGATCGGCGCGGTCGTCTACACCCTGCGCAAGTGCGCCTGGTGGGTACTCAACTTCGCCGTTGAGCGGCACCGCGCCCGACTCGAACGGCTCGACGCCCACATCCGCACCCACGGTACGTTTGTCGCGCACTCCACCAGGACCCTGATCGAGGTCAGCCGCGTACCCCGCCGAAAGGCACAACAATGATCGGAACCAAGATCGGCGCCGGGCGGGAGGCGGACGTACACGTGTGGTGCGACGATGCGATCGTCAAGCTGTACCGGCCCGGACTGCACGGACACCGCGCCGAGGCGAGAGCGCTGGCCACGCTGGCCGGGCACGGCGTCGCCCCGAAACTGACCGACACGGTGGAGTGGGATGGACGCGTCGGCCTGGTGCTGGAACGCCTAGACGGGGCAGACATGCTCACCCTGTTACAGCGACAGCCGTGGCGGATGCTCGGCGTGGCCCGCACGCTGGCCGCCACCCAGCTCGCCGTACACCAGGTGTCGGCCCCCGCCGACCTGCCCGAACTCCGCTCGGTCCTGGCCGGCCACATCACCGACGCCACCATGCCGACGCGGCTACGGGACCACACGCTGCGGCTCCTCGAAGACCTGCCCGAGGGGGACCGCCTCTGCCACGGGGACTACCACCCCGGCAACCTGATGCTCACCGGTGGTCGAGCCGCGGTCATTGACTGGCCCAACGCGACGCGTGGTGTCCCAGCAGCAGACCATGCCCGGACGATGCTGCTCCTGCGCTACTCCGCTCCGCCACCGGAGATACCACGGGTGTCTTCTAGGTTGATCACGAGCAGCCGGTCGGTGTTCACCCGCCGCTACGCCCGCGCCTACCGGGCTGGCTCGGTGCAGCCACTACCGCAGTCAGGGCCCTGGCTGGCGGTACAGGCCGCGGCTCGCCTCGCGGAAGGCATCGCGGGCGAACGAGCCACCCTCATCGCTCTCCTGGAGCGCCGCTACCACCAGACCAGGCGGTAACGGGCGGGCGACCCTCCGGCTTCGACGGCACGGCTCCCGTCTGTCCCTGTCGGCGGGCTTCCTCTGGGGAGACAATCAGCCAGGGACGCGGGACGCGTAGCGGGTCCGCCGAAGCGGACGAGGTAGTGCCAGACGCGCTTGAGATCCTGCCGGTGGTAACAGCTGGTGCGGACAGCGTCCCACCACAGCACCCAACGGCACCACGCCGCCGCCGGCGGCGCCTGGAACCGCTACAGCCCAACCCGCAACGCGCCGTGACTGGCGAGCGGCCGGTGAATACAAGAAGGTTGGACTACCGCGCACCCTGCCAGACTCACCGGCCTGTTTTGGCCCGGGCGCCGCCGAAGCGAAGCAGCTGAGCCTGTCTGGCTGACCTTGGTTGTATCAACCACTTGACACAACCAAGGTGTCCCGGCATTCTCGCTTGTATCAATCACTTGATACAAGGAGGTGTCATCGTGGTTGGTGCTTGGATTGTGGGGCTCCTGCTGGTGCCGTTGCTCGGCGTCGCGCTGGCCGGCCCGTCCGCGGCGGACGAGCCCGCAACCGAGCACATCCGACGCACCACCCGGCGCTGGCGGTGGGCCGGCCTGGCCGTCGGAGCGGCGGTCGCCGCCGTCACCGCCGGCTACGACCCGCTGGGACGAGGCGTCCTGCTGGCCGCACCCCTGTTCGGGCTCTGCGTGCTGGCCGGAGTGGTGGCGGGAGAAAGCCGGGTCGTCGCGCGCCCCGCCTGCAGCACCCGCCAGGCCGCTCTGGAGACCCGGCAGGTCCGCCACTACCTGCCACGCCGACCGTTCCGGGCGGTGGCCGCCGCCGGCACCGCGCTAGCCGTCCTACTGGCCGCTACCACCGCCGCTGGATCCCCCGACGGCCTCGGCCGCGCCGGCCGCGCCCTGGCCTACGACTGCGGCGACTTCATCGGCACCCACGGCCCATGGGCCGGCTCCTTCTACAGCCTCCCACTCGCCCCGCTGGTCGGCCTCGGCGTGCTGATCGCCGCGCTGGCGATGCACCGGCTCGTCGGGCGTCCGCGCCCGCAGGCCCCCGCCGGTGACATGGTGCGTGACGACGCCGAGCGGCGCCACTCCGCCACCGCCGTCACCGGCGCCTGCGGCGTGCTGGTCACCATCCCGCTCATCGGGATCAGCCTGTTCACCGCAGCCGGACTGCTGTCCAGCCCGTGCCGGCCCCTGTGGTGGACCGCCGCGGCCTGGGGGCTGTTCCTGCTCGTCCCGGCCTGGATCGTCCTGCTGGCCTGGAGCTCCGTCGCCGTCCTTAGCCCCGGCCCCCGCGCCGACCGGCCCGCCCCGGTGTCGGCGTGAGCACCCCGACCCTACGGGTCGACACGCAGGACCCCACGCCCCCATACGAGCAGCTGCGCCGGCAACTGTCCGACCTGATGCACACCGGAGCACTCAAACCCGGCGACCGCCTGCCACCGCTGCGGCAGCTCGCCGGCGACCTCGGCCTGGCCGTCGGCACCGTGGCCCGCACCTACCGCGAGTTGGAGGCCGCCGGGCTGGTCCGGTCCCGACGCGGCGGCGGCACCCGCGTCGCGGACCAGGCGCCCGCGCCACCCGCTGACGGACACCGCCAAGCGCTCGACCGGCACGCGGCCGCCTACCTGCGACAGGCACAGCTGCTCGGCGCCGACCGGGAAACCGCCCTCGACGCTGTACGCCGCGCTTGGCCCGCCGACGCGTGACACAAATCAGGCCCCGCCGCACCGGAATACCCGCGTCATCAGGCGATCATCGTGGATGCAGATCTCGCCGCCAGCACCACGCTCAGCGTGATTCACCGTGATTGCTGGACGAGCCATGAACACGAATACAAGACATTTAGATTACGCGACCCTGCCAGTCTCAAGCGGCCTACCCCTTTACGCAGACCACCTGCTTGAGGTGCGCTACCACCTCGACCAGGTCGGTCTGCTGCGCCAGCACGGCCTCAATGTCCTTGTACGCGCCGGGAATCTCGTCCACGACACCGGCGTCCTTGCGGCACTCCACCCCGGCGGTCTGCGCCGCCAGGTCATCGGTGGTGAAGCTCCGCTTGGCCTGCCCCCGGGACATCCGCCGGCCCGCACCGTGCGACGCGGAGCAGTACGCGGCCTCGTTGCCCTTACCCCGCACGATGTAGGAGCCGGTCCCCATCGATCCGGGGATGATGCCCAGCTCCCCCGCCCCGGCCCGGATGGCGCCCTTGCGGGTGACCAACACCTCCACGCCGTCGTAGGTCTCCTCGGCGACGTAGTTGTGGTGGCAGCTGATCGGCTCGTCGTAACTCACCTGCGGGAACCGGTCCCGGACCACGGTGCAGAGCAGCGCGAGCATGACCGCCCGGTTGCGCCGCGCGTACTCCTGCGCCCACCACAGGTCCCGGCGGTACGCGTCCATCTCCGCCGTCCCGGCGAGGAAGACCGCCAGGTCACGATCGGGCAGGGCGGCATTGTGCGACAACCGCCGGGCGATGGCCATGTGCCGCTCCGCCAGCTCCTTGCCGATGTTCCGGGAGCCGGAGTGCAACATCAACCACACCCGACCCGCGTCGACACCACCCTGCTCAAGGCAGACCTCGATGAAGTGGTTCCCGCCGCCGAGCGTCCCCATCTGGTTCATCGCTCGGCCTTCCAGCCGGGCGACTCCGGCGTGCAGGCCGCTGAATCTCCGCCAGAAGTCGTCCCATCCTGCCTGCGCCAACCCCCAGATCCGACGCGGGTTCACCGCCTCCTTGCGCTGGGCGAAACCGACCGGAATCGCGTCCTCGATCGCGCGCCGCAGCCCCGCGAGGTCGTCCGGCAGGTCGGCCGCGGTCAGCGAGGTCCGAACCGCCGACATGCCACAGCCGATATCGACGCCGACCGCGGCCGGCGAGACGGCCTGCCGCATCGCGATAACCGATCCGACGGTGGCGCCCTTACCGAAATGCACGTCGGGCATCACGGCTACGCCCTGCACCCAGGGCAGGGTGCCGATGTTGCGGAGCTGCGCAGCGGCCTGCGGTTCAATGCTGTACGGGTCGGTCCACACCCGGACCGGAGCCCGGGTGGAGGGCAGCACGGCGTACGTCATGATCTGCACTTCCTGACGGTTTGCGATTCACAGGTCTACCGAACACCGGAGTGCGCCCTCGCGCTCGGCACAACGGTTTCGACCTCGTCGAGCCCAGTATTGCGAAGACAACCGTCGAGATCACCGGAATATTGGGGCTCAACCCGTACTGGCAACCGACTGCCGATCCGACGAGGCCGGGTGTCACCGCACTGACCACCGAGATCAGGTGGTGGCGACAATGCACCGGCAGCAAGTCCGACTCGCGGCTGGCTTCGAGACCGGCGTTGCCACCGCCTGGCGCTACGTCCAGGAGGCGATAGCCCTGCTCAGCGTGGCGGCCGACGACCTGGACACCGCGATCGTCCAAGCCATCCTCGTCCTGCACCACGTCGAAGCGAACCGCTACGCAGGATGAAAGCGGCTCAATGAGCACGACTCACAAAATGTGTGCCAGAGCCCCGTTTGAGGGCTCTTCGAAGTTAAGCGGGGTTGAGGTGTCCGCGGTGGCGGCGGGTGGTCGCGGTACGGGTGCGTAGCCGCTGGGTTTCGGGGTTGCGGAACCTACCTCGTCGTCCAGCCGGACCCGCGGCAGGTGGCCGCGCATCTGGTTGAGCAGTTGGAGATCACGGACGTATCGCGCCTGGAGCTGCACGGAGAGCAGCACGCGACCGCCCCTCTCCATGGCAGCTATTCTAGTACTAGAATATTCGTCATGGAGCTGACTCCGGCTGAGCTAACCGTCCTAGGCTTGATCATCGAACGGCCGCAACACGGCTACGACCTAGAGCAGGTGATCGAACAGCGCGGCATACGACGGTGGACAGAGATCGGCTTCTCCTCGATCTACTACCTACTCACCAAGCTCGAGCGACGCGGTTTCCTACACGCTCCGAAGGCTCCAACCGGGAAGTCACGCCGCGTCTTCCACGCCACCGACGAAGGTCGCCGGGCCGCCGCACGTGGCGCGCTGACCCTGGTCGCCGACGCACAGCCGGTCCCCCATCCCCTGCTGGTCGGTGTCGCCAACCTGTCCCTACTCTCGGCGCAGCAGTACGCACAGGCGCTACGCACTCGACTGACGCAGGTCGAAGCCCAGATCGCTGCGGTCCAGGACGCTCAGGCGATCCAGGAACGGGACACGCAAGGCTTCCCACCACTCGCTACACGCGAACTGTTCTCCTATTCCCTCAGCCTCTTGGAGGCAGAAAGGCAGTGGCTCGCCAGCCGAGTCCAGGAACCCGATGATGAACAAGTCTGAAGAGAAAATCGACTTCAAGAAGACCCTTGACGCGTATCGCGCACAACCAGGTCGACTTCGTATTGTCGACGTGCCGGACATGCAGTACCTCATGACCGACGGCCACGGTGATCCAGGCACCTCAACTGCCTTCGCCGAGGCGATCGCGATGCTCTACCCAGTGGCATACGGACTGAAATTCACCAGCAAGCGAGACCTTGGGCGCGACTACGTCGTCCCGCCGCTGGAGGGCCTGTGGTGGGCCAAGGACATGAACTCCTTCACCACCGCACGGGACAGGACACAGTGGGATTGGACACTGATGATCATGGTCCCGGGGTGGATCGACCAGCTCATGTTCGAGGCGGCCATCGAGCAAGTCAGAGCCAAACACCGACCGGCTCGGCTCGACCACGTCCGCCTCCAGACACTGTCCGAAGGGAAATGTGTGCAGACGCTGCACGTCGGCTCCTTCGACAACGAGGGCGACGTACTTGAACACATGCATCACGAGTTCATCCCTAGCCACGGGCTACGCATGACCGGAAAACACCACGAGATCTACTTCAATGACTTCCGCAAGGTCGCACCAGACAAGCTACGCACCATCCTCAGGCAGCCGGTCACCGACATCCCGGCGTAAACGGGCTCTTCGAAGTTGAGCGGGATTCGCGACTGAGGTCGACCCGAGAGTGAAGGCTCGCAGCTCATCAATAGTCATCTGGGTATCTAGATCGGATAGTCACAAGTGAAGAGCTGCGAGCATGGTCAACGATACGACCCGGCTGCTGGGCCTGGACGGCCTGGTCGCCGAGCGGGTCGAGGTGGACGCCTCAGACGTCCCAGTGGTGGACCTGTCCACCGGTTGTGAACAGGCACGATGCTGTCCGCGGTGCAGGCAGCGGGCGCTACGGGTGAAGCAGTAGACCCACCACCATCAAGACCTGGCGGCCCGAAATCCTCGCGTTGCTGCGCACCGACATCACCAACGCCGGCGCCGAAGGCACCAACCGCGTCATCAAACCGGTAGCCCGCAACGCCTACAGGTTCCGCAACCCCGAAAACCAGCGGCTACGCACCCGTACCGCGACCACCCGCCGCCACCGCGGACACCTCAACCCCGCTTAACTTCGAAGAGCCCGTTTGAGGCGGCGTTGACAACGAATCGCCTGCCAAACGCACGCACGAGCAGGCTTCACCCTGCTCCGCCACCGCATCCTCCTCGGATAACAGCACCCTCCGTCACCACCGAATGTGAGACAGGGCCGTTACTTGACAGACCCACGGGGTTGGCGCGGGAGTCTGGGATGTGTCGAATGGTCCCGCCGAGGTTTCAGCGGGACCATTCGTGCCGGGTATCAGGGCAGTCGGATGGTCCAGGTGTTGGGGAAGCTGCCCGGACAGGAGGCAGCCGAGCCCTCGCCGATGATGACGTACCCGGCGGGCACGGGGGAGATCTTGCACATCACGGTGGGTCCCGTGGTGGACGGGGTAGTGATCGTCCAGGTGTTGGGGAAGCTGCCCGGACAGGAGGCAGCCGAACCCTGGCCGATGATGACGTACCCGGCGGGCACGGGGGAGATCTTGCACATCACGGTGGGTCCCGTGGTGGACGGGGTAGTGATCGTCCAGGTGTTGGGGAAGCTGCCCGGACAGGAGGCAGCCGAACCCTGACCGATGATGACGTACCCGGCGGGCACGGGGGAACTCTTGCAGATCGTCGTTGTCGCCGCACTGGCTGGCGTCGCGACGGTCACCGCCGAGATGATCCCGAGGCTGATGGCGGCGGCCGCCCCGAGGCGGCGCAGGGCCTTCGCCATCCGTCCACCTGTCTGCGGTCGTCGCGGCAGTCGCCGGACCCATTCCGGTCGAGTCATGCTGCTCCCTTTCGATCCCATGGCAGCGGAATGCGCTGCTGTCGTTATTTACTGCGATGATTAGCCGAGTGCTCTGGACATTTCAATGGCTACCATGATGGATAGACAAACAGAGTCTGTGCGGGTCGATGCGTGGCCGCGACCTCCGTAAACGCGTTCAGGGACTAGTGTGCCGAGTCGTTAATTCGTTGGCAGTATGCAGCGACCGTTTCGAGGATGTCGTCAGCCGCCTTGGTCTACACGAACGGTTTGGAGTCGGCGCTCCACGCCTCGATGAAGGGCCGGGCCACGCCGCGTGAACAACGCCATGGGTGGACAGGCTCGCTACCGGCAACGCCAAACTCACGCGGCACAGGTCCGCCTCGGACGGGTCCATGCCAGTCAGGCTCACGTCAGACAAGTTCGCGCGGTTCAGGCTCGCATTGTTCAGGTACACGTAAGTCAGGTCCGATGTAGTGCTCGATAGTCTTGGGAAGATCACTTATGGCTACAATTCCTCCCGTCTCGGAAGCCAATGGCGTTACCCTTGGCACTCGGAGATTCTCACGCCATGCAGCGGGTGTCCATTACGTGGCAGGTAAAACGAGCCCTTTCCAAGCCATCCGCCCACGCGCAGTGAACCTTCCCGAGTAACGGTCCACGACTCTGTGCAGTGCCCTCGTCTTGAACAGGCTGTTGCCGCGTTCGCCACCGCGCGGAGCCGGTTGTGGGCTCGGTTGGATGCCTGCTGCAGGTCGGTGAGCTGACCGTTCTTGGGTGTTTGCACGCAACGGCGGTGGTGTCGGCATCGCATTCATAGCCAAGGTCGGCCAGGGTCCGCACGTTCTCGCGGATATCGGCGAGGGTGGACGAGGCCGGGGTGAGCACGCAGGCGGCTGGTGTCGCGTTCCCGGCCGGGCCGTACTGGCGAGGTCCGCAGCGGCCAGGCGCGGGACTGTACAAATAACGGCCCTGTCTCACTTTCGGTGGTGACGGAGGGTGGCGGCTGTTGCTATTCCTGTGTGGCGGATGTCAACAGGCTTGTACAGGCGGTGATCTCGGGGTTGTCTCCGCTGGTCGTCGAGGACGTGGCCGACGAGGGTGAGCGGGTCGTGGTGCGGGCCCGCACGCCGTGGGACGCTGCGGTCTGCCCGAGGTGCGGGGCCTCGTCGGGACGGGTGCACGGCTATCACTGGCGGACGGTCGCGGACGTTCCGGGCGACGGGCGACGGGCGACGCGTGGCGGTTGGTGGTCCGGGTGCGGGTGCGGCGTCTGGTGTACCCGCACAGGCTGCCGCCGCACCTTCCGGGAACAGGTCTTCCGGGGTGCTGGAGCGATACCAGCGCCGCACAGCCCGACGCTCGACGGGCTTCGTAGCGAGCCACTTTGCCGCAGTAGGCCGCCAACGCCTCACGCTGCGCGTCGGCTGGTGACTCACCAAGTAGTTCGAGCGGTAGCGACAAGATCCACCGCTGGCCGACCGCCAGTCACAAATCGGGGTTCGGTGTCGGGTTCCCATTCCCACTGGGTGCCCGTCGTCTTCGGCACGATGTAGCTGTTGCTGCCTGCGGGAGCGGTGATGGTGTAGTAGCTGGACTCCGTTCGATGCACGTCGCGGGGTTCGCCGCGCCCTCCCCTCTCCGGGGTGTAATCAGCTGCACTACCATGCGACCATGTTGGTGTCCCCTCGCAGCGCCCGTCGTATTCCCGCCGCGCTCTTGCTGTCGACTGCCGTGATTGGGGCTGCGGGCGTGGTCGCTCCAGTGTCGAGCACCGCTGCAGTATTGGGGGCGAATACCGTGCGTCTACTGGCGAACGCGGGCTTCGAATCCGATGCGGATAAGCCCGAGTTGTGGTCCGGCGACGTAACCTCCGGGGCGGTGACGATCGTCGACTCCCCGGTCCGCAGCGGCCAATATGCCGCGCGCCTTGTGGATACCTCATCCGATTCTGGGGTGAGTCTGCGCAGTGCGCCGGTGGCAGTTCTACCCGGCGAAAGACTGACCGCATCTGCCTGGCTGAATCGAATCTCTGGCTCTGGAGGCTGGCTGTACCTGGAGTTCTGGCGCGCGGACGGCACGCGCACCTCGGCCTTTTCAGCGCCGGCTGGCGGCATGTCGGGGTGGCAGCAGGTGACCATCCAGGGTGTCACTCCGAATGATGCCATTACCGCCACCGTTCTGGCCTACAGTAGCTTCGCCGATGCGGCCACCACGGTGTGGGACGATGTCGAACTGGTGTCCCGGGCGCCAGGGCAGCGTCGGGTGCCCAATGCGGGGTTCGAAGAGCCCCGCGAAAATCCGAAGCCCACCGAGTGGTCGGTGGATGCACCGGGTGGATCGGCGACCGTCGTCAACACCGCTACTGCGGCACACACTGGCGTTAGGGCACTACAGATCGTTGATGTGTCGTCAAGTGCCGAGGTGTCGGCGCTCAGCCGAGCTGTTCCGGTGTCCCCAGGTGAGACGGCTACCGCCTCGGTGTGGGCGAGACGGATCAGCGGCACTACCGGCACCCTGTACCTGGAGTTCCGCGACGCCGCCGGAGTCCGCCTGGCCGCGGTAACCGACGACGTCGACGGTGTTTCGGGGTGGCAGCAACTTGGTGTCACGGGTACTGCGCCAGCAAGGACCACGACTCTGACCGTTCGTCTCTACAGCAGACAATCGTCCAGAGGTACCACCATGTGGGACGATGTCACGTTGCAATCTAGTCTGGATCGCCCCTACGACCCAGCCCTCGCCCGGGATGCTGTGGTGTTGGCGGTCGGTGACCAACGGATCGAGACGTACTCCGGCCTCAGCCGCGTCATGCACCCCGGAACCAAGGACGGTGATCCGGCGCAGGCGCATGTCGGTGCGGGTGTCGTACTGACCGGAACGGCCGCCGGCACCTGGGACGCCAACCCGAGGATCAGCGGTAGCGTTCTCCCCGAGGATCCGGGATACCGGATGTGGTACACGACGTCCTCCGGTACTGCTCTGGCCACCAGTGTCGACGGCCGTGTCTGGAGTCGCGACGGCCGCACCACGACGGTGACGACCAACGGCAACGGTGGTGTGGTGCGCAGCCCGACCTGGACCCCAGGTGGTACCGAGCCCCAGTACTTCACCTCAAGAAGCACCAGCGACTTCCGCTACCACGCTCTGCAGTCGGCAGACGGAATTTCGTGGAACGCCCTGACCGACAGCATGCCACTCAACGGCTGGGATGTTGTGAACGTGACCTGGGATCCAGCCACCCAACGGTTCGTGGCGATGCTCAAATACTACCCTGTGTCGTACCCGCAAGTGCCGACAGGACCACGCACAGTATGGGTTTCGACCAGTGTCGACTACAGAACCTGGACTACACCGCAACCAGCCTTCGCCGCTGACCACTTCGACAACGAACTGATTACCGATGCGGGCACCCACGGCGTCACCCCCTGGAGCGAGATCTACGGCATGCCGGCCATCCGACATGGCGACCAGTACCTAGGCCTGCCGTGGGTCTTCGACGTCATTCACAGCCCGAATCCGGTGCAGGGGGACCCTGGATTCGACAAGGGCCGCCAGAAGATCCAACTCGCCGCGTCCCGAGATTTGGTCAACTGGAGTCGGCCGAACCGCGACGAACTTGTCGCTCGAGGCCCTGAGGGGTCGTGGGACTGGGGCTTTAACCTCACTAGCACGACGATGCAGACTGTCACCGTCGACGGACAACAGCAGACCTGGCTCTACTACGGCTCATTTTCTGGTGAGCACAGTTGCTTAGCAGCGAACGTGGCAGCGGGTGACTGCCGAGTAGCTTACGGGCGCTCCAACATTGGCAGAGTCGTCTGGCCAGCTGACCGCTTTGTCTCTTTCCAGGCGGCCAGCGACGTCGGCACCGTCACCACCCGGCCACTCGCGCCTGCCGGCAATCGACTCGCCGTCAACTTCGAGCCGGGTGGCCCCGATGGATCCCTGATCGTGGAGGTGCTTGATCTGGCCGGCAACCCCATTCCCGGCTACGACACGGGTGCCGCCACCCCTGTCACCGCCGACTCTCTCGCCCCCGGAGCGATCGTCCGCTGGGGCGAAAAGACCACACTTCCCACCGACGTTGGCCCCCTACGATTGCGCTTCACCGTTACGAACGGAGATCTGTACGCATTCACCATCAACTGACCCTGATGCCGGCAACCGTTCGACAGCCGCTCGTAGCACACTGCATCGAGGGTGGGGCGGACAGTCTGCTGATCCGCCGCAACAACACCACCGGTGAACTGGGCCCTCTACCGCTGCTGGACACCCAACCGACCACCCTCACCCTGCTCGTGCGGGAGTATTGATCTAACGGCCCTGGCTCACTTTCGGTGGCAGCTCGGTCCGTTGCCCACGTTCCGGCCACCGACCGAGCCGGGTGATCAGGGCCGTCGAGGACGGCGACGGTCAGATACGGCCTTCGCGCTCGCTCTTCCTTCTCTGATTTGGTTCATCTTGGAGGATCAACGCGATGACCGTCTCTCATCTACGCAACACGGCCATCATGGGCAAGTCGTAGACCACGTGGACGCAACCCACTTTCGGCGGGCGCAACCTCAACCAGAAGCGCCGGGCATTCTGCTCTGCACTCTCTAGCGAACAAATGCCACTACCTACACTATTCGACTTGAACTTAAGTTCAGGTCAAGTAGTATGGTAACAATGAGCGACACGACCACCACGCGGGGGCTGACGGTCGGCGAATTGGCCAAACGCAGCGGCGTCCCGGCCTCGGCGCTGCGGTTCTACGAACGCCAGGGCCTCATCCAGAGCCGCCGCACATCCGGCAACCAGCGCCGTTACAGCCGCGACGCTCTGCGTCGTATCGCGTTCATCAAAGCCTCCCAGCGGGTTGGCATCCCACTGTCCACGATTGCGCACGTACTGGGCCTGCTGCCCAATGGACGCACCCCCACCGAGGAGGACTGGCGTCGGGTCAGCGACTGCTGGCGGGCGGACCTGGACTCCCGGATGAAGCTGTTGGCGCATCTCCGCGACGAACTGATGGACTGCATCGGCTGCGGCTGCCTATCCCTGGAGCGTTGTGCGCTGGCGAATCCCGCTGACGTTCTCAGCAGCGAGGGCCCGGGCGCACGCCGGCTACGGTGATGCCGACCTCGGTGACACCCAGCTCCGGGATGCACCGACCCACGTAGGCGGTCACTGGCGATGTTCCGCCATCAGCTTCTCCAGCAGCGGTACGATGTCGCTCGGGCTAGGGGTGGCCAGCATGTCACGGTGCAGTGCCGCCGTCCCGGTACGCAGGGAAGAGTCGGTGAGCAGGCGTTCCAGGTGATCGCCCAGGGTCTCGGCGCTGAGGCCGGCACCTTCGATGGTGAGCCCGGCACCTTGCGCTGCTACGTACCGGGCGATGTCAGGAAAGTCGCCGCCCTGAGTCGGGATGACGAGCTGAGGCACTTGGTGCGCGACGGCGGTGGCGAACGTGCCGGCTCCACCGTGGTGCACTATGCCGGCACACGTCGGCAGCAGAAGGTTGAGCGGGATGAAGTCGACCGTACGGACGTTGTCCGGCACGGTGATCGACGTCAGCTGCTTCTGATCGAGGGTCGCGACCACTTCGATGTCCATACCGGCGACGATCTCGAACAGGTCGGACAGGGAGATCGCGCCGTCTCTGGTAAAGAACTTGCGCCCGCTCACACCGAGGGTCAGGCAGACACGGGGCCGGTCACCGGCGGCATACGTCCATGGCGGAATGACCGCAGCGCTGTTGTAAGGGACCCAGCGCATCGGCACGGTCCGTACGTCGAGGGGCAGTCTCATTCGCGCCGGCATCGGATCGATGGTCCATTGGCCAAGCAGCAACTCCTCGCTAAACGTCAGGCCGTACCGCTTGAGTGTGGGTTCGAGCACCTCGGCCATCAGATCTTCGGAGATCCCGGAATCAGCCGCCTGCAGCCGCTCGCGGAATCGCAGCCGGGTCCACCCCATGTGGTCTAGGCCCCAGAGCAGCCGCGCATGGGCAGCGCCACATGCCGCCGCGGCGATCGCCCCAGGGAAGAACAACGGGTCCCAGAGGACCAGATCGGGCTCCCATCGCCTGGCGATGCTGACTAGGTCGTCGACGGCAGAACTCGCGGCCGTACTGGCACCGGCCTCGTGGTAGGCGGCGAATGGCGCGAGCATGTAGTGACGGACCGCCGTGTCGAGGTTCGTGTCGCCGGGGTCGATGTCCAAGGCGTCCGCGATCCGGGTCAGCACCGGGTTGTGGAAAGTGGCTCCCACCGCCGCCGTGAGATCGAAAACTCCCCCGACGGGGGCGGCGGATAGTCCGGACGCGGTGATCGTCTCGTTCATGTCCGGATGCGTTGTGACACAGACCTCGTGGCCCGCTGCCGAAAGGGCCCAGGCCAGCGGCACAACCGGGTAGAAGTGCGCCGCAGCGGGGAGAATGCCGATCAGTACACGCATGACGTACTCAAGCTCCTACAGTGTCGTCTCGGGCGGAAACGTTGTCACGGGGTGGTACCGACTCGTGGTCGGCACCGGCAGGCGGGGATACTCGGTCGTCGCTGTCTCGATGCTCCCGGCGCAGCAGGATGCCGACGGCGATCGCCAGAGTGACCAACACCGCGCTACTGATCGCCGATGTCACCGCCATCCCTGTGGTGAACGCCTCACGGGCAGCGGCGAGCAGACCGTCTCGGAGCTCGCCGGGCAGCTCGGCCGCCACACTGACCGCGCCGCCCAGCGTGCCCGTGGCGACCTCCATCGACTCGGGCGGGGTCGTCACGGGCGCGGACCCGGACAGTTCCTGGCGATAGACGACACCGCCGATGCTGCCCAGTACTGCGATGCCCAGGGCGAGGCCGAGCTCGCTTCCAGTCTCGGAGATGGCCGACGCCGACCCGGCGCGTTCCTCGGGAGCCGCCCCGACGGCCAGGTCCGTGCTTAGGGTCATCGCGCCGGAGATGCCGAGAGAGGCGATGACCATGCTGACCAGCAGCAAGGTGAGCCCTGTGGCCGAGCCGATTCCGGCCAGAGTACCGAAGCCCACGGCGCCGAGCGCCAGGCCGCCCGCCATCACCGCCGAGCGCGACAGGCGGCGGACGGCAAGCGGCGCCAGCATCGCCCCGGTGACGCCCATGAGCGTCCACGGCAGGGACCAGAGTCCGGCTCGTAGCGGGGACATGTCGAGGACGAGCTGGAGGTACTGGCCGGCGAAGAACTGCACGCCCGCCATCGCGAAGACCGCCAGGGTCTGCATGGCGACGGCCACTCCGAACGTTCGGCGGGTGAACAACGCCAGGTCGAGCAGGGGGTCCGGCAAAGTCCTCTGCCGGCGGACGAAGAGCCAGCCGAGACCGGCACCCAGGGCGATGCACGCCCACGGCAGTAGACCGCTGGCCCCCTCGGCGAACTGCTTGAACCCGAACACCACGGCCAGAATGGTGACCAGCGAGACAAGGGCGCTGAGCAGGTCCGGGCGGCCGGCGACGGGATCCGCCACCTCCGGGAGGAGCATCGGACCAATGATCAGTAATAGCACCATCACTGGCACGCCGAGCAGAAACACCGACCCCCACCAGTAGGACTCAAGGAGAGCCCCACCGACCAGCGGTCCGATCGCGGTCCCGGTGACAAAGCTGGTCATCCAGACACCGATCGCCATCCCACGCTGCGCCGGGTTCTGGAACATGCTACGGATCAACGCCAGCGTCGAGGGCATCAGTGTGGCCCCGGCGACGCCGAGCAGCGCCCGGGTGAGGATAAGCATCTCCGGCGTGGTGGAGAAGGACGCCAGCAACGACGCGACACCGAACCCGAATGCGCCGATCAACAACAGCCGACGTCGGCCGATCCGGTCGCCGAGCGACCCCATCGTGATCAGGAAGCCGGCGATGAGGAAGCCGTAGATGTCAGTGATCCAGAGCAGTTCCGAACTGCTCGGTTTGAGCGCTTCGCTGAGTGCCGGCACCGCCAGGTGCAGCACCGTGAGGTCCATCGCCACCAACAGCGTCGGCAGGGCCAGGGCGGCGAGACCCCACCACTCTCGCCGCCCCGCCCGCTGTGACTCCTGAGCCGCCATGACACACCTTCCTATTGAAAATGAAGGGATTTATGGTCGATGTACGACATCGCCGACCACTACCAAGCCTAAAAGTTGAAGTCATATTCAAGTCAAGTAGTGACCCGCCGAGGCTGGGACGGCCATGGACGGCTCAGGAGGTCAAACCGCGCAACACCACACGGCACTGCCGCCAAGCCACTCAAGCCCTGCCAGCCGCACCACCACAGATACGTGACTGACCTTCCCGGCAACCGTGCAGGAGGCCGTTTCGCCCGACCATGGCGGAAGCTGACGTTCGGGTAGCGCTGAACAGCGACTCACACGATTCGGCAGATCGCCTCCCCCGCCGCGACTGGGCCACCGGTCTCAACGCTCAGGCCGACCACCTGGCCGGCTCGGTGGGCGACGATGGCCTGCTCCATCTTCATCGCCTCGATCATCACCACCAGGTCGCCCTCCCTAACACTCGTCCCGTCGGCAACCTCCACGTGCACGACGGTGCCCTGCATGAGAGAGCGCAAGGTCTCCTCCGAATCGCCCCGGGGCGCGCTCCGGGACGCGCGCTGGGGCCGCGGGGCCGCGGCAGCGGTTCGTTCCGATCTCGCCAGGACCAGCGAGTCCGGTACGGTGACCTCCAGCCGCTTCTGCCCGACCTGGATCACCACTGTGCGCCGGCCCTCTTGCTCTCCTTGCTCGCCGGGATCTCCCTCGAATGGTGCAGCGGTGTTACGGAACTCCGACTGGATCCACTGGGTATGCACGGTGAATGGCGCGGTCGAGCCAGCCAACTCCGGCGCGAAGGCCGGGTCCACCACCACCTGACGATGGAAGGGCAGCACGGTCGCGAGACCTTCCACCGCAAACTCCGTCAACGCCCGGCTGGCCCGCCGTAGGGCCTGGGCCCGGTCGGCACCGGTCACAATCAGCTTCGCAAGCAATGAGTCCCACTCTGGGCCGATGACCGACCCCTCGACAACCCCGGCGTCGAGCCGTACTCCGGGCCCGGACGGGGGCGCGAAACGGGTGACGGTACCCGGCGTCGGGAGGAAGTCCCGCCCAGGATCCTCGCTGTTGATCCGGAACTCCATGGAGTGCCCGCGCGGAGGTGGATCGTCGTACCCGAGATGCTCGCCCTGGGCAATGCGGAACATCTCCTGTACCAGGTCGATCCCCGTGGCCTCCTCGGTGACCGGATGTTCCACCTGCAGACGCGTGTTCACCTCCAAAAACGAGATGGCGCCGGTCGAGTCGATGAGGAATTCGCAGGTCCCGGCCCCCACGTACCCGGCCTCGCGCAGGATCGCCTTGGACGCTCGGCGCAGCTCCCTGTCCTGCTCGGGGGTGAGGAACGGGGCAGGTGCCTCCTCGACAAGCTTTTGGTTACGTCGTTGTAGCGAGCAGTCCCGTGTGGAGAGCACCACGACGTGGCCGTGCTGGTCCGCGAGACACTGCGTCTCGACGTGTCGGGGACGCTCGAGATATCGCTCAATGAAGCACTCACCGCGACCGAAGGCTGCCGTCGCCTCACGGACCGCCGACTCGTACAGCCGTGGGATTTGGTCGAAACTGCGGGCGACCTTCAGGCCCCGACCACCGCCACCGTGAACCGCCTTGATCGCGACGGGCAGTCCGTGCTCCTCAGCGAAGGCGACGATCTCGGCGGCCCCGCCGACAGGTTCTGTGGTACCCGCGACCAGCGGCGCTTCGGCCAGCCGGGCGATCCGCCGCGCCGTCACCTTGTCGCCGAGAGCGCGGATGGCCTCCGGCGACGGACCGATCCAGACCAAACCGGCGGCAAGCACCATCTCGACGAAGTCGGCGTTCTCCGACAGAAAGCCATAGCCTGGGTGGACCGCGTCAGCCTCGGCGGCGCGTGCCGCGCCGATCACCTTCGCGGCGTCGAGGTAGCTGGTGGCTGGAGTATCGCCGCCCAACGCGTACGCCTCGTCTGCCATCCGGACGTGCAGGGCGTCCCGGTCCGGCTCCGCGTAGATTGCCACGGACGTGAGCTGCGCGTCCCGGCAGGCGCGGATGATCCGGACCGCGATCTCCCCCCGGTTTGCGATCAACACCTTGCGCATATCACTGCGGTCCTTCCGATCGGTGGGCAGTTGGCGGGCGAAATCGGCCCGGTGGCTCTGAACGGTGACGTTCATTGGCCCTGCAACGGAGCTCCAATTCGCATGGAATCCGAGCGAAAAGAGGGCAATTCCCACCCCTGGCTCGCCACCAGATTCACGTCACGCCGCGTGTCGTCACGTCAGTGCGGCGCTACGGATGCCATCAAGCAGTTGGATCTGCCGCTGCAGGACAGCATCTGTTGTGGACGAGACGCCACGCACCGCGGCGACGAATGCGGTGAGCGCGTTGGCGACCTGGTCGTCCGGCTCCAAACGCCTCTCCTCGACGGCCCCGTCACGCTCTACCTGGAGCAGCGGCTCGTAGTCAGCCGGCGGGGTGAAGGCTCGGTCGACCACGATCCTGCCGGTGCTGCCCACCAGTTCGTAGGCCGATCGGTAGGCGTGTTGCAGGCCCCAGTCGAGCTGGGCGAAGATGCCTGTCGACGTCTGCACCAGCAGCGCGGCTCCGGAAGTATCCACCTCTTGGCCGGGGCTGGATGTCAGGGCAGCACCCACGACGTCCAGTTCCAAACCGAGCATGTGCAGCGCCAACCGGACTGGGTACAGGCCTACGTCCCAGAGGGCACCACCGCCGAGTTCGGGGCGGTACCGGATGTTCCCCTCCGGCAGGGTCGGAATGCTGAAGGCGGCGCGCACCCCACGTAACTCGCCGATCTCTCCCCGCTCCAGCATTCCCTTGACCACGCGGTGCTGGTGATGGTGGACGAACATGACGTTCTCCGCCAGTACCAGGCCCCGCTGCCGCGCGAGTTCGAGCAGTTCGGCAGCACGATCTGCAGTAACGGCCAGTGGCTTCTCGACCAAAACGTGACGGCCGGAGCACAGCGCCGCTGAGGCCCATTCACTGTGCAGGGCTACCGGCAGGGGTACGTAGACCGCGTCGAGGTCGTCGCGACGCAGCAGGGCGTCGTACCCGCGTACCGCATGGCAGCCGAAGGCCCGTGCGACCTTGGCGGCGCGGTCGCCGTTACGGCTCGCGACGGCGACCAGCTCGATGTCGCGATGCGCCGCCATGGCCGGCAGCAGCCGACGGCGGGCGATGTCCGCACAGCTGAGGACTCCCATCCGAACTGGCGTCATGACGCAACGTTCGACATGGCGCGAAAGCAGGCAAGCAGGGAGCGTGCCTGCACGTTCAGGTAGTGGCCGTGCCGGACCAGTGTGGTGAGCTGTCCCGCGGTCACCCAGCGGTATCCGGGGGGCAAATCCGACAAGGTGTTCGTATCGTCGACGTCGACGATGAGGTACCGGCTGACCGCGTTGAGGAACCGCCCGCCCTCCTCGGCGTGCACTGTCTCGAAGCGAATCCGCTCCGGCGGGGCACCGAGCACCGCGTCAAGGAAGGGTGGCGGGGTGTCGTGGCTGGCGGGGACGCACTGCACCGTGGGACCGAGCTCCACGGTATCCAGGAAGCCGGCCTCGACAGTCGCCCGCACCAGCAGGTGCGGCACACCGCCGATCCGCCGGTGTAAGAATGCGATGACACCCGGCCCCACCGGCTCGAATAGCGGCTGGGTCCAGGCCGGCACCTCCCGGTTGGCGGCTTGGACGGCGACGGCGACGACTCGGAAGTATCGGCCCTCCACCTGATCGAGAGTCCAGTCGCCGCGCCGCCATTGGCGTACCTCGTCGAGCGGAATCAACCGGGCTCGGACGTCGTGTCGGGCGCGCTCCGCGGTGAACCAGGAACGCAGATCGGCGTCCGAGTGCAGTGCCCGGCCACCGTCGTCGGTGTCCCACGGCAGGCAGGACAACACGGTACGGGCGTCCATGTTGACCACGTTGTCGTGGTGCAACAGCTCGGTCACCTGGCCCAAAGTCAGCCAGCGAAAGTCTTCGTGCTCCGGAATCGCCTCGGTGGTTTCGACGATCATGTTGCGGTTGCTCTTATGGTGGAACCACGAGCCGTGCTCCGACTGAAGCACGTCAGCCAGCACCCGGCTACGTCCCTGGTCGGTGAAGTACTCGATGTATCGAACGCGCTGCCCCCGGTGCACCCCGGTGTAGTTGCTCCGGGTGGCTTGCACCGTCGGCGACAACTGCACCAGGTTGGGATTACCCGGCTCCATCTTGGCCTGCATCAACACGTGCAGTACGCCGTCAAACTCCTTGGCCAGGATACCTAAGATCCCGACCTCCGGCTGAGAGATGATCGGTTGCTGCCAGTGGCGGGCCGGGACGTTCTCAGCCTGGACGTCGAGGCCCTCGACGGTGAAGAACCGCCCGCTCTGGTGTACCAGGTTGCCGGTGTCCGGGGTGAACGACCAGCCCTGCAACTCGGCGAACGGGATGCGGTCGACACGGAACCGACTGCCCTGGCGTCGCTCATCGAGCCAGTCGAGCACGGCAACGGCGCCGGTACCGGTGCCGTGGACCGGTGCGAGGGAGCGAGCCAGGCGGTCGGCGATGCGTGCGTCCGTACGCTGGGTCAGCGGGCTCGGCCCGGCTAGCGTGGGAAGTGACATGGCGGATACTCCTGGGGTCTGTCGGGACGCTGCCAGCGGACTAGCGCCAATGGCTGCGGTCCTTCGTGGCTTTCCACCAGTCCGGGTTGTCTCGGTACCAGGCCACGGTTTCCGCGAGACCGCGGTCGAAATCGATGTGCGGCTGGTAGCCGAGCTCCTCGCGAATCCGGGTGTCGTCCAGCGCGTACCGCTGGTCGTGCCCCTTGCGGTCCGGCACGCGACAAATCATCGCGGGGTCGGCGCCGCAGAGCTCGAGCAGCTGATGGGCGATCTGAAGGTTGGTCCGCTCGTTCCCGCCACCGACGTTGTAGATCGCGCCGGCCCGGCCATTCCGCAGGACCAGTTGTATCGCGCGGCAGTGGTCATCGACGTGCAGCCACTCGCGGACGTTACTACCGTCGCCGTACAGCGGGACGGTTCGGCCCTCTAGCAGGTTCGTCACGAACAACGGGATGAGCTTTTCCGGGTGTTGGTACGGGCCATAGTTGTTGCTGCACCGAGTGACCGACACATCGAGCCCGTGCGTACGCCAGTACGCCCGCACCACCAAGTCGGCAGCCGCCTTGGAGGCGGCGTACGGGGAGTTGGGGGCCAACGGCCAATCCTCGGTCCAGGCTCCCTGCTCGATGGAGCCATACACCTCGTCGGTCGAAACGTGCACGACCCGCCCGACCTTGGCGGTCAGGCAGGCGTGCAGCAGACTCTGCGTGCCCTCGACGTTGGTGCGGACGAAGTCCGTCGGGGCCAGAAGCGAGCGGTCAACGTGGGACTCCGCGGCGAAGTGGACCACCGCGTCATGGCCGGGCACCACCTCGTGTAGCAGCGCCTGATCACAGACGTCACCCTCGACCACAGTCAAGCGGGGGTGAGAATTCGGCAGATTCGCACGGCTACCGGCGTAGGTCAGTTTGTCCAGAACGGTGACATCCGATGGCGAATGATCGGGATAGCAGCCGTCGAGCATCGTGCGGACGTAGTGCGAGCCGATGAAGCCGGCACCACCGGTGACCAGGATTCTCATGTCGCCTACCTTTCGTGAAGAGCTCGGAGTGGGCTGGGCTGCTGCGGGTGCGGGTGTGGGAAGCTCGGGGTGCCGGCGGCTGGTCTGCCCGTCGTTGCCTGCCGTACGGACGCCTTGCTGAGTAGCGCCGTCACATTCAGCAACCGGTAACGACCTCGACCCGGGAGTGGTCCCCGACGATGAGCCGACTACTGACCACGCCGCGGTCGGCCGTCCGTACCATCGCGGCCCGTCCCACCACCGAACCATGCAGTCCTGGCATATCGAAGACGGCGGCGTCGTCGAGGGCGATCGAGTAGCCAATGTCCGAGCCGCGCAACACACAGTCTCGGCCGATCGAGGTATACGGGCGTACGTGACTCTCCTCGACCAGGCTGCCCGCCCCGATGATGACCGGCCCCTCGATTCTGGACCGGATCACTCGCGCCCCCGGCTCGACGACCACCGCTCCGACCAGTACGCTGGCGCCGTCGACCTCGCCATCGACACTCCCGGCGATGCTCTCCAGCACGGTGCGGTTGCACTCCAGCACGTCCTCAACTCGGCCGGTGTCTTTCCAGTAGCCGTCGTACTCGGTGGCATGGACGACTGCACCGGTCGACACCAACCACTGGATCGCATGCGTGATCTCGAGTTCACCCCGCTCGCTCGGTTCGACCGCCGCCACCGCCTCGTGGATCGCGGGGGTGAAGAAGTAGACACCGATGATCGCCAGGTCGCTGGGCGGATCGGCGGCCTTCTCCACTAGCCGGTGCACCACTCCGTCGACGCCTAACTCGACCACTCCGAACTCGCGAGGGTCAGAAACCTTGTGCACCAAGAGGTGGGCGGCGGACCGGCTGGAGCGAAAAGCCTCGGCGTAGTCAACGATGCCGTCCAGCAGCATGTTGTCGCCGAGGTACATGACGAAGTCGTCGTCGCCGAGGAAGTCCCGGGCGATCAGGACGCAGTGCGCCAGGCCGAGCGGCTCGTCCTGTGGGATATAAGTGATCTCGACTTGAAGGCGCGACCCGTCGCCCAGCACAGCTTTGATCTCGCGAGCCCGGTCTCCGACGATGATGCCGATCTGGGTCACGCCGAGTGCACGGATATTACTAACGACATGTTCGAGCACCGGCGTATTGCCGACCGGGATAAGTTGTTTGGGCATCGAATGGCTGAAGGGCCGAAGCCGGGTTCCGGCCCCGGCGGACAGAATCAGCGCTTTCATAAACCTTCGTCTCCTCGGAGGTGAGAACGGTGGTGATGGTCGCATTGCAGCTCGGCTGCAGTGACGCCTGGAAGATCACAGGCAGTTGCGTCCCTGCGGTCACCGTCGGTCGGCCTGCTCCCGCAGCAGGTCCAAAGTCTCATTGCTGACCGAGAAGCGGCCCGACCAGCTCAGACGGCAGGCTTGGCCCCCAGTTCTCCGGTGCCGGGATACAAGGATCTCTGTCGGCCGCGATGGGTGAATCAGACCCCACAGTCAGTCGACGTGCTGTCGCGGAGTCACTGGCGCCGCTGTCCACCCGAATGGACTTGCCATCGTCCGACGCCTACCGCACGTACGGCTGCCCTGAGCGGGTGGCTCCTCGTGGTTCGCTTCCGGTCACCGGCGCGGGCGGTGGCCATGCTCGTCGTCTCGGCGCCGGTCGCGTACGGCAGGCGGCACGGCCGCCCACGCCATCAGCAACCCTGCGTCAAGCGTCTCCGTCAGGGAGCGCGCCGTGGTGTCCTTGTGGGACATCAGTGGTGGTTCGGTGAAGTTCCACGGCAGCGCCAGGTCTGGATCCAAGGGATTGATGTCGACCTGGGTTCCTGGCACGTGGGCGCTGGAGAGGACATAGCAGATGCAGGTGTCGTCGGTGAGGGTGAGGAATCCGTGGCCCACTCCCTCGGGCACATAGACTGAGCGGGCCGTGATCGTGTCGAGCACCGTGCCGTCGAAGTGCCCGAAGGTGGGCGAGTTGACCCGCAGGTCGACCACGATGTCCCGGGCCGCCCCTCGAACACAGGTGACAAGCTTCGCCTGCCCCGGAGGGACAGTGACCGAGTGGATCCCGCGCAGGGTGTTCCGGCGCGAGGTCGAGTAGTTGATCTGTTGTGGCCGGAACGGCTCTCCGGTAACCTCCTCCAGTTCTACGGTGCGCAATGCCTCGTGGAAGGAACCCCGCTCGTCGGTGAGCTGCTCGGGGGTGATCAGGTAGGCGCCCGGCACCTCTGTCTCAGTCACCCGCACGGTGAGCTCCGCGCGGTCGTTCCAGGCCAGCCCTCCGGCACTCCGGGACGAAGATCTGCCATCAGTCGGCCTAGCCCGTCGAGCACTGCCGGTGCTCGACCGACTTACGCAGTTCGTCGACGACCACACGGACTTCACTGTCGTCCAAGCCTTGATGCAGCGGCAGCAGCAACGTGGCCTCCGATGCCTCGGCGGTCGCCGGCAGGTCCACAGCCCCTCGGTAGGCAGGTACCCGGTGCAGCGGCGGGTAACGGAAGGTGGTGTAGATACCCCGGTTGAGCAAGTCGGCCGCCACCTGGTCGCGGATACGCGGGTCGACCTGGATCCAGTAGAAGTAGTAGGAGCTGGTGTGTCCCTCGGGGAGTCGTGGCGGCAGCCGGATGCCCTCGGAATCGTCGAGCAGCCGGTCGTACATCTCGGTGATGGCACGGCGCCGGGCGATCACCTCCGGCAGCTTGCGCAGTTGGACCCGGCCGATCGCGGCGGTCACGTCGTTGCCGACGACGCGGCGACCAAAGTCCCGGACGTTCAGCTCCCACCACCGGTGTGAGACCCTCGCGGCGGCGAAACCACTGGACTGCTCCAGGCCGTGATACGCCAACCGCCGGGCCCGCCGGGCGGTCTCCTCGTCGCGTACGTACAGCATGCCGCCGTCACCGGTGACAAGTACCTTCATCGAGTCGAAGCTCCACATACCCATATCGCCGAAGGTGCCGCACGCCCGATCACCGGCCTGTGAGGCGACCGCGCAGGCGGCATCCTCGACCAGGAGCACGCCGCGGTCCTGACAGAGCTGGGCGATGGCGGCTATGTCGCCCGGGTGGCCCCCGTAGTGCAGGACGAGGACAGCCTTCGTCCGCGGGGTCAGCGCGCTCTGAACGTCCTCCACCCGAGGATTGAGAGTGCGCGGGTCAACGTCGCAGAAGACGATCCGGGCGCCGGTGGAGGCGACGGCGTTGGCCGCGGCGACGAAGGAGATCGAAGGCATCACCACGTCGTCATCGGGGCCAAGACCGAGCAGTTCGGTCGCGAGAAAGAGCCCGGCCGTCGCGGAGTTGATAAACGTCAGACGGTCGGCCGGGACTCCCAGATGGGCCGCGAACTCCTCCTCGAACGCCGCAGTGCGAGGGCCATGGCCCAACCAGTTACTGTCGAACACCTCCCGCACCGCCTGAAGCTCGTCGGCTCCGAGACTCGGCTGAAATACATTGATCAATGCTCATCTCCTTGGCGCAGTGGATGAACTTCACGGTCGAAAGGCTTCTCCGGGCCAGACGACGACGGCCGCTGGACGGCGAGAATCGCCGCCCGGCGGCCGTCAGGCAGCCCAGTTGGGTTCAGTGGTCGGGGGCGGAGCCGGCCCCGCGTCGGCCAGCGCCCTCGACTGCCTGGCAGGACGAGCGCAAGGGCCGGAACCACCCACAACGCGGCAGAGGCCAGGAACGCTTCGGTGATCGACCCGGTGTCGACCACAGGCCCGAGCACGAGCGGAGAATCGAGGTGGAGCGCCATCCCATAACCGGTCTCGCTCGGCGTCCCGGTACCTGGCCAGCAGCGTCACCGTTGTACCGGCGAAGACCACCGCCGCGGCGACGCCGAACAGAATCCGACTCGCGATCAGCAAGGGGCAGATACCGGTCAGCGTCCCCCGCCGCCGGCCAAGCCGTGGAGAATTCGGCCCCGGACCAACGGGAGCCGCACGCCGAGCCAGTCGATCGCGGTCCCGATCAACGGGCTGACAAGGGCGATGGCCAGCCCATGTGCTGTGATGATCAAGCCAACCGGGGTGTCAGTGGCCCCAAGCCCAGCCGAATGGCAACCAGCACGGGTGTGAGGATCGCCCCCGCCATGACGGTGAGGGTGGAGGCGAGCGGCAGTACCCAGGACAGCCCGGCGACGGCTGCCGATCTTCCCGCCATGGAGACGGTAGCCGACATGGGGGCTGTCGCGTTCAGGCGCCGTAGGGACGTTCGTTCCTCGCCGTACGCAGTGCGGTGGCCCACCAGGACAGCTGGTCCAGCAGCGACTTCGCGGCGGTATTGCACCCGTCGGGATCCCGCGGCTGGCCGTTTTCGTCGAACCGCTCCCAGGCACCGTGAAAGCTCACCGTGTCGCGGATACTCGTGGCATGCACCTCGCTCAGGACCGGCCGCAGGTGTTCCACCGACCGCAATCCGCCCGAGACGCCACCGTAGGAGACAAAGGCGAACGGCTTCGCCTGCCATTCCTTTAGGTACCAGTCGATGGCGGTTTTGAGAGAGGCGGGATAGCTGTGGTTGTACTCCGGAGTCACAAGGACGAAGCCGTCAGCTGCCGCGAGGCGTGGCGCGAGCGTCTGGACGGCCTCCGGCTCCTGCTCATCGGTGAAGTCCGGCAGGGTCGCCGGCAGGTCGACCTCAGCCAGATCAATGACATCGAACTTCATGTCATCACGCTGCTGGGCCTCCCCGACAAACCAATCGGCCACCACGCGACCAAAACGACCCTTTCGGGTGCTGCCCACGATTACCGCAATCTTCAGCGGGTCCACTGACATAGTGCGTCCTTTCCTCCATTTGTTAATCATCGTCTGCCACCTACCCTCGGGTACAAGATCGGAGACGGCGCGATGGCGGTCGGTGTTGCTGAATCCAGCGTCCACCTTGAACATAGGTTCAAGTCAAGTACGTGGGTAACTGCGAACAAAGACAACCGACACAAGGGGAACCTCTGGACCCTCGCCGAGCTCAGCAAAGCACCCGTCTCGGCAGCACGGTTCCACGAGGGCCAAAACCCGCCCCAGCCGCGGCACGTCGGGCAACCAGCGCCGCTACGCCTGGGACGCCCTGCGTCTTGTCGCCTTCACACGGTGCCCGAGCCGGCGGGGGTCCCGATGTAGCTGCTCCCTCGACGTGCTGGCCCTACTACCAGCGGTCTGCACCGCGGCAACGAGGAGCCGGGACGTTCAGCTCCAATGGGTCTCTTACGAACGCGCGACGAACCCCCGGATCGAGGAGATCATGTAGTCCACCATCTCCTCGCTGATGCTCGGATATACCCCGACCCAAAAGGTTTGGTCGGTGATGATGTCGCTGTTTACGAGCTCTCCCACCACTCGGTGCGGCTGGTTGATATAGGCCGGATGACGAGTGAGGTTGCCGGCGAACAGCCGCCGGGTACCGATCTTCCGGCTCTCCAGGAAGTCCACCAGCTCGGCCCGGGTGAAGGGCGCCTCCGGGTCGACGGTGAGCACGAAACCGAACCAGCTGGGTTCACTGCCTGGGGTTGGTTCTGGCAACCACAGATACGGCAGCCCATCCAGCCCTTCCCGCAACAACCGCCAGTTGCGTCGCCGTACGGTGCAGAATTCATCGAGCTTGGCGAGCTGCGTCAGACCCAGTGCCGCCTGCAGGTCGGTGGCTTTCAGGTTGTACCCGACGTGGGAAAAAATATACTTATGGTCATATCCATCCGGTAGCGTTCCCATCTGGTACTGAAACCGCTTGAGGCACCGGTCGCTCTCACCCGGTTCGCACCAGCAGTCCCGCCCCCAGTCACGCATTGACTCCACGATCCGCGCCAGGCGCAGGTCGGCGGTGAGGACGCAGCCGCCCTCCCCCATCGTGAGGTGGTGCGCCGGGTAGAAGCTAACCGTCGACAAGTCACCGAAGGTGCCGGTCAGCCGACCCTCGTAGGTCGATCCCACTGCGTCACAGTTGTCCTCGATGAGGAACAGATCGTGGTCTGCGGCGAATTCAGCGATCTCACGGACCTCGTACGGATTACCCAGGGCGTGGGCCAGAAGGATGGCCCGGGTGCGCGGGCCGAGCGCCTGCGCCACCCGTTCGAGGGTGGTGTTGTAGGTACCCAACTCGACGTCGACGAATACTGGGATCAACCCGTTCTGCAGGATGGGATTCACCGTGGTCGGGAAACCGGCGGCGACCGTGATGACCTCGTCGCCGGGGCGCAGCCGCGCGTCTTCCAGCAGATGTGAGGTCAGCGCGGCGACCGCCAGCAGGTTCGCCGAGGAACCCGAGTTGGTCAGATGCGCCTTGCGGCGGTTCATCTTCCGGGCGAACTGCGACTCGAACCTGCGCGCACTGCTGCCGGCGGCGATACGCACGTCGAGCGCCGCCTCGACCAGGGCCACGTGGTCCTGCTCGTCAAGGGTCGCGCCGGAGGGCCAGATCTCGGTGGCACCAGGCACGAACGGCTGGTGCTGTCGGGTGTTCTGGTGGAACTTGCGGACCTCGTCGAGGACCGACGCCTTCTGGTCGCTCATGGAGCCGTCCTTCCGTCTGCATCTGGCCTGAGACAACCGGCGGGCGGATCCGCCGGGTCGAGCGGCCACCTCGCCGTACCTTCATGATCTTGTTGTGGCCCCCATTTGACAGGGATCAGACCGTCGGTGGTCCTCGAGTAGATCGACCACGTAACGACCGGCCCTCGATCCGGTCCCTGGATCGCCTCGTCGAATTGCCCTACGTCGCGTCGCCGAAGTCGCCGAACAGGATTGGCCGAGCTCACTGGCGGTGCTGCCAGCTCCGGGGCGAGCGAAAGGTACGGTCACCCACCCAGGCACGCATCCTGGGCAGCTTCCGCAGCGGCTCCCCCGCCCGAACGTCATTGCCCAGCAAGACCAGGACGATCGCGGCGATCTCCTCGTCCGTCGGGGCGCCGCGTCGTACGGCGAGTACGGGCGGGCCGAGGGCCACCGTGTCCGACGAGTTCACTGCGGCGGGTTCCCGTGCTTGCGCGACGGCGAGTCGGCGTGCTTGGCACGGAGCATGGCCAGCGAGCGGATCAGCACGTCCCGGGTCTCTCCAGGGTCGATCACATCATCGACAAGGCCGCGTTCTGCCGCGTAGTACGGGTGCATGAGTTCGGTCTGGTACTCCTTGATCTTCTGTTGCCGAACCGCATCCGGATCGTCGGCGCCGGCGATCTCGCGCTTGTAGATGACGTTGGCGGCTCCCTCGGCCCCCATCACGGCGATCTCGTTGGTGGGCCACGCTAGGGAGATGTCCGCGCCAATCGAGCGGGAGTCCATCACGATGTACGCACCGCCGTACGCTTTACGCAGTACTAGGGAGATCCTCGGCGTGGTGGCGTTGCAGTAGGCGTAGAGCAACTTCGCCCCGCGCCGGATGATCCCACCGTGTTCCTGCTCGACACCAGGCAGGAAGCCGGGCACATCGACGAGGGTCACCAGCGGCACGTTGAACGCGTCACACCATTGCACGAAGCGGGCCGCCTTCTCGCTGGCCTTGATGTCGAGCACACCGGCCAGCGACGCCGGTTGGTTGGCGACGATGCCCACCACGTGACCGCCGAGCCGTGCCAGTGTGCAGACGATGTTGGTGGCCCAGGTAGGTTGGACTTCGAAGGTGAGCCCATCGTCGACGATGTCCTCGATGACCAACCGCATGTCGTAGGCACGGCTGTTGTCCGTCGGGACCAGGTCGAGCAGGGCATCCGTGCGACGATCCACGGGGTCATCGCACGGATGCATCGGCGGCAGTTCGCGGTTGTTCGCGGGCAGCAGGGACAGCAGGAAGCGGACATCCTGGAGGCAGGACTCCTCGTCATCGTAGATAGCGTGGGCCACGCCGGACTCGGTGCCGTGCACGTCCGCACCGCCGAGTTGGTCGTGCGACACCTGCTCGCCGGTGACAGCCTGCACCACGTCCGGGCCGGTGATGAACATCTGCGAGGTCTGCCGGACCATGAAGACGAAGTCCGTCAGCGCCGGAGAGTACGCCGCACCGCCGGCGCATGGTCCGAGCATGATGCTGACCTGCGGGATGACGCCCGACGCGTACGTGTTGCGACGGAAGATCCCCCCGTAGCCCGCAAGCGCGGTGACACCCTCCTGGATCCGGGCGCCCGCCCCGTCGTTGAGGCTGATCAGCGGTGAGCCGGCACGCTGCGCCATGTCCATAATCTTGTGAATCTTGGCGGCGTGCGCCTCACCCAGTGCGCCGCCGAAGATGCGAAAGTCGTGGGCGTACACGAAGACAGTGCGCCCGTGCACCGTGCCCCAACCGGTGATCACCCCGTCGGAGTAGGGCCGTTTGCGTTCCATGCCGAAGCCGGTGGCGCGGTGCCGACGCAGCGGCTCGATCTCCACGAAGGAATTCGGGTCGAGCAACAGGGTGATACGTTCCCGGACGGTCAACTTGCCCTTGCCATGTTGCCGCTCGGTAGCGACTGGATCTGGTCCGTTCCAGCTGCCGTTCTTGATCTCGTGCAGCTCTCGCAGCCGGTCGCGCATGGTGTTCGCGCCAGCGGTGGGGGAAGGCTTGAGTCTTGCCGGGCTCGACTCGGGTTGCGCATTCGTGGGATCGATCTGCTCTACGGTGTGCATCGGGAACGCTCCTCGAGTAGGACGGCCCCACCGGTCGACACGTTGGGTGGCTCCGGTCAGGATGGTCAAGTCGTAGGCGACTGGCCTCGGTCCGGCGCGCAGGCGGCCCGGTCGCGCCCACCCGTCGCGGCGACGGTGAGGCCGGCGAGGCAGATGGCGCTAATGACAGCAAAGGCCCAGCGGTCACCGAGTTGGCCGGCGCCCGAGCCCGTCGCCGCACCAGCGGTCAACGCGGCGGTGACCGCGGCAAGCGTCAGGGCGCCGCCGATCTGTACGCCGGTCTGGTAGACGGCACCGGCCGCCGCCCGGTCGGGCGGTGCCGCGTGCTGGGTGGCGCTCGTGTGCAGTGCCGCGAACGCAAGTGCGAACCCGATCCCGACCAGTACCACTGTCGGCAACACGTCGGGGAGGTAGTGCGCCGACTGCCGCGGCACGAGTTGATAGGCGTAGCCGCCCGTGGCACAGCACATGCCAGCCGGGATCAGTCGGGCCGTACCGAACCGGGCCACGATTCGACCGGAGAACGGTGCCGCCACGGCCAGCAGCAGACTCGCTGGCAGGAACGCCAGCGCCGATTCTAACGGTGTCCAACCCAGCGTCTGTTGCCAGCGAAAGCTGGCGATCAGAAGAAATCCCCAGAAAGACCCGTTCATGGCCGCCGCCACCAAGACCGCGCGGCGCAACGACGGGTCGGCCAGCAACCGCAGCGGCAGCAACGGCCACCGCGCGGCGCGCTCCACCAGGACGAAGGCGCCGACCAAAAGCACAGCGAGGCCAACGGCACCGAGTACCCGGCCGTCGCGCCAGCCCCGTTCTCCCCCGGCAACCAGGGCGTACGCGGCCAGAACTGCCGCAGCCGGGAAGGTCAGCGCGCCGGCGAGGTCGAGATTACGCGGTGAGGTGTCCCTCGGCTGGTCATCCCGTGGCAGCAGCACCAGCCCGAGTACGAACAGGAGCAGGGCGACCGGAGCCGGAAAGAGCAGGATCCAGCGCCAGTCGAGCGGGGTGAGCAGCCCGGAGAGGAGTAGGCCAGTGGAGAACCCGACAGCGCCGAAGGCGGTGTAGACCGACAGCGCACGTTGTCGGGCAACACCCTCAGGAAAGCTCGTCATGATTATCGCGAGTCCGGTGGGGGCGGTCAAAGCGGCGCAGAAGCCTTTGACGAACCGACTCGAAAACAGTGCCACCGGGTCGTCCAGCAGCCCACCCACCAGTGATGCCGCCGCAAAAGCCAGCAACGCGGCAAGATAGACCCTGCGCCGTCCCAGTACTGTGGCGAGGCGGTTGGCGAAGAGCAGCAGGCCGCCGAAGCCCAGAGCAAAGCCGCTCATCAACCACTGCGTTGACGCGGGCGGCAGGGTCAGGTCGGTGGCGATCGATGGCAGCGCCACCACTACCACCGACACTTCCAAAGCATCGAGCAGCATGTTGCTCGATAGCAGACAGAGCAGGGCCAGCAGATACGGCTGGGACTGCATCGTCGGTAGCCCGGCTGTCCGGTGCCTGAGCACGATCGACCGCCCTCCCAAACGAAATCGACGCCGGGTCCCGGCACCGCCCAGCGGACGGTGCCGGTAGACGCCGGCGTCCTTCCTGTCGCGGCTCAGCCGAGCAGCGTGCCTCCGCTGGCGTCGATGAACGCACCCGTGATCCACCGGGCGTCGTCAGAGGCGAGGAACGCCACCACATCGCCGACGTCGGTCGGATCCGCGACCTGACCGAACGCGTTGAGCTGCGACATCTGCTCGACCGCCTCGGGGATGTCAAAGACGGGGCTACCATTGTTGGTGATGCCGGGGGCCACACTGTTGACCGTAATCCGCCGCGAGCCCAGATGCCGGGCGTAGTGCAGGCCGATCATCTCGATGGCGGCCTTCGTCATCGCGTACGCCACTTCCTGCGGGTTGGCGAACCGGGTCAGGCCCGACGAGATGTTGATGATTCGCCCGCCGTCCGGCATCATCGTCAGCGCTCGCTGCACGATGAACAGTGGGGCCTTGGCATTCACCGCGACCAGCCGGTCGAAGGCCTCGGGGGTGAGCTCTTCCGGCGACACGCCGCCCATGACGCCAGCGTTGTTCACCACGATGTGGAGTTCGGTGCCGCCGCCGTGCTCCTTCAAGCCGGCCTGGAACCGCTCGAACAGGGTGTCTACATCACCGGGAACACCTAGTTCGGCCTGCACCGGGAACGCGCGTCCACCCGCTCCGGTGATGGTGGCGATCGTCTGCTCTGCGGCGTCTCGGTTCTCCGCGTAGTGCACGGCGACGAGGGCGCCCTCCCGGCCCATCCGTTCGGCGACGGCCCGGCCGATGCCTCGGCTCGCGCCCGTGATCAGTGCCGTCTTGTTGTCCAACTTACCCATTGCCTTTTCCTCACTTCCTCGGGAATTTTCGGTGTATCGGTTCCGGCGTCACTGTCGGTCGCTCGGTTGGGAAGGCCGAAACCACTGGTCAAGTGCCTTCTCGATTGGCTCGGTGCCGTCATCGACCCATGCCACGTGCCCGTCCGGCCGAAGCAGGAGCATGCTGACGCCCGGCAGTACCTCGTCGCCGTCGGCCTTGGCACGTACCACCCGGACCCACTCCGGCCAGGACCGCGCCGACGCGCTCCACCGCTTCTGCCGGTGGGGTGGACGGACGTCGATGAGCAGCCCGGTGGCCGGGCGCAACATTGCTGTCGTACTGGTGCGTCCGGCGTCGGTGACCACGTCCCGGCACGGCAGCCGCGACCCCAACATCGGATGACGTCCGCTGATCGGATAGCTCACATCCAGACCGGCGATCATCGTTGCCAGGTGACACCGGGCCGCGCGGTGAGCGAGCAGATCACCGATGATCGCTCGAAGCGGCTCCACCTCCGCGCCGCCCAGCAGCAGCTCACTCTGCGCGCGGATGTTCGTCAGGGTGCGGCTGCCGATCGCGTGCCGCTCCCGGTGGTAGCTGTCCAGCAAGGCCTCCGGGGCCCAGCCACGAACCTGCCCGGCCAACTTCCAGCCGAGGTTCACCGCGTCCTGCAGGCCCAGGTTGAGCGCCTGACCACCTACCGGCATCTGCAGGTGGGCCGCGTCGCCGGCAAGCAGCATCCGGCCCTTCCGGTAGGCGGACACCTGTCTGCTCGCGTCGCCGAAGGAGTTGATCCACAGCGGTTGGCCATCCGTGATGTTGTCGCCCGTGATTCGCTGCCAGACCCTGGCCACCTCGGCGAACTCCGGGGCGCTCGCCCGAGTTGTGCCCGGTCGCCCGAACTCGTGCATCATGATCCGGGTGACACCCCCGCGGGTCGCGGCGATCGCGAGTCCCCGGGGCAGCCGCTGGAAGCGGCGGTCCGGGATGTCGATCCCCGTCACATCGGCCCGGATCAGCTCCCGTAACGCGTCGTTGCCAGAAAACGCGAACCCGCCCAGCCGCCGCACAATGCTCTGTTCACCGTCGCAACCGACGAGGTAGGCGGCGCGGAACCGGGCCGGACCGTCCGGGCCGGCCGCCTCCACCTCCACGTACTCGCTGGCTTCCGTGAGGCCCCGCACCTCGTACCCACGCCGCAGCCTGGCTCCGAGGCGCGTCGTCCACGCGGCAAGCAGTGCCTCGAGATGGGTCTGCGGCAGCTTCCACAGCCCTGGGAACCGGGTCGGGCTGTCACCGAAATCCAATGGAAGACCACCGAAGTGACCCCGTACCTCGTTGGGCAGGGTCCCCAGATCGTCGAGCAGTCCCCGCTGGTCCAGGACCTCCATCGTCCGCGCGTGCAAGGTCGAAGCCCGTGACTCCGTGGTGGGCCGCGGTAGCCGTTCCAGCAGCAAGACGTCCGCGCCACCGAGGCGCAGTTCCCCGGCGAGCATCAGCCCGACGGGGCCCGCCCCGACCACGATCACATCGGCGTCCAGCCGGTCGTATCGCGCCGTCGTACCGCTGGCCGTCATCGGCGGCTCTCGGCGTACTCCTTCGCGTGGTTCAGCGTCGCGAGGCTGTTCCCGCTCAGGGCGCTACGGACAAACTCCCGCGCATCAGCGATCCCGGCACCGGCACCGAGGATCGAGGTGATGCTTTCGGGATTCACCACCACCGTGTGCTGTGAGGTCACCTCGACGTGGTCGGTGGTCTCCGTCAGTTGCCAGTAGCCGGTGTGCAGCGACATCAGGGCCGGAAGGGTGACCTGCTTGTAGACGATCCGACGGTGCGGAAAGCAGACGCGGAATGAGGCGGTCGTGTGCGTGGAGCCGTCCTTGGTCCGGGTGTCCATTTCCAGCCGCTGCAGACCGCGGGTGTCCTCGCGCAGGTCCACCCGGGCGACGTGTGGCAACCGCTCGCCCCAGTGCTGAGCCTCCGCGATGAACTCGTAGACGTCCTTCGCTGCGCCGGCCACCCGGACAGTGTCGGCAAAAGAGAGTGTGAGCTCTGTCGAGCCGGTGGCCAGCTCGACGTTCCTCCGCAGCGCCGCCAACTCCGACCGGCTATTGCGGTCCACCGCATCGTCGATCCATGCCAGCTTGGCCGGGTCGTCGTCGACAGCCCGGTAGTCGTGCAGCAGCCGTACGCGGGAGCTGTCATTGGTTAGCGGCTCGATGAGCCATGTCCCGCCCATCTGCCCCACCGGTGGCGCGGACACCTCCTGCCGGAAGTCGATGCGCAGCCCTTCCGGCTCCAGTCGGCGCCGGGAAACCCAGCTTTTGGCCTCACCGTTGGCGGTGGCCCAGATCCGGATCCGTTCGTCCCGGTCCCCCCGTGCCAGGTGGTCGACGTGGATGGTCGGCGGGAAGATCGTCGGCCAATTCTCCACCTCGGCGATAAGCCGATAGACGGCTTCGGCCGGAGCCTGCACGGTGATCTCGTGCTCGACCTCTCGATGGTCCAGCTGCGGCATGGTCAAGTTCCTTCCAGTATCCGTGACCGCCGAGGCAGTCGTCAGCATCAGAAGTTGCCGAGACCGCCACAGACGTTGATCGCCTGGGCGGTGATGGAGGCAGCGGAGTCCGAGGCGAGGTAGCCGACGAGGCCCGCGACCTCGTCCGGGGTGGAGTACCGGCCAAGGGGAATCTTGGCCTGGAACTTGTCCAGCACCGCCTCTTCGGTGGTCTGCCAGGCGGCGGCGTAGCCTTGTCGGACCCGCTCGGCCATCGGCGTCTCCACGTAACCCGGGCAGACCGCGTTGACCGTGATCCCGGTGGGAGCGAGCTCGTTGCCGAGGGCCTTGGTGAACCCGACGACACCGTGCTTGGATGCCGAGTAGGGAGCGCCCAGCACGACACCCTGCTTGCCCGCGGTCGAGGCGATGTTGATGATGCGGCCGCGGTCACGATGCCGCATACCGCCGGCGTTGAGGACCGCTCGGGTCACCCGGAACACGCTGTGCAGGTTCGTCTCCACCACGTCCGACCAGAGGTCGTCGGTGAGGTCGGCGGTCACCCCGCCGCCGCTGCGGCCGGCGTTGTTGACCAGCACGTCGACTGGGCCGAAGCGGTCCACCGCCGCTTGGACGAACGCTTCCACCGCCTCGGTGGACCGCACATCGCAGCGGGAGCCGTCCACCTTGAGACCCTCGTCCTGCAACTGCTTGACGGTAGCGGCTAGCCGCTCGCCGTCCCGAGCGCAGATGAATACGGCATGTTCCTGAACGGCCAGGGTGCGGGCGACGGCCAGACCGATCCCGCTGGTCGCGCCAGTAACCAGGGCGACCTTATGCTGTACTGACATCTTCTTCTCCTGGGCTCACGTGGTCGACCACCGGCCGGTAGTGGCCGGGGCCGCCCGATAGGCGGTGGCTAAACGGGTGTGGTCGCAAGTGCGGCGTTGACCGCCCCCACCAGCTCACGCGGCGTCTGTGCGGAGGTCACCGTCTCGTCGTCCAGCTCGACCCGGTACTCGCGAGCGATCCGGGCGCTGGTCTCCAGCAGAGCCAGTGAGTCGTAACCGAGCGCCGGAAAGTCCTCGTCGAGGATGTCGCCGTCGAGGTCGACCTCCTCGTCGGTGCCCGCTCCCTCCCGAAGGATGCGGCGCAGGTCGTTGATCGTGAATTCGAGCTTGCTCATGACGATCTCCTTCATCGTGCTGGTGCCGCCGGCCCGCGACACCGGTTGTTCGGCCACGAGGGCGTCGCACCCAACGCGGCGGTGATCCCAGTCGGCAGTGGTCATCGTGGGGCGCGGACGATGAGGGCCGAATTGAAGCCGCCGTGCCCTCTGGCCAGCACCAGCGCCACCCGGACACGAGCCGAGCGTGGTTCCGCGAGAACCAGGTCAAGGTGGTAGTCCTCGATGGGTTCCACGCCGACGGTGGGCGGGATGATGCCGTCCTGCACCGCCAGCGCGGCGGCAGCCAGGTCAAGTGGTCCGCCACCGGAGTTGAGCCGGCCGGTCATCGTCTTCGGGGCGGTCACCGCAACGCCGTAGGGCCCGAAGACGGCCTCGATCGCCTCGGCCTCGATGCGGTCCAGCTCGGGCATCGCCGCGGCGTCGGCAAAGACCACGTCGACGGCCGAGGCGTCGAGGTCGGCGTCCGCCAGCGCGAGTCGGATCGTCCGCTCCAGACCCGGCGGGCGACCACTGCCCCGGCGTGGGTCGAAGGTAGCGGCATAGCCGATGATCTCGGCGTAGCCCGTGGCACCCCGTAGCCGAGCCGCCTCCGCATCCTCCAGCACCATGATCGTCCCGCCCTCACCCGGCACGTGCCCGGCGGCTCGGGCGTCGAAGGGCAGGTACGCAGACTCCGGATCCTCACTGGTACTCAGCCGACGGCTGGCCAGCTGGGCCACCCAGCCCCACGGGCAGATTGAGGCATCCATCCCGCCAGAGAGGACCACCGGGGTACCTTTGCGGATCTGCCGCCGTGCCTGCGCCACCGCGTCGAGACCACCGGCCTGGTCGGCGACCACGACGCCGCTGGGCCCCCGTAGCCCGTGCCGGATGGAAATCTGCCCCGAGTTGACGGCGTAAAACCACGCGAACGACTGATAGGCGCTGACGTACCGGCCACCCTTGCTCCACAGGCTCTGCAGTTCTCGCTGTCCGAACTCGAAGCCACCCGAGGAACTGGCGGTAATCACGCCAACGTCGAACTCGCCCAGCTCGGCAGGGCCGATACCCGCATCCGCCAGGGCCCAGTCGGCCGCGACCAGCGCGAGGCGCGTCATGCGGTCAGTCTGTGGCATCAGCCGGCCCGGCAAGTACGACCGGGCGTCGAAGCCCGGCACCTCCCCGGCGAGTTTCGAGGGGTACTGGGCTGCGTCGAAGTGGGTGATCCGACCCAGCCCACTTCGACCGTCGCGGGTAGATTTCCAGAAGTCCCGCTTCCCGAGGCCATTGGGGGCAGCCACCCCGAGGCCCGTGATCGCGATAGATTCACTCATGCAGCTCCTTTCCCCGGCCGAGTGAGGACCATGGCGCTCTGGAACCCGCCGAACCCGCTGCCCACCGTCAGCACCGCGTCGGTACGCCACTCCCGAGCAGTCCGGGGGACGTAGTCGAGGTCGCATTGGGGATCGGGGTGGTGCAGGTTCGCCGTCGGCGGCACGGTGTGGTTCGCCATGGCCAGCACCGACGCAGCGATCTCGATCGAGCCGATGGCACCCAAGGAATGCCCCACCATGGACTTGATGGAACTCACGGGCACCTGGTATGCGCGTGGTCCCAGGCTCCGTTTGAACGCGGCGGTCTCGTGCCGATCGTTCTGCTTGGTGCCGGAGCCATGCGCGTTGATGTAGTCGATGTGCCCTGCGTCGACCCTGGCCTCGTTCATCGCCGCCCGGATCGCCTCAGCCATCTCCCGGCCGTCCGGCCGGAGGCCGGTCATATGGAACGCGTTGCACCTGGTGGCGAAGCCGGCGATCTCGGCATAGACGTGCGCTCCGCGCCGACGAGCGCTTTCCAACTCTTCTAGGACGAATATCGCTGATCCTTCACCCAGCACGAAGCCGTTGCGGGTGGCGTCGAACGGGCGGGATGCGTGCTCGGGGTCGTCATTGCGTGGGGTCGTGGCCTTGATCGCGTCAAAGCAGGCGACCGTGATCGGCGAGATCGGGGCGTCTGTGGCACCCGCGATCATCATGTCGGTGCTGCCCTCACGGATGAGATCACAGGCGTGCCCGACGGCATCCAATCCGGACGTACAGCCCGTGGACACCACCGCGGCCGGCCCTTCGGTGTCGAACTCACGGGCCAGTTCGGCGGCGAAGGAACTGGGCACGAAGTGCTGGTAGAGGTGCGACGGCGCGTACTCGTGGTCGACGAGCCACAGGCGTCCTTCGTCGCTGACCACCCGGTACTCTTGGTCGAGGCTCATCGTCGCACCGACCGCGCTGCCCACGGAGACCCCGATCCGGTGCGGGTCGAGATCCGCCCATTCGATGCCGCTGTCGGTGATCGCCTCGTGAGCGGCTACGACAGCGAACTGGGCGGCTCGATCCATCCGGCGGATGTCCTGTGAGGACAAACCGTGCGCCTCGGGGTCGAAGTCCGCTTCAGCCGCCACCTGAGAGCGAAACGGTGACGGGTCGAAGAACGTGATTCCGCGGGTCGCCGTCCGGCCGTCGCTCAACAAACTCCAGAAGTTCTTGACGCCGATGGCACCCGGCGCGATCACTCCGATCCCGGTGATAGCTACCCGACGCGCCACTGTGGACTACCTCCAATCACGTGCACGACTCTTTCGATGGCCGTCGCCGGTGGCGACAAGGTCCGGATCACGCCGGTGCCGCCCACTCGTAGAACCGGTCCGCCATAGCGTCGGCCGGCGAACGCCAGGTAGTCGCGTCGTACGGCTGGATGTGGGCTCCCAGATCGTCGCTGATCTGCATGAAGAGCCGGTGGGAACGGGCCTCAGCAATGGCTCTTCCGCCGTCTCCGTCGAAATCCTGCAGGTGGAAGTAGAGACCTTGGTACGAGAAGAGCTGTCGGCGCCGTGTGCCCATGATTCCCGGCATCTCGGTGCGATCGAAGGTGCGGAACAGACGCGCGACGTCCGCCTGGGACTCCGGTGACATTCGGGCCACGATCAGTGTGCTGTGCATGTCGTCCTCCTCGTGGGTGGCACATCGTCACGACGGCACGGACGGCCGTCGGATCAGCGGGGGTCACCCAGCCAACGGCGCAGCGCCTGGGTCAGGGTCAGGGAGCCCTCGTCGGGCGCGGTCCAGGCGACGTGGCCGTCGGGACGGATCAGCACCGCGTCGGTGTCACCGAGCCGGGCCGGCTCGGCCGCGTCGAGTGGGGTGGCGGTGACCACGTCGAGGCGATCCGCCCAGCTCGACACCGTGTCCCGCAGAGCCTGGTCGTCGGCGAGGTCCAAAAGGACCGCCCGCCCTTGGCGAAGCAGATCGACTGTCGTGATTTTGTCACCATCGCGGACCAGCTCCACCCGGGGTACCCGACTGCCCAGTAGCGGGTGACTGCCCGGACCAACCTCGTAACGGATGTCGAGCCCGCTGACCATTCCGGCGAGGTGACGACTGACCTGCGCGTAGGCGGTGAGCTCGGACATGATGTCCCGTAGCGGCTGCACTTCCGCGCCGCGCAGGAAGAGCAGGCCCTGGGCGCGGGTGTTGAGCAGCAGTCGTCGACCCACCGGGTGTCGCTCGTCGTGGTACGAGTCGAGCAGGCCCGGTGATGCCCACCCGCGTACAGTCGCTGCCAGCTTCCAGCCCAGGTTCACCGCGTCCTGAACGCTGACGTTGAGTCCCTGCCCGCCGGCAGGTAGGTGGATGTGGGCCGCGTCGCCGGCCAACAGCACCCGGCCCCGCCGGTACTCGGTCACCTGTCGGGTGGCGTCGCCGAAGGCGCTGACCCAAAGCGGGGTGCCGCCGCTGATGTCCTCGCCGGTCAGTCGCTGCCAGGCTGCGGCGACCTCCTCGAAGGCCGGCGCCTCGGTGCGGCGGCGCGGTGCGGTACCGCGTTCGCACACGATGATCCGATCAACGCCATCGCCCAACGGACCGGCCATCACCATGCCGCCCGCGCTAGTCTCGCCGATCATGCGGGCCCGCAGGTTGCAGCCCTTGACGTCGGCCAGGTACATCTCCATCGTGGCCGCCGTGCCGGGGAAGTCGAATCCGACCAGCTTGCGCACCATGCTGCGCCCACCGTCGCAGCCGACGACGTACGCCGAGCGGAGCCGTTGCCGGCCCAACGGCCCGTCGACCTCGACCTCCACGACGTCCGCCTTTTGGGTGAGCCCGACGACCTCACACCCCCGGCGGACGTCGGCGCCCAGTTCCTCCGCCCAGGCACCGAGGATCTCCTCCGTGCGGGACTGTGGGACATTCTTGACACCAGCGTGTCCGTCCCCGAGCACCCCGAAGTCGATCGGCAGCCCGCCGAAGTGCCCGGCGTTGGTGATCTCGACGTCGCCGAACCGAGACAGCAGACCCCGCTGGTCGAACACCTCCATCGTCCGAGCCTGGAAGCCGAGTCCTCGGGACTGGCCGGTGGGCTCCGGAAGACGTTCGAGCACCACCGTATCGACACCGGCCAGTCGCAGCTCACCGGCGAGCATGAGTCCGGCTGGACCCGCGCCCACCACGATCACTTCTGCGTCCATGTATCTCTCTCCTCGACTCCCACGGTGGCCCCGCAATCGGGATACTATTACTCACCTGAATTGCGCATCGGGCCCTTGTTGACTGGGTCAGCATCCGTCGAATTTCTACGAAAAATGCAAGGTCAGCGTCGACACCGACGTTCGCCATACCGCAATGAAAGTCGGTGGAGCTCGTCCTCTTGTTTCTGCGGTAGCCGCGCAGACGGATGAGGAAGTTAGCACCATCATTCTTCGGTACGGACACCCGAGTCAAGGGGGCTTTCGCAAACTTCGCGTCGTTCATCCGTCAAGCAAGTGCCAAGACGAAAGACCGGGTCAATCCTGGGTCAAGAACCGGCAAATTCGGGGTTGCCGCATTGTCCGGACGACACCCGCCGCCCTATGTTTCGGCATTCGGATCTACTACGGATAGCTGCTGGGGGGCTGATGGACAGCACTGCCGATACCGTCCGGTCGAACAACCACTGCCTGGGCATCCGGTGCCGGCGCAGCGGCGGGGAACGACTAGTGAGCGCGGGGACGAACCTGTGCCAGAGCTGCCGGCGGATGCTGGCCTCCGACCTGCGCCACCTGCCATGGCTGCACGAGGAGTGCGGGCACCGCCTCGGTGGCAGCAACACCGCCGGCGACCGGGTCTCCGGCGGGCCACTACCGGGCATGCCCTTCAACGCGTCGGCGGCGGAGGTCCGCACCAACATCATCGGGATCCTGGCCGCCTGGGTTGCGATGATCAGGCAGGAACGACGGGTCCCACCCCCACTCCGACGCGACGTCCCAGAACTGGTGGACTTCCTGCTCCGGCAGTTGGACTGGCTGGGCGGGCACCCCGCCGCCGGGGACATCAGCAAAGAGCTAATGCAGCTGGTGTCAGCCGCCTGGCGGGTCATCGACGCCGACCCGGTTCGAACGTTTCCGCTCGGGCCTTGCCTGACGAACGCCTGCCAGGGCCAACTCACCGCGGTGCTGCACCCGGACGGCTCACGACGCCCGACGGCGGTGCGGTGCAGTTCCGAGGGCGATCATCGGTGGCTCGGTAGCGAACTACTGCAACTGGGACACGCACTGGCGAGCCGACCGTCCGCGGACCGGGGCACGGCAGCAGAGGACACCCGCTGGCTAAGCGCTGCCGACATCGCCGCGCTATGGGATGTCCGGTCCGGCAGCGTCTACCGGTTGGCCAGCGAGCAACGGTGGGGCCGGCGTCGTGTCGGTGGTCGGACGTACTACTTGGTGGACGATGCACAGAAGGCACTTGGCATGCGGCGCCACCGACCGTCGGGAACATGACCTCGACTTGAAAGGCGGCCCCAGCCGGTCTGACAACGGCGGCCACGCTCGCCGTCGTATCGGCGCGGTCAAGGATCACAAGCCGACGCCCCGCTCCTAGCTAGAGCAGCGAGACGCCGCTGATCGCCTACTCAGATCCCCTTTTGATCACGATTAAAGCGGCTCAATTCGCGGGGTTGCGCACTAGGCAAAATTGGACTTAGAGGAAGTTAGTAGCTGACTACCAAAATTCCATCACTGAGACGTGAGTCACTCCACTCGATTTGCAACCCTTTGCTATATTTCGTTTCATGACTCCCCCATCTTCGGTCAGTATGGATTTGACCACTCCATCGGCCGACGAAGATAAGACACGCGGGTCGATTCACTTCCAGGAGCATCGACTGTCGAACCGTGTGACCGTCGACCGCAATCTCGTCCATCGGGCGGCGACGTCGGAGGTACTGCTCACGGATTGGCGCCAGATCGATGAACACACCTTTCTCAGCGCCGCCCAGTGGCCACGTGGGCACAGCTTGTACGGCACCACGGATGAGCATCTTGACCCACTCTTCGTCGGTGAAACCATCCGACAGGCCGGAATCCTGATCACCCACGTGGGCTACGGGGTGCCGCGCGGACATAAAATGATCATGAAAAATCTGAAATGGACCTGCGAACCGGCGAACCTACGCTCCCCGGAGGGACCGCTGCAATGCGAGGTCATGATCAGGGCAAGCAAGGTGCTGCAGGGTCGTGGCACTGCTAACGGGATGACGCTGGACTTCCTGCTGAAGCGAAAGGGGCAGTGGCTCGCCGAGGGCACTGGGATGGTGCGGTGCCTGGTGCCGAAGGTGTACGAGCGGGTGCGTTGGCACGGTGAGCCACGAGTCATCGGTCCCGCTCCAGTCGTGCCCCCCGCCGCTCCCGGCGAGGTTGGACGTCTTCTGCACCGCGACGTGGTACTCGGCCCCGCCGACGAGTCCGGCGGGCGCGACCTGCGGGTCGTCACCAAGCATCCGGTGTTCTTCGACCACCGACTCGACCACGTGCCTGGCATGCTGTTGTTCGAGGCGATGCGGCAGGCCGCCGTCGCGACGACCGGTGGACGCCTGAGCTCCGTCGTTGCGGCAGAGGGCGACTTCCCTCACTTCGTCGAACTGGATCGGACGTGCCGGGTGGTGGCCGAACCCCTCGGCCGCGAGTCCGACCCAGTACTGGTCCGCTTCGTCCAAGACGGCCGGGTGGTCGCGCACGGGTCGATCATGCTCTGCGCCAGCCCGACAGGAGAATGAGATACTTCTATAATTTGTCACGCGCTGGCGATGGCTGGGTTAGCTCCGTTCAGCGTGTGAAGAGTTGGCTCTGATGTAGCGCTTGAGGCTACGCATGTTCTCGCGTGTAGTGCGGCCCCCACTGGTGCAGCGGGTGACGTGGTCGCGGGATTGTCAATCGTGACCCAGGCGGGCTGGCGTGACGGTGCAGATCGCTCGGTTCCGGCGCTGTTCGCCACAGCGGCTGAGCCGGTAGCGGTGGCGTTGCCGGACGAGTCCGTGACGGTCGCGATCGTTGCGCCGGTCCTGACCTCGATGCCCGGCATCGGCGTCAGGACCGCCGCCCGGATCCTGCTCGAAGTCGGCGACGGCACCGCCTTCGCCACCCCTGGCCACCTCGCCTCCTACGCCGGGCTCGCCCCCGTCACCCGCCGCTCCGGCAACAGCATTCGCGGCGAGGGCAACCGCCACAACGCCGCCCTCATCTGCCTCGCCCGACGCCGCTGCGACGTCCTGTTCGCCATGCTCCGCGACAACATCCCCTACCAACCCCGCCCGCCAAGCCCCATCCCCGCTTGACCAAGCCCGCAGGAACATCCCCCGTAGAGTTCTATCAGCGACAGTTGTCAGGCCTGCCACAGTCAGCGCCACGATAGTGCCGTGGGTAGGGGGAACCGACAGATCACGGGCCCACCGGGCAACGCTGCCGGGTGTGGTACCACCGTTGCTCAGGCAGTGCTTCTGCCGTGGCGCGTTGAGACGCCGCCAGCTGGATCGGCGCTGGTTGCGACGGCTGACCCGCAGGATGAAGGTCGAATGCCTCAGCCGCAATGATCAAGCACTTCCTTCTGGGCTGTCCGAACGAATCTGAGATAGTAGATCTGCTTACGCGGCAGCACCAGTCCGGGCAGAATGACGTACCACATGCCGGCGATCCGTTCACCGAGTTCGCGTCGCTCCCCGAGTACCTGGGCCACCAGTTGCACCCCGGTGAAGGCGCTGACCATGAACCGGGCAACGTCACCGAGCGGTACGTCGGTGCGGATGTCCAGCTCCGCCACGGCACGATTGAACATCTCCGTGCTGATAGTGATCCAGTCCTGATACGGATCCGGCAGGGGACGCTGGAACGTCCACCGTTCAAGCGTCAGCCGGATGCCGCCACGCACGACAGGTTGCACCTGCAACTCCTGCCCCAACCGGTAGGACAGCCGAATCAGCGACTCGAGAGCAGGTGCCTCCAGGTCCGCGTAGAAAGTGGCGTGCCCGACGAAAATGGAGTGTTGCTCCTGCAACACCGCGAAGGCCAATTCCTCCTTCGAGCTGAAGTGAAAGTACAGTGCTCCTTTTGTCACACGCGCATGAGTGAGGATATCGCTCAGACGAGTGGAGCCGTAGCCGTAGCGGTCAAACATCTCCGCGGCCGCCCGGATGATCGCACTCCTCGTCGCCTCGGCCCGCGCCTGCCTCGCCATCACGCCACCTAACGTCACCGATTCCAGCAAATAAATCATTCGGTATCTTACGAACAATCAACCAAGAGTGATAGGCCACACCTCACACGGCATCCCTTGTCGGGTGTGAGCCCGCTGACGCCACAGTTCCGCACGGACATTCGCCGCCTTGCGGAGGTCGCTGCCCGCTTGGGGGAAGCGGACCGGATCAGTGAGCTCGCCGGCGGAGGGCCGATCACCCGCAGGGATATCCGCCCCGGTGGACAGCGACCCACCTATCGAGACAGCTCAACGGCCTTCGGGTCACGGCGGAGTTCCTTCGCCTAGTCCGTTCAGACTTCGAAACGCGAGGACCAGCGAAGCTACCACAATCCACGACCGCGGCATGGTGCCAGCCAGCGGGATGGGCCCAGAACGGAACGCGAGCACCAACATCGCCGATCAGGGACAGCCACGATCAACTGCTCCGCGGCGACCGCCCGACGACTTCCCGGCCAGCGGGGCTACCGGCAGTTGGTCACGACTCCAGCTCAGGGCTGAGATCTGTCAGCGGGAACGTGGCCTTGCCGATACTTCAACCCGACACTACCAACGAGAACATCTCCGCTCCGGCGGTGATCACCAGCCGGTAGATGTCGCCGAACTCCTCGGACGATTGCCGTCGTGTCGGCGCCCCCGCCCAGACCGGCAGTCTGCGGTGCGGACGCCACACCGCAAACTGCTGACCCGGTTGAAGACGGGGCACTTTGAGCCTCGGCAGTGGATGCCCCCTGTGCGACAACGACTCAAGCCAGGTGGTCACTGTGCTGGGTCGGGAACGCCGGCACGTGGTGATCGCTTGACGCGGTAGCCGCCGCGGTCCGGGGTCGCGCCGACAAACGACTGCCCGTCCCATCTAGCGATCGTCGTAGGGAACGAGCGCTCGCAGTTAGGTCAGCGAGAGCCAGCGACCTCAGCGGATTCCCTGATCACCTCGTCGAGCTGCGCCCGGGACTGTGCGCCGCGCAACGGTACTGAACCGGCCACGGTGACGACGGGTACGCCCTCATAGCCTTGGGCCCGAACCTCGGCCAGCCGCCGTCGCAACTCGGCACCGCCCGAGCCATCGAACGTCATGCCGAGTTCAGCGGCGAGGGCGTCCAGCACTTCACGATCGGCAATGTTGAGACCATCCTGGTAGTACGCGCGGAACAGCCTCTCGGCCATCTCCTCGCCCTTTCCCAGCTCGCCCGCCTCGGCAAGGAGCAGATGCGCGTCGAATGTGTTGACGTGCAACGCCGATTCGACATCAGCGTGGATTCCCTCGGCAGCGAGCATCCCGTCGAACTGGGGATCCGGTTCCACGGCACGGGGGCCAAAGGCGCGATACAGCACCTGGCTCAGCGGTTCCCCCTGCGTGCCAGCGTCGGGATGCACCTGGAACGGGTGGAACGCTATCCGTACCGGGGTTCCGGCCGCACGATGACGGCCCAAGACGTGTTGGAGGCGAGTAAAGGTCAGGTAGGACCAGATGCAGGAAACATCCATGATCATATCGATTTTTAGCATCTTTCCTCCGCGCGAGTTCATGTCTCCTCCTTTAATGGGATGTCGTGCGTGCGTTTGAAACGGATTTTCCAGCGCAGAGTCAAGACTAGAAGTTGAACATTGGTTCAGGTCAAGTGGTCGCTAGCGCTTGGAAGCTTTGTCACGATCAAGTGTGATGTGGGGTCCAGCCCGGCCGGCACCGACGTCCGCTGACCCAACCGGCGCACGAAGCCGAAGCACTCTTCGCTGTCGGCTCCAGGAGTCACCATCCGGACCGCCCTTCAATGCCGCATGGCAGGCGCTCGTGGACCAACGCCAGAGGGCACCCGGGCTTGGAGCAAACTGTCATAGCAGACGGTCGATGCCGCCCACGTCTCCTGACCGGTCGACGGAGTGGTCACCGCTCGGCGACCTCCGTCACATGCCGCTCGCCCTCTTCTTCTTTCTGTGCTGCGTCCACCTTGCTGGCCGCTGTCCCCAGAATCGAGGTGGACGAAACCGCCATGGCAACGAGCGACAGCACGGCGGCAGCCAGAAATCCGTCGGCGACCGAAGTGGCGTCGATGAGCGGACCGAAGACCAGCGGAGACGCAAACTGCCCAAGAAACGCCGCCGCCCCCAGCAGAGCGGTGACCTGGCCGCGGAGCGTGGGGGGCGCGCTCTCACCGATCAGCACGGTGAGCGCCGGGATGAGAACACCCATCGACGCGCCACACGTGGCCAGCGCCGGCAGCATCAGCCAGGCGACGCCGGTGAAGGCGATCAGCAGGAACCCGACCGCCCACCCGACGAAGGCAATCCGCAGGAGAACCGGATAGCCCAGCCGGGCGCGCAGTTTTCCGTAGAACAGGCCCGCTGCGGTGGCACTGATCGACATAGTGACCAAGAAGAGACTCACCACGAAGGGACGCTCAACGTCCAACTGCGCGAGTCGCTGCGGTAGAAACACCGCGACCACGTACATCAGGGCACTGACCAGCATCTGAAACGCGTACAGGCTGAGCACAGACGGCTGTTGGAGCAGCGGCAAGACCTTCCCCCTGGGACCAGATTGCGTCTGCCCCCGGTGCGGCAGTAGTACCAGGGAAGCCAGCCCGAGCGGGACGCCGATCAAGTAGATGCCGAACGGGGCATGCCAGGAGAGGGTGCCTACGGCACCACCGAGCAACGGCCAGGCAATGCCGCCTCCACTGATCGCGGCCGAGCGCCAGCCCATCACTCGATCCTGCATGCTTCCTCGGTAGAAGGAGAGCAGCGCGACAGTCGTGCCGCTGAAGACCGCGGCGGCACCGAGTCCGAATAGCAGTCGACTGAAGATCAAAGCGACGTACGACTCGACCACAAGACCAGCACCGCCGGCGAGACCGTACAGGAGAAGCCCGCCAGCTAGCGGTAGGCGCACTCCGAAGCGGTCGATGAGCCAGCCAACGAGCGGGCTACACAGCGCGATGGACAGTCCATGGGCAGTCAAGATCATTCCAGCCGCCGTGCCGTCCACGCCGAGCTCACCTCGAATGACCTCGAGCACCGGCGTGATGATGGCCCCAGCCATGACCGTCAACGTAGAGGCGCTCAGTAGCAGCAGCAGAGCAAGCCGCGGATGCCACCTGCCCGCTTCGTCCGTTGGGATGGGTGCCATGTCGAGTCCTTTCCTAGCAGTGCCGTACCGTCCGCCATGACAGGGTCCTACTTAAACAATGGTTCACGTCAAGCCTGACTGGTCGACATGGAAGATCATCTAACGGCGCCGTCCTACGTACTGATGCGCCAGTTACCTGCCCCGCAGTTACGTTTCGGATCTCACTATTCACTCTACGAACGGCAAAGCTGATATACAGCACAAGAATATCGGGCAACTAACGTTGATACACCCATGATCCTCCGCGCTCGACCACTATTCGGATCCGCGGCGAATGAGAATTCAGCTAACCGTGATCCGGGACGCGCTTGCCGTCCTTTGCCATGGGCGAACCCCAACGCGCGGCGACGGGGAAAGCGTCTGTCGCCATACTGGCGTACTGAACTTGACGCCCGCATCACGAGATGACGACGCTGCTGAGCCTCACCGGTTGCATCGACTACGGATGCCTTTCTCTGGACCGAAAAATAGACTCGCCGATCCAGATGATGTTCTCGGCAGGCAGGTCCCCCGGCCCTCGTGGTCTAATCGTCCAGATCTGGTTGCCCAGACCGGTTCGATACATGGTCTGAGGGCCGGTGAACAAGGCCTTCAGCTCAGCACGCCACGGATGCCGACACAGGCGTCGCCGGAGTCCGACCCCACGCCGAGCCTCCGGCGACGAACTCAAGCCGCTATCCGGCTCGCCGTGCCGCGACCAGCTTCTCAATCTCCGCGACAACGTGCGCCGGCGACGGAAGCGTTGCCATCTGTTCGGCGAGCAGACGCGCCTGCCTACGGTACGTGGGATCCGACAACGCCTTGCGGCATGCTCGTGCAACCGCGTCGCTGTCCTGCTGACCAGGCGGCAGCACAATCGCCGCCCCATAGTCCGCGGATCGCCGCACCGTATCGAGCAGGATGTCCCACTCGGGGACAAGAACCTGCGGCACGCCCGCTCGCATCGCCGTCATGGTGCTGACGCCACCCCCAGGATGTACCAGCAGATCACAGGTGCCCATAGCGACGTCGAGTGGGAGCCACCCAGCGCGCAGCCCGGGAATCTCGGTACGAAGCGCACCGGCGAGATCTTCCGGGGCTGCAACCATCGTCTCCACGTCCAATCCCGCGACCTGAGTCACGAGGGAACGCACAAACTCGAGACTGGACTCACGGGTGGCACGGCTACCCGCGGTGACACAGATCCGTCGCCCTTGGGGTGTGGAATACATCCACTCCTCGAGCGGCTCCTGGCGGTTCGCCGGCGTCCACCGCATCGCCACGGTCGGCCCGGAGGGTGGCAGCCGCAGCGCTGCCGGGCCGATCTCGATCCGCAAGTCCGGGGCTGGCAGCTCACCGAGGCCGAGGGCGGCGAGTTCCGGTTGCAGTTCCTCGTCTGCGCCGGCCTCTTCCCGTCCGGGCTCCCCCGCATCCCAGCTGTGCCAGATGTACGGCACGTCCAAGGCAGTAGCCAAAAGCGGCGCACCGAACGCCAACGGCACACCGATCACCGCATCGGGACCCCAGCTACGGGCCAGCCGGTGCAGGCCCGGCAAACTGGCCGCGGCAAACCGACCGAACATACCGCCCAGAAACCGCCGTCGGCCGGCCGGGTCCTCGGGGGGCGACAACGCGGCGCCATCCCTACCCTGGAAGATCGCCTGATGCAGAGTCATCCCGGTCACCGATGACGCCGGTACGCCCACCGCCGCAGCGGTGGCGGCTATGCTCTCGTTCGAAGCCACCAACACCTCGTGCCCGGCAGCCCGGAGGGCATGTGCCAGCGAGGCGGTGCAGAAAACGGTGGACGGGCTGAGCCCCGCCACGAACAGCACCCTCAAGACGACACCTCCTGGTGCTCGGCCCTGCGGCGGCCCCATGCCGATGTGGCCAGCACGGTAATGTCCCATGCCCCTTCCGTGCCCAATTCGAGGACGAACGCGTCCAGTTCCTCGCGCATCACCAGGCCCCGCTCGACGAGGATCGAACCCTCCTGACGCAGCCGAAGGCCGATCAGCTCGTCGTCCAAGCTCGACTGGCCCGGACCGGCCGGTGATACTCGGGCCTTCACCGACTCCAGACCCGCGCCCGTCAGCGCCCTCGGTAGTCGTCTGGCCCAGCGCAGGTCAGCACCGGAGTCAGCCATCTGCCGCCGGTACCCGCCGAGCAACGCGCGGCCCACCGGCGTCGGTGCGTCCTCGGGGGGCAGGTGGTAGAAGTCCTCCACCACCAACCAGCCCCCGGGTACCAGCCATGAGACCATCCGGTGCAGCACCGACTCCGGATCGGGCAGGTGAGCCAGCACCCCGCGGGCGTGCACCAGGTCGAAGGAGCCGGGAGCGAACAGTGCCGTCGTCACATCTTCGTGACGGATCTCGAGATTGCGGTGAGCGGTCGGATCCAGATAGCGGACGTCGATATCCAGGGCGACGACGCCACCATGTGGCACCTGTTCGCAGAGCCAATGCGCGACGGACCCCGCACCGGCGCCTACTTCGAGGCACCTCGCTGACGGGCTCAGCGGTAGGTCGGCCAACACCGCGCGGGTCTGGGGGTCGTGCCGTGCCTCGAAGAGACGTACCTGGTCAAGCGCCGAGACCGCTCCCGGCGCGAGTGCCCCGGTGCTGTGTCGCTGTTCCCGCTCAGCACGCGGCTGGCTGCTCATACCCACCCCCGGACGGAACGCGACGTTGGCTGGACCGACCTGTCGGCGAGCATGCGACACATCGTCAGGCTCGCCGGTGCCACCTCCAGCCGCGTCACCTCCTCCTGGCCGAGGCGAACCCGGGGGTCAGACATATAGGAGTGGTACGCGGCCTCGTCAAGCCACTGCACATAGTTGAGCAAGCTTCGGCCGTCATCAGCGAGGAAGGGAGCCGCTCCGACGAATCCGGGATGCTCCCGCTTCCACCCACCGGTGCGGGCCAGTACACCGGCTGCCGCACGGACTCCGGCGGAATCGGCGACCTGGCGGCGTACCACACAGGTGAGGCCGGGCAACCGGTTCGCGGCCGGGCCCTCGATTCCCGGTGCTGCCACGCCCTGAAGCACGGTCACCCGGTCGGGTACCGGTCCCGACGGTGGCTCGACGGGTGCGGGAAGGCCAGCCGCCTGGCGCTGTTCACGCCCCTCCCACAGCTCATGCACCACGACCGTCGCACGGTCGAGGCTGAGGTGCACCCGCGTACGCACCAGCCCAGGGGCCGAGGGTTCCCCCTCGATCAGCCGGGATGCCAGCTCCGCCGCGACAACTACGGCGTGGTCGGGCTCGTACTGGTAGAGCGAGAAGAGACCGAACATCTCCGAGCGTTCAGCGGAATGCATCGGCGTTCTCCACCGCCCACTCACGGAACGTCCGCGGCGGCCGGCCGAGCACGTCATGTACCGCTGTGGTGACCAGTTCCGACTCCTGCACCAGCTGGGCGAAGTAGTCGAGCGCACCATCAGCGTACGAGGGCGGCCACCCCTGGGCGATCATCTGCTCCCGCGCCACGGACGCTGGTACGTCTTCCCAACGCAACTCGCGGCCGATGACCTCGCCGATGATCGCGACCTGCTGCGCTTGGGTCAGGGTCTCGGGACCGGTGGTGACGTAGCGGGCACCGGCATGGCCTGGTGTGGTCAGTGCCCGTGCGGCCACCTCTGCCACATCACCCTCGTGTACCGATGAACGGGCCGCGGCACCGTACGGGAACCGGACCACTCCGTCGCCGCGGATCTGTTCGGCGAGGCCTCGGGCATTGGAGGCGAACCCGGTGGTCTGGAGAAATGTCCACTCCAGATCGGTCTTTTCGATCATACTTTCGAGGTACGAATGGCAATTATTATCCCGCGCCTCAAGGCCGATGTGCACGCCAATGGAGGAGACAAATGCGATACGGCGCGCGTGTTCGGAGATGAGGTCCAACACCGCCGGGACGGTGTCCACACGAAGGGTGAAAAACGGCCACATCAGTAGGACGCCGTCGACGTCAACTAGTGCCGGCTCGACGGTCTCGGGCCGAGCCAGATCCCCGTGTACCACTTCGACGCCGGCCGGTACACGATCCGCCCGCGGATCGCCTGGCAGCACCAAGGCCCGGACCCGACGGCCGGTTGCAAGCAGATGAGTCAGGGCATGAGGGCCCAGGTTACCGGTAGCCCCGGTGACCAGAATGGCACCCGAATCGGGCATGATGATCTCCTGTCAGCAGGCACAACGAGCAAACGAAGCGACGGAATGGGGCGATGCAGCTATATGAAAGCCTCGCGAATTCGCGCCGGAACTGTCAAGCAGTTCATGTCAAATCTGCGTAAGGTCGCCCGAGGCAGTTCGGCTCGCTAGCTACTTCAGATCACCTCCGACCCAGGACTCTTGTCACCCGCCTCGGTGTGACTTCCTGCCACTGCCGTTCGGATACTCCCGGGGTAGCGTCATCGCCGGCCGAGAGCATTGGCGGACCGCCGACAGTACCTCTTCCTGTCGAGCGCCCGCTGCGTGTGCCGCTTCGGGCGGTGGTCACCGTGGCAGCAGGACACGGTCGTCGGTCAGCGGTGTCTCAGCTCCGCCGATCGATCGGTGGTCTGACTTGTGGGTCCCATCGGTAGTGACGTTGGCGATGGGCGCTTCCAGATACGGCGAGCTTCAGCCGCCACCTTGTTTTGTCGATTGTGCTTTGGTGGTGGGCACGTCCGTGTTCCGAGCGCCAGGTTCGGACCACGGCAATGATGCTAGGGCGGAGTTGAGTAGGCGGTTGCCTCCGCGCGACCACTCTGTCGGCACCCATGGCGAGCGCCACAGAACAACGTCACGCGGCCAGGTTCACCGCGTGGCCGACGAGCCGGCTGTCGGTCGTCGCCGCCAGCATCGCTGCAGCCAGGTCGGCGCGGGGCAGGGTCCAGGCCCGAGGCAAGGGCGCGTCAACCGCCCATCGCCAGACGCCCGTGCCCGGACCGTTGCTCAGATACGGGGGTCTCAGGACAGTCCAGTCGCGGTCGCTGCGGGCGAGGATCTCCTCCAACCGACGCATGTCGTGGTAGGCACCCCCGAAGAAGCGGTGCAGAACTGGGTTGACCAGATGACGGTGGGTGATGTCCTGTTCGGCGGGGGGCGCCACTGGCAGTGCGGTCACGGCCACCAGCCGCCGTACGCTGGCCTCGCGCATCGCTACGACAATCGCCAGTGCCGCAGCCGAGTACAGGCGGGTGGGTCGTCGCGCGTCGGATGCTCCGAGAGCGGACAACGCGGCGTCGGCGGAGGCCAGGGCAAGACGCAACTCCTCAGGGGCACACACATCGGCCCGGACCACCCGCAAACGAGGATCCGGCGGGCCGGGCATGTTCCGACGAACGACCGCAGTCACCTCATGGCCGGCAGCCAGCGCCTGGGCGACCAAGAGCCGCCCCGTACCTCCGGTAGCACCGAACACAGTCAGGCGCACGGGCCACTCCGTTGCGCCCGCCCGGGAAAGAGGTCGGGATACCACGCCGGTGCCGAGGCGAGGTCGTCCGGCACCTCGGGGCCCGGGTCGCAGCCCGTAAGCCGCCAGATCCGGTCCGAGCGGTACCAGTGGTCGACCGTAACCATCGTGAGGTTCCTCCGAGTGAGCCCAGACGGTAGAGGCATTTCGAGGAGACGATCGGCAGCCACCGTCCCTTGCGGAATTCGGACACCAAGATGTCGGGCGAGGGCACCAGCAGCTTGCAAAACGGTGACCGGAACAGGGTGGTCGGCGTGGAAGAGCGTACCCGGCGCAGGTGGCGTCACTGTCATCGCGACCGTCAACTGAGCCAGGGCCCGGACGTTGACCATCGACAAACGAGCCTGCCCGCCGTCAACCCAGCCGGGCATTGCCGCCAGCAACCGCACCAGCCCGGGCACCACCCACCGGTCACCGGGCCCATACACGAGGTGCGGCCGCAGGGTAGAGCCACCATGTTCGCGGACGGCCGCGTCAGCCGCCGCCCGACTCGCGCTGACAACGGAGACCGGAGCATCGGGGCGCTCCCCCTCCAATAGCCCCTGGTGCGGGCCGGTGCCGTACACCGCCGAGGTACCGATGTAGAGCACGCGCTTCACACCAGCCCGGGCGGCTTCGGCGAGAAGATTGCGGGTGCCGAGGTGGTTGACCTGTTCGCAGCGAGCCGGGTCGGGGCCGACGTAGGAAGCGGCGTGGACAATCGCGTCGACGCCCTCGCAGGCGCCCCGTAACGATCGGGCATCGGTCAGGTCACCGTGAGCGACAGGACTGACGGGGTCACGAACGGGTCGGCGTAGGAGCCGGTGCACCCGGACTCCACCCTGGCGGAACGCCTCGTGTATGGCCGAGCCGATGAATCCGGTAGAACCGGTCAGGAGCACCGCGATGTCGTCGTGCGCCATAGTGCCTCGCCAGGTTGTGCGTGCGGGATCCTTGGAGAAGGTATCGAACGGCCGGCTTCCTGACGAGGGGCGGACGATCGGGGCGAAGGACGTGGTCGCCCACAGCCGCGGCGCGGCCGATGGGTTCGTACGCCCCCATCACCGCACGTCGGTGGGCACCAGGGGCGAGGGGCCCCTGGAGGGAATTGGAACCGTCTCTACTGTTACCTGACTCACAGTCAGTCCGGCCAGTAGCCAACCGACTACCCTTTTGTTCGATTTTCGAAGGGAAAGCCAGAGCTGAAACACTCTCACCTTTTCGGTAGATCACGACATATCAGACATACCCAGAGTGATCCACTAGTCACTAGAACGTTGACTAAACAGGGTGGCCGGTTTTTTATGGAGCATGTCGGTGACCTTCGCACGATCATCCCGATCGGGTCACCGCCACGTGCGATGCCCGCTCAATGACCGACGTACAGCCGGGTGTCACGACAGGCGTCCAGCTGACTCCACACGGCCGGTGGAGGTGCGGTCAGGGCATCTCCTGATTACGCCACCAGGAACCTACTCTCGGGGGAAGTCGATGCATGTTCTCGCGGTCGAACACGACGAGCACGCCGCGGAGCGGCTTGTCGCCTGCGCGCGACGTCTCGGCCATCACACGTCGCTAGTGCGAACCGGACGGAAAGCACTCGCATCATTCGATAACAGTGACTTTGTTCTGTTGGACCTCGACCTGCCCGATGTCGACGGCCTGGACGTGTGCCGAGCCATCCGCGCTGCCGGGAGCACTCCGATCATCGCATTCACTGGCGGCGGGGGAGAAACGGACCGCGTGCTTGGGCTACAGGCAGGCGCGGACGACTGCATCACCAAGCCGTATGGCCTGCGTGAGCTAGCAGCCCGGATAGAGGCGGTACTCCGCAGAACGGGCGGCAATCGGGACGCTGGCACCGTGCAGCGGGGGCCCTTGCGGATCTACCCCGCCCGGCGAGAGGCCACCCTGCACAAACGTACGCTTTCGCTTACCCGTAAGGAGTTTGACCTACTGCACCTACTCGCCTCCAACCCGGAGAGAATCTTGACTCGCGAGGAACTAATGGCACGAATCTGGCAGGACGGCGAGGCCGTAAACCGCCGTTCGTCACGAGCCAGCCGGACCCTGGACACACATGTGGGGACGCTACGCAACAAGATTGGTTCTGGAACCACGATTGTCACAGTACGAGGCGTCGGCTTTCGGCTCAGCATCAGCGAGTTGCACGCCCTCGCTACCTGAGAGGACAGCATGACCAGGCCGAGGAAGTCAAGGTAGCCCATCGCCCTGGCATCGCGGCGTTCGGCCAGCTCGTGCGGGGGGGGGAGCGGCAGGTACAACAGGCCCAGCTGGTGACGCCCGCCTGGAGGCAGCTTTCGGCGGAAAGTTCCACAATCATGCTTACGAGGCATGCCCGGCGGAAGTCGCACTCGCCCGCCGCTGCTGGGACACCTGCGGCGGTTCGGTGCACCGCTGGACAGCGAGCGCGCGGGTGAGCGGAGCCGACCTGATCCGGGGCAAGTGAGCCGAGCACCGTCCGCCGGGCCCGGACCAGCGAGCCGAGCGGCAGGGCCGACACCCCCACGAGCGCGGCGGAGCCGATCAACGTCCACGCCGGCGCGGACCGGCCGGCCAGGACTACAAGCGCCACCATCCCGAAGGCATGCACGAGCACCGAGATGGCGATGACGATCCGCTGCCCGAACTGATCGACGGCCCGCCCCAACACCGGGGCGGCAACCGCCTGCGCCAGGCCTGGAGCGCGCATCATGATCTTCGGTGATGTGCGCGGAGTGTGTGCTCCTGGGCCGGGCGAACAGGGGTCCGGGTGACGTGGGTGAACGTGGGCCACTCCCTGCCACCCCAGGTGAACCCCCGGGTCGCTAGACTGGGCGCTCGCGCCCTCGTAGCTCAGGGGATAGAGCAACGGTTTCCTAAGGCGACGCTCCGCCGGTGTTCGCAGGCTGATGACCTGCGGCGTTCCTGTCGCCACCCGTTGGGTGCCGGTCGCTTCGCGGGCTCGCTGCGATCGCTCGCCGAAGATCATCTGGAACGTTTCGGGCCCTACGGGTGCGGGCTCAACGTTGCCGTGAGTCGGGGCCGAGTCACCCTCTCTCGTCGTCGAGCAGTTCGCGGCGCCACTGGGCGAATCGGCTTCGGAGATCGTCCAGCGCTGGGCCGGTGACGCCGTACTGGGCGAAGTCATCGGGATCGAGCTGGGTGGCTTGTCCGAGGGCATCGGCGAAGATGCGCGGGTCAAAGCCACGGTCGGCGCGCCGCGCGAGGGCGAGGAGGGCATCGCGGGTGTAGCGGCCGGATCGGAGGGTGGCGTCGATGTCGATGAGTCGCGGGCGAACGCCCGCCCGTAGAGAGCGCTTATCTTGTTCGCTACCGCGTCGTCAGGTGCAGGACCGGTCCGATCGCCATGAGAATCGGTTCGTTGGCACGCCAGTCCACGCCGAGTTCGACCTTAGAAACCCGCGCACCGTCGGTGACGGCCAGCCGGGCGAAGGTGTCGTACTGCCGCTCGGTCTCGACGGTGAGGCCGTCGTCTCGGTAGGCCTGCACCACGGCGGTGACCGCGGTAGTGAACTCGTCGCGGCGATCCCAGGCGGTGAACAGGTCGACATCCTCACTAGGCCGCTCCAGCAGCCCGGCGGCCTGAACCGCGTAACCGCCGGCCGGCGCGAAGCCGTACCGCTCGGCAGCCCCGAGCCCGGCACGGGCGAGGCGTTCGTGGAAGGGGTCCACCGCTACGCCGCGTTGCTGCGGGTCGCGGCGAGTTCGGGGAAGGCGTCCTCCTAGCGCTGCCGGAGCTGCGGTGGCAGCCAGAGGGTGGGCCAGAGCCGCCGGAGGAGGTCGGCATTGAGCCAGGTGTGCAGATCCTCAACGGTACCGGCTTCGGTGAGCACCACCTTGTACATGCTGGCCAGGCGCGCGGGCCGGTTCAGATCGTACTCGGCGTGCCCGGACCAGTCGAGATGACGCGAAAGCGTCACCACGCCCTCGGTCGGGCCGTGCAGCGCGGCGAGGGTTTCGGCGATCACATAAGGCTTCCGGTCGCCGTAGGGTCGATAGTCCGCCGGCGGCCGGAGTGGGGTCCGACACCGGCTGAGGTGAGGATCGCAAGGGGATGCGGTCATGTCCTGGTGAAGTCGAGGGCCCGGTATCCGGGCATGCGACGTGGGAGTGAGGCGGCGAGGACGGGTGTGGCCGGGTGGTGGTAGTCGTGGACCTCGGCGAGGTCCTTGCTGGGGGCGGCGCGGATGACGTGGTCGCCACATTGGACGAGTAGGCCGTCGTAGGAGATCGGGCCGGTGAGGAAAGGGTGTCGAGGACGGGGCGTCGAAGCATTCGCCGATGAACGGTGTGGTGCCGATGACGAGGAGGCCATCGCCGGCCTTCGTGCCGTCGAGCCGGTCAACGATGGCCCGCCGTTCGCGGTTACTCATCGCGCTTTGGAGCACAAACGCCTGATGTCCGCGTGCGGCGAGCAGGGCGGTGAGTGCCTCGACCTGGGCGACCCGGCGGGTCAGCACGAGACAGTTGCGACGGCGGGTCAGGGCCGCGCCGGCATCGTCGGCGATCTGTGGGTGTTGCGGGACTCGTCGAGGGCCAGTCTTCGGTGCACCTCGGCGAGTGCGCCGGGCACCCATCCGGGGGCCAGGGGCAGGCTCCCGATGCAATCGTTGGGAGATGCAGAGGAGAGGCGCCGTCCGACACGGCAGGATCCGTGGCCTACTGGTACCACCTCACCCCATCCCTGCACCCAGCCGACATCGCCACCCAGATTGACAGATTTAGAGCGCACCGTCCCCCCGACACTGGCCATCCGCATCGTGAAGCACGAACGGACATCCCACCAGCCGCATCGCCGAGCACCCGGCACTAATAGACTCCAACCAACGAACCGACGCGGCATGCGGGTGAAGCATAATCTGTCTTCGCCGAGCTTCACGAGTCGAGATACTACAAATCCTGTAGGGTTCGGCTCACTTAGCTCGAAGAGAATTCTCCGTGACAACACAGGTGACACCTAATGGTACTGTACTGAGGTGCACAAAGGCCACCCTCGAGCTACGGGACACCGTGGATCTGACACAGAGTCACGAATCGCAGCAATTATCTCGGGTCGACAATTAATCAGCATGAAGAATTTTTCCTATATTCAAGCTGCCAGAAGAATCCTCCACATCTGCCGCCAGGCTCTTCGTGAACACGATGATGAGGTGTTACCGAGGGAGATGATCGCTCTGGCGATCATCTTGTCGGCAGTTGCAATCGTGCTTGGCCTCAACGCGGACGAACAGTCCAGCTTCGCGCTATGGCGCGTTGCGGCCGATGGATTCGCGCTGAACGTTCTATCCAACCTCGCGCTACTCGGACCCTCGCTTGTGATCGCGAACATTTTCTTCGCTCGCTGGAGACGTCGCAGACAGATTAGTACCGCAAAGCCAGCGCTTGATATTTTGTATGGTGTCGTCGATCTTACCCTTCGATGGTCGGATGATGTCTGGACCGTTCTTCATAAGGTTGATCTGCGTTTTACACCTGACCCGGTCTCTTTTCAGGCACCAAGCCACGACGGTAGCATGGTGCGTTCGGTCAGATCACTGGAAGATCAGCTCGAACTCGTCGATACGCGGAGACGCGCATTCTGCACAACACTCGACCTTTTTGCGATAAGTGGGCTGCCACAGCCCCCATTACAACCAGGCACCTTACCAATCTTCATATACGGCCTAGGATTCTCGATGCTTCGGGACAGCATGCTTCAACTTGACGCCGCCCTGGGCCGGTCAACCGACCTTCGCGAGCTGGCCGACCGTATCGATGACTACGAGCGTGGCACGCGCGAACAATCCGGATTCGGGGACCTTGCCAATTCCGCTGGGCTAGTCCTAGATTCCCTTACATGGATTCTTCAGGGGCTAAAGGGAAATTTGCCGAGTCACCTGGGACACCTAATGGAGGTTGACTTCGCCAAGGCAGCGGCCGAATCGGAATTACAAAATTTGACTGATCTCAAACAATCGCATCCTGGGTTGGCCGCCCGGATCCTATCTGCGAAATCGGAATCTCCTGACCTTTAACCTCGGCCCTTCGTTAAGCGCGTCAAGGTATTGCTCCAGCCAGAACACGACGGCCGGGCGGTCGTCGGCCGAGTCGAGTGCCTGACACATAGCCCTGACACTGCGAAGATGCCAACCACTCTCGTGTCCGCAGGTCCCGCATGCGCTGTCCTCCAGGTTGCCGGCCTCCTCCGGTGCCGCCTGCGCCGCGAGGACGTACCGCAACACGTTGTCGGCCTCTCGCAAATCATGGCTGATCAGCTGTGGGGTGCGGCGGCGACTCGCTTACCATCCGACACTGGTCCTGGAAGAAGTCGGCGGCGCCGTGGCTCACCAGAGGGCGAGCTGCGCGACAACCCGCGCCTGCCTCGGTGGCAACGCGCCCGCGTCGTTGCTGTCCTGCGATCCGAACCCCACCAACATGACTCCCTCGGGATGTCGTGCGTTTACGAGCCTCCGTGCGTGGGGCGAATCCCAACCGTGGTCGTCGCCGACGACCCGCATGGGCCGACCGCGGCGGGGGCTGCACCGTGGCCCATCCGGGTCGTGCCGCTACCCCATGGTCTCCTCCTCATCGTGGACATCTCGAAGTAGGTCCCCCTGGCCGTATCCCTTCAGCGCGTTGGCATCGGCAAGGGCTCGGAGATCCTGGTTGCCGTGCGCGGCGAGGTGGGTGCGAATGCGCTTGATGGAAGTCTCTGGTCGGATCGCGCACGGCGTCGGCATCATCTCGTGCTCCGACCACCACCGCCCTGGATGAAGTTCATCCCACGCGGGACGCTGTTGGGCCAACCGCCGGTTCTTGCCGGGATCATGGTTGCCGAAGCCGTCGAGCTGAAGGTTCCACACCGGCCTGAGCTGCCGAATCATGACGCGCTCTGCAAGCGCGATGAAGATCTCAACGGTAACCAGGTACCGGACTACAAAGTCGGAGACGTTGAGACTATCGACTGCGGCAATCGATTCCCGGTGCTCTTCGAGCCGATCCCATAAGGCGACCGTCTGGTTACGACCGTCGACCGTTCCTTTGCGAGCGCCGGCGGGGACAGCCTTTCCAACATAGATCGGCGTATGGCAGCCGTCGTCGCTAATGGGCGCATAAAGATCGTGCGGGCCGGTGTAGTAAATCGCGTAGACGCCAGCACCGAGGAACGGTGGGACCGCTGCCAACGGCACCGGGTCGCCGGCGAGGAGGGCCAGTTCGACGCTACGCGCGAGGTTGACCAGGGTAAGTGGGTCGTAGGACTCGGGCCGCTCCGCGTTCGCGAACCAATTCTTGCTTCGCGGGGGCTTCCGCCTGCGCGTGGCGCCCTTACCCTTCGCGGCTCCAACGACGGTGGTAGCCACAGGCGGGATGGCGACGGGTGATTCGTCCTGCTGGTTGACCACCATATGCTCCGCTCCCTCGTCAGCCGACTTCGAGGTGATTGACCGCCGCAGCGTGCGGACGGCAAAGGGCTCCCAGTTTGTCAGTCATCGTCGGTCTCGCGCGACCCCGTTCTCGTCGGCCCATGCTGGCGCTCGACGGCGCCTGCCTTGAGCGGGCCTGACATGCGTGTGGATCGCAGGCGTGCCGGAGGTCCGCTTCGCCGTCGTCCAAGCGGGTAGGCCGCGTCGTGTTCCGCACGGCGCCGGCCCAGTGGCCTCGCGAGTCAGTGGACTGGATGTGTGTCCGGTGATCCGCTCTACGGGCACAGCGACGGGGATACCGAGCGCTGCCGCCTGTTCGCGCAGTTCCTCAGACGGAAAGGTGGCCTGCGCGGCTAAGTCACGCAACGCGCGATCAAGGTTGGTCGGCGAGACGCTCCATAGATCGTCGAGCCGACCGGCCCAGGCTATTGAGGGATGTAGACCTCCATGAGGGTAGCAGCGTTCGTCTGCCCTCCGGGGCGCCGGTAGTGGGAATCCCTTTGAGGCCTTCCGCCGCGATAGCCACCTCGGCGGCTGCCTGACTGATCAGGCGGGACACCACTCGGGCCAGCAAGCATCAGCGAGGGCCACCAGGGTGCCTTTGTCTCGCGGATGACTCGCCTGACCCGTTCTCTAAACACGACGTGGGCCGTGCCAATGACATCGAGGGCTGCACGGCAGCCCGGCGAGCGAGTATGTCGCGGGCGTGGTCGTCCAGCTTGGCCCACGCCATCGCCATCCGATGATCGCTTATGTGCGCCGAGGAGGCAGGCATGGGTGACTCGTCGGTCATTCGCGGCTCGTAATGTGGGCGACGCGTAGCCCGCAGCGCTCGCCGATCTTCTCGTGGAGGAGTCGGTCCTCCCGTTTGACGGGTTTCGCGAACGAGCTGACCACGCACAGAATCCAGGGATCGCTGTCACCGTACGCTTGGGCCTTAAGCGCTGCCCAGACAAGATGTTTGAAGTCCTTAACGGGTGCCCAGGCGAAGCGGATGGTCTCATCATCCCGGTGGGCGAGGACCCTCAGTGGCTTGATTCGCAGAGTTTCCCTGTCTATCTCCCACCCGTCCCCAAGGGCCAAGCGGACGTGGTCGCTTACCTTGGCGGTAGGGTTGTCCAGGACAGCCGCGTACTTGCCTACACCGTTGCGGGCTCGGGCGTACTCCTTCATGGGCCCGTCCTTGATCCACACTCTGCGTTCTTGGGGAGTCTTGATCCACAGCGAAAGGCGGTCAGTGAAGCGAGGGTCCTGCGCCCATTGGTCGTAGCTAGGGCTCTTCTCGGTGTCGGTCAGGTGCTCCCAGTCCAGCTGTTGCGCGTCGGCGTAGAGAAACCGAACGATGTCCAGCTCTACTTCCTTGGGCATAGCCATGGCTTTAGTCGACTCCTCCGTCGGCGGGGAACTGCAGGCGCACTTCGTCGGCCGCGGTCTCCAGACTGGCGGCGTCCTTGATCCAGTGGTCGAGTAGGTCGCCGATGGTCTCGTCGCTGAACGTGATCCGCGAACCGTGTCGCCGGGTCAGGGTCAAGTCCTCGGTCTCAGCGGCGTCCAATGATCGCCTAAGTCCGAGGGTCGCGGCGACCCGGCGGATGTCGGTAACGAAGTCGAGCACCTTGAGCGCCTCCTTGCCATGGCTCAGCCGCAAACCGCGGCCAAGTTGCTGGACGAAGATGCGTCTACTGTGGGTGACACGCAGGAACGCGATGAGGTTGACGTCGGGGACGTCGACGCCCTCATTGAATACGTCCACGCAGGTGATGATTGGGACACGACCGAGCCGAAATTCGTTAAGTAGGACTTGACGACGCTGGCGGGACAGGCCGCTATGCAGGAATGACGCCGACCGCCACTCCCGATCGGCACTGGCGAGCTGGGAGGCCATGCGTTCGGCGTGTTCGATGGTCTGACAGAACAGGATGGCCCGTGGTTCGGGGGTCAGTCGCCAGGCGCCTCGGAGCTGTTCGACGATCTCCTCGTCGCGCTGAGGTAGGAAGAGCTTACGGTTAAGTTCCTTGATGGAGTAGCCGTGCTGGCTAGCCTCCTTGACCGTGTCCCAATCAAGGTTGTCCACGAAAAGCCGGTAGTCCACGGCTGACAAGAAGCCCGCGCGCATGCCTTCAGCGATCCCCATGGAAAAGCTCGGCGGCCCGAAACGGGCGGTGATGTCGAATTTGTCTCCCCGCCAGGGGGTCGCGGTTACGCCGAATGTCAGCGCATCACCGCACAGATCGAGCAGTTCCGCAAACCTACCCTGCTCGGCGACGTGGTGCGTCTCATCGACCATGACCAGGTCGGGGCGCCAGCCGGACCTCACGGCACCAAGTACAGACTCTACGGTGCCGACGAGGACGCCGTCGTAGGTGCAGGGTTTGGTGTCTCCGGTTAGTAGCCGGGTGGGAACACGCTTGTCGAGGTGCCGCCACATCGCGCGCTCCAATTGCTCGACGAGGTCCTTCATGTGCGCGACAACGAGAACTCGAGCTCGAGGGCGTTTCCGAAGAAGCTGATCGATGATCTCCCCGCCTACCACCGTCTTGCCCAGCCCCGTGGCGAGGATCAACAGGGCGGCGCCATTCGCGGCGAGATCGGCCTCGATGGCGCCGGCGGCAGCAGACTGGTAATCGCGCAGAGCGTAGCGGACCGGAACCCGGTCCGGCATGCGCTGCCACAGCTGGGCGAGGGTCGGGCCATCCCACACCCGGATACCCACGCCGACGGACCTCAACGCCTCCAGCCGTTTGATGGCGGGTGCGTTGACAGCGGTGTTGGTGACCAGGACACACTTGTCGGCCCGGTAGCGAGTGCGGGCCCGTTCGAGGTCGTCGATGCCTTCCCGGCCAATCGCCCCCCGGCTGGACCACTTGCATTGCAACACCCACTGCTCGCGATCACGGACGGCCAGCAGGTCGGCTCCCTCGTCGCCAGCACCGTCAACGATCCGCACGTCAGCGAAGCCCATGTGCCATAGGGCTCGCTCCACGGCATGAGTGAGCCCCCGTGGACCACCTTCGAGGAGTTCCTCAGCCGAGAGGAATCCATCGCTCATGCTTCGGCGGCGAGTTGGTCGTCGACCATTCGCACACTTAGACGGGTTCGCTGCAAGATCAGCGGGTTGTCCGCGTTCGGGTGCTCCACCAGCATCGCGACGTCGCCAAGTGGACCGGCCGTGCGGGCGAGGCTCAACCGTGCGGCAGCGCGGGAGGTCAACGTGGCGTAGGGGTTGCTGAACGTCTTGCCGTCCATAAACGCCTCGGGCCAAGACTCCAGAAGTGTCACCAGGTAGAGAGGCGGCGCGTGCAGGACGAAGTCGCCGTCCTCGCCGAGCGTGGCGGTTCGGGAGACCATGCCATTGGCGATCATGTCGTTCTCGACACTACTCACCTCATCGGGGCTCAAGTACTGGAAGGCGCGACGAGGTTCGTCTTGCACGCAGGCGGCCATGCGCGCGCGGATAACGCTAAGCAGCTCCCGCGCCTCACCGACGACGGCATGGGCGTTTAGGGCGGTGTGGGGAAGGCACTCCGCTCGCAGCGACGCGACCAACTGAGACAGGCTCGTCGAGCTGTCCGCCCGCACTCTCAGCAAGGCGGCGATCTCAATCAACAATGGCTCGGTCACGTCAGCACCGAGCTTCGCGAACGCCTCATGGTCCGGATCGACGAAGGCGGTAGCACTGCCGCCTGGCCCCTGGACCAGCAGCACCGGGGTCGTCTGGCCGTCCTGATCGACCAGGTGGGCGCTGGACAAACGTCGCGTTTCGATGGCCAAGTGCCCCAGGCGGGCGAGGCCGAAGTCGCGTGACAGTTCCGGAATGACTTCAGAGTCCGCGCGAAGGCGCTCGATGCGCTCCTGACTGGTCTCCTTCCTCGGCCTCGGCACGGTGACGGGCGGATTCTCCCCCGTAAGCTTCGCGGTCGCACCCGGCCCCGTGGGTCCGCCGGTCGATCCAGACCCGCTGGATAGGCCGAGCGCCTCCAGGACAGCCGCCTCGTCGTGGGTGGCGGGATTGTCCTGCTGGGCGGTGTCGAGCTTGCCGCGCTTGGCCCGCGCTTCATGGCTCTCGATGGCTTCCCACCAGAGGTGATCGGTCTGATAGCGCGGGTCGCCGTCGTGAAAGCGCTGTGCCCAGCGACGGGTAGCGTCGTGAATGGGCCCGTGGCCGTCGCCGGGGACCAAGTGTCGCTTGCCGACCGCGTTACGTCGGAAGCCCTTGTACAGCGAACCCAGCGGGCTGTCGTTCTCCGGATACCCGAGGCGCTTGGCCTTCTCCGGCTGCAGGGGACCTGTCCCCCGGATGTAATCGATCGCCGCCCGCCATCCACGGTCCCCGTAGTCGAAGGCGTTCTTCTGGTATACGACCGGCACGTGGTCGAGGTGGATCTCGCCAATAAGCCGGCCGCCCTGGTTGGCGAGCTCGATGGGATATTCCGTGTCGACCAGGCTCAGGGGATCATTGGGGTTTTGCCAGTCGAAGACTCGCTTGTCCCATTGAAGGATCTTTCGTCCGTTACGGAGGAAGTCGATTCCGAACTCGCGCTTGTCCAGGTGCCGCTGAACACCGAGCCAGCCGTGGAGGCGCCGCTCTCGTCGGGTTAGACGGCCCCCGCCGCATCGCTGGCAAGCACCGCGTTCGGGCTCCTGCCAGTTGCCGCAGTCGGCACAGGCGTCAGCGTCGGCGTACTTCTCGTTGATCTCGCGGTAGGCACGGATGGTTTCGGCCTTGGCGCCCGCGCCGTAGGTGATCGACCGATCCTCGCCCCACCGACAGTGGCGACGGGGCTTGACTCGCACACCCCGCACGAACAGTTCGAAGGGTCGGTTCTCCAGCAGCCAGGCGTAGACGCTGCCTAGGGTCTTGCGAAGGTTGTTGGGGTTGCGCCGCAGCCAGTCGGCCCGGTCCCCGTCAAGCTTGCTGATCTCGATCCGAGTACCGTGGTCGTGCGGGTCGAGTTTGGTCTCAGTGATGTCAGTGGCCTCGAAGTCATCACCGATCTCATCAAGGTCGATCTCAACGCCGATCCACTCGGGATCGTTGGGACGGGTGGTGAGGATGCGGGTGCGGCGACCGAGGCGCGCGGTGGCCACGTTGAAGCCCATACCGAAGAGACCTAGCTTGTCGTAACGGTCGTTGCTGGACCATCCCGCGCGCACGGCCATCTCGAGGGTTTCACGACTCATGCCCCGCCCGGTGTCGGCGATCTCCAGGCGCGCGTCGGAGGACTTCGTGGTTCCCGGCAGGCTGACCGAGACCTTGAATCCACCCGCCCACGGCTGGTCCGCCCGGAGGATCTCGGTGAAGTCGTCGAACGAGTTGTCGATCAACTCGGCGACACACTGCCAAGGGTCGAAGTCGATCTCACCAAGCATACTTAGGATCCGGGCGGAGGGCGTGATCTTCATAAGTGGCGTCTCCAGTCGTATCGCGCCCCTGGGCGACCAGATGGCATTCGCTTGATATCACGAAGCCCCTCGCCACGGGGGACCGGGGTACGAGATGAGACTAGACAGCTTCCCCGACATTTCGGTCGCGGCGACGCCGTCCCTACGATGACCGAGACCCCCAGTCGCTGACGCAGCCGTGGTGTCACGCCGATCGGTCGCGGCCCGTCGGATCCGAATCGCCGTCCTGCGGCTTGAATAGCCTCGCGTGCGCGGTGGTCGCCGCCGACGCTCCGGAACCCTCGACTTGGCGCTCTTCTCGATGTCGGCGCGGAACTCCGATCAGGCCACTTCGACAAACGGCTACCTAGGAATCCTGGTGTGGTCACTGAGGCGGGGAGCTAGCCACGAACCACCCCTTCCACCCGCGCGGCAGCCTCCTGTGGATCATCGTGTTCCCAAACGCGGATCACGGTCCAGCCCGCGTCTTCGAGTAACTGGTCGGTCTCTCGATCACGAGCGCGGTTGGAGTCGATCTTGTCTCGCCAGAACCGATCATTCACACGGGCGGGACGGTAATGCTCAGGACATCCGTGCCAGTAACAGCCATCGACGAATACCGCAACGCGGGCGGCGAAGAACACGATGTCGGCGGTACGGCGAAGGCCAGGCAATGGCTTCGCGTTGATCCGGTATCTAAGACCACTCCCATGCAGGACCGAACGCAACCGCCGTTCGGGACCAGTGTCGCGGGCCTTGTTGGCTCGCATGACGGCACGCACGGCCGGGTTCTTCGCCCAAGAGGTCGCGTGGGTGCCCGGTCTCGCGAGAAGGCCCCGGGCCAAAGCCAAGCGCCACCCCTCGGCCAGGTTCTCGGCTCGGGTGGCGTGCTCGACCTCCCCAAGGTAGCGGGTGGGTGAACGCCCCCGATCTGACCATCGTAAGTAAGCCCGGATCCGGCGAGTTCGGGGAAGTAGCTTGAGCTCGACAGAGGCGCGGGCTCGACGCCCGTCGCCGAGGTCGATCCACCGCCGGTCAGTCCCACCGGCCGCGCGGTCTTGTTCGAGCGCCGCCGCCCTCCGGCTGCGACCCCGCCGGCCCTTCCAGGCCCTCGAATGCGGGGGCTTGTCCGCCCAACGGTTGCCTGATCGGGCCACAGTCGAGGTCACCGTTGACTCTCAGCCTCGTCGAGAGAAGTCGCGATAGCCTGGGCGAAGAACTCTCCAAGAGCAACGGGGACGGCGTTTCCGAGCTGGCGCATCTGTTCCCCTCGGGGTCCAGCAAGCCTCCAGCTATCAGGAAATGTCATGACTCGCGCTGTCTCTCGAACCGTCATGTAGCGATGCCGGTAGGGGTATCGCGCGTCGTTAGGCGATTCGAGCAACGGTTCATCGGTCAGTAGCACGGATTCGCCGCCGGGGACGCCGTGAACCCCTGCCTTGACGGTCTTCGCTGGCCGATCCAGCTCGTTCGGGGTGTGGCCGGCGTAGATCCGGGCATCTGGCCAGCCGATGTGGTCGGTGAACCCGCCGAGGTGGTACTCGCGCCGGTCGAGTCGATCCCAAGGCACAGGGGGAAGCGGGGGCTGTCCCTCAAGTCCCTTGATCGCGTCTCGCAGCGTGCGCCAGGGAAGAGTCCCGTCTCCGGGCGGAGGGGTGGCCGGTAGCCGGGACATAACGCGTCGCCGGACGTGATCTGGTACATCCGGATGCCTCTTCCAGTATGCGCCGTCCAGCATCGATCGGAGCAACGCCGCTTCCGAGTAACGTGGACGGACCGCCTCCCGGAAGCGATCGATATCCACCCCCAGGTCTGACCGGAACGCGACCATGATGATCCTGTTCCGCACCTGCGGAACGCCGTAGTCGGCGGCGTTGACTCTCGTCGTGATGACCTCATAGCGCCGCTTGGGGTCTGTGGGTTCCTCCGCCAGACGCTTCCTCAACGCCTCATCGTGATCACGCCATGCAGTCTCATCGTCACGCTCCTCGAACGGCAGTCGCAGCTCATTCTCGATGTACTCGAAGTACGGCTTGAAGGATGGACGCAGCAGGCCGCGGACATTCTCGCAAATGACGGCCTTCGGCTGGATCTGGCGAATAGCGCGGAACATCTCCGGAAACATGTTGCGCTTGTCCTCATCGCCTCTCGCTACACCGCCCAGACTAAATGGCTGGCAGGGCGGCCCCCCGGCGAGCAGGTCCACACGACCCCATAGATAGTCGAACTTATACCGGCGCACATCGCCTTCGACCAAAGGCCATCGCTCCCCGGCGGAGGGAATCCGCTCGCCGTCACCCCTCGACACCGCCGCGTTGGCCTTGAGTGTCTCGCACGCGTGCTTCACAAGCTCGTTGACCAACAGAGGTCGGAAGCCCGCTCGCTGGACGGCCATGGCCAGACCACCGCCGCCGGCGAACAACTCCACCGAGGTGCGGTCCCAAACTGGCTTTCCTAGCGGCTCAAGCATGATAAAAGCATACCGCGGAGTCGTGGATCTTTAATACCGACACCCGGGTAGGGCGAGCAGTGAATCTACTCCAACCGACGGCAGCGGCACGCGGGGCCAGCGACTTAGGGGTCCGCTCCCGACCCGCGGGATTCACCGCGGAAGCGATGTGATCTCGTTACGCGATCCCGAGGAGGAGCGATGGCGACATGGCAGGTCGGTCCATTCGACAACGACGACGCGGTCGAGTGGTGCGGCGCACTCGAGCACACCACGCCTGATCAACGGTCGTATCTAGTACGCCGCACCCTCGAGGTGGCGGTCTCGGCGGGACGTGCCCTCGCCCCAGAGGATGCCGCTCGAGCCATCGCCGCAGCGGCTACCGTTCTCCAATCAATTACCGGCATCCCCGTCTCAAACTCGGCCTACGCCCCGCACTTTCTCCTCGATCGCGACGACATCCCGGTCAACTCCCCGCTGCGTGAACTGGCCACGCGGTCGCTCGACGCGGTGCTGGCCGATGAGTCGTCGTGGCGCCTACGGTGGGCTGAGAACATAGAAGGGGAGGAGGCGCTGAGAGTCATCGAAGACCTCCGCGTCAGCCTCGCCGACAGCGGCGCCGTCGAGTCGCCTCAGGCCAGCGATCAAACAGATCGTGGTACTTCTCGTTGAACGTACCGGCACTACCCGGCAGGCTATCGAGGCAGCGGTCGCTGAAGCACGACGACTGGGATCGTCGGGAAACTAGCCGGGGCTGGTGGCCCCGCACCCGCCAGCCCCGCCCCCAACTCCACCGCCGCCGACGGCCCGACCACGACAGCAGCCGCCACAGATGACCCAGCCATCCCCGAATCGAGTCCCACATCCTGCAGCCGGCCGCCAACCGGCGTTCCCGGCGGCTCGCCCACTGGGCCCCGAACGAAGATCCCACCACGCGAGGACACGGTGGTACAACGCTCGCTGGAGTTAGAAAACGAGTGCGCCGACACTCTCGCCCACGACGGCTACCGCGTACATCAGAACCCGACGCGGCAGGAAATCGCCGACGCCCGCCAGAACACCGGCGACAGGGGGAAGCCGGATAAGGATCCGGACTACCTCATCGAGGGCCACGTCTTCGACTGCTACTCCCCCACTGCCGGCAAGGCGGTACGCGGGGTATGGACGGAGGTGTCACAGAAAGTAGCGAGGCAACAGACCCAGCGAGTGGTGTTGAACCTGTGCGACTGGCGCGGCGACATCGCCGGCCTGCGAAAGCAGTTCAACGACTGGCCGGTCCCGCACCTCAAGGAACTGGCAGCGGTGACCCGAAACGGTGCGATCATTCAGATCGTCCGACGAGACTGAGAAGGCAGGCAACACGTGGGCATCGAATACCGACTGACCCTAGCCGGCGACATCCCCCTGGAAGACCTCGCGTCCCTCGTCGCCCCGCACGGCGTCGAGGAGTCAACCCTGCCCGGCTACCCCCGGCTGCTCACCGCCGACCTCGGGGAGGAACTCGGCTACACCGTCACCGTTTCCGCAGGCAGCAGCGGCTACTTCGACGCCGAAGACGACGACGGCACCCAGTGGGAATGGGAACCCGACACCTACACCAACATCATCTTCGACCTACGCAAGAACAACCCACCCGAAGACGTGGTCCCAACAATGGTGTCAGCCGTGGCCCGTGTCCTCACCGACCGGCCGGAAGACGCCGCGTTCGTACTCAACGGCAACTGGCTCCTGCTGACACGAGTCACGGGACAGCTACGCGAACACCGGCCAACCTGGTGGGACAACTACGACGTCAAAGGCGTGATCCTCCGCTGAGCCACTTCCGCGACATCCTCGCTGGCCCAACTCAGAGCGCCGCCTCCGGAAGGCGTAAGCCTTCGTGGCGCTGCCCTCGGCGAAGACGCATGGCTCCACGCAGGAGCCGCGCATCCCCTACCGAGGTCACGGCAGCCGGCCCTGTTGTACGAGATTGCGGAAGTCCCCTGTCCCGCCCTCACCGTCGTGGATCTGCACCCGGTGGTGTGCCGTGCCCTGTGCGCCGTCACCTGTGTGCTGTGCTGGGCATGCGATGTATACCGGGGGAATCGAACCCCCGCGCCTGCCCTCGGCGCTCCAGGAGTGAGCCGGATTGCCCGCCGGCTCGCGGGTACGTGCACGCCTCCACGTCGGCTACCTGCTCCGCAACATCAGTCGAGCAGATCGACCTCCCAATTCGTCCGCTGGATCAACGTGTCCACCTCGCGTAACTGCCGGGCGAGGTCGTCAGCCTGCCTGCGTAACTCACTCACCGACAGCGCCGGAACCATCGTCAACTCCGAGCGCAGCTGCCGATACCCACGCTGACCTTCACCCGCAGCGGCGTCCGCGGCGGACGTGACCACGCTGTGCCGCAGCCGGAGCACATCGCGATGCGCGAGCGCGTCGGTAAGTGTGCCCCCCTCCCGTACGACGATGGCAGCGTTGGTGCGGTTAATCCGCCGGATCAACGACTCCAGCTCACCGAGCACCTCGCCCGCCTCCGCGAGGAGCGCCGACGCGTCCTCAGCTGGCGTCTCACCCTCCTGATAGCGGGCGCTAGCCGTGATGCGGGCACGGAGTTGTTCAGCGCGGCGCGCCGCGTCCGAACGCAGCGCCAATGCCTCAGCAAGCTTCATGGGCACCATTATGACCAACGAAGATCAGCACCGCTGCCCCATTAATGCTGACGGGTTGGCAGCCGGACACCCAGCGCCGCTACCCCCATCAACGGATGCGGCGGCGCAACCCCAACCAGAGTCAGTACGACATCTCGCGACAACGACGTGCCCACGATGAACCCTCCACACGCTCGCCCCAGATCGGGTCACTTCCCACCTCGGCACTCGAAGCCCGGCACCGTCACCGCCGGGCCGTCTCCCACCGGCCAGCCAGGGCCATTTCGCCGGGAGCGGGACCCTTCGCGACCTTCGATGATGTGCGCGGTGTGTGCTCTCCAGCGGATGCCAACCTGGGCGAACCGATGCCAACACGGGCCACTGCGGGCGACCGCCGGTCGCAACCCGGGGTACGTGTGCTCGGGGTGTGGTCCTGGGCTGCGACAACGGCGGTCCGGGTGACGTGGGTGAACGTGGGCCACTCCCTGCCACCCCAGGTGAACCCCCGGGTCGCTAGACTGGGCGCTCGCGCCCTCGTAGCTCAGGGGATAGAGCAACGGTTTCCTAAACCGTGTGTCGCAGGTTCGATTCCTGCCGGGGGCACCTCGAAGACCAGCCGAAACGCTATCTGAACTGGAAATACATACGCTGTTCAATTCGCACAGATGTACCAGCGTAGGTCACCGAAAGTCGCTGCTTGTCGTAGGTCGCGGAACATACGCGGAATGACCTTGAGGGCGTCCGCCCAAGGCAGCCGCTGGATATTGAGCAAGATCCTGAAGTTCCCCCGATAGCTCGGAGGCTTTCGATCATGCTCTGCTGGAGCTGAAGGGAGTCATCCCTGGCAGCACCGAAGAAGTACCCCGATGAGCTGCGTGAACCTGCGGTGCGCTGGGACGGGAGTCGGACCCGAAGCCCGTGATCCGCCAGCTTTCCCTCGGAACTCGACCCGACCTGGCGACGGTCGTGACGCTCGTTGACGAGCTGAAAGATCGCTTCGGGGCGAGCCCACGAGCGGGCACGAGGGGAAGCCAGCCTTGCCGCCGGCCGCAGGCGTTTCAGGCATCACGACCGCTTGAGCACGCTCCTCCAAACTGCAGCAGTCCGCATCCAGTCCTCACGTTGCGCGCCCAGTACATCATGAGGCGGTGGATGGAGGAGTTCAGCTGCGCCGCAACACAGCGAAAGCGCGCGGGAACTACCTGTTCATGGCTTTCATTGGGGCCAGCGGCTGGGGCGCGGCCCGGTACTCCGAGGCGGATCCGAACTCCGTCTTCACCAACACCGGACCCGTCAAGTACGCCGGCGCGGCTTTCTTCCTCGTCGCCACCTGCGCCCTAGCCTCTCTCCTCTGGCCCTTCGTTATCAACGTCGACGACGACGGGATGACCCTTCGGTCGCGTGGCGTCACGGCGCGGCTGCCGTGGAGTTCGGTCGAGATGCTGACTGCGGCGAAGAGCGACACGGACTGGATGGACCCGATGTTGCAGCTCCGGGTGGCTCCGGGAGTGCGGATCAAGGGGCGCATCGGCAGCGACAACGACGGGCGGCGGGTGTACAACCTGCTGCCGCTTGAGGACTTCACCTTTCCGCCCGAGCAGGTGGTCGCCATCCTGAGGGAGCGCAGCGGCGGCAAAGTAGAGGCCCAGGATTACCTCAACTATCGGGCGGGCAAGAGAGCGGTCGCACGGTGGTTGACCGACGAGGACGGCGATGACCGCAACGGTTGACAGCAACGGTGCTGGGCGGGCCGAGGCGGCAGCGAACTAGCAGAGCGCTGGGACCAGCGGCTGCTCCTTCTCCGCACCGAGTTGGACAATCCGGCCGGGGGCAATAGATCGGGAGGTGGCTGTACAGCTGTCGGTGCAGCCAAGCCGGCCGACATGCCCGACCGGAGACCGACCGCAGCCGACATGGCGAGCAGGTCAGCAGCCGTCACCGACGGCAGCTGATAGCAAAACTTGATCTTTGCAAGGTAGGGGCAGCACGCTTGCGGCTCGCCGGGCTTCGTGCAGAGTGTGTGCAGTGATCTTGTCATGTGGAACCAGTCGGCATCCCGGAGGCGCGGGCCAACACCACAGAGGCGAGACTGGCTGAGTCCTTCCTAAACCGTGTGTCGCAGGTTCGATTCCTGCCGGGGCACCAGGCAAAACAAGAAATCAACTAATCACGATGTCAGTCGCATGGCCTCACCGTGGCCTCACGACCTTCGCGACACGGCGAGACTCGTGCCCCAACGGATGCCTGCCACCTTACCGCGAGGGTCAATTTGTGTCGGGTTGGCGGGAGCGCACCAATAGGTAGCCGGCGTAGGCCGCGAGCGCGATGGCTGCCAGCGCGGCGGGCGGCCCGGTGAGTGCGCGGGCGCTGCTGCGGGAAGCCAGCGCGGCGCCGAAGGACTGGTCGGCCAGGAGCGACCAGCGCGACCGCCAGGACAGAGCCGATCCCGCCGACAGCGCGGAGCCGACGGACAGGATCGATCCGGCCGACCCGACACTGGCGATGGAGGCGATCGAGCCGACACTGCCGATGGACAGTACTGAGCCGTGGGAGCCGATCGACAGCAAGGAGTCTGTGGACCACAGTGACAGCCGTGAGGAGCCGGTAGAGGTCATGAGCGGATTATGCGGCACTCCGGTGGTACACGCGGCTCATTGGAGCTGAGACACGGCTGGGTAGTCGTTGGCGTATGGGGAAGCATCATGCCCGATACGACTGTCCCGCATCGCCGACGCCCGGTGTGGCGTGCCTCGGCGGCATGCTCGGGCGCACCAACCTCGGTCTGGTGCTGCGCGGTCTCGACTCGACAGGCCCGGACAGGTCAAGACACATGAATAGACCATTCGACACCTATCATTCCTGGCAGGGCAAATAGTCGTTAATGTGATGGGAAATCATGAACAAGAGCGCAAAGGTGACCACTACCCGCACCGCCGCGATCGCTGCGGTCGCCGCCACCACCGCATTCGTGATGATGGGCAACGTGGTCAGCGCCGCGCCCGTCGGCCCGATCGACCCCGTCCAGGCCACCGAGGGATTCCTGGTCATGACGGAGGGAAACGCGACGTTGATCGGTACGGAGAACGAGGGGACGCTCGCCGTGGGCGGAGACCTCGTATTCGCGCAGTATCAGCTAGCAGTGGTGAGCGCGGGAAACTTCTTCGCCCCCGGCGAGAACAACCCGACAGCGCTCGTGGTTGACGGGCAGGTGGACTTTGTGAACAGTCTGCCCGCCACCCGCCTCCAGGTTCTGCAGAGTGGCTACGCCAAGATCGGAAATCTGACCGACACCTTCGTGCGGAATTTTGACAACAACAACGCACCGGCCAATACGCGGATCCTGCCGGCCAACGACTACGACGCCGCACCCCGGATCGAACTCGTCACCAACCAGTCGGTACCGAGTGTCGGCCCGGTCTCGGTGATCGACTTCGCGGAGGCGTTCCAGACCTTCCGGTCGAACTCCACCGAGCTCGCGACGTGCCAGAACACCGTCGTGCTGCAGGACCCGAACGGCAACCCGATCTCCTCTCCCATCCCACCGGGGACCAACGCCGTCATCAACCTGAGCTCGAACACCACGAACGTGCTCAACATCAACTCAACCGATCTGGACAACATCAGCGTCCTGACCTTTGCCGATCAGCCGACCGCGAACGGCCCGTTGTTGGTCAACGTCAACACCACCGACGTGGGGGACACCTTCGCCTGGACCGCACCGAACTTCGCCGGCATCGGCGGGCCCGAAGCCCGCTTCATCCTGTTCAACTTCCCCACGGCCACCGCACTCACCCTCGCGCCCGGCGGCGCCACGGTCGAAGGAACGATCTACGCGCCGCGGGCCGACTTCACCGATCTTGACCAGAGCAACACCGAAGGCAGCATCATCACGCGTACCCTGGAGCACCGCGGCGGGGAAATCCACGACTACCCCTTCAGCACAACGCTCGCCTGCGACAGCGCTTCCCCGACGGCCAGCCCGACGGCGACGCCGACCACCACACCGTCCGGCACACCGACCGCTGATCCGACGGTGACCCCGACCGTCACGCCAAGCCCGACCGGGACCGACCTACCGATCACCGGATCGTCCAGCGGGTCGATGCTCTTCGCCGGCAGCCTGGCCGTCCTGACGGGCACCGCCCTCCTGCTCACAATCGGTCTCACCCACCGGCGCCGGCGCTCCGCCGGAAGCTAAGCGACCGGTCGGGGCATCCAACAGTGCCGCCCTGACGCCCAAACCCACCGTAGGTGAGGCGGGAGCACAGCTATCGGCGCTCACGCCGGCACCGCACGAACGATGGCCTGGGTAACGAAACCACTGCCTGCCCAACCAACCCAAACATCGTGTACGCCGCGAACACCGTCACCAATGCGTTAGACGAACTGACCAACGTTCCCACCACTCCATAGCCAGCCCATAAACGCGCCCGGGGACACCGGCTACCCAAATTCCTGGGCTGCTGCGCGGTCAGTAAGGCCCACGATCCTGATCCTGGCGCGAAACCGGAGCCCGACGACGGCCGGCAAATCGTTAGGATGCAGCGGCGCTGTGCGAGTGGGAGGTGAGTGCGACGTGCTCCGCTATCGTCCTCAGTCCGCTGGGGCGCTCCTGTTGGCACTGGTCAGCTCAACCATCCTGATGCCACAGACGCCGGCCCTGGCAGCTCCTGTCGTCTGCGCCGGTCCGAGCGAGCCGGGTCAGATCATTAGTGACACGCCCTGGCACCAGCAGTGGCTCGCTCCCCGACGAGTATGGCCGTTCAGCACCGGGGTGGGGATTGAGGTGGCCGTCGTCGACTCGGGCTCCGACGGCGATCACCCGCAGTTAACCGGCCGGGTGAGTTCCGGGTTCGACGCCCTCCGTGGGGCGAGCGGTGGTGACGTCGACTGCGTTTCCCATGGCACGGCGGTGGCCAGCCTCATCGCCGCCCGTCCGCAAGAGGGCATTGGCTTCCACGGTCTGGCCCCGGACGCCACGATTCTGCCGATCCGAGTCAGCGAACAGGCCGGAAGCGAAGGCAACGAAGCCCAGGGCGAAAGCGTCTCCCCTGCGGTCTTCGCCGAGGCTATCCGTCGGGCTGTCAACGACGGCGCCGACGTGATCAACATGTCCGTTACGCTCTACCGCCCCGACTCCGCCGTCGAGAGCGCGATCCGCTACGCCCAGACGAAGGACGTGGTCCTGGTCGCCGCCGCCGGAAACCTCCATCGCAACGGCGAGCAGCCCGACCCGGTGCCGTATCCCGCCGCATATGACGGTGTGGTCGGCGTCGGCGCGATCGACCAGCAGGGTGTACGGGTGGCGCAGTCACAGGTCGGTCCCTACGTCGATCTGGTGGCTCCTGGTGGCGCGGTCGTCGCCGCCACCCGGGTGAACGGGCACGGTGTGTGGAGCGGCACCAGCTTCGCGACCCCGCTGGTGAGTGCGACAGCGGCCCTGATCCGCGCCGCCGAACCGCAGCTGTCGGCGGCGCAGGTTTCTCGCCGGCTGCTAGCCACCGCTGACCCGGCACGGGGAGGTCCGGAGCAGGGCTATGGGCAAGGTGTGCTCAGCCCCTACCGGGCGATCACCGAGCGATTGAGCACCGCGGCTTCGGTGCCCCTGGCGCCCCTGCCCGACCTGCCCTATGACGCGGTGGCACAAGAGCGGGCGCAGCGGTGGGACGGCTTCCGGCGGGTTGGGCTCTGGGGTGGACTTTCGGTGGCGGCGATGGCGCTCGTTGTCGGAGTTGCCTTTTCACTTCTACCGCAGGGACGGCGACGCCGCTGGCGCCCGACGCGCCCCGAAGGGCCACCACCTTCGCCTCCGGAGGTCGACGAGCCCGAAGAAGTGTTCTTCCGGGTACCCACCTCGCTGCCCCGCGGCTGACGCCCCATCCGAAGCCGCCGTCGCCCGCTCAAGCAGACCGGCATTCGGGTCTGCCCGGACAGTCCGATGGCCCGGCGCTGGCCGGGCCATCGGACATTCGACGAGGATCAGCCGCCGAACTTCGCCTGGTTTGCGGCCTCCCGGGCTTGCATCCTGGCGGCTGACTCGCGCAGCGCCCTCTCGATTCGACCGAGCAGGTCACGCAGGTCGTTCGCCGCCGACTCCCACTCGCTCTGCCGACGGAAGTACGCCTCGCGAGCGTCACCATCCCAGGTAGCGAGCATGGGTGCGATGCTGGACTTGAGCCCGTCAAGCTCACCGTTCATGTTCTTCAGGCTGCTACTGCAGCTGTCGGCCGCGGCGTGGAGCGCAGCGAAGTTGTACCGAATTTCCATCTCGGACCCTTCCCCCGTCAGAGCTTCAGCGCGGCGGTGATGTGACCGGCAGTCGCGCCTGCAGAATCCATTTCGGACTTAATCTCATCGTCCGCGACGTCGTAGTCCCTACCGGACGAGCCAACCGCCTCGGCGATCGCCCGCAGCGCTACATTCAACCGCGCCATGTCCTGGTCGAACCGCTGGCGCACCTGCTGGAACGAACCCGCTCCAGCGCCCTTCCACTGGTCGTATAGCGGCGCAAGCTGGTCCATAAGCTGGTTCAGGTTGCCGGTGAGCCGGTCGGCGACGACGTTTACCTCGCCCCCGGTCTTCACCATCAAGCTGGTGTCGGTACGCATCGTCATGGTGGAGTGACCCCCGTCCTCATCGATCGCCTCGCTGTGGCGGAGGCGGCCTCAGTGCGGCGCACTCGCACCGCTCTATGCGAACCGTAACGGGTTATGTCCAGCCTGCGCTAGGTCAGGCAACCCCGCCCGCACAAGCGATTCTATTGTGGAGACGAAGGCTGATCGGGATCGATCGCCCGCTTTGCGGCCGCTGGGTCGAGTGCAGGACCGGCGGGCAGCCGATCGACCAGGCTCGCGGGTAGTTCAACAACCCGCGCACGGGAATAGCCGAGCATTTCCGCCACCTCTACCGAGGCGAGCGGATACCGGTAGCCGAGGTCGGTAACCAGGCTCAGCCCACCCGTCGAGGCCTCCGGCGCCGGCACAGCCTCGACTAGGACGCCGTGCCCTGGTGCGATAGCCACCCGGTCAGCGAGAGGGATACCGGTACTGCTCTGTTCGGCGGTTCGCACCGGCTCCTGAACCGGCTGCACCTGCCCGCCCAGGAGCAGGGTCGGTTCGCTCCGCCCCGGTTGGTAGGCCGCACAGACAGCTGGCTGCTCGCTGGCCCCCTGGACGATCTCGGGACGCTCGTCGGGCGCGCGGTGAGACCCCTCAGTCGGCGGCGACGCCTTGCGTGCCGTAGCCGCGGCACCGGCTGAGAGGGAGACCGGCTCCGGTAGCGCCCCAGCCGGATAGGCCTGCGTGGCTTGCGGGTCAGCCAACAGCACCTCGGCCTGAAGCTGGGTCAGCGGCCGCAACTGATCGCGCTCAGCAAGATAATACTGGCGACCACCGTTCTGGCTTTCCACGACGAAGACCTGGCCAACCCGGGCTTCCGGCAAGGCACCGGACCGCTCACCCCGGCCGACCACCTCCGGAATCCCGATCGGCTCGCCGGCGGGCAGGGCGTTCAACCAGGCTCCGCCCACCTCGACCACGGGCTCCGTGGTCATGGTTAGTCCTTCCAGGACGACGTTTTCATCGCCGATCTCGTACCGGTGGTCATGCCAGATCAGATGCAGGCCATTCGTCGCCGTGTCGCGGACCAAGAGAGCGGTGTCGCCCATCTCCCGGCCACCACCGGGCGCCGCACCGACGGTCAGCACCGTGGTGGCGACATCCCCGCCCGCCGAGTCACGGGCCAGCTGGGTGCAGAGTGTCCACGGACCGGAGAGGAGCCGTTTCGGGTCAGGCAGCGCATCTGGCGCGTCCCGAATGCCAATCGGAGTGCCGCGGGACGTGCCGACCAACGAGTTGCGGGAAACAGAGACAGTGGGCGCCGCCGTCCCCAACGCCAACAGCGCGGACGAATAGTTGACCACCGGGTAGAGGCGGCCCTCCCGGTAGATGTATCGAGTGCCGGTCTCCTTTTCCACAATGACCGCCGCGTCCGCCTTCCACTTGGTGGCGCCACCGGGGCGGAGCATCCCGTAGACGCCCACCACGGCAAGGCAGAGCACCGCCACCATGACGCTCGCGAAGCCCGCGCCACCGAGCCGCCGAAACGGCGCGGCACTCTCCGGATCGGGCTCCCGGGCCACGAGCGCGGAGGTCATCCGCTGAATGAAAAACTGGTACGACTGGACCTGGTCCCGCCGCGATGGCATGGCACCCTCCCCTTGCGTGCGGTCGACACAGACAGAGTCGTACCGCGATGCCTACGATCAGCCGTTCAGTGCACGCATGAACGCGTACAGGCCCAGCACCCCGCAGGCCACCGGCACCACCGCGAGCTGCAGCACAATGTCGAGGAAGTCCCCGAACCGGGCCAGCCGGGGCGACGGGGCTCGTCGGCTGTAGGCGAGCCCGGCGCTGACCGAGATCCCGGCCGCCACCATCGCCACCGGCAGCACCGTCAGCACCCGCACCACCGTCCCGGCGTCGGCTGCGCCAACCAGAGGCAGCAAGGCCAGCCCGACGAGGCCGCCAGCGAGCATCGGCACCCGGTGCCGGACAGTCGGCACCAGTCGGGCCCGCAGCAGGTAGCCGAGGGAAACGACTCCGGTCAACACCAGTGCAGCGACCGAACCCGCAGCGGTCAACACGATCAGGCAACCGACGGTGACCACGATCGAGCCAAAGATCATGCCGGTGAGCACTTCATCAGCCCGCGCAGTCGCCTGATAGACCGCCTCCCTGCGAGGCTGCGGCTCGTCGCGCAGCAGGTCCTCGGCGGTCCGGGGCAACACCGGCATCGGCATCTTGCCCAGCCGCACCGCGAGCAGCGGCAGCGCCGGCAGCAGCAGGGTCACCCCGCTGACCACGATCGCCGCGCCCTGCGCCGCGTCAATCGAGCCAAGAGCACACAACCCGCCGAGCAGGCCCCAGATCCCGGCATAGACCGCCGCGACAAAGACTCGGGCAGCGTCCCCCACCCCGAGGAGACCGAGTAGGCCCGTGAAGAGCAGGATGGCAGAGCCGAGCAGCACGTGCGGCGCACCGAGTGCCCAGACGGACTCCCCGGTCCCGATCACCAGAATCCCGCCGACGAAGGCGTAGGGCAGGCCGGCGGCGGCCAGCACCGCCCCGGCGAGCGAGTCGGCCATCGCCCGAGAGAGCACAATCCCGGTCAGTAGCAGCCCCACAGCGGCACTGAGCGCGATCACGCCGCCGAGCCAGCCGGGCTCGTCCGAGCCGACGATGACGGCTAGGCCAATCAAAAGCAGCGCACTCGCGACAATCAAACCCGTCAGCCGAGTCGCGAGTGGGTTCCACGCGATCCCACGGCGACGCGCGCCGGCCGCGACAGCCTCCATCAGATCGTCATACGCCAGCTCGGGCCACTCGGTCCGGCGCGGAGCCAGGTGCAGCGTCTCTCCGTCGCGGATGTTCTGCGCCGCCAACGTACGGTTGAGATCGATGGCAGCGCCATCGGTACGGCGTAGTGTCCAGCCACCATGCGCCGTACCGTCTGAGGGGTGCTCCGCTGCCTGCCGTAGCACGGCGGGCAGCATCCCGACCAGCGGCAAATGCTCCGGTAGGGCCAGATCGAGCCGCCGGTCCGGGGCGACGATGGCGATGCGCGCAAGTCCGGTTCCGGCCTGGGAAACCATTGACGCCCTCTCCGACGAGGAGCGGACCCAACCGGCCCGCGGCTGTCATAACGAGAAGAGGCTACCTACCATGTGCCGGTGGCGTGGACGTCGGTTCTGATCGATCGAGTCCAGGCACCAACGGGGAGGTTTGGTACGTGAGCACCGTCGTTGTGAAACGCCCGGATCGGCAGCCGGAGCCGGAGTACCCGGCCGGCGAGGTATTGCTGGAGGCGCCGCCGGAGGTGCCGGTACCGGGTGGGCGCAGCTGGGGTCAGATGCTGATGATGCTGCCGATGCTCGCCGGTTCGTTCGCGATGGCGCTGATGTTCGCCGGCCAGAGTGGCAACACAATCCGATACGTCGCCGGTGGTCTCTTCGGCCTCTCCGCGATCGGAATGCTCGCCTCCCAGTTCGCCAACAGCCCCGGCGGTCCGAGCAAACAGGAGATGCTGCAAAAGCGACGCGAGTACATGACACACCTGTCGCGGCAGCGTCATCGCGTCCTCAAGGCAATCCGCAAGCAGCGCGAAGCCGCGTTCTACCGACACCCCGAGCCGGGCGCGCTCTGGTCAGTTCCGATCGGCCCACGGTTGTGGGAGCGCCGGCGCGGAGACGTCGATTTCGCGACCGTTCGAATCGGGCTTGGGCCGCAGGAACTGGCTACGCCGTTGATCCCGCCGCCGACGACAACGTTGGAGAAGCTGGAGCCGATGTGCGCGCTGGCCCTGCGCCGCTTCCTGACGACCTACGGAGAGGTACCGGATCTGCCGGTGACGATGGCCCTCAACGGCTTCGCCCGGGTACATCTCCAGGGGGACGACGAAGCGACGCGTGGGCTGGTCCGTTCGGTGCTCGCCCAGGCCGCCGCATTCCACGCCCCGGACGACCTACTCGTCGCGATCTGCGTCGCCCCGGATCGGCGTGACGGGTGGGAGTGGGCGAAGTGGCTTCCGCACGGACTGCACCCGAGTCGCACCGACGCGCTGGGGCAGCTGCGGCTCGTCGCGCCCTCCGTCGCCGGGCTGGAGGCGATGCTCGACGACGTGCTGGCCAGCCGGCCCCGATTCAACCCGACCGGCGGCCCATCCCAGGTGGGCGGCCCGCACGTCCTGGTCGTCATCGACGGTGGCGACACCGCTGGATCAGACCACCTGATGACCGAGGGCGGCGTGGAGGGCGTCACCCTGCTCGACCTCTCCAACCCAGCGCCACGGCTGCTGGACCGGGCCCGACTGGTCCTCGAGGTTTCCGTGGACCAGCAGCTCTGGAGCACCACCGTGGAGGGCACCGCCGAGATCGGGCAGGCCGACCACTGCCGAATAGCGGAGATCGAGACGCTCGCCATGCAGCTCACCCCACTGCGCCTATCGGCCGCGTCCCGGGGCGGCGACAGTCCACTCACCGCCGAGCTGGGCCTGGCTGACCTACTCAACATCGGCGATCCGCACGAGTTCGACCTGGAGGCGGCCTGGCAGCCGCGGCCAAATCGGGACCGGCTGCGGGTACCGATCGGTACGGGCACCGACGGCGCTCCGGTCGAGCTCGACCTCAAGGAATCCGCGCAGGACGGCATGGGGCCGCACGGCCTGCTGATCGGTGCTACCGGCTCCGGCAAATCCGAGCTGCTGCGTACGCTGGTGCTGGCGCTCGCCGCCACGCACAGCTCGGAGAACCTGAACTTTGTCCTGGTCGACTTCAAGGGTGGTGCGACCTTCACCCGGCTGGACACTCTCCCGCACACCAGCGCGGTCATCACCAACCTCGCCAACGAACTGCCGCTGGTGGACCGGATGGCCGACTCGATCAACGGTGAGCTGGTACGCCGCCAGGAGTTGCTGCGCGCGGCCGGCAACTACGCCTCGCAGCGCGACTACGAGAAGGCCCGGGCTGCGGGTGCGCCCCTCGCTCCCCTACCCAGCCTGCTCATCATCTGCGACGAATTCTCCGAGCTACTCGCTGCAAAACCGGACTTCATCGACATGTTCGTGCAGATAGGTCGGGTTGGCCGGTCGCTCGGTGTCCACCTGCTGCTGGCCTCACAACGGCTGGAGGAGGGCCGGCTGCGCGGCCTGGACACCCACCTGTCGTACCGGATCGGGCTGCGCACCTTCTCCCCCATGGAGAGCCGGGTGGTGCTCGGCGCCGCCGACGCGTACGAGCTCCCCAGTGCGCCGGGCCACGGCTACCTACGCTTCGGTACCGAACCCCTGGCCCGGTTCAAGGCCGCGTATGTCTCCGGTGCCTACCGCAACGAGACGGCGACCGCGGTCGCCGGCGGTGACAGCGAGACGCGGGTGCAGGAGTACAGCACCAGCTATGTCGCACCACCGGTGACGCCGACCGAGAAGGAAGTAGCGCCGGAACCGGACAGCGTCGCCGCCGGCGACAGCCTGCTGGACATCTTGGTGGGCCGGCTCACCGGCCGGGGCACGCCGGCCCACCAGGTGTGGCTGCCCCCGCTCGCGGAGCCGCCGACGCTGGATCAGCTCCTGCCACCGCTGACCACAGACCCGGACCGGGGGGTGACGGTGGCGCACGCCGGTCTGGTCGGCGAACTCCAGGTCGCCACCGGCATCATCGACAAGCCGTTCGAGCAGCGTCGCGACGTACTCTGGTTTGACCTGGCGGGCGCCGCCGGCCACGCGGTGATCGTCGGTGGCCCGCAGAGCGGCAAGAGCACCCTGCTGCGGACAATCGTCACCTCGCTGGCGCTGACCCACACGCCACGGGAGGCGCAGGTCTACTGCCTCGACCTGGCCAGCAACGCGCTCTCCTCACTGCGCGACCTGCCGCACGTCGGTGCGGTGGCGACCCGGCTCGACGCAAGTTTGGTCCGACGCACGATCGCCGAGTTGCAGCTGCTGATGGGCATGCGGGAGCGGCGGTTCGGGGAGCGCGGAGTGGACTCGATGGCCGCGTACCGGCACGCCCGCCGGCACGGCCAGCACACCGATGACCCGTTCGGCGATGTTTTCCTCGTCATCGATGGCTGGTCCACTATTCGTACCGAATTCGAGGACCTCGAGCCGGCGATCAGTGACATCGCCAACCGGGGCCTCTCCTTCGGCATCCACCTGATCGTCACCGCCGGCCGTTGGATGGACCTGCGCCCCGCCATCCGGGATGTTTTCGGCACCCGGCTGGAGCTCTGGTTGGCGGATGCGAGCGATTCCATGCTGGACCGCCGCGCCGCGACAAACGTGCCAGAGAAGTCTCCCGGTCGGGGAATCAACCCCGACGGTCAGCACTTCCTCGCCGCGCTGCCCCGCGCCGACGGCGGCCAGGAGCCGGGGAACCTCCCCGAGGGCTCCCGCAAGCTGATCAACGACATCGCCACCGCCTGGGAAGGGCCCGGAGCTCCGCCGATCCGGCTGCTCCCGCCCACGATCCCGTACGGCAGCCTGCCATCCACCGGACGGCCCGGCGTGCCGATCGGCCTCGCCGAGGTGGACCTGCAGCCGGTGCACCTGGACTTCGCTGCCGACCCGCACTTCCTGCTCTTCGGGGACGGGGAGTCCGGCAAGAGCACCTTCCTGCGGGCACTGGCCCAGACGATCGTTGACCGCAACGAGCCAAACGAGGCACGACTGATCCTCGTTGACTATCGCCGCAGCATGCTCGGTGACATCACCACCGACCACCTGGTCGGGTACGGATCATCCGCGCAACTCACCGAAAACATCGTCGCCGAGGTAGCCGCCGTGATGCGAGACCGGTTACCCCCCGCCGACGTGAAGCCCGACGAGTTGCGGGCACGCAGCTGGTGGAAGGGGCCCGACCTCTACGTCCTGGTCGATGACTACGACCTGGTGGCGGGAACGGGTAGCAATCCGCTGATGCCGCTGCTGGAGTTCCTGCCGCAGGCCCGAGACATCGGTCTGCACCTGGTCGTCGCCCGCCATACCGGCGGCGCGAGCCGGGCCCTCTACGAGCCGGTGTTGATGCGGCTGCGGGAGATCAGCACACCGGGCATCGTGATGTCCGGCAACCGGGACGAGGGGGTGCTGCTCGGCACGGTCCGCCCCGGGCCACTGCCACCGGGGCGGGGCTGGCTGGTCACCCGACGGGAGGGCACCCGCCTGGTGCAGTTGGTGAATCTTCCGTCGCAGGCGGGAGCACCCGACGGGGTTGCGCGATGACGCTATGTTCCGCCAGAGTGGATACTCAGCCTGCGGCTGCAAGCACGCACAATTAGGGACATGTGCCAATATAGGCGGCAGCCTAGTTGACCGAGCGCGCCGCTGACGGGTGAGCGATCGGGGGAGACGCATGGGCGACGACTGGCTCGCCGGTGAAAATATCGACGTCGACATCCAGCAACTCGACGACTTCGCAGCCGCCATCAAGGACGAACTGGAAAAGAACTTCAGCCCCAGCCGCCAAAACGGCGTAGTTCCGATGCTCCAAGTGCAGGCACCATTCGGCGAGGGCGGAATGCGGGAGGGCATGTACTTTCAGACTAGTCACGACCACAGCCTTACGGCGATACAGCAGCTACTCGCCGAGGTAGAGGCGGGCCTGGCATCCCTCAGCGTCGCCGCAAAATCGATCTCCGTCGCCTATCTGGCCGAGGACGCCCTCATTGAGGCGACCCACGACGATGTCTTCAGTGCCTTTTACAACGTAGAAGAGCAACAGACCCTCAACAATTCCTGGCAGCAGGGCAACGACGATCAGGCAAGCTCGGTCGACTCACATTCGGAAGCGCGCGTCGACTCGGCGGCCACCCGCTTCGAAGAAGAGTTCATCCTCAGAGAAGGGGATGGCAGCGGCGAGGGGCCTTCGACGCACGACCAGCCTGAGACGGTCGGCAAGGGCTCCGCTGCGTACCAGATCCAGGGCGACGATGAGGGGATGCGCGGCGACGCGGTAGCCCCGCCGGATACCGACCTACAGGGCTGACAGCGGGACGGGAGTGTTGAGGAGCGGGTATGACCGAGCAGTATTACGGGTATACACCAACCCGCACGATCAATGGGGTGTTTGCCGGTTTCACTGACGATTACCTCAACGACACGGCCGTAACCTATACGCCCACCCAGTGGGACTCGGTCGATATCGAGCAAATGTGGGATTATGTCCGCGGCGAGAGCGACGAGCGCACCGTCGCTCTCGCTGAGGCTTGGCGCCGCACCAGCGTGCTGCTGCAAACCACGCGGGAAAATCTGAAACGGCACGCCGACGGGCTGACGGCGAGGTGGCAGTCGCCCGCGGGTCACTACTTTATGAGCAAGGTAGGCGCCGCCCTCCACTCGCTGGACGAGTGGAAAGAGGTCGCCGACCGGCACGCCAGCGGCTTAGAACAGCTCGCCAGCAAGATCGCGCAGACCCAGCGGGACATGCGCGAGCTCTGGCTGACGTACCAAGCTGAGCAGCAGCACCAAGCCCAAAAACGCAAGGATGATGAAGGTTTTCAGTGGCTTTTCGAGCCCTTCAACAACGGCAAGTCGTTCAAGGAGGTGCAGCAGGAGTTCCATGCGCGCGCAAAGAGCATCGTCAAGCCGCTCGCCGAGCTGTACATCGACGTTTCCTATGCGAATATCTATCGTGGCGGTAGGTACAAAGGGCCAATAGATGCAGCAATAATCAACCCCGAGGGGTTCCCGCAGAGCGGTCGGCCGAACGCGCCGGTCGGGCTGCCGCCCGCACCGACCGTGCCCGACGACGGGCCGAAGCTGCTCAGCCGCCTCGAGGTGACACCACCTCCCTCCCCGCGCGAGTTGCCCGACGGGGTCGGGCTCGCCGGGGGCACCGTGACCGCGCCGCCTCCGACACCCGGACCTCCGCCGGCCACACCCCCGATCCCCACCACGCCGACACCTGCGCCGGTGCTCCCGCCGGTACTACCGGGCGTCAACGGCCCAACGGCTCCCCGCCCGAGCACGCCAACCACCAGCCGACCCGGCATCCCCCGCCCCACCCTGCCCGGAACCAGCAGCCCCGGTGCCCTTGGCCCGGCGCCCAACCCCCACCGGCCCACGCCTCCCAACACCGGCACTCCCAACCCGACACATCGTGGCCCCTCACCAAACCGCGCCACCCTGCCCGGCCACACCGGCGCCCCACAGCCACACAGCCTCCACCCCGGCACACGGCCCGCCAGGCCCACACCACCACCGCCCATCCTCAGCGGCAAACACGGCACCAGCCCCTCAAGCATCGCCCACCCCACCCCACCACCAACCACCAACCGCCCGACTCCGTCAACCGGCAATGGCACCCGGGCTGGTGGCCCCCTCACCGGCCGAAGTGCCGCCGGTAGCACCCGACCGGCACCCGCCACCGGACCCACACCGTCACTGGGCGGCCGCCGGAGCGCCCCCATCACCCCCCGCACCAGGGCTCGACAGGCCTCGGAGAAGACCGAAAGCTGGGGAAACGGCGAAGGCGACGACGAACTCTGGGCCACTGACCCGCCCCCGGCCGGCATCATCGACGCGCCGGCCGAACGACGGCCACGACATCACGGCAAGGCTCTCGGCCAGAGCTAACCCCGCAACGGGCCGGTCACCCCGCCCCGGGGGGACCGGCCCATAGCATGTGACAACCGCACAACCGGCCCCGCTACGGCCACAGAGGAGGTATCCGCGAATGCGCCTCGCCCGCCCGGTAACCACCATCGCCGCCGCGACGCTCGGCGCCATAGTGGCACTCGGTGTATCAGCCCTGCCAGTCTCCGCCGTCGACCGGAAGGATGCCTGGCACCTCGACGCCCTCGAACTCACCGAGCTGCACGAAATAACCGAGGGCGAGGGAATCACCGTCGCGGTCATCGACACCGGCGTAGACGCCACTCACCCAGACCTGAAGGACAACGTGCTGCCCGGCGCAGACGTCTACAACGATCAGTCCAGGGGACACCAGGATCGGAATGGCCACGGCACCGCGATGGCCTCCCTCATCGCCGGCCACGGACACGGCCCCAACGGTCGCGACGGAGTCCTCGGCGTCGCGCCCAAAGCCAAAATCCTGCCAGTAACCGTGGCAGCATCGCGGGGGAACGGAATTGCGCCAATCATCGAGCCGAGCGCAATCGCTCGCGGAATCAACTGGGCGATCGACCAACGCGTGGACGTCATCAACGTCTCCCTAAGAAGTCCGTACAGCAAGCAACTTGACCAGGCGGTGGAGCGGGCCTATCAGAACGGCATGATCGTCGTCGCCGGCATCGGCAACCGGAAGAACTCGGGCATCGCTAACCCCGCGCTACACGAGGCCTCGCTCGCGGTAGCCGGCACCGACCGCGACGGCCAACCCAGCCGCATCGGCTCACTCCGAGCTGGGGAAATCCACCTCGCCGCACCCGCCGAAGACCTCTACCAAGCAGTACCCGGCGGAGGATACGCAACGGTCACCGGAAACAGCGGTGCTACCGCACTCGTCTCCGGCGCCGTCGCCCTGGTGAAGTCGAAATACCCGAACCTCAGCTCGTTGGAGCTGTTCAAACGGATGGTCGAGACCACGCGCGACGCCGGCGAACCAGGCAAGGACCTCGACTACGGCTGGGGCCAACTCGACCTACGCGCGGCCCTGACCGGCGAACCAGACGGCCGCGCCAGCCGAACCCAAGCCAGCCAAGAACCCCAAGTCGACCCAACCCTCGCCCGGGCCCGCGCAATCGAGTCAGATCCAAGGACCGAGACCATCGAATCGATACTCGCGATCGCACTAATGGTCCTAATTCTCGGTCTGATCACTACGCCGGTCCTGCTCCTGCTGCGATACCGGCGCCGACGCCGGCGTCAAGCCGAAACACCCGCGATGGAAACCGCCGCCGCACCCCCGATTCCCACCACCGCACCACCAACCAACACCACCGACCCAACGGACGACTCTCCCTGGCGCCGCCCCGACTAGCCAGTGGGCGGGGCTTCCCCGCCCACCCCAGGAATGCACCAGACCGGCAGCCTGCCAGCACCCGTCCTCCAGATAGGAGGTCAGGTACCGGTGTGGAGTTTGCAGCTACAACTGGATCGGCAGGTTCGGGTCGGGCTCGGAGTGGGCTCGGTTTCCGCCCAGCTTTGGGGCCCCGCTAGGCCAAGCCCCTGGGATATCGTCAGGCGCAACCCCCGTCCGTCGATGTACGAAGCCCGGAGCCATGACGCGCACCCTTCTCGTCACCCCGGACCAGACCGGGCACGCCGGTGTCGCCGTGGTGCACCAGTCCGCTCCGGAGCTGCGGCGCTGTCGAACTCGAGACACCCGGGGCCCGGCTATCTCCTTTCCTCGTGGCTGCCATGGCACGGTGCAGGGGTGCACCACCGGGAACATCGCGCTACCGGCGATCGAACTCGCAGCCGGCGCCACTCCTACCATCGTGGGGGGTTCCGTCAGGCCGGAGCAGCTGGTCGTCGAACGCGTACGCAAGGCCCAGTCGCAGCGGTTGCGGCGTCTGGTCGGCGCCCCGGCCTCGACGAGCTGCGGACCGTGACGATGGCCGAGATCCGCGTTGCGATCGGAAACTTGGTGGCATCGGCCCAGCTGAGGAGGACATGAGGTGACTCATCCGGGTGCGGCACCGCCGGGTGAACCGGATTGGCAGCACCACCCGGAGACGGCCGCCCAGCCGGCCCGGCAGCTGCCGCCCGAGCAGCGGAGGGCAGCAGGGCAGCAGGCCGGCGCGCCGGTGCCCGCGCGGCCGGTGAGCCGGGCGAGCAGCGGGCCCGGTCATGCCTGGGCCGCGCAGCACGCGCAGGGTCGACAGGCGACCAACACCCCACGGGGAGCAGCGGCAACACCACCCAATATGGCAGCACAGCCGCACCCGGCGACGCCGGCCAGCATGGCAGCACCGCCGCACCCGGCGACGCCGGCCAACCGGGTGGCGCAGGCCAAGCGGCCCTCACCAACGCCCCGGGCGAGACAGTCAGCCGCCGTCGCGACGGCGGTGTCGCCGCCACAGGCTGCCTCTGCCTCGTCGGCCACCGTCGCTGCCGCAGCCGAGACACCAGCCACGCCCGACCGTCCGGCAGCCCGACGGGTACGCCCATACCGGCCTCCACTTCGAATCGGCGGGATCACCGTCTTCCAGTTGGTGGCGTGGCAGCTCGGGGTGGCGGCGGTGCTCGCCGCCACGCGACACAGCGTGGCGCTCACCGCCGGGATCGCCGTCGTGACGGTGCTGGTGCTCGCCCCGACAGCGATCCGGTTGCGTGGCCGCTGGCTGCACCAGTGGATTTCGGTCTGGTGGGGGTTCCGGAGGCGACGCCGGCAGCTGACCGCAGTCGACCCGGATCCGGCCCAACGCCTCCTGGCCCAGCTGGGGCGCGGCGTCGAACTGGAGGATGTCGAGGTCGACGACCAGCCGGCGGTGTTGCTGACCCACCCAGCTGGGCTGAGTGTCGTCTTCGACGTTGACCCCACCGAGGGTGCCCTGCTGATGAGTGCCCCGCAGGCTCTGCCCTCCCCCGCTGCGCTCCTGCCGCCGGCAGACGAAGAGGCGCCCCCGGTGGTGGTGCAGTTGCTGATCCAGGTGACCCCGGCACCGCGTGCTCGCCCGGGCGCGGCCGCAGCGGACCGGGCGTACCGCGAACTGACCAACGGGGACGTGCCGGCCACCCGGCAGGCGTGGGTGGTGCTCCGGACGGCGCGGACCCCCGACTTCCACGCCGACCGCGACCTGCTTCCGACGCTGACCGGGGTGATTCGACGGACCCGGCGGCTGCTGCGGCAGGAACGAGTGACAGCGCGGATGCTCAATCGGGACGAGGTGCTCGCCGCGGTCACCACCCTCACCCACTTGGCCGGTGTTACACCGGGCGGGGTCGGCGAGCAGCCACTCGCCCGCGAGTCCTGGCGGGCCTGGTCGACCGCGGGCGCCCGGCAGAGCTGCCACCGGCTGTTGGACTGGCCCAGCCAGCGGTGGGAGATCGACCCGCTGCTGCGGGGACTCCCCGCCGCTGGGGGCGTGGTGTCGATCGCCGCCAGCCGAGCGAACGGCGACGACCTCGCCATGGAGGCGGCCTTCCGGCTGTTGGGCAACGGACCGGAGGGTCTGGCCGCTGCCGACCGAGCCCTGCACGAGGCGATCCGCCGCCACGGCGGTCGGCTGCAACGACTCGACGGCGAGCACGCCCACGGGGTGGCCGCCACGTTACCGCTCGGAGGTTTCCTGCGGTGAAAAGTGTCGCGTTCCCGGACAGCCGGATGGGCTTGTACCGCGCCGACGCCGCATCCGTTGCTGGCCTGCGCCTGGTCGCCGGCGGCGGTGGCCTGGTGGTCGGTCGCAACCGGCAGCAGGAGCCGGTGGGGTTGCGCCTGTTCCGCGCCGAGCCGACTCGGCTGATGCTGACCGGCGGCGTTCGCAGCGCCCAGCTGATCGCTTTCCGCGCCATCGCGCTCGGCGCCCGGCTGTTCATCCAGACGGGCCGCGAGCGGGAGTGGGACGCCTTCCTGCGGCGCTGCGTCATCGGCCGGGAAGTCGCCTCGTTCCTGCCGCCCGGCATCCCGCCACCGGCCGCGGCCAACCCGACCGAACCGCAGCTCGTCGTTGTCGACACCGGCCCGGTCACCGGCCCCGACCCCGGGCTCAGTACGCCGTGGCGGGCCACCCTGGTGGTCCGCGACGACCTGGCCGGCTGGGACTCCAACGCCCTGGTACGCAGCGACATTGTGCTGCTCCAGCGGCTGACAGCGGCGGAGGCGGCGACGGCGGCGACCGCGCTCGGGCTGGTGAGTGTGCAGAGCTGGTTCACCCAGCTGCACCCGGAGATGGTCGGCCTGATCACCAGGGGCAAGGTGCAGTGGGTCATGCTGAGTATGACCCACACCGAGCGCCAGTTGATCGGTTCGGTGGCCCGCGACGCCGCCTGATTGCCGGTCGGCCACCTCATGGCCCTGGCGGCGGTGGGGCGCCGCGGCGACCTCGCCGTGCTGAGGTCGGCCGGCGGCATCCGGCGACAACTGCTCGGGGTCGCGGTCGGCGAGACCGGGCTACTGGTGTTCATCGGCTCGGTGCTGGGTCTGCTCGCCACCTCGGCACCCTGGCTCTGGCGACGGGCGCGAGTGCCTTCGTGTCCTGGCGCCAACTGCGTCGGCGGGGCAACTGAACGTGGCCCGCGACCGGTGCTCCGGTCGCGGGCCACGTCGTACGGGCGGTAACGGGCCATGTCGCACGGGACGGCGGTCGCGGGCCTCGTGCAGGGTGGTTCAGGCGTGTGGGGTGGGTCAGGCGTTCGCCCAGACCCGCGCCATCCACTCCTCCACCTCGTGGGAGGTGCGCGGCATCGCCGCGGAGAGATTTTCGCAGCCGTCCTCGGTCACCAGCACGTCGTCCTCGATCCGAACGCCGTTGCCCCGGAGCTCCGCCGGCACCCGCAGGTCGTCGGACTTGAAGTAGAGGCCCGGCTCGACGGTGAGGATCATGCCCGGCTGCAACTCGCTGTCCATGTACTTCTCGCGCAGCATCAGCTGGCAGTCGTGCACGTCCAAGCCCAGGTGGTGCGAGGTGCCGTGGACCATCCAGCGGCGGTGCCAGCCGCCCTTCTCCCGGTCCAGGGTCTGCTCCAGGGTGACGCCCTCGGGCAGCAGCCCCCACTCGTGCAGGATTCGGGCGATCACCGCGTTCGCCGCGGCGTGAATGTCGCTGAACTTGTTGCCCGGCTTCACCGCGGCCAGACCGGCCTGCTGCGCCTCGTACACGGCGTCGTAGATCCGGCGCTGCACCTCAGTGAAGCGGCCGGTGACCGGCAGGGTACGGGTGATGTCGGCGGTGAAGAGCGAGTCGATCTCGATCCCGCAGTCGATCAGGATCAGGTCGCCTTCGCGAACCTCGCCGGTGTTCTTCGTCCAGTGGATCGTGTTGGCGTGGTCACCGGAGGCGCAGATCGACTCGTAGCCGACGCCGTTGCCCTCGTGCCGGGAGTAGAGGCCGAAGACGCCCTCGACCCAGCGCTCGCCGCGGCCCTTGCGGACCGCCTCGGGCAGCGAGGCGATCATCGCGTCGAAGCCCTTGTGGGTGGCGGCGACGGCCTTGCGCATCTCGTCCACCTCCCACTCGTCCTTGATCAGGCGCATGGTGGAGAGGTGCCGGGCGAACTCCACGTCCGCCTCCTCCCGCTCCTGCTCCGAAGCGGTCGCGCTGGCCTGGGTGCGGACGCTCTCCACCAGCTCGGTGAGGCGCGAATCGACGTCCCGGACCACCCGCAGCCGGGCGGCGGCGGCGTCCTTGGCCAGGTCGTCGGCGAGTGAGTCGATGTGCCGCGCGGTGATGCCCAGCTCCGACTCCCGGTCGGCGATGCTCGGGCGCGGACCCACCCAGAACTCGCCGCGACGGGAGTCGGCGTAGAACTCCTCGCTGTCTCGCGGGGCCAGCGGCCGGAAGTAGAGGATGGCGTGGTGGCTACCGCCCGGCTTCGGGTCGAGCACCAGGACGCTGTCCGGGTCGGTGTGCGCGCCGAGGCCGGAGAGGTGGGCGAAGGCGGTGTGCGGCCGGAACGGGTAGTCGGTGTCGTTGCTGCGCACCTTCAGACCGCCGGCTGGGATGACGAGCCGCTCGCCGGGGAACTGCTGCGACAGCGCGGCCCGGCGCCGGGCGGCATGGTCGGCCACGGCGGCGCGAGGGGTGGGCTCCCGGTCGGGGTTGGCCCATCCGGAGCCGATGAATTCACGGAACTCGTTGCTGCTGGGAATGCCGCGGTGGCTGGCCTTCGCCTGCTTCTCGCTCGTCATGCCGACACATCCTGCCAGATCGGGTCATCGGTGACGACCCACGGTTTCCCGCACGTGGTAAGTGCTCGATGGGCTATGGCACCTTTCCAGGGGCCCGCGCCCGTCGGCGGTGCCGGCCTCTCGACACCGAATGGCCGCCTCGCGGCAGCGGACTAGCCGGCCTCCCGGCAGCGGACCAGGAAGGATCGCTCAAATACGATCACCGGCTCCCCAGTCGCTTTCGTACCCGTTGTCTCCACCGTCACGATCCCGTTGCCGGGACGGGAGCGCGACAGCCGCTTCTGCATGATGCGACTCGTCGCATAGAGGGTGTCCCCGACGAAAACGGGCTCCTTGAGCCGCACCTTGTCCCAACCCAGGTTGGCCACCGCGCGCGCGGAGAGCGCCTGCACAGTCATCCCGCCGATCAGGCAGAGGGTGATGCCGCTGTTGACCAGTACCTTGCCGTATTCGGCACCGGCGGCGTAGTGCTGATCGAAGTGCAGTGGATGCTGGTTCATCGTCAACAACGTCAACCAGGTGTTGTCGGACTCGGAGAGGGTGCGTCCGGGCCAATGCCGGATCACCATCCCGGGTTCGAAGTCCTCGTAGTCCCCACCGTGCTCTTCGATGTACTCGTTGTCGTTGACTCGGCGTAGCGTCATCTGCTGTCTCTCCGACATTTCGGGTGGATAGGGTCAGCGGCCGGCCGGGCGGTCAGAGCGGGCTGGGGACGGTCAGAGCGCCACCATGGCGTTGTCCGCCCCGGTGGCCGATCCCCGGGCGTTGACGATCCCGGCCGCGCCATCGGTGCGGTAGCGGCACCACAGCCCCGCCGGCCGACCGCCGAACAGCAGCGGCCCCAGCACCGGGGCGACGTCGGCGTCGTGGGGTTCGTCGGCGCCGTCTGCCAGCAGCGCCACCCGGCAGGTCTGGGGCGGGACGAACTCCTGCACGATGCTGGTGCCGTCGACCCCGGCCTCCACCGCCGTCTCCCACTCCGCGGCAGTCACCTCTGATCCGATCACCACCTGCTTGCCGCAGTCACCCAGCGCCTCCTTGAGCACCAGCCGCTCGCGGTTTCGCAGCACGTACGGCAGCAGGTCAACCTGCTTCCCCGCGCGTTCGGTCCGCCGCTCGGAGAGCACCCGGGTCCAGGGCAGGTACCGGTTGACCAGAGCCCGCTCGGCCGTGGTCATCCAGGGCCGCCCCTCCGAGAGCAGGCCCATGGTCAGCTTGCTGTGCAGGAAAGTGGAGGTCTGGGTACCTACCAGCAGGCAGCCGTGGTCCAGGGCCTCCTGCACCGCGGCCGTGGGGACGCCGGCGTCAACCCAGTCCGGGATGGTGAAGTTGCGCAGCCCGATCGGATAGCGCAGCCCCGGCGGGCAGTCCCACGCCTCGTGCAGCTCCTTCGGCTCGAAGAACCGGGTGGGCAGCCCCTGGCTGCGGTGATACTCGGCCTCAGCCTCGAAGTAGTAGCTGGTCACACCCGTGACCTGGGCACTGCCGACGATGGCCGCCCGGGGCGCCACCCCGAGCTCCGCGCTGAGCGAGCGGAACATCCCGGTGCGGACGGCGAACGGATCCGGCGAGTGGTACGGCAGGTGACCGTCCCTGTCGGCGTACAACCCACGCCACACGTCGAGGCGGCGCTGCGTCTCGACCACACCGCCGAGTGCGCCGCTGACGTTGAACTCCACGAAACGCAGCCCGTCCGGGCCGACAACCGCGTCCGGCCGGGCCACCCAGTCCGCGTACCGCTCGTCGAGGAGGGGGTCACCCAGCCAGAGCTGGTCCTCGCTGGCCGGCATGCGGTAAAACGCCAGCCGCTCCCGAGCGGTCGGCGCGGTCTCCAGGGCGGTCCGTCGCAGCAGCCCCACCAGGACACCGGCCACCCGGAAGAGCTCCGCGTACGAGGCGCGGGGGATGGTCATCGGCGCGGCCGGCAGCACCGGCTGGTAGGGCCAGCCGGTGCCCTGCAGCACCTCGCGCAGCCGGTGCCGGAGCGTCTCGGCCGGCGCGGCCGGCGCCAGCCGTTGATCCCCGAACCATGGGTGCCCCGCCGCGGCGACCGGTTCAACCTCGCTCATCCGGCGCCCCCACCGGTTGATGCGGCGCCACCGCGCCGCGCTGCGCTACCGCATCGTGCAACGCCACCGCGGCGGCGGTGTCCTCGATGGCCATACCCACGGTGCGCAGCACCGAGTTTCGGCCACCGAACTCGACCTGGCCGCCGATCAGGCGGCCCAACTCCCGCAGATCCTCGGCGACGAGCAGGCCAGCGGCGACGGCGGCCCGCACCTCGCCCGCACCATCCAGCGCGGCGGCCGGCTCCTCGACCATGGTCACCGCGTCGCCCAGCAGGGCCGGGTCCACCTCGATCGCGTCCGGGTGGGTACCGCCGACCACGTTCAGATGCGCCCCGCGCGCCACCCAGTCCGCCGCCACCACCGGCGTGCTGTCGCTGGTGGAGGTGGCCGTGCAGATGATCGGGGCGTCCGCGACGGCGGTCTTCGCACTGTCGCAGACCGTCACCCGGATCGGCGTCGTCGCCCGCACCTCGTCGGCGAGCTTCTCCGCACCGGCCCGGGTCCGCGAGAAGACCCGCAGGGTCTTGATCGGACGTACCGCCGCCACCGCCCGGATGAGAGCACGGGCCTGCACCCCGGCACCGATGACGGCGAGGTCGTCGGCGGCGGCCGCGGTGCAGAAGCGGGTGGCCAGGGCCGCCACCGCCCCGGTCCGTACGGCGGTCAGCTCGGCGCCGTCCAGCAGCGCGGTGATCCGCCCGGTCTCCAGGTCGGTAAGGGCGACGATCCCGTGGATCAGCGGCAGCCCCCGCCCAGGGTTCTCCGGGGTCAGCGTGGTGATCTTGACGCTGCCGACCCCACGCCGCTCCCAGACCGCCGGGCTTACCAGCAGCACCCGCTGCTCGCCGTGCTCCACCACCGTGCGGGCCGGGGAGCGGGTCCGGCCGGTGGCCAGGTCCACGAACATCTCGCCGAGTACGTCGATCACCTGGGTCATCCGGCGTGCGCCCGCCATGTCGGCGGCGGTGACCATCGCCGTCGCGGTCATCCGGCACCGCCGAACCGGGCTTCCCAGGCGTCCTGACGCGCCACGGTGGCATGGGCCATCCGGGCGAATGGCGGGCCTACCATGCTGCCGTCCAGGACGGCGATCCCGCCGTTGGCGCTGCCGACCGCCGAGACCACCCGGCGGGCCAGCCTCAGGTCTTTGTCCTGGGGACGCAGGGCCTGGTTGATGGTGGCCAGCTCGCTGGGGTGCACCGTCGCCTTGCCGTGGAAACCGAGGGCCCGCACCCGCATCGTCTCCTCCGCCAGCACGGCCGGCTCGGAGAGCCGGAAGTTGGCGGTGTCGATGCAGGCCGTGCCGTGCCGCGCGCAGGCCATCGCCATCGCCTGCCGGGCGGCGAGCATCGCCGCCCAGGTGATCTCGACGTTGAGCGTGGCCGCCAGGTCCGCCGACCCCAGCACCAGCCCGTCGGCCGCCTGGGCGATCGCGTCGATCTCAGTGACCGCCTCGACGGTCTCCACCGTCACGTAGATCTCCGGCTGGGCGCCGGCCGAGGCCAGGATCCGGCGTAGCAGGGTGACCTCGGCCGCGGAGGTGACCATGGTCATCACGACGATGCCGGGCCGCACCGAGCTCTCCGTCAGCAGCAGCAGGTCGTGCACGGCCTCGACGCTGCCCAGCTCGTTGATGCGGACGGCGACGTTGGCCGGCCGGGGGGCCTTGAACAACGCGTCTCGGCAGACCACCCGCGCGGCCGGCTTCTCCGCCGGCGGGACGGAGTCCTCCAGGTCGATCAGGTGCACGTCCGCGTCGTACGACCAGGCTTTCACGACTTGGTCCAGGGAGAGCGCCGGGGTGTAGAGGATGCTGCGCGGAATCGCGCGCGGCGGGGCGCTCACCGGGGGCCGGGCCCGTCGAACGGGGCGGCCGGACGCGCCCCGGCCCGCACCAGGACCGCACAGAGCCGCCGGATCTGCTCCTCGGTCTGCCCGGCGCGCAGCATCACCCGCAGCCCCGCGGTGCCCCGGGCGACGATCGGGAAGAACACCGGCGAGGTGTAGAAGCCGGCGGCGAAGACCTGCTGGGCGGCGTCAACGACGGTGTCGTCGCTCATCGGCACCAACCGGATCGGGTACGACTCGCCGGACTGCTCGGTGTCGAGCAGCGAGTCGAACAACGCGATGTTGGCGCGGAGCCGCCCCTGGAGCTGGTCCAGCTCCTCGGTGCGGTGAATCTCCGCGGAGGCGAGCGCGGCCCCGACGGCGGCCGCATTCATCTTCTGCGAGTAGCCCAGCGGGCCGGCGAAGCGTTCGACGAGCCGACGCGTCTCGTGCGGGTAGCCGTCGAGCAGGACGGCCGTACCGCCCGCGCCGAAGCCCTTGCTCAGCGTGGCGACGGTGATGGTGCGCTGGTCGAGGAGGGGCGCGTGGGTCCGCACGTAGCCGATACCCCGCTGCCCGTACGCCGACAGTGAGTGCGAGTCGTCGTAGAAGACCAGCATGTTGTACTTGTCCTGCAGGTCGGCGAGCTCCTTGACCGGCGCGTAGCCGCCGAGGCTGTCGGCGCCGTCGACCACGTAGCAGACCCGCTCGTAGGTGCGGCACATGTCTTCGAGGTAGTCGAGGTCGTGGTGCTTACAGGTGACCACCTCGGACTCGTCGGCGCAGCTCGGCTTGGCGTTGGCCAGCGACACGTGGGCGTTCTTGTCGAAGACCATCAGCGGCCGGGTGCCGTTGCCGAGGTGACCGGAGGCGATCAACGGCAGCAGGCCGGTGCTGGCCGCCGCGGTGGAGACCGCGCTGATCACCATCGCGCCGAAGAGTTCGCCAAGTGACTCCTCCAGCTCCAGCAGCACCGGCGTCTGCACTCGGGTGCGCGGGATGCAGTGGTCCAGCACGTTGAACCGGCGTAGCGCCGCGACCGCGCCGTCGATGACCTTCGGGTGGGTGTCAAGATCCAGATAGGAGCAGACGGTGAAGTTCACGAACTGGTGGCCGTCGGCCATGGTGAACACGCCGTCGGCGAGGTCGCCGACGATGCCGGCCACCCCGTTCGCCTCGGACATGTTCCAGAAGGCGTTGCCGATGCCGATGAGCTTGTCGTTGTTGCGGTAGCGGTGCGTGGGGGTGATGGTCTTGCGATCGGTCACGAGTTCACCTCGGTGGGCTGGTAGCTGTAGACACCCTTGACCCGCCGGTAGGCGTACGTGTAGAGGGCGACGCCCAGCACATGTGGCCGGCGCAGAATCTTCTTCGACTTCAACCAGAAGTTGACATTGATGTTGACCGGATCGAGGGATTCGGCCTGGTGCCACCAGCCGAGCGGCAGGTAGAGCATGTGGCCGGGTTCGAGGACGAAGTCGCGGCGCTGGGCGAGCTTCGGCGCGATTCTCGGGTAGCGCCCCAGGTCGACGTTGTCGAGGTCGAACACCTGGGACTTGTCCCCGAATCCGCGCAGCACCGACCGGGGGTAGTAGTCGCGGGACCCGGGCGGCGCGATGATGAACCGCTTGCGGCCCTCCAGCGCGATGTTGAAGTTCTCGAACTCGTCGAAGTGGTTCTTGGTGAAGACGCCGCGGTGGCTGATCCAGAGGTTGGCCGCGTACAACGAGCTGCCGTAGCCGAAGAACCCCTCGGCGTCGAAGCCGACCACGGCGTTGACGTCGGCCGGGCTGTTCCGGATGTTCGACACCACCCGGTGCCAGGTGTCGGACTCGGTCAGATGGCGTTCGTCGGCGAAGAAGTCCCGCAGGGTGATGTCCCGGGTCTCCCAGCGCCCGGGGTGGTGTTTGTCGCCCGGTTCGGTGAACAGGGTGACGGTCATGTCGGCCAGCCGGGCCGCCACCCCCTCGCGCCCGAGCCCGCGCACGCTCTCCGGCAGTGAGATCACCGTCGGCACATCGGCCTTGAAGAGGCCACCGGGGCCGAGCGCCTGGAACTCCTCGAACGTCATGCGGGCGACTGGTACGCCAGCTCCCTGCGGAACCGTCACGATCCGTCCTCCGTCTTCTACCACCGGGAGCCCTAACGGATTTACCGCAGGAGCGTCCCAAAGCGACGCATTCAGGACACCCTACCGAGCAGCATGTGCATTGTGAACGTTTGTAATCAGTCCACTTCAGATAGTAGCCGAACTAAGTAGCAGACGGCGACCGACGGCAGAACCACAGCACGCGTAGCCGGCGAGGCCGAGCGCGAGCACTCCGCCGGCAGCCACCCATGAGGCGGCAGCGGTGGAGGGCTGCACCGGCCAGGCCCACAGCGCCACGAACACACCGGCGTCCCGGGGCGCGGCGACGTAGACCACGCACCCGTAGCCGAAGGCCGGCAGCCAGGCCAACCGCGCGCCCAGCAACGCCGTGGCGCCGGCGACCAGACCGATCCAGCCGAGCGTGTTCCGGGCCAGCGCCTGGGCGCCGAACGTCTCGGGGGCGCGCAGCCCCGTCAGGACGAGCGCCGTTGCCACGGCGAGCACGGCGAGGAGAACATGTCCGGTCCGCCAGGCTGGCCAGCGCAGCGGAGTGCCGCGTTCGAACTCCTCGTCGGCTCCGGCCAGGGTCGACCTGAGCAGCACCGCGGCCCGAATGACAGGGCCGCACCGACCAACGCCCGCACCCGTTGCCACCCCGTCGCGGGCCGTACCCGCCCCGGCGTCGACAACCGATCGTCCAACGCCAGCGCGACGCTCGTGACCGCTCGCTGCACCGCCTCACTCGGCAGAAGGCTCGCCCGGCAGGCGTCGCAGCCGTCGAGATGCGCCTCCACCGACTCGGCGTCCCCGTCGGTCAGCCGTTCCTCGGCGTACGCCGCCAGCACCTGCGCACTCACATGCTCGCCGGTCATGACAGGGCCGCCCGTAGCTGCTGCCGGGCGCGCATCGCCCGGGACTTCACCGTGCCTTCCGGCACCCCAGCAACGTCGCCGTCTCCCGAACGGTCCGGCCGTCCAGCACCGTCGCCTGCAGCGTCCACCATGAAAGGTTAGGACGCAGAACTGCCCAGGACGGTTCGCTGACCGGCGCCTATAGTGATGCGACGCGTTGGCCCACCTGACCCGTCCCGTCTTTCACGTCCCGCGGGGGTACTTACCGTGAACGATTTCCGGCAGCCACCAATCACCCTGGACCGGGTGACGACCGGCCGGGGTGAGCTGGTGCTCCGCGAGGCGAACGGCCGCTACGAGGTCATCAGCAACGGCGTCTTCCTGATGGACACCTCAGATGGCCGGTCCGAGCGGCTACTGGTTGACGCGGCGATGAGCAGGTGCACGGCATCGGCACCCCGGCTGCTCATCGGCGGGCTCGGCGTCGGGTTCTCGCTGCTACGCGCGATCGAGCACACGCAACTGGCCGCCGTCGACGTGGTCGAGATCGAGGCCACCGTGATCGGCTGGCACGTCCGCCACCTGCACCACCTCACCGGCGCCGCGCAGGCCGACCCCCGGGTACGGATCATCGAAGCGGACATCCTCGCCTGGCTGGCCGAGACCGACGACCAGTACGACGCCATCTGCCTGGACACCGACAACGGTCCGAACTGGCTGGTCTTCGAGGCCAACGCCGAGTTGTACGCCCACCGCGGGCTGGACCTGGTGGCCGGCCGGCTCCGACCGGGGGGTGTCCTGGCGATCTGGAGCGCGAGCCGGGACGAGGCCTTCGAGCGGCGGCTCCGGGAGCGCTTCGGTGACCTGGAGCTGCTGGAGACGCCGACCGATGCGGGCGCACCGGACGTGGTCTACCTGGTCCGGGCTACCGCGGCGGCGTGGGGGGCGGCAGATCCGGCCGCCGTCCTTGCCCACCTCGCCGACGAGCTGGGTGGGCAAGGACGGCCCGGAAGCTAGGCTGGCTTCACCTTCAGCCCGGCCAGCGCCTTTGCCAGCGCCGCCTCGGCCTTGGTCAGCTTCGCGTCGCTCGCCGCCGCGTCGGCCAGGGTGGCCTTGGCCGCATCGAGGGCGTGGGTCAGCGCCGCCCAGGTTTTCTTGGTGTACCGGTCCTCGTCGAGCGAGTCCGCCTGCTCGACGGTGTTCTCGAGCGTCAGCCGGGCCCGCGGGACCAGCTGCTCGTACGCCAGCCGTAGCGCCCGGGCCTGTGCGTCCACCTCGGCCTGGGTGGCGGTTCCGGAGCCGGCGACCGCGCGGGCCGCATCCAGCTCCCGTCGGAACACTCCGAAGTCGATGCTCCCGTACCGGTCCTCGCTGTCGACGTACTTCTCCGCCGCGGTGATGGCGGCGTCGAGCGCCGTGGTGTCCACCGGCCCGTCTCCCGGGTCGTCGGGCTGCGGACCGAACTGGAACCAGTCGAAATTCGACACCCAGTCCTGCCCGTCCGGGGCGTGGAAGACGAAGGTCACGTCCCGGGCCTGCACCAGCGCCTCGGGATCAGTGATCTCCGCCTGGGTGGTGGCCCAGTTGCCCCAGCTGCCGGTGCCGGGCAACACCGCCTCACCCACGACCGGGCCGTCCGGTGTGCCCGCGCGCACCTGCAGGGAGCTCGGCGCGCCGTCGGGCGAGTACTTGCTCGCGTAGCGAATCGCCAGCGTCGTCGGTGCGACATCGAAGGCGAGATTCTTGTACTGAATCCACGCCCCGTCCCGCACCCCACCGAGGTTGCCGCTGCCGGAGTTCGCCTCGTTCTTCAGGTCACCGCCCGACCACTCGTCGGACTGCTCCCCCTCCAGTACGCGCTGGCCGCCCTCGTCGATGGCCAACGCGGCGATCATGCCGGTCAGCGACTCGCCGGCGCTGCGCAACGTCGCCGTGCTGGCGGAGGTGTCGGCGAGCGCCGCCTGGGCCCGCCGCACCGCGGCGTCGAAGACCCGGTAGGTGGCGTAGGAGTAGTTTCCCTGACGGACCAGGACCGCCTCGGCAACGAGCTCCTGCAGCTTCTGGCGCTCCGCCGCGGCCACCGAGATCGCCAGCGGAGTACGCGACGACAGCCCGTCACCGGTGACCTGAGCGGCGGAGACGCCGCGGGCGAAGGCCGAGTCGGTGAAGGTGAGGAAGAACCGGGCACTGGTCGTGGTCGAGCCGGTCAGCGCCACCCGGGCTTTCTTCGCGTTGACGACCTTGACCTTCGCCGAGACGCCGGCCGGCAGTCCGTGGATCGAGGCCGCGCCCGTCTTCAGGTAGTCCGTGCCGGGCCGGCCGGCGAACCGGGCACCCCCCTCCAGCGCGAGCTTGATCGAGCCGTCCAGGTCACCATTGGCGCGAGCGGCGATCGTCGTGGCCGACGCGCGCACGGTGTAGTCACTCGGAGCGCCGCCGTCGTTGTCGCCCGCGGTGCTCATCGAGTACGCCGGCTCGCTGTCGGCACCCCAGTCGGAGGGGGTGGCCCCCATCCGTACGTCGAGGGCACCGCCCTGGACGAGGGTGTGGTGGTCGAGCCAGGTGTTGCCGAAGTTTGCCCCGTTCAACGAGGCGGACTGGAGGTAGTAGTTGTCGGCGGAGACGCCGTCGGCGGAGATGGTGAAGGTACGCCCGTCCGCGTACGAGATGGTCGTGCGGTCGAAGAACGGCGAGCCGAGCTGGTACTGGGACGAACCCGAGGTCACCGGGAAGAGGCCGATGGCCGCGGCGACGAACATCGTCGACATCGTGCCGGCGTCGTTGTCCATGGTGGGCAGGAAGCCACGCGGGTCAAGCTGGTAGACCTTGGTCTTGATCGGTGGGCGGAACTCGCCGTCGCTACTCGGATAGTCGGCGGTGCTGCTGGAGGCGAGGTAGCGGTTCCAGCTCTCCTTCGTGTAGATCGTGCGCACCCACTTCTGGGTCAGGCTCGGAAGTCCCACGTAGTTGAAGAGGTAGGGCGCCTGCAGGTCGACCTCGTTCGCGTTGGAGTGCAGCATGCCGAGGCCGTTGTCCGGGTCGTCCTCGCCGAGGAAGTGCACGGCCCCGCGTTGCCCCGCCGCCGGCCCGCCCATCGCCGCGACGACGCCAGCCAGGTCGTAGACCGGGTACCAGGTGTACTGCCAGAGCGTGCCCTGGTAGAGGTTCGCCGCACCGAGCCGCTCGTAGTCGGCCTCGATCCAGTCGCCCTCCTCCTCGCGCGGAGTGAGTAGTCCGACCTGGGTGCCGTCCGCCGCCGTCCAGGCATCCGGCTTGTACAGGTTCGCCATCGGCAGCGCGGCCGCTTCGCGCAGCTGCTTCGCCTCGTCACCGTGGCCGAGCGCGTCGGCGATGATCGCCAGCGCCCACTGGTCGTATCCGCGCTGCACCGAGTCGCCGGGGCGGTCTCCCGGGTGCCCCTGGCCCAGCTGGTCGCCGTCGGAGAAGCCGACGTACTCCTTCAACGCCGGGTACGCCTCGTCGAGCCGTTCGAAGCCGGTGAAGCCCTTCGAGATGGCGTCGGCGACGATGACCGCAGAGCGCTCCCACCGTACGGTCGGCACCGAGTGGGTGAGCCCGCCGATGCTCTTGCCGGTGCTCGCCGCGTCGGCGAAGAGGTAGCTGAGCGACTGGATCATGTCGCGGTACAGCTCGGGGTCGAGGTACGCCAGCACGGAGTACTTGCGGAAGTCGTCCCAGGACGCCCATCCGTCGTAGTAGGTGAAGTCGTCCACCTGATGCACCACGCCGTCCACGCCCCGGTAGGTGCCCGATGTGCTCGTCGCGTTCACCGGAAGCGCGAACATGCGGTAGAGGTGGGTGTAGAAGAGGCGACTCAGGGTGCCGTCCGGGTCGGCCGCCGCCGAGGCGGAAATGTCGACCCGGCCGAGACGCTCGTTCCAGACCGCCTTCGTACGCGCGCGTACCTCGTCGAAGGTCCGGCCGCCGACCTCGGCGACCTGGTCGATCCGCGCCTGTTCCACGCTGATCGGTGACAGCGTGATGCGCAGGCCGATCTCGCCCGCGTCCTCGGGCGCGAAGGCGAGGATGGCGCCGGTGTCGATGCCCTGCCGGGACGCGGCGTCGCCGAACTCGTCCGCGGCCCAGGTCGTGACCGAAGTGACCGGCTGCTCGGTCTCGGCGTAGTAGTGCAGGGCGTAGGAGGCGCCGTAGAAGCTGCCCCGGAGCTCACCGGTGAGCGCGACCCGACCGTCGTCGAGCTGCGCGATGTCCACTGCCGAACCGGTCCGATTCGTGAAGTTGTGGTGCAGGTCGACAACGAGTTGCGGGGTGGCTCCGTCCGGGAAGGCGTAACGGTGCAGTGCGGTACGCGTCGTCGCGGTCACCTCAGCGTTGATCTCACCCGGGCCGTTCTCCACGGCGCCGTCCGGGCCCGAGATCTCGCCGAGGCGCACCTGGTAGTACCCGGGTGCGGCCGTCTCGGCCTCGTGCGTGAACGGGTGCGCATACGATTCGGTCGATGGCCGGGCGTCGTACTCGACCTGGGTCGGCACGACGAGGATGTCGCCACCGCCACCGGAGCCGCCAACCCCGTCGAGGTTCGTCTGGGTGAATCCGGCGATATGGGTCTGGTCGTAGTCGTAGCCCGCGTGGTTGCGCTCCGGCATGGTCAGCGGGCTGACCTTCGCCAACCCGTTCGGCGCCTGGGCCCCGGGCAGGTCGTTGCCGTAGTCACCGGCGGTGGACACGAACGGGTTGACGAACGACGTGTAGTCAACCGATACGCCCTCGGCCGGGGTGGCCGCCGCTGGCGCGGCGACCACCCCGGCGGACGCCATGGCCACGACCGCGGTGATTGCAGTGGTGCGCCAGCGGTTGCGCCCGCGGTTGGCCCGCCGCCTCGGCGCGGTGGAGATTCCACCCCGGGGGTCGGGTGACAGTGGTGGCACAGCAGAGCTCCCAACGACGACAACGTTGTCGGCGCTATCTTGCCGGCCCCAGGTGTTGATCCGGTTAACCGACGTCGAGCCAGCTAGGAACTGGTGTCACCGGGTCGGTCTACCGCCGTACGCTCGGTCGCCGGCCAAGATGGATCAGGAACTCGTTCTCCTCGATGAAGGTGTCGGTGTCGGTGCACTGGGCCAGGGCGGCACGGACCGCGTTGTCGAACTCGTTGAGCCGGTCGCCGAAGAGTTCTGGCTCGGCGAACGAGGTGGAGTGCAGGTAGCCAAGGATGCTGTTGGCCGTCCAGGTCCGGTGCACCGGCACGACGAACTCCTCGACCTGGTTGAATGGCGAGTCCCGCAGCGCCTGGATATCGGGGCGCCGGTGCTCGTGGAACGTGCCCGAACCCGCCCGGCGTTCCTCGCCGAGGAAGTCCTGGATGACCCTCCGGACGGCCAGCTCCCAGTCGTGGTGGGCTACCCAGAAGCTCTTGTCGGCGAAGATGGCGACGACGCCGTCCGGGCTGATCTGTGCGTCCAGTTGGTTCAGGACCCGCGCCTGGTCGAGCCAGTGGAACGTTCGGCAGATCGCCACCAGGTCAGCCTGCCATCCGGCCGGAGGGGTGAACTCCTCCGCGGTAATCTCCTCCAGACGTAGCTGGGCGTTGGCGGGCAGCCGCGGGCGGAGTGCGTTCTCCGCCGCAGCGAGCATCTCGGGGTCGGGGTCGATGGCGATGATGTCGTCGAACCGCCCCCGCAGGGCCTCCACCACGAGGCCGACACCGGTGCCGACGTCGAGCAGACGCCGCGGCGAACCGGCGGGGACCGCGGCGTCCAGGATATCGGCGACCGCCTCCGGGATATCCGGTCGAAACTGCCGGTAGAAGCCGACGGTTCCATGGAAAATACTCATAATTGTCTCCTTGCCGCGAATATCATAAAAACGATAAACATCGGGCTGTTCGGGCAGCGGCAGAACAGCCAACCCGCTCCAGCCGGCCCGTCGTGGGGTTGCGATCCGGACATCCGCCACCGGCGGATTCGATCGGACAGATCTGGGAATCCCCGGCCGGTGCCGGACGTACTGACCAGCCTGCCGTGGCCAACCGGGCCGAGCATCGCCGTCTTCGGAGTGGCGGGGACCCTCACAGTGCTGGGCAGCATCCGCCTGGTCGCCCTCGGCGACACCCTCGCCGACCGGACCGGCTGGGGTGAGGCGTTCTTCGGCGCGGTCTTCATCGGGCTGGCGACGTCGTTGTCCGGCATCGTGATGACCGCCGTCACCGCGGCGGCGGAGCAGCCACAGCTCGGCTACAGCAACGCGGTCGGCGGGATCGCCGCCCAGACCACCGCAGTCGCCGTGGCGGACGCCTTCCACCGCCGGGCCAACCTGGAGCACGCCTCGGCGTCGCTGTCGAACGTGCTCTTCGGGGTCCTGCTCATCGTGCTGCTATCGCTGGCCCTGCTCGGCCGCTACGCACCGGATGTCACCGTGGCCGGTCTACACCCCGCCTCACTCGCCATGGTCGCCGCCTACCTCGGCGGCCTGCATCTGGTCCGCCGCTCCGGAGCCAGTCCGCTCTGGCGGGCCGTCGCCACCGCCGAGACCCTGCCGGACATCACCCACGAGCACGGCAGCCTCGACCGGACCAGCTCCAGCCGACTCTGGGTGCGCTTCGCAGCCGTGGGTCTGCTGGTCGCGATGGGGGGTTGGGCGATCGCCCGGGCCGCCGAGAGCCTGGTGCTGGGCACCGGCCTGAGCGCGGGCTTCGTCGGCGCGATCCTGATGGGCGCGGTGAACGCCCTCCCGGAGACGGTTACCGCCGTGGCGGCGGTCCGCCGGGGCGCCCCGACCCTGGCCATCGCCGCCGTTCTCGGCGGCAACAGCCTGGACGCCCTCAACCTGGTGGTTGGCGACGTGGCCTACCGGGGCGGCTCGATCTACCACGCCGCCGGCGACCCTCAACTCTTCGTGACCACCAGTGCGCTGTTCATGACCGCAATCCTGCTCGGCGGCCTGCTGGTGCGGCAGGCGTACGGCTGGGGACGGCTCGGCTTCGAGGGGATCCTGCTGTTGACCAGCTACGCGGCGATGACCATCATCCTGGCCACCTGACCGGCACCAGGACACCGGGCGAAGATCGTCACCGACGCCGCGAGCTGGCGAGTCAGCGGCTCGTCGTGACCGGCGGGGATGGAGTGGCTGGGCTGCCCGCGTCGCGCCGCTCGCCGTGACCGCTCAGCACCAGCACGACCAACGCCGCCACCGCGGCGGCCCGCCGCGCGATCACCACGCACCTCGACACCCCGACTCACCCCCGTTTCGCACCGCGACATCCCCCAGTTGAGGTCAACACCGCCGTACGGCGTTGTCTTGGCAACGAGTGGACTCGACGGTGGGACACGTCCCGCCCCACGGCCAGGGCGGGCCCGGCGACGACGGATCCAGCAGTCCCAGCAGGACGCGTACCCGCCCGGCAGCTCCGCAAAACGCGCTGGCCGGGCGGGCTTGGGATGCTCCGGCGTTACCGCAGGTGGCCGGAAGACCGGTGCCCCTCCGAGAGCTGGGGCAGCGGGCGGAAACCCCGCAGCCGGAGACTGTTGGCGACCACGAAGACCGAGGAGAAGGCCATCGCGGCCCCGGCGATCATCGGGTTGAGCAGGCCGGCCGCGGCCAGGGGAAGCGCCGCCACGTTGTAGGCGAACGCCCAGAACAGGTTCCCCTTGATAATCGCGAGGGTCCGCCGGGACAACCGGATGGCGTCGGCGGTGGCGGTCAGGTCGCCCCGCACCAGGGTCAGGTCGGACGCCTCGATCGCCACATCCGTACCGGTGCCCATCGCCAGCCCGAGGTCGGCCTGGGCCAGCGCCGCGGCGTCGTTGACCCCGTCACCGACCATCGCCACCACCCGGCCCTCCCGCTGGAGTCGCTGGACCACCATCACCTTCTCGGCGGGCAGTACCTCCGCGACCACCTCGTCGATCCCGACCTCGGCCGCGACCGCCTGGGCGACGGTCTCGTTGTCGCCGGTGAGCAGCACCGGATTCAGGCCCAGCTCCCGCAGTTGTCGGAGTGCGAGCGCGCTGGTCGGCCGGACCACATCGGCGACCGCGAGCAGCCCGCGGGCCTGCCCATCCCAGGCCACCAGCACCACCGTCGCACCGGCGGCCTGCGCCGTGGCACCGGCCGTCACCAACTCCTCCGGTACGTCCAGTCCCCGCTCCCGCAGCAGTCGAGGCCGGCCAACCAGCACGCGGTGGCCGTCCACCACACCCTCGACGCCCAGCCCTTCGAGGTTGGCGAAGTCGGCTACCGGCGGCAGGGGGCCCGCCTCGGCCGCGCTCACCGCGACCGCCTGGGCGATCGGATGCTCCGAGGCGGCCTCCAGGGCACCGGCGAGTCGAAGCAGCTCGGCCCGCTCCACACCGCTCGCCGCGACCACGTCCACCAGGGTCATCCGGCCAGCGGTGACGGTCCCGGTCTTGTCCAGCACGACCGTGTCCACCGTCCGGGTGGACTCCAGCACCTCCGGCCCCTTGATCAAAATGCCGAGCTGCGCACCTCGACCGGTACCGACCAACAGCGCGGTGGGGGTAGCCAGGCCCAGGGCGCAGGGGCAAGCAATGATCAACACAGCTACCGTCGCGGTGAAGGCGGCGGTCGGGCCGGCTCCGCTCCCTAGCCACCAGCCCAGGGTGGCGGCGGCGAGAGCGATCACGATGGGAACGAAGACCCCAGAGATCCGGTCGGCGAGCCGCTGCACGGCCGCCTTGCCGGACTGCGCGTCCTCCACCAGCCGGGCCATCTGGGCGAGCTGGGTGTCGCTACCGACCCGGGTGGCCGCCACAACCAGCCGACCACCCGCGTTGACGGTGGCGCCGACCACGGCGTCGCCAGCCTTGACTTCAACCGGCACGGATTCACCGGTGAGCATGCTGGCATCGACCGCCGAGCTCCCCGCCACCACCACCCCGTCGGTGGCGACCTTCTCACCGGGGCGTACCACGAACCGATCCCCCACCACGAGCTGGTCGATCGGGATGCGGGTCTCCACGTCACCGCGCAGCACCGCCACGTCCTTCGCACCCAACTCCAGCAGGGTGCGCAGGGCAGCGCCGGCGGTGCGCTTCGCGCGCGCCTCGAAGTACCGGCCGGCGAGGATGAAGGTGGTGACGCCGGCCGCCGCCTCCAGGTAGATGTGGCCCGCGCCGCCGCCGGAGACGATGGCGAAGCTGAACGGGTGGGTCATGCCGGCAACGCCAGCCGTGCCGAGGAAGAGCGCCCAGAGCGACCAACCGAACGCGGCGAGAGTGCCCAGCGACACCAACGTGTCCATGGTCGCCGCGGCGTGCCGGAGGTTGACCCAGGCGGCCCGGTGAAACGGCAGGCCACCCCAGACCACCACCGGGGCGGCCAGCGTCAACGACAGCCATTGCCAGTAGGTGAACTGCCAGGGCGGCACCATCGCCAGCAGGATCACCGGCACGGTGAGCGCGGCCGAGATCCAGAGCCGGGTGCCGAGCCCGCGCAGTTCGTCGGCCGGCTCCACGGCGGGCGCCGCCGCGGCTGCCGGTGGGGGCGGTACGTCGGCGGTGTATCCGGTCTTCTCGACCGTGGTGATCAGATCGTCCGGGGTCACCCCGTCGGCGTACGAGACCCGGGCCTTCTCGGTGGCGTAGTTCACCGTGGCGCTGACGCCGGGCATCCGGTTCAGCTTCTTCTCGATGCGGGCGGCGCAGGAGGCGCAGGTCATCCCGCCGATGGACAGCTCAATCTGGTTGGCGGCCCGCGGCTTCGGGCTGCTCGTGGTGGTCATCGCACTCCCTACCGGTCGGGCCCATGCCCCGGAAGGCTGGACCCGGCGCCGGGGTCGTCATGCTCGGGGTTTGAGTGCTCGGGGTCGTCGTGGTGGATTTCGACGGCTGGGGTGCCGGGGCCGGTCACCTGACCGACCCCGTACGCCGCGCCGAACACCGCCGCGAGACCGAGCAGGAAGGCGGTGAGCTTCGTCGCCGTTTTCATGCGGGCCTCGGTCTCGCCGCGCGTCAGGAGCTGACGAGGTCGTAGCCGGCCTCGTCAACCGCGGCGCGTACGGTCTCGACCGCCATCGGGTGCTGGCTGGTGACGGTCAACCGGCCAGCCTCCAGGTCAACCTGGACCTGCTCCACACCCGGCAGCCCACCTACCTCGGCGCTCACCGCGGCTACGCAGTGCCCGCAGGTCATGCCGTGCACCTGATATGTAGTGGTGACCATGGAACCCTTCCCTTCCGCCAGGCCAACCCCCCGAGTCCCATACCCCCCGGGGGTAACTGTCGGCGACTTTAGCATACCCCCGAGGGGTACGATATTCTGGTCCGCATGACCAGACCCGACCCCGCCCCGGTCCGCGGCTACACCGCCAGCAAGGACCAGCTACTCACCCGGCTACGTCGGGTCGAGGGGCAGGTCCGGGGGATCGAGAAGATGGTCGAGGAGGACCGATACTGCATCGACGTCCTCACCCAGATCTCCGCGATCCAGGCCGCGCTGGATAAGGTCGCGCTCGGGCTGCTCGACGGGCACGCCCGACACTGCCTACACGAAGGGGCGGCCGAGGGGCGAGCCGACGAGATGGCGACCGAGATGATGGCTGCCGTCGGCCGACTGATGAAGCGCGGCTAACCACCCCGCCCCATTACTCGCCCGGTTGTCGTTGGGAGAACTGATGGGCGCCGACCACACCCGACCCGCTCCGTCCACCCCACCTCGGGTGCGACGGATCCTCGTTGCGACGGTGGTCCCCCTGCTCCTCGCCACCCTGGCCACCGCGGTGGCCCTATGGCCGAGCGACACCCGTGCGGCCGATCCGGGCACCGAGCCACCCCGGTATCACGGCACCGTGACGAAGGTGGTCACCGAGCCCTGTCCCCCCGCCCCGGAGCCGCTAGAACCAGGGCCGGCCACCGACACCGGCCCCTGTGGCGAGATAACCGTCCGCGTCGAGCAGGGGCCGGACGCCGGGCGTCAGATCAACACGCCGATACCCGCCGGACCCGGTGCCCCCCACGTCGCTCTCGGCGACGAGATCATCTTGGTCGAGCTGACCGACCCGACCGACCCGACCACGAGCACGTACACCATCGCGGAGCACCAACGGGGTAAGCCCCTGCTGTGGCTGGTGGCGCTCTTCGCCGCCGCGATCGTGGCGTTCGGCCGTTGGCGGGGGCTCGCCGCCCTCGCCGGCCTGGCGGCGAGCTTCGCCGTCCTCCTGACGTTCGTTCTGCCGGGGATCAGCGCCGGCCAGTCGCCGCTACTGGTCGCGGTGGTCGGCGCCGCCCTGATCATGTTTGTGGTCCTGTACCTCACCCACGGCGTGACCGCGCAGACATCAGTGGCGGTTCTCGGCACCCTGGGCAGCCTGATCCTCACCGGCCTCCTCGGCACCCTCGCCACCGCCACCACCCGGCTGACCGGGTACGGCAGCGAGGAGGCGATCACGCTGTCGATGTTCCAGACCAACGTCGACCTGCACGGTCTGCTCCTGGCCGGAATCATCATCGGCTCACTCGGCGTACTGGACGATGTCACCGTGACCCAGGCCGCCACGGTGACCGAGCTGGCTACCGCCAACCCGGGGTTGTCCCGCCGCCAGCTCTACCGCTCCGCCACCCGGGTCGGTCGGGCCCACATCGCCTCCACGGTGAACACCATCGTGCTGGCGTACGCCGGAGCCTCGCTCCCGGTGCTCCTCCTGCTGACCGCCGACTCGCGGCCGGTGAGCCAGATCCTGACCAGCGAATTCCTCGCCCAGGAGATCGTCCGCAGCGCGGTGGCGACACTGGGATTGATCGCCGCGGTTCCCCTCACCACCGGGCTCGCCGCCATCGTGACCACCGCCGGTCGCCACGCGGAGAAACAGTTGGGCGGGAACACCGCTGCAGCACCACCGCCGCGACCGCGCACCGCCCGGGTCGAGGCGCTGGAGGCGCTTAGCACCCCCCGCACCGGCCCAGTCGCCCGCGCCATCGACCGGGACCGGAACACGGAAGAGCCATGGTGACACTCCGCAGTGTGAGGAACCGGACTGGTGGACCTGACAATCGGGGCACTTATCACCCAACGTACCGGCAAATTCGTCCGATTAGTCGATTTTGGGACGTAGCTCGACCGGATACGCGTCAGGTAACCTCGCTGCCGGTCACCGCCGAAGGCGCGCACCGGCATCTGCGGGACCACCGCCCAATCGCCTCGAGGCGAGCCGGGGAGCGAGGCGACTGGAGTCAGGCCGCGCCAGCGGGGAGCACTCCCAGCCCCAACCCATCAGCTCGCCCGGTCGCGGTCAACGGAAGGGAACATTGTGACGGCACCCCCACGCCGCTGGTTGACGCCCGTGGTGGCCGTGCTCACCGCGCTGGCCGTGCTTGCCGGGCCAGTCCCGGCGTCCGCCACCCCCACCTCTCCCCCGCAGCCCTCGGGACACGACGAGGAGCCGGGGCTACTCGGTGATCTCATCGAGGTCCGCACCCGCGAGTATGTCAAGGCAAAGGCACAGCTGGCGGAGTCCGAGAAGCGCCAGGCCGCCCTCGAGAAGGAGATCAAACAGACGCAGACCGAGTTGGACAAGCTCGCCCCTCAGGTAGCGGAGATCGCGACCCACTCGTACCGGACGGGACGGGTCGGCGCGATATCAATGCTGCTGAACGCGGATACCCCCGACTCCTTCATCGCCCGAGCTACCGCGCTGGATGAGCTGAACAGCATCAACGATCAGCGCATCAAGGCGGTTAACACGATCAAGATCCGCGCCGAGCAGGCGAAGGTGGGGGTCGACGAAGAGGTACGCAAGCAGAAGAAGCTGGAGAGCGACCTCGAGCGCGGAAAGCTCGAAGCGGAGAAAGCCCTCCGCCTCGTCGGGGGTAACGGCCTCACCGGCGGCCTGGTTGATGCCGAGTCGCCGGTCGCCCGAGTCGCCCCGGGACGCACCTCAGATGGCGGCTGGCAGCCGCTTGGCTGCACCGAGGATGATCCGACCACCGGCGGCTGCATCACCGCGCGGACGCTACACATGTACAACGAGGTCAAACGAGCCGGTTTTGACCGTTTCGTCGGGTGCTACCGCTCCGGTGGCCCATGGGAGCACCCGAAGGGCCGGGCCTGCGACTGGTCGCTCCAGGACAGCGGGTTCCGCTCTTGGTACAACGACGACATGCGCATCTACGGCAACAACCTGACTGCGTTCCTGGTCCGTAACGCCGACCGGCTCGGCGTTTACTACGTGATCTGGAACCGGCAGATCTGGTTCCCGACCAGCGGCTGGAAGTCGTACAACGGCCCCTCGAACCACACCGACCACGTCCACGTGTCGTTGCTGTAGCCGCCGAAATGACCGGAGGGCCGGTACCGCGAAACGCGGTACCGGCCCTCCGCGGTTTCCGGGGCATCAGCACGGTCGCGCCAACCATCGACGAGGCGGCTCCGCCCGACGACACCGGCCTCAGGGTGTGCTCGACGCCGCGAGTCCGATCTCGGTCACGGTCCGCACCGCACCTGTGGTGAGTTGGTACGACATCCCCACGACCGCGCAGGTGCCGGCGGCCACGGCGGCAGCAACCGCCGCGGAGCGGTCCAGCAGGGCGGCAACGGTCTGCTCGACATGCTGGTCCACGATCTGGTCGAGGTCGGTGACCCCGGCGGCCTTGGCCCGACGGACGCTCGGCAGCACCGCCTCCACCACCGCACGAAGGTGGCCCGAGGCCGGTACGCCGGTGGCCTCAGCAGAACAGGCCGCCTGCACCGCGCCGCAGGACTCGTGCCCGAGCACCACCACCAGCGGAGCACCCAGCGCGGTGACCGCGTACTCGATGCTGCCGAGCACCTCCGGTCCAGCGGAGTGCCCCGCCGTGCGTACCACGAAGAGGTCGCCCAGACCGCGGTCGAAGATGAGCTCAACCGCGAGCCGCGAGTCGGAACAACCGAGGATCACCGCGAAGGGCTGCTGCCCCTCCGCTAGCGCGATCCGGCGGCCGACATCCTGGTGCGGTCGGTCCGGAGTTCCGACGGCGAACCGCCGGTTGCCGGCGTGTAGCTCGGCGACCGCCGCTCGGGGGCCAACCGGCTGCCGAAGAGCGCCGGAACCACCGGCGGAAAGCTGATCCGCGCCCGACTGCGTATCGGGCGTTTCGGGGCGATTCATGCCCTTACCTCATCCCTGTGGAGGCCCCAACCTGAAGGCCCGGTGTACGGGGACTCGGGCCTCCTCCACGCTCACATGAAGCAAAAAGCACGTCAAGGCATGCGTGATCTGCGCTTCAGATGTTGGTGGCGAACGCCCGGACTCTCGCCGAGGAATGCCCACCGCGTCCGACCCGTTGTAGCTCCGGTACCCCTGGCGTCCCGGACCATCGCGGCCCGGTTCCGCCGCCCGTGCCGAGCGCCGCGTGGTGCTTGCCGTCCCCCTCCGGACGTCAGACCCCCGAAGGAGCCCGACCATGAGCACGATCACCCCCACCGGCCGCCGCTCCGGCGCCGGACTACTGGTCACCGTCGACTACCAGGCCCAGCCCAACTTCTACTACTGCGGGCCGGCGGCGACCCGAATGGCGCTCTCCGCGCTGGGCCGGCCACTGCCGCAGGATGAGGTCGCCCAGCGGCTCGGCACCACCCAGGCCGGCACGGACTCGGCCCTGGACGTCACCCGCGTTCTCAACGAGCTGACCGGCGACGTGTACCGAACCACCGAGATACCGGACATGACGGCTAAACCAGACGAGGTTCACCAGCTTCGCGAGGACACCCAACACGCCCTGGCACAGGGACGCGCGGTCGTGGCCAACGTCCGGGGGACCACGGTCGACACCGACGGCACCCCGCACTCGTACGAGGGGGGCCACTACCTAACGCTAGTGGGCTACCGCGCCGAGGACGACCTCCTCCGGGTCGCCGATCCCGCCGCGGAGAAACGCGAATACTGGATGGCCGTACCGAAGGTCGCCAACTGGATCGCCGAACGCGGCTACTCCTCCTAACCGCCTTCGGGCCGGCCTCCCCAACGGGGAGACCGGCCCATTCGGCTATGTCAGCGGTTCCGGTCACCCTCACCGGTCCGGGACTTCATCATGTCCACGCCGCGGTCGACCTGCTTCTTGTACCGGCCGCCGGTGCGCTCGTTGAGCATGCCACCGGCCTTCTCCATGCCCCGGTCGACCTGCTCGTCCTGCTTCTCGACGTACTCCCTGGCCTGGTCCATGAATTTCTTCATGTGGTCCTCCTAGGGTCGGGGTGTGGCAACGTACGGCGTTCCCCAGCGCCCAGGGGCACAAACACCCACCCACGCCGAGGCAGCGGGGACCGGCCGCTGATCACCCAAGGTGGTCGGTGAACCAGCTCGCCGCCGCATCGGCCACCTGCTCCAGCGCGCCGGGCTCCTCGAACAGGTGCCCGGCATCGGGGACCACCGTCAGCTCCGCCTGCTCCGGCAGTGCCGCCCGAGCCTGCTCATTCAGGGTCAGCACCTGGTCGTCGAGGCCCCCCACGAGCAGTAGGGTCGGCGCGCGCACCCGACCCAGCGCCGGGCCCGCAAGATCCGGCCGGCCGCCTCGGGAGACCACCGCGCCGACCGTGTCGGGGCGCTCGGCGGCGGCCACCAGGGCGGCGGCGGCCCCGGTGCTAGCCCCGAAAAGCCCGATCGGCACCGCACCCACCGGCTCTCCACTGGCCAGCCAGTCGACGATCGCGGACAGCCTGTCGGCCAACCGGCCGATGTCGAACCGGAGCTGCGCGGTTCGCGCGTCGGCCACCTCCTCGTCCGGGGTGAGCAGGTCCACCAGTACGGTGCCGAGCGCGCTGCGATTGAGCACCTGCGCCACCGCGACATTGCGGGGACTCCGCCGGGAACTGCCGCTGCCGTGTGCGAAGAGCACCACTCCGGCCGGCTCCGGCGGCACCCGAAGATCGGCCGTGAGTTGGACGTCCCCAGCCGGAACCGGCACCTCACTCCGTACGTCCATAGCTCCGTTCCTTCCCACCCGCTCGCCCGCCATGCGTACGCCCCGGGCCCGTCCACGGCTCGACGCGCCCACCACCGCCCGGTGGCGCCGGCGTCCCGCCCCGAGCCGGCCCCTCGGCCAGCGACCAGGGTAGGCCGGGTCTCGTTTCGCCCGGGTGGGCTCGGGTACGCGGTCGGTGAGGGCAGACCGTACCGGCGCAGGCGGCGCCGGTGATGGATCGGGAGGATCGCCATGGCGCAGCAGCAGGAGTCTCGACAACAGGCCGCCGAGCGGGAACGACGAAAGCGCGACGCGAACCGTAACCGGGACTGGGCGGACGAGGCAGCGCGGGCGCGTACCGCCGATGATCCCCGAGCGATGGCGCCGCGCGACGCCGCGGGCCGCCCCTCCCAGGGCAGACAGCTGTGAGGCGCTGACATCGGTCGGGGCCCAATCCGGCCCCGGGGCGGGCCCCGACCCTACGGTTCCCGCTCCGGGAGGCGGATCAGCGGGTCCCGGCCGGGCGGCTGCTCCGGGGTCTGGCTCGGCTCACTCACCGATGGGGTCGGCCGGGTCACCGATTCGGCCGCGGTGACCTCGATCCGCTCGCCGTGGTGCAGCAGCTCCAGCCTCTCCTCCGGGTCGCTGTGCTGCAACGTGTAGGTGGTCTGGTGCGGCTGGATATCGACCCGGAGCTGGGTCCGGTGCCAGTGCAGGGAGAACTCCAGCCGGCCCAGCCGGCTGGAGAGCCGGGGCGCAAAACAGAGCGTTCCGTCGTGCTCGCGCAACCCGCCGAACCCGGCGACCAGGGCGATCCAGGAACCGGCCAGGGAGGCGATGTGGACGCCGTCGCGGGTGTTCTCGTTCAGGTCGTGCAGGTCCATCAACGCGGCCTCACGCAGGTAGGTGTGGGCTAGTTCCGGATACCCCACCTCGGCGGCCAGGACGGACTGGGTACAGGCCGACAGCGACGAGTCGCGGACGGTACGGCGCTCGTAGTAGAGAAAGTTGCGCAGCTTCTGCTCCGGGGTGAACGCATCCCCCCGCCAGTGCATCGCCAACACCAGATCGGCTTGTTTGATCACCTGCCTGCGGTACAGATCAAAGTATGGATAGTGCAGCAGCAGCGGGTACTTCTCCGGCGGCGTGTGGACGAAGTCCCACTCCTGGAACCGGGTGAAGCCCTCAACCTGCTCGTGTACGTCGATTTCCTGGTCGTATGGGATATGGATGGAGGCGGCGGCGTCCCGCCATGCCGCCGCCTCCTCATCGGTGACTCCCAGGTGCGCGGCCTCGTCCCGGTACCGCATCGCCGTCTCCGCGGCGGTGATCAGGTTCCGCTGCGCCATCAGATTGGTGTAGATGTTGTCGTTCTTGATGGCGGTGTACTCGTCCGGGCCGGTCACCCCGTCGATGTGGAACTGCCCATGCCGGTCGTGGTGGCCCAGTGACCGCCACAACCGCGCGGTCTCCACCAGCAACTCCAGGCCGATTTCGCGCTCCAGTTCGGTGTCCTGGGTGGCCTGCACGTAGCGGCGAACCGCGTCGGCGATGTCGGCGGCGATGTGGAAACCGGCGGTGCCCGCAGGCCAGTAGCCGGAGGACTCTGGCCCCTCGATGGTGCGCCAGGGGAAGGCCGCGCCGGCCAGGTTAAGCGTGCGGGCCCGTTCCCGTGCGGTCGGCAGAGTGTGATGCCGCCACTGCAGGGCATCGCGCACCGCGCTGGGGTGGGTGTAGGTGAGCACCGGCAGCACAAACATCTCGGTGTCCCAGAAGGCGTGGCCGTCGTACCCCGGCCCGGTGAGGCCCTTCGCTGAGATCGGCCGACGCTCGGCCCGGGTACCCGCCTGGAGCACGTGAAAGAGCCCGAAGCGTACCGCCTGCTGCACCTCGGGGTCGCCCTCCACCAGCACATCGGCTGAGTCCCAGAACTCCTCCAGGTACTCCCGCTGTTCCCGCAACAACCCGTCCCACCCGTCCAGCTGGGCGGCGGCCAGCGCGGCGCCGACCTGGTCCCGCAGCGCCGGCAGCGATCGGCGGCTGGACCACCCGTACGACAGGTATTTCACGACCCGCAGCGTCTCGCCGGGCTTGAGCACGCAGGCGATGGTGGTCCGTACCCAGTCCTCGTACCCCTCGGATTCGATGTTGGTCCGCGCGGTGGTCTGTACCTCGTGCTCCATCGCGGCGGCGAGGCGCAGGCCAGAGACCTTCGTACGGTGGATCAACAGGCCACCGTCATGGGTGGTCAGCTCCTCCTCGGCCAACAACGGCGACTCCAGCACCGCCGCCACCCGCGGATCTTTACTCTGGGCCGGCAGGGTTTCGTTGGCCACCAGCTCCGACTGGACGATCAGCCGCAGTGGCTTGCCGTCCACGACCTCGACCTCGTAGTTGATGGCGGCGGCGGAGCGCTGGCGGAACGAGACCAACCGGGTGCTGCGGACACAGACCTCCCGACCGGCCGGCGACCGCCAGTGCACGGTCCGGTGCAGCGTGCCGTCGCGCAGGTCGAGCACCCGCTCGTGGGCGAGGAGTTCGCCATATCGCACGTCGAGCGGCTCGTCGTCAACCAGCAGCCGGATGAGCTTGCCGTTAGTGACGTTGACGAGGGTCTGTCCGGACTCGGGAAAACCGAAGCCGGCCTCCGCGTGCGGCAGAGGGCGGAGCTCGTAGAAGGAGTTCAGGTACGTTCCCGGCAAGCCGTACGGCTCACCTTCGTCGAGGTTGCCGCGCAGGCCGATGTGCCCGTTGGAGAGGGCGAACACCGATTCGGACTGCGCTAAGACATCCATGTCCAGCCGGGTTTCTCGGACCTGCCACGGCTCGACCGGGTACGCGCGCTCTCGGATCATGCGCCCGGCTCCCGGTTCTCGATCAGCTCCGCGAGGTCCTGCACGACGACGTCCGCGCCCTGCGCCAACAGGGCGTCGGCCTGCCCGACCCGGTCCACGCCCACCACGTACCCGAAGTCACCGGCTCGACCGGCGGCGACTCCGGCGAGGGCATCCTCGAAGACGGCCGCGTTACCCGGCGCAACCCCGAGCCGTTCGGCCCCGGCCAGGAAAGTGTCCGGTTCTGGTTTGCCGCGTAACTTATCGGCGCGGGCGACGAGCCCATCAACCCGGGTTTCCAGCAGCTCCTCCAGCCCTGCTGCGGCGACCACCTCACGGCCGTTGGCGCTGGCGGTGACGACCGCGCGGCGCAGCCCGGCGTCGGCCACCGCCCTGAGGTACGTCACCGAGCCGGGGTAGACGTCCACTCCATGCGTCCGCAGCTCCTGGAGCAGCCGGACGTTCTTGCAGTTGCCGATGCCGTGGACCGTCTCGGCCTCGGGCGGGTCGTCCGGCGTTCCCTCCGGAAGCACGATGTCACGCGAGGCGAGAAAGGTGCGGACCCCGTCGTACCGGGGCCGGCCGTCGACGTACCGGCGGTAGTCCTCATCCGGGTCGAATGGTTGGAACGGCTCGTCGTTGTCGGCGGCGTGCCGACGCAGGAACTCGTCGAACGTCGTCCGCCACGCGGCGTTGTGGACGCGAGCGGTTTGAGTGAGCACCCCGTCCAGGTCGAACAGGCAGGCGGTCACGTGCGCAGGCAGGCCCAGCATTGTTTGAATCTATCCAGCCTGGTCGTGGCGCAGACCGTTTCGGCGGTCAAACGCGCCGATCAGTGCGGACGAAGTGTCCAGACGATGGTCATCTCGCCGGTCGGTTTCCCCTCCTCGGTGGCGATCTCCACGGGTACCGAGAACTCGGGTCGCTCTCCGGCGTCCAGCTCCGCGACCACGTCGGCGACCGGCCGATCGAGCCGCGCGGTCGCCCGCACCGGCCCCATGGCGAGCTTCCGGTACGCGATCTCAGCGCTGACGGCGAGCGGTGTCGCCCGGTCGAGCACCGACGCGAACGCGGCCACCACGACCGCACCGGAGGCGGTCTCGCCGAGGGTGAACATGGCGCCGGCGTGCGGCCCACCGACATGGTTGTGGGTGGCCGGCGTGTCGGGCAGCCGGACCACAGCCTGGACCGCGCCGTCGGCCTCGGGGGCCACCTCGACGAATTCGACGCCCAGCGTACGGGCGAAGGGCACGGCCGCCAGCATGCTGGCGGCCACCTGACTCGCATCGATGCTCATACCCGCACACGTTACCGACGGGTAACCGAGGCGACAAGGCAACGCCCAGCGCCAGATTCCCGTGTCAGCGCCAACCGACGTCGATCCGGGCGCCGTGCTCGTCGAAGAAGTGCAGGGCATCCATCCGGATCCGGATCGCCAGCTTCTGCCCCGGAGATACCGCAGGGTAGGGCGCCAGCCGCACCGCCAACTCCGCTGGGCGACGGTGGTGTCGACCCGGATCGCGAAACACGCTGACCTGCGTACGGCTCGCCGCGGCCTGCGGCCCCTCGTCCGCCGTACCAGCCCGACCGGCGACCCGCCGCATCGCCCGGCCGAACCGACGCAGGCCCCGTCGCCGGACCGCACCCCCGTCTGCCGGCACCGCCGCTTCGTCCACGACGACCGCGGTAGCCCCGATGTCGAGAAAGGCGAGCGATTCGTGCCCGTGATGCTCCAGATGACGGATCTGCCCATGCAACACCGGACCAGGGGTGTTCGGTGCGGTCGGGGTCAGCGCCTCGGCCCGCATACCGACCACGATCCGCTCGCCGTGATAGTGGCCTACCGCCCGGGCCCGCATGTCGTCCCACGGGAGGTGCAACTTCTGCTCTCCGAGGGAGAGCGCGACATATCGGTCCAGGTGCACGTGGACCGCGGCCTCCAGCAGGTTCATCCGCGGGGTGCCGAGAAACGTGGCGACGTAGAGGGTGGCCGGGCGGCCGTAGACCTGAGTCGGGGTACCGACGTCCTGCAGGACCCCTTTGCGCATGATCGCCACCCGGTCGGCCATGGTCAGCGCCTCGGTCTGGTCGTGGGTCACGTAGATGGTGGTGACCCCCAGCTCCCGGGTCAGTCCAGAGATCTCCGCCCGCAGCTCGGAGCGGAGCCCGCTGTCGAGATTGGATAAGGGCTCATCCATCAGGAAGAGCTCCGGCCGACGCACGATCGCCCGCCCCATGGCGACCCGCTGACGCTGACCGCCGGAGAGCTGCCCGGGCCGGCGGTCGAGAATGTCGCCGATACCCAACGCGCCCGCGACATCGGCGACCCGTTCGCCGCGCCGCTCCGCCGCCAGGCCGGCCAGACGCAGCGGAAAGGCGATGTTGTCGCCGACGCTCAGGTGCGGATACAGGGCGAAGTCCTGGAAGACCATCGCCACCGAACGATCCCGGGGCGGCAGATCGTTGGCGAGTTCGCCGTTGAGCAGAACCGCACCGGAGGTCGGATCCTCCAAGCCGGCGACCATGCGCAGCAGCGTCGACTTGCCACAGCCAGAGGGGCCGAGCAGCACCATGAACTCACCGTCGTTGACGTCAAGGTTCACCCGGTCAACGGCGAGGGTGCCGGTCCGGAAGACCTTGGTCACATCCTTGAGCGCGACGGCGGCCACCCGTTCCTCCCCCACCCGACCAACTCGGACCTGAACGACTGTGACGAGCCCCACCCGACCTGTGCATCGGATGAACGTACAGTCTTCGCCGCAGGACAGCTCCGCGGTGGGCCAGCAGAGCAGGACGTTGGGGGATCAGGCGCGGTGGGCGCTAATCGGCCGGATCAGCTTCGGCGACCTCCGCACCAAAGATCCGCTGGACCACCCGTTCGGCGGCGTGGCCGTCGTCGAGCTGGCAGAACCGCTCCCGGAACTGACGTCGCGCCTCCTCTGCCGACGGATCACGCAGCGCACCGGAGCGGACGAGATCGAGCAGACCGGCGAAATCCGTCGCCACCGCACCCGGCGGTTCCGCGACCACATCCAGGTAGACCCCGCGGGTCAGCCGATACGCCGCCCAGTCCGGCGCATACACGACGATCGGCTTATCCAGGACGGCGTAGTCGAACATCGCCGACGAGTAGTCGGTGACCAGCACGTCGGCGGCGAGGTACAGATCCTCCACCCGGCGATAGTTGCTCACGTCGATCACTCGGTCCCGGCTGGCCAACCGTGACGGCTGGCGATTCCGGTCGTGGAAGTAGTGGCTACGCATCAGCAACCGACCGGTTGGTCCCAACGCGGCGAGGAACTGGCCCGGGTCGAACGGCGGCTGATACCCCGGCAGGTGCTCACGGTGCGTCGGCGCGTACAGGACCACCTGATCGTCAACCCCCAGGCCCAACTCGGCCCGGATCCGCAACACCTCCTCGGCAGTCGCGGTGGACAGCCGGTCGTTGCGGGGATACCCCACCTCAAGAGTGGTGTACTTGGCTGGGTAGGCCCGCTCCCACATCTGGGTGGAGAAGCTGTTCGAGGTAATGCTGTAGTCCCACCGGTCCGCCCGGCGAAGTAGCCCGCCGAAGTTCATCCGGCTCCCACCCGGGTAGCGCTGCTGGTCCAGGCCCATCACCTTGACCGGCGTGCCGTGGTGGGTCTGCACGTGCACGGTACCGGGGCGTTTACGGACGAAATCCGGGAAGTTGACATTGTTGACCAGCCAGCGGGCCCGCGCCAACGCCCGGTAGGCGGCAGGGGTGCCGTCGATCACATAGTCCACGCCCGGCGGCAGCGAATCCACCTTGTCCCGCCGAACGATCCACACTCCCCGTATGTGCGGGGCGAGCCGACGAGCGGCTTCATAGATGGCCGCCGGGTTGCAGGCGTAACCGCGGTACCAGTAGGCGGCGTACACCGCCAGCTGCGGGTCAACCGGCCGCAGCAACTCGGCCTGGTAGTACTTGCGCAACCCGGCGCCCCGAGCCCGCCGGGCGGACCGCCTCGCCCGTCGGCGGACCTGCCGCGACTGCCGGGCAACGACGTCCCGCGCTCGGGATACACCGCGCAGCGCGTTGAACGTACGCCACCGACCGGTGGCGACCAGTCGGTGCTTCAGCCCTTCGATCCCTTCCTGGGCCGGCAGGCCCCGCGCCGGACGCCAGCGGTCGTAGTCAGCGCTGATCTGGGCGAAGAAGGCGGATCGCAGGTCCGGGGGAATCCGCTCCCCGGCACCGAGAACGGTCAGGTAATGCCAGATCATCCGTTCGAAGAGCGCCACGCGGAGATCATCATCCGCCAGCTCTCCCTCATCCAGGAACTCAAACACCCGGTGCCACTGGGTGAAGACCTCGAAGTGCCGGTCCCCGAGGGTCCGGGTAATCGCACCGGCCCGCCGCTGCCGGTAGTTCAGGCAGACCCGATCCAGCACCCCGATCCGCTTAGCGCACAGGAACACGGGATAGCTGAACGAGACATCCTCGTACCAGCCAGGGGCGAAGCGCAGCCCGTGCTCGAGCAGGAACTCGCGGCGCAGCACCTTATTCCACGCGGTATGCAGCAGGTGGAGCGTCTCCGGCCGATCACGCAACTCGAACGTCTCCGGTCCGAGCGGATCGGGGAAGACGTCACGCATCCCGCTCCGGGTGGAACGCCCGGTCCACCAGGCGCGCACATGGTCCACAACGAGGACATCAGGGTCGGTGGCGCGCAGCCGCTCGACTACCTCGGGGAGGCACTCCGGCACCAGCCAGTCGTCACTGTCAACAAACCACACGTACTCGCCGGTGGCCTGGTCCAAACCGGCGTTACGGGCCGGACCGAGCCCCTGGTTCTCCGGTAGCCGAAGGGCCCGCACCCGTTGGTCTCGGGCCGCGTACTCGGCCAGGATCTCACCGCTGCCATCCGGCGAGCAGTCATCGACACCAATCACCTCGATATCCGCTACCGGCTGCCCGAGGATCGAGTCCAGGCATTCGCGCAGGTAGCCCTGCACCCGGTAGGCCGGAACCACGAAACTGATCAGTGCCACCCGATCCCCCCCTAACCCGGCGAGCAACCGCTACCACCGGTCGATCCCGCCGCCCTTTTGGCGCGGGCAGGCTTGATCACCCAGGCGAGAGTAACACTTCCTGCTAGTACCAACCAAAAGTAGGCAGCGAGTATAGCTACGCCAATCTCAACAATTCCGGAAATCGCCGATAGAGCCAGCACCGTCGACCGCCCTTCCCAACCCAGCATGGCGTCGTGCAACGGCGGGGCCAGCTTCCGCTTCTCCAATCGTGCGGTCAGGTCGTAATGGTGCAAGGTCAGCACAAAGATATACCCGAAGATCAGCCAGGCTGGGACGCCGCCGAGCACACCGACCGCGACCGCGAAGAGATACTCCGCCGCACGCAGCGCCGCCGGCACCAGCCAGTCCAGGGCCCCGCCGTGCGCGGCCCGAGCCCCCGCGGCGGCCAGCAGCAGCCCACCGAGCCCGACCAACGCCGTCCACCGCGGGAGGGGGTCCGCACCGAAGAGCGCGAGCCCGAGCAACACCGCCGCCACCAGTACCGCCGACACCGCCAGCCCCAGCGGGCCCGGCCAGCGCAACGTCGGCAGGGCGCGGGCCAGCGGTCCGTCGTCGCGATGCAGGCTGGTATCCACCAGATTCAATACTCCGACCTGCATCGAGCGGGCCCGCAGCAGCCGCAGCGCCGCGGTGTACCCAAGCGCCAGCACCATCCCGGTCAGCACCGCGAGGAGGGCGACCCGCTGGTCAAACAGGGCCGCCGCCAGGGCGATCAACGCCCATCGCTCACCGATCGGGAAGACCACCGTCCGCTTCAGCCAGTAGGTCACCGAACCGACGTCGGCCTGCACCCGGTTGGAGGCGGCACTGAGCCGGGCACCGAACCCACCCGACGAGGTCGCCCGCGGCCGACGGGCCGCCTCGTCGTGCATCGCGCCGTACCAGGTGTCGCTCATGTGGCGGACGGTCTGCACGGCCATCGCGGCGATCGCCAGGGCCCAGCCGTAACGGAATCCGGCCTGGGTGGCGCCGTAGCCAAGGCCGGCGTAGACGATGAACTCCTTGGCCCGGTCGGCCATGGTGTCGAGCCACCCGCCCCAGGCGCTGAAGTTACGGGTGTAGCGGGCGAGTTGCCCATCCACGCAGTCCAGCACGAAACCCAGGTAGAGCAGCACCGCACCGGCGACCAACGCGGGCCGCCCCCCGGCGCCGAAGAGCAGCGCAGCCGCCACCGCGAACGCCACCGAGAACATCGTGACCGTGGTGGGGCTCAGCCGGAGTCGGGCCGCCGCCTTGGTCACATACGGCGACCAGGTACTGACAAAGAAGGTGGTGAAGAAGTCATCGCGCTCCTTCACCGCCAGCCGCAACTCAGCCCGGTCCGGGTCGACGGCGGAGACGGCCGCCTCGGCTGCGGCCCGGTCGTCGGCAGCGGTGACCCGGTGCGCGACGAGTAGGCGTACCCGGTGGGCGAAGGTCACCGCGTCGCGGGCCACCAGGTTGGCGAAGAGCCGGTCAACGGCGGGCTCGTCGTCCACCAGACCGTGGGCCGTAGCGGCTCCCACCGGCACGACCTCAGCGGCGGTCGCACGCGCGGCGGCGACCAGGATCGGCAGATTTGCCGGATCCACCCGCAGCGCACCACCAAACACACCGGTGGCCTCGCCGTCCAGTGCCGCCGGCGACCCAGCGGCCACCACCTGCCCACGATCCTCTCGGACCACCGTCCGACCGGGCATCGGCGAATCGGCGAGCACCAGCGCCACCGTCGGCTCAGCCGGGCTGGTCGCGAGGTGCCGCAGGACGGCCGTGTGCGCGACCAGATCAGCGCCGGTGACGAGAACCGGGCCGGTAGCCGACTCCGCCAGGTCAGCCAGCGTGGCCAGGTCACCGACCAGCCGCACCTCATCAATCCCCGCGTGGCGGCACTGTCCGGCCAGGCGGTCGGCGAGGCCCGCTGATCCGTCGTCAGTCAACACGAGCGCGAGCGTCACCGGGCCACCGCCCCGTGGTACGCGGCCAGCGCCTGGGCCATCGTCCCGTCCACTACCATTCGGCCGGCATCGAGGTAGAAGCCGCGCCGGCAGAACCGGGTCAGGTCCTGTTCGTTATGTGATACCAGCACCAGGGTGCGCCCCTCTCCGAGCAGACGGTCGATCGTCGCATAGCACCGCTGGCGGAATTCGGCGTCCCCGACCGCGGTCACCTCGTCCATCAACAAGACGGGGTGCGGCAGGTGCGAAATGATCGCAAATCCGAGCCGGACTTTCATGCCGGACGAGTAGTGCCGCACCGACGTGTCGAGGGCCTGCTCCACCTGCTTGCCCGCGAACGACACGATCTCGTCCACCCGGCGACGCAGGTAGCTCGGTGAGAGACCGTGTAGGCCCCCAACCAGATACAGGTTCTCCCGGCCGGTCAGCTCGGCGGAGAAGCCGGCGGAGAGCTCCAGCAGCGGAGCGACCGCGCCGCGCACGGTGATCCAACCCTCATCGGGGATCAGCACCCCGGCGATGAGCCGCAGCAGGGTGCTCTTGCCGGTGCCGTTGCGGCCGATCACCCCGACCGTGTCGCCGGCCGCAATCGAGAAGGAGAGATCCCGAAGCGGCCAGAACCGACCATCGGCACGACCACCGCGACGCCCCTGGTGCAGGGCGAGGTCCCGCAGCCGCAGTTGCCGGCGGCGGTTCCGGACGAAGCGAATTCCGAGCCCCGCTGCTTCGATGATCTGATCGGCCATCTCACAGCTCCTTGAGGACCGCCGGTTCGAGGCGGCGGAACGTCCACCAACCGACGGCGAGCACCAATAAACAGCCGGTAATCGTGGTACCGAGTAACTGGGCATCGGGGAACTCGTCGGGGTACCAGACCGCGTGGTGTAGTTGGAAGATCCCGACCAGGGGGTTTAGCTCGTACCCGACTTTAAGCCAGTCGGGCAGGCTGGAGTCCCGAACTAGGCCGAAAGGGTAAATGATCGGTGTGGCGTAGAAGAGCACCCGGACGACCAACCGCATGACTCGCTCGACGTCGCGCATCAACACGTTGGCCGCGGAGAGCAACAGGGCCAGGCCGACCAGCAGAACGCCCTGAAGGGTGATGGCCAGCGGGAGGGCGAGCACCGACCAGCCGGGGTGAATCCGCCCCGCCACCGCGTACACCGCCGCGGCCGCCACCAGGAGGGGCAGGCCGGCCAGGTACTCGGCGACCCGCCCGGCAACCCGCCCGATCGGAAAGAACTGGCGGGGAAGGTTCATCGTGGTGATCAACCTGGCCTGGCCGGTCAGCGCGTTGGTCGCCTCCCCCAGCGCGGAGCTAGCCCACATCCAGGCGAAGATCCCGGTGAACAGGAACAACGGGTACGAGTCAGCCGCCTCGCCTAGATACCGACCAGTGTCCCGCTCGTACAGCACACCGAAGACGAACCAGTAGGTGGCTCCGAAGCCCAGCGGCTCGATCAGGGACCAGAGATAACCCAACGCGGACTGCTGGTACTTAACCGCGAGGTCCCGCCGAACGAGGATGCGTAGCGCGCCCCGATGCGACCAGAGTGTCCCGACGCCAGCGTTCACCGCGTCGCCTCCTGCCCGGTCCGCGCCGCACCCCCGGTGCGCCGGTGGCGCTCAGCACTCGATCACGTTGACGGCGAGGCCGCCTCGCGCCGTCTCCTTGTACTTGACCTTCATGTCCGCCCCGGTCTCCCGCATCGTCTTGATCACCTTGTCGAGCGAGACGTGGTGCACACCATCACCCCGCAACGCGAGCCGGGCAGCCGTGATCGCCTTGATGCTAGCCACCGCGTTCCGCTCGATGCAGGGGATCTGCACGAGGCCGCCGACCGGATCGCACGTCAGCCCCAGGTTGTGTTCCATGCCGATCTCGGCGGCGTTCTCCACCTGCTCCGGGCTGCCCCCCAGCGCCTCGGCCAGCCCGGCCGCCGCCATCGAGCAGGCCGAACCCACCTCACCCTGGCAACCCACCTCAGCGCCGGAGATGGAGGCGTTCTCCTTGAACAGCACACCGATGGCGCCGGCGGCGAGCAGGAACCGCACCACACCATCCGGGGTGGCACCCGGCCCGAACCGGTCGTAGTAGTGCAGGACCGCCGGAATAATCCCAGCCGCGCCGTTGGTTGGCGCGGTCACCACCCGGCCACCACCGGCGTTCTCCTCGTTGACCGCGAGGGCGAAGAGGGTCACCCAATCCATCGCGCGCAGCGGATCCACCGCCCCCCGGCCCGCCGTCGACCGCATCGGGTCGGCGTCCATCATCAGACCGCGGTACAGCTCGGCGGCCCGCCGCCGGACCCGCAGCCGGCCGGGGAGCACACCGTCGCGTTCGCAGCCCCGCGCCACGCACTCCCGCATCACCCGCCAGATCTCCAGCAGGCCGGCGCGCACCTCCCGCTCGCTCCGCCAGGACAGCTCGTTGGCGAGCATGACCTCACTGATGGACAGCCCGGTCTCCCGGGTCACGGCCAGCAGCTGCGCACCGGTCGAGAAGGGGTAGCGCACCGGGGTGGTATCCGAGGTGATCCGGTCCGCCCCCGCCGCCGCCTCATCCACGACGAACCCACCGCCAACCGAGTAGTAGGTACGGGCCCGGAGCTCGCCACTGGTCGAGTCGTAGGCGGCGAAGGTCATCCCGTTCGGGTGGTACGGCAGTGACCGGCGGCGGTGCAGCACCAGGTCCCGAGCCGGATCGAAGTCAATCTCATGTGCGGCGAGCAGCGAGAGCCGGTGTTCGGCGCGGATCTGATCAATCCAGCCCTCCACGGCGTCGGTGTCGACCGTCTCCGGCTCCTCACCGGCGAGCCCGAGCAGGACCGCCCGATCGCTGCCGTGGCCGCGACCGGTCGCTCCCAATGAACCGAACAGCTCGGCGCGGATCCGTACCGTCGCGTTGAGCAGCCCGTCCGCCTTGAGGCCGGCGACGAACGTCCGGGCGGCACGCATCGGCCCGACGGTGTGCGAGCTGGACGGCCCGATACCGACACTGAAGAGATCGAAAATACTGATCATTGCTGCACTTCCTCGCCGTCCTACCCGCCGTGCGGGCACCGGTCCGGGTGACCGCCGTCAAACGGACATCCCGGGTGCCCGGATCTGTCGGGCCGGCCGGCCAGCCTACCCGCCCCGGCCCCGACACCCACCCTGATGTCGCAGCCCACACCGGGGCCCGCCCTTGCCGAAGCGGTCCGGCGAGAGCGGACAGGCCGGTCAGCGCGGGCGCCAACCCCTCGCCGGCAAGCGATCAGGCGAAAGCGGACAGACCGGTCAACCGCTGCCCGATGACAAGCTGGTGGATCTCGGAGGTGCCCTCATAGGTAAGCACGCTCTCCAGGTTGTTGGCGTGCCGCAGCACCGGGTATTCACCGGAGACGCCGTTGGCCCCCAGGATCGTGCGGCATTGCCGGGCGATGGCCAACGCCTCCCGCACGTTGTTGAGCTTGCCCACGCTGACCTGGTCGGGGCGGAGCCGATGGGCGTCAGCGAGCCGACCGAGCTGCAAGGCCAACAGGTAGCCCTTGCTCCACTCCACCGCCATGTCGGCGAGCTTCGCCTGGGTGAGCTGGAACCCGGCGAGCGGGCGGCCGAACTGGGTACGGCTGCTCGCGTACTGCAGCGCCGTCTCCAGGCAGTCCCGGGCCGCGCCGAGCGCGCCCCAGACAATCCCGTGCCGCGCTTCGGTGAGGCAGCCCAGCGGCGCCTTCAACCCGACGGCCTCGGGCAGTTGGGCCGATGCCGGCACCCGTACGTCGTCCAGAGAGATCTCCCCCGTCACCGACGCCCGGAGTGACATTTTGCGCCGGATCTCGCGCACCGTCACCCCGGGCGTCCTGGTCGGCACGGCGAAACCGCGGATCCCCTCGTCGGTGCGCGCCCAGATCACCGCGACGTCCGCAATCGTCGCGTTGGTGATCCACATCTTGGTGCCGTGCAGCACCCAGTCGTCGCCATCGCGACGGGCCCGGGTGGCCATCGACGCCGGGTCGGAACCGTGGTCCGGCTCGGTCAGCGCGAAACAGCCGATCGTCTCCCCGGTAGCCATCGTGGGCAGCCAACGCTGCTTCTGCTCCGCGCTGCCGTAGCGCCAGATGGCGTACATCGCCAGCGACCCCTGCACCGAGACCAGAGAGCGGATGCCCGAGTCACCTGCCTCCAACTCCAGGCAGGCCAGACCGTAGGCGATGGCCGAGGAGCCGGCGCAGCCATACCCGGTCAGGTGCATGCCGAGCAGGCCCAGCTTGCCGAACTCCCGGGCCAGTTCCCGGGCAGGCACGCGACCTTCCTCGTACCAGGCGGCGACGTACGGCCGCACCTGCTCGTCAACGAGTTGACGGACGACGGTGCGAATCTGCCGCTCCTCGGCGCTCAGCGACGAATCGACGTCCAGCAAGTCGAGAGGGCTCATAGCAGCACCTTAACGAAGACTCATCCCGCGTCGCTCAGTCGACCGCCGCGGGAAAGACGAATACCCGGGCATGGATCTGGTTACGCTGCTGCAGCGCGGCTCGCAGCGCCCGATGCAGCCCATCCTCCAGGTAGAGACCGCCGTTCCACTGCACCACGTGTGGAAACAGGTCGCCGTAGAAGGTCGAATCCTCGGCGAGGAGTTTGTCCAGCGCCAACTCACGCTTCGTAGTGATCAACTGATCCAGTCGCAACGGGCGCGGAGGGATCTCGGCCCACTGCTTGAGCGTCAGGCTGTGCTCGGGGTATGGACGCCCATCCCGGACCGCTCTGAAGATCACGACAGTTAGCTCCCCTCCCCGCGACCGGCTGCCCCGACCCGGCACCGCTGCACGCGACGCCGCGGGCAGCGGCGCCAATGACCATGTCAGCCTAACCGGCCAAGTCACGCCGTGTTCTACTGCTTTATGCCATTTTCGCCTCGACAGTTCGGTTTATCAACCGGACAAACCGCATTCTTCGGCATTAACTCCATCGACCACGGCGGACCACCTCGTCCACCGGGCGACGTCCACGGCGCAGCGACGATGATCGTTGATCCACCGCACGGTAGCCGATGGTGACCGCGCCGACCGGCTCATACTCCAGGGGCACACCAAAAGCGGCTCGATACTCCTCCAGCCGCTGCGGCGGAATACCGAAAAAGCACGCCCCCAGACCCTCATCAACGGCGGTGAGCAGCATCAACAACGCGGCGAAGCCGGTGTCGATGTACCAGTAGGGCATCGACCAGCGCCCCGTCGACCGGTCCGCCCACCCCTTGTCCGGCTCCGCGTACCGGTCCAGGTATGCCGACCGGTTGGCGTGCGGCACGATGATCAGCGGGGCCCGACGCATTCCGGCCAACCAGCGTTCCCGGCCGCCCGTACCCGGCGTGGTCGCCGCCCAGAACCGATCCCGATCCTCGGCGGCCTCCAACACCAGGAAACCCCACCCCTGGGAGAAGCCCGCCGACGGCGCCCGGATCGCATGCGCCAACACGCGGTCCACCACCTCCGGCGGGACCGGCCGATCCGGGTCGTAGTTACGGACCATCCGACGACGCCGGACCACCTCGACGAACTCCATCGCACCTCCTCGACTACGCCAGCCGGATGCCCCAGGCGCCGCGCCAGGTCTCACCCGGCCGTAACGTAATCAGATCCCGGCCAGAGCGAAACGCATCCGGCGGGCAGGTCATCGGCTCCAGCGCCACCGAACGCCGACGCCGTGGCCCGGGTCGGGTGTCCCCGGTGAAGACCTGCCACCAGCCGAACCGCCGGTCCGCCCAGACCCGAATCCGGGCCTCGCCGTCCGGGGCGGCCAGCTCAACCGCCGAACCGCCGTCGCCGTCACGGATCACGTCACCGAAGGTGTCGTCGAGCACCGCCCGGCCGATCCGACGCGGCGCGGTCCAGTCGTACTCGGTGCCGACGACCGAGGACTGGGCGATCGGTAGTAGCCGCCCGTCCACCTGCAACCGGCTCCGCGCCGGCAACCGCAGCACCACATCGTCCACCGAGCCGCCCGGCACCCGCAGGTACGGGTGCGCCGCGAAGCCGAAGGGCGCTGGTTCGCCGCCGCCGTTGGTCACCTCGTGCTCGGCGTGCAGCCCGTCCGGGCCGACACGCCACCGACTCCGCAGCCGAAGCGACCAGGGATAGCCGGGGGTCGCGGCCAACTCATAGCCGAGCGTCACCGCGTCGGCCGATCGTTCCAGCAACTGCCAAGGCACCCAGTTGACCAGCCCGTGGAAGGCCGCGTTGTGCTCCGGATCGCTGATCGCCAGCTGAAGGTCGCGGCCCTCGAAGTGGTAGCTACCGTCCCGAAGCCGGTTCGGCCAGGGAGCGAGCACCTGGCCGGCGGAGTCCGGGCACAGCTCGGCTGAGCTGTACCCGTCCAGGTGCTCCACCCCGTCGGACCGGTAGGTACGGATTCCACCACCAACCTCGACGATCACCGCCTCGTGTCCGGCAGCCGCGATGGTCCACTGTGCCCCCGAAGGGGCCCACTGCCCGGGGAAGTCCATCCCCGGACCTTAACCGGTCAAACCCGCTGCTCGCTGGCGACAGCGGCCGCCCGATAGCGAATCAGGGCCGGGAAGGCCACCGCCAGCCCGAGCGCGAATACGGCCGAGAGCAGACCACCACCGACCCAGGCGACACCGCTGCCGAAGCCACCCGCCATCGCGCCGGCCCGCAGATCACCGAGGCGCGGTCCCCCGGCGACGACCACCGTGTTCACCCCCTGAAGCCGGCCCCGCATCCGGTCCGGCGCGTAGACCAACAGCATCGACTGGCGAATCACCGCGCTGACCAGATCAGCCGCCCCGGCGACCGCGAGCAACAGGACCATCAGCCAGAGCTGCTGGGCCAACCCCGCCGCCGCGACCGCCAGACCCCAGCCGACTACCACCACGACCAGCCCGAGCCCCTGCCGGCGCAGCCGGCTGATCCAGCCGGAGGTGAGGCCGGCCAGCATGGCGCCGATCGCGATGGCGCTGAAGAGCCAGCCGACCGCCGCCCCGCCGCCGAACCGCTCCTCGGCGATCTCCGGAAACAACGCCCGTGGCATCGCCAGCACCATCGCGATCAGGTCAATGCCGAACGACAACAGCAGCACCGGCGTGGTGGCCAGGTACCGGAGTCCGTCCCTGATCCCCGCCAACCCACCACGCCGCGCCTCGCCGTCGCGAAGCGGCTCCGGCGGCATCGCCGGCAGCCGCAGCGCGGCCACCACCAACCCGGTGAACAGGAGCGCGTCCGCCGCGTACGCGATCGGCAGTCCACGCTCGGTGCCGCCGACCGCGAAGATCAAACCGGCGGCGAGCGGACCGACCACCGAGGCCGCCGTGAAGGCGGTGTAGTTCAGGGTGGCTGCCGCCGGAACCAGCCCCGGTGGCAGCAGTCGGGGCAGAGCCGCGGATCGCGCCGGCGAGCTGATCGCGAAGCCGGCCGAGTGGACGGCCACCAGCGCCAGCAGCAGCACCGGGCTGCCCACGCCGAACGAGGCCTGCGCCAGCAGGCCGAGCATCGTGGTCCAGAGCAGCGCCGAACCGGCGAGCAGCACCCGACGCCGGTCCCGCGCATCGGCCACCGCTCCACCCCAGAGCCCAAAGAGCAGCAGGGGTACAAAACCGGCGAGGCCGAGCAGGCCGACCCAGAAGGACTCTCCGGTCAGGGCGTACATTTCGACCGAGACGGCGACCGAGGTGAGCTGGAAGCCGAACATCGCCATGGTGTTGCCGAGCCACATCCGACGGAACGCCGGCACCGACAGCGGACGCAGGTCGATCGCCCACCGGCCGCTCCGCCGCTGGGCCTGACGCACCTCGGTCACGGCGCCAGCCGCTCGACGACCCAGCCGCCCCCGTCGGTGACACGGAACCGCAGCCGGTCGTGCAGCCGGCTCGCCTGGCCCTGCCAGAACTCCACCTCGTCGGGGCGAACCCGAAAGCCACCCCAGTGCGGCGGCGCCGGGATCGACGACCCGTCAACGAAGCGCTCCGCCACCGCCCGGTACGCGGCGTCCAGCGCGGCCCGGTCCGGGAGCACTCGCGACTGCTCACTCGCCCACGCCCCGAGTTGGGAGCCCCGCGGCCGGCTGGCGAAGTACGCCTCGGTCTCGGCACGCTCGAGCCGCTCCACCCGGCCGGTCACCACCACCTGGCGCTCCAGCACGAACCAGGGGAAGACCAGGCTCGCGTACGGGCTGGCGGCTAGCTCGGTGCCCTTGCGCGACCCATAGTTGGTGAACAGGACGAAGCCGTCCGGTCCATACCCCTTCAGCAGCACCGTACGGGCGCTCGGCCGGCCAGCCGCGTCGGCGGTGCCGAGCACCATCGCGTTCGGCTCGGGCAGACCGCCGGCCACCGCTTCGGTGAACCAGCGGTCGAACTGGGCATACCAGTCACCGGCCAGGTTCGTCTCGGTCAGGCCCAGGTCCGCGGCGTACTCGTTACGCAGGTTCGCCGGCGGCACTGTGTCGCCTGTCACATCCACTCCCCTCCCAGATGGCAGGCCGACCCGTTGTGGCGCTGGCAGCCTGCCCGTACACCCCAGTGTCACTGATCCCCCGACGGCCGTTCCGGCCGGGGATGTCGCGTGAGGCACAACGGTCACGGGTCGAAAGTCCCGTAGTCAGCAGGCAAGATGTCACGAACACATCCCTGAGGGTCGCCATGGGCGCCGGGCCCGACGAGGGCCCGTCCCGGGCGCACCGTGCCAGATCCAGGAGACGACATGGCCGACTTCAAACCGGGACTGGAGGGCGTCATAGCCTTCGAGACCGAGATCGCCGAACCCGACCGGGAGGGTGGCTCGCTGCGTTATCGCGGCGTGGACATCGAAGATCTCATCGGTCAAGTCTCGTTCGGCAACGTCTGGGCCCTGTTGGTGGATGGACGATTCGGCCCGGGGCTACCGCCGGCCGAGCCATTCCCCGTCCCGGTTCACTCCGGTGACATTCGGGTGGACGTACAGTCCGCGGTGGCGATGCTCGCCCCGTACTGGGGTCTACACCAGCTGCTCGACATCGCCGACGAGCAGGCCCGCGAGGACCTGGCCCGGGTATCGGTAACCGCGCTCTCCTTCGTTGCCCAGTCCGCGCGGGGCCTGGGCCTGCCGGCCGTGCCGCAGAAGGAGATCGACAAGGCCTCCACCATCGTCGAGCGCTTCATGAAGCGCTGGCGGGGCGAGCCGGACCCGCGGCACGTCAAGGCCGTGGACGCGTACTTCATCTCGGCCGCCGAGCACGGCCTGAACGCCTCCACCTTCACCGCCCGCATCGTCGCCTCCACCGGCGCGGACGCGGCGGCCTGCATCTCCTCCGGCATCGGTGCGCTCTCCGGGCCGCTGCACGGCGGTGCGCCCTCCCGGGTGCTGAACATGCTCGAGGCAGTGGAGCGCAGTGGTGACGCCGAGGGGTACGTCCGGGGCGTGCTCGACCGCGGTGAGCGGCTGATGGGCTTCGGTCATCGGGTCTACCGGGCCGAGGACCCGCGCGCCCGGGTGCTTCGCCGCACCGCCAAGGAGTTGGGGGCCCCACGCTTCGAGGTCGCCGAGGCCCTGGAGAAGGCCGCCCTGGCCGAACTGCACAGCCGCAAGCCGGACCGGGTTCTCGCCACCAATGTCGAGTTCTGGTCCGCGGTCGTGCTGGACTTCGCCGAGGTGCCCGCCCACATGTTCACCTCGATGTTCACCTGCGCCCGAATGGGCGGCTGGAGCGCCCACATTCTGGAGCAGAAGAAGCTTCAGCGGCTCGTCCGCCCCTCCGCCCGCTACGTCGGACCCGGCCCCCGCCGGCCGCACGAGGTCGAGGGCTGGGACCAGGTTCCGCACGGCGTCTGACCGTCGCCCGAGCTGGGACGAGGTTCCGCAGGGCGTCGCACGGTCGCCCGAACTGAGACCAGGTTCCGCACGGCGTCGGACCGTCATCCGAGCTGAGCCAACCGCACCGGCGGGGCTGTGGCGTACGCCTCACCCCCGCCGGTGAGACCGGCGGCCATCCAAGAGGCGACGGGTGTAAGGATGAGAGCTGGCAGCGCCGCCGTTCGGAGAGGATCGGCCGTGCGCGCCCCGCATTGCGCGCCCTCGATCCACTCCAGCACATCCCCGGCCCCTCCCTCGCCCTTGCGGAAGGAATCCAAGACCGTGGCTGACGCATCGACCATCCGAATTCCCGACGACATCAAACCCGCCGACGGGCGATTCGGCTGCGGCCCGTCCAAGGTTCGTCCGGCGGCGGTCTCCGCGCTCGCGGCGGCGGCGAACGGCTATCTCGGCACCTCGCACCGCAAGAGCACGGTCCGCAACGAGGTCGCCCGGCTACGCCGGGGGATCGCCGAGTTCTTCGCCCTGCCCGAGGGGTACGAGGTCGTCCTCGGTAACGGCGGCACCACCGCCTTCTGGGAGGTCGCCGCGTTCGGCCTGATCCGGGACCGGGCCCAGTTCGCCAGCTTCGGCGAGTTTGGCGCCAAGTTCGCCAAGTCTGTCCAGGACGCACCGTTCCTCGGTGCGCCGACCATTCACCAGTCGCCGGCCGGTAGCGCCCCGAGCCTGGTGGCGGAGGCCGGCGTGGATGTCTACGCCACCCCGCACAACGAGACCTCCACTGGTGTCGCGGTGCCGATTCACCGGGTGCCCGGCGCGGACGAGGACGCGCTGCTGCTGGTCGACGGCACCTCCGGCGCCGGCGGTTTGGAGGTCAACGTCGGCGAAACCGACGTCTACTACTTCGCCCCGCAGAAGTGCTTCGGTTCCGACGGCGGTCTGTGGCTGGCCCTGATGTCCCCGGCGGCGTTGGCCCGCGCGGCCGAAGTCAAGGCCACCGGCCGCTACATCCCGGCCTTCCTCGACCTGAGCACGGCGATCGACAATTCGCGGCTGGAGCAGACGTACAACACTCCCGCCCTGGCCACCATTCTCCTCGCCGCGGAGCAGACCGACTGGATGAACGCGCAGGGGGGCCTGACCTGGGCAGCCAAGCGCACCGCGGAGAGCGCCGGCATCATCTATGGCTGGGCGGAGCGCTCCCCGGTAGCCACGCCGTTCGTCACCGATCCGGCGCTGCGCTCCAACGTGGTCGCCACCGTTGACTTCGTGGACGAGGTGGACGCCACCGCCGTCGCGAAGGCGCTGCGAGCGAACGGGATCGTGGACACCGAGCCATACCGCAAGCTCGGTCGTAACCAGCTGCGCATCGCCCTCTTCCCAGCGATCGAACCAGCCGATGTGGAGGCGTTGACCGCGGCCATCGACCACGTGGTCGAACGACTCTGACCGCCCGTCACGGTGGGTGGCCTTCCGGACCCCGGCAGCCACCCACCGTGATCATTGTCGCAGCTCCGTCGGGAATCGCGGGGTGTCGGTTCCCCCACCTGCGCGCCGATGGGCGTACGGTGGTGCGAGACGCCCGGGTGGCTCGCCTGTGGCGCGGGCCAGCGAAGCGGGACGGAGGCAGACCATGCGCCCAGTACGCTTCGTCGCCCTCTCCGAGGACGGCCAGGCACTGGTCCTCACCGACGAGGTCGGGCGACTTCTCGCGCTCCCCCTTGACGAGCGCGTCTCCACCGCCCTGCACACCGAGCCCGGGGCCGCACCCCTGGCGGTGGCCTCGACGCCGGGCACCGATCCGGCCCCGACCCTGGCCCCACGCGACATCCAGGCCCGGATCCGGGCCGGTGAGTCCGCTGAGGATGTCGCCCGGATCGCTAGCGTCCCCGTTGACCGCGTGCTGCGCTACGCCGGCCCGGTTCTCCAGGAGCGGGCCATGCTCGCCCAGCATGCCCGGCGCACCCGCCTGCGGGGGGCCGAGAAGCCGACCCCGCTCGCCGAGGTGGTCAACGGTCGGCTGTCCCAGCACGGCATCGACACTGAGAAGATCTCGTGGGATGCGTGGCGTCGCGACGACGGGACCTGGCGCATCGTCGCCACCTGGCCCTCCGGCAAGGCCACCGCCCAGGCGGTGTGGGAGCTGGAGAAGTCCCGGCAGTCGGTCACGCCGCACGACGACATGGCGCAGTACCTCTGCGCCGAGCGTCCCATGCCGATCCTCGGGCAGGAATCGACGTCCGATCGTGGTGGCCACGGGCTGCCCGGCCCGGCACGGGCCGAGCCCGGGCGCGGTGGGCACGCCCTGCCAGGTCCGGCTGAGCCCGCCCGGCCGAGCCGCGATCCGATTCGTGCCGGTCGGGACGCCCTGCTCGCCTCCCTGGACCGCCCACTCGGCGGTGCTTCCGGCCGTGGCCTTGAGCCCCGGAGCCCGGCTACCCCGGAGGCGCCGCGGCCACGAACAGTCGCTGGCGGCGCGGCGGCGCTACTCGGCGGCGGCCCGGGTTCGGCCTTCGACGACGACTCGGACGCGCCGAAGGAGGTGCCGGCTGTCCCCTCGCTGGCCGTGCTCCGGCCGCGCCGTACGGGTGCCGCGACGGCGGGCAGCACCGAGTCGGGCGAGAGCAGCAGCAAACCGCGCAAGCGGCTACCGAGCTGGGACGACGTGCTCTTCGGCAGCGCCCCGGCAGCCCGCGAGTCCTCCTGACTCACAGCTGCCAGCCGGCCAGGCGGTCATAGCTTCGGCGCGGGCCCGGTTGGCTGCGCGTCAACACCAGTTCCCGCGCCGACCACTGCGGGCCCTCGTAGGCCTGTAGCGCCGCGACATCGGCCGCCACCTCGGCCGACGGCAGTCGGTCGCGGGGCCGGGCCACCGTCAGGTGCGGGCGCAACGGCTTCTCGTCGTAGCGCAGGTCGTTGGCCCGCAGCCGGGATCGGACCAGTCGTCCCAGCAGGTGCAGCTGCGCCACCTCACCCCGCAGGTCCACCCACAGGACGGTGGAGCGGCCCTGTCCGAACGTCCCGCCGCCAGCCAGGCGAAGCCGCGGCGGGCTCGGCCATGAGTCGCGTGACCGCCGCGCAGCCTGGTCGAGCGAGCGCTCCACGTCCCCCAGCCGGTCCGCTGCCACCGCTGCGAGGAAGGCGAGCGTGACGTGCGCCTGGGTCGGGTCGGCGAGGCGGACACCGACGCCGGCGCCGGCGGCCCTGCCGACTCGCAGCTCCGTGACCCGCACGCGGAGGTGCTCCACCGCCGCTGGTGGCGGGTAGACGGCGACGAAGAGTCTCAACCTGACCGCCGTCGCTCCGCCAACTACCACTCAACGGTGGCGCTGTCGGTGCTCGGGCCGGGCTGCCGGCAAGATCAGCCCCGCCCGGTGCAGCAGTCCCTCGACCCGGACCCGCTCAATCTCCCGGTCCGCCCCGGTCAGCTCGTCCAGGTGCTGCGTGATTCCGAGGGCGGCACAGGCCAGCCGAAGTCGACCGTCGTAGCTGGCGAGCGCCGCTTCATGCCAGGCGGTGGCCCGCCCGTACCCGAACCGATGGCCCCGGAGCTGGCGGAGCTCCGTGGCGAGTTTTTCCAGGGGCTGCCGATCCGGTCGGTCCAGCCGACTCAGGTCGATGTTCCGGGTGAGCGCGTCGGCCTCGACCGCCCGATCCAGGCGAGCGATTATCCGCCGTTCCCGGTGCCGGTTCCGCCACTGCGCCCATCGGAAGGCGAAGCGGTCAACCAGTTCGTCGGCGCAGATGAGCAGGGCGATCAGCATGGGTAGGCACACCACGGCAGCGACCATCAGGGTCACCAGCAGCGCACGTCCCACCTCCACGCCCCGACGCTAAGCCGGTTGCGATCGCCCTGCCACCGATTTGCCGTAATAAACCGTTTTGTCCGCTTGGACGCGGGGCTCACACCCGTTCGGTGACGTAGAAGCGGGGCATCGGCAGCACCCGGAACCGCAGCCGAGCTCCCGAGCGGCGCAGCTGCCAGACCAGGGCGAGCAGCGCGGCGGTGAGGGAGACCAGCCCGCCCATCCAAATGCTGGCCCCGGCGCCGTACGTCTCGGCGAGCCACCCGATGACCGGCGCGCCGACCGGGTTGGTGCCCAGGAAGACCAGCACCCACAGCGCCATGACCCGGCCCCGGAAGGCGGCGTCAGTGCCCAGTTGGATGCGCTGGTTGCAGGCCTGGGCGAAGAAGACCGTGGAGAAGCCGGTCGGCAGGAGCAGCGCCACCACCAGCCAGTAGGTGGGAGCGAGCCCGACCAGGGTGCCGAAGATGGCGCAGACGATGGCCGCGGAGAGCACCAGCCACACCGAGGGGCGGCTGCGACGCCCGGTACCGGCCAGGGCCCCGGCCAGTGCGCCTACCGCGAGGGCGCTGCTGAACAGACCGAACGAGGCGGCCCCGGTGTCGAAGACGGTCTTGGCCAACGCGGCGAGAGTGAGCTGAAAATTGAAGAGTGAGGTGGCGATGACCGAGATCAGGAACATCGGCAGCAGCAGATCCGGCCGACCCCAGACGTAGCGCAGCCCGTCCACAACCCGGGCCGAGTCCCGCTCCTCGCGCGGCGGTAGCGCCTCGCGGTGCAGCTCGGCCGGGCGAATCCGGATCACGTTCACCAGCGGCGCGATCGAGCTGAGGGCGGTGACCAGGAAGACCGGCCCCACGTCAACGGCGGCGATGGCGAGGCCTGCGAGGGCGGGGCCGACGATTCGCGCGGAGTTGAAGGTCGCGGCATTGAGGGAGAGGGCGTTCGGCAGCAGCGGGGTGCCGACCAGTTCGGAGACGAAGGCCTGCCGGACCGGGGTTTCCACCGCGTTGGCGACGCCGAGGAGGGCGGCGAAGGTGAAGACGTGCCAGAGCTGCACCCGGCCGGTGATCACCAACAGGCTCATAGCCAGGGCCAACACCGTCCAGAACAGGTTGGCGGCGAAGAGCAGGACGCGCTTGTCGTACCGGTCGGCGAGCCGCCCGGAGATCAGCGTGAGCAACAGAACAGGAGCGAACTGGAGGGCGGTGACGATACCGAGCGCGGTGGCGGAGTTGTCGCTGAGCTCGAGGACGAGCCAGTCCTGGGCGATGAACATCATCCAGACGCCGATCAGCTTGATCAGCTGTCCGGAGGCGAATAGCCGGTAATTGCGGACCTGTAGGGACTGGAATATCGTGCTCAGCTTCTTCTGCACTCTTGGTGCGCCTCCCTCGCGTACGCGTCATCGCCGTGACGGCGCAGGCGAGGCGGGAGCCTCAGGTACGGGTGACCTGTTGCAGAATCTCTGCTGCCTGGCGCAGCGTCTCCCGTTCCTCCGCACTCAGTTCGGCCAACCGGTGGGCCAGCCATTGGTCCCGAACGCGCTCAAACTGGTCCAGCACCGCTCCGCCCCCCTCCGTCGGGGCAAGGATCACCTGCCGGCCGTCGGTCGGGTGGGGGGTTCGCTGCACGAGGCCGCGCTCCTCCAGTTTCGCGACGATCTTGGTCATCGTCGGCGGCTGAACCCGTTCGACGTCGGCAAGTTCCCGGGGCGTCAGCGCGCCCGCCAGCCGGAGGCTGGTGAGCGCGGAGAGCTGGGTAACCGTTAGGTCACCAACCGGTCTGGCCTGGCGGACCCGCCGGTTGAGTCGGGTAATCGCATCCCGCAGCTGGACTGCCAGCTGCGCCGGTGGCACGCTCTTCGCCGTCACCGTCTGCTCCGTCACTGTAGTTAGCCTAACTAATAAGCCTAGCTAACGACATGCGATATGACCAGGCTCACGCGGAGTACGCCCTACGCGGGGCGCAGGGCCGGTCCGCTACCCGGCCCTGCGCCCGGCGTCACAGCAGCACAGACTCGATCGGCCCGCGCAGGAAATACAACACGAAGAGCGCCGCCACGCCGTACAACAGCGGATGAACCTCCCGCGCCTTACCCCGAGCGACCTTCATCAACACGTACACGATCAGACCGGCACCGATGCCGTTGGAGATCGAGTACGTGAACGGCATCAACACGATCGTGAGGAACGCTGGGATCGCGATCTCGAAGTCGGTCCAGTCGATGGTCCGCACCGCGGTCATCATCAGGAACCCGACCACCACAAGCGCGGTTGACGCGGCCTCGAAGGGCACCACCAACACCAGCGGCGTAAGGAACATCGCCAGTAGGAAGAGCACCCCGGTGACCAGGTTGGCCGCGCCCGTCCGGGCACCCTCCGCGACACCGGCCGCACTCTCGATGTACGCCGTGTTACTCGACACGCTCGCGGCGCCACCGCCGGCCGCGGCGATCGAGTCGACCAGCAGGATCTCCTTCGCCCGGGGCGGGGTGCCCTGCTCGTCGAGCATCCCACCCTCCTGGCCGACAGCCACCATCGTGCCCATCGTGTCGAAGAAGTCGGTAATGATCAGCGTGAAGATGAACATCAGCACGACCAGCCAGCCGGCTCGGCTCCACGAATCGAGCACGTTGAACCGGCCGAGTAGCGACAGATCCGGCACATCCAGGATTCGGCTCGGCAACTCGGGCACGGTCAGCGACCAGCCCTTGGGGTTCGACACCCCGTTGACCACGGACGGGCCGATGTTGCCCAGCGCCTCGATGACGAGCGCCAGCCCGGTCGAGGCGAGGATGCCGATCAGGATCGCGCCCTTGACCCGACGCACCACCAGCACCAGAGTCAGCAGCAGACCCACCACGAAGACCAACATCGGCCAACTGACCAGCTTGCCGCCGATGCCCAGGCCGACCGGGACGGTGGTGTTCGCCGCGTCCGGGAGCCGCCGGACGAAACCCGCGTCAACCAGACCGATGATGGTCAGGAACAGCCCGATGCCGACCCCGATCGCCGCCTTCATCTGGGTGGGCACCGAACGGAACACCGCGGTACGCAGCCCAGTCAACACCAGCACCGCGATGATCAAACCTTCGATCACCACCAGACCCATCGCGTCCGCCCAGGTCATCTCCGGAGCGATCTCGTACGCGACCAGCGCGTTGACACCGAGACCGGCGGCGACCGCCAGCGGGAACCGGCCCACCACACCCATCAAGATCGTCGCCAGGCCGGCAACCAACGCGGTCGCCGCAGCGAGCGCCGGGATCGGCAGCCGTTCCCCGGCGCCGTCAACGGCGGAGCCGAGGATCAGCGGGTTGAGCACCACGATGTAGGCCATCGTGAAGAAGGTCGCCAACCCACCCCGCACCTCACGGCCCAGCGTCGAACCGCGGGCGGATATCTCGAAGTAGCGGTCGAAGCCGTTCCGCGGTGTCGCGGGCGGCGTGGCGTCGTCGGGCGGGGCTACTGCCATCGGTTCCTCGCAGGTGCTCTCTTGTTTCGTCGGCCGCATCGTCGCAGATCGTCGGCCTGCCAGGAAAACTGATCCCGTACGCTTGCTCCGTGCTGAAGCAGCCGCAACCGCGGCCCGAACCGCTCGACCCGCCGATGGTGCCGTTTACCCTCGCCGGGATGGCCGGCTGGGCGATCGCCGGAATCGTGCTGCTGTTCTTCCGCGACCAGTTGGTGGAGACCGGCCGCGAGGGCTGGCTCTGGACCTGCCTGGCTGGGTTCCTGTGGGGTCTGCCCGGTCTCGCCGTGATGAGGCGGCACGACACGCACCGACGTCGCCGCCGCGCCGGTCACTGACCCAGGCCGACGATCACCTCACGGTTGGCCATTCGACTCCGCCACCTCGACAACCTCGGCCGCCGCATCGGCGACCTCCGTCACCTCGGCGACCTCGGCCAACCCATCGGCCTCCCGCACCGAGACAGCCTCCACCGCGCTGTCATCGTAGACGGTCGGTAGCTCCTCGACCGGGGTCTCGGGCGGCTCGACCAGAATCTCCGAGTGCGCACCGCAGCCGTGGTCGGCGCTGACCACCCGGCCGTCGTCCGGGGCGAAGAGGTTGCCACAGGCACCGAAGGACTGGCACAGCGCGCCGGCGAGCGGCAGATAGAAGCCGCAGGTCCCACAGCGGGCAGTCACCGGAGCGGCGGTGGCGATCGGTGCGGTTGGCCCGTGGTCGCCGTCGTACCACCGTTGGGCTGCTTCGCCGCGCCCCTCCCGGGACATCACCCGCGCCCGGCCGAGACCCAACTCCCAGGCGGTCTCCTCGACCGCCGGGTCGTCGGAGAGCAGGTAACCAGGCTGGAGCCGGTCGTCGTCGGGCGGGCTGGGCAGCAGGTCACCCGGGCCGAGGTCACCGGGCTGCAGCCGCTCCTGCCAGGGCAGCCAGCCCGGGGCGAGCAACGCATCCGGGCCGGGCAACAGCACGGTCTCACACACGGTGACCGCACGACTGCGGGGCACCCGGGTGACGGTGACAGCCCAGCGCCAGCCGCGATAGCCCGCGAGCCGACACTCGAAGTAGTGCGTGACGAGGCGATCACCCTCGGCAAGGGTCTGCAGATGATCGCCGACATCCGCCGGGTCGACCTCGGTGATGGCCTCGCGCGCCACCTCGACGGCGGCGGCACAGACCTGGTCGAGACGGGGGGCACGAGCGGAGGCGGACCTGGTCACCCGACCATTGTTCCCCATGCGTGGGACCACCCGACAGGGACTCCCCGAACCAAACGCGGCAGTGGTGGCGCGCATATCGAGCCGATGGGCAAGACTGGTGCACATGCCGTCCTCCGTCCGCTCCGAGCGCTCCTTCCTCGGCTGGACTGTCGGCAGCGGCGTCAAGGCCGTTCGCCTGCTGCTGCGCGGTTCGGTCAACGGCGGCCGCTGGATGACCCGGTCAGTGGGGCGGGCCCGCGCCCGGGGCGCCGGCGGGGAGACCGGCATGGTCCGCCTCTTCGACCTGCACGCGCTCTCCTGCGCCGGGGACACCCTGATCGCGATCGGCTTGGCCGGGACGATCTTCTTCAACGTGCCGCTCGGAGAGGCGCGCAGCAAGGTCGCGCTCTACCTGCTGGTGACCATGATCCCGTTCGCCCTACTCGCCCCGGTGGTCGGCCCGCTGCTTGATCACTTCCGGCACGGCCGACGGTACGCACTGGCCACCAGCATGCTTGGACGGGCCTTCCTGGCATGGTTGATCTCTGACTACATTCACGGCTTCGGCCTGTACCCGGCGGCCTTCGGAGTGTTGGCGCTCTCCCGGGCGTACGGGGTGGCCCGGTCCGCCGCCGTACCCCGGCTCCTCCCGGAAGGGCTCGGGCTCTCCCAGGTCGGGGCCAGAGCCAGCGTGTACGGCACCATAGCCGGCGCCCTACTCGCACCGATCGGTCTGGCCGCCTTCTGGTTCGGTCCGCAGTGGCCGCTGCGGGTCGCCTCGGTGATCTTCCTGGTTGGCATGGTCATCGCCCTGCGGCTACCACCGAAGGCGGACTCGGAGCCGCCCGAGCGGGTACCGCGCCCGCTGCGGGCGCTCCGGCGAAGCTCCGACGACCGTCCCCTCGGCCGGGGCCGCCCGCATGGCCGGCTGGTGATCGCCACTCTGATCGGCGCCGCCACGCTACGCGCGGTCTACGGCTTCCTACTGCTCTTCCTGGCCTTTGCCATCAAGGCCGGCGACCTGACCACCGCTGTCTTCGGCCGGGACCTGGGCGACGAGGCCGCCCTCGGGCTGGTCGGCGGGGCACTGGCGATTGGCAGCTTCCTGGCCACCGCGATCGGCACCCGGCTGCGGATCCACCGCCCGGCGGCGCTCCAATCCAGCGGCATGGTGATCATTGCCGGGGTGGCCGTCCTCGCCACGCTCAAGTTCTCGCTGCTGATGGTCGCTCTGCTCTGCCTGGTCACCGCACTGACCAGCGGCATCGCCAAGCTCGCGGTAGACGCCTCGATCCAGGAGCGCATCCCCGAACGGCTGCGTGCCAGCTCGTTCGCCCACTCGGAGACAGCGCTGATGCTCGCCTTCGTCGCTGGCGGCGGGCTGGGCCTCGTCCCCTTCGATGGCCGGCTCGGCATCGCCGTCTCCGCCGGGGTCGCGACGCTCGCCACGGCCCGCGGCATCCTGGTCGCGGGCCGGCTGCGGGCGGAGCGGCTAGCTGGCCGGCCGTTGGCGGATGACGAACTCGCCGAGGACGAGTCGGCCCTGGTCGAGCCCGCCTCCGACGACCCGACCCCCACCTCGCCCGCCCCGAGACCGGGCACCGGGGGCGACGTTGACCCGGCACCACCGGGGTTCCATCTCTACCGCCCGTCGTCGGCGGTCGGCGGGCCGGGCAGCAGCGACGACGAGACTCGCCAGGGGCCGATCCCGTGACCGGCGTCCTGGTCGTCACCGCGGTTCCCGCCGAGGCCGAGGCGGTCCGTGCGGGGCGGGGGCCGACGGTCACGGTAGCGCCGGTCGGGGTCGGTCCGGCGGTGGCCGGGGCTGGCACCGCCCGGCTGCTGGCCGTGGCAGAGGCCGCCGGCCGCCCCTACCGCCTGGTCGTCAGCGCGGGCGTAGCGGGTGGCTTCCCGGATCGGGTGGAGGTCGGTGGAACGGTCGTCGGCACCAGTGCGATCGCGGCCGACCTGGGTGCCGACTCCCCGACGGGTTTCATCCCCGTGGACCAGCTCGGGATGCCGGCCGAGTTGCTGGGCGCCGGCCCCACCATCACCGCGGACCCAAGCCTGGTGGCCACACTCCGGGCTGCAATTCCGGCCGCCGCGGTGGGTCCGGTGCTGACCGTCAGCACGGTAACCGGAACAGTCGCCGGGACCGACGCGCTCGTCCGCCGGCACCCCGACGCGGTGGCCGAGGCCATGGAGGGCTACGGGGTGGCCGTCGCCGCCGCAGACGCCGGCCTGCCTTTCGTCGAGCTACGCACCATCTCCAACCCGGTCGGGCCACGCGACCGCAACGCCTGGCGCCTCCGCGAGGCTCTCGCCGCCCTCACCGAAGCCGCCGCGGCCCTTCCCGGCTAGAAGGTGGTCGGGTCGGGCGGTCTGGGCATAGTCGGGTCGGGGGCATAGTCGGGTCGGGGGGCATGGTCGGGGAGGTCGAACCGCGGTGTCAGCACCAATCCGTCGCGCTGCTGTTGATAGCCGCACGCGAGTAGGAATCCGAGGCCAGGAACTCTCCTCCAACTGGCGAACCCTGCGCCGCAACGCCGCGTTCTCGTCCTCCACTGACCCAGCCGTCGGCGGCGCCACCGCCCCGGCCGCGTCACCCCGACGCTGATCACCAGCGTGGACCCAACTACGCAACGTCGCTCGGTTCACCCCGAGATCGTCAGCGATCTGCGCGACCGTCGCCCCCGGCTGAGACCGATACAACGTGACCGCATCGGCCTTGAACTCAGCGGGGTAGTGCTTGTTCACCATCTGTCAGGAACCCTGATCTCCCCGGACATCACGCTCCAAGGCTCAAGTGTCCAAGACCAGGGGGACAACTCCCGTCCCGTGCCTCGCGGAGGGACGGGCCAGGCAGGGTTCCGGGTGACGTCGTGAACGTAGGCTCGGACTAGTCAGCCCGGGGCTGGCGCAGCGATTGCTCCTCCATGCCCAGGTGTCGCACCAACGCCTGACGGCCCGCGACGGTGATGGTGACCGCACGGCTGGTACCGATACGGGTGATCCAGCCGGAGGTGAACGCGTGGTGGCACAGTGCGGCGCCGACCGCTCCGGCTAGGTGGGGGCGGCGGGCAGTGAAGTCCAGGCAGGCGCGTAGTGCCGGTCGGCGACGCGCATTGGCCGCGGATACGGCAATGCCGAGATCACCCAGCCAGGCCACCCCATCAGTGGTCAGCGACAACCCGTGTCGCCAGGTCAACAGGCCACGCTCGGTCATCGCGTCGGCTATGGCTACCGCAACGGTGCCAGCCAGGTGGTCGTAGCAGGTCCGCGCGTGCGCCAGAGCATGTCCGCGACGTGCGCCCGCCAGCGACCGCGTGGGAGCCGAGCGGTGTCCGGCCGCGGCGGCCACGGCCTCGATCAGCGGCGCGGCCTGACCGTCGATCTGCAGATATCGGTGTCGGCCCTGACGGTGCTGTACCAACAGCCCCGCGGCGACCATCCGATCAGCGTGCTGGCTCAGCGTCGACGCCGCCACCCCGGCGTGGCGGGCCAACTCGCCCAGTGTCCAGGCCCGTCCATCGAGCAGAACCAGGCACACCATTGCCCGGGTGTCATCGGCGAGCAACGACGCCCAGCCTGCGACCGCCGAGGCGGCCTCGCGGGAGTCCATCGCCCGAGCATGGCACGGCGACATTTCGGCGACCACCGAAACACTTCGGGCCTAGCCTCGCCACCTATGCCAACCCTCAGTGACCCGACTGCCGCCACACACGTAACAATCAGCCCGAAGATCCTGTATTTCGGTACCCCGGTGGTGCTGCTCAGTACCGAGAACGACGATGGCAGTGCCAACCTGGCACCGATTTCGTCGGCATGGGCACTGGGCCACACCGTCGTACTCGGCCTCGGCTCCGACGGGCAGAGCGGCCACAACCTCACCGCACGTCCCGAGATGGTCATCAACCTGCCCGCCGCCCATCAGTGGCAGGCGGTCGAACGTATCGCGTCGCTGACCGGCCGGCATCCGGTACCGGCCAGCAAACGCGACCGGTTTCGCTTCGAACCTGCGAAGTTCACCGCCGCCGGCCTGCGCCCGCAAGACTCACTGCACGTACACCCGCCTCGGGTCGCCGACTGCCCGCTACAGGTGGAGGCCCGGGCCAGCCGGATCCACACCGCCACCGGCGGCGCCTTCCTCATCGTCGAAGCCCAGGTCCTCGCCGTGCACGCCGACGCCGGTATCGTCGTGACCGGCACCGACCACGTCGACCCCAACGCCTGGAATCCACTGATCTACAACTTCCGCCACTACTTCGGCCTCGGCGCCCAACTCGGCCACAGCTTTCGCTCCGAGACGCCCGCGGCCAATCCGAGTTCTTCTTGAGAAGATGTCGCACAACACGGCCAGCACCATCAGCGACAGCCGCTCCGGGTGCCGGTGACCAGCCGGTGAACCTGGGAGGCGGACAAGTCGATCCCGTGCTCGTGCAGCAGCGGCTCTCCCAGGCGCGGTAGCCAATGGTCAGAGGGACGGGCAGCTCAACGACCGCTTGTGGACAACATGGCAGTACGGTCTTCGCGAGTCCTCACCGGAACCACCCATCCCCAGCAATGTTCTCAGAGCCTCCAGGCAGGCAGGCGACGAGTTCGACGCCAACGGCATGGAACAGGCGCTCGACCGTCCGTACCCGGGTCCGCCCCGGGCTGGGCCTCGATTCGCGCCACGGTGCTCTTTCGTACGCCCGAACGCTCCGCCAGCTCGCGTTGGCTCAGGTCGGCCCGATGGCGCAGGACGCGCAACGTGGCGCCGAGATCGAGGCGTGCGCCTCGGGGTGGAGGTCGGGGTGCGCCTCGGGGTGGATCTGCGCTTCAGGATGGAGAGACACAAAACGATGTTCCTCGGGCGCGGACGCGGGCTTCAACAGGCCCGCAGACTGGGAGAAGAGCCGGTGCTCGCCGCCCGGATTCGCTACCTGCCAGAGGTGGTCAAGTTCGAACGCGTGGAAATACGTACCAAGTGCCGGGGAAGAGGCTACGGTCACCTACTGTTCCGTTTCATGATCGACTTCAGCAGGCGAAAAGGGTACGACCGCCTCTACCTACACGCCCAGTCTCGGCCGCAGCAATTCTACGAAGGCTACGGCTTTCACACCGTCGGCAGTCCTTTCGTGTTTTCCGACCATGCGTACGTAGAGATGCTGGCTTCGGGGATGCCAAAGTAACAGCGGGGAAGCTCTGGTCGGGACAGCGGTTTGCCGGATCGCCGTCCCGACCCGGGCCTCCCGCCCGGTCATAGCGGCTATGCCTCGCCCGAGCCCGAGTTACCCGACGGCATGGACGGCAGCGGCAACGGTAGGCCTGGGAGTCCGTCGATGCTGGTGGCGACGAATTCCTTCTTCTCGAAGTACTGCCCCAGCGACGCGTCATCCTCCCGGGAGAAGCGCTTGGCGTGCAGATCCCGATCAACTTCGTAGGTCATCAACGGCACAGCATAGCCGCAGGTATCGCGGATGAGATCGGCGTGCACGATGATAATCGCGCGTAGGCCGTGCAGCGAGGTGTCGATGTGGGGAAAGTTGGACATGACATCACACCAACGTGGGTCATCCCGGAAGACAGGCTCACCGCGCCCATGGATGCGCACAATGTTGGGTGGCCCCTGGAACGCACACCACATCAGGGTGATACGCCCATTCTCGCGCAGATGCGCGATCGTCTCCGCGTTGCTTCCTGCGAAGTCCAGGTAGGCCACCGTCAAGTCGTCGAGGACGGCGAACGATCCAGCGAGTCCCTTCGGCGACAGGTTGACGGTTCCTGACTCGGACAGCGGTGCCGTCGCAGCGAAGAATATCGGCTGCGCCTCAATAAACTCCCTGAGCCGACCAGAAATCTTCTCATGCGTCTTCCCCATGATTGACACCCTTCCAGTCCAGACGAAAAAAGACATTGGCGCACGCCGCCGTCATTGGAGGCGGCTGCTGCTGCCTCTACCGGCTCAGTCGACTCAGATCCACCGCACATCATCAGCCTCAAGAAGCAGCCTCTTCAAGCCACTGCGTGTCTCGGTATCGTGCTTGAAGGTGATGCTGACTCGCCCACCATCGATATGTTCCATCTCTGCGGGAATCCAGAGCTCGGTCAGCAGTGGTATGGCGTTGGTGACTTCGCGAATCGTAAGCACGGACACCTTCTCCACAATTCGGTGCTCCTGACCAGCGGCGTCCACGATGCTCACCGCCAGGCTGCCGGGGAATGGATCACTGGCCCACCGAAGAGCGGTCGCGCGCACGATCACGTCCGTCATATTCACAGCGTAAAGCCTGGGCGCATACCGCCGGAACACGCATCTGCCGCATCGGCGGGTGGTAGCAGCTGTCGGTGGTGGTCTCATGGAGTCCACTACCACGTGGTGGAGTCGGCGGGCCGACATGCTGTCGCCGGCTGTGCCAAGATTTCTGCTGTGGCAATGATCGAGATCGTTATGGGTGACATCACGCGCGAACGGGTCGACCTGCCGGACCCCGGCTGGCGCGGGCCGGGGGTGCGGTCGGCCCCTGCGAGCCGGGTGACGCGAAGGCGACTCCGGCGTTTGACCTCGACCCGCCGGTTCGGCACGTCATCCACACCGTCGGGCCGATCTGGGAAGGCGGTGGCTGCGATGAAGCCAACGTCCTGGCCTCCTGCTACCGCAGGAGTCTGCAGGTCGCTGACGGACTCGGCGCCCGGACAGTTGCCTTCCCGGCGATCGCGACCGGCGTGTACGGCTTCCCTCCCGAGCAGGCCGCCCGAATCTCGGTGACAACGATCAGATCAACGCCAACAACTGTTCAACGGGTACGACTCGTCGCGTTCGACGACGACACTCGGGCGTACCTGCAAGTCGCGATGGCAGCCACCAGGTGACCCATCCGCAGCTAGCCACGAGGCGGACGGCCGACAAAACCTCTTGGACGGGGCAATCGCTGTCACTACGTCACAGTGAGATTGTCGAAGTAGGCAACGTCCGGCGAGTTCGACACGATGTTGACGCGGTAGCCCCAACGCCGGAGGGCCTGGGCCATCTTCGTGGCTCCGGCCGGGTTGGCGGAGTGGATGTTGATGATGCCGACATCAAGCGGTCGGCCATCGAAGGCAGCATGCTCCAGAACCTCGACAACCGGCCAGATCGTGTCGCCCTCTCCAAGATCGTGATCGAGCCACAGTTCGTCCAACCGTTGATCGCGGCAACGCTCGAGAAGTTCCGCTCCCGCGGTACTAGTACGGGCCACGTCCGCGCTTCGGCCGTCAACGAACGAGCGTAGATCGTCTACAAGGACGATTCGGTATTCATACGATGGCACACGAAGATGATGCCGGCCTTGCACCCACCTTGACCAGGTGCATGGATCTGCCTCGATCGGCCCGCCTAGGATGCGGACAAGTCCCTACCAGCACATTTGACGGTTAAGCTTGGGTTCCATATGGAACAGAGCCAGGCTGCTCGATACCGACACCGGGCCTCCTCACCCTGGGCCGGCAACCATACGACCTCCGGGCCGCGTGCGCGTCCTACTGGCTCTCCCGTGGGATCTCCCTGGCGTTGGTAGCCCGGCGGGCGGGGCACAGCATCAAGGTTCTGCTGGAGATCTACGCGAGTTGGATCTTCGGCGAGGAGGCGGCAGCGACGAAGCGGATCGAGGAGAGGTGCGAACCTTCGAAGCTTTCGCGACGGACTAAGCATTCATGTTACCTTTTAGGATGATTTGCTGCCTGTTCATCAACTCCATCCCAGCGGCTTTACTGCTATGACAACGCAGAATGCCCGATCTTATACGGTCGCACCCTGCGCGGCAGTTTCCGAACCTGACTTCCTTGACTGAACGGAATATTGGCCAGTTTTCACTCTAAATGGACGCCAGGTTTGCCGACTCAAAACGGTGACTACCAGCCAAGCAAGAACAAACATGATTAAAACACCCAGCGAGAACCACCGCCGCGAGCCAGAGGCAATAGAAGCCATTCTGATACATACAAGTCTGTCGAATTCACGACAGCGGTGGCAGCCTCCGAACATTGAGCCTCAGGAGTACGGTAGCCAATAGCTGGCCGTGACTTGAAATTGTCGATGCCGTCAATTTCAGATCGCCGAATATTTGGCAATAGCTCATGGGGAGAGGATGGGTATACGATGAGACTCGTCGAACTCGACAGAAGTACTGTGACCGAGAGGCAGATCCGGGAAACGGACGACTACAGGGCAATGTGCCAAAACAATGACCCAGCCCGTGTCCTCACAGCTTGTATCCTCTTCCTTCGCGGTGACTTCGACTCACTCGATGACGCTATCGCGCAAGCGGCACTACAACGGGAAGTCGCCCATACCGCCGAGCAAAAATTAGTGGATCGCGCGACGATGAGGTGGGTTCCGTCAGGACCCGTGGGCGAATCACCTACGAACAACAGCTTCGTCAACCTCATCACCGGCGAGGGCGAGGTGAATCTCTTCGACAGAAGCGCCGAAATGAACTGCTGGGAAGCGGTGATCGTCGCAGCAATGCTGAACGGAAACATCGTGAATCCCGATACGCTGAAGCACCTCTACACCAAGGACGAACCGAGAAGTTTCACACCGACACTCGTTCGCCACCTGGCAATGCAAAGGCACGCCTACAACGGCGCAGGGCCTCTACTGTCTCGCCCCGTCATGGGTGACGTCGTCATGTTCTCCGACCTGGATCATGTCGTACTGGCCACCGGCAAAGGCGTATACGCACCAGCAGCACGAGAAGGCCATCCGGAACAGGCCGGAGGTAGGCAGGTGATTAGCTTCTGGCCCGCGCCGTTTATTAAGAACTTTCAGCCAGGAACCGCGGCGACCGTGTCCCTAACCACGGTGGAAGGCATCCACCAGTGGATACGCGAATACGGCAAGAACGCGGATGTGATCTTCGGCTGCCCCAATTGGCGAGCTCTCAGGTGATCAACTAGCCGTGTGACCAAACAGTAAGGATCGAGTGCAGCATAACGAGCCTCCTCAACATATGACTACCCATGACTGCCGGCCGGAGGCCACAGCCGTAGCTGATCTTTGATAGTCACGTTCTGAGGCCGGGGACATGCGGTTGAAGCGTTGCCTGGTCTCGCATGATGGTTGACGAATCGGCGTCGCAGGATGCTTGACGCCAGGTCGAGATCGAATAGTGCTGGTGTTTCGGTCGATGATAGGGGTGTTGGGCCCTGAGTGGTCATGGTCCTGTAGGCCGTTGCGCCTGTAGGATCTGCTGATGATCGAACCGTCGCTGGTCACTCGGTCGTCGTTGCGGCGCGTGGTGCCGATCGTGGCACCGATGCCGATGGCCAAGCTGCCGACCCGTATGTGGTCCGCCGAGCAGTGGGAACGGATCAAGCTCGGTTACAAGGCTCGCAACATGGACGAGAAGTGGAACGTGTTCGTTGAGGACCAGGTCGCGTTCCTGCATCGCAGTTGGACCGGCAACGGGGTCTTCGAAATGTCGTTTGCGCCCGTTGGTGGCGGTGGTTGGCGTATTTCAGCGGCAGCGGTGGAGTCCGACCCGTCGCGTTACCGTCGCAGCTCTGAACGGTACGACCGGGTGATGGTCGAGCTGGTGCTCAGCACGATCGTGCTCGGTGAGCCTGCCCTGGATCTGCGCGGCGAGCTGGTCGCGCTGACATCGCAGGAGTCTGGACGCACCGATCTCCCTGCAGGCGTCACCGAACACAGTGCGCTCGGGCTGAGGTCTGCCCCATAGCCCTGCTTGATCGCCACATCGAGCAGTGGCCGCCCGGACCCAACAGCCGGCTCTTTGTCACCCGACGCGCGGGCCGGGCGGGATCTACATCGCCGCGAAGAGCCGGCCGGTTACCCGCAATGCGATAGACACGGCGTTCCGCAAGGCCCGGGCTGCCGCGTTTACCCCGATCGAGCAGGCATCGCCGCTCGCACGCCGACCGTACGACCTTCGGGCCGCATGCGTGTCCTACTGGCCCTCCCGTGGGATCTCCCCGGCGCTGGTAGCCCGGTGGGCGGGGCACAGCATCAAGGTTCTGCTGGAGATCTACGCGAGTTGGATCTTCGGCGAGAAGGCGGCAGCGACGAAGCGGATCGAGGAGGCGTTCGAGCTCTTCCCCGACAGCGACGGGGACATCCGCCCCACCTGATCAGGCCCGAATTTCGGGGGACGTATGGGGGACAGATAGCGAGATCAAGTGGCACCGAGTGAGACCGAATGAGACTCACGAAGAAGGCCCCTGACCGGCGTTTGCGCTGGTCAGGGGCCCCTTTCTGCACCTGGTGGCGGGTGAAGGATTCGAACCTTCGAAGCTTTCGCGACGGATTTACAGTCCGCTCCCATTGGCCGCTCGGGCAACCCGCCAGGGCACCCGCCGCGTCATGACGCGGCGGTGAGAGCAAGGATAGCGGCTCGCCCCGACACGGCCGCAACCGGGTACCGTCAGGGGGCGCACGGCTGGCCCGTAGTGCACATAACAGGACAGACCGCCAGGACAACAGGAGTATCAGCATGGCAGCCAACCCGTCGTTCGACATCGTGAGCAAGGTCGACCGTCAGGAGGTTGACAACGCCCTCCGCCAGACGGAGCGGGAGCTCTCGACGCGGTTCGACTTCCGGGGCACCGGCGCCGAGATCTCCTGGTCCGGCGAGGAGGCGATCAGCCTTCGGGCGGAGACCGAGGAGCGGGTCCGAGCCGCGCTCGATGTCTTCAAGGAGAAGCTGGTCAAGCGGAACATCTCGCTGAAGTCGTTGGACGCCGGGGACCCGCGCGGGTCGGGTAAGGAATTCAAGGTCGACTGCAAGGTGATCCAGGGCATCGAGACGGACAAGGCCAAGGCGATCAGTAAGAAGATCCGCGACGAGGGCCCGAAGGGTATCCAGGCGCAGATCCAGGGTGACCAACTCCGCGTGACCGGCAAGAAGAAGGACGACCTGCAGGCCATCATCGCCATGCTGAAGGGTGAGGACTTCGGCGTGGCACTCCAGTTCACCAACTACCGCTGAGGTCAGCCCGGAATGTGCCCGCGACCAGGAGCAGAGCAACCCGCCAGGATCGCGGGCACAGATCTGGCACAACTCGGCTTATCGTGTCCCCCGCAATCCGGTCGAGCGGAGCAACGCCGAGTCAATCAGGGATCTGGTCGTGTCGACCGCATCCGGCCAGTGGCCGACGTAAGTGTTCAGTGTGATCGTTGGCGTGGTGTGGCCCAACGCGAGCTGGACAGTCTTCACGCTCGCCCCACCGTGAATCAGCACCGTGGCATAGTAGTGCCGCAGCGAATCAAACCTGGTCCCCTTCGGCAGGCCGGCCTCGGCCACGGCCAGCGGCCAACGGTGCGACCAGCTGTTGCGATTGATCGGTGCCCCGTCGGTGTCCAGAAAGACCAGCTTGGCCAACCGGCGGACCGGCCGGCGCGGGTCTGTGTCGTCGTCGATCTCCACCTCGGTCACCGGGAACGCCTCGATGTGCCGGGAGAAAGCCTCGCCGACGACATCGCTCAGGTCCACGGTCCGCTTGCTTGTGGGCGTCTTCGGCGGGGCGAGAAACGGCTTGCGACCGGCGGTCACCTTGAGCTGCTGCACCACGCTGATCTTCCGGCGCAGAAAGTCGATGTGCTCCAGCTCCAGGCCCCACAACTCACCCTGCCGAAGCCCGGAACCGGCCGCGATGACCGGCTGAGCCTGGTAACGGCCCGGCCGGCCGTCGAACAAGGCAAACGCATCCGACAACGCGTACACCTGGGCACCTGTCGGCACCCACAGGTCCGCCCGATCAACCTCTGGTAGCTGGATGCCCTGGCACGGGTTGAAGTCAATCACCCGGTCGATCGCCGCCGTGGTGAACATCGACACCAGGTAGGAGTAGACAACCCGAAGGGTGCTCGCCTCCAATACCCCGGACCGGTCTTTCACCCAGCTCTGCACGTTACTCGCCCGCACCCTGGCGATCGGCACCTTCCCCATGATCGGATAGACGTGGACCCGCAACGCCCGCTCGACCCGCTCCGCCGTCGAGTCCTGGTGCAACCGGCCCTTCCGCCATTCCTCGCCGTACGACTCCACGGTGACCCGGTCGGCCGCCTGGTCGACATACACGCCACGGGATACATCAGCCCGCATCGTGGCATCGTGCCTCTCGGCATCCGGCTTCTTGGCAAAAAGCGCCTCGCGCTTGCGGCCGGCGTCATCGACGTACCGAACGCGCCAGCGTTTCCCACGGCCGTGCCGCTTGGACGGCACCCGTTCGCCGTCCGGGCCGCGCTTTGTCAAATACCAGAGATCGTCAACGGCCATCCCGGCCCACCTGATAGCGCTCCGGGGTCCATGGCCAGCCCGAGGGCGCTTGCCATTCCGCGTCGGGCACCTCGGAAAAGTACTGCTTCGGATCGACAGTGTCGATGATCGTCTGACCGCGAATCCATGCACGCACGGGCAGCGCAGGGATCGGTCCGCCGACAGGAACCAGCTGATAAGGCGTGTCTTCGTTCGCGTCGATCGGCATGAGCAGGTGCACCGGTGCCACGTCGAGCACGTAGGCCAGCACCAGCCATTCCTCCACTGTGACGTACGAGCGGCGTCCGGATTCGAAGTTGGTGACGATCGACCTGTCCAACCTGGTGCCGAGCTTCGCTATCTCTTCGCCCAGGCGCTGCGCAGACCAGCCCCGGCCCTCCCGAAGTTCCTTGACGCGGTTTGCGATCGCGCGGTGCGGCGTGAGCAAATGTGTCACGGACACACAATAGCTTGCCTGCTGGACACAGCCGCAACGCACGCTAACGTGCTCTCTGCATACGAGATTGAGCGTCAGAAGTGCAATCATGCGTGACAAACGCACCCTCGCCACGACGGCCAAGCGGGCCGCCGCCAAGGATGGCGACCCAGTAAAGATCATGAAGTCGCAGGAAGCGGTAGGGGTCGCCGGACAAGTCGTGGTGCCGGCATGGCCCCGGCTGACCACCAGCGACGCCGCTCCGGAAGCCTCATCACGCTGCTGGCCACTCGGGTCGCCGCCGGAGAGGGTGGGCCGGGCGCTCGGGTCGCCGCCGGAGAGGGTGGGCCGGGCGCTCGGGTCGCCGCCAGGAAGGGTGGACCGGGCGCTCGGGTCGCCCTTCGAACGGGCCTGGCGGCGACCGGACTCTCCGTTGGGCCCACCACGGTCAGCGCTGCGGGCCTACGACCTGCTCGAAACGAAACTCCCGGATGAAGCAGTCCCGCGGCTGACTGACCGCGAAGAGCACGCAGTCCACAACAGATCGTGCGGTCAGGTCGTCGGATGCCGCCCGTGGACCGTGTTGCACGAAGTCCGGTGGGAAGAGGGAGATGACTCGAATTCCTTCGGCCCGTAGTCGATGGGACATGATCTCGGCGAAGCCGGCCTGGGCGTGCTTGGCGGCGTAGAAGGCGGGATGGGCTGCCGAACGGTGGTGGCCGACCTCGCCGCAGGCAGAGATCATGTTGACGATGTCCGGCCGCGTTGACGCTCGCAGTAGCGCCAGCAGGTGTTTGGTCAGCAGAACCGTACCGGTCGCGGCGCCGCTGATCGTGGCGATGATGTGGTCATCCTCGACGTCGCCGAGGTCCGCACCGGGCAGGTAGCCAGCACCGTTGTTGACCAGGACGTCGAGGTGGTCGGTACGCTCGGCCAGCGCCGCCGCGAACGCGCGTACCGAGTTGGGGCTGGTCAGGTCACAGCCGAAGGCCTCGCCGCTCCCCCGCCCCCGCTGTCGGATTATTTCCGTGGTGCGTCTGGCTGCCGCCTCGTCGCGGGCGGAGACAAACACCTGCGCGCCGTGCTCAGCGAAGGCGGTCGCCAGGAGGCGTCCGGAGTCGCGCCCGGCGCCGGTAACAGCAACCCGTAGTCCGTCGAGATTCACCACAAGATCAGAGCAGTTGAAGCTGACTTGATGTCAAGAGTGGGGTCACCTGCGGTGCCCCTCGGATGCGCCCGTGCCTGGTCCGGAGCATGAAAGCTGACAACGGGGGAAGAAGCGATCCCGGCGATGGTCGCGAAGGGTGACCAGCCGGAAGGGCGACGGACCGGGAAGAATGACGGGTCGCGAAGGGCGACGAACCGGGAAGACTGACGGGCCGGGAAAGGCAGCCGGATGCGGGGGGCGGGAGCGCAGGACGCGAAGTTCGGCCACCCGGACCTGTCGCACCGGGCTGTGGCGCGTCTCCTCGTCGTACTCTCCGCCTCCTCCGGCTGCCTCGACGTGTTCTGTGTGACACAGCTCGGCGGGTTCTTCGCCAGCGTGATCACCGGCAATCTGGTCCAGCTCGGGCACAATCTCGTCGCCGTCGATCCTCGCCTGCTCAGTGGCGGGTCCGTTGCGGTCGGCGGCTACGCGGTCGGTGTGGCCGGCGGCACCCTACCGCTGCGTCACGCCGGGTTGGGCTGGCGTTCCCGTACCCACGTGGTAACCGCGGCCCAGGTGCTGATCCTGGTCGGGGTGGCGGGTGGCTGGTGGGCCACCGGAGGGCAGCCCGGCTACCCCGCCTCCCTGGTTCTACTCTTCGGCGCCGCGACGGCCAGCGGGATACAGAGCGTGGTGACGATCAGCTCCGGAATACCCCACGCCACCACGACGTACCTCACCGGATCGCTCACCTCCATCGTGCGGGGGGTGGTCTTCGACCCGCACCGGTTCGCGGCGGGTGCGGCCGGCGTGACCCGGTTGGTGGGGCTTCTCGGCGGCGCGGTGCTCGGCGCGGTGGTACTGCGGGTCGCGCCGCTCTGGGCGCCGGCACTCGCCGCGGCACTGGTGGCCTCGGTCCTGGCCACTGCGATCGCCATCAGCCGGTCACGCCGCCGGCTGCCGTCGCGCTCACCGAGCGAAGACGAGCAGTCACCAGGCGAAGACGAGCGTTCACCGGGCGAAGATGAGCAGCAGGATCACCGTGAGGATCGCGCTGATCAGCACCGAGCCGAGGCAGCCAAGGCGGTTGGAGAAGAAGACGAACACGGAGGTCGTGGTACCCACCGCTGACTGGTTCAGGCACCGACTTGCGCCACGGCGGCCAGGACCTGGGCCGCACCGGAGGAGCCGGTGCCTGAACTCAGCCGAGTCAGCGGTACTGGATCGGGCCGGCGCTACCGGCCATCTGCTCCAGCCGGGCGACCCGCTCCTCCATCCGGGGGTGGGTGGAGAAGAGCGCCGCCATGCCGCCGCCCTTGAACGGGTTGTCGATCATCAGGTGGGCGGCGCTGGTGAGCTGTCCCTGCGGCGGCAACGGACGCGCCTGGGTGCCCTTGTGAATCTTCCGAAGGGCGCTGGCCAACGCCAACGGATCTCGGGTGAGCTGGGCGCCGGAGGCGTCCGCCTGGAATTCGCGGCTACGGCCGATCGCAAGCTGGATCAGCGTGGCGGCGATCGGTCCCAGGATGATGGTCAACAGCAGCACCACCGGGTTGCGCCCCTCCTCGTCGTCACCCCCGAGCCGGATGAAGAACGCCAGGTTGGCCAGGGCGGTGATGATGCCGGCCAGGCCGGCGGCCACGCTGGAAATGAGAATGTCCCGGTTGTAGACGTGCGACAACTCGTGCCCGATGACCCCACGCAGCTCGCGATAGTCGAGGATCTCGACGATCCCCTGGGTGACACAGACGGCCGCGTTCTGCGGGTTCCGACCGGTCGCGAATGCGTTGGGCTGTCTGGTCGGGCTTACGTAGAGCCGGGGCATCGGTTGCCGGGCCTCGCCGGCCAGTTCCCGCACCATCTGGTAGAGCTCGGGGAACTGTGCCTCACTGACCGGTTGGGCCCGCATCGCGCGCAGCGCGAGCTTGTCGGAGTAGAAGTAGCTGACGCCGTTCATCCCCAGCGAGATGACGACGGCGATGACCAGTCCGCCACTGCCGCCGAACCAGTAGCCCACCGCCAGGATCAGGGCGGTGAGCAGGCCGAGCAGCGCGGCGGTCTTCAGACGGTTATGGTGCACGGTCACTCCTTCGGTGCGCGGACCGCGTCGATCCGCTGACCGGTTCAACACCACCGGTACCCGTCAACCATCCGTCATATGGCTGTGAAATGCCTGGTAACGAGGGGTGCAGGCCGCTGGGTCAGCGGGCGGCGAGGTCGAGCACGAGCTGCGGGGCGAAGCCGACCACCAGCGCCACGACCGTCGCCGCCGCCAGGACCACCGCGACTGGCTTGGCCCGGACCAGCACCGCTGTCGGATCGGCTGGCACCACCGCCGGACCGGTCGCGACCGCTGCCGGGTCGGTCGCCGCCACCACCGGGTTGGCCGCCGTCGGACCCCTCACCGCCGCCGGGTCGGTCGGTACCGCTGCCGGCCGGTCGGTGGACCAGAGCCCGGCGACGACCCGCAGGTAGTAGGCCAGGCCGAGCACCGCGTTGACCGCCACCACCAGGGCGAGCCAGCCGGCACCGCCGTCGAGCAGCGACCGGACCACGGTGACCTTGGCGAAGAGCCCGGCGAGGCCGGGCGGCAGACCGGCGAGACCGACCAGTGCCAGCGCCAGCCCCACCGCCGCCCAGGGCCGGCGCCGGGCCGCGCCCCGCAACTCGTCGAGAGTGCCGCCGTCCGCGCCCGCCGGTCGCAGTGCGACCACGGCCGCGAACGCCGCCAGCTCCAGGAGCACGAAGAAGACCGTGTACGCCACCGCTGCCGCGTACGCGGCGGCACGGGCGTCAGCGGTCCGGCCCGCGGCGAGGGCCAGCGCGCCGAGCGGCGCGAGGATGTAGCCCGCCTGGGCCACCGAGGACCAGGCGAGCAGCCGTACGGTGCGGCGCTGGCGCAGCGCCACCAGGTTACCGACGGTCATGGTCAACACCGCGAGCAGCGCGAGCACCGGGCCGGTGATCCGGGCCGGCAGTGCGTGCTGCACCACCGCGAGCAGGGCCACCACCCCGCCGAGCTTCGAGACCGTGGAGAGGTACGCGGCCACCGGCAGCGGTGCGCCGTCGTAGGTGGTGGGCGCCCAGGCGTGGAAGGGCACCGCCGCCACCTTGACCGTCAGCCCCACCACGACCAGCGCCACGGCGACCGTGGTCAGCGGGATGTCAAGGAGCTCCGGCTGCTCGGCGAAGAGCACCCCGAGCCGGCCGAGGTGCAGCGCGCCGGTGGACGCGTAGAGCAGGGCCGCCCCGAGCAGGGTTAGCGTCGTGGCGACCACGCTGACCACGAAGAAGGTCACCGCCGCCTCGATGCTGGCCAGGTTGCCCCGGCGCAGGCCCACCAGGACGTACAGCGGAAGGGTTAGCGTCTCCAACGCCACGATCAGGGTGATCAGGTCACCGGCCGCACCGAGCGCAACCCCACCGGTCATCGACGCGGCGAGTAGGAAACAGTACTCGCCCACCGGCGTCGCCCCGGCCCGCAGCAGCGGCCCGGAGAGCCCCAGCACCCCCAGGGTGAGCAGCGCGACGAGTACGGCGACCAGGGCCGCCCGGCCACCGAAGACGTACGAGCAGTCGGCGCCGACGCAGAACGTACGACGTTCGCCGCCTCCACCGACGAAGATCGCGCCGGTGGCCGTGGCGAGCGCACCGAGCGCGGCGGCGGAGACGGTGACCCGCGCCCGGGCCACCAGCAGGTCGGCGAGGAGCACCAGCACCGCCGTCCCGGCGGCCAGGTACGCCGGCAGCAGCGCCACGTTGTCGACGATCTGCACCATGCTCATGCCCGAACCTCCACCCAGCTCACGGGCGCCCCGCCAGCAGGGCGTCAACCGGCACCTGGGCCACGCCCAGGACCAGGATCGGGGCCAACCCCACGGCGAGCGTGAGCAACACCAGCGGCGCCCAGGTCAGCAGTTCCGCCCTCGCCACACCCGGCCCGACCTGCGCCACCGCCGAGCTGGCTCGGCCGTGGGTGACCTGGCGGAGCAGTCGCAGGAGGTACGCGGCGGTGAGCGCACCACCGAGCGCCGCGAGGACGGCGAGGGTCAGCCAGAGGGGACCACCGACCCGGACCGCGGCGACCACGGCGAAGGCCTCTCCCCAGAAGCCGGCCAGGCCGGGCAGGCCCAGCGAGGCGACGGCGGCGAAGCCGAGCAGCCCGGCCAGCCGGGGCGCGGTCTCCCGCAACCCGGACAGGTCCGCCAGGTCACCGGTGTGCGCCCGGTCCTTGATCGCGCCGGCGAGGAAGAACAGCAGGCCGGTGATGATCCCGTGCGCGATGTTGCCGATCAGGGCTGCCCGCAGGCCGGTACCGGTGAGCGTGGCGACACCGAGGAGCACGAAGCCCATGTGCCCCACGCTGGAGTACGCGATCAGCCGCTTCAGCTCGGTCTGCGCCAGGCAGACCAGGGAGCCGACCAGGATCGCCGCGACAGCGAGCACGCCGAGCACCGGCGCGGCCCATTCGGCGCCTTCGGGGGCGACGCCGACCGCGACCCGGATCAGCCCGTAGGTGCCCATCTTGAGCAGCACTCCGGCGAGGATCACGCTGCCGACGGTCGGTGCCTGGGTGTGCGCGTCGGGCAGCCAGGAGTGCAGCGGCCACAGTGGGCTCTTCACCGCGAAGGCGAGTGCCAGCAGGGTGAACGCGGCGAGTTGTGGGCCGCGGGAGAGTCCGGTGCCGCCGGTCAGCGCCACGATGTCGGCCGTGCCGGCAGCGGTCACCACCACCAGGACGCCCACCAGCAGCAGCACTGAGCCGAAGAGGGTGTAGAGGGCGAACTTGCGGGCCGCCCGGTACCGGTCCGGCCCACCCCAGCCAACGATGATCGCGTACATCGGCAGGAGGACGACTTCGAAGAAGACGAAGAAGAGCACCAGGTCGAGGGCGAGGAAGGTGCCGAGGATGCCCACCTCGACCACCAGCAGCAAGGCCACCAGGGCCCGCCCGCTCCCCCCGCTGGGGACCTTCCACAGGGTGTAGCCGCAGCAGAGCAGGGTCAGCAGCGCGGTCAGCACGACCAGCGGCCAGGAGATGCCGTCCACCCCGAGGTGGAAGCGGAGGTCCAGACCGGGCACCCAGGGCAGGTCCACCTGATGCCAGGGGCGGACCGCGGGGCTCGGATCGGTGCCCGCCCCGGCGTCGTCGCCCCCCACGACCAGCGGCAGCGCGGCGACCAGGGTCAGCCCGGCGGCCACCGTACCGACCAGGCGGGCGGCCCGGTCGTGCCGGAGCGCGGCGACGACCGCCGCGCCGGCCGCCGGCACCGCCAGCACCGCGACCAGCAGGACCTGCCCCATGAGCCCACTCATGCGTCGCCTCCGATCAGCACCGCCGCCAGCCCGATGAGCAGTGCGCCGGCCAGCACGCCGGCTGCGGCCCGGGGCAGCGTGGCGCGGTGCCACGCCGCCAGCCCGCCCCCCAGCCACCAGGCGACCCGACCGCTGCCGGTGACCGCACCGTCCACCACCACCTCGTCGGCGGTACGCGCGCCAGCGGCGAGCCGGCCGATCGGGCGTACCACCAGGGTCTGCTGGAGGTCGTCGAGCCAGAACGCGCGGGCGGAGAGCGGTCGCAGCGGACCCAGCAGCACGGCCGGGTCACCGGCCGGATCTCGCCGCCAGCGGGCCCAGGCGAGCCCCGCCCCGAGCGCCAGTAGAGCGAGCGGCAGCAGCACGGTCGGGCCGAAGTGCACCAGCGGATCGGCGGGCAGCAGCTCCGCGGGGCGCTCCCGAGTGGCCGGCCCGTACGGTTCGAGCCACCCGGCGAAGGTTCCGGAGAATCCGGCCAGACCGAGCAGCGCCGCCGGGACGGTCAGCAGCAGCACCGGCCAGCGCAGCACCGCGGGCGGGTCGTGTGGCTGAGGCAGCGGGCTGCGGGGCGCGCCGAAGAAGGTACGCAGCAGCAGCCGGGTGGCGTACCCGGCGGTGAGGGCGACTCCGGCCAGCCCGGCCAGCCAGACCGACCAGCCCACCCAGGCCGGCGCGGGGCCGCCGTGCCGGGCGGCTTCCTCGGCGGCGTACAGCACGGAGTCCTTGCTGAAGAAGCCGGACAGCGGCGGCAGCCCGGCCAGCGCGCCGAGGCCGACCAGCATGGACCAGAAGGTCACCGGCATCGTGCGGCGCAGGCCACCGAGCTGGGACATCAGCGCGGTACCCGCGGCGTGGATCACCGCCCCGGCGGCGAGGAAGAGCAGCGCCTTGAAGGCGGCGTGGGTGAGCAGGTGGAACAGGGCCGCCGCGGGTGCGCCCACGGCCAGCGCGCCGGTCAGGTAGCCCAGCTGGGAGACCGTTGACCAGGCGAGGACCCGCTTGAGGTCGTCCTGGGCGATGGCGGCGAACGCGCCGAGCAGCAGGGTGATCGAGGCCAGCACACCGAGCACCGCCAGGGCGACCGGCACCTGCACGAAGAGAGGGAAGAGCCGGGCGACGACGTAGACCCCGGCGGCCACCATGGTCGCCGCGTGGATCAGCGCGGAGATCGGGGTGGGGCCGGCCATCGCGTCGGGCAGCCAGGTGTGCAGCGGGAACTGGGCGCTCTTGCCGGCCACCCCGGCGAGCAACAGCAGGCAGGCGGCGGTGAGCAGACCGGTGGCGTGGTCGTGGCCGAGCACGTCGGCGATCCGGAAGCTGCCCGCGGAGACGCCGAGCAGCGCGATCCCGAGCAGGAAACCGACGTCACCCACCCGGGTTACCAGGAAGGCCTTCATCGCGGCGCCGGGTGCTGCGGGCAGCCGTCGCTCATGGGCGATCAAAAGGTACGAGCAGAGGCCCATCACCTCCCAGCCGACCAGCAGCAGGATGAGGTCTCCGGCGACCACCACCAGCAGCATCGCGGCGGTGAAGAGGCTGATCTGGGCCGCGTACGGCGGGTAGCGGTGGTCGACGTCCACCTCGTCGTGTGGGCCGTTCCGGAGGTAGCCGATCGAGTAGACCTGCACCGCGAGGGCCACCGCGGCGACGGCGACCGCCACCAGCGCCACCGTCGAGTCCAGCCGGACGCCGAGGGTGACCGTCAGGTCGCCGAAGTCGATCCAGGTCCGGGTGGCCTCGGCCGGTGCGTCGAGGGTGGCCAGCAGCGCGACCGCGAGAAGTAACGACAGGGCCGCGCCGGTCGTCCCGAGCGTGATCGCCGCCCGACGGGCCCGCTGCCGCGCCGCACCGGCTTGCGGGGACGCCGGCGGCAGCAGGAGCCCGAGCAGGCCGGTCACCAGGGGTACGGCCGGCAGCAGCGTGCCGAGCAGGGTGGGCGTGCTCACCGGTCTGCCTCCCCAGGGGTGGCCGCCGCGGCGGGCGGGGGTGCCGACGGCTCGGCCGGAGAGTTCGGCGACGGGGCCTCGGTCGGGGAGTTCGGCGACGACGGCTCGGCCAGCGGCACCTCGTCCACGGCCACGCTGGCGCGCAGCCGGTAGAGCTGCAGCACGATGGCCAGCCCGACGCCCACCTCAGCAGCGGCCAGCACGATCACGAACAGCGCGAAGACCTGGCCGCCGTGCGGCAGCTGGGATCGAACGGTGGTGTCGGCGGTGACCAGGATCAGGTTCACCGCGTTCAGCATCAACTCGACCGCGATCAGCACCAGGATGGCGTTGCGCCGGCGCAGCACCCCGTACGTGCCGAGCCCGAACAGCAGGGCGGCGGTGACGTAGGGGATGACCGGCCTCACCGGGACCGCCTGCCCTCGGCGGAGGTGTCGCCCGCTGCGCTGTCGCCGGCCTGGTCCACCGGCGACCGTCCGATGTCCGGGCGGGACAGGATGATCGCCCCCACCAGGGCGGCGAGCAGCAGCACCGAGAGCACCTCGAAGGGCAGCACCCAGCTGCCGAAGATCTGCTCCCCGATCCGTTCGGCGCTACCCGCCGTGGGCAGCGGCACCGACGACCATCGGTACGCGTCCACCAGCAGCGCGGCCAGCCCGAGCCCGGCGCCGCCGCCGATCAGCGCGGCCGGCCAGCCCGGTCGGTCCAGATCGGTGGAGGCGCCGATCGGAGCACGGGTGAGCATCACCGCGAAGAGCAGCAGCACCACCACCGCCCCCACGTAGATCAGCACCTGCACCCAGGCGACCAGTTCGGCGGTGAGGACCAGGTACATCCCGGCCACGGCGGCGAGGCAGAGCACCAGGTAGAGGCCGGCCCGGACCAGGTGTCGGGTGGCCACCGCCAGGGCACCGGAACCGACTGCCAGCGCGCCAAGGGCGAGCAGCAGCGCGTCGGTGCCGGTCACGGGGTCGGGCCTTCCCCGGTGGCATTCTCCTCAGCTGGTCGGGACCCGGGGCGGGGCGGTGGGCGTTCAGCAGAGCGGGGCGGAGCGGCCGCCGGGCGATCCGCGGGGCGGGACGGGGCCGCCGGGCGATCCGCGGGGTGGGACGGGGCAGCCGCCGGGGGCTCGGCGGGGTTGGCCGGGATCGCGGCCTTACGCGCGGCGGCGGTCTCTTCCTTGGCCGGCTCGCCGTTCGGGTCGTGCGCCGGCGGCGGCGGGACGGTGCCCATCCACTCGCCCAGGTGCTCCTTGTCGTGCAGGAGGTCCTTGATGTCGTACTCGGCGTACTCGAACTCCGGGGACCAGTAGAGCGCGTCGAACGGGCAGACCTCGATGCAGATCCCGCAGTACATGCAGAGCGAGAAGTCGATGTCGAACCGGTCCAGCACGTTGCGCTGACGGGCACGGGCCGCCCCGGGCACCACCACCTCCTCCTTGTGCGAGTCGATGTAGATGCACCAGTCCGGACACTCGCGGGCGCACAGCATGCAGACCGTGCAGTTCTCCTCGACCAGCGCGATCACGCCGCGGGAGCGCGGCGGCAAGGCCGGGGCGACATCCGGGTACTGCTGGGTGGCCGAGCGGCGGGTCATCGTCTTCAACGTGACCCCGAGCCCCTTAACCAGGCCCACGCCGGGCAGGCTGCGCTCACCGTCGGCCGGGTCGCTGCGCTCGCTGGGGTCGGTCATGCCGACCATCCTGCCCTGTGCCCCCCGGCGGGCGCGACCACCACCCGGCGCGGAGTGCGGCGGGCGGCCGGTGCGGGCGGCGACCATCGGCCGGGGCGAGCTGCGGCTGTCGGCCACAGCCGGCGGGTGACCCATCGGTCGGGCGAGGCACGGCCGGGTTACGGCGCGACGCTTCGTGCGCCGTCTGATCCGGAGATGATGGGTGGTGGGCGCAGCGCGACGACCAGAGGGGGCAGCGTGACCGAGGGCGCGACGGCGGGCAGCGGCGAGGCGGCGCTGCGCCGCACCGGCGGAAGGTACATCGAGCCGGGCGGCGAGTTCACCCGGGATCAGCGCTACATCGCCACCCGGATCACCGCCGACGGCGGGGACGGCTGGCCAGTGGAGCCGGGGCGGTACCGGCTGGCGGTGAGTCGCGCCTGCCCGTGGGCGAACCGGCTGGTCATCGTCCGACGGCTACTCGGGCTGGAGGGTGTCCTCTCGATGGCGATCGCCGGCCCGACCCACGACCGGCGAAGCTGGAGCTTCGACCTCGACCCCGGTGGGCGGGATCCGGTGCTGGACATCGAACGACTCGCGGACGCCTACTTCGCGCGCTTCCCCGGCTACGACCGCGGGATCACGGTCCCCGCGATCATCGACGTACCGACCGGGCAGGTGGTGACCAACGACTTCGCCCAGATGAGTCTCGACCTGTCGACCGAGTGGACCGCGTACCACCGCGACGGGGCACCGGAGCTCTACCCGCAGCGGCTCCGGGACGAGATCGACGAGGTGAACGCGGTGGTCTTCGCCGATGTCAACAACGGGGTCTACCGCTGTGGCTTCGCCGGCAGCCAGTCGGCGTACGACCGGGCGTACCAACGGCTTTTCGACCGACTGGACTGGCTGAGCGACCGGCTGGCCGAACGCCGCTACCTGGTCGGGGAGACGATCACCGAGGCGGACGTACGGCTGTTCACCACGCTGGTCCGCTTCGACCCGGTCTACCACGGCCACTTCAAGTGCAACCGCAGCAAGTTGACCGAGATGCCGGTGCTCTGGGCGTACACCCGGGACCTGTTCCAGACCCCCGGATTCGGCGACACCATCGACTTCGATCACATCAAGCGGCACTATTACGAGGTGCACGGGGACCTCAACCCGACCGGGATCGTCCCGCTCGGGCCGGACCTGGCGAACTGGCTGACACCGCACGGTCGGGGGGAGTTGGGTGGTCGCCCCTTCGGCGACGGCACCGCCCCACCGCCGCCCCCACCAGCCGAGCGGGTCGACCCCGCACACACCCCACTGCGCTGACTGAGCCGCCGTGAGTCGCCGCCGGTGAGCCCCGGAGGTCGAGAGCGTCGACGGTCGGCCGGTCCGGCCTTGTCGTCGGTCTCGAAGTCTCGGAGCAGTGCGTCCGTACGAACCTCGGGACGACATGTCGATCCTTGGCGAGCGAGGTGAAACCGCCCCGCCCAGCTGTGAGGCCGAGGGCGGGGCAGTTCGCTGCCATACGACGCTTGTTGCGACCCCGTCAGACGTGATGAGTGACGCGCAGGGACGCCTCATGCCCAATCCAGAGTTCTTGACCGTGGCGACGCCGGGCTGCCGTGTGTCGCGCATCAGGAAACCTCCCGCCTCAGGGTCCGCAGCAGGCCGGCGACCAAGGGCACGGCCACCCAGGCCAGTACCGAGACCGCCAGCCGGCCCCACTGCCCGGCGGTCATCTCATTGCCGTAGAGCGGTTCCATGGTGATCGAGGTGTCGAGCCAGTTGGCTGGTCCCTGCAGCGCCGAGATCATCGCGGCGAGGATGCTCCAGACCGTCGGCAGCAGCAGATAGCCGACGATCGCCAGCGGGGTGTTGAGCAGCAGCAGGCCAAATGCGGCCCCCATCAGTACGTTGACCAACTGGATCACAGCCGCGTTTAGTACCAACGCCCACTCGCCGTCCCAGCTTCCCGCGCCACCGGTGGCCTTGGCGGCGAGGGTACCGGCGGCGGCCACAGCCAGGCTCACCAGCACCGACGCGAGTGCCGCCAGCACCACCGCCGCGAGTTTGGCCAGCACCACCCGTTCCCGATGTGGAACCAGGGCGTACGTGGTCAGCGCGGTGCGCTGCGTCCACTCCGAGGTGATTGACAGGATGCCGACCACCGGCAGCAGCAGGCCCACCGGGAGCAGCGACGGAGCGAGGAAGCCGGTGAAGGTCTGCTCCGCGTCGTCCAGCACGAACAGCTGCACCACGGCGATGGCGACCGCGATCAGCCCGATGGTGGCCAGCAGCCAGCGGCCGGCCCTGGTGTCGGTGAGCTTGCGTAGCTCGATCGAGGTCAGTCGGGCTATGGACGGCCTGACGGCCGCGACGCGGGAGTCCGTCTCGGTGGTGGGCTCGGCGGTCATGGTCACTTGACGGCCTCCTTCGTGGTCGCGCCCGCGGTGAGGGTGAGGAAGAGCTGTTCGAGGCCGCCGCCGGCGGCGGGCCGCAGCTCGGTGAGGACCAACCCGGCGTCGGCGGCGGCCTGGCCCACCACGCCCGGCTCGGCGTGCACGACGAAACCGCCATTGGTGTCGGCGGTGGCGTCCAGTGCAGCCCGCTGCAGAGTGAGCCACAGGGCATGCGAGTCCCGTGCCCGGACCAGGGTGCCCGTGTCGGCGAGCAACTCATCCCTGCCGCCCTGGGCAACAATCCGGCCGCCCCCGATCACCAGCAGCCGGTCGGCGACCGCCTCCACCTCGCGCAGCAGGTGCGACGACAGCAGCACGGTGCCACCCCGGTCAGCGAAGTCGCGCAGCAGGCCGCGCATCCAGTAGATGCCCTCTGGGTCCAAGCCGTTGGCCGGCTCGTCGAGGATCAGCACCCGGGGGTCACCGAGCAGCGCCAGCGCTAGGCCGAGTCGCTGCCGCATCCCCAATGAATAGGCACCGACCCGCCGCCTGGCGGCGACCGCGTTCAATCCGACCAGGTCCAGCACCTCGGCGACCCGGCTACGGTCCACGCCCATCGTCGTGGCGGCCAGGGCCAGCGTCTCCCGCCCGGTGCGCCCCGAGTGCTGGGCCGAGGCGTCGAGCAGCACCCCGATCTCCCGCCCCGGATTGGGTAGCTGCCGGTACAGCCGGCCGGCGACCGTTGCGCTGCCGTCGGTCGGCGGGGTCAACCCGCAGATCATCCGCATGGTGGTGGATTTGCCGGCACCGTTCGGCCCGAGGAAGCCGGTAACAGTGCCGGGCTCGCAGTGGAACGAGACGTTGTCGACGACCGTGTGCGGGCCGTACCGCTTGATGAGGTGTTCGACCATGATCATGGCATCGAAACTGCCGGAACCACCCGGCGGTGTGCTGCGGCCGGCCGACTGTCGTCGGGTAGACCTTGGACCATGACCGGCGTCGACTTTAGTAGCTGTCGGGTCCCCCGGCCGGTCCCTACGATTGACCAGTGACCAGCGCCGCCGTATCCGAACACTCCTGGCTCCTTCCGAGCACTCTGACGGCCCCCACGGCCCGAGCCCGGCGGACACTGCGGGATTGGTTCGTCGACAGCCTTTGCTTCCTGGTTGCCCTCGGCTGGGCGGTGGTGGCGTGGGACGATTCGCTGTCGGCCGAGCCGGCGTTGGCGCTGAACGCCGGACCGGGCTGGCTCAACGAGGTCGACCTCCTGGCCAGCCTGGTGCTCTGCGGTGCTCTCTGGGTCCGTCGGCGCTGGCCGGTGGGCCTGGCGTTGGCCAGCCTGCCGCTGGCGCTGTTCTCGGTCGGTGGCGGCGCGGCGCTGCTGATCATTTTGTTCACGGTGACCGTGCACCGGCCGTTCCCGGTCGCCGCCGGCATGTTCGGTGCACACCTGCTCGCCACGCCGATCCATCTGCGGCTGCGCCCCGAACCGGTGACGTCGCTGTGGTTGATCGTGGGTTGGACCCTGTTGACCCTCGGGGCCGTGCTGGCTTGGGGCATGTTCGTCCGGGCACGCCGGCAGCTGGTGGTGTCGCTGCGGGAGCGGGCGCACCGGGCCGAGGCTGAGCAACAGCTGCGAGTGACGCAGGCTCGACAGTTGGAACGTACCCGCATCGCCCGGGAGATGCATGATGTGTTGGCGCACCGCATCTCGTTGCTCAGCCTGCACGCTGGAGCACTGGAATTCCGTCCAGATGCCTCGCCCAAGGAGGTGGCCAGGGCGGCCGGGGTGATCCGGGACAGCGCACACGCCGCCCTGCGGGACCTGCGGGAGGTGATCGGAGTACTCCGGGCGGAGACCGGAGTGGCGGAGGGCGCCGAACCGGAACGACCTCAGCCCACCCTCGTCGACGTGCCGACGCTGATCGGCGAGTCTCGAGCCGCCGGTGTCCGGGTGAGTGTCGTCGAGGAAGTCGCCGACCGGGTGGAGCTGCCGCCCGCGGTGGGGCGCAGCGTGTACCGGATCGTGCAGGAGGGGCTGACCAACGCCCGCAAGCACGCCCCGGGTGCGGTGGTCGACGTGCGGCTCGCCGGGTGCCGGGGCGACGGGCTCACTGTCGAGATCCGCAATCCCTGGCCGGTAGGTGCGGCGAGCCCCGTTGCCGGCTCCGGTGACGGCATCCCCGGTGCCGGGACTGGGCTTATCGGTGTGGCCGAGCGGGTCGGTCTGGCGGGCGGGCGACTGGAGCACGGACGGGACGCAGCCGGGCACTTCCGGCTCGCCGCGTGGCTGCCGTGGCCGGCCTGACCAGTCCGTCCGGCGAGCCGGGCCCGGTGGGGTCAAGCGGCTTGCCGGGTGGTGGGGGGGCACCGGCCGGTCCGGTTCGGGTGTTGATCGTCGATGACGATCCGCTGGTTCGGGCTGCGCTGTTGATGATTATCGACACTGTGGCGGATCTTTTGGTGGTGGGAGAGGCCACCGACGGCACCGAGGTGCCCGCTGCCGTGGCCGCGTACGCGCCGGACGTCGTGTTGATGGACATCCGGATGCCGCGGCTCGACGGGCTGGCGGCCACTGAGAAGTTGCGGTCCACGACCAACCCACCCGAAGTATTAATATTGACTACCTTCGATGCTGATGAGCAGGTGCTGCGGGCGTTGCGGGCTGGGGCGGCTGGCTTTCTGCTAAAGGACACCGCACCGACTGAGATCGTGCACGCCGTCCGGCGGGTGGCAGTGGGTGAGACCATGTTGTCTCCGACGGTTACCCGCCAACTGGTCGCGCACGTCACCGGGGGCGTTGGCGCCGATTCACGCCGGCAGCGGGCGCAGGGGCGTCTTGCCGTGTTGAGTGAGCGGGAGCGGGAGGTCGCGATCGCGCTCGGCCAGGGCCGCAGCAACGCCGAGATTGCGGGGGAACTGTTCATGAGTGTGGCGACAGTCAAGGCGTACGTGTCGCGGCTGCTGGCGAAACTGGACCTCAACAACCGGGTCCAGGTGGCGCTTCTGGTCCACGACGCCGGTCTGGTCTGAGCAGAGGGTCAGACGGGCAATGGCCAGCGGAAGACACCGGCACGGCCACCTCCGCCCTGGTGGCGAGCCGGGTGATCGAGCCACGCGTACTGGATGCCGCCAGTGGTGGCGGTGATCCCGAGACGATCGCGTCGCGGCTTGTGGTGGTCAATCCACGACCGCCACGCCGCTTCGACGGTGTCCCACAGCCGCCTGGAGGACGACTGCCGGACGTACAGCGGCCCATCGGCACATCGTTCTGCGGTGGCGATATCAGCTCCGTCGTGGACGGTAAGGCCGGTATGCGCCAACTCGTTGTCGAAGTGCTCGACAAAATGCAGCGTCGGCTGGTGGAGCAGGAGCCACAGCCGAAAGTCGGGGTCAGCCAGCGCCTCGGGATCAAGGCCACTGACGCCGAGGCCCGCGAGATCATCAGAAACAGGTTGGGGCTGGTCGGCGAGGAAGCCGACCGGCATCGCCCGGGTGGCAGGACGCATCGCCATGAACCACGCCTGTTCCACGTCGAAATGACCGGACACCTTGTCGGGGCCAGATTTGGTCAGCACCGCGAGCGCCCCGCCCATGGTTAACGGGGTGACGATCCGTCCGCCGTCGGCAAGCTGATCGATCCATGCTGGTGGCACCCCTCGGGTGGCGCAGGTCGACAGGATGCGGTCATACAGGCCGTGACCCTTGACGCCCAGCGCACCGTCTCCGGCAACCACCGTGGGCGCATAACCCACGGCATTCAAGCGGCCGGTGGCTTCGGCCACCAGGGCGGCGTCGATGTCCACACTGACCACGTTCTGCGCGCCGACCCGGTGGCACAGTAGGGCGGTGTTGTAGCCGGTACCAGTACCGATTTCTAGCACGCGGTGACCGTCTGTAACGTCAAGGATATGCAGCATCCTGGCCACCAGTGACGGTAGGGAGGCTGAGCTGGTGACGACCCTCCTGTCCTCGTCAGCCACCCACTGGGTCACCAGGAAACGGTCCGTGTACGCAGCTTTCAGCCACTCCGGACGGTGAGCGGAGATGGCGCCGTCCACGAGCCGGCTGGGACGGTTGTACTCGTCAAGTTCCCAATATCGAGGTACGAACACGTGTCGCGGGGTGCCCTCGAACGCCGCCCGCCACTGGTCATCGGCTATCGCGGATTCAGCGGCAAGCTTGTCTGCCAACGTAGCCGCCCACGGCTGCCAGTCAGTCAATTCGTCACCCTTTCTCCAGTAGGTCAGCAGGTAGCCGGGGGTAGTTCGCCCGGAACCAGTCACTACTCAGGACCGACAGTTCAGCCCGAAACGATCTTGCGCTCTTGCTGAGGTGAAGTACCCGACCTGGGTTGAACCGCGGGCAAAGCTCCTTCCGCAGGGTGCGGGGGGAGGCGGCGGGCGGCGCGGACGGCATCGACGGTGAAGACGGCGAGCGCGAGCCAGACCAGGGCGAAGCCCGCCAGGCGCGCGGGAGGCATGGGCTCGCGGAAGATGATGACGCCGCAGCCGAGTTGGAGAATCGGGGCGAGATACTGAAGCATCCCGAGGCTGGTGAACGGCAGCCGGTTGGCCGCACCAGCGAACAGCAGCAGGGGAATCGCGGTTGCCGCTCCGGCCGAAACCAACAGGGCGGTGTGTCCCGCCGACACCGCCCCGAACGCGGCCCCGCCGGTGCCACCCAGCCACGCCAGGTACGCGAGCGCGGGGAGGGCGAGGACCGCCGACTCCACGAAGAGCCCCTCGGCGGCGGGTAGGCCGAGCCTCTTCTTGACCAGCCCGTACCCGGCGAAAGTGAACGAGAGGACCAGCGCCAGGTACGGCGGGCGGCCGTAGTCGACGGTCAGCACCACGACCGCCGCCCCGCCCACGCCCAGGGCCGCCCACTGCGCGGGGCGCAGCCGCTCCCGCAGTACAAAGACTCCGAGTAGCACCACGACGAGCGGGTTGACGAAGTATCCGAGGGAAGTCTCCACCACCCGCTCGGAGTTGACCCCGTAGATGTAGGTGCCCCAGTTGAGGGCGACCAGCACGGCGGCGACGCCGAGCGCGGCCAGGGCCCGTGGTCTGCGCAGCAGCGCCCGCAGGAAGCTGCGGTTGCGCATCGCTGCCAGCACCAGCGCGACGAAGACCACGGACCAGACGATCCGGTGGGCCAGGATCTCCACCGGGCCCGCCGGCCGCAGCAGTCTCATGTAGAGCGGAGAGAACCCCCAGAGCACGTACGCACCGATGCCGTACAGGTAGCCGAGCTTGCGAGGCATCACTCCGCAACGCTAAGGGACGGCATGCGTTACAGGGCGATGCGGACGGTGACGGTCAGGACAAGCTGGGCCAGCGACACGGGGACCAGCACCAGCCAACAGAGCCGCTGGAGCTGATCCGCACGCAGGCGCGGGTAGCTGACCCGGAACCAGATGATCACGAAGCTGACCGCGGCGACCTTGAGCAGGGTCCAGAGCCAGCCGAGCTGCGCGTCGGCGAACGGCCCCTGCCAACCGCCGAGGAACAGCACGGTGGTGAGCGCGGCGATCACCACGACCCCCACGTACTCGGCGAGCAGGAAGAACGCGAAGCGCAGACCGGTGTACTCGGTCAGGTAGCCGAACACCAGCTCCGAGTCGGCGATCGGCATGTCGAACGGCGGCCGCCGGATCTCGGCGAGCCCCGCTACGAAGAAGACAATCATCGCGGGGGCCTGCCAGATCAGCCACCAGGGCTGCCACGCCTCGACGATGCCCGGCAGGCTCAGGGTGCCGGCCGCCATCGCCACCGACGCGGCGGCGAGCACGAACGGCAACTCGTAGCCGAGCAGTTGGGCCGCGGCCCGCAGACCGCCGAGGAGGCTGTACTTGTTGGCGGAGGCCCACGCCGACATCAGCACGGCGACCACCCCGACACCGACCACGGCGAGCACGAAGAAGAGCCCGATGTCCAGCGGTTGCCCGACCAGATCGCCCGGCCCCAGTGGGATCACCATCAGTACCAGCAGGTAGGGCACCAGGGCCACCACCGGGGCGAGCCGGAACACCGGACGGTCCGCCCCGTGGGGGGTGATCTCCTCCTTCTGCACGAACTTCACGCCGTCCGCGATCAGCTGCGCCCAACCGTGGAAGGCGCCGGCGTACATCGGGCCCAGCCGGCCCTGCATGTGCGCCATGACCTTGTGCTCGGCCTGGCCGACCAGCAGCGGCAGCGTGAGGAACGCGACCAGCACCCCACCGACCCGGAGTAGCAGCTCTGCCCAGAGCGGCATCAGGCCGTCCCCCCGCTCTCGGGGGAAGTTGGTGCCGGGCCCCACTCCCCCGGCGCCGGCACGCCCGGTGGGCGCATCGGCCGGCGACCGCCACCGGCCTTGGCCTCGCCCGGTTCCTTCGCCCCCGGCCAGGGTTTGGCCACCCGGGAGGCGAGGACGAACTCCTTACGCAGCGGATGCCCCTCGAACTCCGGGGGCAGCAGCAGCGGCTTGAGGCCGACGTGGTTGACGAAGTCGATGCCGAACATCTCGTGCGTCTCGCGCTCGTGCCAGGCCGCACCCGGAAAGATGTCGACCACCGAGGCGACCCGTGGCGCCGAGCGAGGCACCCGGGTGCGCAGCAGCAGCCCGTGCCGACGCGTACTGGACCACAGGTGCACCACCACGTCGAACCCGGCGGCCAACTCGTCCACCGCGGAGAGCCAGTCGAAGAAGTCACAGGCCAGTTCAGCGTCGTCCCGAGCCGCGCGCAGCGCGTCGGTCCAGCTCTCCGCGGGCACGTCAACGGTGGCGCGGGCGTACGCCTGACCGCCGGAGACCGAGGTGGTGACCTCGACCGGGGCGAGCAACGCGGCCATCCGCTGGCCTACCTCGTCCAGAGTCATGTCGCCGATCCTATGACCGCTGGCGTCGGCGTGCGTTGCCCAGCGGCGGCCAATCTCCACCGCGCCGACGGCCGGCCGAGGGCGTGGCCGCGGACTCTCGGCCGGTCGGTGGCTCGATCGGGGGTCCGCGTGGCATTCGGCGCTCGGCGCCCGCCTCCCTCGGCGAAGGTCAGGATCATGCGCGCAGTGACGGTTTCTCCCCGGGGCCCCGGCTCGCTCCGCCTGGTCGAGGACTGGCCCGAGCCGGCCGCCGAGGAGGGCGCGATCCTGGTCGAGGCGCTGGCGGTGGGTGTCTGCGGCACCGATCAGGACATTATCGCTGGCGAGCGTGGTGACGCTCCCCCCGACCAGGAGCGGCTGGTCATCGGGCACGAGTCGCTGGGCCGGGTGCTGGAGGACCCGACCGGCACCCTGCGCCGCGGGGACCTGGTGGCCGCGATCGTTCGGCATCCCGACCCGGTGCCCTGCCCGAACTGCGCCGTGGACGAGTGGGACATGTGCCGCAATGGGCTGTACACCGAGCACGGCATCAGCGGGCTTCCCGGCTTCGCGCGGGACCGGTGGCGGGTGCAGCCGAAGTTCGCCGTGCCGCTCGATGCCACCCTCGCCCGGGTGGGGACGCTGCTGGAACCAACCAGCGTGGTCGCCAAGGCGTGGGAGCAAATCGAGCGGTTCGGCCAGCGCGCCCGGTGGGACCCGCGGACCGTCCTGGTCACCGGCGCCGGGCCGATCGGCCTGCTCGCCGCGCTGCTCGCCACCCAACGTGGACTGACCGTGCACGTACTGGACCGAAACACGACGGGACCGAAGCCGGGCATGGTCCGGGCGCTCGGTGCCAGCTACCACACCGGGTCGGTCAATGAGCTGGACTTCCAGCCGGATGTACTGGTGGAGTGCACCGGCAGCCCGACGGTGGTGCTGGACTCGATGTGCAAGGTCGGCCCGAACGGCATCGTCTGCCTGACCGGCATGTCCAGCGGCGGCCGGACCATCGACTTTGATGCCGGGGCGCTGAACGGGACGCTCGTGTTGGAGAACAAGGTGGTCTTCGGCTCGGTCACCGGCAACCGCCGGCACTGGGAACAGTCCGTGGCGGCGCTGACCCGGGCCGACCACTCGTGGCTGGACTCCCTGATCACCCACCGGATACCGATGTCCGACTTCACGACCGCGTACGAGGTCAGCGACGAGAAAATCAAGGTGGTCCTGGACCTCACCGCCTGAGCTGGGGACGCTCAGCCAGGGAACGGGTCGGGTCAGGACGGGTCGGGCGGACGGACTGGAGGGGCGGTCAGCGACTCGGCCGAGCGAGGGGCGGGGGCGTCGGCCGGTGCGGCGAGGGCATCCGGACGGGAGACCCCGCCGATGCCGGCCTCCTCGGCGGCGATCTTCTCCTGCAGCCGCAGGATGCCGTGCAGCAGCGCCTCCGGCCGGGGTGGGCAGCCCGGAACGTACACGTCGACCGGGATGAGCTGGTCAACGCCCTTGGTGACCGAGTACGAGTCCCAGTACGGCCCACCGCAGTTGGAACAGGCACCGAAGGAGATCACGTACTTCGGCTCCGGCATCTGGTCGTAGAGCCGCTTGATGGCGGGCGCCATCTTGTCGGTGACCGTGCCCGACACCACCATGAGGTCGGCCTGCCGGGGACCGTGCGCGAACGGGATCACCCCGAGGCGCATGAAGTCGTGTCGGCTCATGCTGGTGGCGATGAACTCGATCGCGCAGCAGGCGAGGCCGAAGTTGAAGACCCAGAGCGAGTAGCGCCGGCCCCAGTTCAGCACGAATCGGATCGGCTCGCCCAGCACAGCCGGCACCTGCACCTCGGGCCTCCCTCATCCGTTCCCGGTACGACAGTCAACCACAGCCCCCGCGGCGGCGCCCGACGCAACCGGGCCGGTGTCGACCCGGTCGCGCCGGCAGACGCCAGTTGCGCCGCTCGGGGGCGTCCCCGCCGTCAGTCGTGGGACCAGGTGGGTCGTTGCAGCAGGCCGACGAACTCCATGAGCAGACGCTCCTGTAGCGCCGCCGGCACCTCTTCGAGCATGGTGTTCACCACGGCCATCCGGTCCGGCACCGGCTCGGCCGACCCGGCGTCCGCCGCCTCGCCCAGGCCGAGACCGAGCCCGGCCGCCAGGCCGGCCACCAGGTCCGAGGTCAGCCCTTCCGGGGTCAGTGAGCGGGCGAGGGTGAGCAGTTCCGCAGGGAGCTTGACCGGCCCGGCCGCCCGGGTCGCCGCGATGGCGTCGGCCAGGTCACCGCCGAACTTGGCCACCACCGGCGCCACCGACGCGGTCACCGTCAGGTGCACGGTGCGCGGCAGACCGGCGTAGGCGAGCTGCGGTTGGGTGTGCCAGCCCCGCGCGGCCAGTTCGTCCACGAGCACGAAGAGGTCCAGCTCCGGATCGGTCGCGGTAAAGCAGATCACGGTCGACTCGGGCTCGGCCACGAGCCGCAGCCCGCCCGTGGCCCGGACGACGTCGGCCAGCTCTCGCACCGCGTCCCGGGTCACCGCCGCCAGCCGGAGGTAGCCCTCCTCGCCCAGGTGACGCAGGGTCGCGTAGGCGGCGGCGATCGGCCCGCCGGAGCGGGTGGAGGCGATCACTGGGTTGATCATCGTGTAGCCGGGCCAGTCGGCGTGCACGAAGTACTGCGGCTTGCGCAGCTCCGGGTCCCGGTGTAGCAGGATCGACACGCCCTTCGGGGCGTACGCGTACTTGTGCAGGTCGACCGAGATCGAGGTGACCCCGGGTACGGCGAAGTCGAACGCCGGCACCGGTTCGCCGAGGCGGCGGAGCCAGGGCAGGGCCCAGCCACCGAAGCAGGCGTCCACGTGGCAGCGCACCCCGGCGTCGGCGGCGACCGCCGCGATCTCGGTGACCGGGTCGATGACCCCGTGCGCGTACCCCGGGGCGGAGGCGACGACCAGCACGGTTTCGGGGCGGATCGCGGCGGCGATGGCGGCCGGGTCCGGGCGCAGGGTCTCCGCCGACACCGGCACCATGTCCACGGCCACCCGCAGGTAGTGGCCGGCTTTGGCGAACGCGGCGTGCGCGGTGACCGGCATCACGATCCGGGGTTCGGTGATCTCGGGGTGGGCGTCCCGGGCCGCCTTCACCGCCAGGATCAACGATTCGGTGCCCCCGCCGGTGACCGAGCCCACCACGTCCGGCGCAGCCGTGCCGGGCCCGCCCCCGAGTAGCTGGGCGGCGGCACCGACCAACGCGTTCTCCATCGCGAGCAGGGACGGGAAGGCGGTCGGGTCGAGCCCGTTGACGTGGGCGCTCTCCGCGTGCGCGGCGGCGGTCAGCTCATCCAGGCCGGGAACCGCCGGGTCGTAGACGTACGCGAACAGCCGTCCGCCGTGGGTGGGCCGGTCCCCGCTGCGCAGTGCCCGGATTCCAGCCAGCACGCGCTCCGCCGGCAGTCCGTGGGCGGGCAGCCCCGCTTCGTCGATCATTCAGTGGTGCCCTTTCCGTGGTTTTCGGTGACCGTACTCCCCGCCGGATGTTCGGACTCGTGGACAGGTGGCTCCGCCATGGCGTTGCCGAGATCGACGGGGGTTAGGGCGTAGGGGCGTAGCAGCAGGGTGGCGGCACCGACCAGGATGGCGGGGAGGACGGTGAAGCCGAGGAGGATGCCGAGCCGGGCGGAATCCGGCTGGGTCGCGGCGGCTCCGGTGTCCGACGAGAGGTAGCCGGAGAGCTGGAGCACCAGACCGAAGATGCCCGGTCCCAGCGCCAGTCCGAAGGTCTCGCCGGCGGTCCACACCCCGGTGAAGACGCCTGCCTGCCGGCGACCGGTGCGGGCCTCGTCGTAGGCGATGCAGTCGGGCAACATGGCGAGGGCGAAGACCTGCTGGCCGGCGTACCCGACGCCGATCAGTGCCACCAGCAGGTAGATCCCGACGGCGGGAAGCACCTCGGCAGCGACCAGGGCCAACGCACCGGCTGCGAAGAGGAGCGCGGCGGCGACCAGCCCGGCGAGCTTGCCGAATCGCTGTCCGAACCGGCTCCACAGCGGCATGACCAACAGCGCCGGCCCGACGAAGCAGGCGAACAGGACGGTCGGCCCGCTCTCCGGGTTACGCAGGATCTGGGTGGCGAAGTAGTTCACCCCGGCCAGGATCGTCGCCACCCCGGCGGACTGGATCACAAAGCAGGCCAGGAGCGCCCGGAACGCTCGGTTACGTCCGGCTATCGCGAGTTGGGCCCGCAACGACGGCTCGCTCTCCTGCACGATGCCGATCGGGGCGGACCGGGTGCCCACGAACGCCCCAACCGCTCCCAGCAGGATCAGGCCGGCGACGAAGAGCCCCATCCAACGGTGCCCGGTAATACCGCCGCCGCCCGCGTCCCGCACCAGCGGGGCCACCGCGCCGGAGACCAGGATGGCCAGCGCCAGCACCGCGATCCGCCAGGTCATCAACCGAGTGCGCTCGGTGTAGCCGGTGGTCAGCTCAGCCGGCATCGCCACGTACGGAACCTGGAAGAAGGCGAACGCGGTCGCGGTGGCCAGGAAGGCCAGCGCCACGTAGCCGCCGGCCGCCGCCCCGGTGCCGAACGGCGCTGCGAAGATCGCGGCGAAGCAGATGGCGAGCGCGATCCCGGCGCCCAGCAGGTACGGGCGGCGAGCTCCCCACCGGGAGCGGGTGCGGTCGGAGATCCGGCCGGCGACCGGGTTGACCAGCACGTCCCACGCCTTCGGCAGCAGCACGAGCAGGGCGGCAATTCCCGCCGTCACGCCCAGCGTGTCGGTCAGGTAGGGCAGCAGAAGCAGCCCGGGTACGGTGCCGAAGGCCCCGGTGGCCAGCGACCCGGTGGCGTAACCGAGGTGCACCCGGCGGGGCAGCGCCTCGCCTCCGGACAGCCCGGCAGTGTCGCCGGCCGGCGTCGGGAGGGCGGCGGAGCCAGCAGCAGGTGGACCGGTTCCAACCGGCGGCGCGTCCATGGCGCCGAATATTACTCGCAAGTATGGCGGCGGTCACATCCCTGCTCCGGCGACCAGCCCGCCGCCCGCAGGTCAACCCGGTCGCCGCGCAGCGGTGTCCCCTCGGCGAGCAGCCGGGCCCGGGCCGGGAGTTCATGCCCGGGCGGGAGCCGGCCGGCCGAGTTCACCACGCGATGCCAGGGCACACCTCCGCCGTAGCGTGCCAGGATCGAACCGACCAGCCGGGGCGAGGCGCGTCCCGAGCGCTCGGCGAGCGCATCGGCCACCGCCCCGTACGACATTGCCCGGCCGGGCGGGATGCGCTCGACCAGTTCCAGCACCGCCTCGACATACTCCTCGGGTCCCACGACGTGCCACGATATGGGAGCCGGGCCGAGTCCTGACCGACCGACATCGCAGAATGGGCGGGTGCGAGACAAGGTGACGGCGGCCCGGCTGGTGGTCGTCAAGATCGGCTCTTCCTCGTTGACCACGGCCGCTGGCGGCCTGGATGACGGGCGGGTGGACGCGCTCGTGGACACCCTCGGCGCTCTCGCCGCCCAAGGCCGGGAGGTCGTGCTGGTCTCCTCCGGCGCGATCGCCGCGGGGTTGGCCCCACTGGGGTTGACCCGCCGCCCCCGGGACCTGGCCACCCAGCAGGCCGCCGCCAGCGTTGGCCAGGGGCTGCTGATCCGGCGCTACGCCGCCGCCTTCGCCCGGCACCAACGCGCCGTCGGTCAGGTCCTGCTCACCGTGGACGACCTGACCCGGCGGGTGCACTACCGCAACGCGTACCGGACCCTGCGCAAGCTACTTGACCTGGGAGCGGTGCCGATCGTCAACGAGAATGACACGGTCGCCACCGAGGAGATCCGGTTCGGCGACAACGACCGGCTCGCCGCCCTGGTGGCCGCCCTGGTCGACGCCGATCTACTCCTTCTGCTCTCTGATGTGGACGCGCTCTGGACCGGGGATCCGGCCCGCCCCGGATCGACCCGGATCGCCGAGGTCCACGACGAGCGGGACCTGTCCGGGGTGGCGATCGGTGGCGCCGGCCGGGCCGGGGTCGGCACCGGGGGCATGGTGACCAAGGTGGAGGCAGCCCGGATCGCCACCGGTTTCGGCATCCCGGTGGTCCTGACCTCCGCCGACCAAGCGCCCGAGGCGCTGGACGGCAAGCCGGTCGGCACGCTCTTTCACCCCGGTCAACGCCGGCCGGCTGCCCGGTTGTTCTGGCTGGCGCACGCCACCACACCGCGTGGCCGGCTGCAGCTTGACCCGGGCGCGGTCGCGGCCGTTGTCGACCGGCGCAAGTCACTGCTACCCGCGGGGATCACCGCGGTGCGGGGCGCCTTCACCGCCGGCGATCCGGTTGACCTGGTCGACGCCGACGGCGTGCCGGTGGCCCGCGGGCTGGTCAACTATGACGCGGTGGAGCTGCCTGGCCTGCTCGGACGCTCCACCGCTGAGCTCGCCACGGCCCTCGGCCCCGGCTACGAACGGGAGGTCGTCCACTGCGACGACCTGGTGCTGTTGTGAGGCCGGGGCGCTGTCCCGGCACGAGTCCTTCCCCCGATCCCAAGGAGCGCAGATGAGCATCGTCGAGCAGGCACGACGAGCCCGGACGGCGGCGGCCGAGTTGGCCCTCGCCACGCGGGCGGGCAAGGATGCCGCGCTGCACGTGATGGCTGACGCGCTGGTGGCGCGGACCGCCGAGATCCTGGCCGCCAACAGCGCGGACCTTGCCGCCGGACGTGCCGGTGGGCTGAGTACGGCCATCTTGGACCGGCTCGCCCTCGACTCGGGGCGGGTGGCCGACATCGCCGACGCGCTCCGCCAGATGGCCGCACTCCCCGACCCGATCGGCGAGGTGGTCCGGGGGTCGACCCTCCCCAATGGCCTACAGCTGCGGCAGATTCGGGTGCCGTTCGGGGTGGTGGGGATCGTCTACGAGGCACGACCCAATGTCACCGTTGACGCGGCCGGCATCTGCCTGAAATCTGGCAACGCGGTACTGCTGCGGGGCTCCTCCTCCGCCGCCCGGTCGAACGCCGCGCTGGTCTCGGTGCTGCGCGACGCGATCATCGACGCCGGCCTGCCAGCGGACTCGGTACAGCTCCTCGACGCCACGACCCGCGATTCGGTCAAGGAGCTGATGCGCGCCCGGGGCCTGGTGGACGTCCTGATCCCGCGCGGCGGTGCGGACCTGATCCGCACGGTTGTCGAGGAGTCAACCGTCCCGGTGATCGAGACCGGGGTAGGCAACTGTCACGTCTACGTTGACGCCGCCGCGGACGTGGAGAAGGCGGTCGCGATCGCCCTGAACGCGAAGACGCAGCGCCTCTCCACCTGCAACACGGCCGAGTCGCTGCTGGTGCACACCGCGGTCGCGGACGCCTTTCTGCCCCCGGCGCTGGCCGCGTTCGCCGCGGCCGGGGTGACCGTCCACGGCTGCCCGCAGGTCGCTCGATACTCCACAGCCGTGCTGCCGGCGACCGACGAGGACTACGCCACCGAGTACCTGGCGGCGGAGATCTCGGTTGCCGTCGTCGAGTCGCTGGACGCGGCGGTCGCGCACATCCAGCGGTACGGGACGGGCCACACCGAGGCGATCGTGACCGACTCCCAGTCGGCTGCCCGCGAGTTCGTGGCCCGGGTTGACGCGGCGGCGGTGATGGTGAACGCCTCCACCCGGTTCACCGACGGCGGGGAGTTCGGCTTCGGTGCTGAGATCGGCATCTCCACCCAGAAGCTGCACGCCCGCGGGCCGATGGGGTTGCCGGAGCTGACCAGCACGAAGTACGTCGTGACCGGCGACGGCCAACTACGCTGACTGCCGCCGGACCGGGCCGGTGTCCCGGTGCCGAGATCTGGGCAGGGCAGCGCTGGGACCACGCCCAAGCTAGGGCGTGTTTCAAAAGTTGCACCGCTGCCTGCGATCTTCGGCTGGAGAGTTTTCAGGGTTGGGTGGTGTTGCCGAGCCGGTGGCGGACTGTCACCGACAGGTCCTCGGCCCAGGCAAGGCGGTGTTCGCCGACTCCGTCGGCGGTGACGGCGCGTAGCCGGGTTAGGGTGAGCATCGCCTCGTCAGCGTCGAGGTCGCAGGCGCGTAGCAGCGCGTAGGTGAACATGCCGGTGCGATGTATGCCGGCGGAGCAGTGTATGACCACTCTGGCGCCGTTGCGGATGTCGTTGGCCAGCGTCGTCAGAGCGGTGACGATCTCGTGGTGGCGTGGGGGTGGTGGTTGTTGACCGTTGGCGAGTTCGACCCAGATCCACTCCAACCCGGCCGCTTTGGCCGCGGATCCGATCGCGAGGGCGCCCTCACGCCTGGATAGCAGCGTGACTAGGTGTGTTGCGCCCGCGATTCTCATTACCGGCAGTAGCTTGACCTTCGGCCGGTGCATGACCGCGAGAGCGCCTTCAGCGATACTGACGAATTCGATGCCCGGCGCCTGGGTCATGACGGCAGATGATAGAAACGCATACCCGCCCAGCCAAGGGGTTTTCGTGGCCCGGAGCCGGTCCTTCGAGCGTTTGGTGAGATCAGAGCTATTCGTTGATCGCGGCTATGGTGACGGTGGCCTCATACCGGACGGCGAGCGTGTCGTACCTGGTCGACACCGCGCGGTGGCGCTTGAGCCGGTTGATGCCGCACTCCACCGCGTGCCTCTGCTGGTAGATCTCCTTGTCGAAGGTGGGCGGCCGACCACCGGCGGGGCCCTTGTTACGCCGGTGAGCGGCCCGGTCGTCCTTGATGGGGATGGTGGCCTTGATACCTCGCCGACACAGTAGGGCACGGTTGGCCTTCGAACTGTAGGCCTTATCTGACAGCACCCGGTCCGGGCAGGTGCGGGGACGTCCCCGACCCGGCCGGGGTACCCGGATACCGGCCATTGAAATTCCGCTTCCGGGTGCCGTCACGCTGCCAATGCCGGAACAGCCCATACACCGTCTACCAGGGCCCGTACCGGGCCGGCACATCGCGCCATGGCGCGCCCGTACGAGTGCGCCACCGAATCCCGTCAACGAGCTGCCGCTTGGTCCACACCGGCGGGCGACCCGACTTCTTCCCCTTGGGCAGCAACGACTCCAGCCTGGCCCACTGCCGATTGGAAAGATCACCACGACCCACGCCGGCAGCGTCTCACAGATCGTCAGCACAACTTATGAAACACGCGCTAGGTGCTAGGCGCTAGGCGCTAGGCGGCAGGCGCGGATCGCGGTCAGCGTCGCGTGGATATCGAACTGGTGCCCGTCCTCGCTCTCCCAGCCCCCATCGCTGCGCTGGGTCTCGGCGAGTCGGCGGCGAGCGCGCACCAGGACCCGGTCCTGCGGGTCCACGCCGACCCGGCGCAGCGTCGCGGCCAGCCAGGCGACATTGGCCGGGGTCATATCGCCGATCCGCTCGGTGAGTGCCACCTGGATCCGGGCGGACTCCTGGTGCATCTCCTGCCGGAACAGCACCGCCGCGCTCAGCCAACCAGCGGCGAGGAATGACGGCCAGGTCCCGTCCGGGCCCAACCGGGCCGCGAGGGAAAGCGCGGCGCCGTGCACGACACCCGCGTACGCACCGCCGACCCGGGCGTCCAACGGCCCGGCCGCCCGGGCATCCAGGCCGGCGACGCTGAGCCAGAACGCCGCGCTCGCCGTCAGGTAGAAACTCGCCTCCGGGTCACCCGGCCGGGCCCACTCGGGGGCGGTGTCGGCCAGCGCGGCGTCCTCTTCCCAGCCCCCCTCCGGTAGCTGGCGCGCGGCGAGCCAGTCCAGCGCCCGCCGAGCCGACGACCGGCCGAGGCCACCGAGGTCGTCGAGCTCGCCGAGGCGGAAGCAGGTCGCGTCAACGGAGGCGGTCTCCCCCTCGACGTAGGCCGGCCAACCGCCCTCCGGCAGCTGCCCGGTCTCGGCGACCGCAAACACCTCCTCAGCCGGCGGGGTGCCGGTGCGCAGTCGGGCAAGCCGGGCCCGCTCCACCACGTCTCCCCGCGCCACCACGTAGCCGATCGCGGCCTCGATATCCACCACGGCGGTCACGCTACCTGGGCAGATGCGATCCCGCTCCAGGGAATCGGCCGCCCGGCGCCCGGTGCTCGCCGCAACGTCGAGCACCGGGGCGTCCCACGCTGACCAGCCCTGGCCCGATCAGTACGCGGGCAGCGACGGGTCGACCTGTTTGATCCAAGAGAGGACACCTCCCTGGAGGTGCACCGCGTCCCGGAAGCCAGCGGATTTCAGCGCGGCGAGCGCCTCCGCGGACCGGACGCCGGACTTGCAGTGCAGCACGATCTGTCGGTCCTGCGGGAGCTTCACCAGCGCCTGCCCAGAGATGATCTCTCCCTTGGGGATCAGTGTGGAGCCTGGAATCCGGACGATCTCGAACTCGGCCGGCTCCCGCACGTCAACCAGGAAGAGCTCCTTGCCGGCGTCCTGCCACGCCTTCAGCTCCCCCGCGGTGATCGTCGCGTCCGCCGCGGCCTCCTGAGCCTCAGCCGACACCGCACCGCAGAAGTCCTCGTAGTCGGCCAGCAGGTCAGTGACCGTGGGGTTCTCGCCGCAGAGCGCGCAGTTCGGATCCTTCCGCACCTTGATCTTGCGGTAGCTCATCTCCAGGGCGTCGTAGACCATGAGTCGGCCGACCAGCGGTTCACCGACACCGGCGAGGAGCTTGATCGCCTCGTTCACCTGAATCGAGCCGATTGACGCGCAGAGCACGCCAAGTACGCCGCCCTCCGCACAGGAGGGCACCATGCCGGGCGGAGGAGGCTCCGGGTAGAGGCAGCGGTAGCAGGGGCCATGCTCAGCCCAGAACACCGACGCCTGCCCGTCGAACCGGTAGATGGACCCCCACACGTACGGCTTGCCAAGCAGCACCGCCGCGTCGTTGACCAGGTACCGGGTAGCGAAGTTGTCGGTGCCGTCCACGATCAGGTCGTACTGGGCAAAGATCTCCCGGACGTTGTCCCGGTCCAATGCCGTGTTGTGGATCTTCACCTCGACCAGCGGATTGATCTCCCGAATGCTGGCGGAAGCGGACTCGGCCTTGGCTCGGCCGACGTCGGAGACGCCATGGATGATCTGACGTTGGAGGTTGGACTCGTCAACGGTGTCGAAGTCGACGATGCCGAGCGTGCCCACCCCGGCGGCGGCGAGGTACATCAGCGCCGGAGAACCGAGGCCACCGGCACCCACACAGAGCACCCGGGCGTTTTTCAACCGCTTCTGCCCCTCGACCCCGATATCCGGGATGATCAGATGGCGCGAGTAGCGACGGATCTCGTCAACGGTCAGCTCGGCGGCAGGCTCGACGAGCGGGGGCAGCGACACGGTGAACTCCCCGAGGATCGGCAGTGGCGAACCGCGCCATTGTCGCTCGCCGGGCAGGCCGGCGGCCATGAGCGGGGACACGTCGCCCGAACTGCGGGAACGGGAATAGCCCGCCGGGCGTGGACCGCCACCGAAGCGGGCGCGCTATCCGGCGTCCCCGAGGTCAGCGAGCAACGCCTCCAGGCGACGATTCACCGCGGCCAGGGTGGCCCGTACGACCGCTTGCCGGGGGTCACCGGCGACCAGCGCAGAGCCGGCGAGCTGCTCGACCCACCCGTCACAGACCAGCAACACCACGACCGTCGCCACCTCGCAGTTGCCCAGTGGCACCAACGTGGCGTGCTCGACGAAGCAGCGTCCTCGGTCCGGCTGCGACCCCGGCACACGCAGCAGCTCATCCACCGCGGCGGCGGCGGCCGCTGCGCTGAGCCGCAGCATGTAGCCGTCCACTGCCGGCCCGGTCGCATAGCCGGTGGCAGGTGAGCCGGCGGCGAGCAGGCGGACCTCCACGGTCGCGTCGAGCCCGAAGGTGCTCACCTGCACGTGGTCGAGCACCACTCGAGGTCCCGGCCGACCACCGGTGTCAAGCGGGCGGGATGGGGCCAGCTCGGTCGCGCCGACCTGCCCCCCGCCGTACGACGTCTCGGCTGTCGCCGGGCCGTCGGTGGCCCCGCTCACCATCGCGGCTGGCCCGTCCACGGCTGCCCGACCCCAATGCGGTCCGCTGGAGTAACGCCGGCGATGCGGCGGGTCCGACCGGGCCTCATCCTGACGGTCGGTACGCGTCGGTAGGCCAGCCGGGGGCCGTCCAGCGGGCGCCACCGGTCCGTCATGGGCCGGCCCGTCCGGCTGCCGGTGAACGGACGACATCACCTCGGCGGGCTCCTCGGGCATGTTCTGTGGGGCGGCGGCGAGACCCAACCGTTCCTGAAGGAGCCGGGCGACATGCCGACTCACCTCGGCCGGGTCGGCACCGTCGGCGAGGTCCAGCCGAAGGCTGTGTGCGCCGGACTGGGTACGGCGTAACGCCGCGTCCCGGACACCCGCCACCCCACGAACCGCACCGAGAATGGCGTCCACGTCGAAGCCCTCCGGACGTTCGCGCAGCGGAGCGGGCTCGTCGGCCTGGCGGAGGTGAGTGGCGATACGGGCGAGTTCTGGGGTCTTGGCGGGCGCTTCCGCAGCTGGCAGCTCCGGCACAACGGGCACATCCGGTTCGGCGGGGACACGCTGCGGCAACATCGCGGACACCGCCTCCGGCTGTCGGTCGGCGTCGGCCAACGGCGCCGGCTCGGGGGCGGACCGACGCGCCGAGTAGGGGGGCGCACTCGTCGCAATGGGCTCGGGCGGGGTGCGGTCCCAACCACCGGGGCCACCGCGAGCAGACGCGGTTAACGGGGGGCCCGCCTCCGCCGAACCGGTCGGCTGCTCCGGCACCCAGGCGGCGGAGGCGTCCGACGGCTGGTGGGACGGGTCGGTGGTGGGCTGGCGCTTCGGCCGGACGTCGGAACGACGGCCCGGCTCGGTGGGGAACGTCGAGGCCGGCTCGACCCGGACCGGCTCGTAGGCCCGCTGTGGCTCGGCCGCCCAGGCGGGACGCTCCACGCTTGGCTGGCGCCCCTCGCCCGCCTCGGTCGCGTCGGGGTCCGAACGGAACCGGCGCCCAGTGGGCTCCCGCCGCTCACCTGCGGCATCCCGCGAAGTCCCGCCCCGAAACCGCCGCCCGGTTGGTTCCGGTTCGTCCCATCCATCCGGCTCCGCTCGGGCCCGGCGACCCGCCGACTCCGGTTCGTCCCATCCGTCCGGCTCCACCCAGGCCCGGCGACCCGCCGGCGGCGACTCGGCGCCGGCCTGCGCGGGCGCCCACTCGGCTCCCCAACTCGGGCCGGGCCAGTCCTCCGGTGGCGATGTGGGCTGGTCAGCCACCGGCCGAGGAGTGGGCTCGGCCGGCAGGTCCGGCCGGTCGTCCCGGCCGACCTCGGAGAATCGGCCCCCGGCCAGCGCGGGCGGCTGCTCGGCGGTAGGCACGGGCGCGGTCGGCCGGCCTCCACCTGCCTCCTGGGCCGACTCGCCCGAACGGCCCGGCGGGGCACTCACCGGACCTGGCCGACTACCCGGCGGGGCGCTCACTGGACTTGGCCGGATACCCGGCGGGGCACTCACCGGACTTGGTCGGCTACCCGGCGCCTCCGGCCCGGGGTATGGGTGACCATTTGTCCGGTATCCATTGAGGTGGGGGCGGGGACCGCTCTCGGTCATGCCAGACGGAGCGGGCAGGTCACCGTGGCGCGGAGAGGAATCGCCCCAACCAGCGGACGAGTCAGATCGACGCCAGGGTGTGGCTGCTTCCGGCGCCCAGGCTCCGGTGGGGGGCACCCACGGACTGTCGGAACGGGAGTGGACCGGCTGTGGGCCGGTCTCGTCACCGTGCTCTCCCGGGGTGGCGGCACCGGGTTGCCCTGCATCACTCACCGCGCGCTCCTTGGTCGCCCCCGCTGAGGCTACCGTGTGGTGACAGTGGCGATAAGTTACGGCGGCGGGCCAATTCCGGGACAGGCAGTGATCCTTGACCGGTTCGGGTGATATGCCAGCTCGTATGAAGAACTCGGAGGCTCCCATGACCGCTGTGGGGAACGGCACCCAGACCGCCGGCCGGCCCACCCGCCTACCCCGGTCCGCCCGCCGCAGGCAGTTGCTCGCCGCGGCGCAGGAGGTGTTCGTCGCGCAGGGCTACCACGCAGCCGCGATGGACGACATCGCCGAACGTGCAGGGGTCTCCAAGCCGGTGCTGTATCAGCACTTCCCCGGCAAGATGGAGCTCTACCTGGCACTGCTTGACACCCACTGCGACACGCTCGTGGCAAAGGTGCAGGAAGCGATGCGCGGCACCCTCGACAACAAGGAGCGGGTGAGCGCCTCCGTCCGGGCGTACTTCGACTTCGTTGACCATGAGAGTGAGGCATTCCGCCTGGTCTTCGAGTCCGACCTGCGCAACGACCCCGCGGTACGGCAGCGGGTCGAGCGGGTGGAGCAGGGCTGCATCGCGGCGATCACCGACACGATCATCTCGGATACCGGCGTAAGCCGGGCACACGCGGAGTTGCTCGCGTCCGGCCTGGTCGGGGCGGCCGAGACGGCGGCGCAGTTCTGGCTGGCCCGAGGGCGGCAGGTGGCGAAGGGGGAGGCGGAGGCGTTGGTCGCCGCGCTCTCCTGGCGAGGCATCGCGAGCTTCCCGCTGCAAGGTGAGTCAGCCTGACCGCCGCCCCCGTGATCGGATAGCCTTCGCAAGGCGGCATTCTCGCCCCAGCGGAGGAGGCACAGTGGAGGTCAAGATCGGCGTGCAGTACGCGCCGCGCGAGCTGGTTCTGGAGAGCGCACAGTCGCCGGCCGAGATCGAGCGGATCGTGACCGACGCCATCGCCGGCGACGGCGGCACCCTCTCCCTCACCGACGAGAAGGGGCGGCGGGTCATCGTCCCGGTCGACAAGGTCGCTTACGTCGAAATCGCCGAGGCGTCCTCCCGGGCGGTCGGATTTACGGTCCGCTGACCAGCGCCCTGCCACGGCAGGTGCCGAGGCACTTGCCGTGGCGTGCGTCCGGCAGGCGGTGAGCGACGCCGACACCCCACGCTCAGTGCTTGCGTCGGAGGTCGGCGAGTCAACCCTGGGGATAGCTCCCCGGTTCACCCCCCCCGGGGGCAAGGTAGGCGGTTGGCGCCACCTCGCAGAGTCGTGGCCACCCCTCGACGGGCCTCGCCCCAAGCGTGCTGCCGGCGAGCGGAACGACCATCGCCCTTGCCTCGGTAGCCCGCAGTTGCGCCGCCTCGAGCAGGCGAAGGCGCCGGCTCTCCCCGGCCTTCCCGGCACCACCTGCCGGAATCTGAGCAGCGCCGGAGAGGTTCAGGTAGAATAGAACAGTTGCCGTGGGCTCCGACCGACGTTCGATCTCGATCTGGTCCAACAATCGATCTGGTCCAACGATCGATTAGTTCCCGTTTCGATCTGGTCGCAGCCGGCCCGCGGCGCGCGTGCGGCCCGGTCCGGCTCGGCGATTCGCCACCCGACCGTGTGGCCCGCGCCACACCGTCCGCGCCTCGAGGACTTAACGGGGCGCACCCACGAGAGGGCACCCCCACATCGAGATGAGCGAACTCACCCACAACCTCATGGACGGCACCGAACTTGCCGCCACCGCATCAGTACGCCCGGAAGCGCCCACTTTCGCCGAGTTGGGCGCCCGTAAAGAGACCGTTGACGCGCTAAACGCCGCTGGAATCACCCGAGCCTTCGCCATCCAGGAGTACGCGCTGCCGATCGCGCTGCGCGGCGTTGACCTGATCGGCCAGGCCCCGACCGGTACCGGCAAGACTCTCGGCTTCGGCGTGCCACTGCTGGAACGGGTCTTCGCCCCCGCCGAGGGCGGCGACGGCGCCCCGCAGGCGCTGGTCGTTGTACCAACCCGCGAGTTGGGCATCCAGGTTGCCAAGGACCTCCAGGCCGCAGGCAGCACTCGTGGCGTCCGGGTACTGCCGATCTACGGCGGGGTGGCGTACGAGCCGCAGATCGAGGCGCTCCGCACGGGTGTGGAGATCCTGGTCGGCACCCCCGGTCGACTGCTCGACCTGGCCAAGCAGAAGCAGCTGAAGCTGGATCGGGTCCGCGCGCTCGTCCTGGACGAGGCCGACCGGATGCTCGACCTGGGCTTCCTCGACGATGTCGAGAAGATCCTGGCGATGCTGCCGGAAGAGCGGCAGACGATGCTCTTCTCGGCCACGATGCCGGACCCGATCGTCGCGCTCTCCCGGCGCTTCCTGCGCCGGCCAGTGACGATCCACGCCGGGCACACCGCCGAGACCGGCCCGTCACCGCAGACCCAGCAGTTGGCCTACCGCACCCACTCACTCAACAAGATCGAGATCGTGGCGCGAATCCTCCAGGCCAAGGGGCGCGGGCTGACCATGATCTTCACCCGGACCAAGCGAGCGGCCGACCGGGTCGCAGCGGATCTGGACTTCCGCGGCTTCGCCGTGGCCGCCGTCCACGGCGACCTCGGCCAAGGCGCCCGGGAGCGGGCGCTGCGGGCCTTCCGCACCGGCAAGATCGACACTCTGGTCGCTACCGACGTGGCCGCCCGGGGCATTGATGTCAGCGGCGTTACCCACGTCCTCAACTACGACTGTCCGGAGGACCAGGACACGTACACCCACCGGATCGGCCGGACCGGCCGGGCGGGGGCGAGCGGGGTCGCGGTGACCTTCGTCGACTGGGACGACATGCCCCGCTGGCGAATCATCGACAAGACCCTTGGCCTGGAGATGCCGGAGCCGCCGGAGACCTACCACACCTCCCCGCACCTCTACGCCGAGCTGGACATCTCCCCGGAGGTCACCAGCACCCTGCCCACCGGCGCGCGGACCCGAGCCGGGCTCTCCGCTGAGGTCGAGGAGGACCTCGGCGGGCGGCCCCGCCGCGGCGATGGCCGCGGGCCGCGCCGTGGCACAGGCCGGGACCGCCGCCGGGGCCGCGGTGGCGACGCCGATTCTGAAGCTGGCGCCACCACCGACCAGGGCGAGGGGGGCGAGGCCGCGGAGCGCACCCCCCGCCGCCGGCGACGCCGTCGGGGCGGCGAGGTGATCACCGCCGGCGAATCCGCGGCATCGACCGTCGAGACCGGCGAAGCGGCCACCGCCGACTCGCCGGGCATTTCGGCGCCGAAGCCGCGGCGTCGCCGGCGACGCCGCGGCGGTGGCTCCGACACCGGCACGACGACCAAGACAAGCGACACCGGCACGGCGGCCAAGACAACCACCGACTGAACACGCCGCGTCACTGCCGACGTCCCTCGCTGGCACCAGCGAGGGACGTCGCGTGCTCGGCCGCCCGGAGCGCCCCACCGCCGATCCCCGGAGGATGACACCATGCCGGAGCCCCTGCCCGCCGCGCTGGCCGAAGTGCGGACGCTACTGCTCGACACCGGGCTCACCCGGGCGGTGGCTGCCGGTCATCGCCGCGGACTTCGCCCGTCGGTGCACCGTGCAGAGCTACGACCGGTCACCCTCAAATCCGGCCCCCGCCTCCAGGTCATCACCGCGAACGGGAGCGCGCCCCACACCCGCAACCTCGACCGAGGCGCGGAAGCGGAGGCGGCGGTGGACGCGCTGCTGGCCGAGCCCTTCGGCAACTGGCACGTCGAGACCACAGCGACCACCCTGCAGCTCCGAGTCACAAAATCCGGTGCGGCACAGGTACACCGCACGGCGGCCCCGCCGGCAGCCGAGCCGGTCGGCCACGACCGGACGAAGGCCCACCTACTCGATCCCGGTGACCCGATCTTCACCGTGATCGGTGGGTCGGCGGCCAAGCGGCGGCAGGTGGACGCCTTTCTACGGGCGCTCGCCGCGACACTCCCGGACGGGCTCCACGGCCCACTGCGCGTGGTCGATCTGGGCTGCGGGAACGCCTACCTGACCTTCGCCGCGTACCGCTGGTTGACCCAACAGGGCATCGATGTCCACCTGGTCGGCGTTGACATCCGCGAAGACCAGCGCCAACGCAACACCGAGCTGGCTCGACAGCTCGGTTGGGCCGATCAGGTGCGTTTCGTGGCGGGAACGATCACCGATGCGGCCGTTGGCCCCGACCCTGATCTGGTGCTGGCCCTGCACGCCTGCGACACCGCCACCGACGAGGCGCTCGCGCGGGCTGTGCAGTGGGGGTCTCGCTGGGTGCTCGCGGCGCCCTGTTGCCACCACGACCTCGCCGCCCAGCTCCGCTCTCAGCCCACCCCGCCCCCGTACGAGCTGCTCACTCGGCAGGGCATCCTCCGCGAACGGTTCGCCGACGTACTCACCGACGCGGTCCGGGCCGGACTGTTACGGCTGCACGGCTACCGGGCCGAAGTGGTCGAGTTCGTTGACTCCCGCCACACACCGCGCAACCTGCTTATTCGGGCCCGCCACACCGGAGCGTCCCCGACTGGTGAGCACTGGGCGCAGTACCGGACGCTGGTTGACGGTTGGCGGGTCACGCCGAGGCTAGCGACCCTGCTCGGCACACCAGCCGGCACGACCGCGACAGAGCCGACTAGCCGCCCGGCGGGCATCACCACCGACCCGACCGACCGATAGCCGACCGGCGGGCATCACCACCGACCCGACCGACCGACCGACTCAGCATCCACAGTGGTTACTCACTAACCACGGCCGCCGTACTACCCTCAAGCTACGCACCGTCGAGTGTCGATTCTGGATGATGCGAAGACTGCACCAGGCCGAGGGGAGGAAGATCAGCTGGGATGGCTTCGGGAGAGGGAACCGCACAGGCAGCGTTCGCCCGCTTCGTCCGGCGCGCCATCGACCATGCCCGCGCAGAGCGCGGCTGGACGGTGACCGACCTGGCGGCCCAGACCGGGATCGGCCGCTCCACCGTCTTCCGCTGGCTCGCCGGTGACTGGCATGACTACCCCGAGTTGGCCAAGGTACGGGGCTTCTGCGTCGCGCTCGATCTACCCGTGGCCGCCGCGTTCCGCGCTCTCGGTCTGCCGGAGGCCGGCGCCCCGCTGCCTCGACACGGCAACGACGGCCCGGTCGAGGCCGATGTCCGGGCGATCCTCGAACGCCTCGCCGACCCGGCGTTGTCGGTCGAGGAGAAGCACCACATCCGGGATCTGCTGCGCTACCTGGCCCAGCGCCCAGTCCGCCAGCCGGACTGATCCCGCAACCAGCGACCGCCAGAGTGCCGGCCGGACTGATCCCTCAACCAGCGACGGCCAGGGCGAGCGGAAGCACCTCCGGCGCTCCCGCCCGACGCAGTTCCCGGGCCACCATCGCCATGGTCCACCCCGAATCGACGAGGTCGTCAACGAGCAGCACCGGCCCGTCCAGTCCGGTCAGGGCACCGGCCAACTCCGACGGCAAAGTCACCGAGCCGTGCAGGGCGCGTACCCGTTGGGCGCTGTTGCCGCGTGGTCCGCCCCCGGCGGACACCACAACGGTGCCGAGCAGCGGCATTCGCCCCACCGCGGCGATCCGCCCGGCGAGGGAGGCGACCAGCCGGGCATGACGGGAGCCGACCGCGACCACTCCGACGGGGCGATGCGGCCAGGGGTCAGTGCCGTGTGCCCACTCCCGAAGCACCTCCACCACGGCGGCAACCACATCGTCGGGCGCCTCCACGTCGACCGTGCCCGGCCCGACGAGTTCGCGCAGCCGCCCGCCCCAGCCAAGATCAGAAAGGCGCCCGACGGCCCGACCGGGCAGAGCTTGCTCCGGGACGGCGATCCGCCCCTTGAGGGGAACGCCCACGGCAGCAAGGCCAGTCGGCCAGAGTTTTTTGGGGGCAACCCCGACACCGGGGCGGCCGAGGAAGGCCTCGGCTGCCCGCAGGGCGTTATCGGACAGCTCCTCGGTGAAAGTCGGTGCGGCACACCGATCGCATCGACCGCAGTCGGTTGCCCCAGCGTCGTCCAGGCACTCCCGCAGATAACGAAGGCGGCAGCCGGAGGTGGTCGCGTACTCCCGCATCGCCGCCTGTTCGGCGGTGCGGGCCGCGGCGACGCGACGCAACCGGGCCTCGTCGTAAGTCCAGGGTTCACCGGTAGCGATCCAGCCACCGCGTACCCGGCGGACCGCGCCGTCAACGTCGAGAACCTTGAGCATCAGCTCCAGCCGGGTGCGGCGCAGGTCCACGATCGGCTCCAGCGCCGGCGTGGAGCGGGGGCGGTCGGTGGACAGGGCGGCCAGCACCGACCGCACCTGATCCTCGGGCGGGAAGGCCAGCGTGGCGAAGTATCGCCAGATCGCGGCGTCCTCGGCACCGCCGGGCAGCAGCAGCACCTCGGCGTGGGCGACAGCCCGGCCGGCCCGGCCGACCTGCTGGTAGTACGCGATCGGCGACGGTGGCGCGCCGAGGTGTACCACGAACCCAAGGTCGGGCTTGTCGAAACCCATCCCGAGCGCGCTCGTGGCCACCAATGCCTTGATCTTGTTGTCGAGGAGATCCTGCTCGGCGGCGCGCCGGTCCGCGTCGTCAGCCTGGCCGGTGTACGAGGCCACGGGGTAGCCCCGGGACCGAAGGAACTCGGCGGTCTCCGCCGCCGCGGCCACCGTCAACGTGTAGATGATGCCGGAGCCGGGGAGTTCGTCCAGGTGGTCGACGAGCCAGGCCAGCCGGTACGCCGGGCCGGGCAGGTTGACCACGCCGAGCCGCAGCGACTCCCGGTCCAAGCTGCCCCGCAGGACCAGGGTCTCGGGCCCCGCCCCGAGTTGGGACGTCGCACCCAGTTGCTCGGCGACGTCCTGGGTGACCCGGGCGTTGGCGGTGGCCGTGGTGGCGAGCACCGGCGTACCGGCCGGCAGGTTACCGAGGAACGTCCGCAGCCGGCGATAGTCGGGGCGGAAGTCGTGCCCCCAGTCGGAGACGCAGTGCGCCTCATCCACCACGAGCAGCCCGGTGGTGGCTGCCAGCTTCGGCAGTACGGTGTCCCGGAAGTCCGGGTTGTTGAGCCGTTCTGGGCTGATCAGGAGCACGTCCACCGCCCCGGCGTGAATCTCCCCGGTGATCTCGTCCCACTCGTCGAGGTTCGCGGAGTTGATGGTCCGGGCGCGGATGCCGGCCCGGACAGCCGCATCGACCTGGTTCCGCATCAACGCCAGCAACGGGGAGACGATCACCGTCGGTCCGTGCTCGCCGGCCGTCCGCAGCAGCGCGGTGGCCACGAAGTAGACCGCTGACTTACCCCAACCGGTGCGCTGGACGCAGAGCACCCGCCGCCGGTCGACCACCAGCGCCTCGATCGCCCGCCACTGGTCGTCGCGGAGCCGGGCGTCTTCACCGGCCAGCCGCCGCAGCACCGTCTCAGCCTGCTCGCGTACCGCCGTTCGATCCTGGCCCATCCGGCATTTCTACCAGTACCCTCTCGTGTTGGCCGGCGGCCGTCGGCTTACCTGGCTATGTGAGGATCGACTGCGGCATTCCCATAGCTGGAGAGGCAGCACTCATGACGCAGCGAACCTGCGCCACCCCCCTGGTCCGAAGGGCCACCGTCGGCTCAGCCACCTTCCTGGCCGCCGGTGTTCTGCTGGCGGGGTGCGGACTGACGAGTAGCGAGCCGCCACCGCCCCCCACGCCGAAGGACGCCCTGCTCGCCGCGGTGCCGGACGAGGAGACGCCGGCGTTCCGCTTCTCCGCCGTGGACGCCGCCGGCACCCCGGTCACTGGCTCAGTTGACCCGACCGGCAAGGGGATGGAGCTGAACATCGCCCTACCCGAGGCCGAGTCGAATTTCAGCCTGACGATGTCTTTCCGGGTGGTTGACCAGCGCTCCTGGTTGAAGGCGCACTTCGAGGACGCGGTGGAGCTGAACGAGCTACTCGAATTGCCGCGGCAGTGGATGGAGCTGGACCAGAGCAAGCTGTCGAGTCCGCAGGTGTATGACGGCGCCGACATCGGCAACGCCGGTGTGATCATCCGGGCCGCCGACACGGTGCAGCAGCAGGTCGACGGCTCCTACACCGGCACGGTCAACCTGACCGATGAGCCGGAGATCGCCGAGGCGGTGACCGAGGTGGACATCGCGGAGTTAGGCGAGCAAGCGACATCGATCCCGTTCACAGCGGTGATCGGGAGCGACGGCCACCTCGACACGCTGACCATGGACCTCCCTGCCGTTGACGAGCAACCGGCCACCGAGTACCTGGTGCGGTACTACGACTACGGCAACGCGCCGACGGTCGCTCCCCCCACTGGTGACGTGACGCCAGCACCGGCCGCGGCGTACGAGATCTTGGACGAGTGAGCGGACGGCGGCGGGGCGCTGCCACCATCACCGACCCAGGACCGACCCGCCGTTGACACCGAGGACCTGCCCGGTGACGTAGCCGGCGGCGGGGCCGGCGAGGTAGCGGACCGCCGCGGCGATCTCCTCCGGGGTGCCGGCTCGACCGACCAGCGTGGCCGCGACCTGCCGGGCGTGCCCTTCGGGGGTCATCCGGCCGCCGAAGAACTCGGTGTCCGCGACGTACCCGGGGCTGACCACGTTGACCGTGATCTGGTCCGGCCCGAGCCGCACCGCCAGGTCGTACGCCCAGCCGTGCAGTGCGGCCTTCGCCGCGGAGTACGGCCCGCCGCCGCCCCGCTGCGCCACGCTCGAGCTGACCAGAACCACCCGACCACCGGGGCGCCGCAGTGCCGGCCGCAGCGCCTCAGTGAGCAGGACGGCGGTGAGCAGGTTCGCCTCGAGATTGGCCCGCCACTGCTCGGCGACCCCAGCCAGGGTGTCGGGTTCCCCACCGAGGTAGCCCCCGGCGTTGTTGACGACCACGTCGACTGCCCGGCCATCGACCGCCTCGACCACCCGAGAAACCTGCTGCGGATCAGCCAGGTCCGCCACCACCGCCCGGACCGCGCCGGGTCGGGCGAGGTCCCAGGAGAGCCGAGCCGTGGTGGCCCGCAGCGTCTCCTCCCGCCGGCCCACGACGAGCACATCGAAGCCGTCAACGGCGAGCGCCTCTGCGGTGGCTGCCCCGATCCCGGTGCCGCCTCCACTGATCACGGCCAGCCGCTCGCCCATGCACTGTCCCCCTTCGAAGCCACCGTCGATCAGGAGGTTAGCGGGATACGCCCGCATCGGGGTGCCACCGGCCGTAGGTTGACCTGAAACGCCCACTGAAGGCCGGTTTATCCTCGCTGGTCGACCCCCGGAGTGCCGTTTCCACCCCGCCCCTCCCGGTGAAAAGTGAAGATTGTCGGGTGCATTGGCTGTTACGGCGCCCCGTTCGACTGGTGCCGGTCTGGTTCGGCACAACGATCCTCATCGGCACCTTCGCGCTGATGCTGCCATGGGCGACCGGCCAACAGCGGCACACCCCGTTCGTCACCGCCCTCTTCACCTCCGCCTCCGCGGTCTCGGTGACCGGCCTGGCCGTGGTGGACACGCCAAACTACTGGAATGACTTCGGCCTAGCGGTGATCACCATCCTCACCCAGGTCGGTGGGCTCGGCATCGTGACCGGCGCGACCCTGGTCATCCTGGTGGTATCCCACCGACTCGGACTGCGTAACCGGCTACTCGTGCAGGCCGAGACCGCCGAATTCGGCCTCGGTGATGTCCGCCGGCTGCTGTTCCGGATCGCCGCCATCGCGCTGACCGCCGAGGCGATCATCACCATCGTCCTGACGCTCCGCCTGTGGGGTAAGTACGACTACGCCTTCGGCGAGGCGCTCTGGGTCGGCGTCTTCCATGCCGTCCAGGCCTTCAACAACGGCGGCTTCGCCCTTTACAGCGACGGCCTGCTCGGATTCTCCAGCGACGCCTGGCTCATCCTGCCGATGGCGTTCGGGGCACTCCTCGGCGGACTCGGCTTCCCGGCCCTGTTCGAGGCCGTCCGAGGTAGGCGCCACCCGACGAGCTGGTCGATCTCCACCAAGCTCACCATCTGGGGCAGCGCGACGCTGCTGATCGTCGGCTTCCTCGCCCTCTTGGCCGCCGAATGGTCCAACCCGTACACGCTCGGCATTCGCCCGTGGCCGGAGAAGATCCTCGCCGCGTTCGCCCAGAACGCGTTCTTCCGTACCGGCGGATTCCATGTGATCAACATCGAGGCGCTGGGCGAGGAGAGCATCCCGGCGATCACCGCACTGATGTTCATTGGCGGCGGCAGCGCCAGCACCGCCGGTGGCATCAAGGTCAGCACCTTCTTCCTCCTCGCCTTCGTGATCTGGGCCGAGCTGCGGGGCGAGCCAGATGTCACCATCCGGCACCGCCGGATCGCCACCGCCAGTCAACGACAGGCGGTCACGGTGGCACTGCTCGGGGTGGCACTCGTGTTCGCCGGCACGGTGACGTTGATCCTGCTGACCGAGGGGACGCCCCACCACGTGGCGCTCTTCGAGGTGACCTCGGCCTTCAGCACCGCCGGCCTCTCCCTCGGCGTCGCGCCCAACCTGCCCGACAGCGGGCAGTACGTACTTATTGTTCTGATGTATGTCGGTAGGGTCGGGTCGCTGACCCTAGGGTCGGCGCTCGCGCTGAACACCCGACGACGGCTGTACCGCTACCCGGAGGAGCAACCCCTTGTCGGCTAGGAGAGACCAACACAGCGGGGTCATCGTGGTCGGGCTCGGACGCTTCGGCTCCCACGTCGCCGACACACTCGTGCAGCTCGAGCATCCGGTACTCGCCATCGACCAGGATGCGGAACGGGTGCAGCGGTGGGCCGACCGAATCGACCGGGTCGTGCAGGCCGATGCCACCGAAGAGGGGGCGCTGCGCCAGCTCGGCGCGGAAGACCTCGAACGCGCCGTAGTGTCCATCGGCGCCTCGATGGACGCGAGCGTGCTGTCCGTCCTAGCCCTCGCTGACCTGGGGATCCCACAGATCTGGGCGCGGGCCCGCTCGCCGGAGCACGCGAAGATCCTCACCTCGGTCGGGGCGCACCACGTGATCTTCCCCGAGGCGGAGGCCGGCGAACGGCTGGCCCACCTCATCGTCAGCCGGATGCTGGACTTCATGGAGTTCGGCGACGACTTCGCGATCGCCAAGGTCCGCACCCCGGAGAGCCTCACCGGCCGCCCGCTGCACGAGCTAACCCCACAGGACCGCCATGGAGTACGGGTGGTGGCGGCGAAACTAGCCGGGAAACGGTTCCAGGCCGCCACCGACGACACCGTACTGGCCTCGGAGAGCATGCTGATCGTGGAGGGCACCATCGAACAGGTGCAGGCTTTCGCTGCGCTCAGCTGACCCCGGCGAGGCCCACCAGCCGGCGACGATGCCGTAGGTCGCGGCGGCGAATTCAGCCGGGACCGGCGGCGGTCACGCGGTCGCGAGCAGCTGGTCCACCGGGGCATAGTCATCGGTCAACACCAACGCGTCGCCGACGAACTCCTGCAGCGCCGTGCCGTCCAGCACGACCGCAGCCGGGTCGACCTCGCCCAGCCGCTCTCGGATGGCGGCCAGCGGCAACGGCGCGTCCGAGGCCACGATGACGAAGTTGGACCCCTGCTCACCGGCGAGCGCGGCCGGCGGAGCGATCAGGGCTACCTGCCGGAACTCTGCCGCGACAGTAGCCACCTCACTACGGATGAAGCGTAGGGGCGGATAGTCGATGACGTTCTGCACGTACCCGCCGCCGGGACGGATCACCCGGCGGATCTCAGCGGCCATCTCCCGGGTAGCGAGGTGCCACGGCACCACCAGATGCCCGAAGGCGTCCCCCACCACCAGGTCCTGACTCTCCGCCGGCTCGGCGGCGACCAACATCCGGGCGTCCCCCACCACCGCGCGCAGCTCCGGCCCCTGACGCACGCCAAGCTTCTCCTCGCCCAGCTCGACCAGCCCGCCGTCAATCTCGAAGACCACGTTCTCGGTGCCCGGCCGGGTGGCGGTCAGATACCGCGGCATGGTGAAGCCACCTCCGCCCAGGTGCAGCGCGTCCAGCCGGCGCCCCGCGGGTGCGATGACATCGGCGACCGCCCCGAACCACCGGGTGTACGCGAACTCCAGGTAAGTCGGGTCGGCCAGGTCCACGTACGAGTGCCGGGCCGAGTTGAGCAGCAACGTACGCCCACTCGCCCGGCCGGGGTCGGACTCAACGCGGGCGCAGTGGTAGGCCGTCTCGATGTCACACGGGTTCGGGGCGACCGTGGTCAGTCCGGCGCCGAGCAGGCCGAGCACGGCCAGACTGGCCGACACCCGGGCCGGGCCGGTCAGCTGCTCGCCCGCCGTCCGCCCCAGCCACCAGCCGAGGATCAGCCCGGTAAGACCCAGCGAGACCGCCAGGCCGAGCAGGATCACCGTGCTGGGCAGCGCGGCCACCAACACGAAGCCGGTGACCAGGGTGGCGGTGACCGCACCCAGGGTGCCGATCGAGGAGAGCCGACCCACGACCTGGCCGGTACGGCGCAGGTCGGACAGCTGGAGCTTGACCACCATCGGGGTGACCGCCGACAGCAGCATCGCCGGCAGGAAGACAGCCAGCGCGACAAGCAGCAGAATCGCGGAGGCCGCCCCGCCCCGCAGCACCTCCCCGGCGTACCGGACCACGGGCAGGGTCACCGCGGTGGCGATCCCGGCCAGCACCAGCGCCGGGGCCAGCAGGGTACGTGGGTCCCGACGGTCCGCCAGCCACCCGCCGACCCACGCTCCGTACGCGATCGCGGCCAACGCGATGCCGATCACCGAGCTGGTCACCTGGAGGGTCACCCCGACGTACGGACCAACGAGGCGCAGCGCGGCCGTCTCCAGCACCAGGACTGCACCGCTGGAGAAGAAGACCAGAAACGCGGCCAGCCCTTTGGGCAGGGCGGAACCAGTCGCCGACCCGAGTCGGGCCGACCGGACGGGAGTCTGGGGCGAGGCGGAGTTCACCCGCGCGATGGTACGCAGCGAGGCTGGTCGCCCGAGTCAGTACATCGAAACATGAACGTGATTGGTGTGGTCGGCGGCGGGGCTCCCGCCGCCGCTATACGCTCGCCAACCGGTATTCGGCATCCATATCTGCCTATACCAGATGACGTACATCACGCCGAGTCGGCCCGCATTGTTCTTCAGGTAGGTCGCGAGCTGATCACCGTACGCCTTGTCGCCGCCGGTCGCGGAGACGTTCTTGAACCCGCTAGAGGCGGCGGCGAAGTCGCAGGCCTTCCCCTTCGGGTGCTCGCCCCCGCCGCCGCTGCGGTAGCAGGAGACGTACCGTTTGAAACCATCTGCCTGGGACTGCTTGAGCATGTGCAGGGTGCGCGGAGAGATGCAGCCAGAGGTGGTCGGGTCGTTGACCGAGCAGGACTCCGACGGCCAGGAGCCGTCCGAACTCCGGGGCGCTGACGCGGCGCTGGCCGAACCGCCACCGAACCCGGAGCCGCCACCCGAGCTGACGGCGGCGAGCGCCACCTCCGCCTTCTTCTTGTTCTTCGCCAAGATGTCGAGCTGCTTCTCCTGCTCGCGGACCTCGGAGTCAATCGCGATCTTCGCGTTCTTCGCCGCCTCCCGGACCTCGGTCAGTTCGCGCACCTTACGGCCGTCCCGCTGGGCCATCACGTCCAGATTCATCGCCCGATTCAGGAACTCGTCGGGCGACGCGCTCTCCAACAACGTCGCCATCGGGGTAAGTCGACCCAACCGGTACGACTGCGCGGCCACCTCGCCCACCTGAACGGTCAGGCCTGTCAGCTCCGCCTCGACCGTCTTCAGCTCCGTGGTCAGCTCCTCTTGCCGACGCTTGGAGTTCTTTAGCTTGGCTGTAGCGTCGATGTGCGCTTTGGCGGCGGCCGTCAGCGCTTTCCGCAACTTCTCGCTGCCGCCCTCTCCCGGCTCGGCCTGGGCAGGCACCGCGCTGAGCAGCACCGCCACGGCCACCACCACCGCCATCGCGAGGACAGTCAGCGGACGGGAGCCCCCGCGGGGCGGGACTGTGCGCACAGTGGATCCTTCCCGAGTGCCGTCAGCCCCCACGATCCCCGCTGGTCGGCACCCTATCGGCGGCCAGCGGGCAGAGACCGTCGGCCACGATACCGGACCGACCACCGCTGTGAGACCCCCAGATCCGCAAGCTCTCCCCGGATTGACGCTGGGTGGCGCACACCGTTACCCGGTGCAAAGTGCCGGGCGGCGGACACCGTCACACACTGCCTGACGCTGGGTGGCGCGCGTCGTCACGCTCCGCCGAAGAACGCCTCCCGAACCGCCTCCCAGATCCGCTCATCCGCCGCGACGAGCAGGCCCTGCCCCTCGACGCCCGGATGGTACTCAGCTCCGTCGAAGCGCCGGGCGACGCCACCGGCGGCCCGGACCAGATGAGTGCCGGGCACATGGTCCCAGGGCAGGGTGTGCCAGTAGAGCACGAACTGCTGCACCCCGAGGAGCAGGTCCAGATACTCCCGCCCGGCGCAGTGCTGGCCGGGAAGGAGCTCGCCCAACCGGGCACCGGCCTCCTCCACCCGCGGACGCAAGGCCGCCGGCAGGTAGCGAGCCATCGCCGCGCCCCGTAGCCGGCCCAGGTCAGCCGGTGCTCCGGCCGTACGCACCGCATGCCCGTTGACGTACGCCCCCACACCGGGGTGCGTGACAGCGAGCGTGCCGACCACCGGGTCGAACATCCACGCGGCGCTCGGTTCTCCGTCGATCAACAGGGCCACCATCAGCGCGAACGGCGGGCGACCGGCAGCGAAGTTGCCGGTGCCGTCGATCGGGTCCACCAGCCACACCGGGCCGGAGCGACGCAGGTGCCGCAGCAGCTCCGGGTCCTCGGCGACGGCCTCCTCACCGACCACCACCGAATCGGGCCGCAGCCGGCGCAGACCCGCCGAGATCAGCTCCTCCGCCCGCCGGTCGGCGACGGTAACGAGGTCGCCGGGGGCCTTCTCCTCGATGTCGGCTTCGTCCAGCTGGCGGAACAGCGGCAGCACAACCTGGTCAGCCGCCGTACGCAGGAGCGTGCTGACCTCGTCGGACAGGTTCTCAGTCACGGGACGGACGTCGCTTCTCGACCGCCTCTCGGACCACCGTCTTCCTCATCTCCCCGTTCTACCGCCTCCCGGGCCCCGCCGGGCTCGTCCGGGAAATCCCCGCCGACCGACAGCGGCAGCCCGGCCGCCGCACCTGAGGGCAACCAGGGACTGACTCAACGGGACCGGGACCCCGATCCACCTTGGCAGCAGCAACAGCCTCGCCCTGCCCACGTCACGCAACAGGACCGAGTTGGACACTGGGCGTTCTATCGACCAAGCTATCGGCCATACCGTCGACGTGGCCCAGTTCACACCCGCAGACTGGATTGACCGGGCCACCGGGCCCTGACGCATGAGCCGACGTTGGGACTTCTACGCAGCGCCCGGCGGGGGCGATCCGGTACGTCGAGAGATCCTTAAAGCCAGGCTCACGAAGGCGGAGACTGCCAAGCTCCAAACGATCATGGATCGGGTTGCCGAAGGACGTGCTCGACCTGGCGACGTCAAGCCGCTGCGCGATGGGGTGCTCGAGGTGCGCGTCCGGGTAGGCGAACGGCGAATGAGGTTGGCCTACGGCGAGGGAGCGAGCAACCTGGTCCTACTGGCGCTCCACTTCTTCCAGAAGCAGCGTCAGAACGAGAGTCGCCACGTCGACATCGCGGTAGATCGTTTCCGTGACTGGAAGTCACGACACGACAAGTAGTGTCATTATCGCCTCTAGGCGATACGCTGGGGCGGCAACCAAGGGGAGCCACGACATGGGGAACGAACTTTTCGATCTACTCGGACTAGATTCGGACAATCCTCACATTCGAGCAGCCCTGGAAGACGCCCGAGACGTCGAACGCTTGATCGACACACTCATCGGTCTGCGGGTTCGTCAAGGCCTTACTCAGGCGGACGTGGCCAGCGAGATGGAAACAACTCAGTCTGCCGTCTCGAAATTCGAACGAGCCGGCGGGGATCCAAGAATCTCCACCGTCCAACGCTACGCGAGGGCTTCGGGCGGCCGGGTACGACTGATGGTAGAGGTTGCCGGCCTTGCCGCATCCTGGAAGGCGAGCTACCACATACCGGCATCCGTCGACAGCGAAAGTGACGAGATGGAAACTCCCGCCGAATTGCGCCCCGTGATCGAACTGGCTTCATGACCTCAAAAACCGTCACCACTGCTGCAGAGTTCACCTCGCTTCTCAGCCTCGAGAACGTGCGCGTTTACGAGGTATCAGCACGGCGACGTGACGGCTTCGACATGAAAGAGATACCGGTCGACGGTGACTCCTCAGATCTTCATGTCCAGCAGGCACTATTAAATGGGGAGTTCATCTTCCGTGCGCAGATAGAGCTACGCGGAAGCAAAGCAGTGATCAGGGTCGACGTTGCGGCGATATTCGGCCTGACTACACCAGTGAGCAAGCCGACAGATCAAGTTCTTGACGACTTTGCGCATGGAGCTGGCCTCCCTACCGTAATGCCGTACCTCCGGGTACATGTGCAGCAAGCGGCGAGACTTATAGGCGTACCCGCTCCATTGCTCAAGCACTACTGGGGCAATGAGTTGCGGCAACTTGAGATCCGCTAGTTCATCCTTCGAACCTAACGTCCATGCCGTGCGCGTTCCGCCCACCGGCCACGGTCGTTGCGGTAGCGGGCAGGGACCAGGAACTGAGGTCGATTGAACCAATATATCATGGCGACTAAGGCCGCCGACAGCAATGTGAGGACTATCAGTACGTTCTGGACGGCGTCGATCAGATTCGTTGACAGGCTGGCGGTGGGCTCGATCCAGGTTGTCCCCAGGAATGCCGTGCCGAAGGTAAACATCAAGGCAATCGCGGCCACGCATCTGTCCTGGTGTCCATCCGGGAAGTAGTTCTTCCAATTGAACCACGATGCGAGGGCAACGAGACACGATGCGGCTGTCATTAAGAGCCCAAGGGTGAGAACGAGGCCAGACGCACGGTCGGGAATTGCTGCGTCAGCGATCGCGGTCACGCTTCCTCCGTTTCGTGCGGACCAGCAGCTCGTACGAATAAGACCATGAGCAAATCCGCTTCCCGATTCCCTTGCCAAGCTCGCTGGCTACGATTCCTCCAGCTCTGGCACCGATTACGCCGCTACGATAAACCTACCAGCCCGCCAGCTGCAGTGCCCATTGCGGCACCTATCGTACGCGCCTGCCCAATGCGTCAGCCATTCCTCGGCCTGCACCAGTAGCGACAAGATTCGGCTCATGCCCACAGCGGCCCGCAGCACGACTCTTTACGCTCTGAAGGGCAGCTCCCGCGCTGTTGGCAACATCAATGACACTAACTTGATCTTTAACCTGTGCGGTGTGGCAGGGGATCAAGTTAGACCTGCAGCCGATGGCGGTGCCGATTGGGTCCGGCTTCACCCACTCGCCCGTCGCGGGTTCGAGCAATCGGCCCAGCTCAGGGGTCAGACGCCCTAGCGTCAGGTCATGAGGATGTCGATAGCGAACGCGCGGGTCTTCGATGGCAGATCGGATGTGCTCACCGAACCGACCACCGTGACCGTCGACGGTCAGTTCATCGCCAGCCTCGGCGACTCGCGGGGCGACGGTGAGACCATCGACGCTGTCGGGCATACCCTGATACCCGGCCTGATCGACGCCCACTGGCACTCGGTTCTCGCCGGGGTCTCTCAACTGGAGATCGCGACTTCCGACCCCCGCTACATTATGCTTCGAGCGGCCCAGCAGGCGGAGCGGACGCTCCTACGCGGGTTTACCACGATCCGCGACACCGGCGGTCCTTCGTTCCCGCTCAAGCTTGCCATCGACCAGGGCGTGACGCCCGGGCCGCGCATCTACCCAAGCGGCGCGATGATTACCCAAACCTCCGGCCACGGTGACTTCCGAGTCAGGTCCGAGTTGCCGCGCGACCCCTCTAAGCCGCTGTCGGCCTTCGAACAGGTCGGCATCAGCGCGATCGCGGATGGCGTCGACGAGGTCCTACGGGCGGCGCGGCAGCAGCTGATGCTCGGCGCCACCCAGTTGAAGGTGATGGCTGGCGGCGGCATCGTATCGCCCTACGACCCGCTGGACGTGACCCAGTACACCGAACCCGAGATCCGAGCGGCGGTGGACGCGGCCGCTAACTGGGGAACCTATGTGACCGTTCACGCGTACACCCCGGCGTCGGTCAGGCAGGCCGTCCGGGCCGGGGTGCGCTGCGTCGAACATGGGCAACTGCTCGACGATGAGACGGTTAAGATGCTGGCCGACCGGGGCATCTGGTGGTGTCTTCAACCGTTCCTCGAGGACGAGGCCAACTCCATGCTCGACCCGGCGAGCCGGGCCAAGCAGAAAAAGACCTATGCCGGCACCGAGCGCGCCTACGAGATGGCCACAGCGCATGGCGTCAAGGTGGCCTTCGGCTCCGACATCCTGTTCGACCCTAAATTCAGCGAGCAGCAGGGTGCGCAGCTGGCCAAACTCGTGCGCTGGTATGCACCCGCACAGGTGCTGAGGATGGCGACTCACGACAACGCGTCGCTGCTGGCGATGTGCGGTGAGCGCAATCCCTACCCCGCGCCGCTCGGTGTCGTCGAGCCCGGCGCATACGCCGACCTACTGCTCGTGCGTGGCGACCCGCTGGCCGACATCGACCTGATCGCCGATCCGGCCAATCTGGCCGTCATCATAAAGGACGGCCAGATTGTAAAGAACGAAATCAAATAACTCGCCGTCTTCGGCGGGACCGGACACCAAGAAATCGAAAACCGCGAATCCCCATCAACGTCGACCAGGTTAAAGATCAAGCTAAGAGATGTCTAGTAGCCCTGGTGTCCGACAGCCCGTCCAGTTCCGCAGGTTGGTCCGGCTGGTCGCCGGGCAGGGCGGTGACGCGATCGCGGACGGGCGGCCGGGCCGGCAGTGGTCACTCGACCTCGCCGACCGGGTGTTGCTGGTCACCACCTACTGGCGCACGAATTTGATCATGCGCCTTCATCCCTCAGGGAAGCTGCCCACGGCTCGTTCGGGCCCCGGAATCGCCCGTGATAATGTCGCCGCCCGGATTACCCGAGCGGGCGGTTTGCATGGTCACAGTCGGCATGTTGGTTGGAATCGGGCTGGTGGCGTTGGGGCTGGTGCTCACGCCGGGGCCGAACATGGTCTACCTGGTTTCTCGGTCGGTCACGCAGGGCCGGCGAGCCGGGCTGGTGTCGTTGCTGGGCATCGCCGCCGGGCTCCTGGCCTATCTGATCGCCGCCGTGGCGGGAATCGCCACGCTGTTCGCGCTCGTGCCGCCGCTCTATACGGCGGTGAAGCTGGCCGGGGCAGCGTACCTGGGCTGGTTAGCCTGGCGGACGTTGCGTCCCGGGGGCCGGTCGGCCTTCGCTCCGGTGCCACTACCATCGGACGGCACGCGGCGCCTGTTCACCATGGGGCTGGCGACCAGCCTACTCAATCCGAAGGTCGCGATTCTGTACGGTTCGTTGCTGCCACAGTTCGTCGATCCGGCACGGGGGCACGTGGCGGTGCAGAGCCTGCTACTCGGCCTCACCCAGATCCTGGTCTCCCTCATAGTGAACGCGCTGATCGTGCTCACCGCCGGTTCGGTGTCGACGTTCCTGATTCGCCGGCCGGTCTGGATGCGAACGCAGCGGTACGTGATGGGTACCGCATTGGCCGGCCTGGCGATACGGATCGCGGCCGACCGGTCTCGGGCGGTCACCACCTGAGCCGCAACTGCACGCGTGCCGGCAGGTCAGCCGGCTAAGACGCTTCCTCGCAGGCGAGGCCCGGAGCCACTGGTTGATGCTGGCGATGGTGCCGGTGGCTTCGATACCCCGAGGCACTCGCCTGGCAGGAGGCACAGGACGAACTGATCGTCCGACTCATCCGGGCAGGCCACACGCCAGCACAAGCCGAGTCCTGGGCGGATCAGATCCCGCCCTGGAAGCAGGCATCCCCAGAAGCAGTCGGGACCTTCGCGTCCGCTCTCGCGGACCTATGGGAGCAACGTCGACGCGAAAACCCAGTCCCCCACCGAAGGCAACTGGCGGTGGGCCGCACAAGCCTGGACGGCCCACCGCATCCACAACTAGGCCCTATCCAGGGCTTGGGCATGGCCTTCTACATCAGCGCCTTCGAGAGCGACGAGTTCGACATCTGCCAGCACGTACCCCAGACATGCTTAAGCCCCCGACGTTGACGCGCCGGGGGCTCAGTTGCTCGCTTGTCAGCGCCGGGCGTGCTGCACGAACGCCCGCCACGCCTCCGGACCAAACACCAGAGCCGGCCCGGTGGGGTCCTTGCTGTCACGAACGCCCACGACGCCGGGAAGGTTGCTGGCAACCTCCACGCAGTTGCCACCGGTGCTGCCGCTTCGGCTGCTCTTGTGCCACTTTGCACCGATCAGATTACTCACTGATGCTCCTTGAGTGCTTGCTTGATGAGGTCTGCCGAGCGGAAAGGGTCTAGTGCAACCCCGTCGAGCGCCACCCAGGCCTCAGCGTATGCGGCCACCTCCCGGGCCTTCTCCAAGTACAGGGCCCCGGTTAGCGACTCAGAGTAGACGGTCGTTGGCTCGGCAGGACGTGTGCCCCGCGCCGGAAAGTCCACGATCACGAATCCGCCAGCGAGTGACACATGGTGGGGGGCGGTCACAATCGGTACTACCCGAATCGTGACGCTCTCCCGCATAGTGGCGTCTACAAGGTGTTGGAGCTGCGCCGGCATCTCCGGCGCGCGCTGCCGTAGTACCGCCTCACCCAGCACAACGTCGAGCTTCGGTGCACGGGGGACCCCACGCGTCAAAAGTTGCTGTCGTTCGAGCCGGACCGATACCGCTTTGGCCACTTCCGCCGGTTCGATGCCAGGCTTGGAACGTAGGACGCGCTCCGCGTACTCCCGGGTTTGGAGTAGCCCCGGCACGAGCGCCGGTTCGTACTGACGTAGCCGATCGGCTGCTGCCTCCATGCCTACATACAGCTCAAACCAGTCGGGGATGGCATCCCCGTATGCCTGCCACCACCCCCGCGCTTTGCTTTCACCCGCCAGTCCCACCAGGACCTGACGGATTTCGTCCGAGGTGCCGTAGAGGCGACACATCAGCTCGACATCGTGGGTGCGGACAGATGTCTGCCCCCCTTCAATGCGATACATGCGCGCCCTGCTCCATTCAAGCTGTTTTGCAGCCGTTTCGAGGGGCCATCCGGCCTCTTCGCGAGCCTGTTTCAGATACCGGCCGAGTTCCCGTCTTGGCACGCTTGATCCGACGCTCGTCACGTCACCATCCCTCACGTCTCAGTTTGCCCGCCGATCCGTTTCACTTCATCCACATGATGCACACACAATGAGCCGGTGTAAATATTTCAGCGAGATTTTCGCTCGGAGTGTTGCGACCTTGATTGCTTCAGGTAATGCTCTGTCCACCCTGCCGAGAGCTGTTTGGACTCTAGGAGCGTCAATGCTAATGATGATCTCGGTAGCAGCCCCACAGACCGATGGCCGCTGGGTGCGAGCGAGTCGTCCCCTGGACCCAAACCCACCCATGAACCGGCAGAAGCTGTCGGCAGTGCTTGTGGTGACGCTCGTTGTTGCCGCTGTGGTAGTCGAAAGGCTGAGGGTGACGACCCGGCCCTTAGCTACCAGTCACAGACTCGGGCCGGGGACGCCCTCCGCCGGTCAGGCCTCACCCCAGTTTGTCCGCCCCATAACGGTTCGGGTGCCGCAACGGGTCCCGGTGCGGGCCGCGCCGGATGCAACGCCATCCCATTCTTTAGAGGAGGTCGAAATGCGTATCCGCTGGTTCAGCCGCCGGAAGAGCAATCCGCCGGCACGGCCGCACCATGCGGCCCGAGCGCACCGCACGGTCGGGCCACACCGCGCGAACCCCCCGTACCGCCTGGCAGCGCCGAGCCCGGTCCGGCCAGTCAATCTGCCGGCGTGGATGACTCAACCCACCGTCGCCAACCCCCAGGTAGGCCGCGTCGGTTGGCTCACTCCGGCCCAGCAGTGGCGAGCCAACGGAGGTCGCTGGTGACCGCGCACCGGCCGCCCGCCCAAAGCGCCGACAGGCGAGACTGAGGGAGCATCGATGGTCGGCATTGCTACTGCCGTGGTCGTTGGGCTCGCCGTTGGCGTGATTCTGGGCCTGGTGACCAAAAGCCGCTCGGGCAGTTGGTGCCCCCGGTGTGGTGACCTCAAACGCTGCCTACGTGACCACGCGGGCGGGAACCGACCATGATCCGCGCACACGACCCCATGCGCCCGCTCTGGCGGTGCCGGGCCTGCGGCGCCGACTGGCCCTGCCAACCCGCGCGGCTCGCGTTGCTGGCCGAGTATCGCGGCAGGAGGTCAGCACTACTGGCCCACCAGGACAAGCTCCTGGCCGAGGCATCAGATCAGCTATCCCGACTCAACGGCACCAGACCCGACCTCAGGGAAAG